>JADKGL010000001.1 GCA_016722295.1 Saprospiraceae bacterium
TTGCATTTCTGAAAGTGTTGGATTTATCGACAATACTGGTGATAGGTAGCTTTAAAATAACTTTTCTGATCTTAATTCTATCCATTCGCCGATATTCACGGGTTCATTTGATGTAAGTAGAAATCTGATCACATTTCAGAAGGCATATTTTGCTGACCAGGATAAAGTTTAAAAACTTCAGCATTCTACTTTATTTTTAAAGTATTACAGCATCCTACCGAAAAAGAAAGAGGCCAAAATGCCAAGAAACCAGTACTTATTTGTTTGTTCCACTACTATTTTTTTACAATATCTTGTGATCAACCTCAAAGAAAGTCAGTACTAGTCCTGGACCAATGCCATCCATTGAAATTAAATTATTTGATCTTGATATCACTCCAGATTTCAAATTCCACTAACATAATTAAATGAAGTATAATTAGCTGATTAACATATTGAGGTAATTCAATCTGAACAGACTGATTGGCAGTTGATGGATTTGGATATATTTGAAATTGATCTTCAGTTAACTTGTTGTCATTTATACCAATTGGTTACAGAATAATTCACATCAATTCCCAAAATCCTCGTCCATGAGTTGAAGCATATAATTTTTAATGAAGTAGTTTATATCCAAATCCTTATACAGTTGCATTCAGGAAACAATTTCCAATTTTAGTCCACTTCTTTGCGAGTTTTCAGTTTTTCTCGAATAAGATATGCACTCCAACATTTGTAGCAACATAAATTATTTCTATTAAAGCTTGCCGTACCAACAACTTGGTTTAAGAACTTTTCTATAATAAACTTAGAGCAAATCAAAGTAATATTAATTAAGTATTTTCATTATCTGTAGATTTAAAAACTTTATTTCCTGCGTTTAACCCTGATACCGTACCATATATTACCGTATTATTTGTTGAAGCAAGACAAATAGAATTAAAATTAGAAGTAATCCCTGTCGGTTTAACGATATCCGTTATATTAGAAAAAGTTCCAGTAACTGTATCATATCTTGCTAACTTTTGGCCATTTTTCCTATTACTGCAATTTATCTCCATATTGATCTGACTTCATCAGTTGGCCTACATACACCAATTCCCCACCGATAACATCTTGCGGAAAGTTTTGACCTGCATCTTTTGAATATTTTACCGTTGTCCATGTGTCATAAAAACATGGTTAGGATTTTGATTGTGAATGGTTACCTCACAAACAAAAGGTGCAGTACTTTCATTGGAAGCAATAACCTGAGTTTGGTCTTTATAATCAGCTAGATAGGCCGAACTCGTCCTATCCAACGATCCATGTGTTCCTCCGATAAAACGGATTAAAGGATTGCGATGATTTATTCCCGCTGCTGTTCCATCACCAGCAAGTACGGCTACCCAGTTTTGAATTTTTTTGTTGTAGGTGATTTTGAAAAACCATCATTGTCTTGTAAACCTAAAAGGAAGTTCTCATTATTCATATCTGAGTTGTATATTGCTCCATGGTATATTTGACTAATAATTAAATTCCCTGTAATGTCTGTGTGACCGAAAGGCTGTGTACTTATATTTATCATCCAGCTCCTCAAGCCATGTCCAACCAAAACAGTGTTATCATCCATCATGAGCTCCAGCGAGTGATAATTACAAATTGTACATACGTTTCCCCACTCGTTGGACTATTGTATGCATCCATTTTTTTTGCCCATGTTGCACCTCCATTATTAGTGTAATAGCCATCTACGCCAAGAACTATAATTTTGTTTATATCATTTGGATTTACTGCAAGTACAACGTTGTATACACCTTGTGGATTATAGTCTGATATTGTGCCTCCAACCTTTGTTGGAACTAATTTATTTGCTTCTGTTGCAGCATTTATTTGAGCAATACTAGCTTTATAAAGCACAGGTGCATTTTTCTTTGCAGCCAAAAAATAAACATCATTGCCAACTACAGTAGGATTAAATCTAAGAGAAATATTACTTTCACCTTCATTATTACTGTATATCATTACAAAATTTGCACCGTTATCAGTACTTCTGAATATATTACCAAAAATATCTGAAATCAAAATAAAGTCATTTGTATATATTATATCTAATCCACCCTGAATATCGGTTCCTTTTGTGTGTGTAGCCCATGCATCAGAAGTATAATACACATCTTGTTGCAGTACTGCTACCATTTTGGGTCAGGATTATTGGGTTTCTTTACCCAAATTTGGGTATTTATCAATACGGGCGTCAAACTAGACTTGTTGCTCCAGCCTTCACCGCAATCAATGACTTCAATGCCAATACTTAAAGAAGCATCCTTATGCCTGTCACCTGTTACAGCATATATTTTCATTGGATCATTTGGATTGACTCTAATATCACTAATACCTAACAAAGCGATCCCATCTGTTTTCGGCACCCAATTAACGCCATTGTCTGTAGTCTTCCAGATACCACCTTGCGGTGTACCTGCGATATAAGTAGTAGGACCTAATTTTCTGATAACATTCACTCTTCCCATTCCTGGAAAGGCTGTATATCCATGTGCATCTACTCTAGTTGTAGGTCCAATTTGTCTCCAATTCTTTTCATTTAATACACTGCTTTCACTATTTAAGTTAGGTAAAGCTGAATTAGGCTTCAATTGAAGCAAATCTAAATCAAGGCAGTGAGTAGGAATACTCCCATCTTGATTTACATAATCCTTCCAGTAATATTGCCAACGACCAAATTGTTTAATTTCTTTGTCAATTGCTTTTTTTTCAGAAGGCGTTATCGCTTTTAATTTTTCAATCGCCAATTCTTTTTGTACATTCTCAGAAATTTTATAAAAATTTCTTTCTTCGGCTGTATTAAATCTGGCTTTTTGGTATTCGCTTTGAGCTATAAGATGATATGCCGCAAAGTTAAATAGCATTAGAAAAATAATGTAAATCCTTTTTCATAAGATGATTAATTAAATGGATTAAATAAATTTTTTATATTACAAAACTACTGGTTATATTTCATGCAGAAAATAGTTTATATATAGCTAGGATTATCAAATTAAAATAATATTATTATGCAATGATCTAAAATGAATTTTTACATTTTTGGTGTAGAAATTTCAAACTTGTAATTTACAAAAAATGAGATTCCAACTAATATTAATAATTTTTTGAATAATCTTGAGTACTTGTAATTAAAGTTATCTATAAGATCAATTTTAAGAATTCTACTAAAAAATAGGTTTGTCCTCGTAAATTTACACTTATTTTTAACATAAATGACCATTCAATTTTCACCAAGCAAATGATATAAAAATTCTTTCTACAACCATGTATTCCTATAAGTATTTGACAAGATTCACAGTTCAATTTGAAGTTTAAGAAAATTCCTTGTAAATTTTAAAAGGAAAAATTAGGGTGACCCAAATAAACTATAAATATATCAACATCGCAATTCTTGAAGTTTTTAGACTGTATTAAAACAAAAATATCATTAAATGATAAAAAAATATCAACTCCTGTTTACCACTAATTTTTACAATATCTTCACATGATCAACTTCAAAGGAGAAAGTAAATATAAAACCTGGATACCATACCATCCGGTGAAATTAAATTATTTGATCTTGATATCACTCCAGTTTTCAAATTTCCACCAACATAATTAAATAAAGCATAATTAGCTTGATTAACATATTCAGGTAATTCAATCTGAACAGACTGATTTGTAGTTGATGGATTTGGATATATTTGAAATTGATCTTCAGTTAACTTGTTGTCATTTATACCAGTTGAATTTACAGAATAAGTTGCATCAATTCCCAAAATCCTCTTCCGTGAGTTGAAGCATATAATTTTAATGAAGTATAGTTGATATCCAAATCGTATACTGTTACATTAGGAAACAATTTTCCAACTTTCACCCACTTCTTCGAATTTTCTGTTTCTCGAATAAGACCATATACACCTACATTAGTAGCAACATAAATAATTTCCTCAAAGCTTCCAGTTCCTGTTACCTGATTCAGTACTTTTCTAACATTGGTAAATCGAGTAATATTGGTCCAAATCAGATCCATTATCAGTAGATTTATATACCTTATTTCCTACATCCAATCCTGGAATCGTAGCATACATGATCATACTATTTGTTGAGGCCAGACAAATTGAATTAAAATTAACAGTAATGCCTGTAGGTTTAACGATATCAGTTACATTAGAAAATGCTCCCAGTAACTGTCATATTTTGCTAATTTCTGACCATTCGTTCCAATCACTGCTATGCGATCACCATATTGATCAATTTCTGCTGTTGGCCCTACTCTTAATTCTTGACCTACATCTTGAAATGTTAGACCTGCATCTTTTGAATATTTTAATTCTCCATGGCCTGCAAAAACATGGTTGGGATTTTGATCATGAATTACTACCTCACCAAACTGAAGGAGCAGTGCTGTGATCGAGAGAATGGCAAGAGTATGATCATTATAATTTTTAAAATAAGCAGTAGTGGATTTCTATATAACGCTCCATTAGTTCCCGCCCATAAAACAGATTAATGGATCACGATGATTTATTCCAGCTGCAGTTCCATCACCCAGCAGCCACCGCAACCCCAATTTTCCAGATTTGGTGCTTGGTGATTTTGAAAACCCATCATTGTCTTGCCAAACCTAATAAAAGTTTTCGTTATTCATATCCGAATTATAAATTGCACCATTATAAATCTGGCCCAATAATCATATTCCCTGTGTATTATGTCGAAGTATGCCTAAAAGGTTGAGTATTTACATTGACGATACTAACCCCTCCATCATGTCCAATTAAAACTGTAGTATCATCCGTGAACTCAACCCAAAGTGATGATCAGGAGTGAACATAAGTTTCACTCCCTTGTTTTACTATTATAAGCACATCCATTTTTTAGCCCATGTGGCAGCTCCATCTGTAGAATAATAACCATCTACTCCTAAGACTATTATTTTGTTTGGCGCCAATGGATTTTATTACAAAAACAACATTATAAATACCTTGGGGATTATAGTCAGGTATAGTTCCACCACACTTTTATTGCAACTAATTTATTTCTTCTGTTGCAGCCATTATTTGAGCTATTAACACTTTATAAAGAGTTAGTCCATTCTTCTTTTAAGCTAAGAAATAAACTTCATTTCCAACAACTGAAAATGGGTTAAATCATAAAACGATATTGCCTTTTCTCCTTCATTATTATCATAAATTTGTACAAAATTTGCACCATTATCTGTGCTCTGTATCCCTCCAAAAGAAATATCCCTGATATTAAAAAATAGTTCAGTAGTATACAATACATCTAATCCACCTTGAATATTGGGGCCTTTTATATGTTACCCAAAAAAAAAAAAGCATCTGTGGTATAATATACATCTCTTTGTATGACAGCCAACGTGTAGTTGGGATTGTTCAAATTTACGCCTAGATTAGAAATTGCTTTGTTTGAATTCTGGTTTTACCCATAAACATGATTATCCCATGTCTCTCCTCCATCAGGTGATTTTATAGTTAAAATACAGAGAGCAGTATGCTTCTCTCTATCACCTGTAACAGCATACATTTTCATAGGATCATTTGGATTGACACAAAATATCACTAATACCTAACAAAGCAATCCCATCTGTCTTCCGTAACCAATTAGTTCCATTGTCAGTAGTCTTCCAAGTTCCACCTTGAGGTGTTCCTGCTATATGTAAGTAGTAGGACCCAATTTTCTAATTACATTCACTCTTCCCATTTTCCTGGAAAGTCTGTATATTCATGAGCATCAACTCTTGATAACCAGGCTCAACTTGCTTCCAGTTCTTTTCCTTATTCCAGCACATTACTTTCAGTTTTGTAAGTTAGGTAAAAGAAATTAGGCTTCAGCCCAAGCAAATCCAAATCAAGGCAATGGTAGGAAGACACCATCTTGATTACAAAATCTTTCCAGTAATATTGCCATCGACCAAATTGTTTAATTTCCTTTTCAATTGATTTTTTCTGACAGGGTTACCGCTTTTAATTTTCAATGACCAAAGCTTTTTGCACATTTCCAGAAATTTTATGAGAATTTCTTTCTTCAACAGTAATAAATCCTGGCTTGTTGGTATTCACTTTGTACTTTAAAACTTGATATGCCGCAAAGCTGAATAGCATCATCAAAATAATGTAAATCTTTTTCATATGTAATAAATAAGTTGGTTAAATAAGTTTATTTCAATACCAAAATTATGGCTACTAAGGTAAGGAAATAAAATGATTATAACATAGCTAGGATTATCTAATCCTGTTATATTATCAATGCAAAATATCCAAAATAATACATATTAATTGACACACTAATTTTGAATATTCGATATAGTTTCATACTAAAATCCCAACTAATATTGATCATTTCAAATGACTTAAGTGTAACATGATTAAAATTTTTTGGAAATCGATTTTGATGCTTCTGGCAAGATGGATTTATTTCAATAAATTTGCAATTATTTTTGACATAAATGACCATCCAAGTTTTACCATATAAATGAGATTGAAGTACATTCAAAATATTCGAGTTCAATTTATAGTTTACTTATTCCCCTTGTGAAATTTAGAAAGAGGGTGACTTATCATAAACTATAAACATATAAACTTCACAATTCAAAAGTTTAAGAAATCTTTAAAACTAAAATAGCATTAAATGAAAAAAGAAAAATCTAAAAATTCTATTCTACCACAATTTTTTTACAATACTTAATTTGTATCAACCTCCAATGACATTAAAGAAAGACCAGGTGCAATGCCATTCAACGATATTACATTTTCTGATCTTGTTAAATTTCCTGACTTCAAAATTCCACCTACATAATTATATAAAGTATACTTTGCTTCGTTAACATTTTGAGGTAATTCAATCTGAACAGACTGATTTGCAGATGATGGATTTGGATAAACTTGAAAGTGATCTTCAGTTATTTTATTGTCATTTATTCCAGTTGAATTTACCGAATAATTCACATCCAACTCCACAAACCACGTCCAAAAGTTGAAGCATACAATTTTAATGATGAATAATTAATATCCAAATCATTCACTGCTACATTGGGCAGCATTTTTCCAACTTTTATCCACTTCTTTCGAGTTTTCAGTTTCGCGAATGAGAGCATATACGCCAAGATTAGTAGCTACGTAGATAATTTCTTCAAAACTTCCTATCCCTGCTACTTGATTCAAAATTTTTCTTACACTAACATTGGGTAAATCAAAAGTAATATTAGTCCAAGTAAGCCCATTGTCTGTAGATTTAAATACCTTTTTTGTTGAATCTAATCCAGGAACCGAAGCATATATTACCTTGTTATTTGTTGAAGCAAGACAAACAGAATTAAAATTTACAGTGATGCCTGTAGAGCCATATATCGTTTAAATCAGTAAAAGCTTTAAATGGGTCTATTGTAGCTGAGGTATCATATTTTACCAATTTTTGAGCCTTACCTTTTGTATCACAGCAATGCGATCCGCATACTGATCAGATTTCATCTAAAGCCACAAAATAATTCCATATAAATGGTGCATTATAAAAAGTCTTTCCAGTATCAAAAGAAAATTTTAATTCATTTTGGCTTGCAAAAACAACATTAGGTTTCTGATCATGAATGATTACTTCGCAAACAAATGGGGAATTTTTTGGATCTGAACCTATTACTTCATTTCCGTCTTTATAATCAGCTAAATAAGCCGTATTTGTCCTATGCAATGCTCCATGAATTCCACCCATAAAACGAATTAGTGGATCACGATGATTAATACCTGCAGCGGTTCCATCACTTCCTAGTGCGGCTACCCATTCTCCGCCTTTAGTAGAAGGTGATTTTGAAAATCCGCCATTGTCTTGTGTCCCCAAAAGCAAGTTCTCATTATTCTTATCCGCATTATATATTGCTGACGATAAATCTGACTAATGATCATATTTCCTGTAATGTCTGTATGTCCGAAAGGATCAGCTTTTGTGTTTATTAAACTGACACCACCGTCGTGACCAACCAAAACTGTGGTATCGTCGATGAATTCAGCAAAGTGATGATCTGAGTGAACATAAGTTTGGCGACTTTTATAAGTAGTAAAGACATCCATTTTTTTAGCCCATGTTGCAGCTCCATCACTTGAATAATAGCCTTCCTCTCCAAGCGCCATAATTTTATTTATATTGTTTGGATTTACAGCAAGCACAACACAATATACATCTTTTGGATTAAAGTCAGGAATTGTAGCACCAAGCTTTACTGGGCTTAATGGCAATTCTTGCGTTGCAAAAAGTATTTGAGAGGCACTTGCCTTATATAAAATCGCACCATTTTTCTTACCTGCTAAAAAATAAACATCTTTACCATAAAATGAATCCTGCTTACCAACTAGTATTGGATTAAATCTAAGTGCAATACCCCAAACTGGCCTTCAGCATTCAAATAAATTCGTTCAAAAGTTGCTCCATTATCTGTACTTCTAAATATGGATCCTTTTCATCCGATATTATTATAAAATCGTTAGTATATAAAACATCTAATCCTCCTTCCATATAAATTCCCTTTGTATATGTGTTCCAAGCATCGGTCGTATAATAAACATAATTTTGCACTACCGCAATCATGTGATTAGGATTATTTGGTTTTATCCCAATATTGGAGTTTGATTTGTCTAATTCAGGAGTTAAAACTAAGCTTGTAGTACTCCATGTATCTCCTCCATCTGTTGACTTTATGATTCCAATACTTTGAGAAGAAATCATATTTCTATCACCAGTTATGGCATACATTTTCATTGAATCATTGGGATTCATTCGTATATCACCAATACTCATAAAAGCTATCCCGTCTGTTTTCGGCACCCAATTAACCCCATTATCTACAGTTTTCCAAATACCACCTTGAGGTGTACCAGCTATATAAGTGGAAGGACCAATTTTTCTCACTACATTCACTCTTCCCATTCCTGGATAAGTTACATGTCCATTAGATTTACTCTCTTTGTTGGTCCAACTTGCTTCCAGTTCTTTTCATTTAACACATTACTTTCATTTTGTAAAGTAGGTAAAGGTGAATTAGGTTTCAACTGAAGTAAATCGATATCTAGACATTGAGTAGGAAGACTACCATCTTGATTGACAAAATCTTTCCAAAAATATTGCCATCTGCCAAATTTTATAAGTTCATTCTCGTTTGATTTTTTCTCAGAAGGTGTTGTTGCTTTTAATCTTTCCTCCCACAGAACTTTTTTTACATTCTCAGAAATTTTATAAAAATTTTTTTCTTCTACAGTATTAAATCTAGTCTTTTGGTATTCGCTTTGAGCAAAAAGTTGATATGCGACCAGATTAAATAGCATCATAAAAAATAATGCAAATCCTTTTTTCATAAATAATAAATAAGTCGTTTAAGTAAATTGAATTCAATACAAAATTAGGGCTACTAGAAGTAAAATAAAATAGTTATATGTAATTACATATAGATTAATTTTACATATATAAATATATGTATATTAAATACTTAAGCAAGTTATAGCTAATATTAACCAAATAAACGACAGGTTAATTAATGGAGATCTCTACGCTTACCCCGACAGGCATATTTATGAAAGCAAATGAAATGTTCGTGTCCTTCAACATTTGATTTATTAGATACAAACCGAGACCAGTGCCGCGTTCACCATGTGTTCCTTCTTTAGATTCCAATGCTACATTACCAATATCCGACAATACTTCCTTTGATACACCAGTTCCATTATCTTGAATGTAAATTGATTTTTTGTCAAAAGAAATATTGATCTCTCCATTCAAAAAACTATACTTTATTGCATTGATAATCAAATTTGTCAACAAACTCTCCAGTACAGCAGCAGAAATTTTCAATTGGCTCTCAATTTTAATAGTTTCATCAACTACAACTTTCAATTTTTTCTCATTGATTTTTACAAATAATTTTTCGACAATTGAATTCAAAATGCGAACCACATCAGGATGAGTTAATGTTTCAGGTTTCTCTTCTTGAATCAAAGCAATCATATTCTTCAAAATCGATTTTGTCAAACTCAATTGATTATTTATTTGTGTTGCCAAATCTCTTGGGGAACTAATGTCTAATTTAATTTTTTCAGTAAGTATCTGAGCACTTAATAAGGGTTCCTTTATATCATGAGATAAAATTTGGATCAAATTTTGACGCAAAGCATTTTGTTTAGTTAGTTTTCTTTTTGTAGCCTTAGTTTACGTCCAATAAAAAATAATATTAATGCAATGAGGCTTGTCGCAATAATTGCTATTGTATAAAGGCTATGAATAAATCTTTGTTTTGATGCAATTTTTTCATTGACCTCTGCATTATACTTAAGTTCTAAATTAGCTAAATTCAAGGCATACTGCTCACGATTATAGACTGATGTTAATGTATCTAGACTTTTCCTCACTCGAACACTGGCTTTAAATGAATCCAAATCAATATATGCTGCTTCTAGCATCTCATAAGTATAGATTTTATATTTTATAATATTACATGAATCTGCTATATGAATTGCCTTATTGGCATACTCCTTAACTCTCTTTACATCCTTCAACTTTGCATAAAGCTGAATACATTTTACATAAATGTTAGGCAAGTTGCATGGTTCTGTCTCTTTCATTATATCAATTGCCGAAAGGTAAAGTGACTCAGCTTTTTTATTATCATCATTAATATATTTTAAATAGGCTTGCTGCATTATTAAGGAAGCTTTATCGCTTGGACTAATGAATTTATACTGCGTTGCAGCCAACTTGTTCATGATACTATCAGCAGCGTCATATTTTGAATATCAAAAAACACATATGCCATCTCACACTGAAAGATCGTATTGAAAAATTCGGTATGCTTTGTTCGATTACCTTCATCCTTTGCCTTTTCTAGAAACTCAATTACTTTAGGATAATCAAAAAGTCTTTTATAGGTAAATGATAGAAAAAGGTAATGGTAAAACTTATCCTCTGGGGTCAATGCAGGGTTTTTTATACCTTCAAAGAGTATCTGTTGAGATTTTTCATACTCAAATTTATTATTTAAAGAATAGATTTGTTTTTCTAATTTTTGAATTTCAAGACTTGGACTTTGTCCAAAGCATTTAAAAACTACAACTAAAAAAAATAAAAGGTTCTGAGGTTTTTGCATTTGTATAAAAAGAAATCAAACCGAAATATAGCCCATTTTACATAATTTCAATACTAATTCTGTTGAATTCGCACAAGAAAATTTCTCTAGTAGATGATTTTTTTGGTTATTGATTGTATGAACAGAATTATTCGTCAAGGTAGCAATTTCTTTTGAAGCTAATCCTTGAGACAAATATTTACCAATCAATATTTCCTTACTGGTGAGAACAGGAGGGGCAGTTGAATGCTTATGTTTCACCTTGGCTTCATGCATTACATTAGTAATGACTTGATACAGTTCTTCAATAGGTTCATTTTTATTTACAAATGCTGATACACCATAATTATATAAATAATCAATAATTGTTTTATCACTAATTTGACTAAAAGCAATAACTTTGGTGCAGGGCTCCATTCGTTGGATGGACTCAAATAATTCCAATCCAACCTCCTCTCCTGTAAGCACATCTGCAATCAGAATGTCAACAGGTTGAAGTTGAATTCTCCTCAATGTCTCTTCAATAGTATTAGTTGTCCAAACAAACTCAATATCTTCAAATTTCTTTAAAGACTCTTTAAGCCAATTCGTTACCAATTTTAAATCATCGAATACTCCAATTTTTATCTTCATAACAATTCAATTAATAATAATCCCTACTTATTAAATAATCAATTGTTGCATTCATTCAATCGCCATATAAAACACTAAATTTACCAAAATATCAAACGCCTTTTAAACTTATGTCTTATAACATTCAAACATAGCGAAAACTTGAAAATCCTGCAAATAATTATAGTTATTTTTCATATTAATAGTTATAAATAACTATCTAAGTCTCCGATAGAGTATTTTATTAAAGAAAATCTTAGCGTTTCTAACCATAGGATTGATCAGATTTCAACAGAACATCAAGCGGCAGAATAGCTAAATTTTTATACCATCAAATGATCTCCATTTTTTTCATAAGAAAACTTGCACTTCGATTTTTGCAAATACCATCTCGAAGTCTATAGTCAAAATACAAATTATCCTCTAAAATATCTACTTCAAAACATTTATTGAATAAAACCGAACCATAATCCTCAGTCATCTGACAAACCTCAATATCATGAGTGGCTAATGCGCCAATAACCTGATTTGACATTAATTTCTTTATCACTTCAATTGTTCCATTCTGCTTGTCGTCTGAATTAGTTCCTCTCAATATTTCATCCAACAGTATAAAACAATTTCCCATTTGGGTGGCGTTACTATTTCTTTCAATCGTTTCACCTCGGCAAAAAAATACGATTCATTTTCTGCTAAAGAATCTGCTAATCGCATAGACACCCATACATCCATAGGATGGATTGACGCATGACTTGCACAAACTGGGGCACCGATCCTTGCAAGTATAAGATTTACACCCAGAGTTCGCAGAAATGTACTTTTACCCGACATGTTCGAACCACTCAAAATCATAAATCTTTGTTTATCAAAATCAATTGAATTAGTCACTCGAACTTTTCTGGAATCAATGGGTGGCCTAAATTTTGAAATTGAATCATCTTTCTCTCATTAATTTCAGAAAAAACATAAGCTGGATTGTTAAAAGAGAAATTTGCCAAACTATTCAATGCTTCCACTCTTCCTATAACTTCAAATGCTTCCACAAAATTTGCATTCGAACTCTGTTTCCACTTTAACAAATCTAAATATTTTCTCACATGAAACAAAAAAATACCATTGAATAAAACAGCAATTGGCAAATTCAGCATTGTGTGCAAGGAATCGATATATGATGATAATTTGGATATAGCTGTACTCGCTTTATAATTTCCCTCGACAAGTTTTCCCTGTAATTGATTTAGCAATTTACTTTCAAAATTTTCACTTTCAATTTTCTGAAATATACTTCTATATTGCTCCAATTGATTTGCAGCTGTCTCAAAATGTGATAAATCTAACTGGATCTTCTTTGCAAATGTAGAAAAATAAAATAGGTTAAAAATAAATATACTAGAGCATATTTTCCAAAAAATAGTTATGTCAAAACTAAGATAAATAAAAAGGAAAGTATAAGAAATATAGGTGATATCCAAATAATAATGTTTGCCACACTTGAAGAAAATAAACTCTTTTGATGTAACCAATTTACTAATTGGCTATAACTTTTTTTGAATCCTCAGACTTAATCCCAAACGCCAAAACATCTTGTCGAAAATTCACCTTAGCTGCAAGTTCTTTTATTGCCAATTGGCTTTCTACAATTTGTTCGCTAGACAAAGGATCACACAAATATGTTGCAAAAAAATGTCTGCCCGGATAAGTTCCACATCGATTCAAATAATGATATAAAGATGCTTCACCAAAAAAATCTAAATCAAATGAAAATGGTGACCTGGTATGTTAAACTCGCTTCCATTATCATATCTATTCTTTTCCCCATTCAAAACATTCAGCTCATTCTTATTGATTTGTAGTAATATAGAAAGTAAATCGATTTGATGTAAAATTTTCTTATGAAATCTCATTACTATAAAAAAAATCAACAAGCAACTTAAACTCAAAAAAAGAAACTCATATCGAATTGTTTTAACAAATAAAAATCCGAAAACAATAAAACAAAGAATAGTTATCACTCTAACTATAACATACCATCTATCATGTTTAGAGCTAATTTTCAATTCTTGTGTAAAGGCATCAATCCGGGTATTATACTCTTGCATATTTCTATCTACTTTCTAATCATTGCACAATGTGGAATAAAATCCTCCAAATATTCTTCACCAACTTCCTCAAAATCAAAACTGCGATAAAACACTTTTAAATAAGATTGTGCAGAAATTTTTATCCTTACATCCGGAAATTCTTTTTCGCAACATTGTATTGCTTGTTCCATTACGTATCTACCTGCCCCTGATCTTCGAAATTTCAATGAAGAAACTACTCTCCCTATAGAACAATAACCTGCATACGAAATATCTTTTGGCAAACATCTTGCACAAGCAATTAATTGATCATCTTCATAAACCATAACATGATATGAGGCCTGATCTTTGTCATCACAATCCAAATAAGGACAATTCTGCTCCACTACAAATACTTCACTACGCAACTTTAAAATTTCGTAAAGTTCAAATACTGACAATTCAGAAAATTGTTTTATCTCTACTCTCATCAACCTTTTAAATAATATCGACCGAATAAACCAAGTGGATTCTCTCTTGTATCAACAATTATATTAAATTGATTGCATTCAAGATCTTGTGAAAAAAGGATCTCATTTTTTGGTGTGTTAAAAATTCCAAAAAAGACATTGTTAAGTGACTTTGACTATTATCTCTTCTACTTGAATTAAAATTTACATTTGATTTAAATTGAAGTAATTCAGGAGACCAAGGGACGATATTAAAATTAGCTCCAATAATTGATCGCTTTTCTCGAATTTTGATATACTCTGTCAAGATTCCTAAATTATCATTTAATTGATTATAATCTTGCATTGTAAGAGGTGGAAGTGAGTTGCTTACAAAAATATCAATCGTATCTTTGCCATCGTACAAAACACTTGATTTTAAAATCGAATTACCTTCTGTAAGTATTGTATCTGGTGCTGACAATGGCAATTTTGATAATATTGCTTTGCCACTAAAATCTGACATCACATAAAGTAAATGATATGGATAAATACGTCTTACATCTTCCAACATATCAAACCAATCAGGTGTTACTTCCTCCAACAATATTAAATCTACATTTGGAATCGTAATTGATTTCATCGTACTCGCGTAATCGTCATTACTCAAACTGGGATTGGCAAACAAAACTGAAATTCCTCTTTCTTTTTGATATTTTTTCTCTTGGAACAATTCTGGGTTAAAGCTATTCATCAAAAACAAACAAATTATTCCAGCAGCTCCAAAACAGACAAAAAGTAAGCGATGTATATTAAAAATTAAAAAAAATAAACCCGCAACCAAACATAACAACATCCAGTGTACTGCATAATTTGACAATTTCTTAAAATATAAAACATCTGGCGGGAATAATATTAGCAAAGTACTTATACAAAGTAATGCAATGAAAATCCATTGTATGTACTTATTTCGCAAATACTTCACTAGAAACCGTTTCACAGCTCAAAAGTAGTTGAATTTTTCGATCTTACAAAGCGCAATCTGATATTCAAAACTACAAGAATTTAAAAAGCTCTATTTTTATTTATTTATTACGGAAATAACAGCTTTATTATGCAAAGTCTTTTGATCCAAATTCACATAAGTAATGTGCAACAGATAATTGCCTGTAGGCAACTTCTGAAATGAATCGTTATCTCCCTGCCACTTTATGACATCATTTGTTCCGAGTATCACCTGACTCAAATCTTTAACTTTCAATCCAGCTAAATCGAAAACTTCAACATGGATTTTTGTTCCAGGCTTGGTGAGTAAAAACTGAATAAACAAAAAATCTCTGTCTCCATCTCCATTTGGTGTAATATATTCTGAAGACAATTTATATTGTACTGAAGGAGTTAATGCTGTATCAATTGCTACATATTGACTATTTTTTATTCCAGGTGTGCCATATTCCATTACTTCAGAACAAGATTGCCAACTTGAACTCAAGCCGCTATTTAATTTAGGGTGAATTCGCTCCAAAGAAACTCCATCTTTTGATTCTAGTAATGGATTATGCATTTGTTCATCATATTTTACTCGATCAATTTCAGTAAATTTAAAATTTGAATATACACTCATTTGAACTATTCCACTTTTATCATCCAAGCTTGGAATTAGAGCTTTGTATATAACTGCACTATCATGAAAAGGGTAATTTTGTATTACATTTTCTGGTGATGCTGTAGCCACAAGGTAGGATCCTGGACTCATCACACGATCCAATTTAATAGGAAGTTGTAAAGAATCTGTCAACAAATTTGAGATAAATAAATTTGCAACACTCAGCACTTTTGATGTAGGATTAAAGATTTCTATATAATCAACGCCACCAGAAAATGGATTGAATAAGATTTCATTTATAACTAATTCACCAGGCAATGGATCGCTTGGCAGAAAGAGTTCAACCTCTTTTGATTCAACTTGTACATTGGATAAACAGTCTTTTATATTTTGAATTTTCAAATTATACTTCTGCCCTTTTTGAAGTGGATTATTTAACAATAATATCAATTCATTTTTTGAGGGCAAAGTCAATTCAACTGCCGCAATGCTATTTGAAGGATTTAATATGTAATTAGAAAAATCAGCGCTAGCCTCATCCAACGATTCATCAAAAATCAACTTAATCTCCCATTCACTTAAAGCATATGCCTGTAGCAATTTTGGACCTTCGGTATCAGCTTCGAAAGACCAAACTGAATTTAATTGCCCTGGAGTACCTCCAGAAGGATTATTGCTTGCAGACCAATTTCTATTGGATTTACACAAGTGATTTGGATTACTCATTTCTAAACTATAGCCTCCATCACTTTTAGTTGAAGATTGATACCAACTCAGATCAAACTCCAATTCATGAAGTAGTTCTCCTAATTCATTTAAAATATATAATTGATCACCAGAATTGTTAATACTAGGGAAACTACTAAGCCCAATCACCTTCCCAAATGGCTTAAATTGATTCGTATCCTTTTGATTACAAAGGATCACAAAACTATTTGCATCAATGAATCCAGAACGAATCAAATGTTTTCCACTAGCATCTGCCAAATTAAAATTCGTTAAATCAATGCGTTGAGAAACTCCATTATATAATTCAACATATTCAACTTCAGGCAATGCAACAGTTGGGCTAGGATCAGCCATAAATTCAGTGATTATTATATCATGCTTCTTTGTGGAAATTTTTTTAGTATAACTAAAATCAATTGAATCTCGAATAGAGATATTCCCTTTACGATCCTTGATTTGCTTAAAAAACAAAGTGTATAATTGGCCAGATATAAGTGGATTTACAAAAGAAATTTTTAGTCTAGATGCATCATTATTAATAGCTCCAATGTTTGAAATTAAGGTACTTGGTTCGACACTTACATTCGTAGGAATAATTAGTGAATTCAAATCTACTTCTTCATTCATAAGTACTGCAATTTCTGATTCATTCACATATTCCAATCCTAGAATATCCGGACCATCTACATCTACATTTGTGAAATTAACCGCAATATCGTCAAAGAAAAATTTATCCTTTCTTGTATCAGTATAAAAACATTTTAAGGAGAACATTGCATTTGAAATATTCAATGGACTGATATCTTTAAAAGTCGAATGCTCAACAAAATTTTCAGTACCATCATAACTGATAGAAACTGTAAAACGGAAATCTTTATGCTTGCGAATTCGAATTCTAGCTACTACTGGATCTGTTGCCAATTTTCCCATTTCACCTTCACCTAATAGCTTACTATCAGTTTTATCTCTTGAATAAAATTTCCATCGATCTGTGTTACCATTCTCTCCTATTTCTAAATAATAACTTTTTCCTAATGATTCATCAAGACTGTCTTTTGCTAAAAAAATTCTAATGAAATTGGTAGCAGAAGTGGCAAATCCCATTTGCAAATAAAATGACCATTCCATACTATCTTGCATATCAATTCGCCGAAATAGTTGACTAGTCCCTGCCGCAGTTGATGAAAGCTTTAATTGGTTATTAGAGATTGTGAAATGACCCTTATCACCTTCCCATGCAGCGTTCAAAGTAGATTGACTAAACTGATCAATCCATTGAGCGTATCCAGTGGTTAAATTTAAAACTAAGCCTACATTAACTAAAAGAAATCTTAAAAAATTTAAATGCCTCTCCATGAATACAATAAATTTATATACGAAGGTAACCATTTAAAATCATAACGTCCTATTTTTCAATTCGCCATAAACATATTTTATGGCGATTTCTTTGTTACTTTGCACAACAAAAATTCAAAAGATGAAAGTTGCTATCGTCGGTGTCACTGGAATGGTCGGAAATGTCATGCTTGAAGTATTATCTGAATTCAATTTTCCAGTGACAGAACTAATTCCAGTAGCATCAGAAAAATCAGTTGGCAGCACCATACTGTGGAAAGGACAAACTTTTACTGTTCAATCGATGCAATCTGCTATTGAGGCACGACCGGCCATTGCCATTTTTTCAGCAGGAGGAGCGACATCATTAGAATATGCACCGAAATTTGCAGAAGTTGGCACTTTTGTAATTGATAATTCTTCAGCTTGGAGAATGGATCCTAATGTTCCGCTTGTGGTTCCTGAAATCAATCTAAACGCTATATCTAAAGAAACAAAATTATAGCCAATACAAATTATTCAACGATTCAAATGGTGATGGTTTTACATCCAATCCATCAAAAATATCCAATACATCGACTCGTAATATCAACTTATCAATCCTTTACAGGGACCGGTATGAAAGCCGTAAAACAATATGAATCCGAAAAAAACAGACAACCAGTAGTAGAGCCTCGAGCATATCATCATCCGATATTTGAAAACTGTATTCCACAATGTGATAGTTTTTTGGACAATGGATATACTAAAGAGGAGATGAAATTAGTTCATGAAACTCGTAAAATCTTATCCAGTCCTTCTATTAATATAACCTCAACAGCGGTAAGAGTCCCTGTCTTCGGTGGACATTCAGAATCTATCAATATCGAGTTTAAAGGCCAATTTGACATAGAAAATATTAAAATTCTATTAAAAAACAGTCCAGGAATCATCGTTTTGGATGATTTGGATGAATTTTCATACCCTACTCCATTACAGGCTTGGAACAAAAATGAAGTCTTTGTTGGTCGAATTCGACGTGACGAATCTTTAGAAAATGGACTTAACCTATGGATTACGGCAGATAATCTAAGAAAAGGTGCCGCCACAAATGCTGTCCAAATTGCATTGGGTTTGATAGAAAAGAAGCTCGTATTTTAATTTTTATTCAAAAAGCTTAATTACCTTTGTATTACCAAAAACTTGGACTGATTTTTGAATACTAATTATCCGATTTGAATTTAAAATCTACAAGTACACTTCCGTAAGGGGAAGGAATTGAAAATCAAATATTTACAAAGTTTAGAATTAAATTTTATGCGATCAAGAATTGTGGTTTGGGGCATTAACTCCAAAGAAGAGAAAGTACTTTTGGCAATTGCACTTAATGCAGATGAAAATAAAATTGACATCTGGAGTATACCTGAAAGAGAAATTACCGAAGAATTTTTCAACCAAATGATGTCAGAATGGAGAGAAGGAAAAGATCTCGATATTCCATCTAGTGCTGAACATAGGATCAATGAATTGACTATGTCGGATAGCATTTTGCCAGATGATATCAAAGTGGAGCGCAGTGATGTCATCCAAAGAGCTCAAATGGAATGGCATTTTGTCGTATTATCTTCGAAATTGTATCGCAATTTTAAAACTGAACTTGAAGATTTCTCCGATAAAGTGAAACGATTAGAAATATTTGACCAATCTGTATGGGATGAACTTAAAGGTTTGTGGGACGGAGTTCAAAAACATATATATGATAAAAATTTATTTAGAGATCACTCAGATAGTTTAAAAAGTAAGGCAAATACGATATTCGAAGAGCTAAAAAGCCTTAGAAAAGCGTTAAATGCAGAGCTTAATCAAAAATCTAAAGAAATTACTGAATCGATCAATACAAGACTAAGCAATATTGAGCAAAAAATAAATTCTGGCGCTGTCTTAAAACCACTTTTTGATGATTTGAAAAAAATTCAAGAAGAATTTAAAACATTGAATATCAACAGAGAAGATCGCGATATTTTGTGGAAAAAACTCAATGAAGCATTTAAAGCAATTCGTGAGAAAAGAGATGGAGGCAAAAGTGAACATGCGAATTCAAATTTCGACTCAGAAAATAATGACCGCATCTCAAGACGATTTGATGGTTTGCTCAATGCAATTCAAAAAATGGAGCAGTCAATCGGACGTGACACTAAGGATATAGAATTTGAAAATAAAAGAATCGAAAGTTCTCAAGGTCAATTAGAAGCTCAAATTAGAGTGGCAAAAATTAGAATGATCGAAGATAGAATTCGATCAAAACAAGAAAAATTGGACGAACTCCTAAAAACAAAAGTGAAACTTGAAAAAATCACCGATAAGATCAAGAAGAGAGAAGAAAAACAAATAGAAAGGGTTAAAGACATCACAAGATTAAAAGAAGAACAAGCTAAGATTAAAGCCAAAATATCTGAAGACATACATTCAGCTCAAGATTCAGTTTCGACTGAAGAAGCTGAAAAACTACTTAAGGCGGCTGAAGGAATTAAAGCCTCCAAAGCGAAAAAAGCAGCGTCTCAAGATGAACCAATTCAATCAGGTAATGAAGATACAGGTTTGAAAGAAAAATTCATGACAGAAATTCTTCCAGTAAGTGAAATCCCAGAAGACATCAAGCTAGATGAAATAGTCGAAGAAGTCAGCTTAACTGAAATTGTACCCGAAGAAACAATAAATGAATCCCCAGAATTGCATTCAGAAAATTCAGAAGCTGATCAACAAACTGATAATAATAGTAATAGTTAATAATTTTTTATGAAACAGACATTATTCTTTCTTTTCTTAAGTTCTAGTATGTGTTTTGGTCAAATCATTTACAATTCTAGTCCAGCTGTTGGAACAGAAGTAAGAACAAAGCGTTTAGACTACACACAATATACAAAGGCGGATCGCGAAAAAACAGGTGCAAATCAATCATGGGTTTTTACCAAAGGAGAAATACCTGGTGAACCTGAAGAGATTCTGATATATGATGATCCCAAAAAGACATTCTTTAGTTCTCAATTCCCAGAAGCAAACTTGGCATCATACTATTTACCAAATTTGGATTCCTCTATAAATTATTATTTTAAAGATCAAACAGGATTGTTCGATTTGGGAAACGCTGATCCCGCATCAACGAGCAAATGGAATTCTAAATTTAGAATTTATCAATATCCTATTAAGTTTGGAGAAGACTACTCAGATACCGTTACAGCTAATCTTAATGTTGATTTATTTGATATTAAATTAAATATGGATCGTCATACTGTAGTGGATGGATGGGGAACTGTTCAAACACCAATTGGATCATTTCCCTGCCTAAAATTGGTATCAAAATCATTTGGTGAAGGCTTTATAGGTCCGATTCCAGTACTTTCTCTAACTTCTGAAATTTATCAATGGGTGACGCCTAAATATCAAACACCTGTTGTGGCATTTGAAGCCAATGAAATTGAGCTTAATAATGAACTTTACAATGATACAGCAGTATATTATATTACAAATAGTATTACTTCAACTGAAAATTTCCAAGACATAAAAATCAAGGTTATATCCAATCCAGCTAAAGAAAATATTAATTTAGAGCTAGGAAAAGATTTAACTGGTTGGGCAAATATATCCTTACTATCTCAAGATGGTAAAGTAGTCTACAATTCCAATCAAAATCTTGATACTCAATACTGTACGATCCCTTGTAAAGGAATCACTCCAGGCCTATATTTAATTTTAATACAGGCTGAACAAAGGAGATGGGCGATTGAGAAAATAATAATTGAATAAAATCTTCAATTTTATTGATAGTTTTTTACAAAAATTCTTGTCATATATAGGAGAGTTTCTATATTTGCACTCCGATTTATTAGGATGCCTCTTTAGCTCAGTTGGTTAGAGCGTCGGACTGTTAATCCGCAGGTCCTTGGTTCGAGCCCAAGAAGAGGCGCGAGATTCTGAAAGCCTTGCTCGAAAGTGCAAGGCTTTCGCTTTTTAAAACAAAATTGATATGAGTATTCTTACAGTTGGTACTATGGCATTTGATTCCATAGAAACGCCTTATGGGAAAGTGGATAAAGTAATTGGCGGTGCTTGCACTTACATAAGCTGGGCTGCTTCTTATTGGCATAAAGATATTTCCTTAGTATCTATAATAGGCGATGACTTCCCTCAAGATGAGGTCGAACAACTGAAAGCAAGAGGTGTAAATATGGAAGGCCTCGTAAGAGTTCCAAATAAAAAATCATTCTATTGGTCTGGAAAATATCATAAGGATATGAATGGTAGAGACACATTGGTTACCGACCTGAATGTGTTAGCTGATTTTAATCCTATCCTACCTCAATCCTATCGCAAGTGTAAATATGTCATGCTTGGCAATCTTACACCAGATATCCAATTATCTGTTTTAAATCAAATGGAAGAACGGCCAAAACTTGTCGTCTTAGATACGATGAATTTTTGGATGGATATTGCATTAGAGCGTTTGATGGAAGTGATTGCCAAAGTAGATGTATTGACGATCAATGATGAAGAAGCGAGACAACTATCGGGAGAACATAGTCTCGTCAAAGCTGCTGCTAAAATACATTCCTTCGGTCCAAAATTTTTAATTATTAAAAAAGGAGAACATGGTGCACTATTATTTCATGAGGGGAAAATATTCTTTGCTCCAGGATTACCTATCTCTGATGTAATCGATCCGACAGGCGCAGGAGATAGCTTTGCGGGTGGAATGATTGGATATTTAGCTCGTACAAATGATACTAGTTTCAATAACATGAAAACAGCTATTATTTATGGTTCTGTCATGGCTTCTTTTTGTGTAGAAGATTTTAGCCTTTCGAGATTAAGACATCTCGATGAGAAAATGATACATGCTCGTATTCGGCAGTTTGAATCATTGGGTTTGTTTGATGTGGTGGAACTGAATCTTGCGTAAAATTCTTCAGAAGAAGTTAATTTGAAGATTTATTTACATAATAAACTTCATAGAAATTATTACATAAATACCTTACACATTCCTCCTCCGACTTAAATTCTTCATCATATGGGTTCAAATACTCATTTAGATGTGAAGGGACAAATGAAGCTTTATAAACATAATTGTCGCATTTATCATTGCAAAATTCATTTATTGCAGTTATATGAAAATACCATTCAAGATTCCTACTTATTCAGTTGTTTGGACTTCACTTTTGAATAACAAATTCCCTGTGGACATGACGAACAGGATTTATCCTCAATCCACACTTTAACCCCAAATCAAACAATTTGAATTAAGATCCACAAGATATACATCCATCTTCCATGGTACATACCAAGCCTTCGGGGATTTCATCGACTGCTACAAGCATTGCTTTTGCATCTTGTTTGACAATGGAAGCGTGAGTACTAGTCTTGATGATTTCCACTTCAGGATTATCGATATCTGATTTTGATGTCACATATTTTTGTTGATGATCTGATCCTAATGTGAATTTTATTGGATCTACCGCAGCAGATGTCCTTAGGTAATACATACCTGTCTTTAGACCTTTTTGCCAAGCATGAAAATGCATTGAGGACAATTTTCCAAAAGTTGCATTCTCCACAAACAGATTAAGACTTTGGCTTTGGCAGATGAATGCACCTCGATCTGCACTCATATCTATTACAGCACGTTGGCTTATTTCATAAGCTGTTTTATACAATTCTTTAAGATCAATTGGAATATTAGGAATATTAAGAATAGACCCATTATTTGCCATCAGTTGTTCTTTCATCGTTTGATTCCAAAGACCTCTTTTGATTAAATCTTCAAGTAGATGTTTGTTCACGACAATATACTCACCTGATAAGGTTCTTCTAGTGTAAATATTTGAAGTATAAGGCTCAAAGCATTCATTATTTCCAAGTATCTGAGATGTACTTGCAGTTGGCATAGGAGCTAATAACAAACTATTTTTTACTCCAAATTCTTTGACTTGATTTCTCAATCCTTCCCAATCATATCGATTTGCAGTAGGTGTTACATTCCACATATCAAACTGAAAAATACCTTCGCTCATCGGTGATCCAGGGAATGTCTCATAAGCTCCAGTTTTCTTTGCGAGTTCGCAAGACTCACTTACTGCAGCATAATAGATTGTTTCAAATATTTCTTGGTTAAGTTTTTTTGCACCTTCGCTATCGAATGGGAGTCTCATCAAAATAAAGGCATCTGCCAGACCTTGAACACCGATTCCAATCGGTCGATGACGGAAATTTGATCTTCTTGCCTCTTCAACAGGATAATAATTAATATCAATGATACGATTTAAATTGCGAGTGATGACGCGCGTCACTTCTTCTAACTTTTTAAAATCATATTCCCCATCAATTACAAACTTAGACAATGAAATAGAAGCTAAATTACAGACAGCAATTTCATCAGGCGCAGTGTATTCTATGATTTCAGTACATAGATTCGAAGATCGGATTGTACCTAGATTTTTTTGATTTGATTTTTCATTACAAGCATCCTTGTACAAAATATATGGCGTACCAGTTTCAATTTGACTTTCGATAATATTAAGCCAAAGATCTCGAGCTTGAATTACTTTTCTAGCTTTTCCTTCTGCTTCATAGCGTTGGTAAAGAGCTTCGAATTTTTCGCCATAACAATCATCCAAACCTGGACACTCGTTTGGACAAAATAGGGACCAAGTTGAATCCGCCTTTACACGTTTCATGAATAAATCTGGTATCCACATTGCATAGAATAAATCCCTAGCACGCATTTCCTCCTTGCCATGATTTTTCTTTAACTCAAGAAATTCTTCAATATCGGCATGCCATGGTTCTAAGTAGATTGCAAAAGCGCCTTTACGCTTACCACCACCTTGATCAACATAACGTGCAGTATCGTTGAATACTTTTAGCATGGGGATGATTCCATTAGAAGTGCCGCCTGTTCCTTTTATATAACTTCCTTTTGCTCGTACATTGTGAATGCTTAGACCAATTCCTCCTGCTGATTGTGAGATTTTCGCACATCGACTCAATGTTTCAAAAATTCCAGTGATGGAATCATCAGACATCGTTAATAAAAAACAAGAAGATAATTGTGGTTTTGGAGTACCAGCATTGAATAAGGTTGGTGTAGCATGAATAAACCATTTTTCTGACATAAGATTATAAGTCTCTATTGCCGCTTCAATGTTTTCTCCATGAATTCCTATCGCTGCACGCATGAGTAAATGCTGTGGTCTTTCTACTACCTTTGTATTGGCACGCAATAAATAAGAACGCTCTAATGTCTTGAATCCAAAATAATCAAAACTATAATCGCGATCATATATAATTGCAGAGTTTAATTTATCAGAATATTTCTTAACTACTTTAATCGTTTCCTCACTGATGAGCCCAGCTTTTTGATCTGTTTTTACGTCAACATAATCATACAACGCTATCATCGTTTCTGAAAATGATTTATTGGTGTTTTTATGCAAATTACTTACCGCAATACGAGCAGCCAACAAAGCATAATCTGGGTGAACTGCTACAAATGAAGCTGCTGTTTCAGCAGCAAGATTATCCAACTCAGTAGTGGTAACACCGTCGTATATTCCTTGTATAACTTTCTTCGATATTTCTATAGAATCAACAAAATTGGCATCCAATCCATAACAAAGTTTTTTGATTCTGGCTGTAATTTTATCGAAACTAACGTCTTCACGTTTTCCATTGCGTTTTAAAACTTGCATTTTTATTCTTGTTTTGAGTTTGAAATAATGGGCTTTTATTGATTAAAAATCTTCATCAATGGAGAACACTTTTTGCTCATGTCCACCCGTGACACCAGCTTTCTGGTAATCTCCGACCCTTTTTTCAAAAAAATTGGTTTTCCCTCTCATGGATATTAGATCCATCCATGGAAAAGGATTTTCTGAGCCGTACACTTTTGGATTTCCTAATGAAATCAACAAACGGTCTGCACAGAATTCAATATATTGACACATCATTTCAGCATTCATGCCAATTAATGCGACAGGTATTGAATCTGTTACAAACGTTTTTTCAATAATGACAGCTTCAGTTATGATTGCTTCTAGACTTTCTTTAGGTAGTTTATTTACAATATGTTTATTATAAATCATACATGCAAAATCACAGTGCATTCCTTCATCTCTTGATATCAATTCATTGGAAAAAGACAATCCTGGCATTAAGCCTCTTTTTTTCAACCAAAATATGGAACAAAATGATCCACTAAAAAAGATTCCTTCTACAGCTGCAAATGCGATCAATTGTTCAACAAATGTTCCCTTCCCGATCCAACGAAGTGCCCATTCTGCTTTTAATCTGACACAATCCATTGTATCTATTGCATTGAATAATTTTGCTTTTTCTTGATTATCCTTAATGTAAGTATCTATTAACAATGAATATGTTTCAGAATGGATATTCTCCATCATAATCTGAAACCCATAGAAAAATTTTGCTTCTGTATATTGGACAGAACGAACCATGTTTTCTGCCAAATTTTCATTCACAATTCCATCACTTGCCGCAAAGAAAGCCAAAACGTGTTTTATGAAATGTCGTTCATCGTCATTTAACTTATTGTTCCAGTCGACAAGATCTGCTTGAAGGTCTATTTCTTCCGCAGTCCAAAAACAAGCTTCTGAATTTTTATAAAATTCCCAAATATCTTGATGTTGTATAGGAAAGAGGACAAACCGTCCTGGATTTTCGACTAAAATTGGCTCATGTTGCAGGTTCATCGTAAGGATTGATTTTTTCAGTTGGTTTTAATTCGGATTGAGTCACAAAGGTAGTTTTTTTCAAAAATATTCAAATGATATATAATGAAATATTTGATATATTTTTTTACTGCATATATAATTGACACATTTTCATCATTATTGTAGTGAACATTTGAATTTTTATATGAGAAAATATACATTATACATTTTTTTAATATGTTGTAAAAATAAAACTCGATTTGGGCATTTGTCAAATCAAATTGTCCACATAATGTGGACAATTCCTTTAAACTAATGAATTGCAACATATTACAAAATTAATTAAAGTGATTCTTGTTTTTTATCGTCCTGATCACTTTGTTAGGATAGCTTACTTAATGCAATTGAAATTAAAATTTCCCTGCGTAAACGTAGTGTTAGTTTTACCATCATTTATTTTTTATTTTACAAAATAGTACATTTTTAAACGCTATCCAAGCCCCATTTACCAAATGAAATTGAAGTCAAACTTGGTACTCTTGCTAGCAATGAAATCCATCGATGATGAAATTTATTTTTCGGTTTGTGAATGCCTAAGAAAAACGGTTTACAATATCTCAATCTTTATAATAGACTTCCTCATAAAGCAGATCCTATTTATTTGGTATTCGTTAATGTGGCCCTACTCATAAAAACATCAAAGTCATGTCATAATATAGTCATTAATTTGGAATGAGATATGAGATAAAAGGATAGCTATACTAATTTACCATGTTTGTTAATTCAAAAAAATATAATTGCCTTATTTTCGCACTATAAAATTCAGTTATGTCTTATCCATACCAAATTAAATCTTTAGATTCTTATAATGAAGCCTATACTAAAAGCATTGAATCGCCAGAAACGTATTGGGGAGAAGTTGCAGAAAACTTCCAATGGCGAAAAAAATGGGACAAGGTATTAGAATGGAATTTTAAGGAGCCAAGTATTAAATGGTTTCAGAATGCAAAACTGAATATTACAGAAAATTGTATAGATCGCCATCTTGCAACAAAGGGAAATCAACCAGCGATAATCTGGGAGCCAAATGATCCAGATGAGCATCATAGAGTGATCACTTACAAAGATTTATATTTCAAAGTGACACAATTTTGTCATGTCTTAAAGAACAATGGAATTTCCAAAGGTGATCGAGTGTGTATATATATGGGTATGGTACCAGAACTTGCAGTCGCTGTCTTAGCTTGTGCAAGAATTGGAGCAATCCACTCTGTTATATTTGGAGGCTTCAGCGCTCAGAGCATTGCAGATCGTTTGCATGATGCACATGCTGAATTTATTATAACTTGTGATGGAGCTTATCGCGGCAATAAAGAAATACCTTTAAAATCAGTCATTGATGATGCCTTGATTCAATGCAATTTTGTAAAAAAAGTCATTGTTCTGACTCGCACAAGACAGGCAGTATCTATGATAAAAGGCAGAGATGTCTGGTGGGAAGACGAAATTAAAAAAGTGGAAACGATGGGAAGTCCAGATTTTCCAGCTGCAGAAATGGATGCTGAAGATCCGCTTTTTATATTATACACATCTGGAAGTACTGGTAAACCAAAAGGCGTGGTTCATTCTTGTGCTGGGTATATGATTTGGACGACATTTACATTTGTGAATGTCTTCCAATATCAACCTGGTGAAGTTCATTTCTGCACCGCAGATATTGGATGGATTACCGGTCACAGCTATATTGTCTATGGTCCTTTATGCTCAGGAGCAACTTCCTTAATGTTCGAAGGAATCCCTACCTGGCCTGATGCTGGACGATTCTGGGAGATCGTTGAAAAACATAAAGCCAATATTATTTACACCGCTCCCACTGCCATAAGAAGTTTAATGAGTTTTGGCGAAGAGCCTATTCAAGGGAAAGACCTTAGCTCACTTCGACTCATAGGAACTGTGGGAGAGCCCATCAATGAAGAGGCGTGGAAATGGTATCATGAACATATTGGAAAAGGAAAATGTCCAGTAATAGATACATGGTGGCAAACAGAAACAGGGGCTTGCCTCATATCAAATCTGGCTGGGGTTACGCCTCATAAGGCTAGTTGGGCAACACTGCCATTGCCAGGGGTACAACCTGTTTTGGTTGATGAAAAAGGAATAGAAATTACTGAAAAAGATGAACATGGTTTCCTCAAAGGTAATCTTTGTATAAAAGCACCGTGGCCAGGCATTTTACGCACTACTTATGGAGATCATGAACGTTGCAGATTGAATTACTTTGCAACCTATGAAAATTTATATTTTACAGGGGATGGTGCCATCAAAGACGATCAGGGTAATTATCGAATTACAGGACGAGTAGATGATGTATTAAACATAAGTGGCCATAGAATCGGGACAGCAGAAGTTGAGAATGCCATAAACATGCATTCAGGTGTAGTGGAAAGTGCTGTGGTAGGATATCCGCACGATATCAAAGGTCAAGGTATATATGCTTATGTTATTTATGGTGGCAAACTAGATGATCAAAATCTCACTCGTCTAGATATAAATAGTACTGTAGCTAAAGTTATTGGTGCAATTGCAAAACCGGATAAAATCCAATTTGTTTCAGGACTTCCTAAAACTCGTAGTGGTAAGATAATGCGTAGAATTCTACGCAAAATTGCTGAAGGAGAGACGCAAAATCTTGGTGACACCTCTACTCTACTCGATCCATTGATCGTAGATGAAATAGTGAAGAATCGAGTGTAAACAAACGTTGAACTATAATTGTAGAAAAGGATAAAGGGATTGTAGATCGACTATTTTTTTCTTAATTTTTTCTTGGAATTGAGTATTTTCAATTGAGTTAGGATGGATTGGTTTATGTTGTTGCATCGCTCGTATCTCAAGAATTTTTTCTTTGATAGACAATGTCTCAGATGTAAAATAATATTCGCAAAATTTCTGCCAAATATATTCAATTGCAAATTCATTGGGGTGAACTAAATCTTCTTTAACATATCGATAGTCTCTCAAATCATCCATAAATAGTTCATATGATGGAAAATATGAAATTGATTCGTATTGTTGTTCTAATTCCGCAATAGCAAGTTGCAATTTCGATTTACTCCGACTGTTTGCAACAAAACCATCTCGAAGATATCTTACAGGACTTACAGTAAAAATAATTTTCATTTCAGAATTTCGTTCAAGTAGCAGTTGAATCAGCGGATGAAATGCTACAACAATCTCAGTTATACTTGCATCTTTTTTTTCAAATACTACTGAAGGCATTTTATGACAATTTGCCACATTAATTTTTTCAATATTGTGAAAATAATAATTGCTACTCCCCAACGTAATAATCACTTTTGATGCAGACAATATGTTGCTTTGTGCTGCATATAAATCCATTGTAATTTTCTTCAACATTTCATCTTTTGATAACGCAGTAATTTTACTATGATGCTGCCAAGAGAAAAACATATTCTGACTTTCAAATAAATTCCTTGAATCAAATTTATTTTCTACAATAGAATTCAATTGTTCAACAATTAATAATGGATTAAACACGATACCAAATGGGCTTTTAAATGCATGAAAACCTGCGTGAATTAATTTATCGAAAATATGCTCTGCAAAGCAGGAACCAATACAAAATATTTGATCGTTATAATGAAAATTTGAATTCGATTTTTCTACTTTAAATTCTGTACGAAATTGCATATTCAAATTTTAGCTCAAAAATAGCGAAATTAAAATTCATTTTTTAATTCCAACTAGCAAATAAGCTCTTATACGCTTTTTAATCAAGTTCAAAAAAAAATCTTTAAAACAATAGGTTTCCGCTAGTCAAAATCTATCTTTGCAATTAAAACTAAAAACAATCATGGGTTTTTGGCAAAATCTGATCAATGGAAATCAAGAAAAAAGACATAGCGATGAACTTGTCTTTGGTCGTTTTACAGATGATTTTTCCAATCCAAGTAGAGCTGAAATTTGGGATCAAGCAATCTTACATTATGAAAAATCAGATTATGTACTAAGTATTGTCCAATTATTGGAATATTTATTGAATTCTCAAAAAACGAACTTAAGTTATACACAAACTGAAAATGAAATAAATTTTTCGTTTATTCAAGGATCGAAAATCATTACAGGATATGTTAAGAATGAATTCTTTTATGCAGAAGTAAAGTTAGCTCATCCCATAGAAATGAAAATAGGTTTTTTGCGTGAAGCAATAGAAACTACTTATCATTTACAATATGGTAGATTTGCGTTGAGCGATGATCAAACGATTTGCTTACTTTTTGATTCATATCTTGAAGAGGCTTCCCCTTATAAAATATTTTATGGCCTGAAAGAAATTGCACAATATGCGGATCGAAAAGATGATACGATCACTATAGATTTTAGTTCTTTGCAACCCGTCAACTCTGCAGATGTTATCCCGATCGATAATTTAGAAAAAGAAGCAAAATGGTTATTGGTTAAAAACACAATCAAAAAATGTCTTGACCCAAATTCACTAGGTGCTTTAAATCCAGATAAATTTCAAGGTGCATTAACCTACATTCTCTTAGCTGGACTCTATAAATTAGATTTTTTGATTAAGCCTGAGGCAAAAATGATGCAATATCTAGAAGAAGCATTCCAAGATTATTTTCGAAATAAATCAACAGATCTCGGCGAAAAAATAAATTCACTAAAATTAAAATACAATCAAATAGATCAGATTGACAAAGTTAGTTTTGATAAAGAATTGTACAATGTTCATTCGACATTTTCTTGGACGAATCAAATTAATCAAGCCCAACTAAAAGAAATAATTGATGCTGAATTCAAGTCGTTTGATTGGTATTTTGAAAACAAACATTTTCAGATTTGTGAAGCAATTTGCACTTATATCATTGGTTATTTATTTTATAACTATTCTTTTAGTATGCCGATGAAACAGGTTGCTATCCTCTATTTTGAACTTACAGAACCTGATTTTTTTCAAATGATAAACGACAATAAATCAGACTCTAAAATTAATTTACATGATCTTAAAAAGAAATTACAACAGATTTTTAATTCAGCAAAATCGATAAACCCAAATTTTAATTATACCTATACCTTATCTGAAGATAGTTATTATTTGATGTTAAAATCATTGGTCATCGTCCTACGAGATGCAAATATGTAGTTATGCTTAAAGTGGTCATTGAAAAGTATAAAAAAGTAGTTGTACAGATTGCAACACCATTCTCTGTAGGGACTGGATTTTACCTTAAAAAATACAATCTAATTATTACAAATGAACATGTGGTGCGCAATAATAGAGAAGTCGTAGTCGAAATTGAAAATATTTCAAGATCGCTTCAGCCAGTTCTATTTATAGATCCCCGATTAGATCTTGCATTTATCAAAGCTCCTAATTTAACTGATGCATTAGAAATCGAATTAGGAAATTCCGAAATAATTAGTGAAGGAGATCTTGTCCTTGCTACAGGCCATCCATTCGGACTCAAATATACGGCAACACAAGGCATTGTATCCAATACAGCCCATCTGCAAAATGAGATTTATTACATTCAACATGATGCAGCACTAAACCCAGGAAATAGTGGCGGCCCATTGATCAATCAAGCTGGTAAAGTGATCGGAGTCAACACTTTTATTATCCAGAATGGTCAAAATATTGGATTTTCTTTGCCATCGAAATATTTGATAGAGTCATTACGAGATTTTGCAGAAAAAGGCAATCGGCCAGGTGTTCGATGTCTTTCATGTGCTAATATTGTGAATGAGCCAAACACAGAACTGCCCTATTGTCCACATTGCGGCGTTAAAATCCAAATGATCTCTGATATTAAGCCCTACGAAGCAACTGGGATCAAACGAGAGATAGAAAGTCTTTTGACTGCCTTACATTTTGATATCAACTTAACTCGACGGGGCCCATACAATTGGGAAGTCAATCAAGGTTCGGCTAAAATATTGATTAGCTATCATGAAGAGTCAGGGCTTATCGCTGGTGATGCTATCCTATCTACTTTACCCAAGGAAAAAATAAAAGAAATTTATATTTACCTCTTGCAACAAAATTACAAGATGAGGGGTCTTAGTTTTAGTGTGAGGAATAATGACATCATTCTAAGCACACTATTGTTCGACCAATACTTTCATCAAGAAACGGCTTTTAAAATAATTAAGAACTTGATTGAAGTTGCTAACGAACAAGATGATATATTGATCCACAAATTTGGGGCTTTAGAGCGCATATATTGACAAAATTTATATATAAAAATGAAAAATATAGACATTTCTAAAAAATTTGGAACGCGATTTGCAAAAGTCGTAGTATATTTAGGCATTCATAAAGTAGTAGGCATGAAACGAATTTTATACATATTTATATTCGCTTTACCATTGTTTATGGGAGCACAGGACATACATTTTTCACAATTTTATATGTCCCCATTGAACCTCAACCCAGCAATGACGGGTGTCATGAACTGCAAAATGAGGTTTTTAGCAAACTATAGGAATCAATGGGCTCCTATCCTGAAGAGCAAATCCTTTAATACCTTTAATCTTTCTTTTGATCAAAAAATTCCTGTTGGGAGATATGATTACTTCGGATTTGGAGGTACATTTTGGGGTGACAAAGCTGGATCTTTAGATTTTTCTACTTTACAATTCAAACTTTCAGGAGCATATAGCAAAAGAATGGCTGGTTCGAGAACTTCCGCCCATTACTTAGTTTTTGGCGCTGAGGGAGGAATCAACCAAAGAAGTATCAATTTTCACAATGCCTTATTCGGAGATCAAATTGATGCAGGTGTAGGTCCTTCTGGCAGAACAACTGTAGAAAACACAAAATACAGCATCGATCCAGGATTTTTATTCGCCGATGTAGCTATTGGTATCTTGTGGTTTTCCGTTTTAGATAAAGAAAATAACTACTATATCGGGGGATCATTTTCACATTTGAATGAGCCTTTACAAAACCATTATTCACCTTCCAATCCAAATTTCACTGCGTCTCCTTTGTATTCAAAATTAACAGTACATGGAGGTGGTATTTTTGCCATTAATAAAAGAACTGCCATCGTTCCAGGTATTGTAACATTCATTCAAGGGCCACATTTTCAAGTCAATGGAGGAACGAGTTTTCGATTTGATATGAGTAAATCAAGATATGACAAACAATCATTCCAAGCTGGATTGTGGACAAGAATTAGTAATAAATTAAATTCAGGTATACATAGCGATGCAGTAATATTATCTACAAGATTCGATTACAACAAATTTGGAATCGGTTTGAGCTACGATGTCAACGTTTCTGGATTGCGTAAAGCATCACCTGCAAATAACTCTTTTGAATTTTCATTCATCTACAATATTTGTGGACCTGAAAAAAGAGGTATTTATTGTCCTAATTTTAAAAAATTATATCAAGTGATAGTCAAAGCAGCATTAATTGCTGCTTTTTTTTTGCAATAGAAATAATCAATCTTTACCTGCACAATTTAAGCTTATGCCTAATCAAATCTGGATCGTACGTCATGCTAAGTCATCTTGGGCCGACGCCAATATGAGAGATCATGATAGACCATTAAATGAACGAGGAAATCACGACGCGCCTCGAATGGCGGATTTAATTTTAAATCAAATTCAGGACAATCTTCTTCTTTTTTCAAGTACAGCTTTACGAGCTAAAACCACATGTGAAATATTCGCAAATACCTTTAAAACAAAAAATCCAGCAATTCGGCTTTCAGAAAAATTATATCACGCTTCCGAATTTGATATATTGTCACATATCAATGAACTAGAAGAATGCGTTACAGATGTTATGATATTTGCACATAATCCTGGCATATCCTATTTTGCAAATAGAATCAGCAATGCTCTACTAATGGAAGTGCCCACCTGCGGAATTATCAAGTGTAACGTAAAGCAAACAAAAAAATGGGAAGAAATAGACTTTGATCAAATTGAAATTGAATCTCATTATTTTCCAAAATCTGAAATATACTAAATGCGACTCACTATTTCTTTAATACTCTTTGTCCTGATCACTTCTTGCAATCAAAACAACACTTCTTCGATTTCAAACGTACTCTCTAAAGAAGATTTTATCGAAATCATGGCGCAATCAGATCTCTTTGATATCCGATTCAAAGATCTTAATGGCTATCTAAAGGATAGTATGCTCATGGAATCCAAAAATGAATTGTACAAGAAATATAACATAAACGATAGCTTAATTTCCATAGCTATATCACATTATGCGAAATCAAATCAAGCTGATGCTATCTCTGAAGAAATTAAAAAACGCACGATTGAAATTTTGGACGGACGTATGACAAAATAAAATATTTTAATTAATATGGTGAATATAAATGAATTTTATACGAAATCAACAAATGCAGACATTACAAAGTTAAATATGAGAATTAATGTCTATCTGATAAAAAAACAGACTAAATTTGGAATAATAAGATGACAACTATAGATATTAGGATATTTACAATTTAACTATTTGATCGGAAGTAAATTACTGAATTATCTGACTAAGCAAAACTATCAATTAGCCTTTTGCTCATATATTTTCAATTGCAATAATTTCTGCTCTTCATCCATTTGCACTTTTGGAATCCAATCAAGTGTATAGGGAGGATATGCATAATAATGCACTCCTGCAAAAATCAATTTGTCATCTAAAAAAGTGGGCAGTGATTCCCAATGAGGATTTATATGATCAGGGATTGCAAAATTTACAAAAAGCAAATGCTGATTGGAATTTGATGTAAAGCTATTTGGAGGCACTGTAAAACAATATGTGGCTTTAAATTCATTAGTTCTATTCAGGCAATTTTCCTCCAACACATTATATACAAATCCTATACTCTTCTCTGATGCTGAATACTCATGTAGTAGATCTCTTGGATAATAAATTTGATTCAGCTCAAACACTTGACTCACCAACTTTAACAAGATCAAAACACCTATACTATACTGAAGCCAAATCTTCATCCTAGTTTGCGCATATTTAAAATACACCAAACAAGAAAAAACAACAAAAAATGGTGAAAACATTTTAATCATTCTACCATAAAGCATTTTTTGATTGCTCCAATTCCCTACGATTATATAAACAAATAATGCTAGTAAAATAGAAATTGCAACTACTGACAAATCATCATGCGATTCACTCTTAAAATTTTTAAATAACACAATTACAATACCTAGAATTGCTGAACTCAATACCAATATTCCTATATATCCATCTTGAATAAAATAATACCGAACCACACTTTCTAGAATTCCTACAAAAGGCAAGGAGAGTTCATACAAATAATTATTAGCTGCTTGACTAATGTCTTCTGCAAAAGGAATTCCAAGTAAATAACACGCGAAAGAGATAAGCACAACGGGAAGCGATAACCCCATTACCAATTCAAGTAAACATCTCACTCTCGAGACACAATTATTTTGCACAATAAAATAATTTATGCTCAATAAAATTGCCATTATTGAAATAGGCCAATAACCGGGATACATTAATGTAATTACTGTAATTCCAATTCCAACGATCCTACTATTCAAATTTCTTAGAAAATTAAATAAAATAAACCAGAAAAGCAATACGCAATCATAAGGAACTAAATGTCTTAAAAATAAATTTGAATCCAGAAAGGCAGCAAATAAACCTGTAAATAATAATGCATCTATATGACCAACTCCAACCCATTGTTTCAATACTTTATAAAAAAAGTAGAGCAATACAAGACTTAATAAAACATTCCAAAATTGAACAACATAAAGAGATTGAACAGATCTTGGATCTATATCAAACATCCCCTGAATGACAGCTTGAATAATGTATTGGGGTAAATGAAGTAATGGCAATAATGGTCTGCCATTCAATTCAAAAAAATCAGATATTCCTTCGTTAAAATTACCTTGAGCGATCTCATAACTACCTTTGAATCCATGCCAATATCTAGATTCATCCGGAGTTGAGGCTGCTCCTCTACCTATGATTAAAATTCTTATAATTCCAATAAAAAATAAAAATCCAAGCAAACTGATTCGATCTACTTTGAATTTTATATTTCTCATTTTATTTCAAAATTTATTTCAAGAAAATAAAAAAGGCGAATTTTAAACTAAAATTCGCCTTTTAAGCTTTTCATTATTTTTAATCGAAGAATTATGACTTCATAAAAGATAAAGTCTTAGTCCCTTGTGAAGTAGATACTCTTACATAATAGATTCCTGCTGTCAAATAATTTACATTGATTTTCTCAGTTTGAGCTGTAACATTTTTTAAAGATTTGAAATCTAATACTTTTCCATCTTGATTGAATATCGTGATATTTGCATTTGTTTTAAGATCAAATTTCAAACTAAATTTCAATTCTTCATTAACTGGATTACTAAGTAATTGAATCACATTTTGACTCAATGGCTTCTCATCAATTTTTGTATTGATGGCAATATTTAATCGCAGAACAGGAGCTTCTGATCCATCCCAAAAATCCCAAGTTCCTAAATTGTCTATCACTGGTGTTTGTCTGATTTTAAATGGATAATTTACACCATTGCTCACGCCATGAAATTTCCAAGTATCTGGATTATTGCGATTTGCTTCTTCTGGATGCTTTGCTAATACTATATATCTTGTACCTTGTTCAAGTCTCACATTAGGGGTATTGTTTTGTTTGTCAGTAAGTGGTACTTTTATTAAATCGTAGTTTGACTGATTTGCGCCTACAAAGTCCACTGCTGATAGTTGAAATACTGATGTTGAATTCTCAGCATTCGTTTTATCAAAATTGCTAAAATCTCTTGCAACAGATGCATTCACTTTCAACAAATATAATTGAACATTATAATTTGCCAATGAAGAAGCAGGATTTGAAGCTAATGCAATATCAGCAGAAGTTGCAATGAATCGATCATTTGCATTCCAACAATCTGAAGTCTCATACAAAGCACCAACTGAATATGATAATCCTGCATTCGCTCTGATACCTGAAGTAGCTCCATCTTCTAGAGCGAATTCAAAACCACTTATTTCAAATGAATCTATTGCAACATTATTACCTGCATAATAATCTTGATTTGAAGAGCTTAAACTATAAGCTACATAATACTTTCCTATGTTCAATTTATTTGGCAAATAGAACTTCGCAACTTCAATCAATTTGTTGTCATCATTGCTTGCTAGATTGGATAGAATGGCTACATCGCTAAAGAGACTTACCAATTTCTCATCAAATAATTCTACTTTCAACTCTGTATTTGCTTGATCCTTTGCCCCAAGATTGCTAACTACAGCTCCAAATCGCATCGTATCATTACAAATCTGAGATATTGGCTGACGATACGCTCTCGCAGGATATCTTGTTGATTCAATACTTAAATCAAAATCAGGTAAACTAATTAAACTCACATCATCGATCAACCAAAAATAGTAATCTCCGTCAAAAACAAAACGAATCTTTACACTATCATGATTAGCAGCTATCCCGCTTAAATCGATCAATTGTACATCATCATTTGAGGTAATGTCTTCTATTGGAAAACCTTCCTTCACTTTCTGGCCGTTTATCCAAGATACTCCCCCATCTGTAGAAACATCTACAAAACATTGCGCCTCATAATTTCTAAAATACTGATTAAACTTCAAAACAACTGATCCAAAAGTTGAACAATCAATCATTGGACTAACCAAAGCACCCGTATGTGGACCAGGAGCTACACCACCTCTTTCATTTAAATCATTTCCACCATTGTCAAGAAAATCTGAATTGAATATCATAGCACCAGTGCTCCCTGTTGGAGACGCTATTCCTGGCCCTGACCAATATGCGCCATTTTTTCCATCTCCAGTCGAAGACCAATTCCAAATTGCATTTTTACTAGAATCAATTGTAGATGAATTAATACCTTCTGTAGTCCATCCACCTATACCATTCGAAAATGTCGAATTTGGATCATTGGGTCCACCCCAAAGTGTAGTCTGACCATTCATCACATTTACAATGCAACTGACCAAAACAAGAAATGAGTAATGTCTAAAATTCATATTATGATAATTTTTACTATAATAATTTCGATATAATTGATGACAAAGATAATAAAACTATAATTGCACACCAATATTTGTTTTAAAATGGACTAATTTAGATCTTTTACTATTGCTTCCCATGTGATTGTAGATACACCAGGAGATTCGCATACAATACCACCGGCTAAATTGCACAAATCTGCCATAACCGCATGTGATACATTGAGAGCCGTGCAAATTGCTGCCACACTGATCACGGTGTCTCCTGCACCACTGACATCCTTAACAAGCCGCTCCTTCGTTGGGACAATTTTGGACTCAAGTTCATTTCCAATAATTAAGCCCTCCGAAGCTAAGGTGATCATCAAATTCTTACAATTCAATTTCAGCAACAATTCGTCAAAAATAACTTGAATATTAACTTTTTTATGACTTGGGATTTGCAAAGCTGCTTTTGCTTCTTTGAGATTTGGCTTAAACAAACTTACATTTTTATAGTCAAAAAAATGATCCTTCTTAGGATCCACACAAACTGGAATTTGATTGAGATTGGCTAAGGAAATAATCTGATGTATCAGATCTTCTTGAAAAATTCCTTTATTATAATCTTGCAAAATCACCGTTGAAATCCCTTTTTTTATAGCTTGTGAAAATGAATTTAAAATAAATGATTCGGCTTCACTTGATATAGGATGAGTATCTTCTTGATCAAGTCGAAGCAACTGATGATGATCTGCTAAAAACCTTGATTTAAGTGTAGTCGCGCGATCTTCTTCTTGATAGAAGTGAGTCACAATGCCTATCTCATTCATTTGGCGCTTAGCAATAGTTGCATAGTCATCTTTTCCAATCACTGATATCATTTCAACTTGACAATTCAGTTTCTTCAAATTCAAAGCAACATTTGAAGCCCCGCCTGGCCGATCCACAGTTTTTCTCCAATCCAAAACTGGTACAGGCGCTTCTGGAGATATCCTCGTCACGACACCATGATAATACCTATCTATCATGATATCGCCAATGACGATGACTCTGAGATCGGTAGCTTGCTCTTGAATTTGAAGAATTTGCTCTTTCAGCATATAGGTATCCATTTTTTGGCTTGCAAATATTGAAATATTTTTTCACTTGCATCTCGATTTTGATCTAAATATTCTTGGATAGACTGTTTATACCTTTTTAGTTCACTATCTGTCATTTTAGTTGCTATGGCTACTAACTCACCTACTTCATTGATTTCAAAACCATAAGCAAATTCAATTGCAATTTCAGCCTCTTTAAATTTATGAAATTTAGGTCCAAAAGCAACTGGCTTACAATATGCTAATGGTTCCAAAATATTATGAATGCCCTGTCCAAAACCTCCACCAATATATACAAAATCTGCAAACCGGTACAATCGAGACAACAATCCTATCTGATCTATAAGTAATACTTGCTTATCCATATTCTCATATGAAGAATAACGAGAAGTTTTGTCATAAAAAATTGATTCGATGGACTTCAAAATTTGCGCTTCTATCTTATGTGGCGCTATAATAATCTTCCATCCCTCATGAATAAAATTATGCAAATCCAAAGTAATAACATTCAAATCAGACTCCCATAAGCTACCAATGACAAGTACTTTTCGATTGGAAATAAAATGCAAAATAATATCATCCGAAAATTCTTGACTTGCAATCTCAATCACTCTGTCCAACCTTGTATCTCCAACAAGCTCAATATTCCTAAATTCTCTTTGTTCAAGCAATTTAAAACTAGTTTTATCCTGCAAAAAAATTTTATCGACTCGAGCAAGCAATCGAAGTAATTGACTTGCTATCGGATTCAATAAATAAGAATCCTTGCGCATTACTGTTGATATAAAAACGAGTGGTATCTTTCTGTCTATTATTTCCTTAATCGTATGAAACCAAAATTCGTACTTGATAAAAATTACAAGACTTGGTTTAAACAGCTCAAGCATTCTTTTTACATCCGACTTATTGTCTGAAAGAAAATAAGTTACGATATCTGCATTGGAATAATTTTTTTGAATGTCATAACCTGAAGGAGAAAAAAAAGTTAGAACAATTTTTTGGTTCGGAAATTTACTTTTTATTTTTTCAATTAATGGTCTACCCTGTTCAAACTCTCCTAAACTAGCAGCATGAATCCATACTGAATTTTTTAGTGCGCTAAATTCACTTATTTTTTGATCAAAAACCGCCCTTCCATTGACCCACTTTTTTGCATCTTTTCGAAAAAAAGCAGCAATTCTAATTAAAGTAAAATAACAATTGATGAAAACATTGTATACAAATAGCATTAGTATTCTATTTCATCAGACTTCCTGATTTTAATTAATGGAATAATCCACCCTGCTTTAAAATTTAACAAAACATCATTCCGAGAGCTGAGGCCATTATAAGGATTTGTATCGTACTGAACATTCGCCAAAGATTTTCCCAATCCCCACATCGGTTCGACTCCAACATAAAAACAAATCCTATTTTTATTATCTAAATATTCATAACCTGTAAAGTTGCTAATTAAGATACCTCCAGTCCTGCGATCCAAACCTTTGATATATTCATCATTGAACTGTGGCAAGGATCGAGATTCATCAAGAATTTTTATAAAATGCTTGAAATAACCCAAACCACACTTAATTCGAATTCCATGACGGGCTGAGCGTTGAGAGCCAAGAGGCACTATAGTTCCAAGCCACACTTGAGCTATATAAACTCTTTCTTTCAACTTTACTTCTGCTAGAAAGCCATCACTTCCTATCAACAATCCTTCATGTTGAGTGCGAAAGGCGGAAACAACATCTTCTTTGACATTATTTCCAAATCCATAATGACCTGATAGACCTATAGCCCATTTTGTAGATTTGGGCTGAAAAATCAAGTCAGAACCAACAATAAGATGCTGTCCATATCTCGATTTGAGATCAGCCAGTGGCAGCCCGAATCCATAATTTATATCAATTCCGATAAAGGAAGCTATCGGTTTTTCTATTATTTCTTGAGCAAATAGCCGACTAAAAAAAACTATTGCAAGAATGCTAACTAAAACTACTTTTTTCATCATTAGTGACAACGAAGGTACAACAAGGTTTGCTGCTCATGTAATGAAAATAAGATTTAATTTTATCAACACATTATAATTATATTTAATATGTAACGTTGATTGTGAATTTTTTAGTTTGAGCCTTAGTGTCAGTCTATGATTTTTCTTCGAAATAAAAGACAAGGAGGTATTTTATCCTTTTTTTTAGCCAATTGGTACATTGAATGTCCCGCTTCATGTATTTGGAGTATATAAAAAGGGATAGTTATTAATTTTGTAGACGAAAACGACGAAAATATTTATTTCATGACGAATTTAAAAATCAAAAATCCTTTCAATTTTAGTTTACTAGCTGTATTGTTTACTCTAATCAATACTATTTCAGCTCAATCTAAGGTGGACCAAACCAAAGCTTATAAATGGCTGGATATAGCACTTGAAGTCACTGCCAATGACGTAGATAGAGTTGGTGCAAAACCGACCATCCAATCTAGACAATTAGGTATATTTACCAATGCGATGTATGATGCTTGGGCACCTTATGATGATGTAGCAGTGGCGAGTCGTACAGGTGGAACTTTGAGGAGACCTAAGAATGAGAGAACGAACCGAAATAAGGAGATTGCTATCGGTTATGCAGCTTATAGAATATTAGTTGATCTTTATCCATTTGATTTAAAATATTTGGAATCAGAGTTTAGAAAGATGGGATTTGATCCAAATAATATGAGTATGGATCCAACAAAGCCGGAGGGAATAGGGAATCTATCTGCGAAAGCGCTTATTGAGTTCAGACATAATGATGGTGCGAATCAATTGGGTAATGAAATCGGAGGGCAAAATATACCATATTCTGATTATACCTGTTACAAGGCAGTAAATACTTACAAGCGTGTCTTGGATCCAGACAGATGGCATCCACTTCCATTTGTAAATGAAAAAGGGGATACATTTTTGGTTGATTTCTTGACACCGCAATGGTATCGAGTAAAACCTTTTGGATTGACAAGTTCAGCTCAATTCAGAGCTCCAGAATTTCCAAAAGTTGGCTCAGAGCAATTGAAAAAAGAAGTCGACGAAGTGATGGATTTTAATGCACATTTAGATCATACAAGAAAAGCTACTATCGAATTCATGAGAGATGGTCCAAGGTCGACTGGTCAAGCAGGACATTGGTTACGTTTTGCACAGATGGTTTCAAATCGAGATCACAATAATTTAGATCGCGATGTCAAGATGTTTTTGCTGTTGGAGTTACAGCTATGGATAGATATTCAAGGTTGGGGCGGACCTGACAAAGGAACAATAAAAATTCCAGCTGAAAGATGGCATCCATACTCTCCAGCAAACTTTGTTTCTCCTCCATTTCCAGCCTATGTTTCAGGACATAGTACGGTAAGTGGAGCTTGTGGTAAAATGTTAGAATTGTTTACAGGTAGTGATAAATTTGGTGTCACAGAGAATCGAATTTGTGGAATCATCACTGAGACTCCTGGTGATCCAGTTTCATTACCTTTAGAGACTTTTACCTCTACTGCGGACATGGCCGGAATATCTCGAGTATTAGGAGGATATCATGTTCAAGCAGATAATATTGCAGGATTGAAAATGGGAAGACAAGTTGCAGATTACTTATGGTCTGATGTGATTCAAGCCTATTTCAATGGAACTTATAAAATAAATCAATAAGAATACTATCATATTCTTATAGTGAGATTCGTGGTTAAAGAGAAATTGTCTTTCTTCGAGAAGGAAAATATTGCATCATCGGCATGCAATATTTTTCCTTCTAATCTGAGTTGAATTTTATCATTGATTTGTCGATCTATATTTGTGGAGAATCCTAAGATTTTACCTGAAGTAATAAATAGATGATCGCGGTCATTATATTGCTCCGCTCTACATGCAATTCTTGTTTTATTATTTGCAATATATCTTAAAATGAGCACAGGTGAATTCCAACTATCTGTATTATGGTAATTGCTTTTTTCCAATCCAAAATCAAGACCAGCAAGGATTCCAAAACTTTTTATTGATATCATATTGGACATATAAATTATGAAAAAATCTCCAAGAATCTAGACTATCAACTTGATCTGAGCCAATGAAATTGCTGTAATTAAAGGTGAATTTTGAAGTTGGTTTTAGATTAACTTGTACACCAAATGAAGGTCTTTGAATACCATCTGGTCTTTGGATTTTTTGCCATCCATTTAAAGCAAGTAGTGCAATATTCAAATCTTCTTTTTTATTGGTATAACTTAGCTTAACTCCTGTCTCATAATAGGGTGAATTCTCAGCTAATAAGCTTCTAGTCAATGTCCAACAATCAGCACTGATTGCGCTTTCAAAACCTATATGGGAAGGCATGATCCCAGCATCGAGCCAAAGACTTTTAGATTTGGAGAGTTTCACGCCTATATTGGCTTCATAAATGAGTTTTGCCCAAGAGGGTTCTGCGGATAAATTGTATTGCGCATAGTTGCCAAACATGATACCGAGATTCGCCCTAGTATTGATTGAATTATAATTTGATTTAAGCAAGATGAGATTGGCGTTGATTTCGTTATGCCTTTTGTGATTATACAAAAAACTACTCTTCTCATGATTCTCAGGTTTCGAAAAATCATAACTATAATACAGTTCGCCATATCCACTAAAACTTAATTTAGAACTAGAATCGATCTGTGCGGAGCATAAAATATAACTACTACTGCAGATTATAATGAATAAATTTCTTAACATGTGATTGTTTTAAAATCTAGAAATGGAGTAAAATTCTATTCCATTTATTATAAGTTCCAAATATATAATTTTTAAATGATCTTAAAATTATTAGTATGGAGATAGTGCAATCCTTACTATTATTTCATAAAATGTGGATGATTTAATTGTCCAATCCATCTGAATATACCCTGCGCTTTATTTTAAGGAACCATAGTTTTTATCAAAAAAAAGAAATTGTAGAATTTTATATTAAATTAAATTAATATATATTAACTATTGTTCTTCAAACAAATATATAAATATAATTTTTTTCAATAATTATTAGTTTTATATATTGTATATTGATTATCAGAACTATTATAGATTTTATATCTTTGCATACGATATGGACAAAAAACGTGTATTAGTCACTGGCGCAGCAGGATTTATTGGATCTCATCTATGTGATCGATTTATAAAAGAGGGCTATGAAGTCATTGGGATGGATAATCTCTTGACTGGAAATATTGCCAACATTGAACATTTGTTTGGTCTGAAAGAATTTTCTTTTGCTCATCATGACGTAAGTAAATTTGTGCATGTTCCAGGAAGGCTAGACTATATTTTGCATTTTGCCTCTCCAGCCTCACCAATTGATTATCTGAAAATGCCGATCCAGACTTTGAAAGTAGGATCATTGGGAACACATAATTTATTGGGATTAGCAAAGGAGAAGAAAGCGCGATTGCTCATTGCTTCGACAAGTGAAGTTTATGGGGATCCATTAGAACATCCACAAAAAGAAACATATTGGGGTAATGTCAATCCTATTGGTCCTCGCGGCGTGTATGATGAAGCGAAGCGATTTCAAGAAGCGATCACGATGGCTTATCATCGCTACCACGGATTGGAGACAAGGATTGTGAGGATATTTAATACTTATGGACCTCGAATGCGCATGGAGGATGGAAGAGTTTTACCAGCTTTTTTTTCTCAGGCAATTCGTGGTGAAAAACTGAGCATTTTTGGAGATGGCACACAGACAAGATCTTTCTGTTATGTCGATGATCTTGTAGAAGGAATCTATAGATTATTGTTAAGTGATTATGCACTACCTGTGAATCTAGGTAATCCTCAAGAAATCACGATGTTGGACTTTGCTAAAGAAATAATTGCTTTGGTGAATAATCCAAAAGCAGAAATTTCGTTTCATCCTCTCCCAGTTGATGATCCAAAGCAAAGAAGACCTGATATCACATTAGCTAATGAAATATTAAAATGGTCTCATTCCTTCGATCGAGCAAAAGGACTGGCTATAACTTATGAATATTTTAAAAAATTGTAAAAGTCGATGAGTGAACAAGTATTTAGTAAGCGAATATTAATCACAGGTGGAGCTGGATTCATTGGTTCTCATGTGGTAAAACAATTTGTAAAGAAGTATCCAAATTATCTTATATTGAATTTGGATAAATTGACCTATGCAGGAAATCTAGGGAATCTTCACGATGTAGAAGATGCCGAAAATTACAAATTCATAAAGGCAGATATTGTCAATAGTGAAGAAATCAATGCAATATTTCAAAATGAAAAAATAACGGATGTCATTCATCTTGCTGCAGAGTCACATGTAGATCGCAGTATCACAAATCCAACAGAATTTGTGATGACCAATGTCTTGGGAACGATCAATTTATTATTGGCAGCCAAGCAATTCTGGCCAAAAAATCAAGGCAATAGATTCTATCACGTAAGTACTGATGAAGTTTATGGTTCATTGGGAGATACTGGTCATTTTGTTGAAACAACAGCTTATGATCCTCGTTCGCCCTATTCTGCATCCAAGGCATCATCAGATCATTTTGTTCGGGCATTTTCTCATACCTATCATTTAGAAACGGTCATATCCAATTGTTCCAATAATTATGGACCATATCAATTTCCAGAAAAATTGATTCCATTAATGATCAATAATATTATACACAACAAAGCACTTCCAGTTTATGGTGCAGGTCTTAATGTAAGAGATTGGCTTTGGGTGGGTGATCATGTGAATGCAATAGATCTTATTTTTCATAAAGGAAAAAATGGAGAGACATATAATATCGGCGGAGATTGCGAAATGAAAAACATTGATCTCGTTCATTTGCTTTGCAACATCCTCGATCGAAAATTGAATCGAGAACAAGGAAGTTCTGCAAAATTAATTCACTATGTCACAGATCGTCCAGGTCACGATATGAGATATGCTATTGATGCATCCAAAATAAAAGCGGATTTGTCTTGGTCACCAAGTTATAGAGTAGAACAAGGCATGGAAGCTACAGTAGATTGGTATCTTGAGAATGAAAATTGGTTAAAAAATGTGACTTCAGGAGAATATCAGTCTTATTATGACAAACATTATTTACAAAAATAGAATCGTAGAATGTTTAATTTTAAAATTTATCTTCAAATATTATTTTTAGCCTTACTATATGGCAATTCTGCACAAGTTATTGCTCAACAAAAGCAAATAGTTGAACAACAGGCGCGTAATGAGTTGGATAAAAGAGGGATTTCAGAAGATGAACTTAAAGCAAAACTTGCAGAGAAGGGCATAAATTTGGATGACTTAAAGTCAATGTCTCCAGAACAAGCATTGCAAATGCAAAGCACGATTGAAGCAGCGATTAAAGAAATTGAAGCGGAGAAAGCATCATCAAATACAAAAGGAAATGCTGCTGCCAATTCAAACAAATCAATTAAAGTAACGAATTCTAAAATAGAAAATGCAAAAGAGAATAAACCAATAGATGCAAAACTTGGAGGTGTAGAAAAAGATCCGGTACTTGAAGAAGGTAAAGAACCAGTAGTAACAGAACCAACTGCCATTTGGGGACAAAATATATTTCGTAATAAGAGTCTTGCATTGTTCAGACAGACCAATGATATTAAACCACCAGATTCTTATATTCTTGGTATAGGTGATCAAGTTACCGTTGCTATCTGGGGAATGTCTCAATTGAATGAGACTTATGAAATCAATGCCGATGGATATATTGCACCAGATAGAATGCCGCGCATTTTTCTTAAAGGAGTAACTATTGGTAAAGCGAAACCAATGTTAAAAAATTATTTCAAAAGATTCTATAGATTTGGAGATAATGATTTTCAAGTTTCATTAAATTATTCAAGAAATATTAATGTAAATATATTCGGTGAAGTATATCAATATGGAGGTTTCACCATTCCTGCGATCAATACTGCATTCAATGCACTTATAGCAGCAGGAGGACCTACCAACATAGGATCTGTTCGTAAAGTAAAATTAATTCGAAATGGTGTAGAGCGTAGGATAGATGTCTATAAGTTTATGGCAAATCCTACTATTGATCAAGATTTTTATTTAGAAAATAATGATGTAATTCAAGTTCCAGTTGCTGAACTCACGGTAACAATTGCAGGTGCCATTAATAGACCATTTCAGTATGAATTAATCGAAACCGAAGGTCTCAAGAAATTGATCGAATATGCAGGTGGATTAACACCGGATGCTATTCAGAAAACAGTACAAGTGGAACGATTCCAGAATGATAAACGAATTTCTCTAGATGTACCCTATTCAGATTTAATTTCCAAAGGTGGAGATTTCAAATTGGAAAAAGGAGATATCGTCACAATATACCGCGTTAAGACTTCTTCCGAAAATTTTGTTTTTGTAAAAGGTGAAGTGAGAGCAGAAGCCAATTTTCAATACAATGAAACGATGAGAATCTCAGACCTCGTCAAAAAAGTACAATTCACTGAAAATTCAAATTTAAAAAATGCATTTATCATACGCACCAATCCCGATAATACTGTTGGATTATTGCGTGTCAATGTAGAAAAAATATTACAAGGAGATTTGTCTGAAAATTTATTATTACAGCCAAAAGATGAATTGAAGATTTATCGTTTAGAATATTTCACAAACAAATCTTACATCAATGTAATAGGTGCAGTAAAGAATCCAAATAAATTTGATTATGATGCAGATAAAAATATGCGCATCAAAGATATCGTGACCTATTGTGGAGGATTGCGACCTGAAGCATGGATGTATGCATACTTGTTTAGAAAAAAACCAGGTATCAATAATGAAGTAAATGTAGTTCGTGTAAATATCGTCGATGCAATGACCAAAGTAGGCTCTGATCAGAATTTAGCTTTGGAAGCATTTGATAGTTTGGTAGTAGTATCAGAAGGTGATTTTACTGAAGCTATGCAAATAGAAATTTTAGGAGCTGTACAAAAGCCTGGCAAATTCCAGTATAGTAAAGGGCTTACAGTCAAAGATGCAATTTCACTTTCCGGAGGATTTAATTATTCTGCATCTTCCAATCGAATAGAAATTTTTAGAATCATCATTAAAGACAATCAACCAACACAAACTATTGTTAAAGCAATAAATATATCGAAAGCGTTAAACGAATTTGATGCTACATCAAATTATCAGATCGAACCATTTGATATCATCGTTGTGCGCAATCAACCAGAATTTGAATTTCAAAAAATAGTCAATCTTTCTGGCGAAATTAAATACCCAGGACCCTATGCATTAATTTCTTCGAATGAAACAATAGCTGACCTCATCGAGAGAGCTGGAGGACTTAGTGCAGAAGCTTTTGCTGCCGGTGCTACTTTGAATCGTAACCAAGATAATATCGGCTTTGTAGTTTTAGATTTGCCTCAAGCCTTACAACGAAAAAATTCAAGGTATAATTTTATCTTAAAAGAAGGTGATGATATTTTCATTCCCAAACAAAAAGATCTTGTAAGTATCAGTGGCGCTACCAATGCGGCAGATTTGTATCCAAATAAATTAATTGCATCAAACAATACGATTAATGTTGCATATTATGAGCGCAAAAATGCGATTTTTTATATTGATAAATATGCTGCTGGTTTAAGTAAAAATGCAGATCGCAATAAAATAACAGTCGAGCATCCAAACGGTAAAATATCTCGTACAAAACATTACCTCTTTTTTAAAATTTATCCAAAAGTAACCAAAGGATCGGTTGTAAATGTAGGCTACAAAGAAGTAAAAACAGCAAAGCAAAAGAAAGAAGGTAAAGAAGTAGATTGGGAGAAAATCGTGTCAAGTTCATTAGCTCAAATTACAGCTGTACTATCACTTTATTTATTGATTGATAGAATTGATTGATATAGTAACAATCGCAATAAGTAATACAAGAAATTGTTATAGTGAACTTGTTATCATGTATGGCTTCTTGATTTATAATCCAATATAAGTGCTATAAACGCATCACCGTACTGAGTTAGTTTATTTTCTGAAACTCCAGAAATTTCTAACATTTTACTCCGATCATCAGGAAGATATTCACACATACTTTTCAATGTACTATCGTGAAAAATAATAAATGGAGCCAGATTTTTTTCAAATGCAAATTTTCGTCGCAGTGCTTTTAATTCATCAAATAATGCTGGATCTATTTCATAAGGTGATCTTATGTTAACTTTTTGGGACGCATTTGATTTGGGTTTAGGTACATTCCTTTGTTCTTTAGATTTTACCGCATATGATTCAGGGATGGTCAAGAATATATTTCGTTTTCCATATAAAATTTCAGACCCAAAATCAGTAATTTTTAGTACGAAATTTTCATCGTATGCTGGTGCAATTACACCTAATTGAATTAATTGAAGGAGATAAGATTGCCATGATTCATAATTTAAATCTCGTCCTACTCCAAATGTTTTAAGTCGATCATAATTCTTTTGTATTACATCTTTGTTTTGTGAACCACGCAATACATTTATGATCATTGTACTTGCTTCAGATTGTCCTGTTCTGTAAATTGCTGACAACGCTTTCTGAGCTATTGCAGAGCCGTCTATAAACTTGGGTGGATTCTCACATACATCGCAATAGCTACAATCTTGAAACATTGATTCACTAAAATAATTAATCAAAATTTTTCTGCGACAATGATTCGCTTCACAATATTGCTGCATTAATTTCAATTTCTCTAAATTGTATTCTGACTGTTCACTTTCTTCAGCAAATTTTCTTAATATAATAAGGTCGCCTAAATTATAAAATAAAACTGTCTCGGCTGGTTTTCCATCTCTCCCTGCGCGTCCAATTTCCTGATAATAAGACTCTATCGTTTTTGGCATATTAAAATGGACAATATAACGCACATCTGACTTATCTATACCCATCCCAAAAGCAATGGTTGCAATAATTAATCTTATTTTATCTGAAGCAAAATCTTCTTGAACTTGCGTCCTTTCTTCTGATGTCATACCAGCATGATATGCCTTACACAAAATTCCTGATTGATTCAATTTTTCTGCCACTTTCTCCGTAGTTTTTCGCGACAGGCAATACACAATACCACTCTGTTGAATATACTTCTTATAGAGCGCTTCGATTTTTTCTATTTTATTTTTTTCTGCAGCTCCTTTAAATACACACAAATGCAAATTCGGTCTATCAAATGAAGCAACAAACATCGCAGCATCTTCTATTCTCAATTGCCTCAAAATATCTTGCCGTGTTACTTTATCTGCAGTTGCAGTCAATGCAATGATAGGTACCTTAGGAAACATTTCCTTGAGCAAGTGTAACTGTGTATATTCTTTTCTAAAATCATGTCCCCAATTGCTTATGCAATGTGCTTCATCGATAGCAATCAATGATATAGTCAACTTTGAAATAAATTCTTCTTTGGACTGAATAAATGTTTCGGGTGAAATATACAACAACTTTATTTTACCAAGCAAACACTTGGATTTGATCTGATGAATCTCGTTATAATGTAGACTTGAATTAATATAAGCTGCTTCCACCCCATTTTGTTTCAATGCCATCACTTGATCTTTCATTAATGCAATCAAAGGGGAGATCACAATGCAAAGATGTGGTAACAAGGTGGCAGGTAATTGAAAACAAAGTGATTTTCCGCCTCCTGTTGGCATTAAAACAAAACAATTTTTTTGCTCCAAAAGTGAAAGCACAATTTCATGTTGCAATGGTCGAAAATCATCGTATCCAAAGTATTTCTTAAGGTTTTCTTTAATTGGGTATTGCATTTCGGATATATTCATCATATTGCAAATATATAGTCTATAAGCTTCAAATCTGATAAAAAATAGCACTTTTTCGTAAGATAGATATTAGTACAGACAATAATATTCATATATTCGCTGAAATATGAACAAGTACTTTTTAATTGTTGCTAGTTATTTTGTTTCATTTAGCAGCTTAAGTGCCCAATTGAATAAACCAATCATAGAACCATTTAATATCGGATGGGGATGGTTTAATCTGCGAATCAGCGGTACACAAATAGCCCCAAAAGCTGTTGAATGGCAAGTGATTGAGAAGAATCTAAATCAAATCGTATTTAGTACTTCATGTGACAACACGATATGCAGTTCAAACTGTTTAAATGGTTTATTTGGAGATCAAAAAGATACCAGAGAGAAGTTAATCGTAGGTTGTAAATCAAACACTACCTATACAGCTAAAGTCAGATACAACAATGCAATAGAATGGTCTCCTTGGAGTGAATCCATAGATATTTCGACTCCTATTGAACCAAATTATTCTGGAGATGAAATTTCAATTTTAGTTTGGGGTAATGAATTGGTTTATTTTGGAGACCAATGTGGAATAATCTCAACCAGTAGACTTGGATCGCAATCCTTAGACTCAAAAGACAATTTTTGTTACGCATTACAATGCGATATGAGACGAGTGCTTAATCGAAAAATCAATATCGTAAATGCAAGTTATGATGGGGCAAGTATAGACAGTTGGTTAGATATTGATAAATATAAATTTGATTCGATCTATGCATCAGCTTATGCCATGTCATTATTCTTCTTTGGACAAGAATCTGCGAGGAAGAATATTATTGCAACAGATTATGCAAAAAAATTAGATAGTCTTTCAAGATTCCTAGCAAGCCGTCAACATCATCATATTATAAATTCAATACATTATACAACCGATATTTCTAAAGTAAGTCGTAAAACTCAATCGGATTATGCTGCCGCATGGAATAACAAAATCAATACACTTGAATCCTTTGAGCCAGATGTCGCAAAATACTTGTGGAAAGGTTTAGATTTATATAATCTTTTTAGAGTTGATACTTTGAGATATATTTCTCCAGATGGTTTACATTTGGATATGACAGAAGGAGTTCCAGCTTTAGTCTATAGATTAGCGCCGTTCCTTTTTGAAATTATTGATAGCACGTTAACAAATACAATTTCAACACCTCCAAATAAAGTAAGCACTTATCAAAAAAACAATGAAATTCTTATTCATAACAGCAGTATAAATGAACTATTACATTATGATTTGATAAATTTAAATGGAATAAAAGTTCAATCTGGAAAAATTTCCAATAGTAGCATTACACTGAACGAAAATATCTCAACAGGAATTTATTTCCTTAGATTAATAAATAATAACTCTCATGTAATTAGTCAAACAAAATTATTTTATAACAATTAATTTATTATTTATGACAGATTTAATAGGAATCAATTGGATTGCCACACTTGTAGCTGCAATAGTGCCAATGTTTATCGGTTTCATTTGGTATCATGACAAAACTTTTGGAAATCGTTGGATGAAAGAAACAGGATTAGATCCTGCGAAATTAGCTTCAGGAAATATGGCAATTATTTTTGGAAGTACATTTGTACTCAGCTTTTTCCTTGCATTTGCTATGAACTTTATCGTGATACACCAATGGGGTATCTTTGGAACACTGTTAAGTGCACCAGGATTAACTACTGAATCAGAAGAGTATAAAACTGCACAAATGCTTTTTCAAAAATATGGAACACTTTATAGAAGTTTTAAACATGGATTTTTACATGGCGCTATTAGTGCTATTACCCTAGCATTGCCAATTCTTGGAATCAATGCATTATTTGAAAGAAAGTCATGGACTTATATATTGATCCATTTAGGCTTTTGGATTATAACCTTGGGCATAATGGGAGGAATCATTTGCGGTTGGATGTAGCCAATTAAGAAATGGGGTAATCATTTGCAAAATCTCTACAAATTGAATTCTAAAAGGTCAATTGTGAATTATGCAAATGATTATTCATTTTCGATTAATCCTAAATTCCATTTTAGACTTATCCGAATGAAACTATTTTAAAATAGTTGGCATTGTTTGGAGATTTCATGCCGCAAGTTTAGCTTCCGCTACATTGAGAAAATAAAATTGGGAACGAGGAGAAATATGTAGTCAGTTTTTCTTGCAGTTTGTTTATAATATCGTACTTTACTAATCTTGTTTATGAATACAAGAAATTGAAAAGACAAGATCTACAAAAAATAATCAAGAATATTTCGTGCAATATCTTATGTAATTTAAAATAATTACATTTAATTTGCATCTAAATTTGCCCACATGGAGCTACAAGAATTTAATAAAGGCAGCAAAGGAAAGTGTTTTGTATACTTTCTAGTTTTCTTATTCCTTTTTATAGGCCTTTTAGTCTACATCTATAACAAGAATTCGCCACTTAGCTTTTAATATCTAAGCCAAATCCTTATTAATCCTCTTCATTCTCAAACAACAGAATAGAAGCTATCTCGTATTGCCCTTCTTTTACATAAAGGTCAACACCATTCATAGCTAGCTTCATTTGCTCTTGCTGTTTATTTTGAATCATGGCCTCAATGCCATTTTTAAGTAGCTGAAGTCGCTTAACTTCTGCTTTGTAAGCGTCTCTGAGAGACATAATTTTTTTCCAACCTTGCATAATAGAGTGAATTATATACTCCACAAATTTATATATATTTTTTCAATAATATGTAATATTTTTTATAAAAATTTTAATGCAATTTTTAAATTATTATATTTAATTGATTATCAAATATTTACATTGCAGTTAATTTATACATTAAAAAAAAATTAATATAATTAAATATGATAAATATTTGAATGTAAGCTCGAAAATATCAAATCTCTCGCATTTTTTTATGAATTAATTTCTAAATTAATTTGATATGAAGAATTATATTTGGGGTTTCATTTACTTCTTCAATTTTATTACTAAATTCTAAAACAGTATAACAATGCAGCGATCTAACCAATTTTTAAAAACTATGACTCTCACCTTGATTTGCTTCTTACTACACTTCCTCGCTAACGCCAATCAAAATTTGACCCCTATCGAACAAAGTTTACAGCAACTTCGACTTCGACAGAAGCCGTTTCGCGTAAATGACCTTTCAATTTCCCTACAAGCTTCATTGATTAAAATACCCCAACAAATAAAAAATGCTGCTTATTTTCATTTGGATAAACAAAAAATGACAGAAATCAGACTCTTGAAACCTGAATATTTGATTACACAATTTGTCGATGCCTATGGACAAATGATCACTGTAGAATTGGAAAGACAATTAATTATGGAGCCCGGTGCTAGAATGATTAGCCCTGATGATGCGACTGGAACCTTACTACAGGAAGGCGCTTTTTATAGAGGAATTATAAAAGGTAAAAGTGCTTCCATTGCTGCAATAAGTTTTTTAGAAAACGAAATTGTAGGCGTACTTTCTACCCAAGAAGAAGGCAATATCATTATTGGTAAACCTCAAGTTATCGACGGAATTTCAGAGTCACAGTCTCCTCATATGCTCTATTATGAATCTGATCTCAATATTCAATCACCATTTACTTGTGGTGTTCCAGATATAAACCCTTCATTAGTTTCTATTCCACCATCAGACGAATCCTCATCAACAATCACTGCCAAGCGCTGCAAAAAAATTCGTGTCTATTTGGAATGCGATTACAATTTATATACTAGAAAAAATAATTCTAAACCTTCGGTAGAAAGTTATATAACTTCTGTCTTTAATGTTGTAAAAACCCTTTATTTTAATGACCAAATAAATGTTGAAATTTCACAAATATTTGTTTGGACGACCCAAGATTCTTATTTGCACTCTACCCTACCAGCTATCATCTATGATTATGCTGCTAAACGAAATAAAAATTTTAATGGAGATCTTGCGCAACTCATTAGTACAGTGCCTCCACAACAACAAGGGGGTATTGCATTTTTAGATGGATTATGTCGAGAATATGGTGATGGCTCAGGTCGGTCTCCACATTCATTTGCTTTTATTTTTGATGCATTTTCTACTTTCCCAACATATTCATGGACAGTAGAAGTTATGACACATGAAATGGGACATAATATTGGCTCACCACATACGCACAACTGTGTTTGGGGTCCCAATAAAAACACTTCAATTGACAATTGTACAATACCCGATGATGGTACTTCTTGTACCCAAGGACCAAGACCTACTAATGGTGGGACTATCATGTCCTATTGTCATCTAGTGAATGGTGTAGGTATTAATTTCACTAAAGGATTTGGACCTGAACCAGGTCAACTTATGCGAGATGCGATCACATCAAAATCTTGCTTATCAAGGACAGTAAATCCTACTGTAAAATCTTCCATCGCTGGACCTTTTTACGAAGGAGATTCTGTTCGTCTTCGCGCAAATCCATTTCTCGGGAATTACACTTATGATTGGTTTCATTATGACGTTTTACTTCAAGGAAAAAATGACACAGTCATTACCACCGCAACTAGTGGTGAATATCGAGTGGCGATATCAACGGACTGCACAGAATTTTCTTCTGCACTCGATGTCAAAATCAATCCTATAGTCGTGAATTTAGGTTGCGAAGTAATAGCTGGAAAAGTAGACTCTTTGAGTTTTATAAAAACTATGAATGCAGATGATAATACACTTACTGATAGCATTATTGTACCTGCCTCAGCATATCAGAATATACCATCGAGTATAAAAGACATTCTTGTAGAACTATATGTTACGATAAATCCTTTAAGTACCAACACACTGAACAAAAGTGTTTTCATGACTTACACTGGACCAAATAAAATAGTGGAAAACATAAATTTCGATATCAATGCAAACGATGGAGAAAACTTTAGGCAACTAAAAACATATCATAGAAAATTAGGTGTTTTTGATCCAAAAGGAACTTGGAAATTTACAACCAAAGATCTTAAAGCTGATCCTGGTATAGATGCTAGAGTAAGTTGGAACATTGTTCTAAAATGGAAGGCAGCTGATGTAATTCCTACTTGCAATATTCCTATTTGTGGAAATTCAAACCGCATTCTTGATGCTGGAATTGTTGGAGGTATATACAAGTGGTCTACTGGAGCAGTAAGTAAAACAATCACAGTAAACACTCCAGGCACATACAGTGTAACTGTAACAAAAAATGGAAAAACTGCAAGCCACGCTGTCAACTTAGTTTCTAAAAATACACAATTCTCACAATCGGTTTCTATTTGTGAAGGTGACAGTTTAGAAATTGGTTCTAATACATATAAAACATCCGGTGTCTATACAAATTCCTTAATTGCAGCTGATGGCTGCGACAGTGTATTAGTCACTACTCTCAAAGTAAATCCTAATCAAAGTACTACATTAGACATAACAGCTTGCTATAATTCAATTATCAATGGCACAAAAATTACAAAAGACATTGAACTCAAATCCAGTCTAAAAACACATTTAGGATGTGATAGTATTGTCATTACAAAAATAAAAGTTTTGCCTGAACTTATATTGGATGGAATAGTAGCAGTGAATTGCGAGAATATTGGAGCTTCTCTTGATGCTACGGTTATAGGTGGCAAAGCGCCTTATAGTCTGCAATGGTCAAACGGTCAATCCGCCTATCAATTAGCAGGATTGAAAGATGGAAAATACATATTAAAAGTAACAGATGGAAATTCGTGTCTTGCTGAAAAAGAGTTCATTGTTGACAATTATGATTCTGTTGGGATTACACCAGTAATCAAGAATGTAAATTGTTTTGCAGAATCAAATGGAAGTATAGAAGCAGTTTTAAATTCAGGTACACAACCAATCAGTTATAGCTGGTCAACAGGTAATACAACAAACAAAATAATAGATATAAAAAAAGGAAAATATACTTTATATGCAAGTGATAAAAATGGCTGCACTTTCAATGCAGAATACAATGTGACAGAACCGGAGTTATTAATCAGTATTTTAGATACTAAATCTGCAAATGGAAGTGCATCAAATGGCTCAATTACTCCAACTGTTTTTGGCGGAATAAAACCATATAAATACAAATGGTCCACAGGCGATACATCAATGATTTTAGAAAATATTCGTTCTGGAAACTATGCTGTGACCATCACCGATGCAAATGGTTGCATGACTCAAAATTCAGTGCAAGTAATTTCAGGTATAAATAATCCAATTGTAAATGAAATAATTCTTGCCCCAAATCCTGTTTTCCAAAAATTACTTATTGAGTCAACTCAGCAAAGTATTGTTCAATATCAAGTATTTGACATCGCTGGAAAAAATGTAATGCATTCTAAAAACCCAATTACCTCATCAAAAATCTCAATAGATTGCTTTTCTTTAGCCAATGGAAATTATTTCATACAACTAAAATTTAATGATGGAAGTCAAGTAACTAGAAGATTTATTAAAAACTAAAAATGTGTTCTCATAGTGAGTATTTCAGCATTGTATTATTGCTGAAATACTTACTATTAAAGTATCAAAAAGTATAAGCAATTGATCCATGTAAAGAGATTACTATCCTTTTAAATTTAGATTGCAACTCATCACTTGTTACTAAAGGAGATTGACCTGAAATGAGAAGTCCAAAATGCAGAGGTATACTATTAAGATCGCAACCAAAATTGAACCCATAAATTAGACTAGTAAAATAATATGTTCCTCGTCTTAAACTATAATGTAGCTGACCTTTTACATTAAACCTAATTGGGTAAGATAAGTCAATCCAACTTCCACTATTTGAATTGTTTATTTGAGTAATTGATCCTTTAAAATCTTCACGATAAGAAATATACTGTCTCTTACCGCCGCGAAGACCAATATAAAAACTAGCATCAGCTTTTCCTCTTTCCCTTTCTCTAAAATACTCATACAAAAATGTGAAAAAAATTCTACAATTCCACAATATTGTTAATTTCACATAGAATTTTATCAAAATGAAAATAAACGCTATGTCTTCAGAATGGAAAAAATTTCAAGATTCTTTTTTGGATCATCTCAAAATGAAAATCGAATCTCGAAAACTAGTTGATACTGTGAGTGAAACGTTACAAATTTCCAATAGTTCAGCTTATAAAAAAATCAAAGGAGACACCATGCTGGGCTTGGATGAAATCATAATACTTGCTAGTAATTACCATATTTCATTGGACCAGTTTTTAAATTACAAATCTGCACCAATTCCATTCTTGAATGATGCTCTTCGAAAAATGCCATTACATCCTATGGATTTTATCCAAAACCTACAGAATCATTTGAATCAATTGACCGCTTTAAAGAATTTAAGTTACATCAATCTAGCAGGTGAAATCCCTATCTTTCACTTTATGCCCTTTCATAAATTATTTGCTTTCAAACTTTATGCTTGGAATTTTACAAGTTGGTCTATTCCAAAATATGAAGATAAATTTGATCTCAATATTTTCGTAAAAGATGAAGCATTGATGCATGCTATAGATACTTGTGCTCACACTTATTACCATTTTTCAGGAATTGAGATTTGGAATATTCGAATGATCGATAATACACTAGATCAATTAAAATATTTTATCCACATGAGAGTGTTTCACCACAAATCTATAGCGCAAGAGATTTGTTCAGAATTGTTTGACCTCTTGGATCACTTACAAAAAATTTGTATAACTGGTACTAAAAGATTTGAAACAAAAGATGCACTGAACAAATCAAGTGTCAACATTTATATGAATGAAATCGTACATTCAAACGAAGTTATCTTTGTGTCCTCCGATCTAGGAGATCATCTATACTGTGTGATTGATGCTCCAAATCTTATCAGGACTTCTGATAAAAAAATGACGGCTTATGCTAAATCTTGGCTTCACAAAACAAAAAAACACTCAACGCAAATCAGCGGTGAGGGCGAGAAAGAAAGAAGAGTGCTATTTGAAAAACTATTTTCAAAAATGGAAAAAAGTAGAATTGAAATAGATAGTTTATTGAATTATGTCTACAGCTAATAAGCAATATTCATTACTCCACTATCATCCATTCAAACGAATTTCTTCATCAGGTCCATCAAAAAAATTGAATTGTACTAAAGGCATATCTACATCTTCTTTAATCTTAATCCAATTGTGATATTTAAAATACCACTTCCATTGGCTATGTATTAATCCTTTCTTTAAATAAGCTGCTACATAAGGATGGACAGATAAGATTAAATTCTTTGAAGGTCTAGTTTTCATGATGAAATCAAGATCTTTTTCGATAGCGTCAACCAATAGAATTGACGGATTGATCTTACCACTACCATTACAAGCTGGGCAATTCTCAGATGTATCGAGCTTTACTTCAGGTCTTTCGCGTTGTCTGGTAATCTGCATCAGACCAAACTTGCTCAAGGGAAGAATAGTGTGCTGTGCTCGATCTTGCTCCATGATCTCACGCATGATGCGATACAATTCAACCTTGTTGTCATTATTTTTCATATCGATAAAATCAATGACAATCAAGCCACCAATATCTCGCAGTCTGATTTGTCTTGCAATTTCTCTTGCAGCCTCGACATTTACTTGAAGTGCTGCAGTTTCTTGATCTATTTTTGGTGATTTGGGTCCACTATTTACATCAATGACATGCATTGCTTCAGTATGCTCTATGATGACATATGCGCCACTTGAAAGTGTAGCCGTTTTTCCAAAAGAATATTTAATTTGTTTTTTGACACTATGCGCTTCGAATACAGGTTTGGGTCCTTTGTATAATGACAAAATATTAACCTTTTCAGGCATATTACTCATCATGTACGTCTTGATGCCGTCATGCATATCTTTGTCATTGACGATGATTTTTGTAAAACTTTGATTGAGTAAATCACGGATCAAACTTGATGATTTGTCGAGTTCGCTTAGCAATTTTTGTGGTGGTTTGGCATTGTGTAATTGGCTATACATATTCTTCCACTTCTCACAGAGCAAACCCATCTCTTCATGCAATTCTGCAACTTTCTTGCCTTCGGCAGCTGTACGGACTACAATTCCAAAATTCTTAGGACGGATACTTTCGATGAGATGAAATAATCGATTTCGCTCTTCTACATTGGAGATCTTCTTCGAAATTGCAATCGTGTTATTAAATGGTGTCAAGACGATAAATCGACCTGGTATGGTAATCTCACAACTCAATCGATGTCCTTTCGTAGATATCGGCTCTTTGAGAATCTGAACTAAAATATTAACTTTCTTATCTAAGACTTGATTTACCTTTCCATTCTTATTGATATCGGGTAGAATCTCAAATTGTTCAAGCATATTATAAGTGATCTGGCCCTTCATTGCTCCTTCGGTATAATGAATGACAGAATTCAATTGCGGCCCCATATCTGTATAATGCAGAAATGACTCTTTCTTATGCCCTATATCAACAAAGGCTGCATTGAGCCCAGGCATAAGTTTTTTCACTTGACCCAAAAAAATATCACCTACATTGTAGAGTGTATTAGACTTTTGCTTGTGGAGCTCGACCAATAGGCCATTCTCAAGCAATGCAATCTCCGCAGCTCCATTTTGAGCAGAGATAATCAATTCTTTTTCCATGCATCTATATTTAGATACGGGATCAAGGCAAGGAAACTATTTTAAAGAACGTATAGGATTGCGTTCGGGAAACCAATGAATATCTTATCGGTCTTGGGTAATGATCCGTATATACGGATTTGAGATACTAAAAATACAAGCAATTTGATTTCATTTGCATTCTTAGCTCTTTGGTTTGCTTTCTGATTTTCCGAATTAAATAAAACAATTATCCCGGAAATTCCTCACTCCCGCAGATTATTCATCCTACTTCTTCTTCTTATGTCTGTTTTTTCTTAGACGTTTTTTTCGCTTATGTGTAGCGATTTTATGTCTCTTTCTTTTTTTACCGCAAGGCATGATTTATATTTTTATTTACAAAATTTTTTAAATTCTTCTATTTTTTCAAGCTGATTTGTCTGTGAAAGTACTTCTACCATCAGACAATTTGCTTCAGCATTCGATTTCTCTTTCTCCAAGATCGTCTCCAATCTAGATTTAGCTCTATCCCATTGATTTGTCTGAATCGCAAGTCTAACCAAGTTCAACTGTATAGGCAAATAATCAGGAAATTTGCTCTCCAAATCTCTCAACATTAAAATGCCCTTCATCGGTTCTTCACCAGGTACTTTTACATAGCAAAGCGCTTGATACAATTGATGCTCAGGGTTCTTAGAGTCGAGGCTATGAGCGTTTTGAAATGCCTTCTCTGCCGATTGAAAACAAAAAATTCTTCGTTTTTCATCTTCCAATTTATTCAACCCTTCGAAATAATTCATCCCTGCATCATTCCAAGCTTCAGCGGTTCCTTGTTCCTTTGCGATATCTTCCGCAGAAGATCCTGCAAGTTCATATTCACCAGAACGAAACCAAAATCCGGATATCCGTTTTAAACTTTCAATTTTTTCAGGAGTTGATTTTGAATTTTGCAAACTCAACATCAACTCTTTTAACTCAGCTTTCTGAGGTTCTTGAAGTCTGGCATCTGCTGCCATCTTTATATTTTCAATACCTGTGATTAATAGGTCTTGTTTTCTTATTTCATTAGCTCTCTTGTGATCCACAGAGCTAACATCAAAGCCAAAATAAAACGCAGCCCAAATACCCAAAAAGGCGATAGCAAGTAGTACGGGTGCTTTGATTTTCACTGTTTAATCGTCTATTTCTTCAGTATATGCTGTCTCATCTGGCTCTTTGCCTAATTTAACATGGTCTACGAAGATCTTAGCTGGCTTAAATGATGGTATAAAATGTTCTGGAATCTCGATTGCTACATTCTTTTTAATATGGCGACCAATTTTTTTAGCTCTTTTTTTAACTATAAATGAACCAAATCCTCTTATATAAACATTTTCCCCAGTTGCCAATGAATGTTTGATCTCTTTGAAGAACATCTCCAAGGATACAAGTACATCAACTTTCGGTACACCCGACTTATCCGAAATTAATGTAACTAAATCTGCTTTCCTCATCTGCTTGATTTTTAGACAGTTATGAAAATTTCTCTCTTAGAGAGTCGCAAATTTCGCAATTTTCTATCAATTATAAAATTTTTTGTTCATTTTTATTCAAAAAAATGTTTGATAACGATTTCTTTATCAAGAAGATATGTCCTGTTTGTGCAAAAATTACTACTACGTTGCATTATTTCCATACCTTAGCCATTCAAAAATATATCGTTCATGCTGTATTCAATGACTGGTTTTGGCAATTCTAATGGGCATTTTCAAAATAAAAAAATCTCAGTTGAAATGCGATGTCTTAATTCAAAAATTAACGACTTTCGTCTTAAAACACCTGCGAGTTATAGGCAAAGAGAATTGGAGGTAAGAAAATTGCTAAATGATTTGGTCGTAAGAGGGAAACTAGATGTCACTATTAATATCGAAAGTTCAGATGACGACGATGAGTTCAAACTCAATACAAAATTATTCAAAAGCTTCTACAACCAAATTAAAACCTTGGGTACTGAAATTGACTTCTCCAAAGTAGATATGTTGAATGCAATATTGAAATTTCCAAATGTCATTGAGTCACACGAAACATTGATCTCTGAGGAAGAATTTGCAATGACGATGAGCCTACTGGAAGAAGCTGTTGAAAAATTGAATGATTTTCGCTCATTGGAAGGTACTATTATTACGAATGATATGGTTTTGAGACTGAAACTAATACTCGACGCTTTATCAAAAGTTGAAGAACATGATATCGATCGAAAAAAACTTTTGAATGATCGATTGATGAACTCATTACTTGCCAATGTATCAAAAGAGCACATAGATAAAAATCGATTCGAGCAAGAGATCATCTTATATTTAGAACGTCTGGACATCACTGAAGAAAAAATTCGTCTTAAACAACACTGCGATTATTTTCTTCAAGAGCTAAAGTCTAAGGAGAAAAGCAAGTCAAAAAAACTCAATTTTATCAGCCAAGAAATCGGTCGTGAGATCAACACACTTGGGGCTAAAGCGCAAAATAGCTCCATACAAAAATTAGTGGTTGAAATGAAAGATGAATTGGAAAAAATAAAAGAACAATTGAATAATGTTTTGTAGTTCATATGAGTAAAATCATTATTCTTACTGCTCCTTCTGGTTCTGGCAAAACGACGATTGCCAATCATCTCCTACAGAACTTTGACAACTTAAAATTTTCAGTTTCTGCAACAACGCGTGAAAAAAGAGATTATGAAATAAATGGTGTACATTATCATTTCATGAATATCAAGCAGTTCAAAGATAATATTGAGGCAGGAAATTTTTTGGAATATCAAGAAGTCTACCCAAACCAATTTTATGGCACCTTATTGTCTGAAGTTAAAGCTGCTTGGGATGATCACAAAGTTATTTTATTTGATATTGATGTCAAAGGCTCTTTGAATATTGAACGCGACATGTATGATGTCCTTTCTATTTACATCAAAGCGCCGAGCATCGAAGTGTTAAGACAACGACTACTTGATAGAGGAACTGAAACGAATGAATCTTTAGAAAAACGCATTCAAAAAGCTACAGAAGAACTAGAATATTCAAAATATTTTGATTATGTAATTACGAACGATCAATTAGAGCGTGCCTGTAGAATAATCAAATTTATTGTCCAAGATTTTATGAAATAGATGTTCTCGTGCAATTAAAACTCTATTACATATATACCTAATAATATTTAGGAGAATAAATACTATATAGGAGAATATCATATGTGAAGAATCTTCATTGCATTTTCTCTTTACTAAATTATACCCTATAAAGCGCAAGTTAAAAAAACACGAATTATATATTACATATTTAAATAATATGTAAAACACTAACTAACAATACAACTAAGTATATTTAAATTTTTTATGTTAATTTTTAGTAATTTCTTCATAAAGAATTCACAAAACTTTAGATAAATCGTTTTATTATTACAGCTCGAAATGAGTTGTACTCTTGGGTACATATTATTTCGTAGTGTCAAACAAAAACTTTTAATTAATTTAATTTTCATTCAAAAATTGTCAAATTAAGCGTATGAGCAATCAAAACAAAAATTCTGCCCAAGGAGGTAGCTCTTTCAGTTCGATTTTTGCTTCTGTAATTATTTTTCTAGCATTAATTGTAGGTATTTTAATTTTCAAATTTGTTTTAGGGAATCCTGCAAATTTTGAAGGTGGTGATCCAACCAAACATCCGCATCCAGGCAATTATCTTGGAATGATGTACAAGGGAGGTATTTTAGTGCCCGTGTTAATGGCGTTAATGATCATCGTTATTTCTGTGATCATAGAAAGATTTATTACAATTAGAGTTGCTAGTGGTAAAGGATCTATTCCAAATTTCGTGAGAAAAGTAAAAAATTTATTGAACGAAAACAGAGTAGATGCTGCTATTGCTGAGTGCGATTCTCAAAAAGGTTCAGTAGCAAATGTTATTCGTGAAGGACTACACAAATACAAAGCCATGTCTTCCATGACAGGTATGGAAAAAGATCAAAAAGTATTAGCAATCCAAAAAGAAATTGAAGAATCGACTTCATTAGAATTGCCAATGCTTGAAAAGAATCTTGTTATACTAGCGACAATTTCATCCGTAGCGACATTGATGGGATTGTTGGGTACGGTATTTGGTATGATTCGAGCATTCTCTGCGATTGCGACTGCAGGAGCACCAGATGCTGTGGCATTATCAAATGGTATCTCTGAAGCCTTGATCAATACTGCATTAGGTATCTCAACTTCAGCTATTGCTATCATAGCGTACAACTATTTTACTACAAAAATAGATGGCTTGACTTATGGTATCGATGAAGCTGGTTTCAGCATTGCTCAAAATTTTGCTTCAAAGCATTAATCACCTCAAGCTAATTTTATAAATTATGCCAAAAGTAAAAGTTCCACGGAAAAGTACAGCGATAGATATGACCGCTATGTGTGACGTGGCCTTTCTATTGCTAACATTCTTTATCCTTACGACAAAATTTCGACCATCGGAATTAGCGCCAATAGATATTCCTAATTCAACAGCGCAGATTCCAATACCAGATAAGGATATCATGATGTTTCAAATCGCTCCAGATGGTAAACTCTTTTTTGGATTGGATGATCAGCCCACGAGATTAAAACTATTGGATAGATTGTCCAGTCAATATCAATTGGCTCTTTCTGATAAGCAAAAAGATGCATTTCGTACTTTAGAGTCATGGGGTATGGATATTCGTCAACTTCCAGCTTTTCTAGATATGGATCCAAATGAAAGGGCACATTTTCAGCATACAGGATTGAAGATCGATACTACAGGTGGTGAAGCTCAAATCGAAGATTTGATTTTGTTTTCAAGACAAGAGAATAATAATCTCCGTATAGCGATAAAAGGTGATAAATCAACTCAGTATAAGGCATTTGATAAATTGATTCAAGCACTCCAAAACAGGAAAGTGAATAAGTTCAATATCATCACTTCAGCCAGAGCAGCAAAAGAGTAAACAATATTTTAAAAGCAATTTTTCTAAAAAATAAATACGAATTATGGCTGAAATGAATACCTCCGAATCCGGAGCCAAGAAAGGTCACAAGAAAGCCCGTTCGAAGAAAATGTCCACTCGAGTAGATCTAACAGCAATGGTGGATCTAGGATTCTTATTAATCACATTCTTTATGTTGGCGACTACTTTCAATAAACCAAAAACGATGGAAGTAAATAAACCAGCGAAAGATGACAATAAGAAAGAAGAAGAGCCTCCAATAAAAATGTCAAAGACTTTGACATTAATGTTGGGCAACAATGATAAAGTTTATTGGTATGTTTCTCCTGATGAGATCGATGCCAATACTCAATTGACTATGGATAGTGTGGATTATTCATCTACAGGCTTGAGGAAAATCGTGACCACTCGCCAGAAGGAAGTAGCTGCGCAGTGGGGAAATAAAGAAGATCTCTTTGTCATGATCAAACCGCTTCCAACATCAAAGTTGAAAAATACAGTAGATGTATTGGATGAAATGACCATAAATGGAGTGACTCGTTATGCGATCCTAGAGCCAACTGACCCAATAGACAGTCTTGTTGCACTTCGTATTGGTCAACCTCGAAAATAAAATTTTATCAACGAATAACATAAAGATGTTATTCCAATTCACATCTCTTGTTTCATAATCGTTATCCTAATAAAATAAAGATTATGGCTGACATGATGAATCTTTCAAAACAAACCAATAATGGTCGAAGATCTCGTAAAGGGAATTTGAAAGTAGATCTCACTGCGATGGTAGATCTTGGATTTTTACTCATTAGCTTTTTTATGTTGAGTACTTCCTTTGATAAGCCAAAGCAAATGGATGTCTTTATGCCGAATAGCAAAGGACCAAATGATCCAACTGAAATCAAACTTACAAAAACCGTAAGTCTAATGCTTGGACAAAATGGTATGATCTATTCTTATCAATTGCCAGACATGGATTTTACGATTCAAGATATTGCAATTGATAGTTTTGAATATAGTGCAGCTGTATTCAGAAAATTGATCTTTCGATATCAAGATAAGGTTGCTCGAATTCATGGAGATAAAAAAGAATTATTCATTTTTATCAAACCTTTAGAGAACTCCAGATTCGAGACCTTAGTATCTGTTTTGGATGAGATGAATATTTGTAATGTTGCAAGATATGCGATAGTAAAACCAGAAAGCGAAGTGGATCAATATATCTTTCAAAAAATAATAAACACCAAGCCACCAGAAATTAAACTGTAAAAAAAATTGTTGTATTTAATAAATTAAATAGAATACATGGAAAAATCAGATTTGCTCAATGCCTCAATGGACGATATCGTCTTTGAGAGTCGGAATAAATCTTATGGCGCGTATGTACTTAGAAAGTTATATGATCGCCACATGACTCGCGGATTCATTATCGGCACTTTACTTTTCATTTTGGCTGTAAGTGCGCCATTTATCATCAGTGCGATAAAAAACTTAATACCAGAGGAGAAAGACGAATTGGTAATGAAGGAAGTAACATTGGCAGAACCACCGCCAATCGATCCTAAAAAACCACCTCCGCCACCGCCACCTAAGGTAGATCCTCCTCCGATCAAAGATCAGATCAAGTTCGTTCCTCCCAAAGTCAAGAAGGACGAAGAAGTAAAAGAAGAGGAACCACCTCCACCAACAGTTGAAGAAATCAAGGACAAGGAAATTGCAACTGAAACAAAGAAAGGAGAAGAAGGTGGTGTTGATGCTTCCTTGGTAGAACCGCCTCCACCCCCAGTCATTGAAGAAGAAAAACCCAAAGAGGAAGAAGTCTTCAAATTTGTGGAGCAGATGCCTTCATTTCCTGATGGTGAAAAAGCCTTGATGGAATATCTGGCTAAGAATATTAAGTATCCTCCTATCGCAAGAGAAAATGGTATAGAAGGTAGAGTAATCGTAGGATTCGTCGTGTCGAAATCTGGAAATATCGAACAAGTAAAAGTCATCCGTGGAATCGGTGGCGGCTGTGATGAAGAAGCGGCTAAAGTCATACGAGCGATGCCAAATTGGACTCCAGGAAAGCATAATGGAAAGGCAGTTCCAGTAAGCTATACAGTACCTGTATCATTTAAACTAGAAGGCTAAACATAGTATGTTTTCAAGACCATTTTTCATACTGTTAAGTTTAGTTTACATTGGAATTGGGATTTTTATTTTTGTAAAAAAAATGATACCAGGAATGTGGAATGAAGTTTTGGCAGTAGTTTTTGTTGCTTATGGCGTATTTCGATTCTATAGAGCGATGAAAATGGAATAAAGGAAATAAATTAAGATTTATAAAAAGCCATTGTGTTGATATGCACAGTGGCTTTTGTATTTTAGATCATGTCTGCTTGTAAACTTTCGGTTAATACATTAAAATATTTTTATAATTCTTTTTCACGTCCTATCTTTGCGGCGAAATATCATACAATATTTTATTTTTTTATAATATAATATGGCAAATATTGGTCGCATAAGTCAAATCATCGGTCCAGTTGTGGACGTATCATTCGCAGGTGAAGGATCTGTTTTACCTGAAATATTGAATGCTCTCTTAATCAAACGAGAAGGCAAGGATGACTTAATCCTTGAAGTACAACAACATTTAGGTGAAGATAGTATAAGAGCTATTGCTATGGATTCTACTGATGGATTAACCAGAGGTACAGAAGTCATCGATATGAATGAGACTATCTCAATGCCAGTAGGAGACGAGATCAAAGGCAGACTATTCAATGTAGTAGGACAGGCAATCGATGGATTAGGAGAAGTGAGTAGAAAACACACTTATTCAATCCACAATAAGCCACCTATTTATGAAGATTTATCTACTGAAACAGAAGTATTATTCACTGGAATCAAGGTTATTGACCTTATCGAACCATATTCAAAGGGTGGAAAAATCGGACTTTTCGGAGGTGCTGGAGTAGGAAAGACAGTATTAATTCAAGAATTAATTAACAATATTGCAAAAGGATACGGAGGTTTATCTGTATTCGCAGGTGTGGGAGAGCGTACTCGAGAAGGAAATGACCTTTTGAGAGAGATGATTGAAGCAGGTATCATCAAGTATGGTGATAAATTCAAACATTCTATGGAAGAAGGTGGATGGGATTTGAATGCAGTAGATAAAAAAGATCTATTGGACTCAAAAGCAACATTCATTTTCGGACAGATGAACGAGCCACCTGGTGCAAGAGCTAGAGTAGCGCTATCGGGATTGACTGTGGCAGAATATTTCCGAGATGGTGATATGAATGATCCAGCTGGTGGAAAAGACATCCTATTCTTTATAGACAATATCTTCCGTTTTACTCAAGCGGGATCTGAAGTATCAGCCTTGTTAGGTCGTATGCCTTCAGCAGTAGGATATCAGCCAACTTTAGCTACTGAGATGGGATTGATGCAAGAGCGTATCACTTCTACTAAGAGAGGTTCGATTACATCTGTTCAGGCTGTATACGTACCTGCAGATGACTTGACTGACCCAGCTCCAGCTACAACATTTGCTCACTTAGATGCGACAACGGTATTAAGTAGAAAAATCGCAGCATTAGGTATCTACCCTGCTGTAGATCCATTGGATTCTACATCAAGAATTTTGGATCCATTGATCATTGGAGAATTACATTACAACACTGCACAACGTGTGAAAAATATATTACAGCGATACAATGAATTACTTGATATTATCGCTATTCTCGGTATGGAGGAATTGTCTGAAGAAGATAAACTTGTAGTACATAGAGCAAGACGTGTACAAAGATTCTTGTCTCAGCCATTCCACGTGGCAGAGCAATTCACAGGTATTAAAGGAGTATTAGTTCCTATCGAAGAAACCATTAGAGGTTTCAATATGATCATGGATGGTGAAGTAGATGAATATCCAGAAGCTGCATTCAACCTCGTAGGAAGTATTGATGATGCAATAGCGAAAGGAAAGAAATTGATGGCAGAATCAAATTCATAATTTTACAAAATAGTAAAGTAAAATTCCGAAAATGAAAGTAACAATCCTCACTCCAGTATCTCAATTGTTTGAAGGTGAAGCCAAGTCTATAAAGGCTCCAGGTATCAGCGGCGGACTGGAGATATTGGATCGTCACGCGCCTATTATTTCAGCATTAGGAAAAGGAACTGTATCAATCACAGATCTGCAAGGCCAAAAACACAAATTCGAAATTAAGAAAGGCTTCCTTGAAGTACTTCAAAATGAAGTGAGTATTTTGGTCAGAGTGTAGTCTATTCTAATTTAGTAAGTACTTTTATTGCAAATTATACCTTCTTGCAAGAAGAGTTATTCTTGTATTTTATTGAAAAGTGTTATCGTAAGTAACTACATCTCGTTGAAGATTTAGGGAGCTTTACTACTATTTTCTTTGAATTCATTGTTTTTACAATTTATTCATATAAAAAAGCATATTCTCTTAAAGAACATTTTTAGAAATTTCACTACCTTGCATAAAATTTATTACACATTCCGCTAGTTCCATTCCATTTTCAATTGTTCTCTAGAACTGTCGTGGTACAATTTAAAATAAGCAGTGTGTTGTGGTTCTTAGATGTAATGGGAGTTGATGCGACTGTGGATAGCACAAAATGAATATATGTTAGTGCTAAAAAACTAGTCTATTTGTTTTTCAGATTACTACGACACAACATTGACAAAAAAAGTTTAATTCAGATTTTAAATACAATCAGTAGAATGAAAAAGCTTCATTACAAAAAAGAGATAAATGCTACCGCTCAAAAAGTTTATGAAACAATGTTAGGCCTAAAAGAAAAAAGCACCTACGAACATTGGACATCAGCATTCAATCCTACTTCTACCTACGAAGGAAGTTGGGACAAAGGAAGTAAAATTCTTTTTGTAGGTGTGGACGAAAATGGAAAAAAAGGCGGAATGGTTTCTGAAATAGTCGAACATCAAGCTGCTCAATTTATTTCCATTAGACATTACGGTTTTTTGGATGGCGATAATGAAATAACAACAGGTGAACTAGTTGAGAAGTGGACAGGCGGAAATGAAAACTATTCTTACCATGAAAACAATGGCATAACTACTGTAACGGTAGATATGGATACGATAGACGAATATTTGGAATATTTCAACAATACCTATCCGACAGCTTTGGATAGACTTAAAGAAATTTCCGAACGATAATACTTTCCAATAATATAATTTGACAGTGCTATCTGATATAAAATAACCATACACAATTACATGCAATGACTACAACAATAATTATTACCTTTTGCGTACTTCTACTCATTGCATATGTGTTTGATTTGACTTCTTCGAAGACAAAAATACCTTCTGTAATTCTTCTATTACTTTTAGGGTGGTCAGTCAGACAACTTACAGTATTGCTTGATATTCATTTGCCTGATTTCTCACCTATACTCCCTGTATTAGGAACTGTGGGACTTATTCTTATTGTGCTTGAAGGATCATTAGAACTTGAGCTCAATAAATCTAAATTAGGACTAATCAAAAAATCATTTTTAGGAGCACTAATTCCAATGATAGCTTTGGCATTTTTGCTTGCATTTGCATTTATGCATTTCGGACATTTTGGGCTCAAAGTTAGCTTGACAAATGCGATTCCATTTTGTGTCATCAGCAGTGCAATTGCAATTCCAAGTGTAAGAAATCTTTCATCGGAAAACAAAGAGTTTGTGATATATGAAAGTAGTCTGTCAGACATTATAGGTGTTCTCATTTTCAACTTTCTTGCACTTAACGAAACAATAGATTTATTTTCCTTTGGAAACTTTGCGTTGCAGCTAATTATTATCACTGTAATTTCCTTCATCGCAACGATTGGACTTTCATTTCTTTTAAGCAAAATAGAACACCACATAAAATTTGTTCCAATCATTCTTCTAGTCGTTTTGATTTATGCAGTTTCAAAAATTTATCATCTTCCTGGTTTAATATTCATTCTTATTTTTGGATTGTCGATCGGTAACCTTGACGAATTAAAAAGATTTAAGTGGATCGAAAAATTTAAACCCGATGAGTTAAATAATGAAGTAAACAAATTCAAAGAATTGACAATCGAAGGCGCTTTTTTAGTAAGAGCCTTGTTTTTTTTGTTATTCGGCTTCCTCATCGAAACTAGTGAAGTTTTGAACTCTGAAACTTTCATATGGGCTTTAGGTATAGTATTCTTCATTTTCGCATTTCGATTTATCCAACTCAAATTTTCAAAACTCTCTGTTCAATCATTAATGTTTGTTGCGCCAAGAGGACTTATCACAATTCTATTATTTCTTTCCATCGAACCTTCGCAAACTATTTCACTTGTAAATAAATCACTCATTATTCAGGTTATAATTCTATCTGCATTATTAATGATGATTGGCCTAATGGTGAATAAACCTCAAAAAAATAGTTGAAATTTTATTCGAGATTAGCTCAAATAATAGTATAAACTTATTGTCCACTAATGTACTTTGCTTTGGATAATAAAAAATATTCAGCACTTTTTTATCTACAATGCTTAAATCATCATTAACTTGCATAAAATTCAAAAGATGATGTCGAAGTTTTTAGCTCTTTTTTTTCTCTTATTTAGTTTGATTGCTTGTGAAGACAAACCAAAGAATTCATTTAATTTAGAAGAAGTTAAAGGTTATATTGAGCGCCAAAACAAAACATATGGTGAACGATATTTAGTGAATGAGGCGAACTATACATTACAAAAATACACAAAAGATGCTTGCATATTAACTGATAAAGGGCCTCGAATTTGTGGTATCCCAGGAATTGCTTTTTATTTTTATAACGAAGGAAAAAATGTAAACTTAAAAATAGATATTGAAGCGAAAACTATTTTTGGAGGTCCAGAATATGTCGTCGAAGAAGGTATATTTGAGTTGAAGGATGACAAAGAAAATAAGCTTGACGATGGCAAATATATCGCCATTTGGAAACAAGAAAATAAAATGTGGAAGATCTATCGCGAAATATGGAATTCTAATATAGAATCATCGCCTTCCAATTCTACCATTATCGAACTACCTACAAAATAATTATTCGACAGTAAGCTCTCCTACAAACAACCAAGCTTTGTGCCCAGCTCCTGCTTGACCTTGCTGGATCATTCCATGATTCAATGCTGTTATTTGAATGTATTGCGCATTGATTGGTTTATTAATCTTTATTTCTGCTTCAAGATATTTACCTGACACATTTTCAGGCAATTTCCAAGTTTCAATAGTTTGAAATGTTTTTCCATCATTTGACCCTTCAATTTTTATTTCTTTTGGTAAATAGATCCATGCCGCAGGAAAATGAAACAACTGAATCTTTACCTGAGATAGAGACTGAGATTGGTTAAGGTTAAGAATTGAATTAAAATCATTGCCTTCCATGCCAATCCACTCTGGACCAGAATATTTGTTGCTTGGAGCTTTAATTCCATTTATTATAGAATTTGCTGCACCAAAATATTTTGGAGATGGCGTTTCTATAAATTGGATTGATTTACCAACTGCTTTGTGTTGATTATATTCAATGCTCACTGGTTTGCATAGTGAATTGTCTTCAAACATATACCATGCCTTGAGTTTTGAATTCGCGCTTAAGACTATACTATCTCCCAATGGATAATCTTGTCTAAAATTGTTTCCCTCTTCAAACTCAACCAAAACTTTTCCAGGAATAGGTGCTCGTTCAAATTTCACTGTCATTCCGCTATCATTGTGTACCAATTGATACTGTAATTCACCAAAGGCAGGAGTCAACGCCATTTTTCTGGTTTTAAACCATGGCATATGGATTTGAAGTCTCTCTAGAAATTTTCCATAATTCTTTTCTTCAGGTTTGCACCAAAGAGCCTCTGCCAAGGCCATAGCTCTCGGAAATGCCATATAAATTACCTTGCGCTCATTATCCATATATTCTGTCCAAACATTGCCTTGCGCTCCTAAAATATACTGATGAAATTTTGGATCTAACGAAGCGGGAATGGGTTCGTATTGATATACTTTTGATATTGGCGTATAACCACCAAAAGCCAATGGTTCTTTTTTATAATTGGATTGATAATGATCAAAATAACAATGTGATCCAGGAGTCATCACTACATCATGCTTGCTAGTAGCTGCTTCAATTCCACCTTTTTCTCCACGCCATGACATCACTGTTGCATTTGGTGCCAAACCACCTTCAAGTATCTCATCCCAACCAATCATTTTTTTTCCCTTGCGATTAAGATATTTTTCAATTTCCTTTATAAAATAAGATTGCAATTGGTCTTCAGTCTTGAGATTCTGTCTCAATCTTACTCTTTGACAAGAAGGGCAAGCCTTCCACTTTTCTTTTGGACATTCATCTCCTCCAATGTGAATATATTTTCCAGGAAATAAATCGCATACTTCATTCAACACATCCTTCAAAAACGTCAATGTAGTGTCTTTTGTACAAAAAACATCTGAGAATACACCCCAAGTAGTCTGCACTTCATATGGACCTCCAGTGCAACCAAAAATTGGATAGGCTGCTATTGCCGCTGAAGCGTGACCAGGCATTTCTATTTCTGGTATTATAGTAATGTAGCGATCGGCAGCATATTGCACGATTTCCTTTATTTGATCTTGCGTATAGAATCCACCATATTCTTTCCCATCATATTTTACTGGCGAATCAGTATAATGTCCTATCAATGTCTCTTTTCGATAAGCCCCAACATTGGTCAATTCGGGATACTTCTTTATTTCTATTCTCCAACCTTGATCATCTGTAAGATGCCAATGGAAAGTATTGAACTTAAATCGCGCTAATAAATCAATGTATTGTTTAATAAACGAAACAGGAAAGAAATGCCGCGCAACATCCAAATGCATTCCTCGATAATTAAATCTTGGTTGATCTTCAATGATGATTGTTGGAAGTTTAATTTTTTCTGTTGTGTTCTCAAAACTTAATTCTACCAATTGGGTCAAGGTTTGCAAAGCATAAAAAAGCCCTTTGACTTGTGATGCTTCTACGATGATTCCACTGGCAGTGACTTGAATTTTATAACGATCCGGTTCATTTCTTCGCTCTACAATAAACAAGTAAATATTCTTTGCCTTTTGAATTTGAATCTTTTCAGCTTCGACAATAGGTGCATTTGGCTTCTTGAATAGAGTAGCATAAAATTTGGCCAATTTTTTTATTTCTTCATTCCCCTTTTGAACAACAATATTGTCAATAATCAATTCTACAGATCCATTCCCATAATTCACCGTAGTAGGTTGAGGTATTATAGGAGCAATTTTATTAATAGATTGTGCTCTAAGTAAGAAAGGATTACAAATTAGTAAAAAAAAGTATAGATAAAACAGCTTCATTTGCTTAAAAATTAAATATGCTTTGATAAAGCATTAAGTCGTGTAGGAACGAAATGGGGCAAGCTTTTGTTTTATATGTTTGCCTTGAAATGAGAAGAAATCACTAAAAAAAACTGTAGTTTTGCAGCTCAAATCTAAAAAATACAATGTATACAATAAATATTTATCTCAAATTAGCACTTATCGCTCTCTGTCTAGTTGGAGGTACCATCTTGGCTTTTACATCAGGATTTTGGTATGCTTTCCCATTTCTATTGGTTGGTTTGTTATTATTAGTAAGCTATATCTTACTAGGTACGATACAGTCAGCAGCTCAAATGATGCAACAGATGGATTTCGAAGCATGTGAAAAAAGACTTGCATTAACATTCAAACCAGAATGGCTTTATGTCACTAATCGCGCGTATTACTATTTAATCAAAGGCTCTGCAAAAATGCAACAAAATAAATCAGATGAAGCAGAACAATGGTTTGCCAAAGCACAAAACATGAAATTGCCTTCAGACAATGAAAGAGCGATGATTCTTATTCAAATGATCAATATTCATATTCAGAAAAACAAATGGACACAAGCAACGAATACACATCGCGAACTTAAAGCTTTAAATCTTACCACAGATATATTCAAAGATCAAATAAAAATGATCGATGATGCAATCAAACAACAGGGAAAAGTAAAAATGATGAATACTATGGATCAACGCAATATGTTTCGACCAGGTGGCAAAAGAAGAATGCCTAGAATGCGTTAAATTTAATTTTTAGTATGTTTCCATCTCTTGTGTGACCAAAGCCAGTTTTCTGGTTTGTTTCGAATCGTAGATTCAAGTGCACTCATATATTTTTGAGTAATTTGTCCTGGCTGAACAGGTGTACGTCCATCCCAAATTTCAACAAATGAATATTCATAATGGCCTTGAGAAACGCGTTTCATATCACAATACAAAACTGGCAAATGATATGGAATCGCATATTTTTCAATGCCGTGTAAGCAAGCTGTATCGCGATTAAAAAATGTAACCCAGATTGCTTCTTTAATATTAGAAGGATTCTGATCAGCGGCCATAATGACACCAACACCTTCAGGCAATCGATCGATCATATTCCGAGTCTCTCTTGTGTTTAGCAAGACTAAACTAGATTTTGCACGTCTTCTTATTACATCTTGTTCAATGCGAAAATTTCGAATCGATTTGTATAAGGCTAAAATTTTATTTGGAAAATCTACTCCTATACTTACACCACCCCACTCCCAATTGGTAAAATGTGTAGCTGCTAAGATTACAGATTTCTGTTGATTGAGATAATTTGACAGCACTGTTGGATTTTTTACCACATACCGGCGATTAATCTCTGCTTCATCCATTGAAAGCGCTTTTAATCCTTCCAATAAAACCTGACTAAAATTATTGTAAAATTGAGAAATCAAATATTCGATCTCATCTTTATTTTTCTCAGGAAAGCAAGCTTTAAGATTAGACTCTACTATATTCCTTCGATATTTAACACCTCGATGCAAAACCCATTTTACAAAATTTGAAATCGAATACAATATATTCAATGGAATAAACGAAACAATTGCAACTATAAGTCTAAAAAAAATATATGCCAACATGCTGAACTAAAATTCTAATGAAATAGCTTAACTTTTTTCAACATAATTTTTGAAATTATTTAAAATGGCTTGCCAACCCATTTTTTGCATTTCATAAGGATTCTGCTCTTCTGGAGTGAAAGACTCTTTTACTTGTACTTTTCCTTCCAGTTCACTAAAATCAATTTTAACTTTTCTTCCATCGGACATAATGTAATAAATCATTGAATGGTCTACAATGTCTAAATATTCGCCGCCAAAATCAAATCCAAAGCTACCGTCCTTTGCCTCCATTCTTGTAGAAAAGTTTCCCTTCACTCGGAGATCATTTTCAGCTTTTTGGTGCATGCCATTCTTCATTAGCGAAACACCATTTTGTGATATGATCTGGCTCATTCCAATATTGCCAAACTTTATTTATTGGCGCATCTATTGATGCATTAACCACTATCATAAAATTCTCCGCATTTTGTTTTACACGATCTAGTCCTTTTGGAAATGCAGATAAAAAATATTCTTTATGTTCTTTAGTAATGTCCATTCGAATCGTCAGAATAGTTTTACCATTCAATTCTTGTAAGTAATAATTTTCTTGCCCACCTGACCAAAGTTTTGATTTATTATCTAATGGCAATTCTTGAAATCCTTGTATCTCTCCAATATGAGTAAAGCACATTCTTTCAAAGTCCACTTTTTCTGACAAGACACTATACATTCCAGATCCATTAGGTGATAAAAATTGCACTCTGCCTCCTAATTCCCAACTGGTAAGCATATAAGAACCTTCACAAAATACACGTGTCCAATCTCTATAAAAAAAATCATCCCACAATGAAAACCAAACTCTTTTGGCAGGAGCATCTATTTCTATTTTAAATTCCAATTTTTCCATTTCTCAACAATTTTAGCCAAAGGTATAAATTATTGTAAATTTAAACCCAAATTCTGTATTAGACTTTATTCGAATTTACATATGACAAAATAGTTGGTATGGCTCGGAGATAATATACCGCAGGTGTGGCTTTAGCTACATTGAAGATACAAAATTGAAAACGATTGCAAGTAGGATTCAGATTTTTAAGTAGTTAATTTTTATTGTGGATTTTGGGTTGAATGACGGTTTATAAAAAACTTCACTTCATCAAGTTTGATTTTTGAATTGGCTTTGGATCTAAAACTAATGTCCAACCAAACTCGGCACAAATCTGCTGTAGACTCGCGAATAGTTCATCTTTGCGCTGCGCAGCGCGCAACAGTACCCCTGTCTGCAATGCCTTTTCTGATACCGTCTTCTTGGCGTCAGCTTGCATTAAAGTAAGTTCTTCAGGGCTAAAATAATTAAACGTTCCTTGCTGCAAATCAAAATAATCCAATTTATGATCTATAGATAAAATTCTAGGATTGGGATCATAACTGATGCGAATAGTCTTATTTTTTTCTGAAATATCAATACCACTAGAGTCCAAATCAATTCCCGCTAGAACAGTAGCTTGTAATCTGATCATAGCCGTTTTGCGAAATGGACTTAGATCAAACCAAGTAAAGTCTTTGTGTTGATAGATTTCATTGATATTTGCTTCTACTGTAGCAATCTTAAAAACATCTTTTATTTTTTCTAAAATCAAGCTGCTTTCAATGCTTGACTTCACTTTTGTTTCTGCATACTTTATGCCTACAAAAAAACCTAATAAAAAGGTGACAACAATCAATAGAGCAATCAAATATTTTGACATAATTAAGCTATTTAATTTTTGAGTCTAATGGAAATTTTAACTTTTGCTGTGATTTTAAAACTGCCTTTACTGAACCTACTGATAATGGCGATTCAATCAATACTGGTAAATTATTATGATCATCTCCAATAAACAAACTCATTTTTGCTCCTTCTTTAAATACATGGCCAGAGATGGCACTAGCATTACAATTCAATACATTGAATTTACCCATTTCCTTTACCGAATATTTCTTCTCATCTTTGACATAGTTCAATGCTAGATTATAGATCTCATGATCTAACATCATACTAAAAGGCACAGTACGTTGAACTTTCAATTGATTGCGATCAATATTGCGCATTAGATACATAACAGACACTAAATCATACATTGGCGAACTAAAATAAATTTCTTTTTTGGTAAGATTTGATATTGTTTTTCCAGTATATGAGTTTGCTTTTCCAGCTGCTTGATCAAACACTATTTTTTCATAATGTTTATATGATCCTTGATTGATGTCACGAATATAAAGTCTTGGCAATAGGGTTTTTTTGTTAATATAAGTATGATACTTATCTCGCACTTTATAAAACCATTCATAGGATGCATAAGTGTATCCTGTAACTTCTACATGATATTCTTCGCCTTCATCCTTTACTTCAAAGATCACTTCACCAGCAGAAAGCCACACAAAATTCCAATTGTAAAATAATTTGTATGTTATTTTCTCACCCGCCTGAAATGCTGGTTCATTATAGTTTTGAAATGCATGAGAAAATGCCTGCACTGAGATTATTATCAAAAAACTTAAAATACTAACGAACGCTAATTTTTTCATATAAATTTTCTTTCGAATCTATAATTAAATAAATAAAACCTATAATTGTTGGTATTGCTATATTAATCCAAAACAAAAGCCACGACACTCTATATGCATCACTTTCTGGCATCAAATATAGTGAAAATATAAAAGCCAATAACGCGCCACGCGCTACAGCATTCACTGTACTTGGTAGATAAATTAAGCTTTGGATACAATATATAATACAAGCAATACTAAGCATTGTAATAAAATCAAAATACTCAAATAAGTTGAGCAAAACTACAAATTGAAATACATAAACAGCATATCGAATGCAACAAATGATAAAGAGTTTACTCAAATCAAATAATGAAAACTGTGCAAAACGAATTGATTGCACGTGCCAAAACTTTCTAATAAAATCTAAAATATAGATTTGAAATTGTTCGAAATAAAAATACAAAATAATAGATATTAAACAAAGTACTACTATGGTAAAAAATCCATATTGGATCATCTGTTGAATCCATGAATTTGAAATGGACTGTGATAGATACTTAAGCGCAACGATGCCAAATAGAATACTTATTGCAGTCTGCATTATCGAACTAATGAAACTAATTTGAACAATTATACTTGACTGATTAATTCTCTGTTGAATCGATCTTCCTATATATGATCCTAGACCGAACGGCGTAAAAAAGCTAAAGCTTAGGCCTTTGAGCACCGCCTTGATAGACTGTAAAAATGAAACCTCGCCATACGTGAGTGAATATATTTTATAGGCTTCTAATGACCAATTCAAAGGCATCAGAAGTAAACAAAGTAAAACCTCTACACTAACTATTTTGGAAGTAAATAATTCTTTAGTAAAAAACTCCCTGCTTTGAAAAATTATCCATAAAAAGCAACATACTGCAAGTATTGCAAATATTACTTTTCCGATAGAATGATAATTTTTCATGGTTTAGTTCACTATTAGACGCAAGAAAACAGATCTTTGCACTTATGGAATTGTTAAAATCGCTCCATTAATCTATGAAATTACGCAAAGATCGTATTCTTGGAGTAGATCCTGGAACAAATATTTTAGGTTTTGGTATTATTGAAATCCGTGACAAACAACCAATCGTCCTTGATGCCAATATCATTAATCTCAAAGCTGAAGAAGATCAGCAATCCAAGCTAAAAGAAATTTTCCTTCAGATTCAAGAAATTATTGAAGCCTACTCTACTGGAATCTTAGCTATAGAGGCTCCGTTCTATGGGAAAAATCCTCAATCAATGCTCAAACTGGGTCGAGCTCAAGGTGTGTCCATCGCAGCAGCAATGGTGATGGGTTTAGACATTCAAGAATTTAGTCCTAAAAAAATTAAAAAATCAATCACTGGCAATGGTAATGCCTCAAAAGAGCAGGTCAACGCAATGCTCCAATCCACACTTAACTATAAATTCCAAACTAAGTTCTTAGATGCATCAGATGCACTTGCTACTGCTTTATGCGCTTATTATGATTCGCTAAGCCCATTAGCAAATACCACAAGTAAAGGAGGCTGGGATAAATTCCTAAAAGAAAATCAAGAGCGCATTGTAAAACTCTAGATGATGTAAACTCAAGATGATTTGATTCTAATTTAAAGTTTTGCTTGAATCAATTTTGCGATGTCTTTATACTCTACTTCTGAAAATTCCAATCTTGAATTAGAAAAATTAAGATCGTGCATGGTTTGCATTGGCACCAAATGTATATGTGCATGAGGAACTTCAAGTCCAATTACTGCCATACCAATCTTTTTACAAGGAATTGCCTTGAAAATTGCTTTCGCAATGGTCTGAGAGAAGGTATGTAACTCAATATATAACTCAGGTGGCAGATCAAAAATATAATCGATCTCCTGCTTTGGGATAATTAAAGTATGACCTTTCGCTAGAGGTTTTAAATCTAAAAAAGCAAAGCAATTTTCAGTTTCTGCGATCTTATATGAAGGAATCTCACCATTCGCAATACGAGCAAAAATACCAGCCATAATTTTATGAAGTTATTTCTAATATTTCCAAGATCATTTCACCAGCAGGAGTAATAATTTTCGCATTTTCTCCAAGTACCTTTCCCAATAATCCAGCACCGATAGGTGATGTTACAGATATTTTGCCTGCTTTGATGTCTGCTTCAGCTTCACCGACGATTTGATAAGTGAGTTCCTTATTCATTTTGTGATTCTTTAATCGCACAAAGGTCATCATAGACACACGGGATGTATCAATATTGCTTTGGTCCAGAATTCTCACATTTATGATTTTCTTCTCCAATTCATTGATTTTCATCTCAAGCATTCCTTGAGCGTCTTTTGCAGCATGATATTCTGCATTCTCAGATAGATCACCCTTCTCTCTAGCTTCTGCTATTGCTTTTGCAGCTTCTTGTCGTGCAGTAGTCTTGAGATAGTCTATCTCCCCTTTTATTTTGTCGTAACCCTCTTGGGTTAAATAACTAATATTATTCATAACTAATTTGAGTAAAACATTAAAAACAAAAGAACGTCTTCTGTTGAGCAGAAAACGTCCTTCATATTTGATTCTATATTTTAATAATACAACAAGTCAATCAAAAGTTCCCACAAAGGCACTAAAAATCATATCTTAAGCCAATATTGTGAGTACCTTGGAAAGGATTTGATGGTCTATAAGCATAATCTAAACTTAATCTTGAGTCACTTTTCTTCTTTATTGCTGTCGTCAAACTAAGACCAGCGCTTAATCCATTTGGTGCAGATTTCCCTGCGCCAGACGATTTCCCTACTTCAGCTTTATAAGATCCTCTTAAAATTAAATGTTCAGTAATCCCTAATTCTGCTCCAGCACCGATTTCATCTCTACCAAACGAATTCGATGTAAAATTCATCAATGGAGTAAGTTTCACTAATTCTGAAAACTTAAATTCGTATGATACTCCTATGTTCAAAAGTGAAGGCAACTCATATCGAGAGGCTCTAACATCATAAGTCAATTTTGAATTTGTTTCAGAAGATAACTGCGTAGAAAGTCCTTCGCCGCCAAATTTCATTGGGCTACCGATATTTCGTAATGAGATACCCAATCTAAAATTATCATTTTTACCAGCCACATATTGTACTCCTGCATCAATAGCCAAACCAAAAGCATTTACATCTTGAATTGATTCAGATACACCACGCACTAAAAATCCAACAGAGACTTTGTTTCCATACAAATGCGAATATCCTAAACCTAGATTAAAAAATTTGGACTATATGTTGCTCCAGTACCTGCAGGTGCATTAGTCGTTGTGACAGGAATATCACCAAAACCTAACGATGTAATAGCAACACCTAGTGTGCCATTTTTTCCTACCTTCTGTGCCAATCCAAAAGCATTAATCGTCAGACCACTTGGAACTAACCATCTTGTATTACATAACACAACTTGAGTCTTTCTAATTCTACCCATTCCGGCAGGATTCACCCAATTTGCTTCTACTCCACTCGCAAGGGAAGTATTCATACTATTCAGACCTGAGCTTCTTGCCCAAGGGTTCATCAATAATTCATAAGCACCAGCTTCACCTTGGCGGTCTGGATTTCCAGCAGAAACACTGGCTACAAAAAGAATACATAGTAAAATTGATTGTATAACTTTCTTCATAACTTGGCTTTATATTTTTGTTATTAAAACAAGGCTGGGATTTAATTTCCAGCCTCGCTTTGAATTTATTTTTTTTATAATCCTGATGGGTCAAATTTACGAGCAACACCGAACCATTTAATAATCTTTTCAGCTCCTGTACTACTTTCTTTTATATAAATTAAATATGCACCGGAAGAAACTGGAATCCCTTTGAAGTTAGTCAAATCCCATTCTAAAGATGGAGTAATCTGACGCTCTGTAGTCCCTCTATCTGGATTAACAATTTTTTGAGCTACTTCATCTCGCTTATATTGCTTAATGAATTTGCCATCTACTGAATAAATATTGACTTCGCATTTAGCAGGTAAATTTGTAATCTTCACTATATTACTGAATTGACCTGTTTCATAAGATGAAAAACCATAATAAGGATTTGGCACCACATTAACATCTTCTAAAGCCTTATCAAATTCAGATTTTGTAACGATTGCACCAGCTTCTTTTCCTTCAATCTTTAACTCATATAAATTATGTCCTAAATTGTCATTAGATCCTCTATTATACTGGTAAGGATTGTCCACACGTAATCGCACATAGAGATCATTTGGAATCAAACCAGTCTCACCTCCACCTAATGCATCCAAACTTGTGTTTGGAAAGCAAACAGGCATCGTACACCATGTAATCTCACGCATTGCTCTAATTCTTTGAGCCAACGTTGGCGCAGTAGCTGTAAACAATGGGCGCAAAATTTTACATGAGTCATATGTTGATTTTGTAACATAAATATAATGGTGACCTCCAAAAACTAAAGCTAAAAGTCCAGAAGCGCAAGTGTCACTTCGTACAGCAACTTGATCAGTTGGATTCCACATCATATCGTCTCCAACAGACAATAAGCCTTTTAAGCAATTGCTATTAAATCCGCCATCAACCGAAAAGAAAGAATTTTCTCCAAAAAACAAATTCAATCGTCTTCCTGATTCAACATCTATTGCGTATCCTGGGAACCAACCCATGCCAGTGCCATCACCATCTGGATCAGCCACACCATCTCCATTAGCATCATATTTCCCAACTGAAGGATTCTTTTTCATCACAAAATTCGGAATTCCATTTTTTGGATCTGTATTTTGTCCCCAAGAAGTATTCCAGGTCTCAATCACCATACATCTCGTCCATTTCGACTTATCTGATGTAAATACAATGTCCACATTATTCAATGAATCTAGTCGTAAATTATCAACTATATTATCATGTTGAGGTAAAGTTAAAGCAGGAGTAATAGCAGAACCAGTGTTTCCATCTGGATTAAATGGCGCATTTGATGTCAACTTGTATGGATACCAAGTACCCTTAACAAAATCACCTTCACCTAGATTAGAATATCTTTCTTTTGGATCTATCGTATGATTTTCAGTGCCAATACCAGAAGGGATAAAATTAACTTCTGAATTATCCCGTTGAGCTAAAAACCATTTTGGCTTACTAGCATCTTTGTATTCATAAGTTAAGCCTTGACCAATAACTCCATTGGTTCCAAGTAAATCAACTCCTGCATCTAAAGTCTGACCAATATTTATTGAAAAACCATACTTACTTATTATTTGCTCATTGAACGTAGCTAAATCAACATTGGATTTGGTAATCTCGGTAGGATTGGATTTAGGATATAAGGTCCAGTTAATCGGCAAATCTAATTTCGTATTCGTAGGAATCGCGTCTTCAAACTTTAACACATATTCACCATTTTTTACTTTCAATGGATTAACTATTTTTGCTTGAATCGGACCAGCTCCTTCTTTATATTCTATTTTGCCATTATAGGTCTTATTCAAGATTTTATCATACATATCATCTTTCAATTGCAAGAAATTTGATCCAGCGCCTATGCCATCTAGTCTTGTAATCGCGACACCATCACCATATTTTGCTTGAAGCTGCTCATACACTGGCGGTCTTGGTATCACCACATATGGCTTACCATCTCCATTTGGACCTAAGTTGAAACGACCTGGGCAATATTGTGTTCGTTGCCCAAAATTAGCACCGACATCATAGCTTTGGTAGTTATTGTAGCCATATGCCAATGTGATAAAATAATATTTCTTTTGATTGATAAGAGAGCGATCACCTGTAGCAAATTGATCTTCTTTAACTGAAAAGGAAGAACGGATACCTGCATCAGGACCTGTAACCATTAAATTTGGTGACCATACTTTAGGGAAGGTTGTACTTGAAACAGGATTATCTACTGAAGTCCAGTTGTAAAGTTTCTTAATTCCATTTTTTAAATCAACAGTAAATATTTCTCTAACTTTCGAAGGATCATTTATACTTTGACTATTCAATGTAACATCTGCATTAGCCATTTGAAAAACTCTATATCCTTCAAAACGATATAATGAATCAACATTTGGTGGGAAACCTATGCCCGACTCTAAGTAATCATATAACGCATTTAAATAATTGTTTGACCCTTTTTCATTTGTCAATAAGATTATAATCTCTCTGTCCAACTCTACAAAATCCATTGATGGTGCATCAGGTCCATTTTTAAGTTTAAAACAATTATTAAAAAGATCTTGTGATAATTGATCCGCGGTGAATAAATCTGTTAATGCAGGACAAGGGTACTCTTGATCTGGAACCCATACAACTCCTACGATTAATTCATTTAACGCACCTGGCTTCAAGACAATCGGTCCTGTAGCTTGGATGGTACGTCTGTCACCTTCTCCCGCCGTAGCAGAACACATACTCCAACCAGCTCCATCGGCAGGTTCATCTGGAAATGCATATTTCACTTCTTCTGATCCACCATATCCAATGCCTCCTTTTGTTAAAGGTCTGCCATCTTTCCAATTTCCAGTGATATAATTGTAAAACTCTCTTACATTATCAGGATCCGTTGTTGCAGCAGGTGGATTACCTGGTGTTGAATTATTATAATACATGAACGACGACATTCCCAATTCGTTTCCAGCTGTATCCAAAGGACCTCTAAAATAATCTATACCTAAGATTGGAATATCTGTACAATAGGTATTAGTACTATTAGTGCAATTACATCCATTAGATCCATCAGTAGCATCGATATTATAAACATACATTAATTCTCTTACAGGGTCACAACCAATATAATCATCGGTATGACAACCTAAATCTGGGTCTGTCCATATCGCAAAATAACAATCTCTGATATCTGCAGGTGCCCTATTGATTAATTTGTAACGCAAAAAAGACATATCATTCATCTCGTCTCCAGTCTGGAATGCAAATGCTTGAACTTGAACTTCCATACGGATTGGATCTCCCTTAGACAATCCATGGACACTACCAGCATCATTGTACACCCAAAATGTCATATCATCTGGATAGATTGGATCTGCACAACCCTCAACTGAGAGTACAGGATAATCTCCATTCTCAGGATCATAAGAATTATTTTCATTTGCATCATAGAATTTTCCTAAGCCTTGAGGCAAAAAAGGCAATGTAAATTTATAATTCGCTTCAAAAAACTTGTTTCCTCTTGCTGGCCATAATAACACGTCTTCTGGAATCTCGCTTGGTTCTAATGGTCTTGATCCTTTTACCTCATTAAAACGTTTTCTATGGAGTGAAATATTTGCTCCTTTTACATTAAAGAATTGATCCCAATTGACACAATCCTCTGCGCAAGTCTCTCCTGTTCCAGGCATAAGGGGACCAGGTGTATAATCAAAAGAAGATGCCGTTGGATATGTTGATGCCATAAACTTAGTAGCACCAGATGGATCTTTTCCCCCAACCCATACACCCCCAGCATATAAAGCTGAAACTTCAGGTATACCAGATCCTGGTACTACCTTTGGAACGATATATCTACCTTTAGACTTATCCCACCAGATGTCGCCTCCATTTAGTAATCGAGCACGCACGTTATTGATCTCCATATCTATTTGCTTGGTAGCAGGAGAACAGCTTCCTCCTCTCGGAGCAGCCTGTTGGCTGACTTGTTTTGAATTTCCTGAATTGCTTGGTTTGTATGCTGAGAGTTCGATCATCGAACCAGCAACCAAAAGCATGATCAAAAGAATTGAATTTATTTTCATGATGAAATGCATTTAAAAATTGATGTTTTTATAAAATTAAAATTCAAATATTGCTCCTACAAAAATTCTTCTCGGACGAGTAAATTTGTTAGGATCTAATAATCTAAAATTATATGAATCTACAAAATAGTCTACATTGCTTGCTCCATAGATTGTTTCTACAGAATTCAATTCATTATAGCCCCTTTCAGTAGAAAGGTAACCATCGTCTAATGCTCCACCAGAACCTCTGTATACACCTATTATATTCTTTGTATTTAACAAATTCTGCACTCTACAATATAGGTTTACACTGATCGGATGCTTTGCATCAGCCTTTGTCAACATAAAAGACTTATCAGCTCTCATGTCTACATTAAAGTTCCAAGGTAATCGAGCTCCATTTATCGAACCTCTATAGCCTGTTCCATCAAATCGAACGATTTGAGTTCCTGGAGAATAAGGTCTTCCAGAAGCAGTAGATAATTGGAAATTTAAACCTGCATTAGCTAGGATATTCTTACCCATGACTCTCGGACCATTATATTTCTTGCCAGAATCATATCTGTAATCAGCTACAAATGAGATTCTATGTCTCTCATCATAGGAGAATGGAAATATATTTCTAATATTGATACCTTTAGAAGTCAATCCATTTTGAGACTCAGGATCTGAACCTGTACCATCTGCAAACTGTAAGGTATAGGCTGCAGTAAATTCTAAATTATTAGTACGTCGAAAATCATAAGTAAAGTTAAATCCTTTAACTGTTCCAAAATCTATGTTACCATAAGTATCATAAGTACCCACTGTGGCTACTTTGCTAATGGTTGTTCGCTGAATATCATCTCGAAGTTCTTTGTAATATGCAGAGATTTTCAATGCTGATGAATTTGTGATTTTTTGTTGGAATCCAACTTCATAATCTACAGTTCTTGCTGGTCTTAAACTACCATTATTAGCAGGAGTTCTACCTGAAATATCCCAATACAAATATTGTAAAGGTGAAACAAATGAATTGGAAGTTGGTCGCTGAACTAGGACATCATAATGAGCAAAGAAGTTAGCATCATCAGAAATAGGGAATGAAAATGCCAAACGCGGCATGATATTTACCTGAGGCTTGTAATCTTCAAAAGATTCTTCTACTTTGAACCCAGCTCCTCGAATAGATCTAGAAGAGTCATCAGGATTCAGATAACTTGGATTCACCAAGTTACTTTCTCCAAAGATAAGAATCGGAGAGTTCGCTGGATTTCCATTGGCAAAATACCATTGGTCTCCATTTCTATAAGCTTTAGCTATAGTACCACCTTCGCTTGAAGTATACACTTTGAAATCATCACCGATTGTAGCTGGTTTCGTCGAACTATACAATTCATGAAATCTCTTTGCGCCATTTATTCCATACAAAGAATATTTGTCTTTTAACACTTTTGTATTGGCATCGTAATAATCAACACGTGCACCTAAACGGAAGATAATATCTTTAAATGTAAATTTATCTTGAATAAATCCAGCAGCATAAATAGGAGTATTTGGTGCTACTTTTCCTACTCTTTTACCATTTTCATATTTGAAGAAATCTTCAAATTTTACATTTCCTGTTAACTTATTTCCTAAATAATCATAACCTTGATAGTTGACAGAACCTCTATCTGTAAGTTCCATTGCTGAAAACATATCTAAAGACATTTCACTCGGCAAAAGATTGTCTACATGAACATAAGTATGAAGATTTTTTTCATCTTGGTTATTGAAAATTTTATCTCTCAACGTATAGAAAAATTTAGAACCTTCATTAGGCACATATAAACCTCCCCAAATGGTATCACCTTCAGGAGAAAGTCTCAAAAAATAAGTTGTATCCAAACCTGAAATTAAGTCATTTTGTAACAATCTTGCTGTTGACCATAATCCAAACGGAGATAACGTATAACCTCTATCCACTCGCTGTTCGTACATTCCACCAAACTGAATATTGTGTCTTCCTTTGCTAGAGCCAAACGGTAGGAAATCAAATCCCATTGTAGCTTGAAATGTCAAAATATCATCGTCACTTTTTGTATATCTGTTATATACAGAACCTACATTGGTATGTAGTCCACTCCAAGTATTGTCAAAAGATGAACTAACACCACTATTGAATGCTCTGTATGCTTCAATATCTATATCTTCTCCAACTGGTAAAGGAACTTTATTATAATTAGCCCAAACTGGATTCGCAGTACCAGGAGTAAAACCCTTATTAATTGGGATAAATCCTAAATGTCTTCTCGTCGCTTGATCTATAACTGGATCATACTCAACATTAAATCTACCAACATAACCATAGTCGAAAAACTGATCTTTATGTCTATAATCCTCATTTCCTGATTTTGTATTTTGTAATCCAAATTGAAGAACATATGATGCATTTTGAATAGGCGAAAATTTCTTTACTTCGCCTTCAGTAGTTGCATCAAGATTAGTTAATTTGCCCAATCTGTGTCGAACTCTAATATTGCCTCGATATGTTTGTTCAAGATTCTCAGGATTGTTAACCCAATTCAACAATCTCCAGTTTCCAGAACCTATAGCATCATCATCATTAGGGACAAATCGATTGCTCGTGTTCGCATAGGTTCCTGAGATGGACACATCTATATTATTGCTTGGTCTAATGTCTAACTTGCCTGTCAAATCTAGGGCTTTGTTGTCTTCATTTGGATTGTACTTCAAAAATTCAACATCCTTTCCTTCTTTTAGAAATTGTGCATTGACATAAGGTTCATCATTTATAAATAAAATCGGATCATTGCTTAGTCTTTTGATCGCCTCTTCAGTTGCACTGTAACGTCCATATGCTGGAGGATCGTCATCCTTTCTGTAATTATACTGGCCAGCTAAACGGTAACCGATTATTGTTTTGTCAGCTTGACCTTCGACTTTACGCTTCCAGATTGGACCAGATAAATAACCAGATAATAAATTATAGCCGTAAGGATCAAGGTATTGTGATGTCTCTACCTCTAGGCCTCCACTTACTTTACCTGAAGGGCCCTTTGAGGTTAAGGAGATAATTCCTCCAGTAACGTCTCCATACTGCGCTTCAATTCCTCCTGTGATCACTTGAAGTTGCTCAATCTCTGAAGATGGGATCGATCTACCAGTATATCTTATACCATCTAGATAATAAACTGTTGCTGAGGAACGTCCTCCTCGAATATTGCTTCCTCCACCGTCAATACTTGAAACTCCAGCAGCAGTTGCCGCTATTGCATTCAAATCCTTGGTTGGCAATGATCGAATTTGCTCTGCAGTCACCCGTCCCCCTTGTGTAGTGTTGTCTTGTTCTACTAAAGGCACTTTGTGATCTACAATTGTAACTTCACCAATTTCAATTCCTTTGGTTAAATCGATATTTACTCTATTTGCCTTTCCAGCAGCTACAAGAACATTTGTAACTTTTTTAGGACTATAGCCGACGTATCTTGCTTCAATATCGTACTTTCCAGGCTCTAACTGAAGACTATAATTTCCATCATAATCTGTAACAGCATTCGCTATCTGGACTCCGTTTTTATAGAAAACCATAATACATTGGATAATGGTTTCACCTGTTTCTCCATCCTTAACTGTCCCTTGCACAGAAGTTTGAGCAGAGATAGTAAATGTGGCAAACAACAAGAAAAGCAGTTGTAAAATTTTGCTTTGCATAATGTGGTTGTTATAAATTTTGTTCGATTAAAAATTTTGCAATGTTAAGCATTTCTTAACTTTTTTCAAAATTAGGCTTTTTTCTAATTTAAAATTTGACATAGTTTTTTTTTGTAATTTCATAAGCAATTGATATTTAACAGTTTACAATTTAACATTTAGTAAAGGTTCTAGCTTTTCTAGAAGCGTTTTTGCTATTTTCAACTTCGATTCATGAGTCCAACCTGCAATATGTGGACTACAAATCACGTTTTTAAAAGAAAACAACTCTTCATATAAGATTTTTTCTTCATTTGAATAGTTACTTACTTTTTCATTTTCAAAAACATCTAAACAAGCTCCTCTTACTTTTCGTGAAGAAATTGCTTCAATCAAATCTCGAGTGTTAACTATCTTTCCTCGTGAAGTATTGATCAAATAAATTTCTTTATCACACTTATTAAAGAAATCAGCGTCGATCATAAATTTAGTTTCTTCAGTCAGTGGAAGGTGTAAACTGATAATCTCTGCTTGTCTTTGTACGTCTTCTAGCTTTTTAACAATTTGGTAACGTCTGGATTCCTCAGAAAGCTGCTTGTACTTATCAAAAATTATTATGTCACATCCAAAGCCCTCCAATAGCTTTGCAAAGGAGCTCCCTGTGTGCCCAAAACCAATCATGCCTACTTTTTTTCCTTCAATTTCAATCCCACGATTTTCTTCTCTTCTCCAATCAAAATTCTTTATTTCTGCATTAGACTTATGGATATTTCGAAATAAAGTGAGAAGCATCCCTAAGGCATGTTCAGCCACAGCATTACGATTTCCCTCAGGAGAATTAAAGACTTCAATGCCACGTTCATATGCCGCATTCAGGTCAATAATTTCTAAACCAGAACCCAGTCTAGCAATCCACTTTAATTGATCTGCAAATGTTAAAAACTCTTGGTCTACAATAATTTTACTATTAATAACTAATCCTTGGTATTGATTTATTTGCCGTTTGCATTCCTCTAGACTAATCAGCGGCTGGTAAGATACATCGTGCCCCATCCTCTCTAATTCTTGTATTAAAATCGGATGAACATCATCAGAAATGAGAATCTTCATATAAAGAATTTGTACAAAATTGAATCAAATCTATGGCTCGCACAAGAAAACTAAAATTTAATCGTAGGTTTGTAGTTAAATATAGTATTATAGTAGTGAAAAAAGGATTATTCATAGCTTTTGAAGGTATTGATGGAAGTGGAAAAAGTACACAAGCGAAACTTATAACCCATCGATTGAGTTCCATTGGAGCTTCAGTTCACCATACCTTTGAGCCAACTTCAAATGAAATAGGAGCAATCATACGAAAGATAATAAAAGGTGAGCAAGATGCACATCAACTTACCATAGCCAGTTTATTCGCATCTGATCGATTAGATCATTTATTAAATGAAGATTATGGGATGATAAAACATCTCGACCAAGGTACTCACGTTATATCAGATCGATATTACCTTTCTTCTTATGCCTATCACTCTGTTCATGTCGATATGGATTGGGTCATCCAAATAAATGCGATGAGTGCTTTATTGAGAAGACCCGACATTACATTCTACATTGATCTTCCTGCAGAAACTGCTGTACAAAGAATGAACATATCGCGCGATCAGGTAGATATTTATGAATCTTTAGAAAATTTAAAAAAAGTAAGAGAAAACTATTTAATTGCAATAGATAAAATTAAGGATAAAGAAAATATCATGATATTGAACGGCGATACTACTGAACAATCCTTAGCTGATCAAATTTGGGAGATTGTGAATCATAATTTATAAGTGTAAAAAAATTGAATTATTTGATTCATTCCTGCGTTAGAACTAGAACATTTAACTTTACATAAAAAACAAACAGATTGAATTCATCTTGGAATATTGAACAAAGAAAAAAATCCACAAATGCTGAAATAGAAAAAGCTATTTTGGTAGGAGTTATATTACCAAATCAAACCGAACGTTTGGTAAGAGAACATTTAGACGAATTGGAATTTCTCGCTTTGACTGCAGGAGCTCAAGCTATCAAACGCTTCACTCAAAAAGTCAATGGTCTAGATTCTCGAACTGTAATTGGCAAAGGAAAAGTTGAAGAAATTCAAGCATATATGGAACACTTCCCGGCTGATCTTATAATTTTTGATGACGACCTTACTGGAAAACAACAAAATACATTAGAAGAAATTTTAAAAGTCAAAATCGTAGATAGAAGCTCATTAATACTTGACATATTCGCAAGTCGAGCGCAATCTGCTCAAGCAAAAACTCAGGTCGAACTTGCGCAATTACAATATATCCTACCTCGTCTTCGCGGAATGTGGGGACACTTAGAGCGCCAACGTGGAGGTATCGGTATGAGAGGACCAGGAGAGCAAGAAATAGAAACTGATAGACGAATCGTCAAAGAAAAAATCTCTTTATTAAAAAAGAAACTCGAAAAAATCGATCAACAAAATCTAACACAGCGTAAAAACAGAGATGAGTTGATTCGCGTTTCATTGGTAGGTTACACAAATGTTGGAAAATCTACTTTGATGAACTTATTGAGTAAATCTGATGTATTTGCAGAAAACAAATTATTTGCTACGCTCGATACCACAGTGCGAAAAGTTGTTTGGGATGGAATGCCATTTTTGCTCTCAGATACAGTTGGATTCATTCGCAAATTGCCACATCATTTGATTGAGAGTTTCAAATCCACATTGGATGAAGTTCGCGAAAGTGATATTTTACTACATGTGGTAGATCTATCTCATCCACAACATGAAGATCATATACAAACTGTATTAGACACATTAAAAGAACTTGGTGTATCAGATAAGCCACAGATACTGGTATTAAACAAAATAGATGCCTATCGAGAATTAAATTTTGACAAATTGCTTGATGACAACACAAAATCAGAATTAGAAAAAGAACTACTTGCTAATCTAAATTCAAAATTTCCATTTACAAATATCGCAGTGTCTGCTCATACTTCAGAAAACATTGGCAGTTTTCGCTTAATGGTAAAAGAAATCATCGAAAAATATTATATGATAAGATACCCTTATCGTACGAAAACATGGATTTAAAATGCTTACAATTGCAGCTTTATTTTACAATATGAAATCAATAAAATATCTCACTAGTTTTTGTTTATTACTTATCACTTCACTATTATATTCCAACGATGAAAAAATAATCGTTAGAAATTTTTTAGAGAAAGAATTTAAATCAGTAAAAATAACAGAATTAAAAGCCACTGAAAATTATCAATTCGTCTGGGAGGTAATTATACAACAAGATCTTGATCACAATGATCCAAAAAAGGAAGTTTTCCACAAAAATTTATACTTCACCACAAGGGACTAAAAAAAGCAAATGTACTTGTCACTGAAGGATATCAAGTAGGAACGAGAGTCAATGAACCTTCATTGATCTTAGATGCAAACCAACTAGCGATAGAATATCGTTTTTATGCTGATTCGAGACCAGAGAAAATAGATTGGAAATTATTAAATCACGATCAAGCAATGAAAGATATTTATTCGATCCATAAAATAATTAAGAAATTATATAAAAATAGATGGTGTGCAACTGGAATCTCAAAAGGAGGTACAACGTGTATCCTTTATCAGCTAAGTTATCCAAAAATGCTTGACGCCACAATCTCCTATGTCGGCCCATTTCCAAATGCTCAAGAAGATAAACGAACCATTACACATTATACTTCAAAAATTGGCACAGAAGAGTGTAGAAAAAAAATAAAAGATTTTCAAATTCAAATCTTGAATAATAGAAAAGACCTGATTTTAGAACTAGATTCTTTAGCTTATAATGAGAATACAAGTTTCCCAATTGGAGTAAACAAAGTTATTGATTATGCAGCTGCAGAATATCCATTTTCATTTTGGCAATGGGGATTTTCATGCGACGAGATTCCTCAAAATGGAAGCAGCGCCGAAGAAATTTTCAATCATGTCGAAGAGATCGTTGACTTTAATTATTATGATGAAAAACAATGCGCTCAATTTCTTCCTGCATATTACCAATTCATGACTGAATATGGATATTATGGATTCGACACCACTGGAATTAGCCATTTATTAAGCCATAAAAATTTAACGAATTTAACTTTTTGCCCAAAAGATGCAGCATTACATTATGATGGCACTTATATGAAAGAAATGACAAGAAAAGCTGAGAGAAAAATAAAAAATACTATCCTCATATATGGAGAAAACGATACATGGACTGCTTGTGCATTGGAACCTAGAAAAACAGCTAATGTATTAAAATATGTAAAGTCCGGTGGAGGTCACAGAACACGAATTCGAAATTTAAATTCAAATGAGAAAAATCAAATCTACTCTTCACTCCAAAAATGGATGAAAGTTAAAACTGTCGCTTTATAATATGTTTAAACTATTAGATAAAATCCCCTGGGATAAAATCAAAAAAGAAATTCTTGAAAGCACAACGCGCTTTCCTTTAAGTATTCTATGTGGTATTGCCTTAGCCATTCTTTACTATTTAACAATTCATAAATATTATCCTTGGATAGAGTTTGAAAAATATATATTTACGCTGCAAATTGCGTTACCAATATTTATTTCTGCTCAATTAATTCATGAAACGTATTTTAAAGAAAAAAAACTACTTATTTATGCTGTAAGCGTGGTTCTGCTACTGCTGTATTTCTTTTTTATATATAATATCGAATATAAAGATTGGAATTATATAAAATTTCTGACCATACTCATTGTAGCCCACTCTAGTGTTTCTTTTGTAGGCTTTTATAAAGAAAAAAACAATGCAGGTATTTATAATTTCAACTTGCATCTATTACAACAAGTTATCATTGGTGGCTTCTATTGTGCATGCATTGTAATAGGTATAAATGGTGCTATTCTTGCAATTGATACTTTGTTCAAAGGAGAGTTTAATCATAACATTTATATAGATACCTTTATTATTACATTGTTCTTATTTCATCCCATTTACTTTACTTCTCAAATACCAAATTTTGATGAATTAAACCAAGAAGAACCACAAGGAAACAAGTTTATTGAAATACTAGTAAAATTTCTTTTCATCCCATTTAGCATTATTTACTTTTTAATCCTATATGCATACGGAATAAAATTATTAATTGATTGGGAATTGCCTATTGGATGGATTTCAAAACTTTGTATCGGCTTTAGTGCAATTGGAATTATTACATATGTTTTAAATACCGCATATAAAAATTCTAAAAATAATTACCATAAGAACTACTCTAGCTATTTTTTCTGGAGCCTGATTCCAGTTATTATACTTCATTTTATTGGAATATTTTATAGAATTGATGAGTATGGATTTACCGAATTCAGATATATCATCGCTCTATTAGCAATAGGTCTATCGCTACTCACAATTTATTTTTTGCGATCAAAAAAATTATTAATTAAAACTATTCCTGTACTTTTCTCTATCATGGGGTTACTTATTGTTATTGGACCTTGGAATGCACATCAAATTTCTTTATATAGTCAAGCATCAAGATTTGAAAATCAATTACTAAAACAAAATTTAATAGTGGACTCAAAAATTGATATAAGTAAATTAAATATGATGGATGATTCTGTAAAAAAAGAACTTTTTGATAATTTGCAGTTCTTTATATCAAGAAAAAATACAACGAAAATAGATCAATTTTTTCCAAATGAACTAGTGGAGAAGACAATTGACTATAAATATGATTATTCATCAGTTCATCCATATTCGAAATTTGTTGATTCGCTAGGTTATCACGATAGCCATTTGTATAATGAGCAATATGTATGGATAAATGATGAACATTACCTCAACGAAATTATTGAACTAAAATCATATTCTAAATGTATTCCTTTCGATCTTGAAGAACAAACTACTAATGAACAGATTAATATTAAAAATAAATATTTAGTTTATAATAAAAGTGACTCTATACCAGTTATTGATTTATTACTTAGTAACAATATCAATTTAGAAGGTTCTAATACCGCTAAAATGAAATTGAAATGCAATATACAACAAACTGGAGCACTACTTATCCTTAAAGAAATTTCGCTTAAAATGCATCATGCGGGAGATCGAAAAATAGATCATGTAGTAGGTTTGCTATTTATCGAATAATTTTTTTAATTTTGCCAAATATTACATTGTATGTCTAAAAATCGAATTATTAATCTATTTCAAGGTATTGGAATTTTTATTGCTATAATTTCTATTGGCTTTATTTTTATCTCCAATAAACAATCATACAATTTTAAATATGACCCAATACATCAAAATATTAAGTCACTACAATTAAATGACAATTATAATTTTGCTGGTGAATCCGTTCCCATTCAAAATTTTGATGTCGCCGAACGTTTAGAGCGAGAATTATTGGCTAATACTTTCCAACATAGCGGCACTGTAATACATTTAAAATTAGCGATGCGCTATTTCCCAGAAATCTCCAAAATACTTAAAGAAGAAGGCTTACCTGACGATTTCAAATATCTGGCTGTAGCTGAAAGTTCACTTAGAAATGCTGTATCATCCGCTGGTGCAAAAGGGATGTGGCAGTTTCGCGATGCTGCTGCCAAAGAACTTAACCTAGAAATAAATGAGTGGGTCGATGAGCGAAATCATTTTGAAAAATCTACTCGTGCAGCCTGTGGCTATCTCAAAAAATTAAAAACAAAATTTGGAAGTTGGACTCTTGCTGCTGCTGCATACAATATGGGCCCTTCTGGCCTACAAAATGCAATCGATGAGCAAAAAGAAACAAGTTATTATGACCTCAACTTGAATGATGAAACGAATCGATATGTATTTCGAATTCTTGGAGCAAAAGAGATTCTAGCGAATCCCGATAAATTTGGTTTTTACATTCAAAACAATGAAGGCTATTTTCCCTTGGAAAACTACAAAATCGTTGAACACAGCGGATCGATTACAAATCTAGCTGATTTTGCGCACCAACATAACTGCACATATAGGATGTTAAAGGTGTACAATCCTTGGTTAACAAAATCGAACTTAGTCAATAAAACTGGAAAAAAATATTCTATTAGAATTCCTAACTAATGGATTGCTATTTTTTCTGAATTCCGTCTACTAGGAATGACCTTTCGTTTGAGTTTAGGAATTGAGGTTGCCAACTATTTTCATTATACATTTTCCAAATTGCCTCTTCTTCATAGGTCGAAAAATGAGTTTCGATTTGTCCAGTTTTATTTTTCACTTGACGCTCCCATCTTGTGGAGATCTTAGTGTGTGCTTCATCTCCTTTTATTTCGAATTTACCAAATGACAACTCATAAAAATTTGTCTTTACTATAGGCCTCCATTCTTCCTCCAACCATTCGAGATACTCCTTGCGATCCAAGTTCATGCCAGCTCTTCTAAATTGAAAATTTTCAGGTATGTTTCTGGCATAGAGTGTAAGGTCTTTCGCCTTCAATGCATCAATTAACTTCATTAAACTCAATTCTACCTCAGGCCTCACATTCTCCTTTACTAGTGGGACTGCAGACTTAATACTAGCTTCTGTCTTTGGGCTCTGAAGAGGAGAATTTGATTCTTTACAGGAAGAAAGGATAAATATAGAAATCAAAACAAAACAAAATGCAAACTTATATTGAAAATCTTTATGCATCATTCTTTGAGAATATTTTAGCAGCTAATATACACCAAAATTAATTCATAGAAATAAAAAATTAATTTTTCAACAAAACTAATATCACCACTATTGCTTTACATAATATCATCGCATCTATCATGAAGCTATGATACCAATGCAATGTAGTTCTATATATCAATCTGGACAAACCTATCATGGCTGCACTAATTACCAAAACGATTATTACAATTTTATAAAAATCTAATTTCTGAAAAAGCAATACACTCATTGACGTTATAGCAAAAAGAAAAATGCTGGGTAGTAAAAAATAAAAAAACAAGGCAGAGGCAGGATATCTAGCGTTTAATGTAAACAATCCATTTTGACTATCACTAGCTATATCTTTTGCATCATACAATACTGCCAAAATCCAAATAAAAAGGAAATTCTGGAAAAAACATAGATAATAAATTTGCCTTGAATATAGAAAGTCATCAGTAGTTAAAACAGAAAATAAAACAGGAATAGTAACAGATGCTACAGCCCAAACAAATGCAATCAAAAATGGCTTAGCCAATGCAAACTGCCTAAGGTTAAACTTAAGCATTCGGCGTACTTGCATTCCGGTATAAAAGATTGCTATTAAAATGGCGAAACAAAGAAATAGATATAGCTCTAAAGGAATAGCATGAATTTTAGATTTAATCAAGAAACTTAACTTTACAATACAAAAACCTATTGACATTAACATAAAACACAATAGAAACTTTAGTCTCTTCCTATATTGACTTATCCAGTTAGAATGCTCTGACTCGTATACTGAATTTTTATCGTACAAATGAAGAAATAAATAATAAGAACTCACTGCACATAAACACAAAAAATAAAAAGGAAATTGCAGCACTGAAATTCGTAAATCAAGCAATAACAAGGACTCAACGATTAAAGCACAAATACAGATTCCAAGAAAAATTCCTGAAAAATGAATTGCTTTAAAAAAATCATAAAAAATTTTCATGACATACTGTAAAATTTAGTTCGACTTCAGTATGTACCATTGATGGTCGCAGTTTGCAACTGCGATCCGATATGCATTGAATTTATAATTCATATCTACTGCATCTTGGTTTATACTTTTGTGTTCATAAACTATGCACTTAAGTGTAAATATAATGCATTGCTGAGTCTTTTTATTGTATAAGATCTTAAATTTTAAATTCATAATGAACTGTATCGAAGTTTAATACTTCGACAATCGGGGAAATTAAATTTAGTTTTTCAATGATCCACTTTGGACACTTCGGGCTTGAATCTGTTAGTTTGAAACTTTAATTTCAATCATTAATTAATTTCATTAATTCATCTTTAGTTAGATCTAATCGATTGGCTACATCAAATAGTATTTTAGACAGTAAACCAACTTTTAGAGGATTATGATTAGGTATTGTAATTGGGTGTGTACCTTTTGTGTCAATTCTAGTTAATCTTATATGGCTACCTTTCTGTCTTGAAATTTCATAGCCAAGCTTTGATAATTTTTTGATTAAACTATTTCCAGATTCGTCTCTAGAGAGTTTCATGCAGTTAAAACTTCATCTTTAACAAAATGTAAGTTCATTGCCTAGATTTATTATCAAATATACCAAAAAGAGGATTCTTGTGCAAAATTTTATGTACTTAACAAGGATCTAAATAAAATGATCTTAATCCAAATTTTTGCAAAACTCAAGCAACCATTTTTAACTTATCTAAAAAACCAAATTTAAGTCTCATTTGGACTTGTCAAGCTAACTGATTTGAGTCAGAACTGGTTATCTGAACTTTTAAAATACATATAAATATCAAGAGTATATCCTTGGTCATTTATTATTATATATTGCACTGCAACCACCGATCTAAAAATATCATAAATTAAGTAACCCATTACAATTTATTACAAACTAATTAAAACACAGTAAACGTGTAAGCCTGCAAGAGAGAAACTAAAATGGACTTCTTCGAGAATTGATCTTAAATAGAATATCTATTTAAATTAGACCCTAAATTATAAATCGAATTGAAATTGCGATAATTGTAAGATTTAGAGGTAGATTTAAGTTATGGGGACAATCACAATTCATCCCTGTAGTACTGTTGATAGATGCACTTTATGACTACAATTCGACATAATTAGAAATGGATTGAAAAATGCAGTTATATATGTTATAAAATTATCCACAGAATTAACTATGCAAATTGTAAAATAATGTATATTTGTCTTTTAATGACTTGAATTTTAGCCATCATCAAAAAATACGCCAATGCATTAAATATAAATTTATTTTTCAATGACCATTTACATTTCAAGATAAAGGCACACTAAAATAGAAACGGATTAATTAGAATTTCTTTCCTAAAAAATGATTTTAATGAAATAGCAAAAACCAAATAAAAGAGTTGAATAAGAGATTAATGGGTGTGTAATCGTCCAATTAGAAAATTTGGATACAAAACACCAAGCTTTGAAAGTATATTTACAGCTAAAGGTAAGTGTTGCACTTATGAGTTGAACACAGCAAATGCATTCGCACAATTCTTTTAACATTATCATCAAAATGACAAGAAACAGCTTCTCTTATGTTTTCTTTTAATTCTGTCCAAGTTTCAGCCTCAGTAAATATAGACAACCCAAGTGCTTCTGCTTCAAAACCGCCTTCTGCTGACTCGTTAATTACAAATATCACTTCTTGCATAATCAACTATTTTATAACAAAGATAATACTTTCCTGAAATTGTTGAAAAAATGAATTTTGCTTTTGGACGTAAATTGCATTAGCCTTAACATCACGCCATTGGATGCAGCTTGCAACTGCGATACAATACTTTCTTTGAATTTATAATTCACAAACATTACACCTAGTTTATTAAATTTAGTCCGTATTTGCTTGGTATTTAGGTCTAAATATAATGCTTGATTGGGCTTCTAATGAAGTGTTTCTAGAATTATAAATTCATAATGCATTGTATCGATTTATTAACTTTGACAATCGGGATACTGCGGGTTTGTTAACTACGACAATCAGGTGTATAATTATAAAGAAAATTTGGACAAAAGTCAAAACCATTATCCCAAAAAATATATCCTTCATTCAGTTTTACACTTCTAAAGTATTCCAAATCTTTTAGCTTTGCTGATACTCCTTCTTTGATAAATGGAGCTATATCAACATATTTTTGCAAGCCACCATTAAATGTTAATGAAAGAAAATAATCTTTTACAACAAGAACATCTTTGATTGAAGCAATTTCCATTTTTACAAATTTTTAAGTTAAAGGACCAGATCGTCCAGCATAAGTCCTTGCACTACTATATACGTAATCTTCCGCTTCAAGAACAATGCCATTCCTTACAGGGTTCAAATGAATATAATCTAGTTTCTGCTTGATCCATTTTGGACTTTCCAACTCTATTGGCATGTTATGATGCTGCCAAAATTGATATTCCTTGTTGTTTTTATTGTACTTAGCATAGTATTTAAAAAGTCGGATCATCCATTCTTTCCTACTCTCCTTATCACTCATAAGCATGAAATCAAGAATTGCTTTTGATGTAAATTTCTTAAAATCTCGGATGACATCTGATAATAAAAAAGGTTCTTTAACATGACATATGAGGTGTACATGATTACTCATGATTACATAAGCATTAATGCATAATCCTTTCTCCTTCTGGCAATAGATGAGACTATCAATTATTATCCTTCGATAATCGTCTCTAGTAAATACATCAATCCAACCTACAACAGTAAATGTCAAAAAGTGTGTTGCGTTTTGATTTTCTATCTTATGTCCATGCATAACAGAAACTTAGTCTGTAAATTTAAGGCTCTATTGCAATTTTTTCTGCATTACTTCTTGAATTAAAAATTCATTATATATTGTATCGAAGTTGAAAACTTCGACAATCGGGCCATTAAAATTGAGGTATTTTTTACAAAACAGCCAAAACTACGAATAATACTTGTAAACTTCCCACCTTCAAGAAATCCAAGTTCTCCTTCTCTAATTATTATAATTGCAGTTCCACTAGACACTTTAGCTTTAACAAGTGCACTTATTGCATTGTTCTTTGCAATGAACTTAAATACATCGATTATTTTTATCATGCCTGTACATGCAGACTTACTAGCATCTATAATTTCTTGATACATTTGTTTCTTAACAACATACTATTCTTCAAATTCTTTAATTTTTGTCAAGACTGCACTTGTAGGAGATAAACGGAATAATTTTTCTTTATACATCTCGAAATCAAAATACTCTTTTAAATTATTATTAAAAGGCGGCAAACCACATTGTACTATACACTCTATGAACAATATTGAATCTGGAAATACTCTAATTACATTTTGATAAAAATAAATTTGAAAAATTTCAATTCCATCTAGAAAAGCAAATTTAATAATTATTACTTTTGAAATCAACTCAGGAGCTTGTATTCTTTTTTTTTATTAAATCTATCTAAAAGTAGAAATAAACACATCAAACCTTCCTCTTCTTTTCTTTCAAAGATAAAGATCTCTAACTGATCTATTTCAAGTTTAACAATATTATCTGCTAATTCAAATGTATTCATATTTTATTCTATATTTAAAAGTTTCGATTGCTATATTTCACATAATAACCCTTATCTGAATTAATAAAATTTTAAATTAACCCATTGATGGTCGCAGTTTGTAACTGCGATCCTATTTTCTTTGAATTTATAATTCATTTCTACTACATTTTGACTTAGTATCTTGTATCAGTAAATACTATTTACTTAGGTGTAAATATAATACTTTACTGAGGTTTTTAATCCCCTGCTTTTTGAATTATAAATTCATAATGTATTGTATCGATTTATAAACTTCGACAATCGGGTGTATTACATGTTGAATTTAAAATTCATAATGTATTGTATCGATTTATAAACTTCGACAATCGGAACCATGTTTTTACAAACAAAAAAGTCCCGACACAGCTGTCGGGACTAATAAACCAATCTCATGAAAAGGTATGAAAAGACGAAGCATCTTTAATCGACATTATCATGGAGAAATGAATTCTCCTCTCGGATTTCTAGTTTGCTTTCGTCATCCATCATGATCCTCATGCGTGACATGTTGAGCTCTGATGAATGATTCACTTGATCCAATCGGACATTCCTCCTCTCGTACGCAGGGACGTTCTCAGCCTCTGTTAAATTTTTACTTTCGTAAAGTGACTTGCTACTAAGCCCAAATCCAACCTTAGAGTTAGTAGCTGCAGTTTCTGGTATGGCCCTCTCTTCTTTCCTCACACTTTGACCATATGGAAAAGGAATAGTGGGAATCGGTTTAGGCTGTGTTCTTACTGTATTACTAGTATCTTCAAATTCTACAATATTGTCAGCAATTTTATGAAATGAAGTCGCTGTTACTGGAGGCAAATCATCTTCATTAAGATTGACGGTCACCTTTGAATTTTGATCCTCCATTCTGCGCTTGTATCCTTGACCAAAGCCTGTAGCAATCAATGTAACACTGATATTCTCTCCAAGACTTTCATCTACACAAGATCCCCAGATTATATCTGTTTCGAATCCTGCTTCTTGCTGTATATATTCTGTAATTTCTCCAACCTCATCCATTGTAATTTCAGGTGATCGACCTGTAGTGATATTCAGTAGTATATGTTTAGCCCCTCGTATATCATTGTCTTCAAGTAATGGTGAGTTTAATGCCAACTCAATTACTTTTTTAGCTCGATCTTCTCCACTGGAAATTGCAGAACCCATGATAGCAACTCCACTATCTTTCATGACGAAATTTACGTCTTCAAAATCTACATTTATATATCCGGGAACTGTTATAATTTCAGCAATACCTTTGGCTGCAGTCGCCAATATGTTATCTGCATTTGTGAATGCAGTGGACATTGCTAGATTGCCATACATTTCTCGTAACTTATTATTCGAAATTACAATTAATGCATCTACATTGTCCTTTAAGGCTTCCATCCCTTCGATTGCCAAACGCGCTCTTCGCGGTCCTTCAAATTGAAATGGCAATGTCACTATACCTACAGTTAATATATCTAACTCTCTTGCTATTTTTGCTATGATCGGTGCAGCTCCTGTCCCAGTGCCTCCACCCATTCCTGCTGTAACAAACAACATCTTAGTATCATCTCGCAAAAATCTTCTCAACTCTTCTTGTGACTCCAAGCAGGCTTGCTTGCCTACTTCTGGATTATTCCCTGCGCCTCTTCCTACCGTAAGTAGTGGCCCTAACTGGACCTTGACAGGCACTGTACTAATATCTAGACTTTGATGGTCTGTATTACAAACTGCAAAGTCTACGCCACGAATGCCGAGATTATACATATGAGTCACCGCGTTTGTTCCACCGCCGCCGACTCCTATAACTTTTATAATCGAAGCTTGACTCATGATAATTTTTCGTAATTTGTATTGACAGTGTAAAGGTATGTATTATATATTAAATAAAAAAATAAATTATGAATTTTTTTTATATATAATTTATTTTCATGTAATCCATTACTAAAACTCTGAATCTGGACTCGCTTCAAAAAACTCCTTAACCGATCTGTATGATTTATTAATCACTTTTCCAAACCAATTTGGCTTTGAATCTGTTGCATCAACTTCTTCTAGTTCAGGTATTTTTTGGTCTAATGGTTCATCCAAATTAAATACAGCTCCATTGGTAGCTATACTCTTTGGTTCTACAGCTTTTACAGACTTCATTGCCTCTTTAATTATTCCAAGACATACTGCAAACTCTGGCAATAAAACATCTTTTTCGAATTGGCTATTGCCAAAAGTAAATGGATCGCCGATTCTAGCTGGTAAACCTGTCTGGTACTCTGCAAGTAATTCAATATTTTTCATATTAGCTGCGCCACCAGTTAATACGATTCCTGCAACCAATTTATTCTCGTATCCACTTTTGTGAATTTCCCACATAATGAATTCAAAAATTTCTTGAATACGCGCCTGAATTATTCTTGATAAATTTTTCTCAGAAATTTCTTTTGGTTCTCTGCCCATAATGCCTGGAATAGTTATAATTCGATTGTCGATGACTTCTTCAGCTAGTGCTGACCCGAATCGAACTTTTAGTTTCTCTGCTTGATCATGTGTAACAGTGCAACCCGCTTTGATATCTTTTGTAATGATACTTCCGCCCAATGGAATACTCGCAGTATACTTTAATATTCCTTCTTGATAGATTGAGATATCTGTCGTGCCTCCACCCAAATCAACAAGAACAACTCCTGCTTCTTTTTCTTCATCAGACAACACTGAATCTGCAGCAGCAATTGCATTTAATGTGACAGAATCGATCTCCAATCCTGCTTTTTCAAAACTTCGAATCACATTATTCGTAGCAGAGGATTGCCCAGTAATGATGTGGAATTTGCATTGCAATTTAGATCCAAACATTCCGATTGGATCAAGTATTCCCGCTTGATCATCGACTGTATATTCTTCTGGTACTATATGAAGTATTTGCTCACCTAGTGGCAATGCAATTTTACTAATTTCTTGTTTTAATTTTTCTAACTCTTCGCTAGTTATTTCATCTTGAGGATTGCTTCGATAACTCATTCCTTGATGAGAGATGCTTTTTATATGATGACCAGCGATGCCTGTATGGATCGACAAAATCTCTTGACGACTTGTTTTTTCAGACATATCAATAGCATCAGAAATTGACTTTGCTGTCTTATCAATATTTGAAACAACACCTCGAATTACACCTTCATTGGCACTTTTACCATAACCGATGATTTCTATTCTGCCAAGCATATTCTTCCTTGCCACTACAGAATAAATTTTTGTTGAACCTAAGTCAACTGCGACAACCATGTCTGAATTTTGAGTTTTTTTGGTTTCCATATTTCTTGGTTTTATATCTAATAAAGAATTATGTTTCTGATTCAAATTTTTTGCACACTACTTGATCATCATTCTTGAAGTCAATCGTCTGATACACATTCCAACCTTCATACCTAAGACCTTCTTGGTAGAAAAATTTTAATCTGCTCAATTTGTCTTTCAAATTATTTAGCTTTCCAATGACAATTTTCTCATTGCCAACTTTGGGCACCAAACTAAACTGACCCTGATCATCAATATAAATTTGTTCAACTAAAGATTTTGTAAAAGGATCTTCATGTAAACTTTTGCTAATTCCAAAAATCGATTGGAATGCAATATTCTCCTTTTTCCAAATAGTGTTTCCTGCTAATACTGGGATATTACCTGTTACAACAGGAACTCTTGCGGAATAGTTCTTCGAATACGGAATTTTATTTCCTTCGACATCTATATAGTACTGATTAAAGTTCGCATCAACTACTCTAAACAAAGGATCGCGTTGTGTGATCTGAATATTCAAACTTTGATTCGCATCTACAAATACTTCTGCTCCGGAGATCACCGGAATTCCATTCAATATTGTCTCAATTTGCTTCATATTAATCGAAGAAGCTTTACATTTTCGAATATCTTTTTTTAAAATAGCATTTACTTGCGCCAAAATTTCTGCTTCAGTGATTAACACATTCTCGTTATTCGACTTCTGAATATGTATATTTACTCGGCTCGATTTCGTATCTCTTTGTTTTCTGATAGACCACATCCATACAGTTCCTATTCCAATCAGAATAGCCAAATGCAAAGAAATGATGATAAGTCCCTTTATATTTTTGTTCATAGTCTCGATTTTATTAATCCTACAATATCATTTAATTTCGTATCAATATCTCCAGCTCCTAAAACCAATACGACATCAAGTTTTTTCTCTCTTAAAATTTCAATCAATTTTTCTTTAGTTGTCAAAATCTTTGACAAACGTTCAGAAGTGTAATCGAATATCAATTGTGAACTTACTCCTTCCATAGGTAGTTCCCTTGCTGGGTAGATATCCAACAATATCAGTTCATCTAATTGACTTAACACATTCGCAAATTCAAGATAAAAATCCTTTGTTCGCGAAAATAAATGCGGCTGAAATATCCCAAGCAAATGCCTATTTGGAAATGCAGCTCTTGTTGCTTCAATAGCCGCTGCTATCTCTGTAGGATGATGAGCATAATCATCAATAAGAGTAGTGATACCATCCGAATATAAAATCTCAAATCTTCTATGGATACCTTCAAAAGTAGATAAGCTCTTGCGAATAAGATTAGTTGAAATCCCTATAGTTAAGCCAATATAAATTGCTGCTGTAGCATTCTCTATATTATGCTTACCAGGAAATTTAAATTCAATATCATCAATTGTTACGTTTGCATCATGATATTTAAATTTTCCGATTTCGCCATTTGATTGAATTGTTGAGCTATAAGCATCCAAGTTTGGTTTGCCAAATCTCACCACTCGAACAGAAGACTTCACACGACTTTGAAATAATTCTACTTCATGAGAAGAAATATGATGTGATAATAATAACAATCCATCTTCTTCTATCTGACCTGCGAACTGCAAATAAGACTCAACCATATTTTCACGAGAACCATAAATATCTAAATGATCTGCATCTAAAGAATTTATAACTGCAATGTCTGGATGTAACTGTAGAAAAGAACGATCGTATTCATCCGCTTCCACTACCATGTAGTCATCACCAGAATCTATAAAATTTGATTTAAAATTATTCGAGATACCTCCAAGAAATGCAGTCAACTTTAATCCACTTGAATGCAATACATGAGCAATCAAAATACTCGTGCTCGTTTTTCCATGTGTCCCTGCAACTGCGATACATTTATGATTTCTAGTAATTTCACCTAGAACTTGCGACCGCTTCTTGATAGTGAAATTATGTTTTACAATATATTGATATTCTATGGAATCTTTAGGAACAGCTGGTGTCCTAATAACCAATTCACAATCCAAAGGAATTAATTCTGTATTCTCCTCATAATGAATAGTCATTCCTTCCAAAGACAATTGTTTTGTCAATTCAGTACATGTTCTATCATATCCATGAACTTCAACTCCTCTAGAATTAAAATACCGAGCCAAGGCACTCATCCCAATGCCTCCTATTCCTAAAAAATATATTTTACTCGGTAAATTCATTATTACTTAAAACAAAATATTTATTTTAATACTTACAAATTCCATTTTCCACTTTCCACTTATTACTTTCCACTTATTAATTTCACTTCCTACTTCCGCCATTCAACTTAACCACAGAGTGTCACAGAGTTTTCACACAGAGTTTCACAGAGTAGATTTTTGAAATAGCTTTACTACACAAGTTCCTTCTCTCCCTCTGACCACTTTTCACTTTCCACTTTCAACTATTAACTATTAACTATTAACTAAAAAAAAAGCAATCTCCTCAGCCGCATTCGGCTTACTAATCCTTCTAAGATTAAATTTCATTTTTTCAACTTCAGCTTGATTACTCAATAAATCGCTTATGATATTCCAAACATTTGCTGTCAACTCTTTTTCCAAAATCATTTTTGCTGCGCCTTCTTTAACTAGTGCTTCAGCATTTTTCCTTTGGTGATCTTCAGCCACGTTAGGCGAAGGAATCAAAATCGCTGGAACTTCAGTAACTGCTAATTCAGATAAAGTCAATGCTCCAGCGCGACAAACGATAAGGTCACATGCTGCATAGGCTAGATCCATTCGAGTAATAAAACTATTTATTTTTACACGATTGCACGTTTGCAATTTGTGATTCGTATATTGCGACTCATAAATTTTTCCAATCTGCCAGATCACTTGAACAGAATCATCCTTTAGAATTTGATCTTGAATCATTGTAACTAATTCATTCAATGCTCTAGCTCCAAGACTTCCTCCAAAAACACCAATGGTTTTCTTGTTAGGATCTAACTGAAAATGAGCACTTGCATCATTTCTAGATATTTTAGCGCTCAAATCTTTGCGAACTGGATTTCCAAGATTACTAATTTTTTCTGGATCGAAAAACTTGCTCATGCCTTCGTATGCGACAAATATCTTTTTCGCATTAGATGCCATTAATTTATTTGTAATACCTGGGTAAGAATTCTGCTCCTGTATAAAAACAGGAATTTTTCTCCACGCACCAACCCGCATTATAGGACCACTTGCATAACCTCCAACACCCAAAATTGCATCAGGTCTAAACTCAGAAATAATTTTCCAAGATATAAATAGACTCCTAACCAAATTGAATAATACAGTCACATTTTGCAATGTAAATTTGCGCTGAAATCCTCTTACTGGCAATCCCAAAATTTTATATCCAGCCGATGGAACTTTTTCCATCTCCATTTTTCCTTCCGCTCCAACAAATAGAATTTCACATAAAGGATCTATTTTTTTTATCGCATCTGCTATCGCCAATGCTGGAAAAATATGACCTCCTGTGCCACCTCCACTAATCAGTACTCTCTTCATGATTTGTTGAAATATCTAAACTATCTGAAGAAAGATTCAAATCTTTCAAATTTTTACTTACACTGATTATCATTCCAAATGCTGCGCATGTCAACAAAAGTGAAGTTCCCCCTTTACTTATCATAGGAAGATTCACACCTGTTACTGGAACTAAATCCAAAGACACTGCTATATTCGCAAATGCATGAATGACAATATTAAATCCCAAGCCTATAGCCAACAAGGCACCAAAAGCTTTGGGTGATTTCGTTACAATAGAAACACAGTGGATCAAAAGCATTAGATAGATCAAAATGATTCCGCCTCCACCAATAAGCACACCCCACTCTTCGCAAATAATAGCATAAATAAAATCTGCCCAAGCATAAGGAACAAAATTTCGCAAGGTACTATTTCCAGGACTTTCACCAAACCAACCGCCATTGGCAATCGCTATTTTTGCTTGCTGTATTTGATGACCACCATCTTCAGAATTTAAAAATTCATTCAATCGATTTGCCCAAGTTTCAGAACGAATCGCGTGAGGAAAATACTCACTTAAAAAAATTAAAAAACCAAATGCTGCTGCACCTAGCAATATTAATCCAAATATAGAAACTAATGAAACCCTACCTACAAACAACATCATCAGACAACAAAGAAATAATAAAGCCGCAGTTGAAAAATTCGCAGGTGCAATCAATCCACATACTACAACAATTGGTAGTAACAATGGAACGAATGCATTTTTAAAACTTTTAATTTGATCTTGCTTTGCACTCAATGATCGCGCTACAAAACAAATTAATGCAATTTTTGCAAAATCTGAAGGTTGAAATGAAATATCCAAAAATGGAACTTGAATCCAACGTTTCGCCTCATTAATATCAACACCAAAAAACAAAGCCCAAATCTGTAATACAACAGCAATAATGAGCATTACAGGAGCCCATTTGTTAAATTCCAAATAATCGATTTTACTAAAAATCCATGTTATGAATAATCCTACAATGACAAATGGAACATGCTTTAATAAAAAAAATATTGTAGTATCAGAATGAAATTTTGTCAAACTTGCAGAAGTGCTGTAGACAGCCAACAAGGAACAAAATGTCAATATAAAAACAAGAGACCACAAAAAGCGATCACTCTTGATACTATCCTTAATATTCAGAATTACTGCTTCCATGATTTTATTTTTAATTCCTGCACTCTTGTTCTAAATTGATCTCCACGATCCATATAATTCTTAAATAAATCAAAGCTTGCACAGGCTGGAGAGAGTAAAACTACTTCTCCAGTTTCTGCAAGTTGGAAAGAATTACAAACGGCATCCTTCATAGTATTTGTTTCTTTAATTATCGGAACGTAAGGCGAAAAAAATTCTACAATTTTTGAATTATCAACACCTAATGCGACAATAGCTTTTACTTTATCTTTTACGAGTGGCAACAAGATATTGTAATCATTGCCTTTATCTTGACCACCTACAATCCAAACCACTTTTTTCTTCATTGCATCTAATGCCCAAAAAGTAGAATCAACATTCGTGGCTTTACTATCATTAATAAATTCTACATTTTCATATGATGCAACATTTTCCAATCGATGTGGGTCATTTACAAATGACTCAAGTGCTGATTGCAACTTTACATCAGATATACCAAGATCCTTTGCGATCTTCAATGCAATCGTTGCATTCTTTGCATTATGACGACCTTTCAAACAAGTATAACTTAGATTGAAATTACTCTCATTTATAGTCAGAATTTCTTGATCGTTATATTGTAATTTTAAAGGCACTTGATTTACTTTAGGTTTCAGATTTTCCACTCTATCTTTTATCAATTCTTCTTCAGCCAAAAAATAAAAATAATCCTCTTTGTCTTGATTTTTTAGAATTCTAAATTTAGAATTAATATAATTCTCGAAATTATATTCGTAGCGATCCAAATGATCTGGTGTGATGTTTAAAATTGTAGAAATATGAGGTTTGAAATGAATAATATCATCCAACTGAAAACTACTCAATTCAAGCACATAATAATCGTATTTCCTTTCACTCACTGCTTTACAAAATGAATACCCGACATTGCCAGACTTAACCACTTTATATCCAGCTTCATTCAAGAGATGGTAGACTAAATTTGTAGTTGTAGTTTTTCCATTACTACCAGTAATTCCAATAATAGCGCCTTTACTAAATTGAAATCCAAATTCTATTTCAGAAATTACAGGAATATTTTTTTCTTTAAAAAGAACAATAACCCTTGCTTTGTTAGGTATACCAGGGCTTTTAATAACATAAGTAGGCGTTATATCAAAAACTAACTCATGTCCATTCTCTTCAAAATCAATTTCTAAATCCACCAATTGATTCTTAATATCTTCATGTATAGCACCATTGTCACTTATGAATACAGGAATAGATTGTTGCTTAGCTAATAATGCTGCACCAAATCCACTTTCTCCGCATCCTAAAATGACAATCACTATCTCGTTTTTAAAGTTATAATAGTTAATACTGCTAATATGATTGATACAATCCAAAATCGAACAGCAATCTTAGCTTCATGAATTCCTTTCTTTTGATAATGGTGATGAAGAGGTGACATCAAAAATACTCTTCGTCCCTCACCATATTTTTTCTTTGTATATTTAAAATATCCGACTTGAATCATAACGGATAAATTCTCAACTAAAAATACCCCACAAAACAATGGTATAAGCAATTCCTTACGAAGCAAAATGGAAAGTGTCGCAATAATTGCACCTATCGTGAGACTTCCTGTATCTCCCATAAAAACTTTTGCAGGAAATGAATTGTACCATAAAAATCCAATGCAAGCTCCTAAAAAAGCAGACGTAAATATCACTAACTCACCAGTATATGGTAAATAAAAAATATTTAAATAATCTGCAATTAATGAGTTACCAGATACATATGCGAGTATCGCAAGTGTCGCAGCTATTATTGCTGACACACCCGTAGCCAAACCATCCAAACCATCTGTAAGATTCGCCGCATTCGAAACTGCAGTGACGATAAAAATTACAATTGGAATGAAAAAAAGCCATAATAAAGAACCTGAATTGTCTCCAAAAAAATTTGAAATCCAAGTGTAATCGAAACTATTGCCCTTCATAAAAGGAACATTCGTCAACGCTGTCTTGACATAAACGTATTCGATCATTTTTGTTTTAGAAGCATCAGCAGCCATAAATGTCTGTTCGATCGAATAATTTTCTTTTAATGCTTCCGATTTGGTCATACGGACCAACACATCTTCGTGATACATCATAACAAGTGCGACTACCAATCCTAATACCACTTGCCCTAAAATCTTAAAGATTGCTTTCAAGCCTTCTTTATCTTTTAGAAATACTTTGATGTAATCATCTGCAAAACCAATCATCCCCATCCAAACTGTTGTGAACAACATCACCAATATGTAGACGTTTTCCAATCGACACAACAGTAAACACGGAATCAAAATCGCAAGGATGATGATAATACCACCCATAGTTGGCGTGCCTTCTTTTTCTTTCTGCCCTACCAATCCCAAATCACGTACTGTCTCTCCTATCTGCATCTTGCGCAATGAACGAATGATTCGCTCACCGAACAACATCGATATGATCAACGAAAGAATTACTGCTAAGCCTGCACGAAATGAGATGTACTGAAACAATCTCGCTCCTGGCAAGTGCATAAATTTTTCCGTAAATTGAAATAAGTAATACAACATAATTTTAAAAAAACACCAATCATAAAAAATTTAACAGCACAGCAGGGATTCCGATCCCTTTGGTCACAATGATCCTGCTGTGACTGTTAAAACCAACCTGAGAATGATAATAGAACCTACTCTATTTTCTTATATATCTTTATAATATTTCTTTCAAAATCAATTTATCATTAAATGGAGTTTTTACTCCTTTTATTTCTTGGTATGTCTCATGTCCCTTTCCTGCTATCAAAATAATATCGCCGACATTTGAAATCATACAAGCTGTCTTTATCGCTTGATATCGATCAACTATACTTAGATAGTTTTTTTTATCTTCTTCAGCAATGCCGTTCTCGATTTGCTGAATAATCACTTCTGGATTTTCGTCTCTTGGATTATCAGAAGTAATGATCAAATGATCACTATATTCACATCCTATTCTTCCCATCTTGGGACGCTTTTCTTGATCTCGATTTCCACCACATCCCATGACACAAATTATCTTCTGGGATGGTTTCCTCAACTGCTTAAGATTCTTTAAAATTTTTTCCAACGCATCTGGTGTATGTGCATAATCTATTACACCAAACTTTTTCGATTTCTCAGAATAAAACCAATCAAATCTACCATCAATTGGCTTTACTTTTGATAATGCTTCCAATACTTCAGTCTCATTCATTCCCAACTCAAGTGCTACTGCAAGCACAGCTGTCAAATTATAAGCATTAAATTCTCCCAATAACTGACTATGCCATTCTTTATCCCGAAACTTTAAATGCATCCCTTCGAATCCAAGATCCAATAACTTGATCCGAAAATCTGCAGGCTGTTTCAAAGAATAACTTCTCCTCTTTGCTCTAGTATTTTGCAACATCACTTCACCATTTTTATCGTCAATGTTTACGATTGCAATGGCTTCTTTACTCAATTGATCAAAAAATTTCTTTTTTGCATTAATATAATTGAGCATGGTCTTGTGGTAATCCAAATGATCGTGTGTCAAATTGGTAAATACCCCAATCTTGTAATTCAGTCCTTCAATCCGCCCTTGATCAATGGCATGTGAACTTACTTCCATAAAAATATAACTGCATCCAGATTGAATCATTCGATCAATCAATTGATACAAGCTTATCAATTCAGGAGTAGTATGTGTCGCTGCAAATTCAATATCGTGTATTTTATTTACTATAGTTGAAATCAATCCAACCTTATAGCCAAATGAATAAAATAATTGATACAATAAACTCGCTACAGAAGTTTTTCCATTAGTTCCTGTTATTCCGACCAAACAAATTCGTTGTGAAGGAAATTCATAAAACAAATTGAGCATTTTTGATAAGAATACATGCAATTGATTGCATTGTATATAACAACAATCATCTCTCAACTTCTTAGGAAAAATTTCACATAAAATAACTTCAATTCCTGCATCCAAAACTTGTTCAATATAGTCATGTCCATCAGACGAAGCCCCTTTACGAGCTACAAATATATTGTGTTTGGAAACTGATCGAGAATCTTGCGAAAACCCATTTACTACTTTTGATGAATCACCTATGACTTCATAGGGCACATCAGAAGGTATCAGTTCTATTAACTTTTTCAAAGAACATTTTTTTATTCTAAATACAACTCTATTGTTGTACCATAATTTACTTCACCAGGCGCAATACTTTGCGTCCTCACTTTACCAATACCCATCGGTTTACTTGGTATTTTTGCTTTATCCAAAATGTACATGGCATCACGTAAACCCATGCCAACTACATTTGGGACAACACCAGGATTAGATTCAAAAGGAACTGACAAAACTCCAGATGGATCTGAAACTGTACGTATCCATTCTGCGCGATTCTGCTGCTTAAAAGGCAATCCAATAAAATCAAATATACTTTTAAAATCTTGATAGTTTCCAACATTACCTATTGGCATATTATCAGATGACAATTTTGGTTTTGGTTGATCATTTACGATTATTGCTTGTGCACCTTCAGATCGCATACAATGATCAGCTATTCGCTTGAAAACCGGCGCCGCAACTGATGCTCCATAATAACCTCCTTGTTTCGGATTATAGATTACTACTATAACAGAATACTTTGGAGCTTCAGCGGGAAAATAACCACAAAATGAGGCTTGATATTCTTTACTACCATCTGTAGATTTAAAATAATTGCTCACAGAAGTCCCTGTTTTTCCTGCTATTGAATAAGCTTCATTCTTCAGCGTACTCGCTGTTCCCTTTTCAACAACATGAAGTAATAATTCCTTTGCTTGTCGTAAGGCTTGAGGAGAAAACATTGAATCTAATACAACTTTAGGCTTTATCGTCCGGATAATATCCTCATCACTTTTGATATCAGATACCATAAATGGTTTCATCATCCGACCATTATTTGCAACTGCATTATAAAAATTTAATATTTGCAATGGCGTCATTTGCATTTCATATCCTATAGACATCCATGGAAGAGTTGTGCCATACCATTTTTCTTTATCCACATTTGGATGCTTGATTACTGGCAGTGGTTCACCACCTAATTCTATTCCAGTTCTTTTATTTAAATTCCATTGTTGATAATAATCAGCAAATCCAATTTTATTTCCACTGAAAACTGCAGTTGCTAATTTAGCTATTCCTACATTCGACGATTTTGAAAATGCATATTCCAAATCACTCATTCCGACTGAATGCAATTCAGAATCTTCCATTTTCTCATTGTAAAAAAAAGCTATACCTCCATTCAGATCAACACCAGATTTTACATCAACTTTTCCTGTCTCTAACATCGCTAAGGTTGAGGCAAGCTTCATAGTTGATCCTGGCTCTGTTGAATGCGCAATGGCATAATTGTAATCTTCTGTCAACTCACCGAATTCATTCCTACCTAGATTTGCGACAGCTTTGATCGCACCAGTCTTGGTCTCCATAACTATAGCGCATCCTTTGTCAGCAAGATGCTTCTCCATATATTCATAAAGAGATTCTTCAGCAACTTCTTGTATTCCTATATTGATTGTGGTCACAATATCATTCCCTTTCTTTGCTTCCATCTCTGTGACATTATCTACTGGAATGTACGTATTTGCAGCCACTTTTCGCATCATGCGCTCACCATCTTTACCTTTAAGTTCTGAATTGAATGCATTCTCTAAACCAATTGAAAAAGTATCTCGATGCAATCCAATCGTTCTATTTGCTAGAATTTTGAAAGGCTTTTCTCTTCTACTTTTCCTGATGATAATCAATCCACCTTTATTCTGTCCTAACTTAAAAAGTGGAAATGTTTTTAACTCTTGCAACTGTTGATAATCTAAATTTTTTGCAATTAATAAATATCGATTACCTGCTTTTTTTTCTCTTACTAGCCAATTCTTAATCTGCTTCGCATTGCCTTCGACAAATTGATGAGCTTCTAGTTTTTCAGACAATGCTTCCACATTTGCTTTGAATGTTTTTTCATCCAAACCCTTTGCTTTTGTATCCATCCTGATTTCAAAGAACGGCAGGGAAATCGCCAATGGACTTCCATCATCTGCTAAAATATTTCCTCTCTCAGCTTCTACAGGAGTCAATGTGAAGTATAAATCTTCAGCCATCGCTCTCCATTTTTTTCCTTGAAAGTGTGAGATCTGAATTACTCTTCCAAACATGACTATAGCGAGCAAGATAAATCCTGCCATAACCATATACACCCTGATGAGAAATTCTTTTTTTCGATCCACGTTTTTAATTTTCCTTTCGGATTAATTTTTTAGGCGCTTCTGTTCGTATATATATTTCTTGATCAGATACTTTTTTTGATATCTGACCTTCTGTACTATTGTACAAAATGCCTGATCTCAATGTCCAATAATCTGACTTTAATTCTTTTAATTCTTCAATCAATTTTTGACTCTTTTGCATATTCTTTTCTGCAAAATGCACATTAGCAATGTAAATCAAACCGATCAAACAAAGCACACTGAGATATGGTAGATTTTTATAAACCATCATATTGCTCACCGAACTATATTTATTGCGATCCATTCTATTTGTTTCCATTTTCATTATGCTTTAATTCCAACTCTCATTTTTGCCGATCTTGATCTTGAATTTTCTTCTAGTTCTTTTTCATCTGGTACAATCGCATGTTTTGACCATGAAGAGAAAAGAAAATCTTTTTTGCCATAGATCAAATCCACATTTTTTTCTTGCTTCATCCAATTCTTTACCATTCGATCTTCTAAAGAATGATAACTAATTACGACCAGCTTTCCATCTTTTTTCAAAAGATCTGTAGCTTCTTGAAGTAACATTTCAAGGCTTGAAAGTTCTTGATTTACTTCGATGCGTAATGCTTGAAACAATTGAGCCATCCATTTATTTCGTTTACCATATACAAACGCATCAGCCCAATTTGCAAACGCTATGCAGCTATCCCATCGCCTATTTTTTCTATCTTGAATGATGGCCTGTGCAATTTTTTTCGCATTGGTCAATTCTCCATATTCAAAAAAAATCGTAGTCAATTGAACTTCTGAATATTGTTGCAATATATCTATGGCTCGTAATGGTTGACTGCTGTTCATTCGCATATCTAAAGGATATTGTGATTGAAATGAAAAGCCTCTTTGATCTTCATCAAAGTGAAAACTTGACACACCCAAATCAGCCAATACGCCATCCAACATTTCAATTTTATAATACTCCATGTATTTCTTTAAATACTTGAAGTTTGATTTGATCCATACGAATCGATCATCTTGTGGAAGATTCAACCCAACTGCATCATCTTGATCAAATCCAAACAAGGTCGCATTTTTATCAAGACGATTTAAAATCGCTCGACTATGACCAGCTCCACCTAAGGTCGCATCTATGTAGACACCAGATGGATTACCGATTAATGCGTCCACCGAAGGAGTAAGTAATACTGGTATATGATGATATGAATTATTCACTTCAGACACCTTTATGTCTAAATACTTCTTCAGCTAATGCAGCAAAATCTTCAGGCTCATCTCCAATCATCTGTAGATAATTTTCCTTGGACCAGATTTCCACTTTATTTTGATACGCTAAGAGAAAAACATCATGCGAGATATTCGCGTGCTCTAACAGTGATTTTGGAACTAATATCCTTTCGGATCCATCCAATGCCACCTCAGTCGCACCTCGATAAAAATACCTTGCGAAAGTCCTTTCTTTCGTACTGTATGAACTTAATTGATCTACTTCCTTCGTCCTTTCATCCCATGCCTCAATGGGGTAAAGAAGCAAACATTTTTCAAACCCTCTATTTAACACAAAACGTGTCGATGTACTTGCTCCAAACTGTCTCAATAATGAAGATGGAAGTCTCAATCGACCTTTGTCGTCCAATTTGACCTCATATTCTCCAGACAATTTATACATCATCCGCTTTGGTTGGTTTGATAGCACAAAGATATGCTAATCTTTCCCACATTTTCCCATTTTTGCCCACATTTTTTAAAAATATTTAATATAAATGTGCTTGATTATCAGATAATAACTAAAATCGGAACAAAATATAAACAAAAACATGACAAATTGCGAAGGAATCAAGATTCAATGAACAGCATTATATATTATAATAATACAAATATATAATTAATTTAGACATTGCACAATAAAAATATAAATAAACATATATATATTATTTATATCATATGAATTTTTGGACTTGGGACTTGATATAAGACTTAAGTGTGCTTATTTTTCAAAAATTCCCATTCTTCTATTAATTTTATTAAATTTGCTCAAGATTTAGACTTCGCACCTTTCTCAATCTAAATAGATGCTGTTACTTCCTTTTGAAAAACCACATATTTTCAATTTAATGCTCATATTCCTCATGGGCGTAATGTTAATTTGCTGTGCAAAAAAAGAAACTACTACCACTGACATTGAAAAATTATATATAAATAGAGATTTCCTCACAGCCGAAACTTCTATAGCAAAGCAGTTTTTCCAAGATAGTATTGTTGGGGATTCAAGTAAGATGAATGACTTGCTTCTACTCAGTTCAAAAATAAAATTTGCCCAGTACAAATATCCTGAAGCATTACAACTCATCAATAGGTCTTTAAGCCTTCTGCAAAGCCATCATGACCCTCCGAGATACCTTGAAAATTTAAAATTCAAAGGCGACATCTATTATGAATTAAAAGATATTCCTAATTGCAGTCAAACTTTTGATTCATTACTTTATCATGCAGTAATTGCAAACGATCCAAAGAATATTGCATATGCATACAATAGAATCGCCATTTGTCATCTTAAGAATAGACAGGATTCAGTTGCAATTTACTATAATAATAAAAGTGATTCAATAACAAATACATTGAATAATGTAGAATTAAAAGGTCATGTCCATTTTGTCTTTGGAATAGAAAAATTTTTAAATGGACAATATGATACTGCCCAAATTCATTTTTTAAAAAGTAAGGACTTTTTTGAAAAGGTTAATAATAAACTACTCGTTGGTTACAACTACATCAATCTAGGGGCTTGCAATAATGAAATAGGACAACATCAAAGCGCTTTAGAATTTTATCAAAAAGCCCTACAACTGGGATTAGAACTAGAGCATTCTAATCAACTCATGATGACTTATTACAACATTGGCAGTGTATATGTAAGTTTAGGACGCAAGGAAGAAGCTAAAAAAAATTATTTAGAAGCCTTAGAATATGGCAAGATTCATTCAAATCTCATTCCACATATAAATAGTCTACTTGCTTTGGGTATTATTGCTAAAGAAACAGACTACCCACTAGCAGTAAAATATTTCGATGAATCACTTTCCAAATCTGCTATGATTCCAAATGGAATTTCTTTTGCTGTCAAAGCAAGTCAAGGATTAGCTGAAACTCATGACAAATATCAAAACTATACTTTAGCAAAACAACAATTTCTAAAAACTGTTTCCCTAGTGGATCAAGCTAACAATCCTTTCCTACAAGCAGAAATCTACAATCAAGTTGGTACTTATTTAGCCATTCACAAACAGTACGATAAAGCAAATCAATTTTGTTCCTCTTCACTCCTATATGCGCGGAATATCAAAAACCATAGACTAATCAAAGATGCCTGTTATTGTCTTTACAAATTAAATGAATCAAAATCGGATAAAACAAATGCTCTTGAATATCATAAACAATATATAGCCGCAAAAGATAGTTTCGATAGCACGAATAAAATGATGGAAATAGGCATCAAACATGCAAGAATAGAATATGAAAAGCATAAAGTTAAAAATGATTTCGAAATAAAACATTTAAATAACGAACTACAATCAAAAATCAGAAGTAAAAATATTCTTGTGTACACAACAATTGGTCTGATTTCAATACTGATTTTACTATTTTACTTTATAAAAGACATTTCAGATAAGAGAAAAGCATTAAGTCATTTAAATGATCAAATTAAATCAAACAGTGAATTAATTATGGATCAAAAATTAAAACTGGAAGAGAGCAATAATAAACTAGAAAATTTTGCATATTATGCAGCACATGATATCGAAGCCCCAATAAATAAGATTCGACATAGAATTGATCTGTTACAAAAAGAATTTTCGAAATCTTCGTCATCGATAGTCCCAATGATTAATGAAACATTACATCTTGCAGATTATGACGCGAGAAAACTTCAAAAAATGATAAACAGTTTACTTTATTTTTCAAAAATAGATAAACATATTGGAAACACAAATCAAATCGATCTAAACATTTTGGTGAAAGATATTACTGAAACATTACAATACGATTCTCCCTCTATTGAAATACAATTTAAAATTCTACGACTACCTTCAATACAAGCAGATGAAGGATTGATCAGAAGCTTGTTTCAAAATTTAATAAAAAATGCAATTAAATACAAAAAAGAAAATGAAATCGCTGTAATAACAATTAGTGGAACTAATAATGATGGTTTCTATAAATTTTATGTCCAAGATAATGGAATTGGTATTCATATAGATCAGATTGACAATATTTTTGAACCCTTCAAGCAATTGTCAAAAACAAAAGAAGGAAGTGGAATGGGTCTTGCAATTGTAAAAAAAATTATAGAACACTATAATGGAAAAATATGGGTCATAAGCACAGAAGGCATCGGATCGACATTTCATTTTACCTTAAAACTTTAAGCTTATGCAAATTACTATCACTAGGCGTAGGTTGTGCCCACGTCTCTTTATGCCACAAAAAATAAAAAACTAAATCAAATTAATTCATGTCTCAGCCATGATAACATATCGACGTCGGAAAATCCTATGCCAAGCATGCGGAAAATATATCGCTAGGCGTAGGCTGTGCCTACGTCTTTTTATAAAATTAATTCAAATTAACATGGCTCAGCCATGATAACATATTGACGTAGGAAAATCCTACGCCGAGCACACGGCTTGATGTGGTGAAATCCACCGCTAGGCGTAGGCTGTGCCTATATCTCTAATTCATAAAATCCACAAAATGAAATTAATCTTATCAAACATCCATCAAGTCAATGTCGATCAAACTTTCTAATCCACTATAATTTCTTTGACTACTATACATCCAATCTTCAGCTTTTAATACCCAACCACTGCGTACTGGATTCTCATGAATATAAGCCATTTTTTTGCATGTAAATGCATGACTTACTAATTCGATAGCATGATTCTCGTGAGTCCAAAATTGCATCTCGCTATTCCTTTTATGGCTCTTTGCAGCAAATTCAAATCTTTTTAACATCCAGTCCTTTCTACTTTCATTTGTTTCTCCAATTTCTTTTAAAATTTTTGTAGCTGTATGACGTTTGAAATCCCTTATAATATCTGGAAGATTTCCTTCTGCAGCACTTAAAATACAATGAACATGATTTGACATTATGACATATGCCCAAATATGCAGTCCTTTATGTGTACGACAATATTCCATGCTATCTAAAATAATATCTCTATATACTTTCCTAGTAAAAATATCCACCCAATCAACAACTTGAAATGTAAGAAAATAAATACCAGATTTGTCATAGATTTGATAGCCTGTACTCATGTAAGCAAAGTTAATCAAAATCTCTTTACATTAAAAAAAAATTAAATCAAGTTAAACTAATTCATGGCTCAGCCATGATAACATATCGACGTAGGATAATCCTACGCCGAGCATACGGTGTATGCTGCGCTTCGCTAGGCGTAGGCTGTGCCTACGACTCTCATAGTCACAAAAAAACAAATCAAAATAATCATGGCTCAGCCATGATAACACATCGAGTATAGACGAAAAAGTCTAAACTCATACTTGCAAAATTATTAGAAATATTGCTTTCGTTCATTGAAAATTCAAATAATAAGAGCAACAGCTTATTACTTGAACTTGCACAATGTTATTAAACATATTTAAAGAACCAAGCATTTATCTAGTTAGTCAATTCAATTTTTTATTTTGAAATATTTCTAGGCTAAAAGCAGCATTTCTGTAGAACAAATAAGCTCTTCATTAAATAATAAAAACAAAGCATCTCTAGCTAAACAATATATCAGGTTTTTTCATTTTACAATTAGTAAAATTAAGAATAATTCAAAAAAATTTCATAGTAAATGAGCAATTCAAACGAAAGTAAATGTCCTTTCCCACACGGACAAATGAAACAAACAGCAGGGACTGGCACGTCTAATAAGGATTGGTGGCCAAATCGTCTTAACTTAAATATTTTGCGTCAGCATTCCGAACTTTCCAATCCTTTTGACAGGGGATTTAATTATGCTGAAGAATTCAAAAGCGTAGATCTTGCTGCTTTGAAAAAAGACATCTTTACTCTAATGACCACTTCACAAGATTGGTGGCCTGCAGATTATGGACATTATGGACCACTTTTCATTCGCATGGCATGGCATAGTGCAGGAACTTATAGAATTTCAGATGGACGAGGTGGGGCAAGTACAGGCAACCAACGATTTGCTCCTGTGAATAGTTGGCCAGATAATGGGAATTTGGATAAGGCGCGTTTTTTACTATGGCCGATCAAACAAAAATATGGCAATAAAATTTCTTGGGCTGATCTAATGATTCTAGCAGGAAATTGTGCTTTGGAATCTATGGGATTCAAGACATTTGGATTCGCGGGTGGAAGAAGATATATTCGAACCAGAACAAGACATTAACTGGGGAAATGAAGTTGAATGGTTGGGTGACAAACGATACAAGGGAGACAGAGAATTGGACAATCCATTAGCTGCTGTTCAAATGGGTCTTATTTATGTAAACCCAGAAGGACCTAATGGCAATCCAGATCCTGTCGCTTCAGGAAGAGATATTCGCGAGACATTCGCACGTATGGCTATGAATGATGAAGAGACAGTTGCTTTGGTTGCTGGTGGCCATACTTTTGGAAAAGCTCATGGTGCTGCAAGTGCTACACATGTAGGAAGAGAGCCAGAAGCTGAAAGTATTGAAAAAATGGGAATGGGATGGATCAATGCTCATGGCACAGGTAAGGGTGGAGATGCCATTACCAGTGGAATAGAAGGTGCATGGAAACCCAATCCAACGACTTGGGATAATGGCTATTTTGAAACCTTATTTAAATACGAATGGAAATTGACTAAAAGCCCAGCGGGTGCTCATCAATGGACTCCTACAGATCCTAGTGCTGCAACTACAGTAGTAGATGCTCATGATAAAACGAAGTTTCACGCACCGATGATGACCACAGCAGATATGGCATTGCGCATGGATCCAGCTTATGAAAAAATTTCAAGAAAATTCTTGAATGACTTCAATGCTTTTGCAGATGCGTTTGCTAGGGCTTGGTTTTAAATTGACTCATCGCGATATGGGACCTATAGCTCGTTATCTTGGAGCTGAAGTTCCAAAAGAAACCTTGGTTTGGCAAGACCCTATTCCTACAGGAAATAAAGATCTTAATGAAGGAGATATTGCTACTTTAAAAGAAAAAATACTATCAAGTGGATTAAGTATTTCACAGTTGGTTTCAACAGCATGGGCTTCTGCTTCTACATTTAGAGGTAGCGATAAAAGAGGTGGTGCAAATGGTGCACGTATACGATTTGCTCCTCAAAACAATTGGGAGGTGAATAATCCTACGCAATTAAAAAATGTATTAGCCACTTATGAAAACATTCAAAAAGGATTTTCAAAAGCTGTTTCCATTGCAGATTTGATTGTGCTAGGTGGATGTGCTGCGATTGAAAAAGCAAGTGGTATGAAAGTGCCTTTTACAGCTGGAAGAGGAGATGCAACTTTGGAGCAAACTGATGTAGAATCTTTTGAAGTATTGGAACCAAAAGCAGATGGATTTAGAAATTATAAAAATGCAAAATGTGTTTCTATCACTGAAGAATTACTCGTGGACAAAGCGCAATTATTGACGCTTACAGCACCAGAGATGACTGCTTTGGTCGGAGGAATGCGAGTATTAAATGCAAATTATGATGGATCAAAATATGGTGTATTTACAAATACTCCAGAAAAACTGAGCAATGATTTTTTTGTAAATCTATTAGATCTAGGAACGACTTGGAAAGCGACAACTGATACTGGCGAAATATTCGTAGGATCAAATCGAATGACTGGCGAACCCAAATGGACAGCCACAAGAGCTGATCTAATCTTTGGTTCAAATTCTGAACTTCGTGCAATTTCTGAAATCTATGCAAGTGCAAATGGCAATGAAAAATTTGTAAAAGATTTTATTGCTGCGTGGAATAAAGTAATGAATTTGGATCGATTTGATCTATAAAATATGACAATCAATAATGACACTGTGAGTTACTACCATTTAAGACTAATCGCAATTAACAAAATTTATTACCACTTTTCCTTTGGCAACTTCACCATGCCAAAAAATCTTCGGATACTATATTTGCCCACTCCATGGATTAGGATATGCATTAAGCCTCCAATAATTGCAATATTTTTAAGAAAATTAACCGTTTGAATATTTTTTGTTCCTTCTGGAGCATTCCAAAACTGATAAACCATAAATGTTACAGGAACCCAATAGATCAATAATAGAGTCACCGCAAAACCAGATCGATAACCAATCAATAAAAAAATGCCTCCTACTAATAAAACAAAGCTAGCTATATAAAGTAACAAATCTGGATTCCACTGAAAACCATATTCTATCATTGTGGCTTTTGTTCTGCTCATATGTTTTACTGAAGAATAAGATTCAAATAAAAATATAGCAGAAAGAAAAACTCTTGAAATTAAATCAAAAAATATCTTTCATGAATTGAAATATTGCCTAATAGGTAAAGGCAAAGCTAGAATATAAAAAGGAAAAACTGAAATAATTAAGCTGAAAAGATTGACCACAACCACAAGTATCCTTAGCATTTGGATTAACAAAGCTAAATCCTCTATTATCCAATCCTTCTACCCAATCTATCTGCATTCCAGCTAAATATAATGTGTGTGCTTTCTCCATAAGAATCTGAAGACCACCAATCTCGTATATTTGGTCTTTTTCTTGCTGTAAATCAAAGCCTAATACATAAGAAAAACCAGAGCATCCGCCTCCTTTGACTCCTACCCGCAGTCCATGCCCTTCGGGTATATTTTGTTCAGTGCGAATACGTTGCAGTTGAACTAATGCAGATTCAGAGATACTAATTGGGCTTTCTGTGATAACTTCTGCGACCATTTTCTTTTTTATTAACTAAACAAAAATAATCCAAATTTAGTTCTACAGCAAGAAGATTCAATTAATTTAAAATTTTATAGATCTTTACCTCGTTCTAATTCGGAAATTCGAACTTCGGTCAATTTTTATTATTAAATATCCAATATGTCAACTTTTCTTGAAATACTAAAATACATCTTGCCTTCATTGGTTGTCGCAGGTACGGTCTTTTATATGCTGAAAAAATATTTTGCTGAAGAAAAATCCAAACGTGATTTTGAATTTAGAAAGCAAAATGACCAAATGGCTTTTCCAATTAAAATTCAAGCGTATGAAAGATTAAGTTTGTTTTTAGAGAGGATACGCATCCATAATTTAATTGGGCGAATTCAAAACAAGGATATGGATCCTCAAATATTTGTCCATGCCTTGATGATGGGCGTGAATCATGAATATGAGCACAATCTTGTACAACAAATTTATACTTCGGACAAATTGTGGGAAATTATTTTATTTGCAAAAAATGAAATTATACATTCTTTACATGAAACAAATACACTAAATCAATCTAAAACAATTGAAGAAATAAAAAATTACTTATATACAGAGGCTATCCCAAAAACTGACCCGATTATTGATACAGCAATACTTGCCATCAAAAAGGAAATACAATTACTTCTGTAAATTTTCAGACAATAAAGAGTTGAAAATTACTTTAATTTATTGACCAATTCTGAAAATTTCGAAACATCCATTCCCGGATTATTCTTTGCACATGAAATGGCTTTGTTGAAAAATAATTTGGCTGAATCCATCTCATTGATTAAAACCAAATACTTAGCTTTTAAATATGTGAAATTGCAATTCACTACACCTGTACATTCTGGCTTTTGTAATCTTTCCTCAATATAATCATTTATTTTTCTTAGTTCATTTTCTTCTAAAGCTAACTTTAAAAATTGTTCAATAATATAGATATCACCTTTCAAATTTCCATTCTTTCTTAATAGCATTTTCTCGCATAAATCCATTAACGATTTTCGATTATTTGCTTCAATAAACAATTGTGCTTCTCGTTCCCAAGTAAATAAGTCTGGATTAACTGTTGAATCTAAAGCAACCATCTGAGTTTTAGCTTCTGCGACTTTTTGCATATTCCACTTTTTGGACTCAACACTATTGATAGATCTAGTAAGTATATTTTTCAAAGTCTCTAATTCGCGGCCTTTATATTTGCCCTCTTCAAAATTAATCATGCTATCTCTATGTGCATACCAATACCTGTAAAACCCATTATCAATGGATTGGACAAAAGACCTCATCGTAAGATAGCTCTTCTTGGAATTCATTTGATCTTTAGGAAAAATAGAATACAATTCATCAGCTATAACATGAATCATGCTGTCACTTTTGATCATCTGCAAATAAGATGAATAGGCTGTCAACGTCTTATAACTGTGGTCTCCATTTCGATATTTCTTTTCGATGCTCTCTACCCTTTCATTTGGATCTAATGCAGTTTTTGCTATAAAAATTAATGCATTAGGATCTTGCGGCGGCATTGCAAAATGAATAAATTTTTTACTTGCAGAAAAAAAGAAAAACACTGGAATCCCGGGTGGCTTTATACCTGAACTATCCATGAATTGCTGGTCCTCTGGTGCAATAGGATCTACATTGATTTTATAATTAATAAAATTCTGATTATAAAATTCAGAGACTTTTGGATTCTCCATCAAGGTGGCAATCGTTTGACATACATGGCAAGACTTGCTATAATATTCTACAAAAACAATTTTATTTTCGCGTCTTGCCTTAGCGAATGCGGTATCAATGTTGGTCTCAAACAGAATAGACTGTGCTTCCCCAGCAACATTAAGTAACAAAAGAAAACTCACTAAAATAAATTGTTTCATGTCTTTGAATTCAATATTAGACAAACACTGCTTACATTCTGAAAGTTCAACCACTTTATATCAAAAAAAAAGAGAGGAATTTTTTCCTCTCCTTACATAAAACTTAAATATCAATTATTTCAGAATACTTATTTTATTCGTTTGATTTGTTGACTTAATAAGATAAATTCCATTAGGCCAATCGTGAGTGTCAATTCTAAGCTTTGCATTCACATTTTGTTCGAAAACTTTATATCCATAAGAATTAAAAATTTCGATAGGTTCATCTTGAGCAGACTCTACTATAAAATAATTCTTAGCAGGATTGGGATAGATCTTCAATATATAGATATGTTTATCGTCATTTGCACTCACAAGATCATTTGATTTATTAAAAGTATGAGTTTGTATTTTAAAAGGACCTTTGCCATTAGGAACTCTTGCGAACGCGATATCAGTACCAAGTGTACTATAACTCATTGAATCTACAATTTTAATATCTTTATCAACTAAATATAAATTCTCTCCCGAAGCAGATAATTTAAAATTGGCATGCATACCGGATTGAAGACCATCTTCATCTGCCCAAATAACTAAATAAGAATTCGCAGGAATAAATGTACTATCTGGAAAAGTAAACTTCATTAGATTGTCGGGATTGTCGGATATTGACCATCCACTGATATCCATTGTTTGAGAAGAAGTATTATATAGCTCTATCCAGTCATCAAATTCACCATCTTGATCTGAAACAGTGGTAGTATTGGAAGCCATGATTTCATTAATTACGACTTCATTGAAATTTGATTTACCGACATTTACTCTAAAAATAAAAACATCGTGTTCAGCACCAACTGGCATGTAGCTAGCCGTTCCAGCTCCATCATTTGCGATTGCCTCAATATAATATCGGACATAAGCACCTTCTACTTGGCCTGGTATTACCCCACCAAAGACACCATCATTTTCTATGCCATCTTGATGCTTGCCATCATCAAACATGTCTGTTCTTTCGAAAACTCCATCGAATCCAGTGCCATAATATAATCTAACCAATTTTATACCTGATGCCACTTCAACCTTTGCATTTACTATCACTTCTTCATTTGCGTCTGGAGTTTTATCTTGAACTCCTTCTGTCATAAATTGTACATTCGAAATACTAGGACCAATACGTTTAAATTCTGTATTTGCTGTAAATGTGTTTCTACGTGTAGTAATGAGATTTATTAAATCAGTTTTAGCCGTTTTAAATTGATCATAAGTATATATTTTTTTAGTTCCTGTATTAACTGAAGAATCTATTAAAGCGTAATACTTTTCTATTTTCGAATCAATCGTTGTTTTATCTAAATACTCATTAAACATCACTCGAGCATGAGCTAAATATCTTTGTCTCAATTCTGGTTCCTTAAGTAATCTTGAAGCAAGAGGAAATTTGACATCAGTCTCTTTATTAAAAATGCTCCAAGTAGCTGCCATCCCTCGCATAACGCTATTTCCATCATATTCCAATGGTACAAGTCTTCCAGTTTCCTTATCAAAATAAATATAATAATCCATTCCACCTTTATTGATATAGCTATCATCATCACCGAACATGATCTCATGTGCTACAAACCACAGTGCACGATCTACATCCATCACTTTGTGCAACGTGTCATACATTTGGCTCAATGCAGGCTGATTCAAGGCTTGTGAAGCTACCATCAAATCTTGCCAAGGATGCAACATTCCAGATTTCTTTAAAGTATAATTTGGCTTGTATAAAGTGGTATCTGTCCCAAGAAAATTAATAGAGGAAGTACCCGCACCAAAGCCTCCTCCACCTGGTCCACCGCCACCTGTCACACTTCGTTCCGCTCTCCATCTTGTTCCATCATTACTCAAAAACCATTCATTGATAAATTCACTATCCAAACCTTGTACCAATGCATACACCCCATAATATACACCGTTTACAAATACTCTTGCAAACGCACTTCGAGCAGCTGGTATATGATGTCTATTGTGGCTTAAATATGTTACTTCTCGCATATTTGATTCATCTTCATATGCATTGTTCAAATTAAATGTCTCATATCCATCATGATCCTGTCCCTTGATGAACCCATTCATTGTCACATTGAATGATTTCTTTCCATTTGCCACCACTCTTTGAAAAGATGTCTGACCCTTATATCGAACGCCTACACTATCATATTTGACACCATCAATATAAAGTGATGCTGGTATATCCTTTTTTGTATTATAATTCGTCGTCAATTGGTTCAAATAATCTGTTTGGGAAAAACGAAAATCAAAATCATGAATTTTTGTATCATCAAAAACATTTTTAGATTCTCGATTACCTGTAATTAATCTTTTATGATCATCGGAAAACCTCATAAAATATGGAAGATCTTGCGCAATCATTGTTTTTACAACAAGTGAGAGTATGAGTAAAATTTTAAATTTCATAAACTGAATTTTTATAATTATCGAATTAGAGTGATGTCACCAGAAACAGTTTGAATATAGCCATCAAGAAACTCCACATCAGCTATCCAAGTATATACGCCAGGTGATAATAAATGACCTTTGTAAATGCCATTCCATCCGATATAAGGATTGTTTGCTTGAATTTTTGTATTGTGATATAATAATTCACCCCAACGAGAATAAATCATCATACTGTTAATTTGTTTGATCTGTTTAGTCCCGAACAAAGTAAAAAAATCATTTATCCCATCATTATTGGGACTAAAAACATTAGGAGGCCAAACATCTCGATTTTTTAGTATTCTAATAATAAAATTGATTGAATCCAAACAGCCATCAATAGATTCGAAAATAACAGAGTAACGAATATCTTCATTTGGTTTGGCGTTATTTGTGACACAATCATTGCATTTCAAATATAATTCAGGAACCCATTTTACAGACTCAGGCATTCCAACATAATCAATATCTATATCGATCGAATCTCCTAATTCAATGACATGATCCTCTTCTTGAGATATTTTTATTTTAGCTGGATCTGACAAAATTACTGAATATTGGAAAGGGCATTTATTCTTATCTTGAAAAGTAAAATTATAGATCCCAGAATTTAATTTTGAAAACACGCGAACTGAATCCCATTTGCCATTATTCAAAGAATACAAAATTGGAGGAACAGCTCCCGAAATATTCTCAATCACAATTTTCCCAGCATATGAATCTGTGCAGGTCGGATTTGTTTCCTTAATTCGAATATTCAATGGACTAGGCTCCAAAAGATTTACTTGAAGTTCTATTGGACAATCATTTGCATCCAATATAGTCACTATATATTCACCTGAAGCTAGATTCATTAGAATCGAATCAGTCGAAGAGTTATTCCAAGAAAAGCGATAAGGTTTGGTCCCTCCCTGTGTATTTAAATCTATCCTTCCATCAGTTGAACCAGAGCACGAAATTTGATAACCATTATAATCAGAAAGCTTTACTTGGCTTTGCAGTATTTCAGGCTGTGTAATCGTTTGATAAATAATTTTTTGATTTCCAAAATTATCTTTAATATAAATTTCATAGTGACCGGCATCAAGCCCTTGTAAGGTTACTGTTTCATATAGATTTTGAATTTGACCATTTGAAATTAAGATCAATGGATTCTTTTCTATTCTATAAGTAAATGGTGGAGTACCTGAATCTACGCTAAAATTTAAACTTCCCGATTTATCCTGATTACATTTCAAATTAGAAAATGAGCTTACTCCTCCAATGTTGCAAACAATAAAATTTAAATTTATATTCACAACACTATCGCATCCATTAAATGAATCGAATACTTGAGCATAATTTCCTGACTGAAAATATTTTTTCGATCCAATTACAATTGTATCACCAATACAAACAGTTCTCGAAATGTTTTGTGGTGCAATTTTAAAAAAATCAATAGTGATATCGAGTATGCTATCACATCCTTGCCAACTACTGAGGTTCTGTTGAAATTTTCCTTCATTAAAATAGTTATCATTTCCAATTCTAATTGTATCCCCTTGACATATTGTTTCAGCGATAGGACTATGTACTGGATCAATAAAATTCAACGAGAGATATAATATACTATCACAGCCTTGCCAATTCAAATACTGCTGTTGGTAATCCCCAGTGCTGCTATATTTTTGATTTGCAATTTGAATAGTATCTCCTACACATGCACTTCTTGTCAATGTACTTGATACTGCTGGTCTAAATGTTAAAGTAAATTCTAGTAAACTATCACAACCTAAAAAATTCTGATATGTAATAAAATACTTACCAGCATTACAGATTGTGGTATCTTTTAGATAGACACAATTTCCTTGACAAATCGATGTGTCAACGGAATGAAAACTTCTTTGATTCACTCGAATAGTTTTACATTCTGGCGGAGCAATATCACAGGCATTTGAAGCTTGTACACAGAGCTGATAATCGCCAAACTTAGCTGTGCTAAAGTTTACATTCTGTCCATAGCCAAGTACAGTTCCATTGAGCTTCCATTCATATTTTACAGCACCAATCACATTTGAAACAGAATATACTCCATTAGAATTTTCACACAAAGTATCTGGCCCTGTGATAATGCCCGAATTGGCTAAAGGATTAACTTTAGTTGATCCAGAAATAACTCTTACTTTATAGTTGCAAACATCGCCTTGATTACCATCCATAACAAAGTAATAATGCTGACCTACTTTTAACTTTTCCTTCATCACCAATCGGACAGTGGTGTTGGGCAAAATATCTCCATCACAATTAGAAACCAATCGATAATTCTTACAATCGATGCCTTCATAAATACCCATTTCAAGACCTGATCTGCCTCGACAATTAAAAACATCGACTTCGAGTATCAAATCTTCTGTACCAGCCATAAAACCGATCCATTGCATATTATGATTGGTAGTGGTACAAAAGCCTGGTGGTTCTTCTCCAGATACAGTACTTGTATTTCGTCCAGTAAACCCATTAATATCGCATATCAAACACGCTTCTTTACAAGTAGATGTCATTAGATATGGCGCTTGACAGATTGGCGGCAATGTCTGACCAATAGCATTATTAGCAATGAAAACTAACAATACAAATGCTACAATTATCCACAGAAAGCGCACCAGATCTCTCATAAATACAGATTATGGAAGGAAAAATTTTATCGCATTTTTTTCTTCAATTTTCAATATATAAATATCAGAAGTAAATTTCTCTAAATTAATAAACTCGAGCTCTGATTTAATTTCCTTACGAACAATAAGTTTTCCAGTAGTCTCGTATATAGCAAGCTTTACATCCTTCTGATTTTTAATAATCAAATTTTTATTTTGGATAGTAAAGTCAATATTATTTTTTGAATCGATCACATCTGATGTCCTTTTTAATACAACTGACTTTTTATTTACCAATACATTATCTCCAGTATTTTCGCGGTCATTGTTGGCAGCCAAGGAAACAAAATAAAATGTAATAGAATCTCCCATCACAAGTGAAGCTGGTGAAGTCCAAGTAAAGGTCCATGTCACACTATCCACTATTGCCTTTGAATTGGCTTGTCTAATATATTCTCTACCAAGATTCGATGCGATAGATGTTCCAGCGACATTTGTCAATTTTCCTGCTCTCAACAAATCTTTTCCTAAAGCAGTCAATTCAAAACCTGCCAAAGAGGCATTGCTTTTTTGCTTTAATGTAATTGTATAAGCTGTACTTGGCAAAACAGTATCAGGTACACCAGCAATCTGAACAGTACCAACAAATGAACCACCTCTATGACAATCTGATGCTTGACACGTCGTCTCACCTGGAGCTCCTGTTCTTGCTACCGGCGGATTCTTTGGGTCATTCTTTGCACTAAAAAATGCAATAATTGCGATACCTGCTACCAAGTTAAAAACATTAATAATTCGTTTCATCTAATTTATTTAATTTAGCTATTAATTTTTCTATTTTGAACTATCGTAAATCATTTTACATTGATCATCAAAAACCAATTTTATATTATTTTCTAACAACACAAAGATAGTTTTATTTTTTCGTTGGAATGCCCTTTTTAATCTGGAATGAAATCTTTCTATTTGATCTTCAATACAATCATCTATTATTGGGATTTGATTTAAAGGAGCTAAATGCGTCTCTTTCAAATCCAATATCTTATTTCTATCGATCTTGCTTACATTGCATTCAGATTCAAATTTGCCATCCAATGAAAATTTTACAACAATATTATTCGACAATAAAATACCGATACTTCGTTGTGATATATTCCTGCGCGCTCTAAGGATCCTAACATTCTCATAATGCAACTTAATATAATCATATATAGGCTTATCTATTTGCACCATTTCATTCCCTTCTAAACATTTACCTCTTCCTAATAACACTGATATTGTATCATTTAGACTCTCTCCCTCAGGAGTAAAATATAAATTGTGACCTGAACTAAGTTCGATTTCTATTCCGTGTTTAGACTTAGAAATTATTACAGCTTCTATTGGTAAAAAACTAGCCTCTACTTGTCCCATAAGATGCGATGGCAAAGAATTGTAACTTACAATCATTTTAGATTTATCCTCTACAATATCTAAAATGGCTGAATTATCAGCGGAAAACTCAATCTCATTTTCACATGACTGACATATAAAAACAAGACTCAATAAACCCAACAATAATTTTACTTTTGTCATTTCGTTACTTTTAGAAAAATTAAAATTTCCAAATTACAGAACTACTTAGGCCAAATCTAAACGTATTATGCTTTGCATATTCATTATCTTTATTATCTCTAACAGATTGCTCAATGATCGGCTCAAGTCCTAATTTTAACTTCTTAGATATATTCCAATGAATATAAGTTTGCATAACCGCATCCGTGCCAAACTTTGATTTCGATGGCGGTATTTTTGCCGAAGAATTTGATGTCGCAAAATGCAAAGATCTATGATTTGTTTCAATGCTATTTATTGAAAATGTATTCGACAATTCATAATAAGGTTTCAAACCTACACCAAGTCCAATTTGAATTTTTCTGACATTAAATTCTTTCATTACTAAAATTGGCAACGCAATATATTGGCTCACACGTTTCGCTGAAATCGAGATTCCTACTTCGGCTTGCTCGTCTATATTTTCATTGGTTTGATTGACAGATCTTGCATCTATATCAATTGTTCCACTGCCTGTATTTAAATTGTATCGAAATTCAGATTCGCGATTATTGTTAGGCGGTATTTGCTTATCCCGATCTCTAAATTTAAAATTGATCTTGTGATTCATTACATAATTGGTATTGATATAATCACCGCTCAATCGCAAAGCCCAGCCCTGGTTACGAATAGGAATTTGTATGTGATAACCAGCTGCGATGCTTGTTCCATAAATACTTTTCTCGTTTATAAAATTTCTTCTACCAATAGGCCTATCATGTGACTTATATTCTAATGAAGATTTATTCATATAGTATGTCAAATGAGCACCATGAGCAATCTCAGATTTTTGAGTTACTTTTTCTATTCTAGAAAAACTCAAAGTAGGGTATGATTTTATTTCTTGCTGTTCAACACCATTTAAAAATTCAACATCTTTTAGAAAACTTGGAATTTTACTTACGATTAAATTTTCACTATTTTCATTATTATTGATTTTTAAAAATTCTCCTTGTGCTGCAGAACTTGGTATTAACCCTTTAAAGTCATCATTCCTTTTTGAATTTAATACTGCTTGATCAACTATGTTATTTTGTTGAATTGCTATATCAGTTTGATCTATTTGATTTTCTTGTTTAGCTGTCACTAGATTTCCTGAAGTAGAAACATTGGATTTCAATTTTTTTCCCTCATGTAAACTACTTTGACTGCTTGAACTAATTCTATTTTCAGATTGGTTTGATCTATTCAGCTGCTGTGATTTCTTTGTACCCACTTTTTCATTTGAATACTTCAAACTTGAATTCTGTGATTGGCTAATCTTAATTTCTTCACGTAAAGTATTTTTACTTTTTGCAGTTTCGTTTGTTAACGCGGTAGATTCCTTTGATTGGTTTTCACTAGATTTTATTTCAGCTTCACTCTTCGCTATGGTACCGTCATTTACTTGAGTTACATTTTCTTCATTTACAATAGCATTTTGAATGGAGTTTTCAACTGGACGAGTGGATTGATTTTCGATTTGTTGTAATTTTTCATTTTGTATACTAAGTGCTTTTTCTGATTTTCTCCAATAAATAAAAAACGTAAGACTTGCAATTGTCAAGGCTGTAATAATGCCAGACAACAGCAATCCCTTTGTTCCAAGAATTGATGTGGTGCTTGGATTTGGAGTAGTTACTGGCACTTGTCCCCAGATTTTATCCCAATGCGCATCAGGAGGAGCTTGCTCATGCTCCTTCAAATTGCTCCTCATAAAATCTTCTAAATTGTCGAATTTTTTCATACGCAATTAGTTTTTTATTAATGCATTTTCTAACAATTTTTTCATCATAATCTTAGCTCGCATAAGTTGAGTTTTTGAAGTGCTTAGAGAAATACCCAATTGCTTTGATATTTCTTCATGTGAAAAATCTTCCATCACATAAAGATTCAAAACAGTTCGATATCCATCTGGCAATTTTTGCATCAACTCAATAAGTAGTTTTTGTCGATTCTCAGAAAGCTCGATGGATTCGTCAATTTCATCTGCTGCATCAAAGCTTGAAAAATCATCTTCGAACACCATCCCACTTTTCCTCTTTTGTTTGAGAAAGTGCAGTGAGGTATTCACAAACAATCTTCTCATCCAACCTTCAAATGAACCTTCACCTCGAAACGCGACGATATCGCGAAATACCTTTATAAATCCCTCTTGAAAAATATCATCGGCGTCTTGTACTGATTCGGCATATCGCAGACAAAGCCCATACATCTTGTCTTTATAGGCAAGATAAAGCGCTTTACACGCCTGTTGGTCCGATCTTTTACAACCGTCTATGATATGTTTCGCTATCTCCAAATCGAAATTGTCTGATCTTAAGGCTACGAATGTAATAAAAAGTTGCACAGACTTAGGAGAATTATTCCATTTTTTTGAATTTTCTAACAAAAGCGTTGAAATTGAAGTAGTTAGATTCAAGCTAGCATTCATATAAAACAAATCAAAGTGATGGTTTACATGTCCTCAAAAGTTAAATTAAGGCTAAGGAGCTTCACAGAGTATGATACTTAAAAAACTCAATCCAACTCTGAGGTGGCTTGCATGAGGCATCCTTGCCTCATTTGAGTAGTACAAAATACGATGTAGGAAATCCTACGCCGAGCTAAGGAACGCACAAAATTTTTCGTTTTACAAGGATGCCTAAAAGAACGCACTCTTATCGTTAAAACACAAATAAAAAATCCCATTGACGCGAACATCAACGGGATTCATTATTCTAAATTTAAATTATTTCTTCTTTTTCCAATCAGGTCTTTTCTCCCATTCCTGATCTAATTTTCCTTTATTCTTCAATGCGACGAATTCTTTGCATTGTCTTATCCATTCATCGCGCTCAATTCTGCCTGGGAAAAACTCTATGGCATCTGTAACTTGCTCAACGTCTTTATTGATAAATTTAGCCACTTGATTGAATGTATATATATTCAATGCATGCATTTTTCGCTCAATAAATGGCCCAATACCAACTACCAATTGAAGATTGTCTCTTTGACCCCAAGTTGCTGATCCAATACGGCTGTAATCAAACTTAGAAGCTTTTGCCCTTACTCGAGCCAATGCTGCTTCTTCAGATGCAGACACTTTTGGCGCCTTTACTTCGGGTGCTTTTACTTCTACTACTTTTTTTACTGCTGGCTTACGCACAGGTTTCGTTTCAACTTTTACTTTTTTCTTTGGAGCTTGGTTTTTGACTGCAAGCTTTTTAGTTTCTGTTTTAACTTCAGTCTTTTTCTTCTGAACCTTCTTTTTTGTAGTTTGACCTTCAGCAACAATTGCTAATGCTGCTACTTTCTTTTTCACTTTAGCTATTGCAGGTACTTGTACTTCTTTAATTACTTCAACAATTCGATCTACTGGAACTTCCACACGTTTTTCTACAATCTTTTCAACGATGCGATCCACTGGAACTTCTACGCGCTTCTCTACGATTTTCTCAACAATGCGATCTACTGGTACCTCCACTCGTTTCTCAACGATGCGATCCACTGGAACTTCTATGCGCTTTTCGACAATTCGATCCACTGGTACTTCTACTCGTTTCTCTACTATACGATCCACTGGAACTTCCACACGTTTTTCTACAATCTTTTCAACGATGCGATCCACTGGAACTTCTACGCGCTTCTCTACTATCTTTTCTACTGGTACCTCTACTCGCTTTTCCACTATCTTTTCTACAATTCGATCCACTGGTACTTCTACACGTTTTTCGACAATCTTTTCTACTGGAACCTCAACACGTTTCTCTACGATCTTTTCTACAATTCGATCTACTGGTACCTCTACGCGTTTCTCTACAATCTTCTCAACAGGAACCTCAACACGCTTTTCTACTATCTTTTCTACTGGTACCTCTACTCTCTTCTCTACGATTTTCTCTACTGGAACTTCAACACGCTTTTCAACAATCTTCTCAACGATTCGATCCACCGGAACTTCCACACGCTTTTCGACGATCTTTTCTACTGGAACCTCGACGCGCTTCTCAACAATCTTTTCTACTGGAACTTCAACACGCTTCTCTACGATTTTCTCTACAATTTTTTCAACAGGAACTTCAATGCGTTTTTCAACGATTTTCTCAACTGGAACTTCAACACGTTTCTCAACAATTTGTGGTGGTCTACTCTTCCAATCTGTTAATTCAGTTTTATATTTCGTAATTTCCGCATAGAATGTATCTCTCTCTGTAGTCAATCCTTTCAATGAATCATCAGATTTGTTGATTCTAACACTCAGTTGGCTATTAACTTCTTTAAGTTGAGTTAATGCATTTTGCTCAGAAGACAATTTTGATCTCAAATCAGTAATCAAAGCATCTTTTTCAGAAAGAGATTTCTGAAATTGAATTTTTTCAGTATCAGCATTGCTTACTTTTGATTTAAAGCTATCAACATCTGTTGACAATGTTGCTATTTTTCGATTAGCATCTTCCAGGAATACTAACTTAGCATCCAATGTTTCAGCCTTTTCTTTCAGCTGTCTTTCTGCGTTTGCTTTAGCCTCTTGAGTCGATTGAATTTGATCTGCTAATCTCTTCCTCTCTATTTCAAAATCAGATTGACTTTTTTGGAAAACCAAAATAGTTGAATTCAATCTTTTAATTTCGTCTGCATTTTTTGCAGAAGCATCCATTGCTATATTCAACTTCTCTGTCGCTTCATTAATTTTATTAGTTGCTTTTTCTAGTTCAGAATTTTTTTCCGAAATTTGCTTTTTAAATCCTTCGATTTCTCTTTCGAATCCTGATAATTTATGGTTAGCTTGTTGAAGATCCTTTTCTACCTCTACAGATTTATCACGAGCTGCTTTCGCTTCAGATTGCGCGGTAGCAACTTGGGATTTCAACATACCAATTTCATTTTCTTTCTTCTTAATTGTATCTTCGTATTCATGAAGTATTTTAACTCCATTGTCAAAATCAGCTTTGAATTTCATCGCATTTAGGTTAGCTGCTTCTAACTTTTTCTCCAACTCAGGAATCAACGATAATTTTGAACTTGCAAGCTCATAGTCTTTTACTGACTTACTATACTTACCTCTAAGTTCTACAAACTGATTTTCATTATAATCTCTCTCTTCTATTGTCTTGGTCAAACTATGTCTAGTTTGGTCAAAATTCATTCGAACAGTTTTCAATTCGCTGTCCTTTTCATTTACAGAAGATTCCAAACTCACAATTTGTTCTTTTAATTGAGTACCTCCTCCAAGCAAATGTTTGAGCAACCAGCCCAATATTCCAGCACCGAGCATCCATAATAAAAATGGAAGCAGACATGCTAAACTAAAATTCATCAATAATACCATTGAATTCATAATTCTTTTATTTTGAAAGGATTTATTTTAATTAATTTTGATTTCTACTCTACGATTCTGAGCTCTACCTTCAGGTGTTTCGTTGCCTAAGATTGGCATTTGATCACCTTTTCCGTCAGTTATTATTTGAGCTGCTCCGATACTCCTTTTTACCAATTGAGATTTCACAAATTGAGCTCTGTCTTTTGATAGATTCAAATTTTTCGTTGGATCACCTACATTATCTGTGTGGCCTGTTACTTGAAGGTTTTTATCTTTATGTGTATCCAAATAATTTTTCGCTTGAGTAAAATAATTACTCAATTCTGGTGTAATTAACAATGAATTTTTTCCAGTTTCGAAATATACTGTACGAGGTTGCAGCAACACTTCTTCTGATAAAACTAAATTGCCACCCAAGGTATTAATCCTAAAATCAATTCCACCCCAAATACTATCGACAAATCGATTCACCAATGCATCGTTCAGATTACTTTCAGTAAAAATTAAATTGCGGTCCAAACCTCTATCGATTAATAATTTTTTAATATGTTCTGCTCGCGCTATACCTAAATTTTTATAGGTAGTATTGTTTGTTTCTTGAGCCCCATAATTTCCCACAATGGTCACAATTTTTTGTTTGTTGTGTAGTGCTAAATAAGAATTCAAGGAATCAAATGAAGGTGAAATACTCGCTGGAACATAAGCTATATTATCGGATTTTTTGAATCTCAAATTATCACTCCACCGTGAAGTCCAAAGACTACTATCATTTAAATACAAACCATCTCCAGTCAAGCCTGGATTAACAATTGCCGCTGGTGCAACTTGACCAACATTGCAACTATTACATGAACTATTGAGGTACCACCAAGCACCGAGTATGAACCAAAGAATTAGGGCTAGTATTGTCAGGATTGTTTGTATGCGCATATAGCTGATTTCGTTCTATTGTAAAGACTCTTTTCTTTTGTATAGTAACAAAAAAAATAAGTCTTTTAAATTAAATAAGTAGCTCAAACAGTATATATTATCAAAATATATCCTTTAGTAGCAAATAATATTCCAATTTTTAAAACTCCACTATTAATTTCACCTCTTTGTCCTTCCTTAGTATTGTAAGTTCTGTTTTATCCCCTTTGTTGTACTTACTTAACGATTTCATATAATCGTAGATATCTTTGATCTCCATGTCGCCTACCTTTATTATAATATCACCATTCTCCATTCCTGCTTTTTTACCTGGTCGGTCATCCAGTACGGCATCTGCTCTAGTCCCTTTACCAGAATAGACATAATCTGGCATGATTCCAAGTGTTACCTTAAAACTAGCGGATTGCTCCTTATTTTCATCTTTTGTCTTTTGAAATGTCAATTTTTGCTTGTCAGAAACCTGAATTATGGTGTTGTAAATTAATTTTGAAATGTCGAGAATTCCAGGATAATTGACAATTGGACTATCATCACTAGGCTTATGATAATCGCCATGTTGACCAGTAAAAAAATGTAATACTGGGATATTTTTTAAATAAAAAGAAGTATGATCACTGGGTCCAATCCCACTTTCACTTCTATTCATTTTGATATCACTTGGTTTTGCATTATCCAAAAAAGCGCCCCATTCCTTTGAAGTACCTACACCCGAAACTAAAATCGTTCGTTCAGCATTCAATCGACCGACCATATCCAAATTGAACATAGCAGAAATGCTTTCCAAAGGAATAGTTGGTCTATCTACAAATGCTTTTGAACCATGTAGACCAAATTCTTCACCTGAAAAGGCTATAAATAAAACATTGGTTTTTAATTTTTTGACTTTAGATAAACGTTCTGCAAGCCAAAGTAACGATGAAACACCACTCGCATTGTCATCAGCTCCATTATGTACTGAATGGTCATTTGGAGCTAATGAACCATTGGCTCCATGTCCTAAATGGTCATAATGTGCACCGATTACAATCGTTTGCTTTGCTTTGCGATTCAAAAAACCAACTACATTGGTCCCCTTTACATCCTTCAAGGTTTTTTCATGAGGATTGGAAGAAAAAGCGAAACTGTGATACCAGCCATTATCTCCTTTTGGACTTAACCCAATGTCATGAAATCGCTTAGCAATGTATGCAGCTGCCAACTTCTCTCCATTTTTTCCTGTCTCCCTGCCTTCAAGATCCTCAGATGCTAAATAAACGACATCGATATGTATCTGCTGCCAATCCGATTGAGCAGGACTGTAATAGAAAGAAAATAGAGACAAAAACAATAAAATAATCTTATTTAGCATGATATTTGAATTAAAAATTAAATATGAAATTGACCACAAATAACAACTATGGAGGGTCTATATTCACAGAGTCAAAGTTATGAAGAAAAAAAATATTTTACTAGGAATCTTATTGTTATTCATATTCGCACATTGTAAAAATGATAGTAATAAAAAAAATCAAAGTGGGGACTTAAAGAGTCAAGGGCAATTCAGTTTACCCGATTACTGGAAAAACCCAACAGTTTGGCAATGGCAAAGAGAAGCTGCAAGAACAGATTTTATTCCTTATGAAAATTTCGAAAGGGCAAAATCAAAATCACACCCAAATGATACCTATTTTAAAAATTTAAATGGATTTTGGAAATTCAAAAGCTATGAAAAAGTAAATTCGCTACCCTCAGACATTATTTCTAGCACGAATCTAGATCAATGGGACCAAATGTCTATTCCGAATTGCATGGAAATGCGTAACATCGGTAAAGCCCTGTTTAAAAATAATAAACTTCCTTTTACATCAGATTACCCCAATCTTCCAGAAAATAATCAAACAACCATATTTCGTAGGACTATAGACATTCCATTATTATGGAAAGACAGAGATGTACAACTAATTTTTGAAGGTGTGGCTTCTGCGTTCTTTGTCTATGTTAATGGTGAACTGGCAGGATACTCAGAAGATTCAAGAGCTATTTCTGAATTCTCAATTGGAAAGTTTACAAAAATTGGCATCAATGAAATTTCAGTAGTCGTGTTGAAATATTGCGATGGCAGTTATTTTGAAAATCACAATATGTGGCACCTTCATGGAATATATAGAAATGTTTATTTAATTTCTCGACCTAAAATAAAAATCCAAGATTTTTATGCCAAGACTTTATTGATGAAGGACAATACGACAGGACAAGTAGATCTCGAAATAGATATTTCAAATTCAAATCAAACTCTAAGCTCGACTCAAAAGATAACAGCACTAGTATTAGATACTTTAAAAGAAAAAGCAAGAAAAGAAATTACATATACAGTAGATAGTTCTTCTACAAAAGTCAAGCTAAAATTTGATATTCAAAAAATAATACCTTGGTCAGATGAATTGCCAAAAACCTATGATCTATACATAACACAGAGTGATTCGAAAGCTCAAGAAACAGAATCGATACATTATAGAATTGGTTTCACAAGAATAGAAACAACTAATAATAATCTACTCTTTAATGGACAAAAAATCAAACTGCGAGGAATTGTAGTCAATGAATTTCATCCAGTTACTGGCTACACACAAGATAAAGCCTGGCTCGAATCCGATGCTGAGCAAATGAAAATGCAAAGCATTAATGCCGTTCGAAATGCAACATATCCAATGAATCCGTATTGGTATGAACTCTGTGATCGCAATGGAATCTATGGATTGGAATCTGCAAATATCAATTTAGCAGACTGGAATGGTGAAATAAATAATGTAATTCTCGAACAGTTAAAATATCGTTTGAATAATTCGTGGGAAAGGAATAAAAATCATTCGCATATTATATGTTGGTCTATAGGATCATCTATTTCTGATGCCACTGTTGTTTCAACACTCTACCAAGAATTAAAAACTAAAGAAAAGCAAAAATTGATCTCTGCATATAATACAAAACTTATTGATCCAGACATTCTTTTTCAATCGAGCAGTCTTCAATCTTCAATTCCAAATACAAACAAACTACATCTCTTTCATACAATGTCAAAAAATTCTGGAAATAGTCTAGGTGAATTAACAGATTACTGGAATTATGCATTGGCAACTCCAACTTGTGCAGGAGGATTTGTTGCCGATTTGGCTGATCAAACGTTCATGATGAAATACAATAATGAGAAAGTTTATTGGGCTTATGGCGGATTGTATGGCGAATCGGAAGCAAGTTCTGACACAACAGAATGTTCTAATGGAATTTACTATGGCAATAAACAAACCAAATCCATAGTGAATCATGTTAGAAATACATTTACACCATTTCATAGCACTATGGAAAATATAAAAGAGTTTAAAATCAAACTGAGCTATTTGTATAAATTTATACCATCGAATGATTTTAATATATTTTGGATAATCGAACGAAATGGAACAAAAATTCAAGAAGGTAAAATTGAAAAAACATTTCAGCCCAATGAAAACCAAACATTCAAATTACCAATTGAAAAAATAGTTTACACTGAAGATGCAGACTATGTATTAAAACTAAATTATAATGAGCTTAAAAAAGTAAATAATGTCTTTAGGTTTTTATACAAAGGAGAAGACCAGTGGTTGATAAAGAAACGAACCAAATATGATGAAAATTCAGCAAGTGATTTAAAATTGATTGAAACTGATTCTATGTTTGAAATTCAAAATGCTAAAAATATATTTCAAATTTCCAAACAAACTGGCTTTTTAAGGAAAATCACTCAAGACAAAAAAGATTTTATAAAAACTGAGATGGTACCTTATTTTTGGAGGGCAGTCACTGATTCTGATTTGAGAACAGGATATTCACAAGAAAGGGAATATTGGAAAACTGCACATCAAAAGATAAAATTAATTTCACTCCTAATTACACAAAACACAAAAGATAAAATACAAATTGAAGCCAAAGGAATTCTCCAGCTTGCTGAAGATATTCCTATCCAAATTACTTATCAATTTAACCCAAGATCAGAGTTGAATGTCGATGCGAGTTTACATTTAACGAAGGCTGTACAAGTGAAAGAACCATTCCGATTTGGCTTTAAATCTTTGTTCAATGTCGCTTATGGAAAAATGGAATTTTTTGGACGAGGTCCTATGGAAAATTATATCGATCGCAATCAAACTGCAAGCATTTCACAACATAAATTTCCTATTCGCGATCTTTATACGCCAATCGTTAGACCACAAGAGCAAGGAAATAGAACTGATGTATCTTGGCTGAGCTTGACCACCTTTGAAAATGATCAGATTCTCATCAAAAGTGACATCAATCATTTACTTCAAGTCAATGTACTTCCTTTTGATTATGATGAATTGGATAGGATTTATAAGAAAGGTGTAGACATAAAACTTGGACAGTCTAACACCATGATTTTATGCGAAGAATTGGCAGGATTAGGTAATGGTGACTTTCCCCCTTCGGATAAATATCGTTTGAAGAAAGAAGTATTACAATGTCGATTTAACATTACATTACAATCTCAACAATAATAAAACCAGCTGCAAAAGGTAGTTTTATATTAGATTTTTTTATCATATTTAAAATATTTATAATATTTAATACTTTGTATATAAAACATATATAAATTTAATATAAAAAATCCATGAAATAGTAAAATTACGAAGCAGCGAAAGAGATATAAACTTGGTATATATATTGTGTATTAGATCCATATTAAAATTATTACATTTATATGAAAAATTTCATTTTACTTATTTTAAGTTTTTTTATTACCCAAATCGCTCAAGCACAGCCTGCTCAAATCGATTTTAAGATTTTTGGCAAAGTGTATTATACTGACAAAACTCCTGTCGCTGATTGGGATGTAAAAATCATAAACGGTTCGGGTCTTGAAGTCATAGTTAAAACTGATAAAAATGGCGCTTATGCTACATTTGTAAAAGTAAATAAAGACTCGATAACTGCCTTTGAAGTCATTACACGTGATCCTTGTGCAACAAGTGCAGTATCCAGAAAAACTGAATACAATGGTCGCTCTCAATCAAGTGGGCCTATCGATTTTATTATTTGCAAGTCAAATACAGGTTCTGGTGCATGTCCTGTGAAATTCACTTTCACTACTGCAGCCGATGGAACCGTAGTCTTTACTGCTGAACCAGATTATCCAGGTGCTGAATACAGTTGGAAGTTTGGGGATGGATTGACTGATGTAGGAAAAACTGTGAAACATAAATATGCTAGAAATGGTGCCTATGAAGTTACTGTAACAGTTAAATTACCAAACTGTACTTCTAGTAATGTTCAAAAAATTGTAATTAATAGTAATCCAAATCCACCAAACCCGAATTATTCTACAAATGCTTCTTGCTGTGGAAAATTAAATGTAAAAGCGATTACATCATCTTCAACCACTGGTTATAATTTTAAATTTGTTGCAACTGCTGATTACAAGATCAATGCGGTGACTTGGGATTTTGGTGATGGCAAAACAGGAACTGGAATTGAAGTAGAACATCAATATGATTCATTAGGAACATATAAGGTGAAAGCAAGAATCGTAGGAGACAATTGTGTTATAGAAATGAACATGACTGTTCAAGTAACAGATCGAAAAGTATCAAACGGAAATCCTTGTGCATTTGATTTTAACTACACAGTTGATCGTGCAGGTCTAGTTACATTTACTTCTAAATTTGGAACTAAATACGAAAAATTATCATGGGAATTTGGTGATGGAACTTCATCTACTGATGAAAATCCTACTCACCAATATACAAAAGCCGGAGAATACAAAGTAAGCCTAACTGCTGTAATTAATGGTGTGCCGTGCACATTGACCAAAGTGATTAAAATATCAAATGTAGCAAATAATCCATGCCCAAATGATTTTGAAGTAAAATTAGATAGTCTTACAGCATCATTTAGCTTTGTTAGTACAACGAAGCCAGATAGCGTTTATTGGTTTTTTGGAGATTCAAGCACATCGAATGAAATAAATCCAAAACACACTTATGCTAAAGCTGGCACTTATCCTGTAATATTAGTTTTATATTTCAATGGTGTTCCTTGCAGATTAGTAAAACCTATCAAATTAGGTAATGTACGTGGAAGTACTGTAGAAATCAGCATTAAAGAAGTGAACCCAAATCCAGCTGCTTCTGATCTAACGGTAACAGTAAAAAGCAATGGAGCTTATACAGTTGATTTGCACATCGCAGATGTAACTGGAGGAGCTATCCAAAAACATACATTGAATTTAGTAGATGGCGAAAACAAAGTGCCTTTAATGGTAGATTCTCTTCAGGTTGGAGTTTATTATATTATAATTTATCATAATGGAACTCCAGTTACAAAAGCTACATTCCAAAAAATTTAGTTAATGTGATTTTTTTTTGACGGGATAAAAGCCATGAATGGAATTCATGGCTTTTTTTATTTCCAAATAAATACTGATAATGAAACTTTAAGTACTGTGAATTTTAAGAAAACAAGACAGATCATTTGCAATATTCTTACATCAAATTGTGCAAGATGTAAACTTAAATCTGCCTTTCATTCAAGCACTATTTTTGTTAGAGAACAAAAGGTAAAACTCGGATAAAGCATATTCCTATTGAACAAGAAATCCATGTTCCAGTACTGGAAATCAATATAAGAACCTGAGAACGCTATGAATAAAATGATATTTATTATCAAATTTTGTCCCACACATTACATCCAATGAAAATACATAGTCAGTTGATTTTCATAACTATATATAAATATTTATTATTTATTTTAATTTCCTTCTAGAATTCCGTAAAATTGGGATAATTTTTGATAAAAGCTTAGTGTTATAAATACGGAAATCAATTTGCAAAACAAGCCAGATCTAATCTATTTACTTCTTTGGCATTTAAATCATTTTAAGTGGTTTGAACTGTCGGGCATAGGTTATTTTACTGCAATTGAAGAAAAAGCGTACATTGATCATATCACCAATCGCATCTTTCCTTCTAGACTAACTACAGACTTTTCACCAAATGATTCTGATAGTCGATCAGAAGAGATGATTCAAAATATTATTGAAGAAACTGGATACACTAAAACGGAAATTCAAAATGAGCTTGATCAACTGATTGCTTATATCAGCAATAAATTAGAAAATGAGTCGACTGTTGATTTTAGTCCGTTTGGTTTTATAAAAAATGAAAACGATAGAATAGCTTTCAAAGCTCATTCTTCAAATCTACACCAAGATTTTTTTGGAATGAGTGGATTGAATTTAAAACCTATCGAACAAAAATACACTAAACCCGAAAATTCTTATACGGCTCCAATAAAACCAATCATTAAAAATGGATTCCATGAATACCGAAAGTTGCTTTGGTTGTTAGGTGCCTTATGGATGATTTTTTTAGGTTTGTTATTCTGGCCGAGTATAAAATCATGCAATAAATCTAAAACATCAATCAAACAAAATAAAACTGAAATTTCTGGAAATCGCGATTCAAATGAAATTAAAAAATTACAAACTATAGCCCAACAGCGCCAAGACAGTCTAAATGCTATTTTACAAGCTGAAGCTAAATTGCTTGAGGAAAAAAGAATTCAAGATTCTTTACAAGTTGAAGAGAGTAAAATTATCAAAACTTCAGAAAAAACAAAAGATACGTTCAAACAAGAACAAGTAATAAAAGAAAAGGACATTCCACATTTAAATCAAAAAATAAAAAATAAAAAATGTGTGATCATAATTGGCTCATTTGAAAATCAAAAGCTTTCAAAAAAATTGATTGCTAAAGTGAAACAAGATGGATACAAAGTTTATACTTCAACATATAAAAACTACCATAGAGTAGGAATACAATTCGATTGCAAGAAAAAAGATTTACAAGAAATTTTAAATGAATTAAAGCAAAAATATCATCCCGAGTCCTGGGTATTGCGCTATTAAAACGAATTACTTTCAAAAATACCAAAATGAAATTTTCAAAACTAAATAATATTCATCATAAAGACTCCAAGCAATTTTTTCTCATTGCAGGACCCTGTGTTGTAGAAAGTGAACAACTTTGTATCGACATCGCAGGACAAGTCCTAGAAATGTGCGATAAATTTAAAATACCTTATATTTTTAAAGCTTCCTATCGAAAAGCAAATCGAACGAGAGTAGATTCATATACTGGAGAAGGTGATGATATCGGATTGAATATTTTACAAAACGTTTCAAAACTTTACAATATCCCAGTAACAACTGATATTCATACAGATGAAGATGCCGCAATTGCTGCGCAATATGTAGACATTTTGCAAATACCAGCCTTCTTGTGTAGACAAACTTCTCTATTGGTGGCTGCCGCAAAGACCAATAGAATCGTCAATGTAAAAAAAGGACAATTCGCAAGTCCAGAAGCGATGCAACATGCCGTTGACAAAATTCGTTTTTGTAATAATCCAGATGTATGGCTTACAGATAGAGGTACCTGTTTTGGATATCACGATTTATTGGTTGATTACAGAAGTATTCCTACTATGAAATCATTTGATGTTCCTGTTATCATGGATTGTACTCATTCATTACAACAGCCGAATCAAACTTCAGGTATTACAGGAGGCAGACCTGATCTAATTCCAACAATTGCAAAAGCAGCTATCGCTGTCGGCGCTGATGGATTGTTTATTGAAACTCATCCCAATCCCTCTCAAGCAAAATCAGATGGCGCTAATATGCTACCATTGCACGAATTAGAAAACTTACTATTAAAATTGGTACGAATTAGAGAAGCAGTTTTAGACTAAATCATGGAAGTTGATTATCGCATAATTCCGGAATTTTTAAATGATATGGAAAAACATCGTTTTGAAATTCTAAAACAAAATTCTACATTATCAACCGATTTTCAATTTGAAATCATCAGAAGGAATATTGATGCACGTACTAGACCTATTCAATATGTTATGCGCGCCAAAATCCTAACAAGTGAGCAAACACCTACGAATGAAAACGAAACATTTGTTTATAACTCAGTTGAAGATAAAAGTGAAATTCACATAATCGGCGCAGGTCCCTGCGGATACTTTGCTGCACTTGAATGTATTCGACAAGGCTATAAACCTATTGTTTTAGAAAGAGGCAAAGATGTACAATCAAGACGTAGAGATCTTAGAGCAATCCAACAATTCGGAATAGTAGATCCACATTCAAATTATTGTTTTGGAGAAGGTGGTGCAGGAACTTACTCTGATGGAAAACTTTATACAAGATCAGATAAGAGAGGAAATATCAAAGATGTATTAAAAATTCTTGTTGCGCATGGCGCGCATAAAGATATATTGGTTGATGTTCATCCACACATTGGCAGTAATAAATTGCCGAGTATAATTCAGAATATCCGACAGACGATACTAGATCATGGCGGCGAAATTCACTTCGATACATTTATCTCAGATTTCACCGTTTCAAATTCTAAAATTGTCGAACTAATTTCCTCATCAAAGACATTTTCAACGCAGCGAGTTATCCTTGCTACTGGACATTCTTCAAGAGATATATTTACTCTACTTCAGAAAAAAAATATAGAGATTGAAGCAAAACCTTTTGCAATTGGTGTACGAATAGAGCATCCACAGGGTCTCATAGATCAGATGCAATACAAGCAAAATCCTCGTGAAGAAAATCTTCCAGCAGCTTCCTATGGCATTAGCTGCCAAATAGATCAAAAAGGTGTATTCTCATTTTGTATGTGTCCAGGAGGATTGATTGTTCCAGCTGCTACAAGTCCAGGAGAAATAGTTGTTAACGGCATGTCACTTTCCAAAAGAGATTCCCCGTATGCAAATAGTGGTTTTGTCACACAAGTAGACGATGAAGATTTCGTAGCTTTTAATTCAGATAAAGCACTTCGTGCAATGTCATACCAAGCAAATATTGAGCAAACTATTTTTGCAGCAAGTGATGGAACTCAAAGAGCACCTGCACAAAAAATTATTGATTTTATTTCAAAAAAAATGAGTCAGAATCTACCTTCGTCATCTTATATACCAGGATTACTTTCTGCTCCAGTCCATGAACTACTTCCATCAAACATCACTCAACGATTGATTTCGGCAATGAAATACTTTGGTAAACGAATGAACCATTTTCTATCACAAGAAGCAATCCTAGTTGCGACAGAATCTCGAACTAGTTCGCCAGTAAAAATCCCAAGAGATAAAGAATCATGTCATCACCCACAAATTCAAAACCTATATCCTGCTGGAGAAGGCGCTGGTTATGCAGGAGGAATTTTATCAGCAGCAATGGATGGACAAAGAGTCGTGACAGCGATTACTAAACTACAATCGAAATACTAATATAAAGAAATTTCATCATGGAAAACAAAATCGATATACTCAAAAAAAATCAAGAGTTAGCAAAATTAGCCGGTGGAGAAGCAAGGATAAAATCTCAACACAGTAAAAATAAATTGACTGCAAGAGAACGGATAGAATTGTTACTGGATAAAGGAAGTTTTGAAGAGATTGGAATGTTCGTTACACATAGAACCACTGATTTCGGAATGGATAAACAAATCATACTAGGTGACGGTGTCATCACAGCATATGGTACTGTTCATGGAAGATTAGTATATGTCTATTCACAAGATTTTACAGTCTTTGGTGGATCACTTTCAGAAACGCATGCAGAAAAAATTTGTAAGCTAATGGATATGGCATTGCGCAATGGCGCACCAGTCATTGGATTAAATGATAGTGGCGGTGCTAGAATTCAAGAAGGTGTAAGATCTCTTGGTGGTTATGCCGATATTTTTTATCGCAATGTGCGTTGCTCAGGAGTGATTCCGCAGATCTCAGCTATCATGGGACCATGCGCTGGTGGTGCAGTATATTCTCCTGCTATGACCGACTTCATCATCATGGTAGAACAGAGTTCCTATATGTTTGTTACTGGACCAAATGTCGTAAAAACAGTTACTAATGAAGAAGTTAGCAGCGAAGCATTGGGAGGCGCACATACTCATGCTACAAAATCTGGTGTCACACAATTGACTGCAATCAACGATGTGGATTGTATCGAACAAATAAAAAACTTTTATCATACATCCCTCAAAATTGTGAGGAAAAAACACCATCCTTATCATTTGCACTACAGCAAGAGTCGAGACCATTATTAAATTCGATACTTCCTGAAAATGCTAATCAACCTTATGATATCAAAGCAATAATTGAAGCCATCATCGATGATCAAAGTTTCTATGAAGTTCATGAAGAATTTGCACAAAACATTGTTGTTGGATTTGCAAGAATAGCAGGAAAAAGCATAGGGGTCATTGCAAATCAACCAATGGTATTAGCAGGATGTCTCGATGTCAATTATTCCAAGAAAGCAGCTCGATTTGTACGATTTTGTGATTGTTTCAATATACCCTTATTGGTATTGGAAGATGTTCCCGGATTTTTACCAGGCACCGATCAAGAATGGAACGGTATCATTAGCAACGGTGCCAAACTATTGTTTGCATTTAGTGAAGCGACTGTTCCAAGAATTACAGTCATCACAAGGAAGGCTTATGGTGGAGCATACGATGTCATGAATTCAAAACATATTGGAGCTGATTTCAATTTTGCTTGGCCAACAGCAGAGATCGCTGTGATGGGTGCAAAAGGAGCCAGTGAGATTATTTTCAAAAAAGAAATAGAAGAATCTGATTCACCGGCAAAAAAACTTTTAGAAAAAGAAATAGAGTATGCAGAAAAATTTGCAAATCCATATATCGCCGCATCGCGAGGTTTTGTCGATGAAGTCATCGAACCTTCACAAACTAGAATTAAACTGATCAAAGCTTTTGCAAGCCTAGAAAACAAAGTAGATAATCTGCCAAGAAAAAAACATGGCAACATTCCACTTTAAAAAAATGAACTGCGTTATTAAAATTATATTCTGTAGTTTTTTGATTTGTCTATCAATCTTCAATAACTTGTTCTCACAAAATTCAAGTTATAAAAAATACAACGATTCCATTGAACCAATATTATATTTAGATTATACTCGTGCAAAAGAAATTTTTATAGCAATGGATAAAGATCATAATAATCCTATAGATCCATTGTATAAAATCCAATTCTTAATACAAGCCTTACAAAAGAAAGATACAGGATTTTTTAAATTGCAAATAGGTGATTTAATACAAAATAATGCATGGACATTAACTGCATCAGATACTTTTGAAAATTGCTCACAAATCTGCGCCTACATAAAATGGCGAGGGCTTTGTGATTGGACAATTAAACAAAGTGAAATCAATCATCTATATTATTTATCGAGAAAAGAAAAAAATGCAAAAGCTAATAGTAAACTTATCGAACTTTTAGGGACTATTGCTTCTGACAGAAATTCCAACACAAAGAACAAATTCATTTCCTCAGATGTGTATTTAGATTATATAAAAATCTTAGATTCAATAAATCAATCTCAAAATATTTTTATCAATTGCTTTGATAATGGCACTTTGGCAAATCAATTTGTAGATATTATTGTAAGTGCACTGTGTCATAAAGATATCTTTGTAAAACTGCTTGAATTGCTTAGGCCTAACATAGAGCATGCTTATCTCCTAGGCAAAATTAATAATCAATATTTTCAAATCATAGACAAATACTATGTCTTACATTATGGTTTTCAATATTATGGCACAATAGATCTGGCAGCTCCAATAGACGATAAAGTCTCAGTTCGCAAAAAGCGATTTAAACTTTAAAAAATATTAATCTAAAAATTTTTGCAAAGTTTATTTACGAAGACTTTCGTATATTTGCATTATGGAATCAAAAATGATCAATTTCCCCTGCACAAAACTTAGCTTCATAGTTCTTTTCTGGTTTAGTTTTTCTGCATTGACAGCTCAAACCTATTTTGAGTTAAAAGGAAAAATTGTTGATGGCGAACAAAAACCTATTGAATTGGCAACAATTCGACTACACCAAGTAACAGACTCTTCATTAATAACCAGTACATTTTCAGAAAAAAGTGGTGAATTCCTTTTGCAAACTCTTGAACCAAAAGACTATTATATTACAGTTGATTTTCTTGGCTTAAAAAAACATCGTTCTGAAAAAATAGAATTACGAAATACTATTCTACTACCCACAATTACCTTGATCCCCAACGTAGGTCAATTGTCTGAAGTACAAATAAAATCAAAAGCTTCATTTATTGAAAGGAAAGTAGACCGGGTTATCGTCAATATGGACGCACTGCTATCTTCAACTGGTACAACCACTTGGGAAGCACTAGAAAAGGCACCAGGAATTATGTTAGATCAAAATGGAAATATATTGCTCCGAGGACGATCAGGAGTGCAAGTTTTCATTGATGATAAACCTAGCTATCTTTCAGGAGCCGAACTAGAAAATTATCTAAAAACAATTCCGACAAGCACCATCAAACATATTGAAATCATGACCAATCCTCCAGCAAAATATGATGCTGCTGGAAATTCAGGAATCATCAATATTGTAACAAAAAGAAGTAAACAAATCGGATTTACAGGCAATGCGAATACGGCCTATACTCAAGGAAGATATGCGAGAACAAATCATAGTCTTGGACTCAATTATATTACTCCAAAAATTGGACTTTACGGAAATATTAGTTTGGCAACTCATCAAAGTTTTCAAGATTTAAATATATTTAGATATTACAAGAATGATGATCTAAGTCCTCGTGCAAAATTTGAACAAAATTCATACATAAAAAAAACAAATCAATCCATAAATAGTAGAATCAACTTAGATTATTATCTAACTTCAAAAACTACTTTAGGCTTAGGGTATTCAAACGTGACTTTACCCAAAAAAGACAAGGTAAACAATACAGCTTTTTATACAAGTCAAACTGATTTGAACAAAATAATAGCAGATAATGTAAGCACATCAAAATTTTTCAATCACTCTGCGAATGTAAATATGAGACATGCACTTGATCAAAAAGGCGGACAAATTAGTGTGGATGCCGACATTATTCAATATAGCTCTCAAACAGATCAAGATTTTAATAATTTCATTTATCAAAAAGATAATCAATTGATTTATGTCGATTTAGTAGAAGGCAGTCTTCCGTCAGATATTAGAATCTATACATTCAAATCGGATCTCAATAAAACAATTCAAGGAATTAAATTTGAGACAGGAATTAAATCTGCATTTACGAATACTGATAATATAGCAGAATACTACACTACAATAGATCAACAAAGAAATATCAATAATGATCTCAGCAATCGCTTCATCTATAAAGAATGGATTCAAAGTGCCTATGTGAATTTCTCTAAATCGATCTATGGATTTGACTGTCAGATTGGATTGCGTGGAGAACATACTAATCTTAAAGGAGACCAAAAAGGAAATGCTATCAAAGCTCCAAAACAATTTTCAAATAATTATACCGAACTATTTCCAACATTTTTTGCATCGAGAAATTTAGATAGTGCTGGAGTGCATGTTTTGAATTTTTCATATGGAAGAAGAATCGATAGACCAATTTTTCAGCATTTAAATCCATTTGCAAGTCCTTTGGATAAATATACTTATTATGTTGGAAATCCTGATTTAACATCAACATTCTCAAACAATTTTTCTTTGACGCATAGTTATAAAAATAAAATAAACACAAGCATAGATTTTTCAAAGACTAGTAATGGTATAAATGAAACATTAGAAATCATTGGAGACATTTATTATAGCAGACCATTGAACGTCACTACAAATTACACGACCAGTATCTCTTTAGATGCAAACCATACATTTAAAAAATGGTATACTATAATTCCATATGTTGAATTTGGAAATGTAAAATACAAAAGCAAACTTTATACTGAAGATTTGAATTCCAATGGAAATTATGTCAGAGCGAATCTTACACAATCGTTCAAACTCAAAAAAAATTGGAGTGCAGAACTTAAAGGCGATTACCAAAGTGACCTTGTTTATAGCCAACTAATCCTTAAGAGTTTTGCTATTCTAGGATTCACTGTACAGAAAAAATTTGCTAAGGGAAATGCAACAGCAAGAGTTGGCGTAAATGATATTTTTTATACGAGAAGAGCATCAGGCACAATTAACAATCTAAAAAATACAGATGCGAATTGGAACAGCACTTTAGATACGAGATCCCTTGCCTTAAGTCTTTCGTATCGATTTGGAAAATCAAATATTCAAAAACAACAATATAAGTCTACAGGTGCTGAAAGCGAGAAAAAAAGAATACAATCATAAAGGACAAACTGAATTTTTTAAAGTACTTGGGTAAACACCCAATTTTAAAAATTAAGTGTTTCCACTGATAGCCAGCTTTACTGATAGGCTTACTTTTGTGACTGTTCCCCAAGAATATATCCGTGCGTAGTTTGATTTTTTTTAACCTCAAAATATTTATCTATGTATCGGAAATTATTAATTTCTACAGTTTGTTTTTTTCTATTTCTCAGCTTTGGTGTTACTCAACATTTACACCATAATCACTCAGATGAAGAATCGATTGAAAATCTGATTTTTACACAGGTAGAAAAAGCTAAATGTGAACAACCTTCTTTTCCCAATGTCGCCTTATTTGCTGAATCAAAATTGATTCAAAATCCAATTCCTCATGTAAAAGAATGGATGGTCTGCAACATAGGTAAGGTAGAGCTTAATCAAATTTTTCAGCAAAAATTAAGCGCACTTACGCTGCAATTACCATCTTATAAAACGCAAGCCTTGGAATTAGATTTAATTCAATGTGAAGTCTTAGCTGAAGGATTTCAAGTATTCACTTCAGAGAAAGACAATCCTAGTTACACAGCTGGATTATTCTATCGCGGCATTGTCAAAGGTGAGCAAAACTCTATCGTTGCGATAAGCGTTTTTCAAGATGAAATCTATGGTATGATTAGTGTTGACAATCAAAATTACATTATTCAACCATCAACTGTTGTAAAAGGAGAATTCATACTTTACAATGATAAAAATGTTGAACGTGATGCTCCAATGGAATGCATGACAACCGAGAGAATGGCAATTGGTGATCCACACTTAGACAAAGACAAACTAAGTTCAAGAGCAGCCGGAGATTGTGTGAAAACCTATGTAGAATGTGATTATGCTTTGTATCTAAATAAAGGAAATGTAACTAATACTGTAAATTACATAACTGCAGTTTATAACAATGTCGCGACATTGTATGCAAATGAAAGTATTAATACTACTATATCTGAAGTTTATGTATGGACGACTGCAGATTCATATAGTAAAACAAGTTCTATCACTGCTTTAAATCAATTCAGAACTGCAAGACCAACATTCAATGGAAACCTTGCACATCTCGCTGCATTAGGAGGACAAAATATCGGTGGTGTCGCATGGTTGGATGTGTTGTGTACAAATTACAATTATGCATACAGCAATATTTCATCAACCTATGCTAATGTACCAACCTATTCTTGGACGATTGAAGTAATGACACATGAAATGGGACATAATCTTGGATCTAACCATACCCAATGGTGTGGTTGGACAGGAGGCGCATTAGATAATTGTTATACTACCGAAGGTGGATGTGCGCCTGGACCAGCTCCTACAAGTGGTGGAACAATAATGAGTTATTGCCACCTGACATCTTACGGCATAAATTTCAATAATGGATTCGGGGCACAACCGGGAAATAAAATTAGAAATCGGGTAGCTGCTGTCACTTGTCTTCCAAAAAGCTGTGGATCATCCTGCCCTACTCCAACTGGTTTGAATGCTAGTAATATTCAAAACACATCAGCTGTCATCTCCTGGGCTGCTGCTAGTGGAGCGGTAACTTATAAGTTGGATTACAAATTGAATGCAAGCTCTACATGGACCACTATCAGTACATCCAATACTACATATACTTTAACAGGATTAACACTTGGTACAGCTTATAATGCAAGAGTGCAAACTGTTTGTTCTTCAAGTTCAAGCACATACTCAAATCAAATTACATTTACGACAACAGGAGGCAGTTGTATCACACCAACAGGCCTCGCTATAAGTAATATTAGTTCTACTTCTGCATTAGCTTCTTGGTCTGCTTCAGGATCAGCAAGTTCCTACAATTTTCAATATAAATTGTCCACTACTTCTACATGGACTCAGGTGAATTCAACTTCTACATCAGTTCAACTCACAGGATTGTCGCCGAATTCTACATACAATACAAGAGTACAATCTGTATGTGGTTCAAGCACGAGTGTATTTTCAGCGCAAGTAAATTTCAATACTCCAAATACTACAAGCTATTGCGCATCAAAAGGAGTGAGCAGTTCTCAAGAATGGATCAAGCGAGTAAAATTAACTAATGTAGATAGAAACTCAGGAAGTGATGGTGGCTATTTTGATGCCACTGCGTTAATAGCGAATATCACCAAAGGTGTTACGACTCCAATAAATTTTCAAGCAGGAATCACTGGATCATCTCGATATTTGTACTGGACGATTTGGATTGATTATAATAAAAATGGTTCATTCAATGATGCTGGAGAAAGAGTTGTAATAGGTGTAAGTAATAGCACAAATTTACTTTATACTTCATTCAAAGTTCCCACTACAGCAATCACTGGAATTACAAGAATGAGAATAGCCATGAAACAAAGCGCTTATGCATCAAGTTGTGAAACGTTTGCTCGTGGAGAGGTAGAAGATTATAGTGTGAATATCATTAATTCAGGTACTCTTCTGGAAAATAAGACACAAGGACAATCTAAACCACAAATCGAAAACGTTTCATTGTTCCCAAATCCTACAAGGGGAAATATTCAATTGAACTTTGATGCTGCATCAGATCACAATTCAGAATTAAAAATACAAAACACATTAGGCGTAATTGTAAAAGAACTAAACCTAGCAGCTTATGCAGGAAATAATTTTTACGATGTCAATTTATCAAACTTACCCAATGGAAATTATATCCTTTCATTAAAAAGTAAAGATCAAATTGTGCATAAAAAATTCATTGTCTCAGAATAACAAAGAAATTGTTTTGTAAGCAGGGTGTTTTTAAATGATTGTATTCAAAGGAAGCCACCTCAATGAGGTGGCTTTTTTATAATTTGTATTGGAGGCCAATTTCGAACCCAGATAATCCTATAGTAATTATAGAATTTTTTTAAGATCGATACCTAGGATCTAAAAAACATTATTTACTTTCCTTCTTTCCGTAGGAACTTCTATAACTCCAGTAATTCCAATAAAAGTTGAGATCTTTGAATTAATCGCATATTCAGCTTGGATTCGTGGCTTATAATATATTCCGAATCTTCTAATCGACCGCTCATATAAATGTGAATGCAATGGAATATCATTTGTTTTCTGATAAAACAAACCTGCTGAATGCAAAAAACGAAATTTAATAAAACTAATTGCACTATGGATATCATAACCTAAACCAAATCCTATTCCAATTCTAATAACTTTTTCATTAGAATTCGTATAACGATATGTACCATAAACCATATCTGAAAGCTCCCAATAGTTGTAACGAATTTTCTTTGAACCTGCTCTAAAATAGGCTAAATCAAATCCTTTGCAATAAATTTTACTAGAATAGCTAAAAATACTAGAGCTATAAATTCCCCGCCATTTATCCTGACTAAAAAGTGATGTACAAAACAAGACTAAAACGATGAATATCCAATTTCTCATAAATTAATCTATCACTTTAAAAAAATACAAATATTTACCATCAGATAATCTCTTAAGCTCCGCCTTATCCTCTGCTGATACAATAGACTCTGAAATAAAAGAATCATGTAAATCTGCATTTGTGAAATAATAAAACAGTTCAGTTAAATTATCTTGAATAAAAGAACTATTGGCACCACAAATATCCAATTTATTATGCAAGCCTTTTACATTATCAATACTAGCCATTAAAACAAAAGTACCTTTTTCGCGAGGTATAATGGCGAGCTTAATGAATGGAAAATCACTATTGCATCCAATACTAGAAATATATTGGTTCGAACCCGAAAAGCTTGTATTAAAAATACCATCTTCAACAAAATCAAACTTAGGCTTTGAATCTGTATGTAAATCAATATAATAGCCATTTAATCTAAATGAGAATGACTTTCCTTTTAAAGATACTTTTTGCTGATTCAATAAATTAATAAGAAATGAATCTTGACTGGAGTAGCTTAACCATAGTGTATCTCCTATCTTCACTTGTGCGCTCTGTGGAAAGATAGTTAAGGGAATTCCATATCTCGCTTTTAACTCAGGCTCTAAACGACAGGAGAACAAATTAAATACTAATATCGTATAAAGTACCCATCGAAATTTATCCATAAAGAATTAGTTTGATCATGCGAATATAATTAAAGTATCTGAAAACATACAAAATGTATATTTATCTTCCAATTAGTTGTCAATAATTAGGGCTTGTGCAAAAAGTATTTTGGGTCTTTTTCAACAGCATAGCAATATAAATTCGTTAAGAATTGGCGAAGCCTTGGAGCCAATTTAGAATTTTTATTGCGGTTTTGCGTACACCTTTGAATGAATGGGGAGCAATGGAGTGAACGATTTCACTCGATTGCGAAAGACTGATCAACCCGGACAGCCTGTGCCCTTTCTTTTGGTTCGTTTTCTTTGGGGGAACGACTGGCAATCGAGTGATACAAAATCACTCGATAAGGAGAGAACTAACTTATCCTTAAGTCAGCCTTAAGAAAATGAACGTATGTAGACTAAGAAAACTGATTATGCAAGTCCTAGCAAAACATTAATCAAAAGAAGTGCATACTTTTTTAAAAAAATCTTGTAAGAATGCTAGCATGTCAAAATAATGAATTCAAAATAAAGGCCTCATTCATAATGCAATTAAGGTTTTATGCAGACCCAACTTATAAATAAATTTAAGTATTTGTATTCAATAAAAACTACTATATTGCATTCACCAAAAAAACTATTCATGAAAGTCAAAATATTCCTCGTAGTAATCTATATTCTTTGGTCACAAATATCACATGCAAGGATTTTATACGTTGGAACTAACCAAACCTACCAGAATCTAAGCGCTGCAATGCAGATCGCACTTCCAGGTGATACCATTCAAATATTAGAATCAACAATTGTAGGTGGACTATCCTTCCAAAACAAAAGTGGACTTCCTAATAAAGCAATCACCATAAAAGGCAAAGTTGGAAGCAAAACAATAATTAACGGCGGAGGCAACAGCATCCAGTTTTCAGATTGTAACCATATTATACTAGAAGATTTGATCTGCGAATTCCAAACAGGCAATGGCATGAATATTGACGATGCTTCAAGCATTAATACACCTTCAAAACATATAACGATCCGCAATTGTATCTTTCGATCTATAAGTGCTACTGGAAATAACGATCTTTTGAAATTATCAGGATTGGATAGTTTTATGATCGAAAATTGTTCATTTGAAAACGGATCTCCTGGAGGTAGCGGCATCGACATGGTAGGATGTCATTATGGAGAAATTCATCATTGCTTTTTCAGAAATCCTGGAGATAATGCGATTCAAGCAAAAGGAGGAAGCTCTCATTTACGATATTATGCGAATCAATTTTTCAATGCTGGAAATCGCACTTTAAATCTAGGTGGAAGCACAGGATTGCAATTCTTTCGACCACAAAATGCTACAAGTGAAGCAAGTGACATTCAAGTTTTTTCAAACTATTTTGAAGGTTCTCTAGCACCAATTGCATTTGTAGGTTGTCGGCGTGTAGAGGTATTTCACAACACCTTTGTGCGACCAACAAAATGGGCTATGCGAATACTTCAGGAAACTGTAGACCCCAGTAGATTTTTGCCTTGCGGTGAAAACGCATTTTTCAATAACATCGTCGTCATTGAATCCAATGTAAGCACCGAAGTTAATATCGGACCAAATACTGATCCAAATTCATTTTCATTTGATCACAATCTTTGGTACAAGATCAATACAACGAATTGGTCAGGTCCAGTACTCCCCACTCCAGATCGTTTTCAAATCATTGGCAATCCGATGATCATTGCAAATAGTCTATACAAACTAGAATCAAGGAGCCCAGCATTTAAATCAGGTAGATCTTATTCCTTTCCATTGCTAAAAGACGTCGATGGAAAAATATTTCAAAATCCACCAACTATCGGCGCTTATGAAATCCAAACTAATGTGAATACTCCAACTATTGAAGATGATAAATTCTACTTCTTCCCAAACCCTTGTCAAGAATATATATACACTAATTCTAAGCTCTACAATCAATGCGAATACAAATTAATTGACCAATTTGGAAAAATTATTCTTCAAGGAGTTTTGCAAGAAAATAAATTAAATGTTTCTGCTTTACCGAAAGGCGTTTATATCCTACAATGCACACTTGCTGATAAAACACAACATTCATTTTCAATTTTCAAAATATAAAAATTTCAGGTTTATACAATAATTGTTTTCTACCATTAATGCTACCACAAAGGGAAGTTGAAGAGCAAAGAAATCTTCCTCTTTGGGCTTTCTTCTATACGGCTAAATGTTAGTGGCAGTTTTGGAGTTCTTATTAGGAAATAAAATTTTACTGTCAATCTTAGCTAGGTATTTTTACTATCAAAATTAGAAAAGATTTTTACAATATTATTTTAGTTCTTCTCTTTGGCTCCAACCATTTGACTTACTCATAGATCTTAATAAATGGACTTTAGCTTCATCGAGATTTTTTGCCACTCCTTTTACGTAAGCGTTTTCCCATGGAGCTTCAGTGCTTGGAATTAAGTACTCAAAATAGAATTTTTTTGTGCCGATATTCGAAATTATGATATACCAGTTGGATTTCCAGTCATCCTCGTTCATTAAAACTAGCCTATCGATTGAGCGTCAACGCCCAAGTATCTGTATTAGGAAACATATATTATTGATAAGTCTTGTTAAGGATATCAATTGGTTATATTTTTCTTTCTGATAATCTTCTTTGCAATCATTCAAATCTTCTGTATAAATTCCTTCGATTGAATTATGTTTGGAAGAACGTATTGTATTTATTTTTAAAGGCATACTATTTTAATTTATTCATCTCGAATTGCCATGAATAGAGTCACGCAGTGGAATTTCACCCCAAAAAATGCCAATGTGCCACCAAAAGCGTTGGCTTATTCACTTGTAAAGTAGTCTGCCATTAGTTCTGCTTGTTTTAAAACTGTCTCAATTGCTTTGGCTTGTTTGTCTGGCGGATAACCCCACTTTGTCAAAGTCCGCTTAACAATTACCATAAGTCTTGCTCTTGCACTTTCTCTTATTGTCCAGTCAATAGTTGCGTTGGCTCTTACTTTGTCTGTAATTTCTCTTTCGCAATTCTTTTAGTTGTTCGTCACCCAAAACCATAACTGCACTGTCGTTTACTTCTAAAGCATTGCAAAAAGCAACTTCGTCTTTTGTCAGTCCAAGTCGTTCACCTTCTTTGTCGGCTTCTTTAATTTCCTTTGCAATGTTGATGAGTTCTTGAATAATTTCTGCTGTTGTCAACAAGTTGTTTTGGTAGCGTTTTATTGCACCCTCCAACATTTCCAAAAGTTTTTTACTCTTTACCAAATTGGTTTTGGAACGTGTTTTTATTTCGTCATTCAGTAATTTCTTTAAAAGTTCTAACGCCAAATTTTTGGTGCTTCATTCCTTCAACTTAAAAGAAATTCGTCAGATAAAATTGAAATGTCTGGTTTTGCCATACCAGCAGCTTCAAAAATATCCATCACTTTGTCTGAACTTAATGCTTCATCAACTATTTGTTTGATTGCTGTTTCAATTTCAATGTCAGATTTGCCTGTTCTGTTACTTCAAATTTTACAAGTCTTGCTTTTACTGCCTGAAAAATGCAATATCGTCTTTTATTTCCATTGCTTTTTGATGTGGAATTGATAATGCAAAAGGCCTGACTTAATAATGTTACTTCTCTAATAAAACGAGTTTTGCCATCCTCTAAACCTAAAATGTGTTCTTCTGACTGCAGAATGATTGAAATTTTTCTTTGGCTTCTACATCAAAAAAGCGTTTGTAATTAAATTCAAAACTATTGGCATAGTATGCTTCCGGGTTCTTCAACAATATGTCTTTTTGCGTTTTACTTCTTCACTAAAAAATTGCTGAATGACTTCAAATTTTTCCATCATCAATTCAATGGCCTTTTCTAAATTTAAAGTTGGTTCGCCTTTACCTCCTGCATCAGAATAAAAAGAAAGTGCTTTTTAAGATCGGTTGCTATGCCTAAATAATCAACAACCAAACCGCCTGGCTTATCTTTGAAAACACTGTTTACCCTTGCAATAGCTTGCATTAAATTGTGACCTCTCATTGGTTTGTCAATGTAGAGTGTATGCAAACAAGGAGCATCAAAACCAGTTAGCCACATATCACGAACAATAACCAAACGCAAAGGGTCGGCAGGGTCTTTCATTCGTTCTGCTAAATTTTTACGCTGTTGTTTTGTTGTGTTATGGCGTTGCATTTCAGGGACCATCTGCACTTGTTGAAGTCATTACAACTTTAATAGCTCCTTTGCTTAAATCTTCATCGTGCCATTCGGGTCTTAATGCAATAATTTCTTTGTATAAATCGGCTGCAATTCTTCGGCTCATTGCTACAATCATTCCTTTGCCATCAAATACTTTTTGGCGTTGTTCTGAATGTGTTACAATGTCTTTAGCTAAATTTTTTATCCGTTCTTCATTACCAACAATTGCCTCCAATTTTGTGTATTTGGCTTTGGCTTTTTGTTGGTCTGTTATTTCTTCATCTTCTTCAAGTTCTTTGTCAAACTCTTCAATCAGGCGTTTACCTTCTTCATCTAAATTCACTTTTGCCAAACGGCTTTCGTAATAAATACGAACTGTTGCACCATCGGCAACCGCTTGTGAAATATCATACACATCAACATACTGTCCGAAAACTTGCGGAGTATTTACATCTGTGCCTTCAATTGGCGTTCCTGTAAAACCAATGTAAGTAGCATTTGGCAAAGCATCCCGCATATATTTGGCGAAACCATAAGCAATACGTTCTCCAATTTTTCTTTGGTTTCTTTATCTTTACTTCTTTTATAGATGCTTCAAAACCATATTGTGTCCTGTGGGCTTCATCCGCTATTACTACTATGTTTCGCGGTCAGATAGCTGCTCGTAAACTGATTTTTGGTCTTCGGGTAAAAACTTTTGAATGGTGGCAAATACAATTCCACCGCTTGCTACTTTCAATAATTCTTTTAAATGCTCTCTGTCTTTGGCTTGAACTGGTTCTTGCCTTAATAATTGTTTGGAGTTTGAAAACGTGTCAAATAATTGGTCGTCCAAATCATTACGGTCGGTAATTACTAAAATGGTTGGGTTTTGCATTTCGGGTGCTGTAATCAGTTTGCCCGAATAAAAAACCATACTTAAACTTTTGCCCGAACCTTGTGTATGCCAAACTACACCTCCTCGTTTATCTCCGTCTGCTCCTGATGCAATAATGGAAGATTGCACTGCTCTGTTTACTGCGTAATATTGATGATATGCCGCTAATTTTTTAACGGTTTCTATTTGTGTAATACCTGTTTTTGCATCTTCCTTTTTACTCTTTTCAAATACTATGAAATTGCGAACCAAATCTAAAAGGGTAGAAGGGTTCAACATTCCTTTGAGTAAAATCTCTAACTGTGGAATAAATCGTGATGCTTCTTTTTGCCGTCTGCTGTTTTCCAAGTCATAAAACGGCTGTAACCTGCCGAAACACTACCTGCCTTACATTCCATTCCGTCTGATATTACGCAAATAGCGTTATAAGTAAATAAACTTGGAATGGTTGATTTATAGGTTTGCAATTGGTCAAACGCTTTTCGCATTGTGGCGTTTTCGTCTGCTGCATTTTTTAATTCAATGACCACTAATGGCAAACCATTTACAAATAGCAAAACATCGGGGCGTTTGTTTTGATTTTTTTCAACAATAGTGTATTGATTTACGCATAAAAATACATTGTTCAACGGATTTTCAAAATCTATCAATGCTACTTCATAACTGCGTTCAAAACCATCTTGCTGATAAGGTATTTTTACTTTTTCTACTAATAGCTGATGAAAGGTTTCGTTGTTGTGCAGCAATTCGGGAGAATAAATCCGCAGTACTTTTTGAATGGCTTGTTCCTGTGCATCGTATGGAATAGTTGGATTAAAACCGCAACCGATTTGCGTAAACAATCAACCAAAACAATTTGCTCAAAATTTTCTCTTTCTGCTTGCTCTGCACCGGGAGCAATAGCCAAGCCGTGCACATACTCCCAACCCATAGATTGAAGCACTTCAATAGCAAAGGTTTCTATTTTATCTTCCGTGATTGGTTTCATTTGTTTCTTTTGTCTTGAATACTATTATATTGATTTTTTGATTGACACGATTTTTTACCTACCTTTTCTTGTCCATTTTGTAGTCCTTTAATCATTGTTCAGACCTTTTGCAGGACTGACAAGATTTTCTTTATTATACACTCTTTTGAAATCTAAACTTTTGAACCAAAATTAATGAGCAAACCATCTGCATATTATAGGCTTCTGCAATAATTCTATCGCTTGTGCTTTATGAACATCCAATAATTGCTCTGTGGCTTTGATTTCAACCATAACTTTCCCTTCTACAAAAAATCTACCTTCTTTGTTCCTATATTTTCCCCTCTCTATAAAACAATTCCATTTCCTTTTCTTTTCAAAACCTAAACCTTGATATGTAAACTCAATTGCCAAGGCTCTTGATAAATGACTTTTGAAACCATTGCCCAATATCTTATGCACTTGCATTGCACACCCAATAATTTTGTGGGTAAGTGCATTTATATCTGTTTCGCTTTTTAAAATCGTATTCATCTTATAATCTTTTTAATCGTATTCAGACATATTCACCCTCACCTCACCACTCATCAA
>JADKGL010000002.1 GCA_016722295.1 Saprospiraceae bacterium
TGTCTCAGTACTTGAGTTGGCAAATGGAATGGAAAATATACTTTCAGCTCCTGTATATGATCCTGTGTAAAGATTGGTAAAATTTGCTTCTAATCTATGATTGACATTGCCTTCAGAATATTGGTATGGTGCTGATGTAGAAACTATTTTTTTCGCTTCTTGAATGACCATATTATAATTTGCTTGATTCAAATATACTCTTGTCTTCAATGCTATTGCTGTTGCGCGATGTGCTCTAGATGAATTCAATGCAGCAGAGCTGTACGATACTGGTAATGCTTGTTCTGCTTCGTCTAAATCTTTAATGATCTGTGTATAAACTTCTTCCACTGAACTTCGCGCCAGATCATTATACCCTTCTGAAGTAATTGCTGTCAATCTTAAAGGCACACCAAGAGCTGCCTTGTCCATATTGTATGGCTTAGCATAGGTTTGCAACAATACGAGATAAGATAATGCGCGGACAAATTTCGCTTCTGCAATGTAAAGCTTTGCAAGACTATCTGAGATCACTTTCGTATTTGTCAAATTGGCGATGACGATATTAGATGAATTAATTGCTGTGTAAGCTGCACTCCACACATTGTTTATATATTCGTTGGTTGAAGCAACATTCTGATTCCACACTGCAGATCCGGTCGCTGCATTGCCATCATTTTGTCCGAACTCATCTGATCGCTGCTCATTAAAAACGATTAGTCTTCCGCCATAAAGTGATTCATTCTGCAATCTTCCGTAGAGATTGTTCACTTGAGATAATATGCGTGATGGTGTACTAAATGCATCTTTTTCATCTATGCTCGTGTTCGGCTTTGTATCGAGCAAATCTTCATTGCAAGAACTGAACATGAGGATGAAAGAACAACATAAAATAAAACTGAATAGAGAACTATATTTTGAATTCATGATTTTCATTTTTTTAAAATTAAAAGGATAAATTAACGCCAACGGTCAATATCTGTGCACTCGGTGGCACGTTTTGATCTTTGCCTGAATGAATAGAATTACCATTGATAGAAACCTCAGGATCTGAACCTCTATATTTGGTCAAAGTATAGAGATTAGTTCCTTGAACATAGGCTCTTAAGTTGGAAATTCGATTTGCAAATCGATAGCGATTCACTGGAAAATCATAGCTCAATGTCAATGTTTTTAACTTGAGATAATCTCCTTTTTCTACTTTGGATGTAGCTGCAAAAGAGAATCCTGCAGAGACATTATCGCCGTATTGTAATTTCTGAATATCTGTCTTCTGTCCAGGAGTGGTCCATCGATTGAGAATAAATTTTCCATTGTTGAAATAGCGCTGATCTGAATTGGTAGCACGTGTTCCATTGTACAAATAATTTCCTCCAGAATATGTCAGATTAACTTGCAATCCAAAATTTTTATATCTGAATTCTTGATTCAATCCTCCAAAATAAGTTGGCAATGATGGTCCTTGAATAACACCATCTTTATAATTGTCTATAGCTGGTGCAGCAGAGCCGTCAAGATATGTCCATCGTGGCGATCCAATGTGATTGTATTGTACTTCTCGACCTTCACTGTTGATGAATACCATAAGACCATTGTCTGGATTTACACCTTTTGTTGGCACAGCAAAAATGGAACCTACTGAGTAACCCACACGAGTCATGTTCTGTACACCAAAGATACTTGGCACATAGACATCACTCACCAATGCAGTCACTTCATTTTTTAAAGTAGAAAAATTGAAGCCGACTTGATATTGGAAAGTTTTTGTTTGGATGATATCTGCTTGAATACCTAATTCTATACCACGATTATACATACTCCCTACATTGGCATTGATAAAATTACCAGGGATTCCTGCAGAAAGGGATTGTGGTGATTTTAAAATCAATCCATCAATCACATTTTTATAATAATCGAATTCAACATTCACTCTTCCCTTTAAGATAGAAAAGTTACAGCCGATGTCTAATTTCTTACTAGTCTCCCATTTCAAATTTGGATTCGCTGCTTGAGCATAATAGAGAACAGGCAACCCTCCATAAGTATTAGAACTAAATGCACCTATGGATGGATAGTCTCCAATCTCACTATTGCCCACAAGTCCATAACTCGCTCTTAGTTTAAAATCTGAAATGTATTTTCGATATCCAAATTTTGATGAAGGATTCTTTAGATAAATTCCAACCAGCAGATGCGCCATAAAAGTTTCCCCATTTATTTCCCTTTGCCAATGCTGAAAGTCCGTCTCTGCGCACATTGACACTCAATAAATATTTTTTCAAATAATCATAATTCAAACCAGAGAAATAAGATAATATCGCAGTTTCAGAAATCACATTTCCGTAGGGACGATATTGATAAATCCACCTTGATAATTTTCATAATAAGGGTCCGTAATGTTGCTACGCTGCGCTCCCCAAATATCAATTTTATTCTTGATGATTTCATTTCCTAACAATAAATTAATATGATGAGCGTCATTAAAATTTAAATCATACTTTAAGGTATTGACCAATTCGGATCGAATATATTTTCCATTGGTATTACTTGCAGAACCATTGGCAGAAGCGCCTCCACCATGGATCGGATTGAGAAAAGATTTATTCTCTACCTGCAATCGATTGATGCCATAGTTTGTCCTTAATTTTAGATTTTTCAATAAATTTAATTCTGCAAATACATTGCCGATGATGGACAGATTCTCAGATGTATTCACATCGAGTTTTTGCACCATGGCAAGATTATAAGCATTGATTGTTCCGATAGAAAGTGCATTCGCTCCATAACCGACACTCACACCATTCTGAATACTATAAGATCCATCTTCGCGATAAACGGGAACATTTGGTGGCAACACATAAGTCATACGTCCTAGCGGTTCATTAGTAATATAGTTTGAATTATATGAAGATGAAGAGAGTGAATTACTCGCAATGGCTCCAGTATTTGGTCCAGTGTTTTGACTATTGCTAAGGTTGACATTGGCTCCCACAACAATGGCTTTATTAACTTGATTCTCGATATTGATTCCTGAAGAATAACGTTTAAAATTATTGTAACGAATATAGCTGTTTTGATCAGTAAATCCAGCGGAGAAAAAATATTTTGTAGCGTTGTTGGCTCCCGATACACTCAAGGTATGATTATGAGAGATACCTGGTCGAAATGCGACATCATACCAACTTGTATTCACAGTAGAACCATCTGCATTTTTCATCAGTTGGTAGCCAGGAGCTCGACCTGAATTCACCATAGCTTCATTCTTGATCATCGTATATTCTTCAGCGTTCAATAATTCTGGCAAATTGTAGGGCGTACTACGACTCAACCAATTGGAATAATTGACCTTGACCCTTCCCTTCTGTCCTTTTTTAGTCGTGATCACCATCACGCCATTTGCAGCACGAGACCCGTAGAGAGCAGCTGCTGAGGCATCTTTAAGTATATCGATATTCTGTATATCATTTGGATTGATGTCCGACAGAGGATTGTTCCCTATTAGTCCTCCAATAGATCCTACAAATACTGATACCCCATCTACTATCACCAAAGGGAAAAGACCTGAAGTAATCGTATTGATCCCTCGGATACGCATGATCGGAGTATTATTAAGTACACTAGAGGGCTGGATAATATCTACCCCTGTCGCATGACCACCTAATAGTTGGTCAAAACTTGAAGCAGGTCTATTTTCCAAACTCCTCACATCAATATTTGACACTGCACCTGCAAATTCGGATTTTTTCTGAACATTATAACTGCTGCGTACCAATACTTCTGAGATTTCTTTGGCTTCCTCCTTGAGATAAATAGTGAGGAATTCATTTGACTGTAAAGTGACAGATTTTTTTTCAAATCCAATATAGCTGATCTCCAAAGATTGTGGAAAAGCATCATTGCTCAGTAACGAAAACTCCCCAAGGGTATTGGTTGTCGTGCCGATTTTAGAATTAGTGACCTGAATACTGACACCCTCGAGTGCTAGTCTATTTTTATCATCTAAAACTTGACCTTTGATCACTGTATTTTGAGCAAGTAGATGGAAGGCACTTGTAAAAAAAAAACCATTGTAATCGCCAATGATTTAGATCTTTTGGCATAGTGGGATAAGTTTGAATTATGCGGTTGCATGAAAAATGTTTTTTTATTAAACAGGGCGAAAATAGAGGAGGCTCTCCAACCAAACCAAATAATATTGGACCAAACTTATATGAGGATGAAATACCCTGAAAAAATGATGAAATGGGGGAAAGAGTTGATGAAAGTTTATTTCAGTTAATAACTAATCGTGAATGGAGAAAAGTTGAAAGATTATCTAAAGTTCGCCTATTTAAAAGTAGCCTATCCTCACTCCAAAAAAATATTTCCTAAAAAACTTGCATAACGTAAATTTACGTTATATATTTGCATTATAAAATATAGAATATGGAGCGACTGACGAAATCAGAAGAAGAGATCATGCATATCTTATGGAAGATAGCGCCCTGCACAGTAAGTCAGGTCTTGGATTATATAGAACAAGAGCTGGGAGAGGAGAGGCCTCCACACTCAACGATCTCTACTTTAGTGCGATCGATCGAAGAAAAAAAGTTCCTCACTCACAAAGCCTATGGGAAGACTTATGAGTACCATATCGCCATTCCTAAAAGCAAGTACACCAGCCTCAATGTAAAGCAAGTGCTTCAAGATTATTTTGAAAATTCTCCAGCAGAGATGCTTTCTTTCTTGATTCAAGAAAAACACATCAGTAAAAAAGAGATGAAAGAAATACAAGAATTAATTAATAATAGTAAATCATAAAAATATGAATGCAGAACTAATCTATGCTATTGAATTTACGATCAGCCTTGGGCTTTTCTATATCTTATACTACTTTGTACTTCGCAAAGAAACATTTTTCAAGTGGAACAGATTATTTATCATTGTAGCAGTGTTGATAAGTATCTTTATGCCATTTTTTAAATCTTATTTTATCCAACACCAACTAATTTCACCAATAAAAGTTTTAGAAGAAGAAACACTATCATTTATCTTACCTTATACTGTAGTAATCGAGGGAAATCAATCAGCTGTGAATTGGATGCTGGTTGGTAAATTATTGATTCTCACAATAAGTATAATTTTTTACAGTAAAATTTATTTATGGATTATTCAAAATATTTCGAATGATTCATGCTGGTGAAAAAATAAGTTCAGAAAAAAATACTTTTGTATTTTCTGATTCAATACAAACAGCCTACAGTTTTTTGCAATATGTTTTTTTACCAAAAAATTTTAATCTTGAAAAACCAGAAAATCAAACAATCATACGCCATGAAATGACTCATGTCAATCAATTGCATAGTGCTGATGTGATCCTATTTCAGATATTTCATATTTTGTTTTGGTGGAATCCTTTTATTCATTTGTTTTATAGAGAATTAAGACTTGTTCACGAATACCTTGCTGATGAAGAAGTGCTTTTGATTTACCCTAGTAAAAACTATATGCAAATGCTCTTCGATGCTGTCAATCCAGAGAAACTTAGCATGGCTCATTCATTTTCAACTTCACAACTTAAACATAGAATTATCATGATGACAAAAACAAAATCTTCTAGAAACTCATACTTTAAGTATGCATATCTTTTACCATTGCTTCTTGTATTATTTCAGTATTGTGTTAAGTCTCCTTCGGTAGACATACTTGCGACAGATGAAAGTTATATAAGTGCTGATACGATCACAGTTTTTGACCCAGAAACCAAAATCGAAGATATACTAATTGTACAAAATAGAATTTATAAAAAGGCAAAACAAATGCCACATTTCAATCAATGTGGAACCAATATAAGTTCAGACGAATGTATATTTAAATATCTTGCTGAAAATGTAAAATATCCAGAAATGGCTCGTGCAGCGGGAACAGAGGGAACTGTTCTTTCTAAAATTTTTATTGATCCCACAGGACAAGTAAAATTGCCTCATATCCTGAGATCAGTAAGCGAAGAGTGCGATCTAGAAGTCATAAGAGTCCTTAGATCAATGCCTAAATGGACACCTGGTATGAGTAATGGCAAAGCTGTAACTGTTGAATATATTATCCCAGTAAAATTCAAAATGTCGAATTAAGACAATCCTTTCTTTTGATTCAATATCCTTGAAATTCTAACTACTCAACTTGTTTTTCAAGGATAATTTTTTAAATTAAATTGAAATGAGGTCGCTCCTGCGGAGTTAATCAATTATTTTAGTTTCAAGGATCCAATTAGTTTGCCTCGTTTGGGCTTTTTTAATCTTATCATGTCGCTTTCTTTCATTAGTATTGCTTTAAAAGAATTCCTTAGGTGCGATCCATGAATAGCGTGGTGAAATTAAGGGGCTTCCCTAAGCAATTTATATGGTAAAAATAACTGAATTGTTGTACCAGAGGGTTCTCCATTTTCAAATTTATCAATGATTTCTACATAGTATTTTTCATTATCTTTGTCATTGAGATTAAGAATTCTATCCATGGTGAACTTCATTCCTAAAGATTTCTTTTTAAATGGATTTTTGTTTCCTCTGATGGTACTTTCATTTCTGCCAATTCCATTGTCATCTATACCGATTTCTAGAATCTCATCTTGATTTTTTTGAATTGAGATAGTAATAACTCCTCTCCCTTCTATTTTATTCTTGATGCCATGTATTATTGCATTTTCTACAAATGGCTGTAGGAGTAATGGTGGAATTCTAATCAATTTTGTATTAATGTCGTCTTTGATTGCAATGGAATAATCCCATTTATAATTTGATCTGATTTGCTCTAATTGGAGATACCATGAAAGCACAGTTAATTCATCAGATAGGGAAATAAATTCTTCTTGAGAATTTTCAAGTACGCTACGAATAAGCTTAGAAAATTTTTGCAAAAAAACTGAAGCCTCATCATCCCGCTTTTCTACAATATAAGCTTCAATAGTATTGAGACAATTAAATATAAAATGTGGATTCATTTGTGAACGCAATACTTTGATCTCAGAGTCAACTTTTATTTTCTGAATTTCTAGTTGCCGCTCCTTTTCTGCGAGTTTCTTTCGCGCTTTAAACCAGAAAAAATAATACAAAGCTGATAGAATACTAACTAGTAATATACTGCGAAACCACCAAGTCATCCAAATTGGAGGTAAAATCTGAAAGCGGAGTGAAGTAATTTTAGTTGAGGGAACATCATTCACTTTCTCCCTAACTTGAAATTTATATTTTCCGGGATCAAGGTTATTATACTGAATAGTATTCTGCAATTTTTGAGATTGCCATTCTTTATCAAGTCCAACGAGAAAAGTCTCGTATTCAAAATCATAATCTTGATACATTTGTGTTGAAATGTACTGAAATGCGTAACTTTTCTCAGACCATTTTAGCTTATACAGGATTGTATCATATAAATGATTATTTGCAACGGTTGAGGTAGAAGTTTTAAATGTATTTATTAGAACAGAAGAATTTGAAATTTGGCTAGCTTCCTTTTCTGGGTCGATGATCACGTATCCATTGCTTTGTGTGACCAGTATTTTTCGATCTTCTGTAGTTTGCAAACATTCTACAGGAATATTATAATATGTTGTACTTAAGTTTTCAGTATGGAATCTTAGCAATCCAGATTTTAATGAGATCCATAAGTGATTGTAATGATCTGCTTTGATCATATTGTAATTATATCTTGATAGATTCAAATTTTTACTAAAAATTTTTTTAAGCTGATTATTATAAATTATGTAAACGCCATCATCTGCTAAGGCATAAAACTTTCCTGCAGGAGTCATACATAAGCCAAAAATTCCTTTTACATTGTAACTCAAAATAGGTTCAAGAAACTTTCCTTTAAAGTACTTCTCTACGCCTAGCTCAGTCGCAATAAAAATCGTATCTCTATAATAAAATAGATCTCTATTTACATCTGAAGAGGCTCCTAATGTACAGTTTTCTATTCTTTGAATATTGCGTCCAACCTTATTTGTCAAAAATAATAGATTACTACTACACGCCCATATATTCGGATAATTTCCTAAATCAAAATGAGTCACTTCAGAAAAATCAGACAGCTCCGGATCGCGAAGTAGAATTTCTCTTTGTTTATCATCCTGTATTATCGTAAAGCCATTTTGAGTATTTAGCCAATAAGTTTTATCAATAGCTTTTTTTAATTGAGTAAAATAATTAAACTCTATTTTATAAATACTTTGCTGATCGGGGTAGTTGAAAAATCGAGTTGGTTTTTGAGCATCAAGATCATAAGAAATTGCACCAAAATATTGTGCGCTAAAAATGATTTCATTTTGATTTGAAGAGTAAGGATAAATTTGTGAAGGTATGATTACCTTTGTATTTGGTATTGAAATTCCTTTCAAGGTAAAATAACTGATCCGGGGATTGTCTAAAGGTATAATATTTAATCCTTGCTGGCCAAGAACTAAATATTTTTGGCCCAAATACATAGCTGTTATCTTAAAATCTCCTAGACCCTTTTCATTGTCAATATGCCCAATAAATTCTTTCCTTTTTATATGAAACAAATGGATTCCATTCTCTTCCGAAAAGCACCAAACTATACTATCACCTGTCAATTGTGGACAAGTAGAAACAGCTAAAAATATCTCTTCTTTGTACTTATTTTTTGTGGTATATCTTTGAACAACATCGTTTACTATGTTAAAAACTTGAATCCCATCTCTCCACGAACCAATTAGTACTTCTTCATCTCCAATTTCTAGCATTGAAATTCCACAGACATAGTTTAATTTTCTTAAGGCGTTATTCTTACAATTATAAATTGTTGTAGAGGTTAAATTTATCCTAGGATCAGATATCAAGATTAGATTTTTGCTATGCAATAACATGACTTGTCCCCCGATTCCAAAATCGGTAGAAATGACTTTCCATTCTTTTTTACTAATATTATACTTTGCAAAAATCTTTTCATCTGTCAGATAGATTGAATGCTCGTCGCGATGATATAATAATTGTCTTTCCCCAGAATACCATGAATAATATGGCGATGAAATCCTAATAAACTTATTTATTGACTTATCTAAAAGATACATCCCGTTTTTACCAACGGCATAAACATTTCCAGAACTATCACAAATGATATTGTGAAAAGGACCTGACCCCATGAGTTTGTCATTATTTTCAGAATATTCCTCAGTTATATTTAAACCAATTCGATAGATTGCATCTTCTCCCGCCACCCATAAGAATCCGATGCTATCTTCACAAATGGAATGTATTCTTCCAGGATGGAAAGTATGAGATATTGGTATAAACTTCCCTTTTAGTGAATTTATAAGAGATTGTGAATAGCAGTATTCATTTATAATAATCAAGATTACAATTACAATGAAATTTCTAATAAAATACAAATTTTTATTAAAGTTAATATTATCTAGATATCTATACACGAGTATTTTATTATAGGGGAGTTTTGTTTTAGTAAAGGTAATTATTATTTTATTCCTGTTCGTTCCAAAAACTCATCTTTTCTTCTTCTTGCAACTTCAATTTCAGCGCCATCTTTGAGTATTGCAGTGCCACCATCACCTCTTATATAACGCTCTAAATAATTAATATTAATAATATTTGATTTATGTATTCTAAGAAATTGAGGATAGTGCTCTAGATGATGCTCCAGATCACTGAGATTTTTTGAGGCAGTTATTTTCTTTTTATCTAGGAGTAAGATTGTGCTATAACTTCCAGATGCTTCTATTCTAATAATGTCATCTATCGGGATCAATAGAATACCATCAGAAGTTGAAATTTTTAATTTTTGACTTAGAGAAACATTTCCTTTGAGTAATTTTACTAAGGATTCAACATCAATTTCAGCACTCTCTTTTTTAAGTTTTTTTCTTTTTTCAATTAGTCTCTCAATACACATTTTTAAATCATCTTCATCTATAGGTTTAACTAAATAGTCAAATGCAGATTTTCTGAGTGCATCAATTGCAAATTCTTTATGTGCAGTAGCGAAAATGATGTCTGCTTCTGCATAGTCAAGTTTTTCTATAAACTCTAGACCTGTAAGATGTGGCATATCTATATCGACAAATAAAAGGTTGGGTCTTATTTCGGGTATCGTTTGCAATGCATCTAATGGATTATCAGAAGTGCCAACAATTTCGATTTCTTCTGGGAAATTTCTAGTAAGCTTATGTCTCAATAAACTAATAGCTGTAGCTTCATCGTCTAATATAAACACTCTAAACATGAGGCTAATATAGTAAGTTTTTAATTATCCATTGAGTTTTTTTATTTTAATTGCTTTAATTTGTCAAGAATTACCTCCGATAACAAATCTAAAGCCGCCGTTCTTAAATTTTAGATTTTTTTACTCTCCCTAGTTGATAACTTTGAATTAATAAAAAACACTGATTCACAAAATTCAAATCGTTTTGAATCGTCCTTTTATGTTTAAAATTAGTATATTATGTATAAAATATTATTTCTAAGTTTCCTCTTCTATTTTGGTTTTTGCAATCATGCTTATTTGCAATGCAATATATCTCAAATAAATTTTTATTTAGATTACCAAGTAAACAGTTGTAATGGCATGAATTTTCAATCTTCAGTTGGTGGCATCATGATGCCTTATGACGAATGTGCGGGGCATGAATTTAGCTCTGAGTTTTCCAATGTATCCGAAACAGTGGGAACGAAAAAAAACATTGTAAGTCGTTCAGTCAAAATTTTTCCAAACCCTGCTATTTATAATCTTTACATAACCTGTAATGATTGGGATCAAGTGATTCAACTTGAAATTATATCATCATTGGGTATCACATGTAGCAAAGAGTTTTTGAATAGTTCGAAGACAGAACTTAACATCTCCAGTCTTGCATCTGGTCATTACTTTTTGAGAATTCTTCTTGACGATGGAAGAGAGGAAGTATATTCATTTATTAAAATGGATTTATAAAAAATTCGTGTAATTATTTTATTACAATCAAATAAATAAAAATCAAAAAATAGTCTTATGAAAAACTTATTAATTTTCTCTTTCTTCCTACTGTTATTCATGGATAATGCATATAGTCAATGTCGAACAAGAACTTGGAATAGCTGCGAAATATCTGTAAATGGAAAACCACCAGTATCCTATAATTGTGGATATCAATTGTCTGTAACAAATTTAACAGGAATACTTTTTAAAAACCTAGGGGTACAATGCATTGATACAATTTGTAGTTTAAAACATCACATTCTAATAAAGAAGGGAACTTCAACTGTTGTCAATGAATATGTATATACAATATCTGCTGGACCATACAATTTTTTATCAAAAGGAAATTATCAAGTTACAATAAATTCCTATTGTAATAACAGTAAAACTATTCGCACCTGTAATTATAGCATTAATTATTATTAAAATTATTTTATCATTTTAAATATTTAAAAAATTAATATGAAATCAATTAATAAAATTCTATTTCTTTTAATAATGTTTGTAAATTTAACTTATTCACAAAATGGGTTTAATTATCAATCAATCGTGAGAAATTCAGTGGGCTTGCCTTTGTCTGCGACAACTGTACATTTGAAGTTTTCAATATACAACTATAGTGATGGATTAGAATTGTATTCTGAAATCCAATCTCTCACTACTGATCAATATGGATGGTTTAATGCTACAGTAGGAAATGGGATAGCAACATTCGGACTTATGTCTAATGTGAATTGGGCAACTGCAAAAAAGTTGGTAGTATCATGTGCTCCTACTAGTGGGGGGACATATACATCCTTTCATTCAGCGATAATGAACAATGCACCATATCGAGGAGCTCAAGGTGATAAGGGGGCACAAGGCGATAAGGGTGCGCAAGGCGATAAAGGCGACAGAGGTGATCAGGGTATTGCAGGTTTGAAAGGCGACAAGGGCGATAAAGGAGATGCTGGAACAGGTGTTAAAATCGTTGGATCACTTGCAGACCCATCAGCATTACCGAATCCATACAGCGGTCAAATAGGAGATGTATACATTATACAAAGCAATGGTCATGGCTATATGTGGACTGGAAGTTCATGGCTTGATGTTGGAGAAATCCGAGGACCAAAAGGAGATAAAGGGGACACAGGTAACACTGGTATTCAAGGCATACAAGGAGCCAAAGGAGATAAAGGCGATAAAGGGGATATAGGATTACAGGGATTAAAAGGGGATACTGGAGCACAAGGTATTAAAGGGGACAAAGGAGATAAAGGAGATAAGGGTGACAAAGGTGACACTGGACCAGCAGGGACATATATAGCTGGAGCTGGCATTTTCATATCTTCAAATGTAATTTCAAATACAGGGGATACCAATGCAGGTGATGATATCACAACAAGTACAATAGCTGGAGGAGACCTTGATGGAACTTTTTCCAATCTTCAACTAAAGCCAGAATCAGTTGGAGAACATGAAATCAAAGATGGCTCGATTAGCACTGTTGATTTCAGTGGCATGGGAGCCACAGCTGGTCAAATTTTAAAATATACAGGTACAAAATGGATTCCATCCACAGATGAGACAGGAGGACTTGTACTTCCTTATTCTACTAATTATAGTGGCGCGAATCCTGTGGCATTTGCAATTAATTCAATGAATAACACAACTCCAATAGAAGTAAGCCAAGGAGGTTTAGTGTCAACCGTTCCAGCTTTTAGAGCCACAACACTAGGAGAGAAAGGCATTGAAGTAGAAAGTAGTTCCGAATCAAATACCAATGTAACAGCTCGATTTTTTAATGAAAATAAACTAAACCTTGGTACTATTTTGCAATTGGAAAATGAAGGAGAAGGTTTGGCATTAAACGCACGTTCAAGTTTAGGTTCTGCGGCAAAGATTGAAGGAAATGTAAATAAATTAGGAAGTGTCTTAGAAGTATCCAATTTAGGGATAGGAAAAGTAATCCAAGTCACTAATGGCAATCCTGCTACTGTTGAAAATACTATGGAAATAAGCTCAGCAACTAATTCTTCAATCCTCAAATTAGAATCCACTAGGAATGCCAATCAATCAGCAGCCACAGCCTTAGAATTAAAAAATGGATATTTAAGAGTAGACCAATCTAGTGATGTTAAAACTGCATTTAAACATACGACAAATGCGAACAATGTTACTGGAAATGCTACAGTTCTATATTACCCAGGTGCTGGAATAAATGATATTTTAATTGTAACAAAAGGCCTGCCTTACATCAATAAAAATTATTTAGTATGGTATGACTCTGTAACTCAACGATGGAAAATCGCACTAGAAGATACATCAATGAATATGCCAATAGGTGTGACATTTAATGTACTGATCATAAAGCCTTAATCCCGGTAAATTAGAAATAAAACCACACATAAAGTAGAAACCACCATTGGTAAAATGGCAATAAAAGAGAAGTATGATTTCAATAATTTTGAATCAAGAAAAAAAATAAAATGAAAAATTTAATCGCACTTCTCTTGCTTTTTACTTTGGCTTGCACAGAGATTACAGAGGTCATAGATCATCCGTTTTCTATGAATGTCGATGGTAAAAAATGGACAGGGGTCGTAGCAAAAAATGAAGTGGATTCACTGAATCGTGCTACATTAAGTTGTCTCGGAACCAATGGAGAAATCTTTGGATTTGTAATTCCAAAATATAATGGAAAGAATCAATATTCCACAATGCAAGATTCATTGACATTGGCCACATTGATAAAAACAGATAGCACCACATATATTGGAAAAATACAAATTGATGTAACAAGTGAAACAGTTGTATCATCGCAAAAGAAAATTCATGGAGAATTTCAAGCTAATCTTTATTCAATAAGTGATACCTTAATTATTACAGAAGGAAAATTTTAAGTAAATAAAATGGTTTGTAAAGTTTGTTTATAGTGTATAAGGGTTTTTTTAAGGAGCATTTAGTTTTCCAAAAATTTAAGTGCTCCGAATTTTAAAAAAGAGTACAAATAAAAAAATGAAATGTTTGTAATTTTTTAATCAAACATAATCTGTCAAAATAATCTGACCAATGAAAAATTTAATTTTTTATTTAAGCTATTTGTGTTTTTGTATTCCAATTTTTGGACAATATCAAATTACAGTAGTTCGACCACAGGAACTTTCACTTAGGTCTATTCATATATGGAATTGTATCATTAATAATGAGCAAAAAATTCCCACACTATGTTATCTGCATGGAACCGTAACAGAAGCAAAAGATGGGAAACTAGGTGAAGCGAGGTCTGCAGATTTTTTGTTAAATACGGGGATAACTCAATTTAATAGCACTAATTATGAAGCATTGCGTCCAGAACAAGTCATACAGTCAAATAAAAATATGAAGAACATGTCATAAGAACCAATAGTTTGCCCAATGGCAACTATACGGTTTGTTTAACATTAATCGAAACGCAAACTAAAAAACAATTAGCTAATAATTGTTTGAAGATTGTAATAAATAATGTCACGGCACCAACATTACTGTCACCAGCAAATGGAAGTAAAATCTGTGAGCCAAGCCCAGTGTTTTTGTGGAATCCGTTCAGAGGTTCTATCGAGTCCAACTTGACGTACAGACTACATATCGTAGAAGTCCTAACAAATCAAAAACCAATTACTGCGATTAAAACGAATCCTTGCTTTTTCTGTACATCAGGAATAACAGAACCTCTCTATCAATACAGCATGACAGGTGTACCATTTAGAAATAATCAAACTTACGCATGGTATATCGGAGTGCAAGGTCAGAAAAAAGAAATCGCAGTATCACCAGTGTGGTCATTTACATGGAATGAATGCAATGGTGTTAGCGAAGAAGGTGTGGAAGAGGAAGAGGAGGGGACACCTGTGGAAAGTGTTTCTAACCCACCAATAAATGGCATCCCATATTTTTATCTTACATCAGAACAAAAAAATGAAACAGTAAATATTACTGGAGATTTTTTAAATCTTCAATTGGTAAACAAAGAAGCAGTAGATGCAGCAAAATACTTTATTTACAATGAGGAGGAAAAATTTATTTATACTGCAGATCTATGATTATCAAGAGGAAATAATTACTTCAGGATTCCAATAAAAACTTTGAATTTGTCAAACAAAAAAAGATATTATATCAAGCTTTTAATGTCAAACGGAACATTCTATTTTATCAATTTTAGAAAAATATCTGACCTCAAATAAAGACCTCAATATGAAATCACAATTCAATAAAAGAGTAATCGCATTATTTTTAAATTTAATTATTTGTGCCGATGCACTTTCTCCTTTGTATGGTTTTTCTCTTTCTGCTTGGAATATCAAACATATAGAAACACCAAAAATTGAAGTAAGCAATGATTGCAAAGATGAATTCTTTGAAGAAAAACAATGCACTGAGTCTATTACAAGAATTAAAAAAGAAAATAAGATTACAAAACAATGTAAAAGAATATTGAAGAAAAATCAAATGGATGGAGGCGGCCCAAGTATGCCAGAAGTGCAAGGTTTTACTACAGTAGATCAAAAAAATTTAGTAAATCCTGGGACAGGAGACTTCAATTATTCCATTCCTCTTTTGGATGTAGGAGGTTTTCCAATAAATATTCAATACTCTAGTGGGATTGGAACACAAGACGAAGCTTCATGGGTTGGATTAGGATGGAATCTCAATCCTGGATCTGTTTCTAGACAGACAAGAGGTCTTCCAGATGATTTTAAAGGTGAATCTATCACAGTAGAAACAAGTATTAAGCCAAAGTTTGGATTTAATGTAGGCACAGGAGTTGATATAAATTTTGCTGGAATTGACCTCCCTGTTGAATTGGGATTAGGACTAGAATTGGATTATAGTAATTATGAAGGTTGGGGTGTCGATTTAAAAAGCAATATTGGATTATCTGCTGAAACTGAAATTGGTTCATCTAAAATGGGAGCAGATTTAGGTCTTTCACTTGGAGTTTCATCTCGGGGTGGAGGATATTTAAATCCAAGTTTGAGTTTAAGAGGCACTTATGGCAGCGAATCGAATAATTCTGGTTTTGGGCTTAATTCTTCGTTTCAGATTGACAGCAGAGAAGGATTAAAATCAATAAATTTTGGAACTTCATTTGGAAACAGACATCTTCCATTTGGAGTTAGTCAAAAATTTTCAGTAGGGTTTGCTTCTCCAACTTATACACCTCCCTTTGAAATTCCATCGCATACAACTACAGGAAAATATGCGCTAAAACTTGATGGAACAGTTTATCATTTTGAAATTGGATCAGAAATATCAGGTGGATATAGTGATCAAAAAATACAGAATCTAGTAACTCGAAGTGCCTATGGATACATGAACTTCCATCATGCACCAGCCAATGCACTTTTAGATTATAATCGTGAAAATGATGGAATGTATATGAATGAAATACCCAATTTACCATTAACGGCACACACTTATGATTTATTTTCAGTAAATGATGCAGATGCAGCCGGGACTTATAGACCATATAGAATGGATGTTGGAGCATTACATGATCCAGAACATAGAAATACTTCTGACCAACACAATATTGGAATTGATATATCTACAATAAATTTAGTTCATGTAGGCGTTGATGCAGGAGGGGGTATAGGCAAAGATGAAATCAAAAAATGGCAAGAAGGGAATAATTTAAATAGTGTATTTCAGTTTCAGAGTGGATTTTATAAGCCAGCTTATGAGCCAGTCTATTTCAAAAGTGTAAGTGATCTCAGTGTCATGCAAGATACTAATGTGTATAATATTTTGGGGAAAGAAGAACCCATTAGAGCCCAATTGAGTCAAAGTGATCCAACGGCAACGGCAATTTCTCTTGCTAAAATTGGAAATGACAATAAAGGATTTTGGGATATTAACGCTTCAATGTTATGGAGAGAAAACCGAGACAATAGAGGTAAATTATTTTCATGGGTAACAGAAAAAGAATATCATCAAATGCGCATAGATCGCTCAAGAAATCCAAAATTTACTCTTGATGAATCGATAAGTCGAAGACCTGGATATTTTAGGGTAAATCAAGGAAATCTCATTGAAGAAATTTATGTAACCAATGAAAGTGGAATTAAAACAGTATTTGGACTTCCTGTTTATAATAATTTTATAAAAGAAGTTAGTTTCAATATTCAATCAACAAGTGATGCTGAACAGAATCCAAGAGAATCACCAACTGGACTTGTTCATTATGGACTCACAGATGCCACTATAAGAAACACAAGAGGAGAAAATAATTTCTTTAAATCTACCACAACTCCAACTCATGCTTATGCTTGGCTCATTACAGAAAAACTTTCGCCAGATTATGTAGATGTCAGTAATGATGGTCCTACTCCAGATGATTTAGGGACATATTCTTCATTCCAATACAAGAAAATCCATCATGAGTTCAAGTGGAGAACTCCAATTGATAGTGCTTTTTTCCAAGGTCAAAGCCTACATACAGAAAACGATAATATGGGAAGTTATATATTTGGCAATAAAGAAATATATTATTTAGATAAAATTAAATCTAGAAATTTCGTAGCTATATTTCACACAAGTCCGAGATTGGATGGCATGGGTGTAACCTTTGAGCATGGTGGCATAAATAATAATATGAAGCTACATAAATTGGATAGTATCCAATTGTTTAGTGAAGCGATGTATAATTCTACAAGCACACAAAAAATCCCCATCAAAACAGTTTATTTTGAATATGATTATTCACTTTGTAAAAACCAACCAAATACACATAGTTCATCAGCAGATAGAGGAAAATTAACATTGCGAAAAATTTACTTTACATATGGAGAATCAAACAAACATAAACAAAGTCCATATATTTTTCATTACAGTTCATACAACCCAGATTACAATCCTAAGGCGGTAGATCGATGGGGAAATTACAAGCTACCCGAACAAAATGTAGAAGAAGAATTTCCTTATGTAAAAAACAATATTGAACAAAATAGATTGGCAAGCTCATGGCATCTTGATAGCATTCAAAATCCAATGGGAGGAGCATTAAAAATCACATATGAGTCTGATGATTATGCATATGTTCAAGATAGGCAAGCTATGAATATGATGCAAATAGTAGGTATAACAAAAAGACCAGTAACTGAAGATGTTAGATCTGTAGGCCACATTGGAAACTTATATACTGGCGATAGTGTAAATCGGTATTTGTATTTTGATAATCCGCAAGGAAGCTATATCACAAGAGAGGCTTTACAAAGAATGATCTCGGGTATCTCAAATTTATACTTTAGTGCCTTGGTGTCTGTCACAAATTCTGAACACTCTGAAAATCCAAAATTCACAAGAGTATCTGGATTTATTCCAACCAATTTTGATCTATTGCACGATATTGGATATGGAGAAGGAGAAAACAGAGGTAGATTTTGGATTAAAATTCCTATCGTTAAAATTGGAAGTGATCCAGAAATAAATAATGTTCCGGAATATAGTTATGTTTCTAGCCGTGGCACAAAGCCCCAGTATAGACATCCATATACTCAAGCTGCATTTCAGCAAATCATGAGTTCATATCCTAAATTAATTAAACCAGAAGAGGAAAGCACCATTGATCGAGAGCAAACGCTTAGTGTTGAAGGAATCGCTAAAGCTTTAAGTAGATTTAGTACATCATTTGCCGAAATTCTAGATGGTGGTGTCTTTAATTATTTACAATCACAAAAGAGATGCGAACAAATGAAATTTTATGATTCTTATGTCCGATTGAATAATCCATTTGGAAAGAAACTAGGTGGAGGCAGTCGTGTAAAAAGTATAGTCTTCCATGATCATTGGGGAGAAATGCAATTGATTCCTGATAAAGACCAAAATTTCTTTTACGGTTTAGAATATCAATATGAAGACAATCATCAATCAACAGGTGTCGCAGCTTATGAACCAATGATTGGTAAAGATGAAAACCCATTTACATTACCAGTAAATTATGTCGTACAACGTAAACTTGCTATTGATATCAACAACTATCAAGTTGAGCCTTTAGGGTCAATGTTTTTTCCTAGTCCTCAAATTATTTACTCTAAAGTAATTCAAAAAAACATTCCTCGTCCTGGAGTAAAAAAACATGCTACTGGTTTTACGGTGAAAGAATTTTATACTGCCAAGGATTTTCCAACGATTACCAACAAAACAGCGAAGTATGCAATTCCTAAGACCGTTGTTGTTCCATTACAATTTTACAATAGAAGTGAAAATACAGTAACTACAACACAAGGGTTTACAATAGAGATCAATGATATGCATGGGAAGCTGAAATCATCAAAAGAGTTTGACGAATATGGAAATCAAATAATTTCTGAAGAGTATATTTATCAAACTGACGCAAATGGAAAATTAGATAATTATGTCAATACGATTAATCCAAGTAATGGCTCTGTGGAAAGAAGGATTATGGGTTTGAATTATGACCTTATGGTAGATGCTAGTCATCATTATACTAAATTTGATAATGGTGGATTACAATTTAATATAAATTTTGCAACATATGGAGTACCTATTGGAATTACTACCCCGCTTCCTACAATAACGGAAGCGCTTACAGAATACAGAGGTTTGACTTTTACAAAACTAATCCAACGAAATGGAATTTTAAAAGAGAATCGAGTCACCAAATTTGGTCAAGTGACCAATGGAATTAATGAAGCATTCGATGCTGCTTCAGGAAACGTAGTAGTAAGCTCTTCATCCAATGATTTTGATGATCGTTACTACACTGTTACTCTACCTGCCTATTGGGCTTATAAAGAAATGGGCTTCGAATCTCAGAATTATAGATTGACATTTCCTTCGATTTCAGTTTCAAATTCTAGTTTTCGTTTTTCGAATGCAGCATCATTTTTTACATCTGGTGATCATTTAATATTAAACAATTTAGATACTGCGCTATCGGATCATGCTTGGGTTTATAGAATAGAAGGTGATCAAGTTTTATTGATTCAGCAGAATGGTCAAGCATTTACTGAATTAAATGGAGATTATGACCTCAGACTGATCAACTCTGGCTATGCAAATTTGGTGAATGAAAGTATAGGTCAATATATCACTTTAGAAAATCCAATGAACAGTGGAAGATTAAATTTAGCATCTACACGTATATTAGATTCTAAGGCTAATTTATTTAGTGATTACTGGCAAACAAATTTTGGATATTCGACCACGATAGAACGCTCTACCTGTAATTGTAATCCAGTAATTCCTGAAGCTAAGAAGGGAGTATTTCAAAATACCAGTAGTGGGGTTCGTTTGACTTATACTATACAAAATTTTAGTGAAGCTCAACCCAATCGAATCCAAATTGAAGCAAGTCCTGGATGTTTTATTGAAGTCTTTACACAAGACGGTTTGCCATTTGAAAAAGAGGAATTAAATTTGAATTTTACCATACCTGTTGCAAATCGAAATGAATGTCATCCGCAAAATATTTTGGAAGCAACGATTCAAGCTAAGAAATCGCGCATTGTATATTTAACTTCAGAATGTTATCCTTTGATTCAATGTCAATCAATTCCAGGAGAAAGACGAACACAATGTGGGTTGACGAATAATATTCAAAATCCATTTTTAACTGGCATTGTAGGCAACTATCGTGCACTTTGCGAATACGTCCCTTTTGTAAAACGAAGTACAAATGGTCGAATTTATGAAAAAGGATTTTTGGAGAATTATGATCCTTTTTGGACTTATGGAAGAAATGGTTTAATCAGAAATTCTGCTTGTAGAAATTGGGTTAGAACAGATTCTGTTGTAGCAGTAAACAACAAAGGACAGATTCTAGAATCGTGGAATGCACTTAATATTCCTTCATCAACATATTATCAATATGGTGATTTATTGCAAACGGCGGTTGCGCAGAATTCCTATTATAATGAAATGGTTTATGAAGGATTCGAAAACCATTCGTATAATGATACCAGAACGATGCCAAGTGGAATGCATTGTTTATATGTTCCACATTTGCGCTTTGCATCAGAAATGCCTGCTGATATTTTAATAAGTTCATATATTTCAAGCAATAAAAGGCATTCAGGTCGTAATTCGCTTCGCGTCGCACCTGGTATTGATTTTAGAACAATAATTCCAATTTTACAGCGAAATCTAAATAGAGATTCCAAGAGTGAAAGAATGGTGGGTAGGCACTTTACTGTCCAAGCTGAAGATATCATCGTTCCATTTTCTCCCAAGTCAAATGAAAAATATTTATTTAGTGCTTGGATACACCAAGACAATTCTAATGCAAGTAATTTTGAAGGAATGGCTGTCATCATAAATGGTGAACGATTTGGGGCTTCTGGACCAATCATTGATGGTTGGCAACAGATTACTGGTGAATTCCAAATTCCATCAGGACTGAGATCTTTTACTATAACACTCCAAGCAAATACTGAGTCATGGATTGATGATCTAAGAATTCAACCTTTAGAATCACAAATGAATAGTTTTACTTATGAACCCAACACATTTTTAATGTTGGCTAAACATGATGATTTAAATTTTACCAACTTTTTTGAATATGATGCTTCTGGAAATCTAGAAAGATCTAAAAAAGAAACTGAGTATGGTATTATTACTATATCTGAAACTAGAAGTGAATTACCTAAAAAATAAATGTAATATGAAAAACAGCATTCATCTTATTTCAATCATTATCATTTGTTTGGTTTTTGAATTCAATTTGTCTTCTCAAAAAATGCAACAACTTGGAGATGGCGTTCATCAATTTACCTACGAACAAATCATTTCAAAATGGGGAGTATATTCTACAAGCACAAAGATTCAAGATACTTGTTTTAGACCTCCAATTTGTTCAAAAATAGGTGTATTAACAAGTATTACAGATCAGTTGATCACAAAAGAATCAGCATTAGTCATCGGTATGTTAAAAGACTCAATACAAGAGTCAGTTGATTTTTATGCAAAAGCTGTATTAAAAGTATTTTTTAAAAGATTAACTTCTTCAAGAATTGATAGTACAACTATAAATTTGTCTATTGATTATAAAACAGGTAAACGACAAAATTATAAAGCTAAAGATTACATAAAACTTGATAGTATCTATTGGGCAATCGTTCAGCTTGATAGCATTATTTCTGATAAATCTTATGGTGAGCTTGGCACTAGAAGACCATTTGTGCTTGAATTTCAAATTTTAGGTAAAGAATATCTTGTTGCAAAAACGAATGATTCAATTCAAATAAATATAAAAAATTTAGAAAGTAAGGGTAATTATATTTTAAAATGGAAAGAAAAGGCTTGGGCGCAATCTTATGATCTTGAATGGCAATTTTTAGATGGGTATTCGAACAAGACAATTGAATTTCAAAATAATAGTACTCGAATCAATTTACCTATGTACAAACTGAGTTATACTGTACCTATTATTTCTGCTGCGGGAAAATTTAGATGTAGAATAAGAGCCGTGGGATTAAACGCAGATGGAAAAGTAGTGAATGGCAAGTGGTCAGAAATTGCTGAATTTGATATTTCAAACTCACAAGCATTTGAAAAAAATAAAAAACCGTGGCAATATACAGCAAATTATTTAGATGATGGTTTTAGACGCGATGTCGTGAGCTTTGCCGATGTGACTGGCAGGTCTAGGCAGAGTAATACAAAATTAAATTCTGGACATAACCAAATTTTAGTACAAGAGGATTATTATGATCATCAAGGGAGACCAGTAGTAAAATCTCTCGTTACACCTTTCCAAATAGCTACCACAACTAGTACAAATACTAACAATTCTTCAAGTCCATTGGGCAATATTGATAGAAGATTTTTGCCTCCTGGTATGAATCCAGAAAGAAATACCAATTTTCAAAATCGGCAAGAGGTAATGAAAAATTTATATAGCTTTTTAACAAGTGTATCTGATCTTTCATACAAACCAAAATTCAATCAGGATAAGAATGGTAGAGCTTTTGATAGAAGGTCATTCGATATTGATTTAGTTGATGATTGTTCGGCTGAATCAAAATCATTGCCAATGAGTGATCTTTCGGGAAGTGGAAAATATTATAGTCCCCAAAACGCTGCTCATCCATCAGAAATTCATTCCAATTTTGAGCCGGATGCTGAAGGTTATCCTTATGTTCAAGTAGAATACACTCCCGATAATACTGGAAGGATCCGAAGAAAAGGCATGGCAGGTAAAGATTTTCAGATCGGATCAGGTAGAGAGTCGAAATATTATTATGCTGTACCTAGTCAACAAGAATTGTACAGAGTTTTTGGAAGTGAAGTAGGACGAGCTTCTAATTATACAAAGATGATTACAGAAGATGCAAATAATCAACTTCATGTTCAATATTTAAACTCAAAAAATCAAGTCATTGCTACAGCCTTGATGGGAAACACTCCAGAAAATCTAGAGTCACTGCCTTCGGAAGAAATAGGGAGTCCTATTGAAGATCAAATGAATTTAATGGAAGGAAACAATATAGAATATTCTGGCAGAAGATCTACTAGTTCTCATTTAATATTTCTTGAGTTGCCAATGAATGTTTTTAATCTGAGTTATGTCTTGAATGCAGCAGCAATTCAAAAAGAAATCTGTCGTCAAAATATTTGTACAAATTGTCCTAGAAACATTATTATAAGAATGGTAAATTCTTGCGGGGATACAGTTTGTCGAGTTACTAGAAAAATTCCAGGAAGCATGAATTGTAATTCAATAGCATCATCATCTGTAGTTTTTACTATTGACACCACATTAAATCTACCAATGGGTGAATATTCGATTTTTAAAACAGTAGAATTGGATGGGAATGAAATCGATTCATTTATAACGCGTTTTATTTCAATTGATACATCCTGCTTTTCACCAACTTTACAAGAACCCATTTGTATAACTAAAGAAGCATGCATACCTTGTAATTATTCAATTTCAACAATTGGTGAAGTAAAGAGAAAATCTGAAAATGATCCAAGTTGTAAGAGAAACTGTATTGCTGCCAAATATAGTTTTGATATTAAACTTTTTGAAACACTTTGTCGCGATGTGTCTCCTTATGGACAATATGGGTCCGTCATAGACAGCTCTAGAAATTTTTTTGTTTCTGTATTTAATACTAGAAATATATTACATCCAATAGTAGATTTCTCCATTTTAGGAGCAATTGACTTTACTTCAAAATCATACCGAGATCCTAGAATTGTTTATCTAAATGATGCTGGAGAAAAAGCTTGGATAGATGTTACGGATGTATCACCTACATACTATGACAATAGAAGAGATGAGTTGTTAAGAACTGAAGCTGGTCGAACATTTGTCACTCCTAATAAAATCATTAATCTGGAATATTTAAGCAATATATGGAAAGATAGTTGGTCTGAATCATTGGTATCTTTACATCCCGAGTATCCTTATTTATTGTGGAATAATATGAATGCGAGTGGAGTCGAATTTGATCAAAATCTACAGGCAATGGAAAGTTGGGATGATGCTGTAAATGCAGGTATCTTGGACGAGAGGAATCTTAATTTGACTTTAGAATCGGATCCATTTTTTCGCACAGTAGGAAATCCAGTGATAGATCTTATGAGAAATAGGATGATCCACTTGAATGTAACAAGATCTCTGTACGGCGACATTTTTACTTTGATAAAATCTACAGTCTCATGCAATGCACCAGTACATATAGAAGATCCATCAAGTATGAGATCGTGCTTGTCTTCTGCTAGCCTAATCAGTAATTATAATGATGAAGGCAAAAAATTTGCAATGAGCATGTTCAAATCCTTCTACGCAATGACTAAATACAAACTCTTGGACTCTATAAGAGAATTTCAACTTAGTGCTGGATCTGGGCATGTACTTAGTGGAAGATTACTGTTTCCTTGTCTCGGTGCAAATGATAGCATGTCATGTGCTAGCTGTCCGCGGTCTCCAAGAAGTCTTATGGATTCTATATTGGCAGAGCGAACGTTGAAAGTTCCTCATACCCGATGTATCAATTTATCCTCAGTTTCAAGTGTCAAATTGCCTGCCAATCTATTCAATACAGAAACTGTAACATTCAATGATTTTCGTTTTTCAAAACTTATTGATTGTAAGATTACTCCAAAGGCAGAAGCATTTCAATATTTATTAAATGCGATTTGTTATTCTACTCTCGCACCAGAAAAATTGTATTCTACCAAACTTCGCTTAAATAATGTTCCACCACTTGTATTAATTCCATCCTTAATCGAAGGATTTCCTAATCGAAGATCTAGCAATTATTATTGGAAGGCAAGTCCATCTATTGATTTTTTAGCAGTCGAAATTTTAGATGATGACAATAGAGTTCAAGCGAGTTTTAAAATCAAGCCAAATCGTTCATTGAAAAAATTAAAGGATGTTAAACATTTTAATTGTATTACTATACATTTTATAGATACTTCTGCGAGATCACCAAGATTTAATTTGAATTTTTCAGCTGTCAATAGTGAGGGTCATTTTAATGGCGTCATAACAGATATAGTAAATATAGATTTTTCCTATCAAGCCTATCAAAGAGCCCTTGCAGATTTTAGAAATGAGATAGGTGCTAAAGAATTTAAGAATTTGCAAAGTAAAAAAGGACCAAAAGGAATTTGCTGTATAATGAATATTAGTCCAGAGATAAAACCAGTATTTCCTTGTGAATATTCTATACCTTTGTTAGCCCAAGAGAACTTACTGGCAGCGAAAAGAATTAGATCTGAATTTTTAAGAGATAGTTTATGGAATTCTATCGCAAGAAGATGTATCAATCCTGTATTAGAGCGATTTGTCGTCACCAAGCAGAGTAAAATTTATCACTACACATTGTTTTATTACGATCAGTCTGGTCTATTGGTCAAGACAGTAAGTCCTCTTGCCGTTCGTACTATTAATTCACGCAGTGATTCAGATACAATTCCAAATCATGTTGCCGAACTTTGTACAAGATATGCTTATAATTCTCTAGGAAATAAAGTATCTAAGTCCTCAGCTGATGGGGGAGTTACTAAATATTGTTACGATGAAGTGAATAGACCAGTGATGTCTCAAGATGCTGTACAAAGTGTATCAGGCACTCATAGTTATATCATTTATGATAGACTGGGTAGAGTCCAAGAATCCGCCGTACTTGAAGGAGGCATTCGTGATGGTAATACAGCATTTGAAGAAGGAAAAATAACAAATACAAGACTTACAACACAAATTGAAGATCGAAAATCTAGAAAAGTAGAAATTGTTGTGTCGTATTATGACAAACCATTTTTTACTGAGATTGAATCGAAATTTACAAATCGAAATCGTTTTTTGCGCAACCGAATTGCTTCTACTGCAAGTTTTGGAGATTATAATACTTTTCAATCAAATAATTATACTCATGCTTTCCACTTTAATTATGACATCAGTGGAAATGTTACTGAGATAATTAGTGATTTTAAAGAGTTAAATCAAAGTGGACTACTAGATCGAGTTAGCTCAGAATTGCATAGATTTAAAAAATTCCAATATGCATTTTATCCTTTTTCAGGAAAAGTCAAAGAGTTTGCGTATCAAATCGGACAAGCTGATCAATATTACCAATGGTATGAGTATGATGCAGATAATCGATTGGTGAATGTATTTTCTAGCAAAAGCAATTATGAACCTGCCGATCGAATTGATCGCGATGCACATTACAAGTATTATACCTCTGGAAATTCTGCTCGTGCTGAACTTGGACCAGAAAATAATCAAGCAATGGATTTGACATATACTTTAAATGGATTGTTAAAATCAGTAAATAAAATTCGAGGAAATGATCCAGGTCAAGATGGTGAAGTTAGTTCTACTTTTTCAAAAGATTTGTTGAGTTATGAGCTTCATTATTATCAAAATGATTATAAACCAATTAAAGTAGTATTAGATCCCATTACAGAAACTAGTGGCTTGACAAATCTGTACAATGGAAATATATCAGGAATATCTGTGGCAAATCAAATTTTTGGAGATAATAATGTTCATAAGTACCGCTATGATATCTTAGGAAGATTAATTAGTGCAAGAAGAAATAATACAGATCAGTTTAGCATGAATCTTAGCTACGATGCGAATGGAAATATTAAAAATTTGCAAAGAAGAGGAGCTACTGGCAATCTCTTCGATAATTTTACTTATGATTATCTTCCGCAATCCAATCGCTTGAATTACATTGATGATCGAGCTGGACAGAATACTATAGGAGATATTCAAGATCTTAGAGCACAATCAAGAGGAAATTATAACTATGATGCAAAAGGAAGACTTATACAAGATAGATCTGAGAATCATAGATTAGAATGGAATCATACTGATAAACTAAAAAGAATAGTTCAACCAGGACAAACATTTGATCTAAGCTATGATGTACTCGGAAGACGCAGCATGAAAAAAAGTCAGAATAATCAATCCGAATATACAATCAGAGATTTTAAAGGTAATGTCCTCGCTGAATATATAATAGATGCAGGACGAATCAGTCTTTCAAGCATTCCCATTTATGCAGAAAACAGATTGGGTGTGATAAATCTGGATACTTTGCTTACAGAAAATATAGATAAAAGAAAATGGAATCAATGGAGAGGAGCTAAGGTCTATGAATTAAAAAATCAAGTAGGCGATGTCAATATTTTATTCAGCGATCGGAAAATAAATGAATTTGGAGTGTTTACTCCAGATATCCAGAAAAATACTGAATATTATCCATTTGGGATGATCATACCTGGAAGAGATTCATCTTATTCAGTTTACCGATATGGATTCCAAAGTATGGAACAAGATGACATTTTCAAAGGTAAAGGAAATTCAATCTCCACAGAATTCCGCCAGTACGATCCTAGAGTATCTAGATGGTTAAGTGTAGATCCAAAGGAGGAAAAATATCCCTCCTGGAGTAATTATGTAGCATTTGATAATAATCCTGTAAATTTAATAGATCCGAAAGGGGCACAATCTAGCCCAAGTGCAGGTAGCGTAACTGGGCAAGATAATCCAATGGATGGTCCTTGCAGGTTTGCTACAGCTGAAGAATGTGAAAATGTTGAAAGAATGACAACAGTAATGGGAATGGGAAGACATGGTGTTTATCAAGGTGCAAGTATGGGGTTGGGTGCTTTAGCGCGTTCTCGATTTGCTCGTGCAGGTCAAATAATTGCAAGAGCAATTAGAGATGCAACCGACAGAATAGAAAGACATTTTGAAGATGGAAGTGATGAAATTTGGAATAGGAGGCTCCGTGAATCACGGATACGTGAAGCTGATGAAACACCTAGACCTAGTTCTGGACAAGCATCTGATTCTAGCCCAACACCAAATCCAAGACCAGATGGACCAAGCCCAAATCCAAGACCAGATGGACCAAGCCCAAATCCAAGACCAGATGGACCAAGTCCAAGTCCAAGACCAGATGGACCAAGTCCAGATCCAAGACCAGATGGACCAAGTCCAAGTCCAAGACCAGATGGACCAAGTCCAGATCCAAGACCAGATGGACCAAGTCCAATTCCAAGACCAGATGGACCAAGTCCAGATCCAAGATCAGATGGACCAAGCCATGGCCCAACCCCAAATCCACCTTCTAGACCTCAATCGCCTAGAACGGCTAACGTACCTTCGGATATTTTATTAGCAAGAATGAGAGTTCAAGTTTCTAGAGCATTTATCCATGATGGTCAGAGATTGCCAGGAACATTAATAATTCAATTACAAGAAGATGAGAGAACACTTGAAAACTATAGGGCTCGAAGACAATAATTAAATTATTAATTAGAAATTATTAAACAATGTTTCAAGATATAAATGAATAAGATATTTATAAAAAATCAAATTTTAAATAGGTCAATATTGAAAGTCAGATTAATGCACGACCACAAGTAAACCCAACCGCCCCGTCAACAAAACCAGCTAAAAATGAAAGAAAATTGGCAATAAATTTACGACATAATTAATAAAAATTTATTAAAAAATTTATGAATATTAAATAGTTAAAATAAAAAAAATGAAAGCGATTTTAATGTTTTTAGTTTTATTTTCTTTATGAAATCTATTCTCAATGTGGAAATTTTCGATTTTGGAATCAGAAGGATGTAGATTCTTTTATTATAAAAAATCCCACTTGCACTCATGTTACATCTTTGTATGTAAATGGAATAGATATCACCAATCTTAGAGGACTTAAAAATATTGTAAAGATTGATAGCCTTTTGTTTTTGGAGAATTTACCGAAACTTCCCAATCTTCTTGATTTGTCCAATCTTCATACAAAATTGGGTAGATTGGTGATTATTTATTGTAAAAATTTGAAAAGCTTTAAAGGATTGGAGAATATTACAATAAATGGAGATGGTTTTACTTTGGTCCAACTTGACATTGATACAATAGACATATCGATTCACATTGAGAACTCTAGGTCTATTTCAATAAGTGGCTGCTCAAAATTAGTTGATATGAATGCTTTAATCATTGACACTGTAAGAAGAATTAGTCTTACAGATAATCAGGAATTACAGAATTTAGATGTATTTAATAATGTTAAGAATGCAGAACTGATATATATCACTAATTGTGATAAACTTACTAGAATACCTGATTTTAAACAGCTAAATGATTTGGTTATTTTCACTGTTGAATCCTGTGATAATTTAGTTGATTTTTCCAGTTTATCCCAAAGAGATATCAAATTGACTGCTATAAACTTACGAAATAATAAGCAGTTGAAATCACTGTCAGGATTAAATTTTAGAATCAGGCAAACTCTTGGAACTAAGATTGCGATAACAAACAACCCTTTATTGAATGATATTTCCTATTTGAAAACGGAAGAAAATATGGATTTTGATAGTTTAATTATTCAAGGAAATCCTAACTTAAGCATATGCAATAATGATTGGCTATGTAAATATATTTCAATCGCAAAGCCATCTAAATTAAGAATAGCTGACAACTCTGGAGATTGTCTTAATCTTGATGCTGTAAAAGAAAAATGTAAAGCAACTTCGATTGAAGACCAATTTTTAAATGTAGGAAAAAGAGCTATTCTGTGTTTCCCAAATCCAGCAACAGATCAAATTTTTTTCTATTCAGAATGGGGAGGTGCGCATTTCAAAATCTACAACACTCAAGGTCAATTAGTGTCTTCAGGAATATCAAACAAGAGAAGTATTCAAGTAAATAGTCTCAAATCTGATATTTATTTTATAGTAGCTGTAAAAAATGGTCAATCTCATTATCAAAAATTAGTTAAAGAATGATTACAGCGTAATGTTGAAAATAATGTGGTATGGAAGTAGTCAATATAAAGTAAGAACTTACATATATGAACTTGATGTATAGATAAGTCTAAAATCAAGTTTAATTTTAGCTAAGTCGTATTTTTTAATTTATGCTATGATTTACATTTAATTGCTTTCCTCACCGCAGGTAAATCCAAAATCACCGTCAACAAATCCAGCTAAAACTGGAAGAAAATAGGCAATAGATTTACGACATTATAATTAAAGTAAATTTAAAAATAATCGATATGAAAAAAATAATCATTCTTTTTAGCTCACTCATATTATTGAGTGTTATATCCTGTGATAAATCCTCCTCAGATAATACTCCAAATGAATCAGGCTTTGGTACCATTACATTCAAGTATAATGGACAGACTTGGTCTAGCCCAACAAATCAGTCTTTTATTCAAGAAGATTTACTTGGACTCAGTGCTACCAGGAGTTCTGATAATAGCAGCATCAATATTGTGGTGGATGGATTTACATCCAATAAAACGTATAAATTGGCAGATGGATTTTTCGCATCTTGTAATATTGCTACTAAAAAATTTATCATTGAAGATGGTGAGATTACAATTTCTAATACAAGCACAGTAGGTGGCAAAGCTATTGCGCATGGTTCTTTTAAGGGAAAATTTATAGATCCAATTGTAGGTGGAGAAATGCAAATCACAGAAGGAACTTTTTAATTTTTTTAAAACCATACTTATATGAAAAATATAGTTTTTTTTATCCTCGCGATATTTATTATTTTGTCATCTGCCTGCTCAAAAGATGATAATAATATCAATAATAACAATAATAATGGTAATACTAAGAAAGATACTGGCTACATTACATGTAAGCTTGATGGACGAGAAGTCAACCTTGATCTGGCAGCAACAGCTTGGTCAGACTCTACCTATGGAACAGCATCCATCGCAGGAACCCAAATAAATGGACCTGAATTATTTCAAATAGTAATTGAAGGAGTTGAATGCAATGTTGGACAAAGTTATAATTTAGGTGACGAGAAGACTGTAAAAATAGCGTATTATTTACCTGATAAGAGTATGCCATTTACAAATATCATAGCATTTAGACCTGATAAGTTAAGCACAAGCTCAATGAAAGTGACAAAAAGAAAAATAGTTCCAGTCAAAGGATATTTTGCAATATCTGCTACATTTTCTGGTGTTGGACTTGATGAAAATGAAAAAACGCATCAGATCACCGATGGGTTCATTTATGATTCAAGATCGGAATAAAAATTTTTTAAATAAATAAAAATTATCAATATGATAAACTTAAATAAAATAGCAATTACTTGTTTGGTATTAAGTTATGTGTTTTTTACTTCTTGCGAGAAAAGTGAAGACACAAAAATTCTAAATACCGAAGTGATCTCAAAAGATATCACATCCAATCTTACATTAAAAAACAATGTAAATGGTGTGGATTATATTATACAAGGCTGTATTGAATTAAAAGCTTCAGCAATTCTAACGATAGAAGCAGGGACTACCATAGCTTTTACACAAAATAGTTGTCTAGAAGTGCATGAATTTGCAGCTATAAAAGCTATTGGAACAGAAACCAATCCAATTACTTTTACTGGCGAGCAACAAACGAAAGGATTTTGGGATGGCATCAGTTTTTACAATACAAATAATCAAGAGAATGTACTATCTCATTGTATTATTGAGTATGCAGGAAATGCTAAAATAAGTACAGCAAGTAATGCAAGAAAAGCTGCACTTATCATTGGCAAGGAATACAAAGATCCTGTGCGAATAAGCATAGATCATGTTACGATTCGTCATAATTTAAATACCGGTCTATCCATCTATAATAATGCTATAATGAATAAATTTGAATATTGTCAAATGTTAGATAATCAAAATTCAATTCTAGTGTATGATCAATCGATTCAATATATGGATCCATTTATCATTGCAAAAGACAATCAGATAAATAATGTGCAATGGATCTATAACACTTCGAGTTCTGTTGTAAATTCTGTATTTTCAATAAAAGCAATTCCTTTAAGTTATCAATTGATCAGTAGCTTTTATAAGATGGAGGCAGGAGGAAAATTGACTATTGAGGCAGGTGTAAATTTGATTATGTCCCCATCATCTGTAATTTATGCTACCAATGGAGGAATTATTGATATTAAAGGGACTAGTGTACAAAAAGTAAAATTCTCTGGAGAGTTCAACAATGTAAATTATTGGAGAGGAATTTATGCTGATAATGGAGGTAGACTTAATATCGATCATGCCGTCATTTCAGATGGTGGAGAAGCGAGCACCAATTTTGGTGGAATGGTAGCTCAATCCTCAGATGGAGCCTTGTATATTAGTAATTCCACATTGAGTAATTTTTTGAAATATGGGATAGCCTATTATGAAGCGAAACCACATAATGCAGATATAGAGACTAGTAATAGTTGTTCTGGAAATACTGGGATATCCTGTTTTTGGAAGAGGTGATTAATTTTGAATATTTGTTTTCTATTAATTTTCTAAATTATGAATCGAATTTTCTATTTTTCTTTTTATTCTTCATTTTGTAGCTCTTCAATCTCAACCTACATTACCAGATAGTTGCAAGTTGTTGTTTGGGACAAATTTATCAGGTCTTTTTGATTGGGGTACTGAGCTTCCATTTGTTGATATGATGCGCAATTGTCGCGAATGGTATTCGAAAGATGATTCAGGCGAATTTGAATCTAGGATGATTGATCGAATGCAATTTAGAAGTGACGGTTATCCGACGCATATTCCACAGAATATTTCAGGCGTAACGAGGCCACAATTTGTTGCGACGATTTGGGGAAGAATAGCGGGATGGCAATTGGGTGATTATACTGTTTTTTATGATGGGCGTGGTGAAATTGATATTAATGTAGGAGTTGAAAATTATCGTAGACTCGATGCTCAATCTTATTCATTCCGATTAACAAATACGAAAGATCGTGAGATACAATTGATTATTTCAAAATCAGATTCTTTGAATCCAGTTCGCAATATTAAAATAATTCATCAAGATTATTTACAGACGTATAAAGAGAAAATATTTAATCCAAATTGGCTTAATTATTTAAGGATCTTTAAATCAGTGAGGTTTATGGATTGGGGACATACCAACCATTGGTCACAAAAAGACTCTTGGCTTTGGGATCTTCCAGGTAAGGTGGATTGGCGTGATCGCGCACAACTTAATTATTATACATGGACTACGAATAAGGGAATTCCATATGAAGTGATGATTCGATTGATGAATGAATTAGATCTCGATGCATGGATTTGTATTCCGCATCGCGCAAGTGATGATTACATTCGCAATATGGCTGCTTTATTTAAATCTAATGTGAGATAGGCAGACATCTTTATGTGGAATACAGCAATGAGATATGGAATTGGATATTTGGACAAGCGGTGTGGCTCGATGAAAATTTTTGCAAACCTGTTGGTACCTGGTCTGAATGTTATGTTCCTGCAATACAGAATGCATTGGATGTATGGACTAGTGTATATGCTAATGAGCTATCTAAAATTACTCGTATACTAGGAGCCTTTACAGGATGGTATGATGTGAGTATCGTGAGCTATGGCGATGAATGCGAATTCATTTGACGCTATAGCCCCTACTTATTATTCGGCATCTCAGAAAAATCAGATTCGATCCTCGATGAGCTTGGATCTAAGAGCGACTATTTGCTGATATTGCACGAGAGGCTAGATTGAATATGCAGCAAGGATTTGATCGCATTCAATCAATACAATCTATTTGTAATTCACTTCAAAAAAGATGATCTTTTATGAAGGCGGACATCATTTAATTACTCATCACTTTTGGTATTTACCAAGTTATGAGAATGCTTTGAATGCGATTCCACCGAGATTCTACGTTTTACAATTTATATAATGAATAGTTCCAGAAATTAGAAGTTTGCAAAATGGAAATGAGCCTTTATTGTGTATGAATTTTTCTTTTATTTATGGGATCGATGCTAAATATAGTTCATGGGGTGTATTAAGATCAATCTACCAAGATCTTACAATTATTTCACTGCTCCAAAAGTACAATGCAATAATTAAAAGTTAAAGCAAATTGCATACCCACAAATTACATTGGAGACAAAATAAAAGATATGAATGTGGAAGTACTATTTGATCCAAATTCAAATGAATTAAGAATACAATCTATCAGACCTATACTTATTATCTTGTTTCTAGTACAGGACAAGTTATTTTCTGAATCCATCAGAGCAGAATAAATCTCTTTTTTTTCACTAGATATAATTCCTAGTATTATGTATTTATACAATTAGATAATCAATTTTGTTAAAATTTGTAAGTTCAAATGAAAAACTATCTTCTGATTCAGTCTTGCATTTAGTATTCATTTTTGCATACGTCCAATTTCTGAAGCACAAATTATTGCACCAGAAACATTGGCTCCAACGGATGTCTGGAATCAAACTTTCAATAATGCCAAAAGCAGTGAAAGTTTAT
>JADKGL010000003.1 GCA_016722295.1 Saprospiraceae bacterium
GAGCGGAAATAACAACGATCTAATGTGGACAAATCCATATGGAGAAATGTGGGATCCAATATCAATAAATTATGATCCTATACAAAATAAAATTGTCGCAAGATATAATATTAAGGCGGGACAACTTGCAGGAATTGGGCTTTTTAAATCTGAGATTTTTATTAAGAAATTAGTCTTAGGATCATGTGCAATTTTGCCAAATGAAGTCCAAATTAAATCACAATTTAATTATATCAGTGATCCACTAAATTGTAGTTGTGCAGTACCAATCGGAGCTGACACATTAAGGATTTCTCCTAAATGCATTCCAAGCAATTCAAACTGTTTAGGATTATTGACTTTAGGAAGTGATATGAAACGAATAAGCTATGGTTTAAAAGATATCAATGGCGATCAATTACCTGATGGTTCGCAAATAGCAAACCCTTCGGTAGATCCAATTAATACTTATCGAGCTATGAGTGGTGACTTATTGTCAGCTACACATATAGCCGTTGTAAAAGATGCAACAAATGATCTATGGGATTTTGGATATCTAGAATCTAGTTTTGAAATAGCACCTGAAACAGAAGTTAGATCTGCAATAGTACAAATCTATGATAAAAGTGCAAATAGAGCATTTAGTTGTAATCCATTAGTATCTCGAAAAAATGCTAATACATTCAAATTTGAATTTGGGAGAACAGCTTTATTAGGTAATTCTTGTACTGACTTAGGTTCTTTTGAAGGATTTAGAAATGGCGATAGCATAAAATTAGAAATCATTTATGAAATTGCAAGAAATAGACCAGCAGTAATTGTTGAAAATGTAGTACAAAATAGTTTTATATTTCAAAAACAAGTAACCCAACAAATCCTAATTTAAATGACTGTCAACAGTATATAAATCGATTTAACTATTATGGTTATGGATCCTTTGGTCAAATAAGCGGAGCAATTTTAATGGCTGCGAAGATAAATTTATTCAGTTTTCGTACTCCTATATCAATCATCCATATGATGATAGTGCATGACGCGATGTTTTTCCTTTTGAATATCGACAACAGAATCTAATGAATCTTGTTTCAGTCAATTTACCTTTAGGTTATAATTATTTACGTTCTGAAATAGATTTAATTGGAGGAAGAGGAAAAGAGAGAAATGTACAATTAAGTTCACCAATTAATCCAATAAATACATCATCTAGAAATTTGGAATTTAATGTTGGTCAATTGTTTAAATCACAGAATGCTTCAGGCATTTGGGGATACACCAGATGATGCATACAATTTAAGTATTAAAATTTATTTAGCACCAGATTGTAATGCAACAACTGAAAAAGTAAGTTTTTCATACACCGCTATCCATCAAGGCCAGTTGAGTTCCCTTCCTTCAAATGGTGGAAATACAGATTCAAGTGATGATTTATCTAAATCTACTGAAAGTAATACAGAAGTTTTATTTTTTACTCCACCACAGATATCTTTACAATCCACAAAACAAACAAATAATGGTGCTAGTCCAACATTAACTTGGCCTCTAAAAATTAATAACGTTGCATCTGAAACAGAAGCGAAAAATGTTTGGATTGCATTTAGAAATAATTCAGGTAGGATTAATGTCAATAATCTAAGAGTGGGTGGAACAATAATTTCTCCAAGTGCAGGAAATATTTATCAATTAGGCAATCTAAGACCTGGAGGAAGTGAATTTGACCTGCTTCTTTCAGCAATTTATTCTTTGAATTGCAATTTGGATAGTATTGTTGCAGAGGTCGGTTGGAATTGTATTGGATATCCAAGTTCACAACTTCTAATACCTGTCCAATAGAAAGTTACCCATTATATGTAAAACCGTTCAATACTTCACTTTCTGCATCATCAATTTTTCCTATTGAGTCAAGACCAATAACAGTAAAGGATCTTTGTGATGACATTGAATTTGTAATACAAGTAGATAATGAAGGTCAAGTTGATGCTTCCAATCTTTTGTTTAGTGTTTTTCTTCCTGCTGGATTTGAACTCATTCCAGGATCAACTTATATTCAATATCCTATCACTACAAATGTGCCTCCTGCTCCAAATGTAAGTCTTTCAAATTGGAAGAGAATATCTGATGCAAGAAATATTGGAGCAGATCCACTAGGGCAAAAACATGAATGGAATATTACCTCTGCTTGGAGAGCTGCCACTGGCACAAATGGACTTGGAGGCGTAGGTGGTGAAGTGCCATACCAATTAAAAAATGCAGACAGCAGTAGATATTATATTCGGTTTTTAGCACAAACTAAATGTGGATTTGTAGATGGAACAAGAATACCTTATAGAACGTCTGCTCAATCTCCTTGTCAAATAGGCACATCTCAAAAAGAAGAGTCTATCACTGGTTATACTGCTCCAATTCACATCATTGATCCAAACACATTGTATTCAGGTAGATTAGCTATAGGAGCTTCATCATCAACTTTGAATGCTTGCTCTGATTTTAATGAAGTTGAACTTATTCTTTATAATTTTGGTCCCGGTACTACAAGATTAACAGATACTATTAAACTTACATTACCTAATGGATATTCATATATTCCACTTACTACAAGGAATATCCGAAATTTTGGAGGTGCTGAACCAACTTTAATTTCAAGTAGCTCAGGTGAAACAAAAGTAGCATGGGCAATCGGGACAATAACAGTTCCTGGTGATTCAATTAAATTTAAGTTTAGCATTGATGTTGACCCTTCAATTACTACATGTAATAGTATTCGTAATTTTATGAATATGGTCATTACTACAAGAGATCTTGCTTGTGCAGATGATGGAAGTATATGTCGCACTCAACTTACTCTTGCAGAGGCAAATCACCCTACAGTTTATACTAAAGCTAGTTATCAGCTTACAAGACAAAACACAACTTGTCCAGATATCACAGGAAGAACCTATACAACACTTTCTCTAGGAATTTTGGATGCAGATTTATCATCAAGTCAAAATATACGTGTGCGAATTTTTGAAGATTTAAACAGAAATGGACTCCTAGATTCAGCAGATAGTTTGGCGGCTCCTATTGCAACACATATAGTTAGTGGACCATTATCTAGAGGGAATTTAAATTTAGATTTTAATTATATTACAAATCGTGATCGATTAAGAAATGCTTTAGTTTTTGTTGATGGATCCTGTTCTTGTTTTCCATTGATTTCAAGACTTTATCCACCTATTTGTACAGCCTGTGTTCCTATAGGAGATTATGTATGGCATGATGCGAATCGCAACGGGTTACAAGATATCGATGAAGTAGGTTTAAATGGCATTACTGTACAATTGTACGAGCAGAATGGAGTACTTTTCTCTACTAAAGTTACATCAACTAATCCACAGACAGGGAAGGACGGTTATTTTAAATTTTGTACATGTGAAGGAACTTATTATTTAAAAGTGCAAGGTCCATCAAATTATACAAGGACGATTACAGGATTGGGATCAAATCCTACGACTGATTCTGATATTTCTACTATTAATGGAGAAAACACAACTCCAATATTCATAGCACGTGAAGGTGATATGTTATGTGATTTTGATGCAGGATTTTATAGAACTTCGGCATTAGGAAATATTTTATGGAATGATGTAAATGGAGATGGGATATACCAAATTATGGAACCCGGAATCCAAGGTATAAATGTTCATTTGATAAATGTAATAAATCAAACTATCCAAACAAGTCAAACCAATGAAGACGGTTCATTTACTTTTGATGAAGTTCCTGCTGGAAATTATTATGTAAAAGTTGACATGCCTTTACAATATTCATTTACTAGTACAAAAAAAGCAAGTTTACAAGAGATGGCAAATGATGTAGATGGCAGCATGGGCTATGGAACTACTTCAATTTTTAAATTAACTCAAACTAGTTTAGTTGAAAATATTTCAATTGGAGTGGTGAAATTAGTTTTAGCCTCTAACGATTTCAATCTGAATGCTACTGACTATAACAATAGTGCTGTTTTGCAATGGGATGTAAAAAATTCAAAAGCAAATTCAAAAATTCATAATAGAAAGAATAAATTCAGATGGATCTGTTAATATTTTGTCTGAAATTCAAATGACCAATAAAACGAAAAAATCGTATTTCTATATTGATGCCTCTATAGAAGAAGCAAAAAAATATTATTATAGAATTAAACAAATATTTGAAGATCAAACTTCTGAATATAGTAATGTAGCAATGCTTGAAATCGGTAAACTGAATGTATTAAAAGTTTATCCTAATTTAATCACCTCTGACGAAATACAAATTCAAATAAATTCAGCTACGGATGAGATGGGAACATTAGCCATTTTATCTATTGATGGTAAAGAAATTCGACGTGAACTTGCTAAAGTTAAAATAAGTAAAGGACTTCAGAAGTCAGCCATTCAATTACATCATTTAGCGGCAGGCAAATATATTCTTGCTTTAAAGTGTGATTCAGGAAAAGTTTATTACGAGAATATAGTGAAGCAATAGTATTATTGCATACTTATAAATTAAAATGTCGCCACAAATCAAAGAAATTTGTGTCGACATTTTAATTATTCTGATTTTTTGAATTTGATTCAAACTTTAATAATTGGAAGTTAGATTAACCTGATACCGCCACTTGGAGTTTTTGGTATTAGAAATTCCCTCAAGAACCAAAGGACCATTATTGATTTACTTTAGTTGTTGATTTCCTTTGTCTATAGTACCTAAAATTGTGAACCACCCTGTTATTCTAATGACCCTCCAAGCTAATAAATGCTGCTTTACAATTTAGAATGTTGTGGGATGATGATTAAAAGCATGATTACTAATTTGGCTGATATTGTTATTTGTTTTTTACAATAGAGAACGAATGAGAAGTAAAAAAAATTCATATGATATGCCGGAGCATGATTTTAGAGCAAATATGTCAATAGTAAAATTACTATTTGTAAAGGTGATGTCGTAAGTAATTAGTAGTTCGTTATTCATGCCTGAATAGCGTTGACTTTTTTAACAACTATTGGTAAGAGATTTCACCCGATTTATGATAGTGAATGGGGTTGAGGAGAATTATTTTATTGAGATTCTAAAATTTGTTTGATATTTTTCAAATTCTGAATTTGTGTTTTCTTAATCATGCTTTGACCAAATGTGTATGACATCAAATTGAGTGGATATGCATCATTCGAATAAAACTCAGAAGTAATTGATGTAGAGTTTTCAGAAATAGCTTTAATTATGTTGGATGTATTTGCTTTACTCTCAAAAGGTCTTTTAAAACGTATCTCTATATCAATTCTGTCTTCGGTCATGTTTTTGATTTCTTGTTCACCTTGACCTACATCTTCTCCAATATTATCATTTTTACTATCCCAACGCTGTATAGCACCTACTGTCCCGTCAGTTCCAATGATTTCTGGATTTAGATTGGGATCTGCTTTGACCCATTCGCTGTATTGGGTTTGATTCCTTAATGTTTTGACATAGTCATAAACTTGTTGTTTTGGTTTGTTGATCGTTTCACTTACTGACACAGTGTATTGTTTTGGAACAAAAAGAGCTATGATCAATAATACTGCAATCAATGCAATGAATCCGACAAGTAATTTTTTTAAAATTTTCATTGAGTTTAATTTTATAGCTTAGAATTTTTTCTGTTTTGAATAGCAAATGTAAAATTATTCTTTTATATCTCTTGCAAATAAGCAGACCAAAAGTCCACCAAATAAGATCTAATTGAGCAGAATATGCCAAGTTTTATTTAACTGCGAAAAATCCCCTATTTTCCTAATTTTCCTCATTTTTTACCAAATTTTATGCTGTTTTAGCTATTTGACGCTTTTTTTTGCGAAAAAAACATATTAAATAAAAATTATATATATATTTGGGTCTCCGATCTGTAGATGGAACCTACATTGGATTCTTATTTATACCAAAACCGACGTAAAATGTTCTTTTTTAATTATAAAGCCGCTAGGCTTTATGCTGTATTATTTATTCTATTTAGTTGCGCTACTAAGAGTGTCGCATTAGCTACCATTGGAGACCAAGTTTGGGAAGATATCAATGCAAATGGTGTATTTGATAAATACGAACCAGGTATTAATGGTGTCCAAGTTAAGTTATATGCAGACGTGGATCGAAATGGTATTCCAGATGGTTCTGCTTTGGCAAGTACACAAACTAGTTTTAGTGTAACAGGTAATGGTTACTATTATTTTCCGAATCTCACACCAGGCTATTATTTGATTCAGTTTGTATTGCCATTTAGTTTTTATTTTTCTCCCCAGAAAGTATCGAGTACAAATGAACTACTTGATTCGGATCCAAATCCTACTACAGGATTCACAAATACGATTCAAGTTATAGGCAATGAATATAATACCCAATTCGATGCAGGAATTTTTCGCAAGACAACTGTTGGAGATTATATCTGGTTTGATCAAAATATAGACGGAATTCAAAACAATGATGAGCAAGGCTTAAATGGTATAACAGTATTGCTTTATAATAGTGCTCATGCACTCATTGATCAAACTGCAACTCAAAATCATCCTACAACACAAAAGTCAGGGTATTATCAATTTAATCAAGTTCCACCAGGAAAATTTTATATCAAAATTAATTTACCTAATGGAAAAGGATATAAAGCAAGTCTAGCAAATAGAACGACAGAGGATAAAGATAATGATATAGATCATAGCAATGGGGACAATACTTCTGCACTATTTGATGTCATCTACAATACTCCAAAAACAGACGTGGATGGAGCATTATATTATGCGCAATCCATTGGAAATAAAGTTTGGCTAGATGTAGATAGAGATGGTATTCAAGATACAAATGAATCTGGTATAAATCAGATCCAAGTATATCTCTATAACAAACTAACTAATGTTCTAGTCGATACCAAATTGACATCAACAAATGCACTTGGAGAATCAGGCACATTTGTTTTTGAAAATTTAGCAATTAACTCATATTATATCAAACTCGATGTTCCAACATTTTACTATGTTACAAAATCCAATCAAACTACTGAAGCCAATGATTCCGACATTGACCATATGAATGGATTGAATACGAGTTCTACCATTTCACTTTCTGAATATGAGTCGAATAAAAATCAGGATATAGGATTATTCAAAGCGTTTCGATTGGGAAATTATGTTTGGAATGATATCGGACAAGGTGCATCTTACATGAATGGCATTCAAGATTCTAATGAAGAAGCTGAACCAAATGTGCTTGTTTATTTATTCGATTCTAATGATATGATCATTGATTCACAGTACACAGACAATACTGGAAAGTTTGAGTTCTTGGTGGATGAAGGTCAATATTATTTAAAATTTAATACACCGAATAACAAGACTTTTACCTTTCCAAATCAATCGAGTGAATCCATTGATAGCGATGTCACAGGAACCTTTGGATTTGGCACAACTGAGTTGTTGACTATTCTCCCCAATACCAACGAAATGGATATCGATGCAGGATTGGCACCAGCAGGAGTACTTGCTATTCGCAATTTAAATTTTTGGATTTCAGATAGCGAAGAGCGAATACTAAAATGGACTTTAGATAATCCAGAGGATGTAGCAAAAATACATTTGGAGCAAAAAATCAATTCATCCTTTCAAACGATTTATGAAAGTACATCTGATTTTGCAATGAATGAGTACTCAATTCAAAAAGAAACCTACGAAATACAATATTATCGACTCACGATTTATGAAAAAAATGGATTCGTTACAAAAAGTAAAATACTACTAGTGAATCCACAACAAAAAAGTAATTTCTACCTAGCCTATTTTAATATGAATAAATTATTTATTGAAACAAAAAAAGCCGTCGAAGGCGATCTGACTGTCTCTGTGCATTCAATAGATGGCGCAACATTGCTGATTAAAAATATTCAGAATCGACAGTCTTCCTCAGTTTTTGAACTGGATGCGAATGACATTCCACAGGGAAGTTATTTGATACGAATACAAGAAGGTGAAAAAAACAATGTGATTAAAATTGTGAAATAATATTGCAATTTGATCATAAGAGTGTATTGCAATACAATTTATTGAATCATTTCAAACAATGAAGTTTGTTGTATAATTTTTTATATAGGCATCTCGATTGTTTACTATCTTTTTTACTACAGTTATACTTTTTTAATCAATTTTTAACTTTGGATTACAAAATTTAGATTAATTTTAGTCCGTTAAACTTGATTATGAATCGAACTGATTTTCTCAATTCTTGGAGACAAAAGCAGGCTGTATCCATGCCACCTACAGCCAGTCTGGATCCCTATGTTGGTCCTTGGAATGAAAAACAAGCCATACATTTATTGCGCCGATTGACATTTGGAGCAAAGAAGACAGACGTTGACACATTGGTGAGTAAATCCATGAGTCAAGCGGTTGATCAATTGCTTGTTTTGGATACGATACCAGCTCCTCCTGTTAATATTTATAGTACACCAGCATCTCCAGATCCCGACGTCCCTTATGGACAGACTTTTGTCAATGCACCAGTAAATACTACATTGAATCCGTTATATTATCAGGCGCGAACAGATGTATTCAAAGCATGGTGGACTGGAAATATTATAAATCAAAAGACGAATATCACAGAAAAATTGACTTTCTTTTGGCACAATCATTTTGCAGTGGAAGCCGATGAAGTGCAGATCGCACAAGGAATGTATTTTTATTATAAATTGCTCCGAGAAAATTGCTTGGGTGAAATTCGCAATCTCACGATTTTAATGAGTAAAAATATAGCCATGCTAAGATATCTCAATGGATATCTCAATACAAAAACATCACCAGATGAAAATTATGGCAGAGAACTACAAGAACTCTTTACTGTAGGCAAAGGTCTCGATTCTCATTATACAGAGGATGATGTGAAAGCGGCTGCTAGAATTCTTACCGGATTTCGTATCAATATTTTTAGTTCGCCGATTACTTATTTCTTTTTATTTACAGATCACGATACGTCAACAAAACAATTTTCATCATTCTATGGAAATAAAAAAATAGCAGGAAGATTGTTTGAAGATGGAGAAAATGAATTAAATCAATTGGTCAATATGCTGTTTGATAATACCGAAACAGCAAGACATATTTGCAGAAAAATTTATCAGTTTTTTGTTTATTATGAAATCAATAATGATATCGAGATTAATGTCATCAGACCACTTGCAGAATTATTTAAACAATCCAATTTTCAGATAAAACCAGTACTAGAAAAACTGTTCAAATCACAACATTTTTATGATGCAGCAAGTATTGGATGTGTGATTAAAAGTCCTTTGGATTATTCGGTTGGAATGATTCGAGAATTCGATATTAATACAGTAAATGCAGATCTCGTAAAGCAATATCAAACCTGGGGACTTGTCACAGTGCTCAATGCTTATCAAGGATTGAATCTTGCAGATCCTCCGATCGTGTCGGGATGGCAAGCATGGTATCAATCGCCACAATTTCATGAGATTTGGATTAATGCAGATACATTGGCAAATCGAAATAGAGTGGCTGAAAACATTAATAGTTCAAAAGGAATAAGCTCTGCAGACATTAGCTTGAAAATAGACCCAATTTTGTTTGTTTCAAAACTGAAGAAACCAGAAAATGCAACAGAATGTGTAAAGGAATGCGTGAAATATCTTTACAATATAGATCTCAGCGATACATCCATTGTATATTTCAAATCATTTTTAGTCACTGGATTTCCAGACGATAGTTATTGGTCTTCTTTATGGTTTGATTATCTCGAAACGCCTAATGATCTCACATTGCGCAATGCAGTGGTGACAAGATTGAGTAGTTTGTTCAGAGAGATCATGAGTCAAGCAGAATATCATTTAAGTTAATAGATACACCCCAACCCAGAACTATTTTAAAAAGAAAAAAATGAAACGTCGTAATTTTATACAAACTGCAGCCACAGGAGTCGTAGTGCCAACATTGCTTCAAGGAATTCCAATGAATGCCTACAGTAATAATAGTATCTTAGATGCTTTAGTTAATCCAACAGTAGATACTGATCATGTTTGCGTTATGATATATTTAGGTGGTGGAAATGATGGGTTGAATACATTGATTCCATTGGATAAATATGCAAGGCTATCTGCAGCTGATGCTCGTACGAAAATCATGATACCCCAAAATGAAATCTTAAGTTTAAGTGGTGTTCCAAATACTGGACTACATCCAGCAATGTCAGGATTTAAAATATTGTTTGAAGAAAAAAAATTAAATGCGATACAATCTGTTGGATATCCCACACCAAATTTTTCACATTTTCGAGCGACAGATATTTGGACTTCGGCTTCTGATTCCAACCAAGTAATTGATACAGGTTGGGTCGGGCGATATCTGAATCAAGAGTATCCAGGATTTCCAGCTAATTATCCAAATGCCCAAAATCCAGATCCATTAGCCATACAAGTTGGTGCTAATTTACCATTGTTGTTCCAAGGGCAAAATGCGCAGATGTCAATGAATGTATCCAATACAGATATTTTTGGCGCTTGGCCTCAAGGGATCAATGATCCAGCACCAAACAATCCATTTGGCAAAGAACTTTCTTATATTCGCACTATTTCGCGACAGTCGAAATCCTATGCAGATAAATTAATTGCTGCATTTCTTAAAGGAAATAATTTGGCCAATTATCCTACAGGCAATTATTTGGCAGACACATTGAAAGTCATTGCAAGAGTTATAAAAGGTGGGCTTAAGACTAGAATGTATTTAGTGAGTCTCGGTGGATTTGATACACATGCCAATCAAGTAGTGGACGGCAATAAGTCTCAAGGAACTCATGCCACCTTGTTAAGGAATCTATCTGAAGCTGTCTTAGCATTCCAGCGCGACCTAGAGATGATGAGTTTAGATCAGCGAGTATTAGGAATGACTTTCTCAGAATTTGGCCGAAGAATCAAATCAAATGATAGTCTTGGGACAGATCATGGTGCTGCTGCTCCTATGTTTCTTTTTGGTTCTAAAGTACAGTCTGGAGTTATTGGAAATAGTCCACAGATTCCTGCGACACTCACAGAAAATGATAATCTACCAATGCAATATGACTTTAGGTCAGTTTATGCATCGGTTTTAAAAGATTGGTTTTGTATTTCACAGCAAAGTACAGATCAGGTTCTTTTACGCAATTTCCAAAACTTACCATTAATAAAAAATGAGTGTTCGACTGTAGATATCGATGATTTTAATCAAAAGCAAAATGCATTACAAATGAGTGTTTACCCAAATCCAGTGGTTCATTTTGCAAAAATTAATTTCCAATCATCAAATGCGAAAACATCGATATGCTTATTTGATTCACTCGGAAGATTAGTCAAGACCATTTATGAAGGACGCTTGAGTGAAGGAGCAAAATCCATTTCATTAGAGAATGAAAATTATAAGTCTGGAAACTATTACATAAGGGTCCAACATGGAGATGTTCAGCAAACAGAATTGGTTCAGATGATTACAGAGTAAGTAAATTTGTGTAATGATTTGACCCAAATTTGAAGAACAATCTGAAAGATCTATTTTTGGTTGTTTTGTGCAATTTTCTAGAATCTAGATAATATTATAACGTATTTTGCAGTTGTAGATGCTCAAACAATTCTGGACAATGATACGTACTATACCAATTGTACTAATTTTCTTTCTAATTCACTTTGGTCTTCAAGCACAAATGACTGTTAAAGGGAAAGTAACTGATACCTTAGGGACATCATTACAATCTGCTTCAGTATTTCTCTTGGATGATTTGGACAGTACACTTTTGGATTTTGTACGATCTGAAGAAGATGGTTCATTCTTATTCAAGAATGTGTCGAGACGAAATTATATTTTGAAACTTAATTACATTGGATACTTACCAAGACAAATAGCGATTGGTAAAGAGCAAAAAGAGATTGATCTCGGAGCCATCCAATTAAGTCAGATCTCTAAAGAATTGTTTGAAGTTGTGATTAAAGAAGCTAAGGCTCCACTGTCGATAAAAGGAGATACGATAGAATATGATGCCTCTACATTTAAAGTGCCACCAGGGTCATCTGTGGAAGAACTCTTGCGCAAATTGCCCGGACTTGAAGTAGATGCTGAGGGAGGCTTGAAGTCTGAAGGGAAAGATATCAAACGAGTGACTGTCGATGGCAAACGATTTTTTGGTGGAGATCCAAAGGCAGCTACAAAGAATTTACCCGCAGAAGGCGTTAAGAAAGTTCAAATTTTTACTGATGCAAGTGAAGAACAACTAGCAAGTGGTAGCAAAGCCAATGCGGATAAAGCAATGAATATTGAACTCAAGGAGAGTTTCAAAAAAGGTGGTTTTGGAAAAGTGACAGCTGGAGTGGGCACGGAAGAAACTGCAGAAATCAAAGCAAACTACAATAAGTTCAATAAGAAAGAACAATTCAGTTTTATTGGAGTAGCGAATAATACAGGAAGAAATGGTTTAGGCTGGAATGATTATCAAGATTTCAAAGGAAGCAATAGTTTCAATTGGGATGATAGCGATGATTTTGGCTTTGGTTCGAGTGGCAGATATAGATATTTTTATAGCGATGATGGAGAATCCGAAGATGATGAAAATTTGGGAGAGCAATTTTGGGGAGGAAATGCCAGTGGATTTCCTAAAAAACTTTCTGGTGGAGTGAACTACAATTATGATCACAAGAAGTCAAATCTAAGTACAAGTTATTTTTATTCATTCAATAATTTATTGACCAATTCGTTTAGAAAAAATCAATACCTCATTCCAGATCGTCCCTATTCAGTAAATGATACGACATTACGAGATCGAACAAAAATGAATCATGCCGTTTCGTTCAGATATGAATTTAAAATAGATTCAATGAACACTATTGTAGCTATTGCAAATACTGATATTGGACAGGCTGAAACGGAACAAGAAGCGCATTCATTGACTAATACTGAGTCATTACAACAAAGAAATGCAGTCAATCAATTTACATTGAATAATTCTGATGTAGTAAAGTGGAATAGCAGCGTAATCTATAGAAAAAAATTCAAAAAGAAAGGGAGAAAATTTTCTTTGAGCGGAGGCTACAATGGATTATCATTGGATAAAACGTATGATTTAAAATCTGGCTTTGCATACTATTGGGAAAATCCAATTCGAGATTCACTATTCAATATCAATCAAAATACGCCAACAATAAATGATCGAAAAATCTTAAAATCTAGTGCGTTATTTGTTGAGCCAATAGCAGGTAAATTTTTCCTCCAAACCTTTTACAATTTCAATCATCGCATAGAAGATAATAATCGAAATGTATATGACTTACCAGATCTTTCTACTCGGGTATTCAATGACAGCTTAAGCAGATCCAATGACCAAACAGCACAATTGAATCGTGTAGGATCTTCGATTCGTTATTCACATGAAGGGATAAATTTATCCATTGGAGTGGCGGTGCAAGAAATGGCACTTAGAGGAAAATACTTTTCTGGAACAAATAAGGTGGCAGATGATTTGAATAAAAATTTTCGAAATATAATACCGCATTTATCTTTTGATTTTAATCTTAAACGAAATCAAAATGTAAGTGTCGAATACAATGGTTCTGTGAATGAACTGAATTTAAAGGATCTACAAGCTATTACAGATTATACAAGCCCTAGATTTATTCGTAAAGGGAATCCCAATCTTACTCCCGAATTTAATCATAATGCAAGTGTTCGATTTAATAAGTTTAATTCGGCAACATTTACTAATATCTATGCAGGAGTAAACTATACCTATACTGAAAATAAAATAGTTAGAAGGCAAAATACCGATTTACTCAATATTACAACAAGCGAACCCATCAATTATAAATTTGCAAATAGTATTTGGGCAAACTTGGGATATGGATTTCCGATTATAAAGAATAAATACACATTGAATTTCAGTTATAATTATAGCTATAATCAGAATTTTTTGCTTATCAATCAATCAGAAGGAACAAGCAAGACAAATGGACATGGAGGCGGGATAAGACTGAACATCACACCAAATGATAATTTTAGTTGCTTTGTCAATACAAACATTCGTTTTAATTCTGTACAATATGTTGATCTAGCATTCAACAATCAAGAATTGATTAATCAGAATCACAGCATAGATTTGAATTACAAATTTCCAAAAAATATTTTCTTGAATTCTAATTTCAGATTGAATGTTTACTCTAATGATCAATTCGACAACAATCAGAATGTACCATTGCTGAATCTAAGTGTTTATAAAGTGTTTTTGAAAGATCAAAAAGGCGAGTTGCGTCTTTCAGCATATGATCTTTTCAATCAAAACATTGGTATCAATCAAAGTGCTTATGGCAATACCATAACGGAATCTCGTACAGAAACTTTGGCGAGATATGTGATGTTGAGTTTTACATATAATATGCGAGGCATAAAGACAAGTTTGAAAAAGAATAATAATTTCTGGGAGTAGAATTGCTAGTACTCAAAAACTAGATGTCTGAAGTCAAAATTTTGTGCTGTCTGCTTTTTTGCAATTGCATTATTTGAGGCAAGAAACACAGTGCTCAACCAGAATAATTTTTTGCATTTTTTGTGAGGCACAGAGGGATTGATTTATTTTATTTCTTGGTTTATAAAATAGGGAAGTTAGTGAATGATTATTTACAAAGTGCAATTTGATGATTCAACAAGTCCAATTTAACAAGAAAGTACTGCCGTGATAAAAGGTAGTTGTAATCATGCAAAGCATTGAAGAAAATTTGAAGATTGTCATTACTATATGATTCACTATAGAAGTATTCTAATTCTTTGGATAGATACTTTTCAAAATTTTCATTAGATTGTTCTGAAATTTCATTTTTCAAAAGTTCGTTATACAGTAAATTTTTAATTTCGGTTTTTAGTTCTTGCTCTAAAGGGAGAAGGGCGTTGAGATTTTCTTTTATTACTGCAAAGGGCGTTACAATATTTATAAAATCTGTAGCCTTCGAAATTCTATTATATAAATCTGCTTTGTTATTATATTCTGAATCCAGTTTGAAAAAGTTGATATATTTTTCTTTAAGTATGGCAGGATCGCTATTTTTTAAAGACTTATTATAAAAGTACTTATAAATTTTAATATCATTTACTTTAATGTTATCAATAATCTTATTCTGAGATGATTCGATTTCAGGGATTAAATTTTGAGCTTCAGATGATCTATATTTTATTCCTTCGTAATCAAAAGTCTTAATATTGAATACTTTGTTTGTTATATCATTCAGCATGTTCTTATCATTCTGAGATGAAATATATTCATAAACCATATCCACTTTCTCTTTGCTAAAAAGCTCATCGAAAGATTCTGAAACTTGATAATCAATTATACTTTCAACATCAAACTCAATTGGATTTTTGTTGTCATAATAGCTGTTATATTCTATAGGGAAACTATTTTTTCTAAACTCATGAGAATATTCATTTTTAAATTTTTCAAAATCCAATGATATTGTATTTGCTGAGTAAGTAACGGCAGAGAAAAGTTTTTCTGTAATAATTTCTTGTATTCTTTCAGCATTATTAAACATTAAAATTGCAGGTATTTCTACATTTTCCTTTTTGATATTGGTCATTTCCAAAGCTCTTATCCTCTCTTCAGTACTTGGATGTGAAGCCCATTGATTTTTAATTGTCAATTTTGATTTATTATATTTACTTAAATCAAATTCAGTCACTAAGGGTAAATTATTTTTGAATGAAAGCTTGTTGTGCTTTGCTAAAAAATTCAGTACATATCCTTGTTCTTTAAAAATATTTTTGCTTTTAATGTTTTCTGGAATTTTACTTTCATAATAGCCCAACACAACATTATAGGAGTAATCAGCTAAATCCATTCTCAAAAGAGATTCTTTTAAAGGCATATATCCTGCAACATGAGCTGCAATTTCATCTGCATGAAATTCCATTTCTCTCGATAGTGCCATATAACTGATATTAATAAAATCATACATTCTTCTTAAAATCCACTGAATGCCTTGTATAATTTTAAGTGCAATCGCAACAAAGATTGAAAAGTACCAATTAATATCTCCCCATTTAGTTATCATTTTATCAAAAGATTCGTTGTCATAAAGCATATTATAAATGATATGATTTACGTTATAAACAAAGCTGCCCACTTTCATACTTCTTTGTGAAAAATGACCAAATTCATGCGCTAAGATTGCCTTAAATTCTTGTTCTGTAATCGTATTCACTAGCCCTAAACCAATTTGTAAATTTTTTCGAATGGGAAAAATCATGCTCCAAAAATTGGAATCATAAAACACAGATGCATTTACGTCACTAGATAAATATATTCTTTTAGGAAAGTCGGTCTTTACTTCTTCTACAATATCACGTATAAAAGAAAATAACTTTGGCTCATCATGTTCATAGATTTCAGTTAAATGACTTCTATCTACCTTGTGTTGTTTGAACAAAAATTTAAACAAGAATATAAGAATTAAAAATCCTAAACTAGCTAGACCAATTCCTATCATGGCTGTAGCTGCTCCTGGTTGAGCTTTAATTAAAGCAATTCCACCAATCACACAAAGTACTGTCATGCCTACTGCTAAAGCTAAGATAAAAAAATATGTTAAAATAAATAAGATAATAGCAAAAATTGCTTTACCAGTCATTTTTTTGAAATCTGAGGATATTTGAATTTCCATCGCTTATTATTATTTATTAATATAAAGTGGTTTCAATATACTTATTATAAGAAAATTTTATGTAAAAATATGTTATTTGTCCTAATGACGCAATAGTCTGCAGGAAAAATTATAATTTTAATTCAATTATGTAGAACTAATTTGTGGGTTTTTTTTTAATTCGTTTCCTACACATAGCAATAGCAGGTTTTAAAACTACATCTTCATTAGACAGAATTTCTTCCTATGTAGGTTCAATGATAATATCCGGAATAACGCCTTGACCTTGTTTTCGATTTGTTGTGACCATTTCTAATTTGTATTTACGAGCTAGCTGCAGACTATAGCTAAAGAGATATCTAAATAAATTTCTTAAAATTTAATATTCCTATGAAACTAATAACTTCAATTGCAGCTACCTTCGTTAATACATTGTAGTCAGTTATTTACTTTTTCTTTTTTCCAAAACGATAAAAGTTGTAAACTACATTCATAGCAAATACATGGTGCAGAAAATTACTATAGGTATTAAGTATATATTTATCAACATTTCCAAAAGTATAGCTTGGCTTTATGCCAATTCTTTTGGTTAAATGAAACATTGAAGTCACTTTAATGCCCAAACCATAAGGTTTATTTCTTTCACCGTAATATTCAAATCCATCATTGTTCCTTCTATGAAATACCAATCCTAGTCCGGATTCAATTTTTTTTCTACAATATAGATAAGAAAATTCAACAGGTATTTCTATGTATGAAGCATAGTCAGCTATATATGGATCCTTTATAAATCCTGGAACACCAGTATCTTTAAATCCTCTTTGAGATAAAAAAATTCCGGATCTTATTTTATATTTATTAGTAGTATAAGTCAATTCAACACCCAAATTGGGTAAAAAAATGAATTTATTATATTTTTGAAATAAATCATAATACACTTTGCCAAATAAAATTGTATTAAAATTGCTATAATTTACACCTGCTGAAAGTGATAAATTAAACTGTGCAGATAAATCAGTACAGGTAAGAAAAAATAAAAAGATTATTTTTTTCATAACATTTAATTTTTAAAAAAAATAAGTTCCAAACAAGATTTAATTTGTGAAATTCAATCCCAAACTATTATATAGAGTTTTTTTTAATTCTATCTTAATTCTAGGTTTTTGTATTCCATCATAAGACAAATATAGAGTAGACTTTCCTTACTTCTAGGTTTTCAAAAATATATTTTTTTAATCTATGTGTTTTTTCTTAATGTGGTGGACAAGATTTTTAATGTGAAGATATCTTCATTATAAGTTGTAATGTTTTGAAAATTTTAAATTGCACTGCTATTGGAAAAGATTTCATTTACTTTTTACGTAAGCAGCTATCAAATTGCCTTTCTGTCTTTTACTCCAATAATTAATAACCAAATACAAGTTCCTATTTCGCCTATACTTGCTGGTAAACTTATATATGAAGAGATTCCAATTTTTGAATAATTAGGAATTAAAGTGTGCCCCGCGAAATTTAGTAAATAGCCAAAAGAGCCAAGCATCAATAATACACCTAAAATTTTTGGAAGAAATCCCGATTTGAAAACTAAATAGCCAAACGGGAATAACCAAAGCCCAGAAAATATATGAACTATTCGCATTCCATTGTTGTATTGGGCAAGGTTTAGCATAACTTGTGATTGCAATTGTTCTGGAGAAAAACCAAACCGATTGTTTGTATCATTTATTAATGAAAGAATAGTCAATTCATTTTGAACATTTAAGAAAAATATAGGGACACTTAAACTAACTAATAGAACCATTATTTTAGCAAAGTATTCATTTACGGGATTTAATAATTTGTAAAGCACAATTGGTAAAAAAAGGAAAAATGTATAACAAAGTAGACCTCCTATTTATATCAATCTCTTTTTATCTGTTATATTTATACAACTACGTTGAATTAAGTTAGGCTTTTCTAGACGCTCTACTTTCAATTATTACGGATTAAATTTTTCAAATGTGTTTCCATTAAATTTGAATGTTCCGTTTTCAAGTGTACCAAGCCATAAGTTGCCTTGATTATCCATATACATTGAAACTAAATTGACGTTTTTTATTCCATCTTGAACTGTATAGTTTGTAATGCTTTTCCCTTCAAGTTTATATACTCCTTTGTCCCAAGTTGTCAGCCAAATAATTCCGTTCTTGTCCTCAACAATATAGGAATAGTAAACATATTTGTCTCCTCCAAATATTTCTGCATTTCCAATACCATTTGTTTTATGGTATTGCAATTTGTCGCTTTTTATTGTCTTGTCAAAATCGAAAATATATCGATGCCAAGTGTTACAAAACCAAAATCTACCATCTTTGTCCTCATAAATGGAACGAATACCAAAAGTGCCACCAGTCGGAGTTATTGTTAAATCTTCTTCATACATCCATTTGATAGATTGTCCGTCAAAACGACAGGCACCAAAAACTGAAGTGCCAAACCACATAGCGCCTTTTCGATCTTTATATATACAGTAAACTTCATAAGGACTAAAAAATGGATTGATGCCTTTTTGATAAATTTCATCATGCAGGTAATGTTTTGGGAATTCTAATTGGAATAGAGTTTTACCATTATATCGATAAGGTCCATGTTCTTCTCTTTTCCCCAGAATGCTAAACCACAGATCCTCAGGTTCCAATTTCCATTCTTTACTTTTTATAGATTGCAAAGAGTTGATTTTCTTTCCATCAAATTTATTGATACCTCCAAAGGTTGTGAAGTAGATATTTCCAAATTTGTCTTCTTGAATTTGCCTAATCGTATCGTTAGAAAGTCCATTTTTTGTCGTAAAATTTACAATAGTTTTTCCATCATATCGATACACACCTTCTCCATTGCTACTGAACCAATAGTTGTTTTGCTTGTCTTGAAACACATACCACAATTGTTTTCCAAGTTTGTTTACTGTGTCACCTAGTGAAATATTTTTGTTTACATTTTCAGAGTTCAATGCATTCTCTTTTGTCCGTCCGTTGCAAGATGTTAATATGATCAATATGTTGAAATATGAAAATAATATTAACTTCATTTTTTACCAGTTCAATTTTTATAATGTAAGAAGGAGTTAAAAAAAATAAATTTTTTGAGCTCTATTTTTTTAAAAATATGAACTAAAAAATATACATATTGCACAATTATTTACTTTTGAAATAACTCTGTTGTTATGCAATGGAACAAATGTTTGTTGTTCTTTGTTTTTCATTTGCATTCAAGTTATAAATACCTTTCATTTATAATTTTAGTATGGTGTAGGAGATGACCCATCATTATTAAACCTAATGCTCTTGCACTAAAATTGTGAGTAACGCCATTTCCTAGAAACTTGCTTTGCTCTTCTGAAATATTTTGAAAGAGTAGATTTGAATTTCTTCTTACTACTTGAAATTCGTCAAGCAAACTTTCCATGGTGCGTATAGTTACATCAATATTAGAGGCATATAAATTGTCATCCATACTATGTAATGGAGTTTTGTTGTCTCCTCGTAAACAAACAAGTGTTCTATAAGCAAACACTCTTTCTGTGTCAATTATATGCATTAAAACTTCTTTTATTGTCCACTTGTCAATGCCATATTTATAGTTATGCTTTTCTAATGGAATACTATTAAAAAAATCAATTGTTTGTTTTGTATTCGTTGTAAAGATTTCTTGAAAATCTCCTAATTCTACCAAGTCAATATAACTTTGAAAATAAGGATTGTATTCTATTTTTTCTGGTCTATTCATTTTTGTTTTATTTTTTGTGCTCATTCAAATTAATCGAAAGGAAAAATGGGATAGAATTTCAAATTCAAATGACTTTGGTTCAAAAAATATTATGTGAATGATTAAATTAATTATAGTACCACTAAAAATAAATAAGATATCAAATTTCTACTTCACATTATCAAGAGCTTATTGCTTGTAATAGTTTCTAAATTTCAACTTTCCTTCACCGCTTTCTCAGCACTAAAAAAACTACGATAAAATAGTAAAAAAATACAAATTCCTATAAATATAGCTGAGTCCGCGACATTAAAGATCGGTCTAAAAAACTCAAACTCTTCTCCAGCCCAAATAGGAAACCAGCTCGGAAAATGTCCCTGTACCATAGGGAAATAAAACATATCGACTACCCAACCCATTAGCCATGGCGCATAACCTCCTTCTGCTGGAAACAGTTGGGCTAATTCGCCACCATGAAATGGAGATTTGGAAAAAATCACTCCATAGAATACGCTGTCTATTATATTTCCAACTGCTCCAGCTAGAATCAAACTGAAAGCGACAACTATGCCTGGTTTTTCTTTTGACTTAATAATTTGAGCTAATAGATAAATTAAAAAAGAAACTGCAACTATTCGAAATAAACTTAAAAACAATTTGCCATAATCTCCACCAAAACTTAAGCCAAAGGCCATACCATCATTTTCGATGAAATGTATTCTTGCCCAGCTTTGTCCAAAAATAGGAAATTCCTCATTGAGCTGCATATGTGTTTTGACCCATATTTTGGAAGCTTGATCAATGAACAATACTGCAAATATTGTCACTAAAGATAAATAAAATAATTGTTTTGACGTCATCAGGTCGCAAAGGTAGTAAGACTTTAGATTACTCTATGCTCATTTTTAGATTAATGCATTGCTAATTTCGATAGAAATGAATAGCATTAGAGCCATTTACGTGTTATTTTTCTTTGATTTTCTTTAATTTTTGCCTTACTAGCATAATTGCTTTAGCTTGAATGGAAAAAAACAAAATGATACCAAAGACAAAGCTCAAATTTCTTACTAAATCACAAAGCTCAAATAAATTAGGATAAAAATGTTGAATTATAAAGAGTTGGGCAGCAGACAAAATCAAACTAATAATTACGATGCTTATAGTAAGGCCTATCCAAGCCCTCATTTTAATAATTTCTTCTTGATAATAATTTTTCTTTAGATCAGATGTAAATCGAATATCCTCGGGATTCATTTTCACCAAAGCGGCTAGAATATTCGCAGATTGTAAAGATTTTAATTCATCTTTAAATGCTATAGCTTTTAAATATAGGATCTCTTCATAGATCTTGTGTTGTCGTTTATTAAATTCATCGTGGTTTAATAAATCTACCAAAAATTTCTCACTTTTATATTGAAATAGATCAATCATTTCAAGATGATAGAGAGATTTAAGATAAGTGAATTTCATCTCAATCATTTCCTCAAAATTCAATTGCTCTATGAGATTGAAATAGCTCTCATAAAAATGAATAAAATCATGATGAGCTTGCTCAGGAATTCTCCTGTATCTGCTGACGAGATTTTTAAGCTCAAAGATTTGCTTTTCTGCGTAGTTCATCTTACTTGATACAATATTGGTTTTGAAGGTATCGCATCCGATTGAATGGATGCTGTCTGCAAATTTAATACGTAAATTCCATCTGGAACGCTGTCTGGCACATAAATTAATTCTGTAATGGTGCATTTTTTTGCTCTACCGTCCATCCAGAACCTTCTGTGTGCTTCCAGTTTGCCACCATCTTCTTCTCTGTCAACCGATGGAATATCTACAAGTATGTGATTTATCCCTTTATCCGCAACAAAAGCCATTGCGTCGTGATCTATATAGATTGGATTTGTCCCTGAGTATTTCACTTGTTTTTTCTGAATCTCGTTGGGCAATGTGCGTATGACCAATGCCTCAAATGGCACATTCGGATCTTCAAACCAAAGACTTTCTAATGTAAATTTTTCTATGACCCGATCGCCATTTTCCCTTTTTGTCGGGTAGACAGTCATGAGTTGCGCTAGAAATAGGCTATCCTGTAATACAGTCAATAGTGGCTCTCTTTCTTTTGTAATATGCCCAACACATTCAGTATGTGTGCCGTTGCCATGAATATTGATCTTAGCATTAAAAAAATTTACAGGGCCTCCTAATGCTACTGAACCAACAAAATGCCCCATTCGAACCGGTTCATCTTGATAAAACGGAGCATAAAAACAATTTGTTTGGTTGTAATCGCTTGAGTAAGGAATTGAAAGGTCGATTCCTTCCTTGGAGTCAAAGGTGTATTTCTTATGATTGATCTCGGTGGAAAGCAACATTTTCTATTTTATTTGAATGCAAGATAAGGGAGGATCTTGACAGAAAAATAGATTTTTTAATTTTTAGAATTATCGAAAAAAGCTAGTGTAAATGAGATATCTTGGATTTCTACAATTATTTAAATTTACTAAAATAGAATATTGATTTATTAAAAGAAAATCCCAGTAGTAACTGTGACATAATCTATTTTATAATCTGTAGATTTATATAGTTCTGTAAACCCCTTTTCAAATTGAAAATCTATAGCGAATGGTCCGATATCCAAACCAAGACCACCCAATGCGCCGAGATGTAGATCCCGCAGCGTATTATGATCTAGTGAAAGTGTATTTTTTTCTATAGACCAAATAAAATTTGTTCCAAGACCAGCTGAAGCCCTAAAAAGCAAATTTCCTACTTTAAAAATGCGTGCTCCTAGTTGAACTGGTCCCTTCACAATGAACATAGCTGGACTCTCTTTGAATGGATCGAAAACACCAGAACTTTCCAACTGTATCTTATGTAATTCAAGCCCAGGCTTAAGGTACCAAAAATCTGGCCCTAGACGTGCTGTCACACTGATATGCCATCCGCTTAATGCCCCAGCCTTAGCCATTACAGCAGGATTATCCGTATAGCCTAAACTTGCGCCGACTCCAATTACTGCGCCGCTTTGAGCATTAGATAACAAAGTAAACAATAGCAAAACAGCGATAAAATACATTTTCATGCTGGAAAGATACAACGTCTTAAAATCTTAAAAAAAATTTTTGAATTAAAATTTAATTAACTTAGCTCCTAAATCTACCTGAGATGAGATCATTTTTGCTATCCACCTACATCATGTTGAGCACATTTTCAATTGCTCTTGGTCAAGCTATTCAGATTAAACTCAACGACCCAAAATTTGCTTCAGTTTGTGAATTTTCATCAATGAGTATTGAATTTGACAACACGAGCAATGTTCCAATCGGGAATATTGATTTTAGTCTTCATCTTCCAGTAGGGGTACAATACGTACTTGGGACCATTACATCAGCCACTGAAAAAAATATTAACAATCGATCTATCCCAGAATTTACGATTACTTCGATTCCTTCAAGTTCAAAAATCACTTGTCAATTGACAGTAGTTTTTGATTGCTCTGCTTTTGATGCATCGAATGAAGCTGTCATGTTGAGAAATAAAATAATTGCATCATATAATGGAATAAAAGACTCAGTACAAAGCAACATCCCTTATAATCTGTTTAGTCCATTTTTGCTCATTCAAGACGTACCAGACATTAGTAAAGAAAGTAGCTCCAGCGTGTTTCGACAGATAAAAATTACAAATACGAGGATAGGACCAATTCGAAGTTTTGAATTTACAGACGATCATGATTCTGCAGATATTTTTTCAGCCAACGGAAATTTAATTATAAATACACATACACAATTAAAATTAGCATTTGGTGCGAAGGATTTTTTATTGATTGGGGATAAGGATTCATTATTTGAACGTGACGAAACTATTCTTGTAGATGAAGTCATCAATAATCTAACATGTATACCCAAAGTAGTGAAATCTACCCTTACAGCCAATTGGGGCTGTTCGTCTCAAGTTTGTCAAAGTTCTCAAAAATTTACTTCTGTTTTATTTACTAGTAATACGAATTTTGCTGACATTCAACCCACTGCTGTTACCAATAGATTAGAATGTATTTGCGATCCCTTTGGAGCAAAACAAGAGTTGATATTAACCAATAGAGGTTCTGCAGATGCAGAGAACATCGAAGTAGAAATCTTCACTGGAGATTTGGCGAGTGGACAAGTGTTTGGTTTAGTGAAAGATAGTATTTCCTTTCAAGGGAATCCAAATATAAAAATTGATACGATTGAGTTTAAAGATGCTTTGACAGATTCAGATTGTAAGGGTAATTTTTATTATAAACTGCGAATAGTATTTTCTCACATTCCTGCTAAAGAATTTGTACGAATTCAATTTCGTTATGGAACTTGTTTATTAGCGCCAATCGACAGTACCCAGAATTTAGAATGGAAATATGGATTTCGATATTTTACAAAATGTATTCCAAATAGTGAAAACACTTCAAGCAATAGGGTTGGTACAATTAAAGGAATTACAAAAAAAATAACGAATGTACTTCTACCTAATTTTATGGGTGATAGTATTCCTATTAATAAAATTTTTGATCTGTCCCATAATGTAAATATTCAACATCCTACGAGTTCTGAGATTTTATTCTTGACGTATTACATCCCTTGTAATTTTACGATTCATGACACAAGTTTTTTACTTAATAATAAGTTGCCAATTCACAAAAGTCAAATTGAGAACAAATTTGGAACAAAAATAATCAAGCTATACTATGCACCTCCATTTCAAACCAATGTGAATCAAGTATTAAAATTATCTGCCACATGCAATATTTTATGTCTAGATACAATTCAAAAAGAAGAAAGCAGAAATCTTATTTCTTCCTGTGAAGACAAAGAAGATCTTAAAGTTCGATTTCAGTCAGAAATTTGTGCAGAAGCACAATTGAGCTGTATTGATACGAATTGTGTTTGTGGTCCTTTTACTGGTTCTAGATTGACTTTAAATCTAGATTGCCCACCGGATCAACGATTGGACACGATACCAGCTTATCTTAATTTTACTTCAGATTTTCGAAGAGCTAATGTCGGGTTGGAAGATAATAATAACGATCGATTTACTTCGAATACTAACTTAGATTCAAGTTTAATTGATTTAAAAAAATTTGTTACAGGTGATACAATAATAAATGAATTCTTTTCTATTGTAAAAAAAGATAACCCATTCTTTCATTCTGATTCCATCGTATTTTATATCCAAAGTGCAATTCAATTTGCACCAATATCAAGTTATGTAAGTATATACGATCGAAGTACAAATCAATATTATTCTGGATATATTCCTTTAAGAAAATACAAATCAACGAGTTTGAACATAGACTGTGGACAAACAGGTCCAGTAAGATCAGGAATAGGTCAAGGAGACATTGTACCAATTACTCCCCAAATTCTTAGAGAGAATGGAATAAATATTCCACTAGATTTTATTTTTGAAGAGGGAGATAGTATTTATAGTAAAATCCTACTTCGATTTGTGAGCGCCTCACCGACAAGAGTGTTTAAAGCCACAATTCGTCATTATGCATTCCTATTCGATAGCGAAAAGCAACGACAGCTTAATTTTAGTTGTGGTATTAATGAGTTTACTGCTTATTTTATTACAAATTCTTTGTCGTTTTCTCAGACAAATCCAAAAGCAACATTATGTGGTGATCAATTAGAATTTCCAATATTCACTATTGGACAGAATCCATTACTGAATAATTTTTTTCAGAATGAATTTAGATCTTTATTGCGAATCAATTCATGTAATGTCATGCCAAATGGCAATTATCCTGGAATAGAAATTAATTCACTTGTATTCAACTATTTTTATAAAGATAGCCTTTCACGTACACTCATCCGCAAGGATACTGTGCCACTTTTGTTTCGTGCTAATCTATACAGTATTGACAGCTTGTATTTCAAAACAGTAGCATTTGATGAAGCATATGAAATTGAAATTTCTATGTTGGGCAAAATATCAGATTGTGAAAAATATTACAGCAATCCAAATAAAAAATTTTATACCTTGAATATAAAATTTGAATCACCAACTAATAGTGCCTATGTTATTTCTCCAGAATTGATCACATTATATGAAAGTTATAGATTTAATCGATTAATCGAAGTTGAGTCATATATTGGAAGTAGTTATATAGAATTTCTTCAAAAAAATATCATCAGTGCCTCAAAGCAAATAGATTGGCAGGCAAACGTAAAGAATCTCTCTTACAGTGGCAGCTATTTGTTAGAATTGAGTTCGAAGAAAAAATTAATACGAAATTTTAATATTAGATCTGATACTGGATTTATAGTAAAAAAATTGAATGATAGTAGTTTTCACGTATTGAATTTTAAGAAAAATAGAGATTACATACTACAATTTACAGCAGATAACTTCGCATGTGAAAGTGATTCAATATGCATGAATGCATTTTGGTATTGTACAGATACAATTTCTACAAAACAATTGTCCTGTGATAAAACTACTCTCGCTATTGAGCTTAAGGATAAAGATCCATTGATGGAATTAAACGTCATTCAAGATGCTCGAGCTGTTGATCTGTGCGATACGATTCCTGAATATATGATTGAGCTATACAATGCAAATGAAGGTACAGCATATCAAGTTGTATTGGATCTCTATATTCCGCAAGGAGTGAGTATAATTCCTTCCACGTTGTTTATAGATCATGCTACTAGCAATGGTTTTATTCCATTGGTTTTACCAGAATTGATTTCCACGAATTATTACCGATGGGATTTCAACAAGATTATACCTGACTTTATAAATAAAGGTTTACTTGGGGTCAACTCATTTCCAAAAAATCGAATACGTGTAAAATTTAAAGCGATAGCAGCTTGTGATGCTGTGATCAATTCAAATTTAACTTTTTACTCCACTGCAGAATCCAATTGTAATGAAAAGACAAACCAAGTTTTTCGAAGCACAAATAAAATCCAAATTAGTAATGTAAACACTAGCCATAGCGTTCAGTTATTGAGTAAAATCACTTCTGCTAGTATACTCAATGATGATATCGAATTTGAAATTGAAGCGATCAATACAAAAAATTTCGATCGAAATGATAGCATTGAAATCGTTCTTCCTTTTGGTATAAAATACGTTACTAATTCTATGCTTCCAATTCAAGGTATTGTAAAATCAGAACCATTGATCATCATGCAGAATGGAGTCCAAACATTGCGATTTAGTCTAGAAGCAAATCCAGTAGCAAGTGTGGTAAAGTTTAAGCTTCGCACTTATTGTTGGAATAATGTAAAATGTGATTTAGTTAGCATTCGAATGAATAGCTTTTATCGAGAGCAGGCATTATGTATATTGACCAATGAGAAATGTCCTATCTATTTACAAACCGGACAAACACAATTGGATGTCAATAAAATTTGTCCTGAACTTCGCATAAATGATTTTACATTTTCAAAGCCTGGTAGAGATAATTTTTTATCAGTAGATTTTACTGCGAGTTATCCTAGTAGTTTTGAAAACGATAGTTTATGCATTGCGATATTTTCAGACTCAGATGGGAATGCTAAACTTAGTGCGGCAGATAAAAAAATAATTCAGTTTGCAGAAGCATATAAAAGAATAATATCTGGAATGAGTACATCGAGAAGTTTTCGCATCAATGATCAAGAGTTAAATACTTGTCACTTTTTTGCTGTGACTATACCGAAAACTTGTATCTGTGGAGTCGATACGGCTTCTCTTGTTTTAGATTCTTTAGCATCGACACAATCATTTTATACTATTTGTGCCGGAACTGCATTGACACTTGGAATTGACTCTATAGCACAAAAAAAATATCGTTGGAATCCTGACTCAAGAATTAGTTGTTCTACTTGTCCTAAGTTTGTTTTTATTTCAAATCAAACTGATTCTTTTTTGACACAAACATTTGAATTGGAAGAGCTCGATAGTTTGTCTTGTCGTCGAAAACATTTTTTCACAGTCACTATCAATCAACAACAACTAGGCAAGAAAGAATATATCGATATATGTAAAGGTGAAACTGTAATGTTGGAAACAAATGCTGCTACGTTTTTGTGGAGAGGCGAACAATTATTAGATTCTACGAATAGAAAAATCACCAGAAAAATCGAGCGCGATCAAATGATTTTTTTAGATTATTTCGATAGCAATCAATGTCCTATTTCAGATACATTTTGTATAAGAATTTTGGATGTTATCGATGATTTTACAATAGCTTCTGATACGACAATCATTCTCGGAGGAAAGGCAAATCTATGGGTCAAAGGAGTGAATTCAGTGCAATGGTCGCCATCGAATACGGTCGATTGTCCATCTTGTTTGTCTACGATAGCTATGCCAAGCTCCAGCACTATTTATTCTGCTGAAATCCTTGATAAAAACAATTGTCCAAAACAAAGACAGATAAAAGTAACAGTCATATTTCCAGAATGTGATTCTTCAAAAATATTTATACCAAATGCATTTTCACCTAATGAAGATCAGCACAATGATGATTGGTTCATCAAAGGGCAAAATTTAGAAAAAGTTAATATCGTAATCTATAATCGTTGGGGTCAAAAAGTATTTGAAACACAAGATATTAAGACAGCTTGGGATGGAAGATATTTAGGAAAAGAATTAGTTCCGGATGTCTTTGGGTATTGTGTAGAAGCTTACTGTTTTGGTGGCAAAAAATATACTCTGAAAGGAAATGTCAGTTTGTTAAAATAGAATTTTTTAAATTATAATTATTTTAATTTGGTCTCTTCAAAGTAAACCAAAAGGTGCTTCCTTTTCCTTCTGAACTGCGAACACCGACTTGTTCGCCATGAGCCTCAAGAATATGTTTCACAATAGACAATCCAAGTCCAGTTCCACCAGTTGAACGTGTGCGATGTTTATCTACTCGATAGAATCGTTCAAATAGTCTAGCTAGGTGATCTGCATGGATCCCTGGACCATCGTCTGAAACCTCCACTAAAAGCTTCTTTTCCATTGTATAGAGACCAATTGATACTGAACTACCTATATTGCCATAGTTGATTGCATTAAGTATTAGATTTTGTAAGACTTCAGTAATTTTTATGCGATCAGCTTTAACCATGTGAATTTTATCACAACCATCTTTGAATTGTAATCTGATTTTTTTTTGTGCAGCTTTGACTTTGACTTCTTCATAGATTTCTTGAATGGTTTCAGTAATATTAAAGTGTACTAATTCGAGTCTCAATTCACCCGTCTCATATTGAGTGATTTGAATTAAGTCGTGTACGATATTATTCAATCTTTCTACATTCTCAGCTGCTTTATTCAAGAAATGTTTTGATAGTTCTTTGTCATCTGGATCAGATTCGCGAAGTGTATCTATATACCCTTGTATATTGAATATTGGCGTCTTCAATTCATGAGAGACATTTCCTAAAAATTCTCTTCTGTATTGCTCATTTATTTGGATTTGCGCTACACGTTTATCATTATCTTTTTCAAAATTATCGACATCATGTACGATCGTCGTCCATAAATCCTCACTTTTTATCAATTCACGAGCTTGATTTGATTTTCTATTTTTGTAATAAGCTTATAAAGTACTTTAATTTTTCTATACAAAAAAAACTCAACAAAATAATAGATGACTAAATAACTAATACAAAACAAACTTAGAAATGAACCAATAAAAAACAGAAAGGAGAAAGAAATATTTTTGGTAACGAATACGATTATTATTAAAAAACTAAAGAGAAGACTAAGCAACAATGATGTCACAATAGAAATATGCCGTAGAGTAATGTTTTTATTCTGAAAAAAATCCAATATTTTTTTGCTTTACAGTTCAAATTTATAACCAACTCCCTTTAATGTCTTTATAAAGGAATCTCCTACTTTTTCGCGAAGTTTGCGTACATGAACATCTACGGTACGCTCACCTACGATGACCTCATCACCCCAAATTGATTCAAGAATTTGATTCCGATCAAATACCTTGCCTGGAGTTGAAGCCAATAAGTAGAGCAATTTGAATTCTTTGCGAGCCAATACCAATTCTATCCCATCGAGTTTGGCTGAATATTTTTCCAGATCCAATTCTAGATTTTTTAATTTGAGGATCTTTTGTTCAGATTTTTTAAGCCATTGGTTATGGATTGCATGAATTCGACTCAAAAATACATTTAGTTTGACAGGTTTTTGAATAAAATCATTGGCTCCAAGGTTAAAGGCTTGAATTTGGGCTTCATCTTCTGTTTTAGCGGTTAAGAAAATGATTATACTGGTATCAAATTCAGGATATTTTCTCAATTCTTGACAAACCACATAGCCATCATGAATAGGCATCATGACATCTAAAACTAATAAGTATGGTTTGCTTTTAAGTGCGAGCTCAATTGCTTCTTTTCCGTTGTTGGCTAAAATCACTTCATAGCCAGCTTTAGCGAGATTAAATGACAAAAACTCCAATACATCGGGCTCATCATCAGCCAATAAGATTTTCATTTTGTCCACTTTGTATAATTTAATTTCGCAAAAATGGCAATTTAATTAACTCAAAGCCTCAAATCTTATGTTACCTAATCATTAAATCAGGCAAAATACTATGGAACAAGAACTTACACCAACCAAATGGGTCGGATCAATATCTATAGTATTCTGGCTTAAACGGACCAGCTTGAGATACACCGATATAATCTGCTTGTTTCTTGTTCAACTCTTCTAGTTCAACTCCGATTTTAGATAAATGTAATCTTGCGACTTGCTCGTCGAGATGCTTAGGAAGCATATATACTTTGTTCTCGTATTGACTTGCATTTTGCCATAATTCCAACTGTGCAAGGCATTGATTTGTGAATGAATTACTCATTACGAATGATGGATGACCTGTAGCACAACCAAGATTTACCAATCTTCCTTCAGCAAGGAGGATAATGTCTTTTCCATCCACAGTATATTTATCTACTTGAGGTTTGATTTCTATTTTAGTTTTGCCCCAATTGTCATTCAACCATGCGACATCGATTTCATTATCGAAATGTCCGATATTGCACACTACAGTTTTGTCTTTCATCAACTTGAAATATTCTCCTGTGATGATATCGCAATTTCCAGTCGCAGTAACGATGATGTTGGCAGCTTTTACTGCATCTTTCATCTTCATCACTTGGAATCCATCCATTGCGGCTTGTAATGCACAGATTGGGTCGATTTCAGTCACGATCACTCGACATCCTGCTCCTCTTAATGAAGCTGCAGATCCCTTACCTACATCTCCATATCCAGCTACAACTGCTACTTTTCCAGCCATCATAAGGTCTGTTGCTCTTCGGATCGCATCCACACAAGATTCTTTACATCCGTATTTATTGTCGAATTTTGATTTTGTAACAGAGTCATTGATATTGATTGCTGGTAATGGAAGAGTTCCTTTAGTCACTCTTTCGTATAGTCTGTGTACACCAGTAGTCGTTTCTTCAGAAATTCCACGGATACCCGACACTAATTCTGGATATTTGTCTAGGACCAAATTGGTCAAATCGCCACCATCATCCAAGATCATGTTCAACGGTTGATTGTCCGAAAAAGCAAACAAAGTCTGCTCGATACACCAATCAAACTCTTCATTGTTCATTCCCTTCCAAGCATATACAGGGATTCCAGCTGCTGCGATTGCTGCTGCTGCGTGATCTTGAGTAGAAAAGATATTGCAAGAAGACCAGCTTACTTCAGCACCCATTTCGATCAATGTCTCGATCAATACAGCTGTCTGAATTGTCATGTGAAGACATCCAGCGATACGTGCTCCTGCCAATGGTTTTGTTTTGCCGTGTTCTTCACGCAAAGCCATTAAGCCCGGCATTTCAGCCTCAGCTAATTCGATTTCTTTACGGCCCCAATTAGCCAAGCTAATATCTTTTACTTTGTACTGTACTGATGTTGCAATTTGCTCCATATAAAATGATCTTTATTTTGCTGTAAAGATAGCTCTTTCTCCAATATAAATTGATAATTTAACAAGATGTTTGATATCTGCATACACAGGAGAAAGTAAACGCTAATTTTTGTTTCTATGAATCCTCAATACTGATCTTGGCTTTGTACTTTGGATTCTATTAAAAAATCATGAGATCAACTGTGCATTTTCAATATTTGTATCAATTTTCTATTTATATTTACTGCAAAATAAAACGTATGAAATATATAAACCTACTAGTTTTGATAATAATTTCTAACATCCAGATCATTGCTCAGTTGCCTATTAGTTGGCAATTGGGGATAAATAAATCCAATTCGCCTTCTCCTCTTAAAATATTAGAAACAGCTGATAGTTGTATTTACCTATTTGGAGATCCTTTAATTTACGATATTGAATTACTTAAACCGTATAATGATAAACTAGATTTTTATTTATCAAAAATAGATCGTTATGGCTGTTTGTTGTGGTCAAGGCCAATAAGGGGTGAAAAAACGGATAATTTTATTGATGTTATAGAGGTATCAAATGGATTTTTAATAAGCGCTTACTCGAATTCTAATAAAGGATTGGATAAGTCGGAGGATTCTTTTGGAGGAAATGATTTGTGGCTCATTAAAGTAAACTATCAAGGCGACATTATTTGGGACAAAACATATGGTGGTGCTGGAGAAGAGTTTTCAGGATACGAAATTAACAAAGGAATTATTAAAATACATGAAAACAGTTTTCTCCTTGGTATTTCTTCCAATTCTTACATTTCAGGAAACAAGTCAGAAGATAGTAAAGGAATGAATGATTATTGGATTCTCAATATCGATTCTTTAGGAAACATTCTAAAGCAAAGAACAATTGGTGGAGATTTAGCCGATTATTTTAAAACTATCTCATATTCAAATAATTTAATTTATGCAATTGGAACATCGGATTCACCAATTTCAAATGACAAAACTATTGATGGCTCTGGTGTTTGGATAGTTCAATTAGATACGAATTTGAATAGTAAAAAACAAATCCTTGTACCCGCTTTAACTTCTTCAAATATTGGTTCTGTAATTGACAAGCAATCTAATCTTACCCTAGCGATGGAAACAAATTTAAGCACAAATTCGTATAAAAAAGATATTGGATATGGTGATTATGATTTGTGGTTATTAAAGTTAGACAAAGACCTTAACAGAATTTGGGATAAAGCTTATGGAGGAAATCAAAGCGAAAGTTTTGTAAAAAAGTTCGATATAAACAAGAATAATAATTACAATGTTATTCTATATAGTAATTCAGAAAAATCAGGTAATAAAACCAGCCCTATTTATGGGAATTCTGATACATGGATTTTAGAAATCGCAAGTAATGGAAATATTGTTTGGCAATTAACCCTTGGTGGTGGTGGATATGAAGCTGGTTATGATTTTATTCCTACACGTGATAATGGAATGTTAGTTCTAAGCAACTCCAATTCACCAATATCGGGCAATAAAACAGTCCCTTTATTTAATAATAATTATCAATATTGGCTAGTAAAATTACACCAGCAATGTGTACAGCGATCGATGTACATCGACACTCTTTGCAATGGGGAAGATTTTTGGATTAATGGTGAGATCTATTCAGAAAAAAATAAACGTGGAACTCAAATATTAAAGGGAAGCAATAATTGTGATAGTATCCTTTGTGTCAATTTGGCTTTTAGACCAGAGAATATATCTAATTATACTTTTGAGGCTTGTGTGAATGATACCATTCGAATTGGTCAGAAGATTATAACACCATTGGATACTTTAATAAAGTTCAGACTAGCAAATGCTTCTTACAATGGATGTGATAGTGTCGTTTGTGTGAAAATAGTTCGATATGACAGTCTATTGTGTGACGGTTTCGTGATCAATGATGATGGTTCGTCAAATGGATCGATCGAACTTGTAATCAAAGGAGGCAAACCACCTTATAAAGTGCTTTGGAATACAGGATCAACAGCTACAAAAATCCAACAGCTCAAAGCAGGAACTTATTTTGTAGTCATTACAGATGCTTTAGGATGTCAGACGATAAAAGAATTTATCATCAAATCTTCAACTCGTAATAATGACATCGATAGTCCTTTATTGCATTACTTTTTTTCAAATGAAAATATGTTAAACTTGCAATTTTCTGCAATCGATGAATATCATATTAAAATACATAGTCTAGATGGAAAACTACTTTTACAAAAATCATTGAATTCGGATGCAACAAGTATAGATTTGTCGGCACTGACTTCAACTATTTATTTTCTTTCCATTGAAAATTCAAAGAACGAAATGCATTCATTGAAGATTTTAAAAAACTAATCCAGAAATAAACAAAAAACTAAAGTAAAATATCGGTCTAAATATCACCTCTACCTGCAGAAATAAAACCTAAATCGATTAAGCGACTCTCTAGAATTTTTTCTAAACTTATTTCTTCTTTTGAGACTGGATAGGCATTATAAAGTAGTGCATTTGGGATATCTTTTGACAATTGAATGTTATCTTGTGATACTTGATAAAATAATTTTTTTCGCATGAGTTCCTCTGCTAAATAGATTTGTTCAGGCTGTCCAGGTGTAGGAATAAGCAACGCTTTTTTGTGTAATTTGTGTAGGTCTAAAAGACTTGTATACCCACTGCGACAAATTATGAGATCCGAAGAGGATATAATGGTATTCAGTTGCTCCGATCCAGCGAGATTAATTGTTTCAAATTTAGAAGGACTTGTCATTGGACTAGAGACACCTCTTACGATTATTATTCTTTTATCAGTGAATGCATTGAGTTGATTTAGTAGTATTTCTTCTAGATAGCTGCGTTGTGGCTCAGGTCCAGAAAGTACCACGGCGATATCATATTTGGTCGGTAGATTTAGCTTATTAAATCTGCTGATTGCACCGATGAAATGTTTTTTTGACCATTTGTATTGATGCGCCAAGCTTCCTGAAAGATTTTGTTCACTGGAGATATCTGGAATCCATAATTCATCAAAACGCTTATAAAAAAAATCAATCCATATCGCAGATACTTTTTCAAATAACCAAACACCAATAGGAAAATGAAGATGATGAGAGATGATTACAGATTTTATTTTAGATTGAAATGCGCCAAGTCTTGCATCTGAAATGACCAAATCGATATTTTTTGTTTTACAGATTTTTTTAATTTGGAAATGTTCGACAATGATTGCTTTATGAATATTGAATAGATAAAACATCATGTTGATGACCATGTTTTTACTAGGGTATTTGACAGCATAGTCGATCAATTCATAACATTTCAATTGAGGAAATTCTTTTTGTAATAACTCAATTCCTGCACCAGAACAAGCTAAGCAAACTTGATCCCCTCGATCTACAAAGTAGCGAATGACAGGAATGGATCTAGTGATATGCCCAAGGCCCCAATGTTGAGGTGTGATGAGTACATTCACTGCTTATATTTTAACATGATTTAGTAGATTGAATTTAGAGCAATGTATTTTGTTTAAAACTATGCTTATCGGGATAATCAGTCGTAAAATGCAAACCCCTACTTTCTTTACGCATTGAGGCAGAGCGTGTGACTAAATAACCGATGGTGATGAGATTTCGAAGTTCACACAGTTGGGGAGAAAGCACTGTAAGATTATACAGTTCTTCAGTTTCCGAATAGAGTAAATGCATACGATCCAATGCACGTTTTAACCTCACATTACTACGCACAATACCGACATAGTAACTCATGATATCTTTTAGCTCTTTTATACTTTGGGTAATCAAGACCATTTCCTTTGGTTCAGTTGTACCGAAGGCATTCCATTCAGGAATTTGAGTATTATAATTGATTTGATCTATGTGATTTGAAATATCTGTCGCGATGCGATGACCATATACTGCACCTTCTAATAAAGAATTGGAAGCTAAACGATTTGCTCCATGTAGTCCTGTAGATGTGCATTCTCCTCCAGCATACAATCGATCTATACTTGTCTTGCCATTTTCATCAACTTGAATACCACCACATAAATAATGGCAAGCTGGTACGACTGGAATCATTTGTTCAAGTGGATCTATCCCTACAGATTTACACTTATTATAAATAGTGGGAAAATGTTTTATGAATTCTTCTTTATCCAAATGTCTACAATCCAAACAAACAAATTCGTCACCACGAGCTTTCAACTCACTGTCAATCGCTCTAGCTACAATATCACGAGGAGCAAGACTTTGTCGATCATCGTATTTTTGCATGAATTCATTTCCATCTTTGGATTTTAAAACTGCCCCGAATCCTCTGACTGCTTCAGAAATTAGAAATGAAGGATTATCTCCTGCAGGATTATACAATGATGTAGGATGAAATTGAACAAATTCCATGTTTTCTACTACACCTTTAGCTCTATACATCATAGCGATTCCATCACCAGTTGCAATTACTGGATTCGTCGTAGATCGATAGATCTGTCCTGCTCCTCCAGTAGCGATCACAGTAATTCTAGCGAGATGAGTCTCTACATCTAGTGATTTTAAATCGAGCAAATAAGCACCATAGCACTCAATGTCTGGTGTAATACGCGTGACATTATAGCCTAGATGATGTTGGGTTAAAAGATCAATCGCATAGTAATGTTCAAGGATTTTTACATTGGAGAATTGTGCTACTTTTTCGATGAGCGCTCTTTCTATTTCAGCGCCAGTCAAATCTCGATAATGTAAGATACGAGCTTCAGTGTGTCCTCCTTCTCTAGCAAGGTCATAGTTGTTTTTAGCATTATTTTTATCAAAATTGGTTCCCCAATCGATGAGTTCTTGGACTCTTTTTGGCCCTTCTTCAACCACTAGTTTTACAATCTTTGGGTCGCACAAATCATCTCCTGCATCTAAAGTATCTGCAATATGCTTCTCAAAATCATCTATTTCATGATTCCAAACAGCTGAAATACCACCTTGGGCATACTTTGTATTGGTTTCTTCAATATTGGTTTTACTTACTACAGTAATACTTATGTCGGAGCGAAGCTTCGCCAATTGGATTGCTGTTGTCAATCCTGCAATACCCGACCCTAAAATCAAAACATCTGATTTGTGCACTAGAACTATTGATTTGAAGTACAAACATAAGACCATTTTTAGAATTCGATATGATTTCGTAGCAATGAGTTTACATTCAAAATAGGAGAATTCCTATAGAATGGTAATTTGCAACTAGTCACAATTTCATTTTATAGATTATATTTGAGCTCTAATCTACTTTGGGAAATCAAAAACTTTAAGAAACAAAGCAAAATGAAGCAAAAATCAAGAAGAAATTTTATTCAAAAAACTTCATTAGGAAGTCTTTTATTGCCATCAATATTACAGTCTTTACCGATTGAAGAAAAGAAAGTAAAAAATTTTCCAGTAACTATTGCAACATGGAATAACAAAAAAGCAATAGAGGCTTCATGGAATGTCCTTCATACAGGTGGGTCGGCCTTAGACGCAGTTCATCAGGGCGCAATGATTCCTGAGGCAGATCCAGAAGACACATCGGTAGGTTATGGTGGTTTTCCAGATCGTGAAGGAAAAGTGACACTTGATGCATCAATTATGGATCAGCATGGCAATGCGGGAGCTGTTATGTTTCTAGAAGGTATAATGCACCCTATATCAGTGGCAAGAATGGTTATGGAGAAAACACCGCATGTATTTCTTGCAGGATCGGGTGCAAAAGCGTTTGCTTTAGAAAATGGATTTAAAGAAGAAAATTTATTGACTGAAAAAGCGAGAAGGGCTTGGGAAAACTGGAAAAAGGAATCAAAATATGAGCCAAAGATCAATTTTGAGAGACATGATACGATAGGAATTTTAGCACAAGATAGTAATGGAGATCTCAGTGGAGCTTGTAGTACTTCAGGATTGGCATTTAAGATGAGAGGTAGAGTTGGAGATTCACCCATCATCGGGTCAGGACTATATGTAGACAATGAAATCGGCGCAGCCACTGCTACTGGATTAGGTGAGGCAGTAGTAAAAAAAGTCGGTGCATTTTCAATTGTCGAAATGATGAGAAATGGAATGTCACCCCAAAAAGCATGTGAATCAGCCATCAAAAGATTATTGACATTGAAAAACTATAAGGATCTGCAAGTCGGTTATATCGCCATTAATAAGCAAGGTGAATATGGAGGATATAGTCTTCAACCAGGTTTTCAATTTTATGTAATTCAAAAGGGAAATGCACTATTGGTGAACTCAAAGTCTTATTTCAAAAACAAATGATGAAAATATTATATAAATTATTTTCAAAATATCACCGTCTTTATTATACATAACATGTTGAATATTAATATTTAATATTCCTATTTTTTTATAAACTAAGTTTTTACCGCAGAACACATTACGCTATTTTATAATATGTTCATCTCTTTGGCATTTAGTTTGCCATTTAAATATTGGTTCAAAAAAACCAAAACTTTGTGATGATTCGAATTGGGGTAATAGATGATCATAGATTGTTTGCAAGAGCATTTGTAATACTGCTGGATCAACTTTCTTCCGAGCTTCAACTGAACGTTGAAAGCAAAGAAATACGCCTTGATGATATCACAAATGGATTGAAAGATTTAGATCTGTTATTCTTGGATTTAGAATTGGACAATCAAGACGGTACTGAACTTTTAACCAAATTCAAACTCGACTATCCATTGCTTCGGATTATTATTCTCAGCATGCATTCTGTAGAAAAGGTAATCAGAAATGTAATGAAAAAAGGTGCCGATGGGTATCTTTCAAAGCGAACTGATCAAGTGGAATTAGTTACTGCCATAAAGAAAGTTATGGATGGAGAAGTATTTTTAGGAGCGGATATCTTACAAAAGATAACAGAACCTTCAAATCAAAAATCCAAAAATAAAGTAACTCTAAATCGATTTAATGTAAAGATGCATTTAACGAAAAGAGAAGCTGAAATTTTAGAACTTATTTCAAAAGGAAAATCAAATAAAGACATTGGTGAATTTCTCTTTATCAGTAATGAAACAGTCAGTGTTCATCGTAAAAATTTGATGAAAAAATTTGATGTTTCAAGTACTTTGGAATTACTAAAAGTTGCAAGTGAATTTGATCTGATTTAAAAACTCCCCATTCAAATCATATCACAATAACTTTAATTAAATAAGGAACTGCGTAGGCTGTATAAGCTTGCCATTATAAAATCATAATGATGTATTACTTAAAGCCGTTTAACCGATTTATTACCATGAAAAAGGAAAAATTTACAAAACTATTCCTTGGTCAGTTTAGACTGATGACTCTTGTCTCGTTATTTCTGATCATTTTTAGCCACGTTGAGACTTTTGCACAGTGTACTCTTGCATGTGATGACTATGTACAAGTTTCCGTAAATCAAAATTGTGTAGCTACAATTACACCAAAAATTGTGCTTGAAGATTCTTCAATCACATGTACTTATTCTGTGATTGTATATGATGTGAGTGGAATACCTCTTCCCACACCAGTTGTTAATTTTAGCCATGTTGGTAAAACACTTAAAGTTAAAGTGATAGCCCAAGATGGAAATTCTTGTTGGGGGAATATCATTGTTGAAGACAAATTTGGTCCAGATATCATTTGTCCAAATGCTGATACTACAAACTGTAATAACTCGACATATGTTCCTTTATCTCCTATTGTGAATGATAATTGTGGAGGTACTGTAACTAGACATCTTATTTCGGACAATACTGTCAAATATAATTGCGATAGTGTTTATGCGGGTAAAAGAACCATTGTGTATTTTTATACCGATGTTCACAACAATAGCTCCGATACATGTACACAGATGATTTGGTTTAGAAAAGTAAATCATGCTTTAATTGTTTGGCCAAGTGATGCTTTATTTAATTGTAGAGATTACACTTCAACTCCACCGTTGTCAGCAACGGGAGTACCAACGATAGGAGGAATTCCATTATATTCATCTTGGGGAATTTGTAATATAGCAATAAGCTTTGAAGATGAAAGAATCAATGTATGTCCTGGTACGTTTAAAGTATTGCGTAGATGGACACTTTTGGATTGGTGTAAACCAGCAGGTCAGAATGTTACTATTCATTATCAAATCATTAAAGTAGTTGATGAAGAAGGACCTGTAGTAAGCTGCGCTCCTGATATGACAGTAAGCACGGATGTTTGGACTTGTACTGGTACAGCAATTATTGCGCCACCGACCATTATTAGAGAATGTTCTTCAACAACAATGTCAGTTGGCTACAAATCTGTAAGTCCAAATGGAGACACAACATTCAATGGTTCAAATACATCCAACATAGTTATTTTAGCAAATGGATTTGTATCAGTATCTAATTTACCAAAAGGATTAAATTGGGTTATTTTTAGATTGACTGATCAATGTGGAAATTACTCGGATTGTGCGACAGAAGTTCTTGTCACAGATCAGGTGGCTCCAGTAGCTGTTTGCGACCAAAAGACTGTAGTTTCTTTAACTGTAGACGGTACAGCTAAAGTTGATGCTTTTACATTCGATGACGGATCGCATGACAATTGTGCAGTAGATCGATATGAAGTCGCACGTATGGACAATGGTGTTTGGGGACCTTATGCCTTCTTTAATTGCGCAGATATTGGTAAAACAATTATGGTAAGTTTTAGAGTTTGGGATCAATCAAACAATAGCAATACTTGTATGGTAGAGGTAGTTGTCCAAGATAAAATGGCACCAATTATCTTTTGCCCACCAAATGTTACGATACCATGTGAAGTAGATGTTACTGATTTAAGCATATTTGGAAAAGTTGTTTTATCTCAAGCAGATAGAAAAAACATAGTAATCAATAATATAAATGTTACATTTAATGGACCAGCTATCGATGGTTATGCTTATGATGCCTGTGGAGTGACTATTACAGAATATTCGACTTCATCATTAACTTGTGGGAAAGGAAGAATATTCAGAACCTTTACAGCAAAAGATCCAAATGGATTGACATCAACTTGTACTCAAGTAATTACAATTCAAGATTTTACTCCAAATAGTGTAATCGTAAATTGGAATACAGTTTCTGATTATTTTAACAATACAACTTGTTTATCAAAACCAGATTTAACACCGGCAATAACAGGTAGACCAACTATCACAAATGCCGATAAATGCAATAATATAGCAGTCACTTATGAAGATTTGACGTTTACATTAGAGCCAGACGCATGTTTAAAAATATTGAGAAAATGGTATGTGATTGATTGGTGTATTTATGATCCAAATGCTTCTAATCCAGTAGGATATTGGACTCGAACACAAGCAATTAAAATATCTAATTCAGTTCCACCGAACTTTTTATCAAATTGTGCAGACCGCACCGTAGATGTTTACGGTCCTGGTTGTCAAGGTCAAGTTTCTTTGATAGGACGAGCATCAGATGATTGCACAGATTCAACAGATTTGATATGGTATCATGAGGTAGATATAGACAATAATGGAAGTATAGATGCAGCGTATTCTGGTCCAGGTAAGGATGCAAGTGCAGTGTATCCAGTCGGTGAGCACAAAGTAACTTTTAGAGTAAAGGATAGCTGTGGCAATGAAAAAACATGTAGCTTCAAATTAACTGTTGTAGATCGCAAAAAGCCTACACCGTATTGCATAAGCAGTATTACAACTGTAATTATGCCTTCTACAAAATCATTGGAGATCTGGGCTAAAGATTATAATTTAAATAGTGAAGATAATTGTACTAAGAAAGAAGATTTGAAGTACTATTTCTTGATCAATGGTCAATACCAATCATCAATGACTTTTACATGTGCGAATATTGGAAAAAATAAAATCAAAATGTACGTTGTAGATCAAGCTGGAAATTTTGATTACTGTGAAGTAGAAATAGATTTACAAGATCCAAATAAAACTTGTCCTACAGGTACATTAGTGTCAGGAAAAGTAATTACAACTGATGGAAGAGGTGTCAACAATGTAAGTATTTCTTGGGAGAGATCAAATCCAGCAGGTACTAATTCAGGAAGTACAAATATTCAGGGAGAATATGCATTTCCTAATATGACTCAAGGAATGGATTATGTATTCAGAGCTGAAAAAAATTATGATCATTTGAATGGTGTGTCGACTCAAGATATTCTATTTATTCAAAAACATATTTTAGGTCAACAAACTTTTGATACACCATACAAATATATAGCAGCAGATGCCAACAATACGAAATCAATTACAGCAGCAGATTTATCTGAAATTAGAAAATTGATTTTAGGTGTAAACAGCAATTATGGAAATAGTCAAAAATCTTGGAGATTTATTCCAGTATCTCATGTTTTTGTTGATCAAACAAATCCTTTTCCTTACCCAGAATCAATCTCTCGATCCACAGTGAATGGAAATACAGTAAATACTGATTTTTATGCTGTAAAAATTGGAGATATCTCAGGTAATGCAGAAGTTGGAAATGCAAAAGCTGCTACGACAAGATCAAACGGAACAGTTAAATTGTCAATGCTTGATGCAAGTTTTGAAGCAGACCAAAATGTTATAATTCCAATAACGATTGATCAAGATCAGATCATTGGTGGATTCCAAATGGCATTTACATACGGAAATGGCTTAGTGTTTGAAAAAATAACAAGTGATGTGCTCGAGATTAATGCAGAAAATTATCACACAACTGAAAATAGTTTGCGTATTTCTTATGTAGCAAATCAAAGTGTAAATTTGAAAAAAGGTGAGCAATTAATTACCTTACATTTCAAATCAAACACAAAGGCTAATGTATTCAATCAACTAAATATATCTTATAATACTTTGCAAGCTGAGGCCTACAATGAAAATGGAGATATGTATGATATCCGATTGAATCAAAGAGAAAATACAACTAAGGAATCAGTAAATAGCATGGTTTTATTCCAAAATGAACCCAATCCATTTACAAATGAAACAGTAGTTAAATTTTATAATTCTAAAGATCAAGAGATCAATTTTGTGATCTTTGACATCAACGGTAAAGTAGTTAGAAGTATAGAAAAAGAATATAATCATGGAACGCATGAATTAAAATTGACCAAGAATGAGCTTGGACAAACGGGTGTATATTTCATCCAAATGAACACAAGTGATTTTACAGAAACAAAGAAAATGGTTTTAATCCGGTGATAAGGATTGAGTAAATGCAGTATTATTTTGCCTGAGTCCGCAGACAGCGGATTCAGGTTTTTTGTATATATTAAAGTAATTAAATCATAGGAAGACCCCATTATTTATCAAATTCAAGATTCAAATACGTCAAAAAGATTGAATTGAATTAAAATATTATTAAAAAACTACATATTCATTGATCTAATTATTAAACTATTTATATCTTTGTATGTGTTTTTGTGCGCAAGCATTTGACCAAAAAACAGTAATCTATGAAAAAATTATTTTTTTTATTCTTGATTGGGTTTGCAATATCAGGAAATAGCCAAGTCAAGGTGAACTTCGGTTCAAATAGTGGAAATGTAGGAGACACCGTTAGTGTAAATATTACCATTGATAATTTTACTCAACTAACTGGTTTTCAATATAATGTATCATATGATTCATTAGTAGTTCAGTATGTTGGATGGACAGATAGAAATTCTAAAATCAACAATATTTCTGTACAAGATTACGGCAATGGTACAAATAGCATATATAAAAATGGACAATTAGGCGTTCAGTGGTTTATTGACTTCCAAGGTACATTAACTATTCCAAATAATGAGACAATTTTATCGTTGCGATTCAAATTAATTGGAAAACAATGTGATTCATCTTTTATTAAATTTGAAACTAAGCCGTCAAAGGTCGAGTTTCTCGATGCAAATGGAGATGAAACGAGTTTTAATCCAACAGGAGGTATCGGAAAAGTAAAAATTAATGGCCCAGGATGTATCAGTGGTGGCGGTGGTGGTGGTGGAAGCACCGATGTCACATTAATTGCCTCTGAAGAAACTGGTCCAAAAAATGCCGTGACTAAAATTAAAGTTTCTGTTAAGAATTTTAAAAACATAGCTTCTGCTCAAGGAACTATTAAATGGGATCCAACAGTCGCCAAGTATGAATACGCTACGGCAGTTGGTATTCGAGGGATCATGTTCCAGCCATTGAGTGATAGTAGTGGTATGCGATATTTATGGGATATTGACAGCACTGCTGGAAAGACATTAGCTGACAACTCTGTAATTTTTGAAATTGGATTGCGAGGTGTCGGAGCAGTAGGAAGCATGACTCCTGTAACATTTGCTAATTCACCGACTGGACAAGAAATAACAGACTATGATCGCAATATTTTAAATGGAATATACCAAAATGGTAAGTATACTATAACCGCAGGAACAGTCGAAACTTTAAAATTATATTATCGAGATACATTTGCTAATGAGAATTCAGAATTGTGCATCCCTATATTAGTTGATGGATTTGATTGCATGGAATCTTTTCAATTTGCAATTAAATATGACAGCACATTATTGCGATTTTCAAGAATTGATAATACTGCTATAGTGCCTTTTGGAGCAGGTAGAGTCAACATTGCGAAAGATAGTATTCGAATTGTTTGGGATAAAGACAATCAACCATTTCAATCAAGACCAAATGGTTCACATATCTTTAATATTTGTTTTAATGTTGTGGGAAAATGTACAGTAGATACAAAACTTTCTATCGTTGGCTTGCCAGGAGGATTAATAGAATTTACGAATTGTAGAGGCGAATTAGCATTTACAAAAGCTGAACCTAATATTCAAATTCGTTGTGGTGTGGCTCCTGTTGTTTGTAGAATTGATTCAACAATTGGTATTACTTGTAATGGGGTATGTGACGGTAGAGCAGGCGTGACATTGTCTGGTGGGTCAGGAGGACCATTTACTTACGAATGGTTGAGAATATCTCCACCGCCTTCGGGTGTCGTGAGCACAGTACAAGATCCGATTGGCTTATGTGCAGGAGACTATAGACTCCGATATCGCGATGTAAACAATGCTAATCTTCAAGGTCAATGCCCTTTGATTACGATTGATGATGTAACTCCGATTATTTGTAGTGCAAAGATTACTCATGTCAGTACTCAAGGTGGAAGTGATGGAAAAATAGATGTAACCGTAACTGGTGGAACACCTAATTATACTTATATGTGGACAAGATTAAACTCAACAGTAGTGCTCCCAACTACAGAAGATTTGTCAAATCGCACACCAGGTACTTATATATTGAAAGTAACAGATTCAAAAGGATGTATGAAATTAGATACATTTAAAATTGATCCATTTACGCCTCCTACAAGTGTAGCTATAGTTGAAGTTGATTCAATCAAATGTTTTGGTGAATGTAATGGTACTTTAAACGCCAATGGTACAGGACCAATCCCTTATACGTTTAAGTGGAATGGGCCTAGTGGAATGATTACAACAAATCCTGCAAGGAACTTATGCGCAGGTTCTTATACAGTTACTATCACTGATGGAAATGGCAACACTGCTACCTCATCATATATTTTAACTCAACCTTCAGCCATAAATATCCAACAAGTAAGCATGATTACTTCTGAAGTAACAGTTACTGGAGGAAGTCCACCATATCAGATCTCGTGGAAAAATGCTCAAGGACAGGTAGTAGGAACTGGCAGTGCACCAAATCTACCAGTTGGCACATACAATGTCATGGTTGCTGATCGAAACAACTGTATGCAGAATATTGAGATAATAGTAAAACCTACAGGTACTGTCGATACATTAAAAGTAAGACTTGCTATTGACCCAAAACAAAATGGTGGAGCAATTAGCTGTAAAGGATCTTGCGATGGAAAAATAATCGCTACAGCAACCGGCGGGAAATCGCCATATAATTATAAGTGGTCTCATAATGCAAATTTAAATTCAACTATTGCATCTGACCTTTGTCCTGGGACTTATAGAGTGACAATTACTGACAATGCAGGTACAACTGCAGTCTCTAGCAATTTGGTGATTTCTGACATCGCAGGAATTTCAATTTCTGTTAAGAGAATTACTTGTACTTCAGATAATACAACAAATGATGGATCTTATGAAGCCATTGCTACAGGAGGGACAAAACCGTATACTTATAGATGGTGTAGTGGTGAGATAACTGCAACCGCAACAGGATTGCCATCAGGAGCTTGTAATGTAGTTGTAACTGATCAAAACGGATGTACATCATCAGAATCATTCACTGTGTGTATCACTGGAAGTCCAGATATCAACTGTTATACTGGTCGCTTGACTATTTCTCCTAATAGAGATGGATACAATGACTTTTTAGAAATATCTTGTGTGAAAGATGTAGAAAATGTATTATATATTTATAATCGATGGGGAAAACAAGTCTTCACAGCTATAAATTATCTCAATACTTGGGATGCAGTAGATCAGGAGGGAAAAGAACTTAATGAAGGTACCTATATGTGGGTGCTATTAGTACGAGAACCGGGAAAAAATGATCAGTATAAAAAAGGAACTGTAACTGTAGTTAGATAATTTTGAATCAAAAATTAAATTGAAAAAAATGAAATTAAAAATAATATTTATCCTATCTAGCATAGTGTTTTGCAATTTTATGTCGAATGCTCAAGACTTTGCTATAGCGCATAAAGCTGCTGCAGTTTATACCCAAGCACATTTGAACCCTTATTTGACAAATCCTGCACATACTGGGTTTGAAGATAGAGGGAATGTATTATTTAATTATAGAAACTTATGGGCTGGTTTTCCAGGTGCTCCAAAATCACTAACATTTGCTTTAAATGCTGCGCCCGTAAGTAATATGGGATTAGGCGGACTCATTTTTGTAGATAATTTTGGTGTAGCGAATCGATTCATTGGCCAAGGAAATTATGCGTATAATTTTAAATCTGGTGCAAATCGATTTTCACTTGGACTAGCGGGAAAATACATTCAATATAGTCTAGACAATGAGGCGATCACTGATCCATTACATCAAGGAACTGATCCTTTTATCAATGATGCGATTAATGGTGAGTCATTTTTTGCTGCAGACTTAGGATTTTGGGCAGAGTTTTCTGGTAAATATCGCTTCGGTTTAAGTTTGCCACATTTGGTGGAAACAAGACTAGATGGCACCACTGCTAAAACTACAGATGAGGCTTCATCGAAATCATTAGTAGCCTTTCTTGGATCTGTTTGGAATCTGCCAGAGTACCGAATGAAAATTGAACCATCAATTGGATTGCGCAAGATTAGCGATGTGCCATTCGGAACGGATTTAAATATCCTTGCAAAAATGATAGACGATCGTTTAATGGCAGGCTTTACATATAGTTTCGGTCCATCTTGGCATAGAATACTGTTTTTAGGAGGAGTACGAATTGATAAAATGAAATTTTATTATTCTTATGACCAAAGCTATTATGATTTCCAAAATTTCAATAATGGTTCGCATGAAATTACTTTGTCTTATGATTTATTCTCAAAGCCAAATCCAAAAGCACCCAAAATGCCACTGGAAGAAATGAATAAGGAAGTTCCCATGGAAGACAAATAATAAAAATTGTTCTTACCAAATAAAACATAAAGCTCATACATAAGTTATGGGCTTTTTTGTTTTTAGCGTGACATCTTGAACACGATTGGTATCCTATAATTTACAGAAACATTTGTACCATGGTGTTTCCCTGGAATCCATTGAGGCATTGATCTCATGACCCGAATTGCCTCTTCATCACAAGCAGTATGTAGACCTTTTAATATTTTAATATTCATGATGTTACCATTTTTATCTACAACAAATCCGATGAAAACAGTCCCTTCGACACGGGATTGTAATGCTTGATTGGGGTATTTGAGATTGCTTGCTAAAAATGAAGACAGCGCACGTTGACCACCAGGAAATTGCGGCATGATATCTACAAAATGAAATGGAGCGTCTAGGTCAGAAGCTGGTCCAGAACCAGAATTTCCTGTTTCGTTTCCTTGATCTTTAGCCGCTGTTTGTTCTTGGTTTTCATTTGATGTAGATGGCTCTATTTTTTTTTCTTGCTGTGGCTCAATAATTTCTACTTTTTCATCCACGACTTTAGGTGTTTGTGATTTTGGTTTCTCAACACTTATTTTTGGTTCTATTGCGTGAGTGTTAGATTTGATTTGGGCTGATGCAATATTAGGTAGAATTACTTCAGAGACAATTTCATAAGTAGGATCAAGTGCGTATGGATCTGATGAGTCACGGTTCAGAAAATTTAGAATAATGGGTGAAAATATGATCAAGAGAAATATAGATACAGCTATTAAAAAACCAATGTTACTATTTTTGACACTTAATTTACGAAGCTTATATGCTCCATAGGCTTTGTTTCTGTCTTCAAATGAAATTTCCGTCATCTGTGACCAAAGTGGCACAAAGTATGAAAACCATTGAAAAAATTGACTCAACTTCTATTTTTTATTAAATTTATGTAATCTCAGCTGCAAATGTAATTTATTCATTTGATTTGAAATAAACAAAAAAGCCCTGCATTTTATTGCAAGGCTATCGATTTCATTCTTTAGAATTTATTCTTGATCTTCAAGTGATTTTTCTTTTTTCACTTTCTTTTCCTTCATTTTATTCTTTACTTCTCTTTCTTTCATTTCATCTTTAGCTTCATCTTTCATGTTGTCTTTCTTCTCTACTTTGTCATTTGACTTTTTCTTTTTTGCTTGTTTTTTTGCTTTGTTCTTAGCTTTAGCTTTTTTAGCTTCTATATCTTTAGTCTGCTCAGCTTGTGCTTGATCCACTTCTGCTGCTTTTTTAGCTTTTCTTTCTGCATTTTCAGCATGTCTTTTTTCTTTCTGTGCTTGTCCTTGTGCTGCGTTAGAAGATTGTGCCGAAACACTAAAACTAGCAAAAACTACCATTAAAATAACAAATAAATTTTTCATAAACTATTAATTTTATTCTTAAGACTTGAAAAATAGGAGGAAGTATAGCTTAGCTTGGTTAAAAAATACTTAAGAATTTCGTTATTTATCAAGGAAAGCTAACTAAACTATTGATATCTATTGCGTTATGAAACAATAAAATTCCTGATAATTTGCAAATTTCAGTAAAATGTAAAGTTCTAATCAGATTTTCACTAGAAAATTTAGGTTTTTCATTCTAAAGGACTCGCTCGTAATTCATTCATTGTAGAGATAAAATAACGAAGTATATTTGCGATAGTAATTTTAAATTTTGCCTTGGAGAAAATAGAAGAAATATGTAACACAATATCCGAATCTTATCTAAATAAGGCAGGAATTAACTATAAAGAACGAATATATTATTTGAAAAAACTTGAAATGGTCATTCTGGATCAAAAAGTGAATATTCAAAATGCACTTTTTCAAGATCTTAGGAAATCAAGTTTTGAAACAGATACCACCGAGATATTTACAGTGTTGACAGAGATTAGACATTGCTTGAGAAATCTTCATCATTGGGTCAGACATACAGCTGTACTTACTCCAATACCAATGATTGGAACAAGTTCATATATCATTCCCGAACCTAAAGGTATGGTATTGATTATAGCGCCATGGAATTATCCATTCAATCTTTGTATATCACCCTTACTTTCTGCGATTGCAGCAGGAAATCGGGTTTTGATTAAACCTTCGGAATTTTGTCCACTTACCGCTGAGATTATAAAGAAGATAGTAAATATAGTTTTTCCAAAGGATGTCGTGGCTGTTCTAAATGGGGATTATTCTGTAGCTGAAGCTCTGGTAAAGTTGCCTTTTCATCATATTTTTTATACAGGTTCAAGCAGAGTAGGTAAACTGATAATGGCTGCAGCAGCCGAAAATCTGACTTCAATCACTCTTGAATTGGGAGGTAAGTCACCATGTATAATCGATGTTAGTTTTTCTATTCAGTTGGCAGCAGAAAGAATCGCATTTGCAAAATTCATTAATGCAGGACAAACCTGTATTGCACCTGATTTTGTTTTATTGCCCAAGGCTAAAATAAAACAGTTTATTGATTGCTTTAATACAGTGGTTGACAAAATGCTAGGAGAATCTAAATTGCAAAGCAAAGAATATACTGGAATAATAAATTCGAAACATTTTAATCGATTACATACACTTTGGAGCGCTGCTTGTGAATCAGAAGGATATGACTATACACTTGATTCAGATGCATCAAGCTTGAAAATCAAACCAACTTGTATCCAAATTGAAAAATGGTCAAATCCCATTATGAATGAAGAAATATTTGGGCCGATTCTTCCTGTTATTGGTTATGAAGATTTACAAGCTTCGATTGCGGTGTTGAATCAGTTCCACAGACCTTTGAATCTATATATTTTCAGCAATAACGATTCAATGATAAATCACATACTGAAGCAAACTCGATCCGGCGGAGTTACGATCAATGAATGTCTTTTAAATTATTGCAACAATAATTTACCCTTCGGAGGAGATGGAAATAGTGGATTGGGAAAGACCCATGGCAAATTTGGTTTTGATGTTTTTAGTCATTTTCGCGCTGTGACTAAACAGTCAAAATTACCTTCAGGATTACTTTTTTTTTATCCACCATATACACCTTTAAAAAATAAAATAAAGGATTTATTAGTTAAATATTTTTAATCTACTTTTTATGAAAAGAATTTTTTTATTTATTGGTTTTATTATTGCAAACCAACTTTCAGCCCAACTTAAAAAAGTTAGTCTAGAAGATATTTTAGAAAACCGTACTTTTTCTGCGAGATCAATTCCAGGTTTCAATTTTATGAAAAATGGTATGGAATATACTTCTTTAGTTGCGAATCAAATCAAAGTAATCGATATTCAAAGTGGAAAAAAAGAAAAAATAATTTTTGATCTTAAAGAATTAAATAATCCTTCGATCCAACAATTGAATTCATATTCGTTCAGTAATGATGAACGAAAAATTTTATTTTCTCAAAACGATGAGCAAATATATAGACACTCATCCAAAGGAGAGTATTATAGTTATGATATTGAAACAAAGAAATTAACTAGAATATTTCCACAAGGAAAAATAATGTACCCACAATTCAGTCCACAAGGTGATAAAATCGCATTTGTATTTGAAAATAATCTTTACGTTCAAGACTTATCAGCAGAAAACAAGATCATTCAAATTACAAAAGATGGTAAATGGAATGAAATAATAAATGGGGCTTCAGATTGGGTGTATGAAGAAGAATTTGTATTGACTAGGTCATTTGAGTGGTCAGCCAATGGCGATAAGATTGCATTCATCCGTACCGATGAATCTAAAGTCAAGGAATTTCAAATGGAATATTATCGAAATGATGCTTATCCAGAACCCTATAAGTTTAAATACCCAAAAGTAGGTGAAACAAATGCAACACTTTCAATCTGGTTATATCAATTGAAGGAAAATAAATTGAGCGAAATCAACACAGGAATAGATAAAACTATTGATTCTTATTACCCTAGAATAACATGGACAAATGACAATGACCAACTGTGTATTACATGGATGAATCGGTGGCAAAACCATTTGAAATTAATCAATTATTCTTGCTCTCGTAGAAAAGCATCTATTTTACTAGAAGAAAAAAATAAATATTATATAGATATTCACGACTATTTAGTTTTTCTTAAAAATGGAAAAGAGTTTCTATGGTTGTCTGAGTCAGATGGGTACAATCAAATTTATTTATATGACATGAATGGAAAGCTAAAAAAGCAAATTACTTCTGAGAAAAATGAAGTTACAGAATTTTATGGATTTGATGAGGCTGAAAATATATTGTATTATCAAAGTGCAGAAAACGATGGTTTAGATCGAAAGATATACAGTATAAAAAAAGATGGTACAAACAAACGGGAATTGAGCACAGGGAATGGAACTCATCAAGTACAAATAAGTCCGGGAGCAAAATATTTTGTGCACACACTTTCCACAATAAAATCTTTACCTACCTATCGTATTGTAGATCAAAATTGGAAGGAAGTTCGAGTACTTGAAGATAATTCTAATTTGAAAGAAAAACTAAAAGAGTATACGTTTTCAGATGTAGAAATTACAAAAATACCGAATAAACAAGGAGTTCAATTAAATTCAATTTTGATAAAACCTACGAATTTTGATCCAACGAAAAAGTATCCAGTTTTTATGTTTCTATATGGCGGTCCAGGAAGTCAGCAAGTAGCAAATAAATGGAATAGTTTTGGAAATTATTGGTGGTTTCAACTTTTGGCGGACAAAGGGTATCTTATCGCTATAGTAGATAATCGCGGTACAGGTGGCAGAGGAGAAGAATTTAAAAAAATGACCTATTTGCAATTAGGCAAATTTGAAACCGAAGATCAGATTGATGCAGCAAGATATCTCTCAACACTGAAATATGTAGATGGATCTCGAATTGGCATCTATGGCTGGAGTTATGGTGGATATATGTCTTCACTTTGTCTATTGAAAGGTAATGATGTATTTAAAGCAGCGATTGCAGTTGCTCCAGTGACCAATTGGAAATGGTATGATAGCATATATACAGAGCGATATATGAAAGATGGCAAGGAAAATAAGCAAGGATATGAGGAAAATTCACCAGTGAATTTTGTCGATCGATTAAAAGGCAATTATTTACTTGTACATGGATTAGCCGATGACAATGTGCATTTTCAAAATGCAGCAGAAATGATCAATGCACTCGTTAAGAATAAAAAACAATTCGACCTTTATGTCTACCCAAATCGCAACCACGGGATCTATGGTGATAACGCAAGGATGCATTTATTCACAAAAATGACTAACTTTGTCACAGAAAAAATCTAAGTAAAATGAAATATATATTATTTGCAATCGGACTTTTGACATTCACCTTTCAATCTTGTGCGCCAAGCACAAAAATCGTTAATAAAAAGGACATTGATCCAAATTGGATTATTGGCAAGTGGAAGCGGATTGATAAAGATATGTATGAAAAGTGGTCAAAAATAAGCGATATGGAATATGTAGGTGTGGCGTATGATATGAGCTCAGGATTGGTAGAAATTGAAGAAAATTTGAAGATTTATAAAATGGAAAACAAATGGATTTATGAAGTAAAGCATAAAATGAATGAATTTAAAGCCGTTCCATTCGTTTGGACTCCTGCTCCTGGAGCTAATCTTCGATTTGTCAATCAAGCTAATGATTTTCCACAAGTAATCACTTATATACAGAATCCCAATGGAAATCTTACAGCCAAAATTAGTAGCTTAGACGATACAAAGAAAGAATATTTTGAGTTTAACAAAGTGTTCAATAAGTGAGTAAAACAATAGAAATCCTGAATCGAAAAGCGAGTCACCTCTATTTTCTTGTGCAAAGCTACGAGGCGGGAATTCAATTAACTGGGACAGAAGTAAAATCTGTTCGATCTGGCAAAGCGAATTTGAGCGATTCTTATTGCAATTTTGACAATGGACAGCTTTATGCTCATCATATTCACATTTCCGAATACGAACAAGGATCTATCCAAAACCATGATCCAAAGCGACCGCGAAAGTTATTATTAAATCGTAGTGAATTAAAAAAATTGGAGCGCAAAATTTCTGAAAAAGGAATGACCATCGTACCAATAAAAATGTATTTTTCAGAACGAGGCATGATTAAATTGGAAATTTCATTAGCAACAGGTAAAAAATCTTTTGATAAAAGAGAAACCTTAAAAGAAAAGGATGTGAAGCGCGATATGGATCGTAACTTTAAGACAAGATAGAAACTCAAATTAATTTTGCAGGAAAGAATATTTGGATGAAGGATTCACTGGTGCTAATTCTGAACAATATGGAAAAGTAAATGTAAAAGTACTTCCTTTTCCTTTTACACTTTCACAATGAATATTTCCCTTCATCAGTTTGGCTAATTTGAATGCTAGACTCAAACCCAATCCAGTTCCCTTATATTTGCGAGACATCATTTCATTTTCTTGGCTATAATTGGTATATAATCTTTGCATCATCTCTTTTGAGATTCCAATTCCTGTGTCCTCTACAGCAATTTCTATGCAATTATCTGCATTTAAATTGCATGTAACGATGACAGAGCCTTTTTCTGTAAATTTAATTGCATTAGAAATCAAATTCAATATAATTTGAGAAACTCTGAATTCATCAAAAAATGATTCATCGGGAAAATTTCCGCTAAAGAAAAGTTTGAATTCAATTCCTTTTTTTTCAGCTTCAAATTTTGAAATTGTAAAAGTATTTTGAATTGTATTTTTTAGGTTTTCATGTCGAATTGAAAGTAATAATTTATTTTCATTCAGTTTCGAAAGATCCAAAATGTCATTAATAATATTTAATAAAATATGTGAAGAGGAAGACAATATATTGATTGCTTCATTTGAATTATTATTTTCTCTCTTTAAAATAGAACTAATACCAATTATTGCATTTAAGGGAGTTCGAATTTCATGAGAAATATTAGCAAAAAACAGATCTTTAGACTTTTGTAATTGTAAAATTTCTTGATTGGCCAAGATTAATTTTTGATTTATTTCATTATACTGATTAAAAATATTTCCATAAATTTTATTTAAGAAAAACAAAGAAATTAGTATTACAATATTTAATGCATATTGATCTAAATAAAAAAAAACATTCCCTTTTAATAAGAGTTGATGTGGGTAATTTAATAAAAAACAAGTAATTGCAGAAGTAGTAATAAATACTATAATTCCCCAAATAGTCGCATTCCTTCGGTCATTGATTGCAAAAGCTAAAATTGGACACATTGAAAACCAATATGTTGTCGGAACGATATATGAAATTTCATTATAGATTGTAGAATACAGAACCGTTACAATCAGAACAAAATATACTACAAAAATTAAAGTATTCTTGATTAAAATTTGAGGTAAAACAAAAAATTTATCGATAAAATAAATTGTAAGACAGATGGCAAATCCAACTAGCGCAGTCCGTATTAAAAAAACATCTTTATATGTAAAATGTATAAAAGCATAAAAAGCCATTAAGATGGCGGCTGCTAAAAGAATATTATTCCGAATATGTCTATGCCATCTTGAATTCTTTAATGAATCAATATTACTTATATCGAATTTATTGCGGTAGTTTTGACTTTCTAAATGCATAAAAAAGGTGGCAACTGCCTTTATAGCACAATTTTCAGTAAAAATGATTGTTTTTTTATAAAAAAAAGTAAAAAATTACAAAATATTCACCAAAAAGGACTGTTTTAGACAATTAAGGTAGGAAATTTTAACCATTAACATTCAATTTAGTTTTTGTCATTTTTGTTTCGAGACCCAAACTAATAAAGCATAATTCAAATCAACGATATTTACCTTCAAAGCTCGTACCTTTGTATTTTTATAAATTTCAATGAATACAATCGAATTATTACATCAGATAGCAGCAGACCGGATCCTTGTTCTTGACGGCGCGATGGGCTCTTTGATACAAGAATATAAACTGTCAGAATCAGACTTTAGAGGGACTATATTAAAAGATCATCCTCATGATGTCAAAGGTAATAATGAGTTATTGTCCCTTACAAGACCTGATGTCATTAAAGAGATCCACATAGCGTACCTTGAAGCAGGATCAGATATCATAGAGACCAACACATTCAGCGCTACTGCTGTAGCTCAAGCAGACTATCATCTGTCACACATGGCTTATGAACTTAATGTGGCTTCTGCTAAGATTGCAAAAGAAGCCTGTCTTGAATTCATGAAGCTGCATCCTGAAAGACCGCGATTTGTAGCAGGAGCATTAGGTCCTACAAATCGCACAGCGTCACTTTCGCCAGACGTGAATCGACCAGGATTTCGAGCTATTTATTTTGATGAATTGAAGCAAGCCTATAGGGATCAAGCAAGAGGATTGATAGATGGTGGTGCTGATATACTCCTAGTGGAGACGATATTCGACACACTCAATGCAAAAGCAGCGCTTTATGCCATTGAAGAACTCCTAGAAGAGCGCAATCTAAAAATGCCCATCATGATCTCTGGCACTATCACTGATGCTAGTGGGCGAACTTTATCTGGTCAGACTGTCGAGGCATTTTATATCTCCATGAGTCATGGTGAACTTTTTAGTATTGGATTAAACTGTGCCCTAGGTGCAAAAGAAATGAGACCATATGTTCAAGAGCTTGCTAAGATATCAAACTGCTATGTCAGTGCCTATCCGAATGCTGGTCTTCCAAACGAACTTGGAGCCTATGATCAGACAGCAGAAGAAATGGAACAGTTTATTCGCGATTTTGCCAGTTCTGGTTTCGTCAATATCATCGGTGGATGTTGTGGAACAACTCCAAAACATATTAAAGCCATGGCTGAAGGAGTTAAAGGAATCCAACCTCGCAAGATCTCAAACACAAAGCCAAATTTTACCCAGTTGTCAGGATTGGAACCATTCATTTTTAGACCAGAATTAAATTTCGTCAATGTCGGTGAACGAACCAATGTAACAGGATCAAAAGTTTTTTCAAAATTCATTCTGAATAATCAATACGACGAAGCCTTAACTGTCGCAAGACAACAAGTCGAAGCTGGAGCGCAGATCATTGATGTCAATATGGATGAAGGATTGCTCGACGGCGTAAAAGCCATGCAAGATTTTTTATTGCTCATCAGCTCTGAACCAGAGATCGTCAAAGTTCCAGTCATGATCGATTCGTCTAAATGGGAAGTGATCGAGGCTGGATTAAAATGTCTTCAAGGAAAATCGATCGTCAATTCTATTTCACTAAAAGAAGGAGAAGCAAAATTCCTCGAACAAGCAAAAAAAGTAAAGCGATATGGCGCATCGGTGATCGTCATGGCATTCGACGAAGAAGGTCAGGCTGATACTATCGATAGAAAGGTAAATATTTGCAAAAGAGCTTATGATTTACTGATAGAAAAGTACAGTTCAAAGCTGAAGATATCATATTCGATCCCAATATTTTGCAGTCGCCACTGGTATTGAAGAACACAATGAATATGCAATTTATTTTATAGAAGCGACGAGAAAGATTAAAGCACTTTGTCCAGGTGCAAAAATAAGCGGTGGTGTGAGCAATCTATCGTTTTCATTTAGAGGAAATGAACAAGTGCGCCAAGCTATGCACTCTGCTTTCCTATATCATGCCATCAAAGCTGGAATGGATATGGGCATCGTTAATGCAGGACAAATCGATGTATATGATCAGATCGATCCAACACTGTTGACACTTGTAGAAGATGTATTGTTTAATAGAAGAGCAGATGCAACAGAAAGGCTTACAGAATTTGCAGACAGTATAAAGTCTTCCTCAAAAAAAGGAGACCAAAGCGGTCGAAGAATGGCGAACAAAATCTGTTGAAGAAAGGCTTAAATACGCATTGGTAAAAGGAATTTCAGAATTTGTGGTTGCAGATACAACGGAAGCATTGGAAAAATTCAAAAGACCATTGTTGGTAATCGAAGGACCGTTGATGGATGGAATGAATGAAGTAGGAGATCTCTTCGGTGCTGGAAAAATGTTCCTACCTCAAGTTGTAAAATCTGCGCGAGTAATGAAGCAAGCTGTGGGTTATCTCACTCCATTCATGGAAGCTGAAGCACAAGGAGTCGCAAAGACCAAAGGAAAAATTCTTCTCGCCACTGTAAAAGGAGATGTACACGATATTGGGAAAAATATAGTTGGAGTCGTATTGGCATGCAACAGCTATGAAATAGTAGATATGGGCGTCATGGTTCCTTGTGATAAGATCTTAGATAAAGCCATTGAAATTAATGCTGATATCGTAGGCCTAAGTGGATTGATCACACCAAGTCTTGATGAAATGGTTTATGTCGCTTCGCAAATGCAAAAACGTGGTATGAAATTGCCACTACTTATTGGAGGTGCCACAACTTCAAAACTGCATACTGCCATAAAAATTGAACACGAATATGAAGAACCAGTAATTCATGTTCTTGATGCTTCAAGAGCCGTTGGTGTCGTATCCAATCTCTTGAGTGAGGATAAAAAATTGAGGGCAGATTTCTTACAGTCTACTCGCGATGAATATGAGCGCGTGAGAATCCAAAGACAAAATCGAAATGCAAGTCGAGTATTATTGAATATCGAGGATGCAAGAAAAAATAAACTACAGTTGGATTGGAAAACTACAATCCACCTATTCCAAAAAAAACAAGGCATCTTTCGATTCCCAAATATTCCATTAGAAATTTTAAAAGATTATTTGGATTGGACACCTTTCTTTCAGTCATGGGAACTTGCAGGAAAATATCCTGCTATACTTGAAGATAAAATCGTAGGAGTCGAAGCCAAAAAACTATTTGTTGATGCCAATATTTTATTGGATAAAATAATAAAAGAAAAAAGTCTTCAAGCAACAGCTGTGATTGGTTTGTTTCCTGCAAATAACATCGGTGATGACATTGAAGTAAGATCAAATGAAAACAAAAAAATACAACTTCATCATCTTCGCCAACAAATAAAAAAAGCAGAAGGACAAGCTAATTTTTGTCTAGCAGATTATATCGCACCAAAGGAAAGCAACAAACAAGATTATATTGGCGCATTCGCAGTGAGTGCGGGATTTGGTGTAGACGAATTGGTAAAATATTATGAATCAAAACATGATGACTATAATGCGATTCTAGTGAAAGCATTGGCAGATCGATTAGCAGAAGCATGTGCTGAATATATGCATAAAAAAGTACGCACAGAATATTGGGCATATTCAACAAATGAATCTCTATCCAATGAAGAGCTCATCACAGAAAAATATCAAGGCATACGTCCTGCTCCAGGCTATCCAGCTTGCCCAGAACATACGGAAAAACAAATCCTGTGGAATATACTAGATGTTGAAGAAAATACTGGAATCAGCCTCACAGACTCCTGTGCGATGTTTCCTACAGCTGCTGTGAGTGGATGGTATTTCTCACATCCTGATTCGAAATATTTCGGCATCAGCGAAATCGAAAAAGATCAAGCTTTGGATTATGCTGAGAGAAAAAATTGGACAGCTGAGGAGATGAAGCGATGGTTGGGGGCTGTAATGGGGTGAATTGATTGCAGATTTAAATAGTATTACAGCTAGAACTTTTATTAATGAATAGTAAATTTTTTATATATTTGCTTAAAGGAAAGTAATGATAGATTCAATAAAAATATCTAATTTCAGATGTTTCAACGAAACTGAAATATCTGGTTTCAAACAATTCAATTTGTTTGGAGGAAAAAACAATTCTGGAAAAACGACTTTGTTAGAGGCAATCTATTTTGGAAGCTCTCATCGAAATAGCCCCGGTATGGCACCAAATCAATATTTAAGAGGTTTGGGAGATAGTAACCCAATGTCAAATCTGAAAAATATTTACAGTGATTCTGAGGATATAAGAGTTGAATATAAATATAATGATACTTCTATATTTAGAGCATACCAAGCTCATATGTATAAGCAATCTAAAACCGCCGTTGATATAATTTTTAGCAAATCAAATAATCAAACCATACCTAATGAGCTCAATATTGTACAAGATTTTGATAAACTTTCAATTTTAGGAAAAGATTTTGAATTATTGAAAATTGCTAAAATAGTGGATTCTTCAATAAATCATATTAGAACCTATGCTTCCAATCCTAACTTTTTATATTTAAAAAAGAAGGTGGAGACCAATATCACCCACTTGCATATCATGGCGATGCAATGAATAAATTAATAAAATATGTATTGTTAATTTTCAATTGTCAAGAAGGAGCAATTTTACTTCTTGATGAAATAGAAAACGGCCTCCATTATACAATTCATGAGGAATTTATTTACAGTATTATAAAACTTTGTAATGAACGCCAAGTACAATTTTTTGCAACCACGCATAGTAAAGAATTTATTCAAGCATTTATTAATGTCATCAATGATCATCCAGAATTAGAAGAGAAATCTGCGTATTTTGAAATGGCAAAACATTATAAAACGAATGAAATTATTGCATCATCAATTCCACTTGATGCTTTAGAAATTAAATTGTCTCAAAATAAATCATTTCGTGGAGAATGAAGAAAATAATTATTGTTGAGAGTAAACTAGATGCTGCAGTCTTAAGACATTTAATTCAATTGAATCCATCCAAAAATGAAAGTATAGATACAATTGAAGACATAGTAGAATATAAGGAACTAGGTGGATTAAGTAGTGGAGCAATTACTGCCAAAATTACAGAAGTACTTAGTAACAATCTAAAGGAAGGATTCGAAAAAATTGCAATAATTGTTGATCAAGATGATATATCAAATGATCGTCATAATTTAATTTTAACTGGCTTGATCAAGGCAATAGAAAAAAACTCTAGCTATACGATTCAAGAAGTAGTAAATGATTCCAAACAATTGAAAGTAAAATTAGCTCCCGAACTTGAAATTGCAGCATTTATTGTAAGAAAAGAACATGGAGGTGAGATGGAAGATATTTTAAAAGCTTCAAAAAATCTGAGTTCAGAATTTGCAGATTGTACAGATGCTTTGTTTCAATGCACAGAAACAAAAGTACTTCAATTTACAGAAAAGGAAAAATTGAAAATATGGTTAGAATATTATCTTAGATATGATCAATGTGAAAGAAAGTTGAAATCCCAGTCTAACACAAACTGTGGTTCAGCAAATATTGATAAAATGCTTTCGAGACAATCAAATCTTTTTGATTTTCAACATATAGAATTTAGAGATTTGATAGATTTTTTAAATAAGTTTTGAATTTTTACCTGTAGTGAAGAATCCTTAAAGAATTTTCTAAGGCTAACTTTCATCATTTTTGTCCACTATTTTTGCACAATAAATTTCCCTGAATAAATTTCTTCTGAAGATTGAATTCGATAAAAATATATTCCATTGCTAATCTTTGAAAAATGGACTTGTATATCATTTTTACCAGGAGATAAGAAATGAATGCGATCATATACTTGTAAGCCATATTCATTTGTAACAATAATACTAACTTCCTGCTCTCCCATTGAATTTATTCTGAATACAGGAATATCTTTTGATGGATTAGGCTGAATAGAAATAAAATCTATATCATGATCTTGAAATTCATTTAATTTTAGTCCATTTATGTCTCCATTAAAATGAATGAGTTCTGAAGGGATCAAATCTTCATCAAAACTAAAATGAAATAAAGGCAATTGCCTTTTCTTTTTAAACGAAAAACAAATTATAGGATGATTGGATTCAATTTCAATACCTTGAATATGATCGTATGATAACAAAATCTTTCCATCATCCAGTTTTTGGAATCCAAAATTATCACTATTAAGTCCAACAAGATTAGAATTATAATCTACAAATTTTAAAGCATCAGTATCGAATTGTAAACAAAATTGAATTCCTGCAAAATCTATTTTTTTTCATTACAAGTAATTTGGTAAAATATTCTATCAGATGTTTCGATAATTTTCCATTTAATAAAGTACTTATAGCTCTAGTTTAGATTCTTGATTTACGACATCACTCGTTGCAGTCGAATTTACATCGCCTATTTTATATCCAATAAAATTTAAATTTGTCGCATTATTGGTTCCATTATAAATATGATGATATTTATCTGGACAAAGATATGGATAAGAAGGATCTTGAAAAATATATGATTCTGGAACAAATCGCCAACTTGGACTTCTGCTAAACTTACTTTGAATACCTAAAATTAACTTCCTCATTTCTGCTATATCACTTCCAGTAATCGAATGAGATTGATTGACATCTGCCGCTAGTAGTATATAGGGATTAATTATTCTATTGGTTCCTAAAATATGACTTTTCACTCGAATAATATCCGCAGTAGTCACACCATTCAAATGATTATCATTCCTATCTGGCATTATATCAAATTCTCCTCTACAGAAGTTTCCATCAACTTGAGCCTGTCCATGTGAAGCATTTATTTCATCAATGATCACTGAATCTTTAAGCAATCTAATACGAGAATTAACAAATTCCCTTTTTAATGTTCTAAGCTCTACCCGGATGAATTTACCTCCAAATGGACATAGTGAGTTTTGATCATTTATATTTATTGTGAAATTGCATGAATCTATATTTTGATCTTCATCTTCAACATAAAGAATGTAATTCAATAAATCGCGTTTGTCACAATCTCCTAGGAGAAACAAAAAATCATCACACCAAAACTCGATGCTGTCTGATTTTGACTGTTTATTAAAATAAAATTTCAGTTTTTCATAAGGTGTTTGATCATCATAACTTCCAGCATCAATTTGGTTTGTGTGTATGACTATTTTTCCGTTACTATTGAAAGTAAAAGCTAAAGTATCATGTCGGCAAATAGCATTAGGTCCGCTTGATTTATAATTAAAGCTTGAAGCAATATTATCTTGCGAAAAAATCGTTCTCGAATGACTAAAAAAGAATAGAATACTCAAAAAACCGAGCATAGATGTCTTTACTGCTTTCATAATTATATAGATATGTTCGATACAAATATAAGCTAATAACTTATTATAATATCAAAATATTAACATATTGCTCATTTAACTAATGTAATAAGTCTGAAAAAAGGAATATAGAAACTTTATTTGAATAAAACATTTGATAATTAACTTCGGTTACTTTACTGCTCAATTTATAGTCAAATAACCACTATTTATTAAAATTAATAACCACATTATTAAATTACTGATTTTGCCTACCTTTGCAATCATAATGTAAGTAATAAATTTGAACTTTTAACCAAGATCAAATGAAGCATGTATTCCAGTTAATAAAAAGAAGTTTAATTTAATTTTATCCATGATTAACCATATTAAAGCACTTGTTGTAAGTCTGACTTCTATTTTCTTTTTGCCTTATCAAATCTTTAGTCAAGATTTGGAAAAATATACAAATCAATTAGATAGTATTGAAAATCTAGCTACAAAAGAGACCGATCAAGAAAAGAAGCTCGACTTATATATTCAAACTATTTATTATGCTGTATTCATGGATGATAAGCACCTACATAATTCGATAAACCATTGTACAGAAATAATTGATGAAATTAATGATCCTCTAAAAAAATCAAAATATCTTAGAATATTAGGAGGCGCAATATTAAATGATAAAAGTAGCTTTGATCGATTGAAACCACAAGCAGAGTCCATACTTACTAAATCATATGCGATAGCAAAGAAAATGAATACAAAATAGAGCAATTCAAATCAGCTCTCCAATATATAAGATTTCTTCGGACAGAAACTAAACTAGATGAAGCCCTTTCTTTTTTACAAAAAGAAGAACAGATATTGAAAGAGATACCCGATTCGGATAGCTTATCCTATTCATGCGCTATGAATAAATTTTTAATTTATGAAGAAAAACATCACATTGTTTCTGCTTACAGAGAACTCATTCTAGCAGGAGAAATTGCAGACAGATTGCAAAACAAAGAAAAACAACAAAGGGTTGAAGAAAAATTAAAAAATCTATTTTTAAAACTGGAGCAATATGAGAAGGCTAGACAAATTATTTTGAAAAATCATAATGAATACAAAAAATCAGGTAATGTCTCAAAACAAATAGATTGTATTATTGATCTGGCAAAAATTTACCTTCATGAAAAAAACTATGACCTTGCGGCTAAAAAATTGGACGATGCAAAATATCTTAGCGATTCCATAAGTCAATCAAATAGTCAAATTGATATAAAAGTACTATCAGTACAACTATTATATGAACAAAAAAAATATAAAGAAGCACTTGAGTTATTTACAAAAGATAGTTCATTTTTGACATTACTCAAGCTGACAAAACAAGATAAATATGTAGATATTATAAAAATCCATGTTGATTTTTTGAATGGGGAAAAAGAATCAGCACTATCACAGTACAGAAAATTAATCAAAGAGATACCTCAAGAAGCAAACTTAATTCACTATAAAGAATCGCTAATGGAAACAGCTAGTTTGCTTGGATTGAATAATGAATCAATTGCAATAGCAAATGATTTAATTCAGCATTATGAAAAATACAATGAATATGAAAAATTAAAATCCTTACATCAATTTTTGGATACTACTTATTATAAAGCCAATGATTTTAAAAATGCCTATTTGGCAAAAGAAAAATATGGTTTTTATGATAAAAAACTAAAAGATCTCTCCAAGGAGAACGAACTATATGCTTTAGAAATTGAAGCAGCTAATAAAAAAATGGAAAAAGAGAAAATAGAGGCGGCGGAGAAAATAATAAAGCGAAATAATATACAATACACAGGAATATCTTTGGCGATCTTCACCTTGTTTGTTATTTTGTTATTGTTTGGAGCATTCAAAGTCTCAGAGACCATGATCCGGACTTTAGGATTCTTTACTTTTATATTTTTCTTTGAATTTATCATATTGATTGCAGATCATTGGATCCATGATATTACTCATGGTGAACCATGGAAAATAATGGCTTTTAAAATAGTTTTAATATCCATTTTAATGCCATTTCATCATTGGATTGAGCACAAAGTCATTTCATTTTTAACGTCTCACAATCTTATTTTGAGGAGTGACATTTTTACTAAATTTTTTAGGAAAACTGAAAAATTAAGTACAAGTTAATTTTTTTCTTATTAGAGTTACTTATAAAGTTTAAAATTCCCAATTCCCCATTTTTGAAATCGATGCATGAAGGAGACACGGAGTACGCCTAAGCCGTATTTTACCGATCTTGAAAAGTTGATTGAAGACGCTTCTTCAAAATATTTTGTTGGACAAGTTACTTCTGCAATGTGAAATCCATGATAGACAATTTGAGATAGCATCTCATTGTCAAATACAAAATCATCAGAATTAGCATTGAAATTAATTTTTTGTAAAACTTCTTTACTAAATGCTCTATATCCTGTATGATATTCTGATAGTTTATAACTTATCATGACATTTTCAAACAGAGTCAAGCAGCGATTGAAAATATATTTGTAAAGTGGCATACCACCTTGAAGTGCCCCTTGACCAAGAATTCTTGAAGCAAGTACTACAGGATACAAATCCTCTCCAATGATATTTACCATCGTGGGGATGAGTTTAGGAGTATATTGATAATCTGGATGAAGCATGATGACGATATCGGCATTTAGCTCCAATGCTTTATTATATAATGTTTTTTGATTACCACCATAACCTTTATTTTGATCATGTCTTATGCAATGTTTTATACCAAGAGATAGAGCCAAACTATAAGTGTTATCTTTACTTGCATCATCGCAAAGAATGATCTCATCGATGATGTCCATGGGGACTTCATCTAATGTGCGTTGTAAGGTTTTCTCTGCATTATAAGCAGGTAATACTATAACTACTTTTTTGTTTTTGTACATATTTCAATTTTATTTGAAGTATTATTTTCTTTTAAAAAGTAAAATACTATTTTGTTGTGTGAATATAGGAAAAGTTTTTATTAATTTGAATTTGTATGAAGTTTATTTTTAGTAAATTAATTTTTTAGAATTCTAATCGGTTATTTAATTTCTACAAGTTCGAATACTTTCACACTGCCTGCAGTTAAAATAGTTTTATGAAAATATTTTTGAATTTCAGGATTAGAGTTAATTTTTTCAGAATCTGAATACATATATTTTATTCCATGATTTTTTATCAAGTCATATACCCAACCATCTTCAATTCGATCGTTGGAGAATACATACCCTCTTTTATCGATAAGGTAGCTGAACACATAATTAGAAATATCATTTAAAATTATGCATTTCGCATCTTGTGGAATTGCATTTTTTAGTTCGGATTGATATTTAAAAATATCTCTATTCAAATATGTCTCTTCTATTTTCCAATTTCGAGATATATATAGAGGTGTATAAATTGCACTTACTAAACAAATTATAGAAATGATAATAAAATAATTTTTTGTCATTCGTTTTAAATATTCAATACCAAATGGAATAACAATATATAGCCAGGGTAAAAATGGGAACATATAGTAATCATGGACTATATTGATTGCGGAAAACTCCAATATTAAAAATAAGAGTGTCATTAGAATTAGTAAAACTAACCATAAATAGGACTGCACGGCAGCTGATTTTAGTGATATGAGACCTAGTACAAAAAATATCCAAATTGGGGGCGATAATAAAAGTAGAGGAAACATTTTTAAAAAATGGAATTTGAGAATCATCAAATTTTCATAATTAAATAGACCAGTTTTAAAAATACCTGTTAAAATTGGATTCCCTTGCCATCCTGGTATTACCCAAGCATACCAAAGCAAAGCAGGGAGAATAAAAATCAATTGAGTAAAACTATTGAAAATATTTTCGCGAGAAATTGTTTTCTTTTGAATGATGTCTCGAAAAAAATAGTAGATACTTATAATCGAGAATAATAAGAAAGGTAATTTTGATAATGTAGCCAATAATAAAAAGAAACTTGCTAGAAGTAGATGTTTGGTTTGCTTGTTTTCATAAAACAGTAAGATAAAGTATATGTACCAAATTACAGTGCATAAACTTAAATTATCAGGAATAGGGTTTACAGTATAAAAGTAAAAAACTGGAGAGTATTGAAATAGTATAGCAGAAATAAGTGCTGTATTTTTATTTTTGAAAATCAAAAACACTAAGAAGTACATTCCAAATATACTAAAAATCCCTATAATGAATGTAAGAATACGAATCACTTGAATGTCTTCACCAAAAACTTTCTGACACAAAGACATACTCCATTGCATGATCGGAAATTCATATCTAAACAAATTATCATGATTCGTATTGAAGTGGTTTACTCTTGGATTTAAAATATTGCCATCATGTCTTGTGAAATTCCTAATATTCCACATTGTTTGGGATTGCCTCCAACTATGTTTGCCTTGAATGTCCTTTTGAATAATATGAAAATGTTGGCAAAAGCTGAAGATAATAGCTACCAATAAAACATTAAAATGAAAATATTTGGAATTTTTAATTAATTTCAATTTGGTTTGTAGTGTCATTTGAATATTGTATTCAAGCAATTGATTTAGTTATTAAAAATTCTATCTCTTTACAATCAACTTTTTCACAATTTTTCTTCCACCGTGCTCGATATTTAAAAAGTAGATTCCAGCTCCAATACCTTCAAGCGAAAAATGTTCTTGACTTGAAGTTTGATTATATTTCCTTACAGCTTTACCCTCTATTGACAATAGCGTTGCAGAGTATTTTCCATTAATACCCTGTATGTACAATCTATCTGTTGCGGGATTTGGATAAATCGTTACATTTGATATATCAAAATCATCTTGATTCACTATAGTTGTAAACTTTACTTTGATTTTATTTGAATGAAGGGGACGGCTAGTTCCATCTGCAAAGTAAAATCTTCCATTGCAAATTTGAACCTCTGCTTCTAATGGAGGATTTGCATTATTTGCTTTTGAAGCTAAACTAAAGAATAAATTATTTTGAAAATTCTCGTTGGTTGATTTATCATTTAACATAACATGTTGATTTCTGGAAATTCCAAAACTACCATCAGTATAGTCAAATTGTAAATTCTTCACGAGGGTGTCGCTCCATTTGAAATAAGGTGCCGAATAGGATCGCACGATTGAACTGTCTATATGCATTTCAAAACTAAATCCCAAAATTTTCTCACTTGGGTCTTTAAATCTAATTTTAATTCTTTTTATTGATCTGGTAAGAAAAGCACTATCTAAAGACAAAATAATATCATCACCGTCATTGCAATCGTATGTTTTTGTGATTGGATTATCATGCTCACTATGCATGTAGAAATTCAACATCTCTAGATCTGAATTATTGATAATACCATCTCCATTGGCATCCGCATATTTTGCGTTTAATCCATTTGGTATTTTTGTTTGCCAGTCTGCAAGTGATTGTCCTCTCCAAATGAATGGATCTTTTCTTGTGTCTCCTGTCAAATTCATCCCTTTGAAAATAGGAATTGCATCAAGATATTCTACACGACCATTATTATCTGTATCACTAGGCCAAACACAATCGGATTGGCATTTATTTTCATTACAAACTAAACTAAATTTGTTATCGTATATCGATTGAATTTTATCACAATTTTGAATAGCTAAATTAACATTTTGAATATGATTGGAATCTTTGTGATGATGGAATGAATAAGCAAAATCAAGACGAACAGTTTTGTTGAGTTCTAATGTATTTATTGAATTTGAACTTAAAAAGCGACTGTCAATTTCAGGTAGGTTTTCAGTACGCATAGACCACTCATTTTTGTCATTTGGGTTGCCAGAAAACCAATGAGAACTTGGTTGATTGGTTGTAGGATTTATAACTTGCTTTCCATTTCTGGTTAAGCCTTGCATCACATTGAAATATTCAAATGAGTTTTTATTTGGTGTTATTAAATCTGGAAAATTAGCAATTCCTTGATTAAAAAAAGGTGTCAGTGCATCTAATTTTCTATTAAGGAACAACAAACTCCCAGCAGGTATATTTTTTTTATAGGAAACTATATTATTAATACAATTTCCAATAGAATCTCCATCCAAGGCATCCATATTATACCAGAAACTCATGTTTTTTTGAGGAAGACACCCAATATAATCATCCGCATAACATCCTAAATCATTATCAGTAAAAACACCTAAATATGCCTTTGTTAAGTTCCCAAATGCTTCATCTTTATGGCTCACTGAAATAGAATGAAAAACGGTATTGTGTAAGAAATCATTTTCTGGACAATAATACACATAACTCGTTATTCCAAACTCTGCTATCAAATTTGGCGCATCACTGTGGAACATGGTCCATAAGAGTTGATCTGGTGGCACATCTTTATTGATTGGATCTATCCAAGGATAGTCTCCTTGATCAGGATCGTAGATTCCATCTTGATCTTCGTCGTGAAATGGCGCCAATGGATAATTTGCGACTTTAATTTTAAATTGATTATAAGATTCAAAATGAGGATTGCCTCGTCCAGGCCATGAATAGATGGAAGTTAGTTTTTTATCAATTTTTTTATCTGTTGAAAAATCAGTTTTGTGTGCTAAGATATCGGTTTTATTGGTAGCCCAAACTTTATTGAATTCTGCTATTTCTTTTGTATTCGGTGCATCCTTGAGACTAAAGTAAGGTCCTGGTAAATAATCATAATTGTACAGATAAGAACTACAGCCTAATTTTTGATTTGCATTCTCTCCACAAAGTATAATTTGAGAAGTATAAATCATAGATGTTTTTAAATAAGGATTGTTTGGCGCTAACCAATTTGCATTTTCGGCATTTAATCTATCATTAAAATTGACAATAGCTTGATTTGTAAAATTGGTCCTTACATTATTCGATTGCAAGAAATAAGATGCAAACGGCTGACTAATAAGATTTGCAATAGATAATAGACTAAAAAAAGTGAGAGGAAGTAAAATTTTCATAATAGATTTTATTGTTTTGTTAAATATATGTAACGCTCAAGGGACACAAGATGCTACCACATTACATATACTAAGTTTTATTTCTCAATTCTCGTCTCAATATTTTACCTACATTCGTTTTTGGTAAGCTATCTCTGAATTCGACCGAACGCGGCAATTTATAATTAGTCAAATATTCTTTGCAATAATCCAAGATTTCCGATTCTGTCAGATTTTTATCTTTTTTGACAATAAATACTTTTGGGACTTCTCCACTTTTGGCATCAGGTACACCGATTACAGCTACCTCAAGCACCTTTGGATGTTTAGCAATGACATCTTCTATTTCATTTGGATAGACATTAAATCCTGATACCAGAATCATATCTTTTTTACGATCAACTATTTTTAGAAATCCATCTGGTTCCATGATGCCAATGTCACCCGTACAAAGCCAGCCATCCATGAAAGCCTTCTCTGTTTCAGCTGGTTTATTATAATATCCTTTCATCACTTGTGGCCCCATTACTTGGATTTCTCCAGGTTCATTGAAGCCACAGACTCTACCTGATTCATCAACGATGCGTACATCAGTTGAGGATACAGGCATTCCTATATATCCTATTCGACCAGAACTTGCATCTAACGCATTGATACTGACAACTGGTGAAGTCTCTGTCATCCCAAAGCCTTCTGCAAGATAACAACCCGTTATAGCTTGCCATTTTTCTGCAATGACATTTTGAACAGCCATTCCACCACCAACAGTTACTTTCAAAGATTTGAAATTATTTTTTTCAAATCCCGGATAATTCAACAATGCATTGAATAATGTATTTACTCCTGTCATGAGACTGATAGGATATTCTTCAAATGCTTTCGCAACGGATTTAATATCTTTTGCATTGACGATTAAAACAGTATTAGCACCAAGCGACATCATCGCCAAGACATTCACTGCAAATGCAAAAATATGATACATCGGCAAAGGAGATAATGCAGTCTCTTTTCCTTCTTCTAAGTGTGAACCGATAGCGGCTTTTATCTGTAAAAGATTGGCCACCAAGTTGCGATTCGTCAGCATTGCACCTTTACTCACTCCAGTGGTTCCACCAGTATATTGAAGTAAGATGACATCACTAGATTGAGATTCGAATGCATTGATTTGGAATTTTTTACCTTGATTCAATGCTTCTGAAAATGAAACACAATTTGAAATTGAAAATTTTGGAACAACTCTTTTAATATACTTTATAATAAAATCAACTATGACACCTTTGAATCCAAGCATTTCTCCAATGGTCGTCGTGATTACTATTTCAATATTGGTATTAGCAATAATTTTTTCGAGATTATAAGCAAAATTTTCAGCAATGATGATCGCCTTGGCTCCAGAATCTTTGAACTGGTACTCCATCTCGTGACTTGTGTACATGGGATTGGTATTTACGAGTATCATACCAGCTCTTAGTGCTCCAAAAATAGCGATTGGATATTGAAGAAGATTTGGCATCATTAGTGCAATCCTATCACCTGGTTTTAAACCTCGACTATGTAGATAGGCACCAAAATCTCTGGATTTTTGATCCAATTCTTGGTAAGTAATTGACTTACCCATGAAAACAAATGCTTCTTTTGACGCAAATTTTTTAAAAGTCTCCTCAGCAAAATCTTTAAGAGCTGTGTATTGATCAGGGTTAATATGTACTGGTCTCCCAATTGGGTAATTCTTCAACCAAGGTTTTTGCTCCTGCATTTGTAAATTTTTTGTGAAAATAGGAGAAAATTTGATTTTACTTGAAATAAAACATTGAAAATCTTAAAACAAATTAAAATCTTGATCCATAAGGCATGTGATTAAATTGAATCAAAAGGATTTTAATATTTAAGTATCAAAACAATCATATAAGATTTTCTTCAGATACTGGATATTTGAAACTCTATACAATTGAACTATTAATTTATTCACAAAAAAATGCCATGCATTTGACAATTTTTGCTATATAAAAATTTAAATATCAATAACTTATATAATTATTAAAATAGATCTATCTTATTGAAATGTTAATCTTTCGTTTTCCCATAAAAAAGGAAAATTTAATATACCTAGGAGACTGAAAATAAACTTATCTTTGCGCCGCTAAAATTATTGTTTAACCTTTTAAAAAATTATCCAAAATGTTGGACGAAACAAATCAAAATCTAGAAGAACTAGAAGAAAACACTATCGAAAACACTGAAGAGCCTTTAATTCCAGAAGAAATCGAAATCGAAGAAGGCGTCACCAAACTTTCCCGTAAAATTAAAGTAAAAAAAGAAGAAGACAATTATCTCGACGAAGTAATTGATCTTGGTGAACTTGTAGTTACTGATGATTATTCTGGTCCACACGATGCATTTGATTGGTCTGTGTCTAATAAAAATACAGTAAACTATTCAGAAGCTGATCAGAAAAAATATATAACAGATTACGATTCAACATTTAGAACTATTCTAGACGGACAGTTGCTTAATGGTCGTGTATCTACGATTACAGGCAATGACGTTTTATTGGATATTCAGTACAAGTCGGATGGTTTAATTCCTCTTTCTGAATTCCGAGATATGGATATCAAAGTAGGCGATCTTGTAGAAATCTATGTTGAAAAAACAGAAGATGAAAAAGGTCACCTAGTGCTTTCACGCAAAAAAGCTAAATTGCTTAAAGCGTGGGAAAACCTTGTGGATTCTTACAAGAATGGTACGATTATTAAAGGAACCGTGATCAGTAAGACAAAAGGTGGTTTGATCGTAGACTGCAATGGTCTTGAGACATTCTTACCTGGATCTCAAATCGATATCAAACCGATCGTAGACTATGATGGATATGTAGGTAAGACGATGGAGTTCAAAGTAGTGAAGATCAATGAAACAATTAAGAATGCTGTTGTTTCGCACAAAGCATTGATTGAAGGAGATCTTCAAGAGCAAAGAGAGTTGATCATTTCAGGTTTGGAGAAAGGACAAGTTCTAGAAGGAACAGTGAAGAATATCACAGACTTCGGAGCATTCTTAGATCTGGGAGGTGTAGATGGTTTACTTTATATCACTGATATCTCTTGGGGTAGAATCAATCACCCAACAGATGTATTGGAGAAAAATCAAAAAATCAACGTGGTTGTTCTCGACTTCGATGAGAACAAAAAGCGAATATCTTTAGGATTAAAACAATTACAACCTCATCCTTGGGAAGTATTCCCTATGGACGTAGTTGAAGGATCTGTTGTCAAAGGTAAGATCGTCAATATAGAAGATTATGGTGCTTTCTTGGAAATCCAATCAGGCGTAGAGGGATTAATTCACGTATCTGAAGTAAATTGGAATAGCCAACCAGTGAATGCAAAAGATTATTTCTTCTTAGGTCAAGAAATAGAAGCAAAAGTTGTCACTCTTGATCGTGCAGAAAGAAAGATGTCTCTCAGCATGAAACAATTAACAGAAGATCCATGGACTCAGATTCAAAAGAATTATCCAGTAGGATCTCGTCATCTTGGGGCAGTGAAAAACTTGACTCCATATGGCGTATTCGTAGAGTTGTCTAGTGGAATTGGAGGTATGGTTCATATTTCTGATTTGTCTTGGACAAAGCGATTCAATCACCCATCAGAATATACGAAAGTAGGTACTAATCTAGATGTAGTAGTGATGGAAATTGATGCTGAAGGCAGAAAATTGTCTTTAGGACACAAGCAATTGGAAGAGAATCCATGGGATACTTTCGAAACTGTATTCCCAGTAGGTTCTTACCATGAAGCAACTGTGACTCGCAAAGATGATAGAGGTTATAGCGTACAGTTACCATATGGATTAGAAGCTTATGCTCCTGTAAAACATATGAAGAAAGATGACAATACTCAAGCTGCATTAGATGAAGTATTGACAGTAAAAGTGATTGAATTCAATCGTGATGACAAGAAAATTGTCGTTTCACATGCGAAATTCAATGACGATGTGCGCAGAGAAGCAGATGACAATGTAAAGAAGGAGAAAGAAGAAGAGCGCCAATTAACTAAGAAAGTAGTTGAAAAAGTGGCTTCTAAAGTTGAAATGGCAACACTTGGAGAAATCGAAGGATTCTCAGCGTTGAAAGAGCAACTTCAAGAAAATGCAAAGGCTAAACTTGAAGCTTCAGTTAAAGACAAAGCAGTAGAAAATACTGTGGAAGAAGTAATTGAGGTGAAAGAAACAGTTGTTGCTGTTGAAGCACCGGTAGTGGTAGAAACACCTGCTCCAGTTGTGGAAACAGTAGTTACTGAGACGATAGCTATTAGTGCGAAAGCAGACGATCTTAAAATTATCGAAGGAATTGGTCCAAAAATTGCAGAATTATTAAATAATGATGGAATTATTACATTCCAAGATTTGGCAAATGCTTCTGTAGAAAGAATTCAAGGTATTCTAGATGCTGCAGGTTCTCGATATAGAATGCATGATCCATCCACATGGGCACATCAATCGCAGTTGGCTGCTGATGGCAAGATGGATGAATTGAAAGTACTTCAAGACAATTTGAAAGGCGGAAAGACTGAATAAGTAAAATCCTTAGTAATAAATAAAAGGTCTTGCGATGAGCAAGGCCTTTTTTTGTTGACTACTTTTTTACTGCAAAACAAGCGATGCCCAGAGATTTCAAGTATTGCAATGGATGATTTACCTAAAATTTACACTTTTTAAAGTTAAAAATTGAGAATACTACAATATTTTTAGTTAAAATTCTATTAAACCAATATCAATATAAAAAAGGCAACTTATCTTTATTTAGAAATTTACGTAAACATGAGAAGATTATATTATATTATCCCACTTTCCCTCTTGCTTTGCACAAGTTTTTTTTCTTGCGAAAAAACAGAATCAGTCAAAGTCATTACACCTGATAGTCCGATATTACCGGCACAGGTAATGGATTACAGAGATATTAAATTATCTCAAGCATTTGGATCTCAATTTAATAATTCTAATCCACTCAGTCAATTTTTAGATGGAGAGTCTATTAATTTTTCAGGATCTGCAAAAGCACCAAATCCTAAAGTAACCAATGAGGGTGCAACACTTGGTAGGGTCTTATTTTACGATAAAAAATTATCTCTCAATAATAGTATTTCATGTGCAGGATGTCATCACCAATCTAAAGGTTTTGCAGATGGTCTTTCTTCGTCTCCGGGATTTGAAGGACGATTGACACCAAGAAGTAGCATGGGCATAGTTAATGCTGCTTTGAATAATGGGATGTTTTGGGATTCAAGAGAGGATAATGTCAACGCAATGACATTAAATCCTGTTCAAAATCATATTGAAATGGGTATGGAGGATCTTGATTTTTTAGAAAAAAAATTAGTAAGTGTTGACTATTATCCAGAATTATTTAAAAAAGCGTTTGGAACTTCTGGTATTACAAAGGAAAGAATCTCTTCTGCAATAGCTCAGTTTCTTTGTTCAATGGTGACTTCAAATTCAAAATACGATCAAGGGGTATCTTTAAATTTTTCAAATTTTACAGCGCTAGAAAAAATGGGTCAAGATTTATTTTTGAATAAAGCAAATTGTGCCTCATGTCATGGCGGAGCAAATTTTTCTGTGGCAAATTCTAATATGTTTAGCGGCTATGAATCAACAAAAGGCACTGCAAATATTGGTTTGGACATTGTTTATAAAGATCAAGGTTTTGGACAAGGACAATTTAAAATTCCGTCATTACGCAACATTGGACTGACTGCTCCATATATGCATGATGGAAGATTTGCGAATTTGGAACAAGTAATAAAACACTATAATGAAGATATCAAGCCACATAAATCATTAGATCGCAAATTTTTAAGAAATGGCGCACCAATAAAATTAGGACTCAAGCAAATTGAAATTGATGCATTGGTAGCATTTTTGAATACCTTGACAGATGAAACTTTTGTTAAAGATCCACGATATTCTGATCCATTCAAACCTTAAGTAAGACATTAAAATTCTGTTAAAATATAAACAAAAAGCCTTATTCCTGGAGTAAGGCTTTTTTAATTAAACTAATTGAAATTAAACAATGTTATTTGATCATGTATAAAGTTGTGCTCAGTTGTTTCTTATTAGCTCAGGCGATCACAAGTATCTCACAGACATCTCCAAGTATGTGGTCAATGTTGAGTAAGATAACTTATAAGAAAGAGTATGATGAATTGTTAGGGGTCAAAGTAGATCGACCTATATTTAGTAAAGAAATTAAAGCCAATGAGGGGAAAGAGATTTTCCTCAAAGGTTATATCATCCCCACAGATGGTTTTAAAAGCCACAAAGAATTTGTATTCTCCGCATTCCCTTATAGCAGTTGTTTTTTTTGTGGTGCAGCAGGTCCTGAAACAGTTATCGAAGTCTTTGCATCAGAAGGAATCTCTTATACTTCGGAGTCCATAAGTATTAAGGGCAAATTAAAATTAAATAGCACAGATGTCAATCGCTTGATGTTTGCACTGCATGATGTGAAGTTGGTGAAGTAGTACGGGTCTATTTGATGTCTTTAACTTGATAGCAGCCAAAAAACTCAATTCATATTTATGTAGTTTGAATTTTTTCAGTATTTTTGTTTTTATATATCAAATTTGAATTATGACTTCCTTACCTACATTTTCAAAATGTGTTTTATTTATTTATTTATTATTTAATTTTAGAGAAATTCAAGCCCAAGAATTTAAAATATCTAAAGTTATTAAATCTGAATTGAGCGAATCAGTTAAAGATAAAGACTTACTAAAAAAAGAATTTACTTCTATTATTGGCGTGGCTTATGACTCATTAGGCAATAATTATATGATCAAAACAGATCCACGGAAAGCAGATAAACTTGGTGAGACATCATTGGAAATTTACAGTTCTAAATTAAGTCTATTAAAATCGATAAAGCTTAAATTGCCTGTAGAGAGTGATACTTATTATACTATATTGAATTATTGTACATTAGACAATAAACCTACTTTATTTTACTATCAATATAACAAAAATAGTGATAAGAAAATACTATATTTTGTGCAGTTTGGGCCCGATGGAGAATTGTCAAGAAAAGGAAAAATGGTAGAAGTTAATACAAAAACGGAACAACAAGGATTGTTTGGAATAATTTATTCAATAAGATTAACTAAGTTCATGGTGTTTGTTTATCCCCCAATGAACAATGGAGATAATTTTCGAGCAAATTGTTTTATTTTTAATGACAAATTAGAAAGAATTAATAAATTCGAAATAGAAAATGATTTTACATATGAAGACTCATATAATTCTGATTGGATGCTTACAGAAGATGGTGTACCTCTTTGTTTTTATGAAATTAAGCGCCGAAATCATATTAAAGGTTATGGCTCAACAATGAGATTTATTAAACTTTATGAAGAGCCAAAATCACCTACCACATACAATTTGGATTTATTGAAAAAGAAAATAACCAGCTTAATTCTTTCGATTGATGATAATAAAGATTTGACATTTGTTGGTAATTATGTTGCTCAAGAGAAATCATTGTCACAAGGTGGTGTTTTTGTTAAGATAGGGCGTCAAGAAAAAAAAGTAAAAGTAGCAAAACTATATCCTTATTCGGCAGATGTTTTACAATTTTTCAAAATGAAGCCAAAGGATGTAGAAGGGAACAAAGGTATTGAAAATCAGTATCCAGTCTGGGCAGGTGGTTCCACATCTATGAATTCTTTTCTGGTTTTAGGAAATTCAGAAAGAGAAGTTGGGCAAGGTGAGGATTTATCATATTCCAACTCCTACATTATATATAAGTTTGATCCAAGCGGAAATGTAATCTTTCAAAAGGTTCACCCGAATCATTGTATTGCTAGTTTTAGCAATGAAGGAATTTTTCCAAAATCTTTTGTAAGTGGTGATGAATTAGCAATTTTATCAAATGTCAATGAAGACGATATAGAAAAAATTAAAAATGGCATAAAATATGGATCTAAATTAACAGGTTGTGGCACAAGCATACATGGAAGTGGCTTGGGTAAAAACGCCTATGCGGCAATTTACTTAACAACTTATAATTCAAAGGGTCAGGCAAAATATGTGAGAGTAAATGATCCAAAGAATCATCCAGTGTTCATGAGTAACTGTTATACTGACATTAGGGTTCCAAAGTCCATAACAATTGGAGTTTTAGGCAAACAAAAGTATGGGTTAATGAAGATAGAATTTTAGCTAAATCTTTATTGAATTTTTTTGACTTTTATTTTGATATGCCTTTAATTAAATAAATGAAAATACAAAATACAATTTTAACTATTAGTTTGTTATTCGTTTGGATGAATTCCTTCTCACAGATTAATATGGATGATTCAACAGCCCAAGTGATCACGTATTGGGACAAAGGAGAGAAACAGAGTTATTTCGTGTCATTAGAAAAATACAAAATAAAAGGTACAGATACTACATCTAGGGAATTAATTAATTATGATGTAGATATTACAGTATTGGATTCAAGCGCAAAATCATATACTATAGAATGGGTGTATAAAAATATGTCGTCAAATAATCCAGATTCTGTAATGCAAAAAATAATGAATATATCTAAAGACATGCGTGTGGTCTTTAAGATCGATGAGACAGGATCTTTTCTAGAAGTAGTAAATTGGAAAGAAGTTCAGAATTTTATCAAAGAGGCATGCAAGGCACTATCAAAAGAATATGAATCATTGCCAAACATGAGCAAATTTATATCACAAATAGAAGCCACCTATTCATCAAAGGCAGCTATTGAATCAGCATCGATTAAGGATATTTTACAATTTCATAGTTTTCACGGTGCTAAGTATAGATTGGGTGAAGAATTAACTGGTCAGTTGAAAGTCCCCAATTTATTTGGCAGTGAACCTTTTGATGCTGATATTACGGTTTCATTGGATGAAATTAATGAAGAAGATAATGATATAGTCATCAGATCTTGGCAAGAAATCAATAAAGAACAATTCAGAAGTGCTGCAATAAATTATCTGAAAAAGATGGCTAATAGCTTGGAGATCAAACAACCAGAACAAGATTTTGGAAAAGACTTGGGCAATGAAATAGTAACTACATCAAAAATTCATGGTAGTGGTTGGGTACTATTTAGCATTCAAACCATAACTATAAGTTTGGATTCGGTAAAAAATATTGAAGAAAGAATTATTGAATTGAAGTAAGTTTTGAAGGCCTTTAAAATATTTTTCAGCACCATGCAGCTTTTTATATAATTTTCGAGTATACTGATTTATATAGGTCAATCCATAGTGTTCCGACCAATGGTTTGAGCTAATGCTTTTATGTAAAACTTAAGTCAAAATTATTCAAAATGAAAAATATCGTACTTTATTCTATTTTATTCATGTTTTCCAATGTAGCCTACACGCAAGATTGTGTAAAAATAAAAGTGAGACTGTATTGTACCACAAAGTTTCAAAGCAGCTATCCTAAGATTCAAGAAATACTCAAAGGATATTATGTGGATGTGGCGCGAATATTAAATCGACCTGATTTAGATGCAGATTTTGTATTTGAAGTTGAACCAGAAAATATTGTAGACGAATCTTGGACAACAAACACAGATGCCACTAAATTAATTGTAGATTTTTCTACATACATTAAGAATCAAAGTAAAGATATAACTGATGTTTGTGTATTTGTTAAAGATGCATCTGACCCAATACTCGGAACTACATTCATTGGCAACAATCCTTGTACAAATTCTCCATTAGGAATTCAGTTAATGTCTTTTAAAAATAGTAAAGCGCTAGAAGTGCTCGGCTTAGCTAGATTTTTTCTTCGAAATTTAAAGATCGCTACTGATTCTATTCCAGGATATTTAATGTCAACTAATAATACTACGGAAAATTTATCACCCACTTCAATACAGTCTATAAACAGTTATTTGAAAGGCATGAAATCATGCTATAATACATCAAAGGATTGTTTGATTTCGACCGGGGATAAAAATTATGAACTTAGTTCTCAAATTGAAATACAAAACCAAACCATTATAAACCCTGATGCTGAGTGGGTAGAAATAATGGATCTTCAAGGAAGAATTCTTTTAGCTACAAAATCAATTTCAATCGATTTGAATGATTATACTGGTTTCTTTATTATCAAATCTAATGGAAAAGTGCTGAGAAAAATATTTATTCCTTAATTGATACAAGTTAATTTTTTATGTAAAACCCTATCTTCCAAATTGGAAATCAGCCTTATCAACTCTGGTTGGATCTTCAAGTGGAAATTCTTTTCGCATTGGAAATTCTACCATTTCGTCCATGTTGAGTATTCTTTTAAGGTTAGGATGACCTACAAAATTAACTCCATAAAAATCATAGGTCTCACGCTCCATCCAATTAGCAGAACCATAGAGTCCAGTTAATGTAGGAATATCCGGTTTTGATATTGGTGCTTTTACTTTGAGTCGGATGCGTGTGCCATGTTTCATGCTGTGCAAATGATAAACAACAACAAGTTCTTCGCCTGTATTATCAGGATAATGTACTCCACAAATATCAGTAAGAAACTGGAAGCCCAGCTCGTCGTCATGAAATAGATGGCTAACGATTTTATATAATTGTTGTGTTGGAATTTCGAAAGTAAGTAAATCTGAAGGAGCAGATGATAAACTATAATTATTAGGAAAATTACCTTCGAAATAGGATAGAATTTGTTCTTTTGTCAATGGGCTCATTTGATCATATATTTGTCCATTAAATCTTTATATTCTTGACTATTGCGTCTTCGAAGACTTTCATTGCCGATTAGATCTTGTATACGCATTACGCCATCGATGATTTGTTCAGGTCTAGGAGGACATCCTGGAACATAAACATCAACTGGAATGATTTTATCAATCCCTTGAAGTACACTATATGTGTCAAAAATTCCGCCAGAAGAAGCACAAGCACCAACAGCAATCACCCATTTCGGTTCTGCCATTTGTTCGTAAACCTGTCTCAGTACAGGGCCCATTTTCTTTGCTATAGTGCCCATGACCATTAATAAGTCAGATTGTCTAGGCGTAAAACTTAAACGTTCAGAGCCAAAGCGAGCCAAGTCATAATGTGAAGACATTGTTGACATAAACTCAATTCCACAACAAGATGTAGCAAATGGAAGAGGCCAAATACTATTTTTACGCCCCAATCCCACTACTGCATCCAGTGTAGTAGCAAAAAATCCTGGTCCTTCAATCCCAGGAGGCGCTTCCGCTATATTTACTTTTCCGCTCATAACTCAATTTTTTAAAGATTAGTAATTAGTAGTTAGTAATTAGTAGTAGTTAGTAATTAGTGGTTAGTAATTAGTGCTTAAACACTTAACTTTCCACGTTTCCACTTTCCACTTTTAACTATTCACTTTCCACTTTTCACTATTCACTTTTAACTTTTCACTATTATCTATTCACTCCCGATGCCTTTCTTCCCAAGCCAAAACACCTTTTTGGATTACATAATAAAATCCTGCCATAAGAAGAGCCAAAAAGATCACCATTTCCCAAAACCCAAACCAGCCTAATTTTTTGAAATTAACAGCCCAAGGATACATAAAAATGATTTCCACATCAAAAAGTACGAATAGAATAGCTGTCATAAAATATTTGACAGAAAATGGATTTCGCGCATTTCCTACTGAATCCAATCCACATTCAAAGCTTTCATCTTTGCGTTTTCCACTAGATTTTGGACCTAATAAATGTGTGCCTAACAAGGTTACAACCACAAATCCAGCCGCAACGGCAAATTGTATGATCAAAGGCCAATAACTAAAAGCAATTTGGTTAGATTCCATAAATAACTTTTGAAAAGGCAAATATACTCCTCATAGTCAAGAAAATGGTATAAAATCGAGTAAAATCTTGAAGCTTATTTAGACTGGATTGGAATCCACACCTCTTCTTCGGAATTAGGGTCGTTAAGTTTATATTTTGAACCCAAAATCTCAAAATGTGGTCTTGAAGCTAATTTATATTTGGATTTTGGCAGCCATTCGCCATAAATGTATTGGGAGGTTTTGATAAAATCTTGACTCGTCCCTTTGTGAATAAAAACAGCATATTCTCCAGCAGGAATCGTCAAGAGATCAAAGCCTTCAGGTTTGTCAAGTGATGATTTCACTTGTACTGCAGCCCATTTCGTATATTTTGCATTCAGATCAGTAAAATAATCGATACCATCTTTAAACAATTGCACTGAATAATAATTTTCGTCAAATCGATTTGGAATCAAGTTTCTTTTTGGCATAAATCCACTCCATAATTGAAATGAATTATTTTCAGAAAATGAAGATTCTAATTGATGTCCGACGAGTATTTTAGGCAGGATAGACTGGTAATGGCTAAACATATATACTTAATTTATTGCAAAGTTAGCCAATCCACGAGTACAATGTTGCGCGCTGAATAGAAAAGAATTTGAAAAAACAGTTTTTTGAAATTAATTTTAATCGAATTACGTTATAATTTGTTAACGAGTGTATATGCAATGGAATCAAAACTATTATGAGCAGTTGATCTTTAAAGTAGATCAATTTACTAGAAAGTATTATATCAATCAATTGATACGAGGTAGCCTTTATTTCATAGGATTGGTAACTATCGTTTTTATTGCTTTCAACCTTTTGGAAAATCAATTTTATTTTTCAAAATTGATTCGTAAAGGATTGTTTTTCAGTTTTTTAGCATTATTTGGTACAGCTTTTTGGTTTTGGGTGGCGACACCAATATTACATTATTTTAGGCTGGGAAAAATGATCAATCATGAAGAAGCAGCCAAAATCATAGGCACACATTTTACAGATGTAAAAGATAAATTGCTCAATGTACTTCAACTCAAAAGCCAATCAGTAGGATTTACAGACAGATCTCTAATTGAGGCAAGTATCAATCAAAAAGCGGCAGAATTGCGGCCAGTACCGTTTGTAAGTGCCATTGATCTCCAAAAAAACAGAAAATATATTCAATATGCATTTCTTCCTTTGCTATTATTGGGAGGATTGATGGTTTGGAATCCCGATGTGATAAAAGCTCCAACATCAAGACTGATACAGAATGACAAAGAATTTATTAAAGCAGCTGCATTTGCATTTGTGATACCAACGGAAGAGTTAAAAGTCACTCAAAATTCAGATTATACACTTCAGATTCATACAGAAGGTTCAGCGATTCCAGCAGAAGCATTCATTGAAGTAGATCATTTTCAATATCGAATGCATCAAGATGAACCAGGTATTTTTTCATACACATTTCGAAATGTCCAACAAGATCAAAATTTTAAAATATTTTCAGGAGATATAAAATCTACTGAGCACACACTGCAAGTGTTGATGTTACCACAAATGAATGGTTTCGATATATTGCTAGAATATCCAGCATATACAGGGAAGAAAAATGAAACTATCCAAAATATAGGTGATCTCAATGTACCAGTTGGTACCAAAGCGATTTGGAGCTTCAATACGGCACATGCAGAAGAAATGATGCTCCGTATGGAAGGATCTGGATCAAAGCAAAAACTTGAACGAAAGGGAGAAAATGAATTTCAAATTTCCCAGCGTATTTTAAAAGATGGAGCTTATACAGTATATCTTAAAAATGCTCAAATCCCAGTACCTGATTCCATCAGTTATCAATTGAATGTAGTTCCTGACAATTATCCACAGATAAATGTTCAGCAATTCTCAGATAGCAGTGATGCGGCAATAGTCTATTTAGCAGGGGATGTTTCTGACGATTATGGATTAAGAAATTTACAGTTTGATTATATCATTCGTCATAAAGATGGTAGAGAAGAGCCAAAGCAAAGCAAATTAATTAATAACTTTACTGGGAAAACGTCGACATTCAGACATCAATTTGATATGAATGAATTGAACATTGAACCCGGTGATCATGTCAGTTATTATTTTGAAATCTGGGACAATGATGCAGTCAATGGTAGTAAATCCACAAAGAGTTCTATTCAAGATTACCGATTGGCTAGTATTGACGAATTAGCAAGTAATGAAGAAAAAAATAATGAAGAGATAAAAGCAAATCTTCAGAAATCAATAGACGAGACAGAGAAATTAAGACAAAAGTTGGCGGAATTCAAAGATAAAATGCGTCAACAGAAAGATGTCGATTGGAATAACAAAAAAGATCTCGATAAAATGCTCAAAGAGCAAGAAAAGATCCAACAACAGTTCGAGGAGGCAAAGAAAAAATTTGAAGAAAATTTAAAGAATCAGCAGCAACATAGCAATCCAGATGAAAAGCTTTTGGAAAAACAAGAAAAGCTCCAAAAGATGATGAATGAAAGCATGAGTGAGGAAATGAAAAATCTCATGAATGATATTCAGAAGCTTATGCAAGAATTGAATAAAGATCAAGCAATCCAGATGTCTGAGAAGTTTGAAATGAAAAATGAAGATGTAGCAAAAGAAATGGATCGCTTATTAGAGTTATTTAAGGAGTTAGAATTCGAAAAGAACCTTAAAGAACAAATTGATCGTATAAAAGACCTTGCAGAAGAGCAAAAAAAGTTGGCTGAAAAAACAGAAAAAAAGGAAGAATCGCCAGAAGAATTAAAGAAAAAACAAGAAGATATAAATAAGAAGTTTGACGAAGTCAAACAAAAACAGGCTGAGTTAAAAAAGAAAAATGAGGCATTAGAAAAGCCTAAGCCATTGGATGACCAAAAGAAAAAATCTGATGATATTACCAAGGATCAAAAAGAGGCTAAGGAGAAATTAGACAAAAAGGAAAATAAAGAAGCTGCTGAAAAGCAGAAAGATGCAGCAGAGAAAATGGAGGAGATGGCTGAAGAAATGGAGAAGGAACAGGAAGAAAGTGAAAAAGATGAAAATGCAGAAGACATTAAAATGATTCGCCAACTATTAGAAAATTTGGTTGCACTTTCATTTGAACAAGAAAGTTTGATTAAATCTTTTTCAGAAGTAAATGCACAGACTCCAAGATATACAGCTTTAGTTCAAGATGAATTTAGATTGAAAGACAATTTCAAATTGATCGAAGATACATTGCAGCAATTGGCAAAACGTGTGATTCAAATCGAATCATTTGTGCTCGATAAAGTCTCAGAAGTCAATGATAATTTTGCAAAAAGTATCGAGAATCTAGAAGGAAGAAATATATCTCAAGCTTCAGGACATCAACATCGCATAATGAAGAATATCAATGATCTAGCTGTAATGCTTGCTGAATCTTTAGACAACAAACAAAAAGAACAGAATGCTTCATGTAACAAGCCTGGAGGAGGTTCATGTAATAAGCCAAGTAAAAAGAAAAAGTCAAGCTCCAGTTGTAAGAAGCCAGGAAGTGGTAAGTCAGGTAAAGTGCCGATGGATAAAATTACCGAAAGCCAGAAGCAAATGGAAGAAGGCATGAAAGGCATGTCTAAAAAGATGAAAGAAGGACAACAAGGTTCGAGCAAAGAATTTGCAGAAATGGCTGCCAAGCAGGCTCAATTGCGAAAGATGCTCCAAGACCTTGAGAAAGAAAGAAAAGAGCGAGGCGAAGGCTCAAAAGAGATGCAAGACATCATCAATGAGATGAATAAGACAGAAAAGGAATTGGTAAACAAACAATTGTCCAATGAAGCGATGAAACGCCAAGCAGAAATTACAACAAAACTCCTCGATGCAGAGCGAGCAGAGAGAGAAAGAGAGTATAAAGAAGAGCGAGAATCAGAAACTGGTACGAATATTGAACGTAAATTTCCACCTAGCCTTGAAGATTACTTAAAACAACGGCAGGCAGAAACAGAATGGTTCCAACACATTTCGCCGGATCTACGGCCATTTTACAAGAAACTGGTAGAAAATTATTACCAAGGACAGAAAAAGTAAAGATGCTGAGAATTGCTTCAATTCCGGATAATATTTCCATTCTTGAAGATTATTTACAAAACATCTTCAATGAATATCATTTGGATCAAAAACTTTATCCGAATGTATTAATATCTCTGACAGAAGCAGTGAACAATGCAATTATCCATGGAAATCAAATGGATGAGAATAAGTTTGTTCAGCTCAATTCATTTTGTAAAAATCATAAAATTTGTTTTAGGATCTCTGATGAAGGTTCAGGTTTTGATCCGAAGCAAGTACCAGATCCTACCCAACCTGAAAATATTGAGAAATGTGGAGGTCGGGGTGTATTTTTAATGTATAAATTGTCTGATCGCATAGACTATTCAGATAATGGGCGTACAGTTGAACTTGAGTTTTGTTTTTAAATATATTTTACTCAAAATATTTTAATTTTAAAGATAATAATCAGCAAACACAATTCACATAATAGTATAATTCAAAAAATCTACTATTATGGAAAGGATATTAAAGTTACCACAATCGTTTTATAGCAAGGAACAGTTACCAAAAGCTTTACGTATTAATTTCTCAAAAATGAGAATTGATTTCAAACAAGTCCTTGAATTAGGAGTAAAACTTGTTTCTTTAGCCACTGTATTCCTAGTACTATTTCAATTTATCTCTGCAACTTTTTTATTTGTTTCGGCAGCTTATCTTTTTATAAAAATCTATTTCTATTTACAATCCATTTTTGAAATGGATTTCAATTTAACGATGAGCATTCAGGAAAAAGATGAGTTTATTGATGAACTGTGGAGATAGTGAATAGAATCTCGGTTGTCGAAGTTTTCAATTTCGATACCCTCGATTGTCGGAGCTTTCAACTTCGATACGATTTCCAAGATTGTCGAATTTTCCAACTTCGATACAATTCATAAAGAATTTATAATTCGTAATACGCTCCATTGCTAAGTTTAACGAAGTACGAAGACAAATACCATTACTGTGAAATTGGTAAAATCGAATTAGAAAAAATAGTCAGATGCTTATGTAAAAGTGTAGATAGGAATTATAAATTCCAAGTATATCGGATCGCAGTTATAAACTGCCAACAGAAAAATAGACAATAATCTCGATAGTCGAAGTTTTCAACTTCGATACGATTCATAAAGAATTTATAATTCGTAATACGCTCCATTGCTAAGTTTAACGAAGTAGAACGACAAATACCTTAAATTGTGAAATTAGTAAAATCGAATTGGAAAAAATAGTAGCTACTTATATAAAAGTAGAGTTAGGAATTATAAATTCCAAGTATATCGGATCGCAGTTATAAACTGCCAACAGAAAATAGCCAATACTGATAGTCGAAGTTATCAACTTCGATACGATCTAAAGAATTTATAATTGTAATACGCTTCCATTGCTAAGTTTAAGAAGTACGAAGACATACCTTACTGTAAATTGGTAAAATCGAATTGAAAATAGCACTTTGTGTAGTAGGAATTATAAATCCAGGATCGCAGTTATAAACTGCCAACAGAAAATAATCTAGTCGAAGTTTTCAACAGATACGATTTATAAAGAATTTATAATTTAATACGCTCCATGCTAAGTTTAATGAACTAGAAACCAATCCTTAAATTGTGAATTTACTTGATGAACATAAATCTGATATAAAAGTGAGTTAGAATAAATTATCAGATCCAGTTTAAAGTGAATCTAAAGTATACGATTTCAATAATAGAACTGCAAGATTTTACTTTTAATTCTAATGAATTTTAATTTTAAATTCTTTTATAATTGCTTTGAAAAGTACGGTCCAAAATCAGGAATCTCATGTGGTAGTACATAAGTCCATTTCATATTATGATGGGATATATATATATCGTCGGTGAAATCATCCATTGCAATATTAGGTATTGAATTTGAACATTCTATCAAAAATTGTTGGCTTTCATTGAAAATCAAAACATTTGTTGGTGGTTGACTTAAGTATTCTATGGTTGCATCAGTCCCTTTAATTGATTTAGCCGAACCAAAACTAAATATATGCCATAAATATGAATCTAAACCAGGGGCAATTTTATCATTAATAAATTTTGCTTTCCATTTTGATACTGTTATTGAAACAAGACTTGTTGGGTTAGAATCATTGATATTCTGTAATAATTTAAAATCAATATTCTGACTTATTAATTGATTTATAATATAGTCTGTGATTCTTTTTCTCTATATAAACCAAACTACTTGTTTTCAAAATAGATACCCTTACTCTCTAGGTATAGACAAAGGAGGACAATTTAACCTACCAAAGAAATAGATTAAATTAACTCCAGCAGTAATGTAAGCATCTTTGTCTCTCGAATCTCCTCTTTGGGTTCCTTCAATGCCTATTTTTGAATTATTGCTATCTGGCAAAGATCTATCAGCCAGTAAAACAGCCATGTCGCCGCGACTAGATCTCAATTCACTATAGTCTGGATAAATGCTATGAACATCATCTAAGTAGTCTGTAGAAGTAAATCTATAGCCCAAATCGACATTAATGCTCCATCGATAATTTAGATCAAATTTTACTCCTCCGCCGACCAACCAGGCTCCCGCAATAGAATAATACTCTTGACCTACAAGTTGACCTTCTGTCCCCAATGGGCGCAATTCAATGGTTTCACCATTGTATTTAGTTTTTGGGTTAAAATAGAAAAAACTATATCCGCCATAAAGATATGGTGACACTCCTTTTTCTTTAGAGCCATGTTTGTAATGAAAAAAATTGATCTCCATAGCTGGTGCAAACTCTATTATATTGGAATAAAAACTTAGATTTCTTCTTAGATCAAAGGCATTAGTAGATTTAGTATCATGCGCTCTGATCCTTGCAAGATTTAGCTGGCCACGAACAGAAAGTCTATGATTAAAATTGTATCGCACTGTAGCGCCTCCTGCCAAACCTGGTTCATTGATTCGATATAAATTATTTAAATCACCAAAATAGTGAGCTCCTCCTAACCATAATCCTGCTTCCATTCCTTTTTGGCTATAAGCAAATTGTGTACTAATAGCAATCAAAAAAACGAGTATACCTATATTTTTTTTTACAACTTCCATATTTTTATCTAGAAGATTCTAATTGATAATTTTATAATTAACGTCGATTCGAATACTATTATTTTAAGCCAGCTTGTGCAGAGATCTCTAGCATCCGATCTATGCTGGCTCTTGCATCTCTGATGATTCGTTCAGGAAGTGTAACTTCTGGCATTTCATACTTCATACTGAGGTATAATTTTTCTAACGAGTTACGCTTCATGTGTGGGCATTCATTACAAGCACATAGATTATTCGGAGGACCAGGAATAAATGTCTTGTTGGGACAAATTTTCATCATTTGATGCAGTATTCCCACTTCAGTCACAACGATATATGTTTGCGCTGAATCGCTTTGTACAAATTTTAGCAATCCACTAGTAGAACCAATATAATCTGCTAAGGCTAAGACAGGCTCTTCACACTCTGGATGTGCGATGATTTTTGCTTCAGGATTTTGGATCTTAAGTTTTGTGATTTTTTCTTGTGAAAATATCTCATGTACCATACAAGCGCCATCCCAAAGTATCATATTACGCCCAGTAATTTTTTGCAAATAAGCTCCTAGATTTTTATCTGGAGCAAAGATGATTCCTTTGTCTTTTGGTATTGCATTAATGATATGAACTGCATTGGAAGAAGTGCAACAGATATCTGTCAAAGTCTTAAGTTCTGCAGTGCAATTGACATAACTCACGACAACATGATCAGGATATTTTTCTTTGAATTTGGCAAAAATAGGAGCTGGACATGAATCAGAAAGAGAGCAGCCTGCTTTTAAATCTGGGATTACGACTTTCTTTGTAGGCGAAAGGACTTTTGCAGTTTCTGCCATAAAGTGAACCCCCGCAAATGCGATCATATCAGCATCAGTACGAGCCGCTTCTTGTGACAACTGAAGACTATCTCCAACAAAATCTGCAATGTCTTGTATGTCGCTATCTTGATAATAATGAGCAAGTATCACTGCATTTTTTTCTTTTTTCAATTTATTGATCTCTTCGAATAAATCTAGACTAGGATCTATGGCAATATCTAAATATCCATGTATTGCCAATTGTCCTTCGAGGATTTTAATATCTTGCATATTGTATTTATGATTTTTGAGAAATTAATAATTTGCCATTCATTTCTGCTGGAATCGGTAGACCCATCAGATATAAAATTGATGGTGCAATATCCGCCAGTTTTCCATCCAGTAATTTATAAGACGAAGTCTTTGAGACGAGGATACATGGCACAGGATTTTTAGTATGAGCAGTATTTGGACTTCCATCTTCATTGATCATATAGTCACCATTGCCATGGTCTGCTAAAATAATGATTTGATAATCGTATTTTAATAATGTTGGAATTAGTTGTGCTAAGCAGTTATCCACTGTTTCTGCAGCGATTTTAACAGCAGAAAAAACACCCGTGTGTCCGACCATATCAGTATTGGCGAAGTTGAGACAGATAAAGTCATCTCGTATTATTGCCAGTCGCTCTAATAATTTTAGAGTTATTTCTTTTGCACTCATTTCCGGCTGAAGGTCGTAAGTAGCCACTTTCGGCGAATTAACAAGAATTCGCTCTTCACCAGAAAATACTTTTTCTCTACCACCAGAAAAGAAGAAGCTCACATGTGGATATTTTTCAGTTTCAGCGATTCTAAGCTGAGTGCCTCCGTATCGAGAAATCACTTCCCCTAAGCTTGATTTTATGTCATTTTTTTCAAATAGGACATGTACATTTCGAAATGAGTCATCATATTTCGTCATTGTGGTATAATACAAATCTAAAGGCTTCATATTATATTCAGGAAAGGCAGTTTGACTCAACACTTGAGTAAGTTCACGCAATCGATCTGTCCTAAAATTGAAACAAAAAACCGCATCTCCATTGGATATTAATCCAGAATTTGGATCTCCAATTTTTGCAGCAAGGATGAATTCATCTGTAATGTTTTGATGATAGCTATCGATAACAGCATTTGAAGCTGAATCAAATCTTTTTCCAATGCCGTGACAATACAATTGATACGCTGAAGCAACTCTTTCCCAACGTTTATCCCGATCCATAGCATAATATCGACCAATTAGGGAGGCTATTTTTACTTGTGTATGTTCAATTTTTTGTTCTATTTTTTTGACAAAGTCAAGACCAGACTTTGGATCTGTATCTCTACCATCAGTAATTAGGTGTAAATAAATATATTTAATTCCTTGGTTTGTAAAATAATCGATCAGATAGATCAAATGATCAATATGAGAGTGAACACCACCATCTGAAACCAAACCGATAAGATGAAGTGGTCTGGATTTGGCTATTTCTGTAAGAGCTTTCAGATTAGGGAGTTGGAGGATGCTATTGTCAGACATACTTTTAGAAACCCAGGCAAAGTCTTGATAGACAATACGCCCTGCGCCAAGGTTGAGATGTCCTACTTCCGAATTACCCATTTGTCCCTCGGGCAAACCAACAGATTCACCATGCGTAACCAAAGTGCTCATTGGATATTTTACACACAAATCATCCCAAAAAGGAGTATTTGCTTGAGCAATGGCATCGGCACTTTTTACTTTGCCAATACCCCAACCATCTAGAATAATTAATGCAACTTTAGCTATCACGAAAGAAAAAACCGAAATCTTTATACTAAAGTTCGCAATTTATTCGATTATTTAACATAATTTTATCCCCTGAACAGAACGAATTTTACCCATTTCAATGTTAATGTTCAAAATCAAGCTAATGAAATCAATCAATTTAGTATTTTTTAGTTTATTTTCAATCCTTTTAGGAGCACAACAAAAGCAACATTCAGCTTTTGATGCAATTTCCAAATCTGATCTAGTGTCTCTAGCTACATATCTCGATGATAATGTAGAATTATGTTTTAACGAAAATGTCAATTTTTTGGATAAGGAAGCTGCTATAAAGGAACTAAAGTCGTTTTTAGAAAAGAATCCTACAAAGTCTTTGACTCCAATCCACAATGGAGCATCAAAAGGGAAAGGTTCACATTTTTATATTGGTATGCTCAATAGTACAAATGGAAAATCTTTTAGAGTCTATTTATATACAGAATTAATCGGTGGAAAAGCAGTAATCAAGGAGCTTCGAATAAATAAGGAAGGTAATTAAATTTGTCAATTTTTTAGGAGGCTGCAATTTATCTGTATGTTATTGCATTAGATAGATTTGTAGGTATAAGTATATCGGTATTTGAATTTACTAAATTCAATTCGATGTAGACAATTTTTAATAATTGCATCACCAGTATTTTATAAAAGAATACCATTTTCTAGTCGTGAGGTAATCAAATTCACATTCATGAGCGTATGCTTCTTTTTCAAAGGATATGGATTGATAGGCGCGAACATTGTTATATTTTTTATATCTATAATAGCAATACTCAAATATGTAAATAAGATAAAAAAAGATAATACCACATTCTATCTGTTGTGCCAAATGGATTCTTTCATGGTTTAACAAAGTCTGGTCCAATTTCTGTCTTTTCGAACTCAGAATAATAAAAGGCCAAAGAGTAATAGCACTTGCAAAGCCTCTTGTAAAGAAACGTAAAAATCGATTACTTACAAGTAGAAACATGGTAATTCAAGCTTAGAAATTTATCTACTTTAATTCAATACAAATTGCACTGTAAGTCCTCCATTAATTAGCACACTTTTGTAAGCGGTAGAGACATAAGGAACAATCTTTCGATAATCCATAAATAGCCTCAAGTTCAAATTTTTATTTACATTATATGTCGCTGAAGGTGTCAATGAATATTGACGTGATCCTGCATAAGGTTCTTTTTTATCACTTTTATCTAATTTGTACAAATAAGATATATCATCTCTTAAGCCAAAATCAACTGCAATTACAAGGTCATTTCCCTTTGGTTTGTTGACGAATTGATCAGCTTTGTCATCGGTAATTTTTTTCTTTTTAGAGCTTGTTTTTTTCTTGATAGGTTTTTGAATTTTTTCAATACCTGGGATGAAGGAAAGATATAAATCTTTTATCAAATACCCAAACTTGAATGTGTAATTCGTATTTCTTGTCTCTTGCAACTGGCCATCAATATCGTTTTTCAAGCTGAGTGTCCTGGATTTACCCATATCGATACCTAATTCTAAACCTTTTTTCGTCTTAATATTTACACCGAGTAATGGACTAAAGGATTCATTAATCACTACTGTAGGGATCTCATATTTTGCATAATAAGATGCAAATTCGCTTGTCGCTTTTCTTTCTATTGGCTGAGCATTTAAATTTTCTTTGTAGTTCAGGTTCGTTTTATATTCATTGATCGTCAATGTGTTTTTATAACCATGACGGAATGAAAAATCAGAAAAATGATCTTTGAAGAAAGGATATTTTGTTAAACCACTATAATTAATTTGCCAATTGGGAAGTGGTATTTGTTTCAAGATATTGAGCTTGGTTTTTCCTATATCAGTATTAGTATATGCAGCAATAAAAGCAGGAACTACGACTTCAATATGATCACCGTTGAAACCATCGATATATCTTGGATCATCGGGATTGAATGAAGTATAATTATATTGATTTCCTACAAGTTTTGATGCAGCCGCTCTGGAGTCAGAAAATTTTTCAAACAAACCTTCGAGATCTTTAGAAAATAAGGTCTGAAGAGAAATATATGATATCGTCAATCGACCATTGTCAAATGGTGTGAAATGCTGAAATCCAAGTGCATTTGTTTGACCAATGATGCTATCATATTTAAATGATTCAGTATGGTCTTTTACAAAGTTTCTATCAATATTCAAATCGATATTGAAATCTTTGAAAGGCATAACCTTAACTTTTGCACCGAAATTGTTTGAATTTCGTTGGATCATTTCTTTTGCGAAACATAGATCCTCATTTATCCAACCTTTCGAAGCAGCTTGATCTAGGAAACCTCCTTGGCTAAAACTAGGTTGAAAACCAGAAATAAATTGCCACCCTGGAGCTGAGAAATTTGGATTCATTCCTAATATCCTTGAATTTTGAGTGTAACCTGGAATCACTGTAGTTTTATTTTCAGTATAATTCACACTCAATCTTCTTACACTAAGCAATGGTCTAATTAAAATTTTTGCCGCAAGACCAACATCGCCATTATCTGCTTTTTCTTTTTTAGCGTCTTTCTTTGTATCCTTTTTAGCTCTAGACTTTCCATTTTTATCGTCTGTTTCTTTTCCTTCCAAAACATTTCTTTTTGGACTTGGTCTAAATCTTGATGAATTTTCTTCACCATTGATTTTTCTCAAAAACTTTACTTTATTATAAAGTGAAGCAAAATTGAACTCACTACTTAAATTGATATTTTGTCCATTGCTGATCGTGCTTCCAATAGAATCGATGACATTAATAGAACCTGCTGCCCAATTATAGTTGGCTGTATATTGTCCTCTTGCAGTAATCCAATCCATCATTGGAATCAATCGAGTAGGTACATTATAGGATAAGGTAAAATTATGTTTATAGTCTTTTGTACGACCAAATTTCATAATATTTTCTTGGCGGTATTTTGATACTTCTGACCGTTGAGATATCTCACCTGTAGTTGGTTTGATGTAATTAGCTCGCAATGGATCATAAGTGATTTCATCTACAGCGGCTTCATTTGTAGCTGAAATATTGAATTTCAAAGAGCGAGTAAAGTCCCAATTCATGCTATAATCTCGTAACCATCCGAATTTAATATCTTCCCAGGTGGAATATTTTGGAGCTGCAAAACGGTAGGTTCGAACAGAATATTTTCGTTCTAAATTATTTCTAACTGCAATTGAATTTGGTAATAAAGAAAAATTAAAATCTGAAATAAATTTTAAATAATCGCTTTTTACTATTTTTTTGAAGGGCTCAATATACTTTGGCGTAATGCTAAAATTATAGTCGAGACTTCCTTGTTGTGAGTTTAGATTGTCTTGCGACACAATTGGATTACTTTTCTTTGTGACTGTTCGTGAATAGCTCAATCCAAAATTTGAAGGACTCCAAGGCATTGACTTCTTGCTACCTTTCTCCAATCTTACATTATTGAAAGCAAAACTTTGGATAGTTGTTTTATCAACAGCCCTTTCTCTTATTGAATCTTTTGCTTCAGACGATTTAGCCTGAGCTATTTTATCTTTTAATTTGATATCTGTATCGATAGGATCGTATTCAGGAGTGCGCACCGTGTTTGAATAGAGAGTATTGAATGGTATGCGAATATTTGCTTTTTTAGGTAAAAATTTGCTTAACTCTATATTTAAATTGGCATCATACTGTCGATTCGTTTCCAAAGCTCGTTGATCTATTTTTTGATCAATGCCTCCCCATCCAAGAGAGTTATAATTACCAGCAACGCTTAAATTGCCTAGATCGGCTAAATTCATCTCCGCTTTTGCTAGTCCAGCATAACCACCACGTTCATCAAGTCCAGTTAATCTCAATTCGTTAAACCAAACTTCAATAGGTCCTATGTCTTCTCCTTTTTCGTTTCTCATACCGAGTTGAATGCCTCTTACATTCGCAATAGTAGGATTACCTAAAATTTTTACTTTATTGTTTGGTTTATCTGGATCGATGGCTGAAAATAAAACTGATGGATCACCATTAAAATTCCGTTTGTTTTTTAAATCAGTCAAGAGACTAAGTGGAAAATCAAAATCATTCTCTGCTAGCCATATTGAATCTGGTTTAGCTAATGATTGAATATCAATAGTGGACAATCGCAAAGGAATCTCATATTCATAATAATTGTTAGTAAAATCTCTACCGAGACGCATAAATACTTTTATATCTCCTTTGTTGATATTTGGTGTAGTTGATTCACCATGAACGAACATTTTTATACGCTTATATCTTCTGATATCTAAATCTATGATTTTATAAATTGATTCTTCACAATTGAATGGTAAAATTTCTTTTTTCATCAAAATGGAAGTTTCATTTTGCTCAATATCTGCATATTGTGTACTGAAATATCGCTCTCTTTGAATTCCTTTTGGAAGCACATAGTTGAATGGTGTTTTTGCAGAATTTTCTTCAATATCTACTTTGTCTATAACCAATGGTTTGGTATTTAAACCGGCATCTGTTTGGCACACATTTTCATTATATCTCCTCCAAGTATTTCTACCCAATTGGAATTTGATCATTCTGAAGGTCACTTGTTCATCGAATCCTGTAACTAATAATCGCAAGGATTGAATGGAGCGGAAGTCGTTGATAGAACCTACTTTTTCATTGTAGCGAAGTATGGGGATTCTAAATCGATACCATATTTCATTATTATTCGCAACTACGGTATCTGTGATAAAATTTTGATTATTTGATGGATCAAAATCAATTCTGTTACTTGCAGATTTTTTTAGATCAATTGTATAACTATAATAGGATTCTAATTCATTCAAGGATCGGTCGGTCACGAGATCTTCTTGATCAGGATAGCCAGTATAGGACGTGGATTGATTATTGCCTGGTTCGATTTGTGAATTTCCTTCGGGCATATTAAATCGCTTGTATTTCTCAATAACTGTAGATGAGGAGTTATTAAAAGTACTTGAGCGATAAGAGAGGAAATCGTCATTAGATGGATCGGCTTGAACAATTGAATTTGCGCTTGGTTGTAAGGTATTTTTTAATTGATTCAAATAATCGCTGAATGCTTCATTCTCTGTTTTCGAAAAGTTATTTCTACTATTTAAGCCATCAAAACCTAAGTCTTGTTGATCTCGTTCTGCTAGATCAAAACTATTGATAATAGGAGGCACACGACTGATGGTCCCGTAGACTGTTTTTATAGTAGGAAATGATTTTGAGTTTGTAGATAATCCATTTTCAAATTGTTGAGTTCCATCTTTGAAAATATCTTCTGAAAAAGTCCCTAATTGGAGATACATTTTTCCAGAATTCGTAATAGGAGAGTTGTCAAACTTATTCATGAATGGATTCAACATCCAAAAATCAATATACTCGACATTCGACGCTTCAAAATCATTTGTATTCAATTTAGACATGATGCCACCCCATCTTGTGGCAGGTTCATTTAATCTATTTTGATCGTCAATCCCAGCAGTTTTGAAAGAATTCAAACTTAGTCCATTGGGTACATCATAATTGTATGGCCCTTTTTCTCTTGGGAAATAAGAAAGATCAAATGTCAATTCACTGCTAAATCCTGCAGGTCTATTTCTATTAGGAAAAATTTCTTTTTCGTCGATCAATCTAGAATAAACATGACTTGCATCTGGTGCATTTGATCTAGCAAATTCGTCAATGCGATACCAACTCATTAAAGCTCGATTTGAGGCTGTAAATAAATTGTCATGTGTGTCAGAACCTTTAAAATTCGGGTCTATGATATCAGATGGTGCTGAGGCCAACATCCATTGTGTGACATTGAATGATAAACCGATCCCACTTGCACTTCCTTCGAAATCATCGATGTAAATCACACCACCTTCGCTTCCAGATTGGTTGATCGCTCTTGAGTGACCAGGTTTCAGCAATGCACCTTCGGCTTGAAGCGACCATTTGGAAGGAGCTTTTGTAGAGTAAAATGGAATTTTGTCTAAAGCGCGAGTCATCCAAGGGGCGGATTTAGTCAAGCCAAAATCAATTCCAAATATTTTATTATTAATAGGGTCTTCGCCAATATTTACTTTTGCTGTGAAAGGCCTTTCGAACAATTGCATATAAGTCCCTCCAATATAAAAATCTTTTCGTTTAGAATATTCAGCACGGAAACCTAACATCGTCCTAGTTTGAAAACTAAACAAGGATTGGTCTTCAAAATTCACATCAATCGGAACTCCAGATTGTAAAAGGGCTTCATTTAGAATGGTAACTTTTCCTTGATTTCGATCTACAGTATAGTCGGAGCCTTCTGTCAATGCACGAGATCCAGCAGTAACTGTTACTTTAGAATTTGGATCTAGATTGGCTGTACGTAAATTGATTTCATTGGATTTTCCAGATTTGTATGAACCTTTGAGCAAGAATTGATTTGCTGCTAAATTTCTTCTTGCCAACGTAATGGATGTATCATAGAGTTCGGTGTATTTGTATTTATCATATACACTTTTGACTAACGTTGGATCATTATTAATCTTGCTCAATAAGGATTCGAGAGATCGGCCAAAAGGTTCAAGAACTGGAAAAATAATACTTCCTGATGCAGGAACAACCGTTTGTCCTGGCACAAAATCAAATACGCCGTCAGGTTGAGGATCACTGTTTTTATTTAGAAAATCTAATCTAAATAAATTCAAAAGTGGAAATCCATCCAATTCTTGAATAAATCTTTTTTCTTTACCGTCTTTGTCTTGATAAAATAAATCGAAATTAAAATCTTCTTTGCTTAAATTATATCCTCCAGTAGAATACACATTTTTCATCATAAGATCCCATGATGGAAGATCTGTCCGTTGATTTGAAGATTTCAATAATTTTGTAAATAATACTCTATAATTTGTAGAGTCGGAACTTACTTCATTAGAAAACTCACCGACTTTGTAAATCACGTCATTGCGAAGATCTTTTTCTTTTCCATTGTAAGTGTATTGATAACTAACGGCTACTACTTGATTTGGTCTTGGTCTTACACGAAGAGATATAAATCCCAATTCTGGATTATAGATATATTCATTTTGATTCAATCGTCTAGCACGTACTTTTTCGAAATCACGTCCTTGCTGTAAATTAAATCCGGTAGGATCTGTTAATCTTCTAACGACTTCATTGAGTCCTCTATATTCTGATAATGAATCTAGAATTAAATTGTATAATTTATTATTTGTATTCGCAGGTAAAATGATTTGACCAGTTTTATCTCTAGCTGATTTAGTACCAGGAAATAAACTCTGCGGCATTCGATTCTCCATATTATCATCCAATGGACTTCCAAGGTCTGCAAGTGCTACGATATCTCGAACATCTAAATCTCTAGCATTAAATGCATCATCAGTCATCCAAACTTCGATATTTTTTATTCTACTACTGCTTTTTATTTCTGGCAAAAGGGAAAGAGCGTCTTCATAATTATTGCGATGAAAATGTGAAACAAAGAAATGCCTGTTTTCATCAAATTGATCTGGACGAATTTCAAATTCTTGAACGACTCCACCACCTTTGATTTGTATTTTCTCTTGTTTTGATTTTTGTTGAGAGACCAATCCTGTTAGTCTCAAATGACCAAACTGCCAGTCAGTCTTGAAACCAAACAAATTCTGAGATCCTTGGATTAGATTGGATCTAAGGGGCAAACTCACGTTACCTGCTTCGATTTTTTTGATGATATCGTCTTCGGAAAATTTTTCGCTATCGTATTCTAATTTTAATTTATTGTCAAAATCAAAAGTGGCTTGTGTGTTGTAATTTGTATTTAGTTTTAATTTGTCGCCGATACTACCTTGGACATCCATTTGAATTTTCATGTCAAAATCAGGACGGATTATAGATTTTTGATTGACAGGTATATTTGGAATATCATTAAAGCTGTATGAACCACCTAAAATTACATCTATATTTCCTTGAGGTTTAATATCGATACCCAATCCACCAAATAATCTGTCGGCGAGGTTGCGCTTGATGTCAATTTTTGAAATGGGATCTATTAGTGAATATTTATTTTTCTTACTAGCGGATATTCCTGCAAGGTTTTTATAGTAATCGCGATCTTGCTGCCTAGCTTTGAAATCCATATACTCATCAAAGCTCATGTATGTTGGAGGGCGGAAATAATCGCTTCCTATTTTTTCAGTGACTTTGTATTGTCCGGTTTCGGGATCGTATTCTATTTTTTTATCTACGGATTTAGGATCGTCTAAATCAAAAGGATTTTTTTTCTCTGCTTCGAATAATTTAGTTTGTGGAATGGTGTCTAGTGAAAGACTAGACGTATTTATAGAAAAAATATCTGGTAATTCTCTGCCTCCTCCTGTAAGAATAGTAGTTGCTCCTAAACCAAATATAAGCCAGATAACTGAAAAAATCTTATTCATATCTTGTAATCCCTTTTCTATTGAATATTTTATAGCAGTGCCGCAGTGTATAACGCATATTTTTCATAAAAGGTATTCAAAATGAAGCATTTAAGCCAATTTTTTTAATGCTATTTTGATCAAGTCTTCTATTGGAGTGCTTGGATCGCTCAATTCAGGAATGTTTTTGAAAACTTGTTCTATTTGTGGACGTCCAAATCCTAAGGCTATGAGTGCGCTAATCGCCTCATTTTTAAGATGATAAGCCGTAGATTTATTATCTTTACTATCGAGACTTGGAAGATCTTTTGCCATTTTATCTCTAAGGTCAATAATGATCCTTTGAGCTGTTTTTGGCCCGACTCCTTTCACTTTTTTGAACATTAAATCATCACCATTGATGATTGCCGATCGTATTGATACTGGTTCAAGAGATGATAATATGAGTCTAGCTGTATTTGGTCCAACTCCATTTACCGATATTAATTGGATAAAAAGAAACCTTTCTTCTTCTGTAGTAAAGCCAAAAAGGGTATGACTATCTTCTTTTACTATCAAATGTGTTAAGATTGTAGCTTCTTTTACGCCATCTAATTGGGTAAAACTATGAAGACTTATTGAAATGTGATAGCCAATGCCACCAGTTTCCACTACCAAATGTGTTGGTTGTCTTTGTATAATGCTGCCTTTAATGTATTCGTACATATCAATTTCGGTATAAATCCAAAAGTTAAATTTCTGCCGAAATTACCTAGGATCTACGATTTAAGCTGCAAATATATGTAAAATTTTAGTAATATGAAAATCGCCCGAGAATTGCTTCAATTTCTAAAGATACTCTAGGAATACTTAGGTTTTGTCCACGTTGCCACGAATTGAAAATTTCACTCTGATATAAACTCTGCAAGTATAGTCTACAATTTGTCAACTATTTATTCGAATAAAGTCTAAAGTGGATTTTGGGATTATCCTTGGTTATTTTTCCTTATTCTTCAATTTAAACTCCTTGCTATGTTTCATCACTTTTGCGTCGACGTAGAATACGATTTCTTCAGCAATATTCAGATTAAGGTCTCCTACACGTTCGAGTTTTCTAATTGTGGAAATTAATGAAAGACAGGGTTTGATTTCATCAATATTTTCTTTCATATAATTTGTAATTATATCGGTCGCATTGAAATTAATAATATCAATCTTATGATCCAATTCAAATACTAATTTTGCAGTAGAAGTATCATCATTGAGATAAGCGTCGAGATTGAGTTTTGTCATCTGTAGGCCAAGCTCGATCATATCACTGAGTTGCAATCTTTCCATTAAGTTGGAATCGAATCCTTTATCAAGCTCTTTTACAAATCTTGCAATTCCTTTAGCATTGTCTCCTAGTCTTTCGAGGTGTGAATTGATCTTGAATGTAGCAAATGCAAATCGCATATCGACTGCGACTGGATTGAATTTTACAACAAATTGTTCGCAAGCTTTATCTATTACCAACTCTTGGCTATTGATTCTTTTTTCATAAAGCATCACTTCTTTTGCCGATTCTTGATTGAAATATTGAATTGCATGAAGGCTTCTAGCCAATTGATGTTGAACTAAATCAAACATCTCTGCTATTTCATTTTTAAGTTCTAGAATTTCTTTATCTATGATCCGCATATTTTTAATTTTTTTTATCCAAATCTTCCTGTAATATAATTTTGAGTTCGCTCTATTTTTGGCGCGGTAAATAATTGGTTTGTGCTACCATATTCTATTAACTCACCTAAATAGAAGAATGCAGTTTTGTCTGAGATTCTAGAGGCTTGTTGCATGTTATGGGTAACAATGATTATAGTGTATTTACTTTTCAATTCTAGAATTAATTCTTCAATTTTTGCAGTACTAATAGGATCTAAAGCAGAAGCTGGTTCGTCCATTAGAATAATTTCAGGTCGCACAGCCAAACAACGAGCAATGCACAATCTTTGTTGTTGACCTCCTGAAAGTGCTAAAGCAGATTTATTGAGTTTGTCCTTGACTTCATCCCATAAAGCTGCTTTTGTCAAGGCAGATTCAACTTGAGAATTAATCTCATTTGTATCCTTTACACCATTTACTTTAAGTCCATAAGCAACATTTTCAAAAATAGTTTTTGAAAACGGATTTGGTTTTTGGAAGACCATGCCTATGTTTTTTCTTAACTGGATTAAATCTGTATTGCGAGAATAGATATTTTTTCCGTCGATTTTAATTTCACCATCAAGATGAATATCTTCGATCAGATCATTCATCCTATTAAATAATCTGAGCAAAGTAGATTTACCGCAGCCACTTGGTCCTATGAATGCAGTGACTTGATTCTCTGGTATTGTGAATGAGATATTTTTCAATGCATGAAAATTCCCATAATAAAAATTCAAATTTGTGATTTCGATTTTCGAACTCATGTTTAATTTTTAATGCTTCGAATAAAATTGGCTGCCAAATTGCAAAACAATACAAATAATATCAACACCAATGCAGTGCCATAAGCCATTGGCCTTGCAGTCTCTATATCAGTTCCACTTGTTGCCAACACATAAAGATGATATGGCAATGCCATAACTTGATCATAAATACTATCTGGAAGTTGAGGTAAAAAATATGCAGCTGCGGTAAAAAGTATTGGTGCTGTCTCTCCACTTACTCTACCCATGCCTAGTATCAAACCAGTAATGACATTGGGCATTGCCATAGGCAGAACTACATTTTTTATCGTATAAAGTTTTGATGCACCCAAGGCATAACTCGCATGTCTATATGTGTCGTCGATAGATTTTAAAGCAGTCTCTGTAGTGCGGATAATAATTGGCAAAACCAATAAGCCTAAGGTCAAAGAACCCGCAATAATACTATCTCCAAAATGTAATTTATTTACAAATAACGCCATACCAAACAATCCAAATACAATGCTCGGTATCCCAGCTAAATTATCAGTCATGAGATTGATGAGAGATTTAATTTTTCCTTCACCTAGAAATTCATTTAGGTAAATAGCAGACATTACACCAGTTGGAAATGCAAAAATCATACTTCCCACCATCAAACAAACAGTTCCAACAATTGCTGGAAATATACCGCCTTTTGTCATGCCTTCTTCAGGCATTTTTGTGAGGAAATCCCAAGACAAAACTTGTATACCATGATAAGCAATAAATCCTAGAATCCAAACTAGAATCCCAACCACTAAAAGGGTCATTAATCTAAAAACCCAGAATACTATTTTTTCAATGATATATTTATTCATGGCATTTAATTTTTAGATCGAGATGTATAATTGACATAAAGATTTATGCCCATAGAAAATAAAAATAAAATACATCCCAAGGTAAACAATGCTTGAAAGTGTGTGCCACCAAATGGCGCCTCACCAAGCTCTGCTGCGATAGTCGCTGGAATAGTCCTCACTGGTTGTAAAAATGAATTTGGAATAATTGCAGAATTTCCTGTCACCATCAATACCGCCATTGTTTCACCGATCGCTCTTCCTATTCCTAATACTGTTGCAGTTATAATACCATTTTTTGCAAAAGGTAATACCACATATAATATGGTTTGCCACTTTGAAGCACCTAGACTTAAACTAGCTTCTCTCACAGAGTTTGGAACATTCTGTATGGCATCTTCTGTAATCGTTATGATCGTAGGTAATGCCATAATAGCAAGTATTATACTTCCTGCTAAAGCTGTTTCACCCACTTCAAGTTGGAATACATTTTTAATAATCGGAACGATCACAACCAATCCAAAAAATCCATAAACTACACTAGGTATTCCTGCCAATAATTCAATCGTTGGCTTCAAGTACTTTCGCCATCTCGATTTCATTATTTCTGCCATATAAATAGCACAAGCAATACCAAAAGGCAAAGCCAAAACGATGGCTCCAAAACTGACCAACAGTGTTCCTATGATCATCGGAAGTATGCCAAATAAAGCAATTGGTTTTGATGTCGGAAACCATTTTTGTGTAGTAAATACATCAGTAAACTTTATACTGGCAACTTCAACAATTTTACCCTTGAAACTGGAATCTATATTTATAGAAGGAATGATCGTTATTGCATTTGGATGCTTGGATAAATAATCCGTAATACAAGCTCCAACAAGTTCAAATTCTGCACCAATTTGTTCCTCAGTATAGTAATTGGGAAGATCTTCAAAGTGTAAAATCTCTAAGGAATCTTGATTCCCTCCGACTTCATGCCAAAACGTGTATTCTTGATCAAAAATTTGTTGGAGGATGACTGGAGAAAGTTTTTGAATTGGATTGGATTCATGAACAACAATGTCATACCCTTTTTCAATAGACGAATTGGTAAAAAATTTAATACCATAACTGAATAAAAATACCACGATTAAAAATATGGTTACGGTAGTAATCATACTTGAAATTGCTAATAATGCTATTTGCAGTTTTTCAAAATATTTTTTAATCATGATATTTTACAGTGATTCTTTACGTCAGAATTTATTTCGCAGAAATATACCCACTTTTTTCAGCTAATGTTTGACCAACTGGTGAAAGTATATAATCAACCAATGCTTTTACTCTAGTTTCATCTTTTGTCAAGTAATAAAAAAACAATGGTCTCACGATAGGATAAGTTCCAGCTTTTGCAGTTTGAAGATTTGATTCAGTATATGTTTTTCCCTGATCAAAACTTACTTTTATTGCTTTGGTAGATTTGTCTAGATAAGCTAAACCAACATATCCGATGGCTCCTTTTGTTTGAGATACTGACTGAACTATGGCACCTGTAGCAGGCATTGCCAAAACTGAAGAAGAGAAATTTTTTCTTTTTAAAACAATCTCTTTAAAAAATTCATAAGTACCAGAACTTGTCTCTCTACTATACACTACGATTTTTAAATCTGCTCCGCCGACTTCTTTCCAGTTTTTTATTTTTCCAGTAAATATACCTTCAAGTTGTTCTCTAGTCAATTGGCTCACCTTATTTTCAGGATGAACGATTACAGTAAGCGCATCGCGAGCTACTACTATTTCTTTGAATTTTTTTCCTGCTTCTTGCAATCTCATTTTCTCATCCATCTTGATCTTGCGACTAGATGCTGCTATATCTGTCGTACCGTCTACTAATGATGAGATTCCTACTCCACTGCCACCTCCAGTCACTGATACATTCGCATTTGACTTTTTATTAAATGCTTCTGCTTCTTTTTGACCTAATGGTAATACTGTATCACTACCTTTGATTTTGATACCTTGTGCTTGAGAAATATTAAAAGCTAAAAATAAAATAAAAGCAATTTTTTTCATTGTTTAAATTTTCTGTTTTTTTTAAATATTGTTAAATCTATATTGCATTCTGAATGTAACTAAATTATCTTTAATGTCTTTGTTATAATTGGGGAGTGAAGTGATTTCATTTTTAATCATTTCATAAGTCACCATGAATTTCCAAGTATGATCAAAGTTAAAAACGTAGCCTAAACTAAGGTTATTAAATTTGATGTCTTGTAGACTAAAGCCTGTTGATGCTGCATTTGCGATCTCGGCACCTTTGACTTCAGTATTGGGATCTAACCAATCATATTTCACTACAATATTATGTTTTGAATGTAAAATATTTTGCACAAAATAGAAATAGGCACCATTGAATTTTCTATTGTACATATTTGCAGTAGTAAGTGCAGCTATTGGAAGGCTGGTAGTATTCAATCCAGGATGAGTTCCAAATATCACTTCACCTCGCAGTGTCGTGAGTCCAAGAGGATTTTCAAAACTAACTTGTGCATCTGCTCCAAAATACTCTCTTTTTGTAAAAGAAGTGTTAGGATTTTGAGTACTATCTTCAACGTGCCAAGTTTTCTGACCATTCTTGTCCGCTATTTCAAAGTGATATTTATTTCCATAAATATTTCCTCCTTTATAATAAGAGATACCTCCTGAAAATCTTACTGTCTCATTAAGATTTGACTTGGTGAATACCAATTGCCCAATAAAATCTTTTTTTCTGTCTACTTCCAATGAATATAAACCTACGCCAGTAAAAAGTCCAGCTTCTAGTCGAACCCAATTCCAAGGACTTGTCTTCGGTGCACCTATTAAAATTGAAGCACCCAAATCTCTTTCATTTAAGAATAATAAAGAACTCATTCTTCCGCGCTCAACAGTTTCTCTATTTGAGCTGCTATAGGCTAATTCGTATCCAAAAGGCCTATTGTAAAGCCCAGCTTTGAAGCCAAACCAATGAATCCAAGGATCTAACACTTTACCATAAGCATCTACTAATGTAACACCATTGGCATTGCCATTAAATTGTAAGACCATGCTGGTTAATGTTATTCCTTCTAGGTTAACAAATTCATAAGTCGCTTTGAGTCGAGCTCTACGAATTTGAAATTGCTGATCTGTTTTTGTAGGCATGTAAGTCATGTTAGGAAGTAAACTTCCTGCAGTGTCAGACCATAGATATTGAACTTGAGTATAACCCGATATTTTCAATCTGTTAATTTTTTCTAAATTACTCTCCAATAATCCAACTCTGGAAGATAATTCAGTAGATAAACTGTCTTGATATTGATCAAAGCCACTAGGAGATATGACTTGACAGTTAATAATATTAGCATTCACAATCCAAATAAAAATAAGGAAAGGAATAATGATACCTTTTTGCATAACGAACGAACTATTATTTGGACGCAAAAATAAGATGTTATTCAAGTATTCAATATTACGAAATTGTTAAGTTTCAGTAACTCCTTATATTTATCAAAAGCTGAAACCAAAAACCAGGAGCAAGACTTCTCTATACTCCTGATTTAAATAATAATTTGTTCGTAAGGCAAAAGTACTGGGTATTGAGTGATTAGATAATTTATAAAGATTACTAAATTGTTACCTTTTAGATCGTTTGAAATAATATTTTTGTTTGAAAATTCTTAATGATAAGGCAACATTGTTGCTAAAATTTCATAATACTTTTGCAATAGAAAAGTAAAATTATGAAAGAAAATTTACTAAAAGCCATTGGTGCTGTGCTTATTTTTTTATTGGCACAATTGCTTATCGCTGGATAAGATATTTTAGTTTTAACAAATTAATTCTTAGATAAAAAATCTTACTCTAATCAACGATCATTTTTTGTGTAATCGAATGTGAGCCACAATTGAATTGATAGAAGTAGACCCCGCTATGCCCAAATTGACTTCTCTCCAAAGACCAGATGGAAACGCCTTTAGCTAATTTTTTCTCTAGAGTAGAAATTAATTTGCCAGTAAAATCATACAATTTTAAGTTGACTACACTTATTTCTGGGACACAAATTTCTATATCAGTTGTCTTATTCCAAGGATTCGGTTTGTTTTGTTTTACTGAAAAAACACTCTGTGATTCAGATCTAAAGTTAAGTCTAACCTCTTGTTCTTGATCGGTTGAATTCAATAATGCTAATGCTGGAGTTAAAAGAGAATTAATGACAATTTGATCAGCAATAGTTGAAACTTTCTTTTTCCTAAATACTAATTCAAATAATTTGTTTTTAGAATTCGAATCTCCATTCCAGCTACAAGTAATGATACCAGCATCTGTATTGATAAAAGAAATTTGCTCGTCAGTTACCAATGATTCAATATTATTTTGCTTGCCTACAAATTCTAAAACATCGGTATTAAAATGCAAAGTAAACTGAAATCCTTCATAACGCTCTATATCACGAGCACTAAAACTTAATATGATCTCATCATCATTTGTATGTGTGAGTTCTTCTACATCAATAATTAATTTCTCTGATGATCTAGTTTCAACTTTTGCGACACCTGAAGCTTTAGCTGATTCGTTCACATCACCAATCTTTATACCAGTAAAATCAATATTCATATTACTTAGCAATGGCTTCAAAGTATAAGACATCGGATACTGATGCAATAGAGCATCTTCTGGATGATCGAACGAATATTGTTTGTCGATAAATTTCCAACTTGTATTGTTTGGTATTGCTGCTGTGACACCCAATATTAATTTTCTCAGATCTGAAATATCCTTAGCAGTGATGCTGTTAGAATTATTAACATCAGCAGCAATATACTGATTGGCATGTTTGAATTCTTGAATTCCTAAGATGTGTTTTTGAATCTTAACGATATCTGCAGTCGTCACTCCATTCAACCAATCTTGATTTTTAACAGGTCGCACAATGTAGTTTTGATTCGTGGGTAGATCATTGAAAATATATCTTCCGTCATCGATACTTAGCTCTGATTTTGTGGTTGTCGATTCTAAAATGACTTCTACTGATTTCATCGCTTCAGTATTGGAACTATGTATAAACCCAGTCACATTTGCCATTGCATTTGTAGTACAATGTGGCAATCTCGAAGGATCATCTTGTACAAAAATCCTTGCTTTACACTCACTCCAATTACCATTGATATCTGTCACAAACAGTGAAACTGGAACACTTTGATTAGCTTCTGCACAACCATAGGTTCGCACTGTATCATTTATATCTCTACTGAAAGAATACTTCAATGAATATCCACAAGGATGATTACTTCCAGCATCCAAATCTCTAGCTTTCACACTAACTTCTTTGATATCTGGAATACCATCTCCATTGGTATCTCTACTGTCCAATACCACATTTAAACTTGGATGACAATAAACAGTTGGCGCTTTGCAGTTCACTATGTTGATTTCATAGTTACAAGAAGCAACATTGCCACAACCATCCTCTACTTCCCAAATGACTTTGTGTAAACCTAAAGGAAATAAAGTATTATAAGTTGAATTATTTCCATTGTCTCTAACTAAATCAATAGAGCCATCGGAATTGAAATCAACCTTCACTTTGTATTTCAAATTTGTTGATGCATTGCAATAATCTCTTGCTTGAATTTGTAAACTCACATTCTGAGAACTACAATTTGCATCATAAATGCAGATCATTGTGTCTTTGCATTGAGATAGAATTAATGGTTTTTCATTAATACGGTTTTTAATCAATTGTGTATCTCTATATATAATAAAATTATTATTTATATCTTTTGCACACCAATCAATAACACTCCAAATTCTTTGTATCGTATAACAATTTGAATTTATCTGCGATATCTCATCCTTATAAGAATAAGCAAATGAGCTACAAGATTGCGCAATTATTCTTGGGAAGCTATACTGTGGAGCTAATAAACTTGGATTAAAATTATTTATACCACAAATATTAGTTGTATCTAAATCAAATGGAAATACAATTTCTTTTTGTGATAATATTTTAGATTTTACAAATTGAATTTTCTGTGAGCAACTTACAGTATTCCCTTGCGCATCAGAGATTAAGAAGTTTCTCTTCAAATACCCTGTTTGACAACTATTAAAGTTAGAAGTATCAATTGACTCAATCACAACAACACCACAAAGTTTATTGACAAAGCCATCCAAAGGATAAGAACTATATCTAGGATGATAATTCGTATCAATAACGATTGCTGACCTTTGACTGCTATCATCAACAATTTTACCAAATGTCCGATCTAAGTGATTGATATCATATGAAAAATTACAATCAACAGTGATATCAGGAAGACATTGAACTAGAGGTATAGATTTATCTTGCACTTCTACACGAACCATGCAAGTATTTTCATTTCCATTTTCATCAATTACTTTCAAAGAGATCATCAGCTCTTTTCCAATGTCATTGCAACAGAAAAATAAATCACTAGACCATTGATCAAAATTGGCTTGACCACACTCATTCGTCATTCGTCTAGCTTCAAATCGCACAGCACTGCAATTGTCATAGCTTCCATTGTCAAATACAGAAGAAGGAACACTGATTTGCGATTTTCCATTGAGTGAAACAACTGTTCTGTGATCACAAATTGGTGTCGGCATTTGTGTGTCTTTGAACTCAAGATACTGTGTCAAGGTATCTGAATTTCCACATTGGTCAGTGGCAATGACTTCAATTTTATTGACACCATACTCTACTTCTAAAATTGATTGTGGAGAATAGGTGTAAAGTGAATTATTAATTTTCAATAAAATAGTTTTAACAGAAGAGCAATCTTCTATCACTTCTATTATTGGCGTAATAATTCCTACTTTACAATTGTATCCAGAAAGTGGAACTGAATTAAAGACAACTGTTGCTGCATTAATTTCTGGTCGATTGTTGTCAATAATTTCAAACAGTTGTTGGAAAGTTCTAGTGCGTTCAGTATTGCACCACCATTCGCGAATGGTCCACGTTCTTATGATCTTTTTATGACAAAGATTGATAGAAAAAATATGGTCAGTGTAATTTGTAAATAGATTACATTGGAATGATGGCATTAGATAAAGGTCAATTCCACGGTACATTGGTGAACCGAAACTTGATGGATGTGGATTACCATTTTTATCTTTCTGATAAGTTGAATCACAAGAGATCTTGAATTCAGTTTTCATCAAATAAATTGAATCCAATGAAATTCTGCGAATATAAGTTGTATCAGAACAAATTTCACTATAATTTCCAGAAGCATCTTTTGCGCGATATTTTCTAATATTCATTCCAAGGATTGCATCTTGACATGCTATAGGAATCTCGCGTTCATCTACAAGTTCAAGAGTTGATCCTGGACATGATTCAAAAATCCTAGGCATAATACTTTGCCCGATGGTATCACCACAAGAAATTGTATCTAAAGTACAAGTCAAAATTGGAGCCAATTTATCCTCAATATACAAAGTACTCCAACAAGAATTTTGAGTACATTTATAAGATACTTTAGCAGTAATATGATTATTCAAATAATTGTGATCAATGCGATTTCCAGAAATTAGTTGATTATGTTCATCCATTAATTGAACAATATAATTTTCCTCTGCGCAAGTTTTTCCAATGATCAAACTTTGTGCAGTTATTTTGGCTTCACAAAATTCATCAAGTGAGACATTTAATTTTGCACGACAAGAAATTTGAGCTGGAGCAGAACCCAATACTGTGATAGTAAATTCACAAGTATCGCGATTTCCAAAATCATCTACTGCCATGAAACTAAATATATGTATTCCAGGAGGAATTGAATCCAATCCGAATTCAGTAGGTAAAAGCTGAACTAAAGTAACAGCAGTATCGCAATTATCGGTAGCAGTAATATAATCAGAAATTGAATTTGTACTCAATAAATTGGCGAAGCATTCACATTCTGTCAAATTCACAGTAAACGAATTAGGACAAGAGATTTCAGGGGCTTGAACATCTATTAAGGTGACTGTAGACAAACAAGTGGATGAATTACCACACTCATCTGTAACGGTTAATGTCACATAATCATAATAATCACCGCGATTGCAAAAGATGGTATCATGATCAATAGACATGGAAATATTAGGGCTTGTACTACAATTATCATAACTGCCATTATTTATCGAGTCTGCTGTAATTATAGCATAATGATTTGTGGTATAAATGAATTGTAAATCTTTACAAATTGCAATAGGTTTTGTAGTGTCTTGTGTTGTGATCAATTGTACACAAGTACTCATATTTAAACATGAATCCGTAGCTGTCCATATTCTATAAATCAATTTTGAATTCGCACATGAACCTGATACAATACTATCTCTTTGCGCAATTATAATGCTTGATGCAGGATCACAATTATCTGTTGCTGTAGCAACACCTGTTGCTGTTGAACTTGAGTTTGCATCACAATTTATAGTAAGATCAGCAGGACAAATGATCACAGGTTTTGTAGTGTCTTGAGTTGTGATCAATTGTACACAACGACTCATATTCATACATGAATCCGTCGCTGTCCATATGCGATAAATCAATTTTGCATTCGCACATGAACCTGATACTATACTATCTCTTTGTGCAATGATTATACTTGATGCAGGATCACAATTGTCCGTTGCTGTAGCAACACCAGTTGCTGTTGAACTTGAGTTTGCATCACAATTTATAGTAAGATCAGCAGGACATACGATCACAGGTTTTGTAGTGTCTTGAGTTGTGATCAATTGTACACAAGAACTTAGATTCATACATGAATCCGTCGCAGTCCAAATGCGATAAATCAATTTTGAATTCGCACAAGATCCATCAACAATACTATCTCTTTGTGCAATAACAATACTCGCAGCAGGATCACAATTGTCCGTTGCAGTAGCAACACCAGTTGCTGATGAACTTGCATCAGCATCACAATTTATTGTAAGATCCGCAGGACAAATGATCACAGGTTTTGTAGTGTCTTGTGTTGTGATTAATTGTACACAAGAACTCATATTTAAACATGAATCCGTCGCAGTCCAAATGCGATAAATCAATTTTGCATTGGCACATGATCCATCTACAATACTATCTCTTTGCGCAATGACAATACTTGCAGCAGGATCACAATTGTCCGTTGCAGTGGCAACACCAGTTGCTGATGAACTTGAGTTTGCATCACAATTTATAGTAAGATCAGCAGGACAAATGATCACAGGTTTGGTCGTGTCTTGAGTAGTGATCAATTGTACACAACGACTCATATTCATACATGAATCCGTCGCTGTCCATATGCGATAAATCAATTTTGAATTTGCACAAGATCCTTCTACAATACTATCTCTTTGCGCAATTATAATGCTTGATGCAGGATCACAATTATCTGTTGCTGTAGCAACACCAGTTGCTGATGAACTTGCATTTGCATCACAATTTATAGTAAGATCAGCAGGACAAACGATCACAGGTTTTGTCGTGTCTTGTGTTGTGATCAATTGTACACAAGAACTCATATTCATACATGAATCCGTCGCTGTCCAAATGCGATAAATCAATTTTGCATTGGCACATGAACCTGCTACAATACTATCTCTTTGTGCAATGACAATACTTGCAGCTGGATCACAATTGTCCGTTGCAGTAGCAACACCAGTTGCTGATGAACTTGCATCAGCATCACAATTTATAGTAAGATCAGCAGGACAAATGATCACAGGTTTTGTAGTGTCTTGTGTAGTGATTAATTGTACACAAGAACTCATATTCATACAAGAATCCGTCGCTGTCCATATGCGATAAATCAATTTTGAATTCGCACAAGAACCTGCTACAATGCTATCTCTTTGTGCAATGACAATACTTGCAGCAGGATCACAATTGTCTGTTGCTGTGGCAACACCAGTTGCTGATGAACTTGCATCAGCATCACAATTTATAGTAAGATCAGCAGGACAAACGATCACAGGTTTTGTCGTGTCTTGTGTTGTGATCAATTGTACACAAGAACTCATATTCATACATGAATCCGTAGCTGTCCAAATGCGATAAATCAATTTTGAATTCGCACAAGCACCTGCTACAATACTATCTCTTTGTGCAATGATTAAACTTGCTGCAGGATCACAATTGTCTGTTGCAGTGGCAACACCAGTTGCTGATGAACTTGCATCAGCATCACAATTGATAGTAAGATCAGCAGGACAAATGATCACAGGTTTTGTAGTGTCTTGTGTTGTGATCAATTGTACACAAGAACTCATATTCATACAAGAATCTGTAGCTGTCCATATGCGATAAATCAATTTTGCATTCGCACATGTACCATCTACAATACTATCTCTTTGAGCAATAACAATACTTGCAGCAGGATCACAATTGTCCGTTGCAGTGGCAACACCTGTTGCTGATGAACTTGCATCAGCATCACAATTAATAGTAAGATCCGCAGGACAAATGATCACAGGTTTTGTAGTGTCTTGAGTTGTGATTAATTGTACACAAGAACTCATATTTAAACATGAATCTGTCGCTGTCCATATTCTATATATCAATTTTGAATTTGCACAAGTACCATCAACAATACTATCTCTTTGTGCTATGATTAAACTTGCAGCAGGCTCACAATTGTCCGTTGCAGTGGCAACACCTGTTGCTGATGAACTTGCATCTGCATCACAATTGATAGTAAGATCAGCTGGACAAACGATCACAGGTTTTGTCGTGTCTTGTGTTGTGATCAATTGTACACAAGAACTCATATTTAAACATGAATCCGTCGCTGTCCAAATGCGATAAATCAATTTTGAATTCGCACAAGAACCTGCTACAATACTATCTCTTTGTGCAATGATTAAACTTGCAGCAGGATCACAATTGTCCGTTGCAGTAGCAACACCTGTTGCTGATGAACTTGCATCAGCATCACAATTGATAGTAAGATCAGCAGGACAAACGATCACAGGTTTTGTCGTGTCTTGTGTTGTGATTAATTGTACACAAGAACTCATATTCATACATGAATCCGTAGCTGTCCAAATGCGATAAATCAATTTTGAATTCGCACATGAACCTGCTACAATACTATCTCTTTGCGCAATAACAATACTTGCAGCTGGATCACAATTGTCCGTTGCTGTGGCAACACCAGTTGCTGATGAACTAGAGTTTGCATCACAATTAATGGTAAGATCCACAGGACAAACGATCACAGGTTTTGTAGTGTCTTGTGTTGTGATCAATTGTACACAAGAACTCATATTTAAACATGAATCCGTTGCTGTCCAAATGCGATAAATCAATTTTGAATTCGCACAAGAACCTGCTACGATACTATCTCTTTGTGCAATGATTAAACTTGCAGCAGGATCACAATTGTCCGTTGCAGTAGCAACACCTGTTGCTGAAGAACTTGCATCAGCATCACAATTTATAGTAAGATCAGCAGGACAAATGATCACAGGTTTTGTAGTGTCTTGTGTTGTGATTAATTGTACACAAGAACTCATATTCATACATGAATCCGTCGCTGTCCAAATGCGATAAATCAATTTTGAATTCGCACATGAACCATCTACAATACTATCTCTTTGTGCAATGACAATACTTGCTGCAGGATCACAATTATCTGTTGCAGTGGCAACACCAGTAGCCGAAGAACTTGAGTTTGCATCACAATTTATAGTAAGATCCGCAGGACAAACGATCACAGGTTTTGTAGTGTCTTGTGTTGTGATCAATTGTACACAACGACTCATATTCATACATGAATCTGTCGCTGTCCAAATGCGATAAATCAATTTTGAATTCGCACAAGAACCATCTACAATACTATCTCTTTGTGCAATGATTAAACTTGCAGCTGGATCACAATTGTCAGTTGCAGTGGCAACACCAGTTGCTGATGAACTTGCATCTGCATCACAATTTATAGTAAGATCCGCAGGACAAACGATCACAGGTTTTGTAGTGTCTTGTGTTGTGATTAATTGTACACAAGAACTCATATTTAAACATGAATCCGTCGCTGTCCAAATGCGATAAATCAATTTTGCATTCGCACATGAACCATCTACAATACTATCTCTTTGCGCAATGACAATACTTGCAGCTGGATCACAATTGTCTGTTGCAGTGGCAACACCTGTTGCTGATGAACTTGAGTCTGCATCACAATTTATAGTAAGATCAGCAGGACAAATGATCACAGGTTTTGTAGTGTCTTGTGTTGTGATCAATTGTACACAAGAACTCATATTAATACATGAATCTGTAGCTGTCCAAATGCGATAAATCAATTTTGAATTCGCACATGATCCATCTACAATACTATCTCTTTGTGAAATAATTAAACTTGCAGCAGGATCACAATTATCTGTTGCAGTGGCAACACCAGTTGCTGAAGAACTTGCATCAGCATCACAATTTATAGTAAGATCCGCAGGACAAATGATCACAGGTTTTGTAGTGTCTTGTGTTGTGATTAATTGTACACAAGAACTCATATTCATACAAGAATCCGTCGCTGTCCAAATGCGATAAATGAATTTTGAATTCGCACAAGAACCATCTACGATACTATCTCTTTGTGCAATGACAATACTTGCAGCAGGATCACAATTGTCCGTTGCAGTAGCAACACCTGTTGCTGATGAACTTGAGTTTGCATCACAATTTATAGTAAGATCAGCAGGACAAATGATCACAGGTTTTGTAGTGTCTTGTGTTGTAATTAATTGTACACAACGACTCATATTCATACATGAATCCGTTGCTGTCCAAATGCGATAAATCAATTTTGAATTCGCACATGAACCAGATACAATACTATCTCTTTGTGTAATGATGATACTTGATGCAGGATCACAATTGTCCGATGCTGTAGCAACACCAGTTGCCGATGAACTTGAATTTGCATCACAATTTATTGTAAGATCGGCAGGACAAACGATCACAGGTTTTGTAGTGTCTTGTGTTGTGATTAATTGCACACAAGAACTCATATTCAAACATGAATCCGTAGCTGTCCAAATGCGATAAATCAATTTTGCATTCGCACAAGCACCATCAACGATACTATCTCTTTGTGCTATAATTAAACTTGCAGCAGGATCACAATTATCTGTTGCAGTAGCAACACCAGTTGCTGAAGAACTTGCATCAGCATCACAATTTATAGTAAGATCCGCAGGACAAATGATCACAGGTTTTGTAGTGTCTTGTGTTGTGATCAATTGTACACAAGAACTCATATTCATACAAGAATCTGTAGCTGTCCAAATGCGATAAATCAATTTTGCATTCGCACAAGATCCTTCTACAATACTATCTCTTTGCGCAATAACAATACTTGCAGCAGGATCACAATTGTCTGTTGCAGTGGCAACACCAGTTGCTGAAGAACTTGAGTTTGCATCACAATTTATAGTAAGATCCGCAGGACAAACGATCACAGGTTTTGTAGTGTCTTGAGTTGTGATTAATTGTACACAAGAACTCATATTCATACATGAATCCGTCGCTGTCCAAATGCGATAAATAAATTTTGCATTCGCACATGAACCATCCACAATACTATCTCTTTGTGCAATGACAATACTTGCAGCAGGATCACAATTGTCCGTTGCAGTGGCAACACCCGTTGCTGATGAACTTGAGTTTGCATCACAATTTATAGTAAGATCAGCAGGACAAATGATCACAGGTTTTGTCGTGTCTTGTGTTGTGATTAATTGTACACAAGAACTCATATTCATACATGAATCCGTAGCCGTCCAAATGCGATAAATGAATTTTGCATTCGCACATGAACCATTAACAATACTATCTCTTTGCGCAATGACAATACTTGCAGCTGGATCACAATTGTCTGTTGCAGTGGCAACACCAGTTGCTGAAGAACTTGCATCAGCATCACAATTAATAGTAAGATCCGCAGGACAAATGATCACAGGTTTTGTCGTGTCTTGTGTTGTGATTAATTGTACACAAGAACTCATATTCATACAAGAATCCGTAGCTGTCCAAATGCGATAAATCAATTTTGCATTCGCACAAGAACCTGCTACAATACTATCTCTTTGTGCAATGATTAAACTTGCAGCAGGATCACAATTGTCCGTTGCAGTGGCAACACCTGTTGCTGAAGAACTTGAGTTTGCATCACAATTTATAGTAAGATCAGCAGGACAAACGATCACAGGTTTTGTAGTGTCTTGAGTTGTGATCAATTGTACACAACGACTCATATTCATACAAGAATCCGTAGCTGTCCATATGCGATAAATAAATTTTGCATTTGCACAAGATCCATCTACGATACTATCTCTTTGTGAAATAATTAAACTTGCAGCAGGATCACAATTATCCGTTGCAGTGGCAACACCAGTTGCTGAAGAACTTGAGTTTGCATCACAATTTATAGTAAGATCAGCAGGACAAATGATCACAGGTTTTGTCGTGTCTTGTGTTGTGATCAATTGTACACAAGAACTCATATTCATACAAGAATCCGTAGCTGTCCAAATGCGATATATGAATTTTGAATTTGCACAAGAACCTGCTACGATACTATCTCTTTGTGCAATAACAATACTTGCAGCTGGATCACAATTATCTGTTGCAGTGGCAACACCAGTTGCTGAAGAACTTGAGTTTGCATCACAATTTATAGTAAGATCCGCAGGACAAATGATCACAGGTTTTGTAGTGTCTTGTGTTGTGATTAATTGTACACAACGACTCATATTCATACAAGAATCCGTCGCGGTCCAAATGCGATAAATCAATTTTGCATTGGCACATGATCCAGATACAATACTATCTCTTTGTGCAATGATTAAACTTGCAGCAGGATCACAATTGTCCGTTGCAGTGGCAACACCTGTTGCTGATGAACTTGAGTTTGCATCACAATTAATGGTAAGATCTGCAGGGCAAATGATCACAGGTTTTGTCGTGTCTTGAGTTGTGATTAATTGTACACAAGAACTCATATTCATACATGAATCCGTCGCTGTCCATATGCGATAAATGAATTTTGCATTCGCACAAGATCCATCTACGATACTATCTCTTTGTGCAATGATTAAACTTGCAGCAGGATCACAATTGTCCGTTGCAGTGGCAACACCAGTTGCTGAAGAACTTGCATCAGCATCACAATTAATGGTTACATCAGCAGGACAAATGATCACAGGTTTTGTCGTGTCTTGAGTTGTGATTAATTGTACACAAGAACTCATATTCATACAAGAATCTGTCGCTGTCCATATGCGATAAATCAATTTTGAATTCGCACAAGAACCTGCTACAATACTATCTCTTTGTGCAATGATTAAACTTGCAGCAGGATCACAATTGTCCGTTGCAGTGGCAACACCAGTTGCTGATGAACTTGAGTTTGCATCACAATTTATAGTAAGATCAGCAGGACAAATGATCACAGGTTTTGTAGTGTCTTGTGTTGTGATTAATTGTACACAAGAACTCATATTTAAACATGAATCCGTAGCTGTCCAAATGCGATAAATGAATTTTGAATTTGCACAAGAACCAGATACAATACTATCTCTTTGTGCAATGACAATACTCGCTACAGGATCACAATTGTCTGTTGCAGTGGCAACACCAGTTGCTGATGAACTTGAGTTTGCATCACAATTAATGGTAAGATCTGCAGGGCAAATGATCACAGGTTTTGTAGTGTCTTGTGTTGTGATCAATTGTACACAAGAACTCATATTCATACAAGAATCCGTAGCTGTCCAAATGCGATATATGAATTTTGAATTTGCACAAGAACCTGCTACGATACTATCCCTTTGTGCAATAACAATACTTGCAGCTGGATCACAATTGTCCGTTGCAGTGGCAACACCAGTTGCTGAAGAACTTGAGTTTGCATCACAATTAATGGTAAGATCAGCTGGACAAACGATCACAGGTTTTGTCGTGTCTTGTGTTGTGATTAATTGTACACAAGAACTCATATTTAAACATGAATCCGTCGCTGTCCATATGCGATAAATGAATTTTGCATTCGCACAAGTACCATCAACAATACTATCTCTTTGTGCAATGATTAAACTTGCTGCAGGATCACAATTGTCCGTTGCAGTAGCTACACCCGTTGCTGAAGAACTTGCATCAGCATCACAATTTATAGTAAGATCCGCAGGACAAATGATCACAGGTTTGGTCGTGTCTTGCGTTGTGATCAATTGTACACAAGAACTCATATTCATACATGAATCTGTCGCTGTCCATATGCGATAAATCAATTTTGCATTCGCACAAGAACCTGCTACAATACTATCTCTTTGCGCTATAATTAAACTTGCAGCAGGATCACAATTGTCCGTTGCAGTGGCAACACCAGTTTCTGAAGAACTTGCATCAGCATCACAATTGATAGTAAGATCCGCAGGACAAATGATCACAGGTTTTGTAGTGTCTTGTGTAGTGATTAATTGTACACAAGAACTCATATTCATACATGAATCTGTCGCTGTCCAAATGCGATAAATGAATTTTGCATTGGCACAAGCACCTGATACAATACTATCTCTTTGTGCTATAATTAAACTTGCAGCAGGATCACAATTGTCTGTTGCAGTGGCAATACCAGTAGCCGAAGAACTTGAGTTTGCATCACAATTAATGGTAAGATCAGGAGGGCAAACGATAACAGGTTTTGTCGCGTCTTGAGTTGTGATTAATTGAACACAACGAATCATATTCATACAAGAATCCGTAGCTGTCCAAATGCGATAAATGAATTTTGAATTCGCACAAGTACCATCAACAATACTATCTCTTTGTGCAATGATTAAACTAGCAGCTGGATCACAATTGTCAGTTGCAGAAGCAACACCAGTTGCTGATGAACTTGAGTTCGCATCACAATTTATAGTAAGATCAGCAGGACATGTGATCACAGGTTTTGTTGTGTCTTGTGTTGTAATTAATTGAACACAACGACTCATATTCATACAAGAATCCGTAGCTGTCCAAATGCGATAAATGAATTTTGCATTCGCACATGAACCTGCTACGATACTATCTCTTTGTGCAATGATTAAACTTGCAGCAGGATCACAATTATCTGTCGCAGTGGCAATACCAGTTGCTGATGAACTTGCATCAGCATCACAATTTATAGCAAGATCGGCTGGACAAACGATCACAGGTTTTGTAGTGTCTTGTGTGGTAATTAATTGCACACATGTACTTATATTTAAACAAGAATCTGTCGCTGTCCAAATGCGATAAATAAATTTTGCATTGGCACATGAGCCATAAACTATACTATCTCTTTGTGCAATAACAATACTTGCAGCAGGATCACAATTGTCAGTTGCAGTGGCAACACCTGTTGCTGAAGAACTTGAGTTTGCATCACAATTTATAGTAAGATCCGCAGGACAAACGATCACAGGTTTTGTAGTGTCTTGTGTTGTGATTAATTGCACACAACGACTCATATTCATACAAGAATCTTTAGCTGTCCATATGCGATAAATCAATTTTGCATTTGCACATGAGCCATAAACTATACTATCTCTTTGTGCAATAACAATACTAGCAGCTGGATCACAATTGTCCGTTGCAGTGGCAACACCAGTTGCTAATGAACTTGAGTTTGCATCACAATTTATTGTAAGATCCGCAGGACAAACGATCACAGGTTTTGTAGTGTCTTGTGTTGTAATTAATTGCACACAAGAACTTATATTTAAACATGAATCCGTAGCTGTCCAAATGCGATAAATCAATTTTGCATTCGCACAAGTACCTGCTACAATACTATCTCTTTGTGCAATGATTAAACTTGCAGCTGGATCACAATTGTCCATTGCTGTAGCAACACCAGTTGCTGTTGAACTTGCATCTGCATCACAATTTATGTAAGATCAGTGGACAAATGATCACAGGTTTTGTGTGTCTTGGTTGTGATTAATTGTACACAACGACTCATATTCAACATGAATCTGTCGCTGTCCAAATGCGATAAATCAATTTTGCATTGGCACATGACCGCAACGATACTATCTCTTTGTGCATGATTAAACTAGCAGCAGGATCACAATTGTCTGTTGCAGTGGCAACACCTGTTGCTGAAGAACTTGAGTTTGCATCACAATTTATAGTAAGATCAGCTGGACAAACGATCACAGGTTTTGTCGTATCTTGAGTTGTGATCAATTGTACACAACGACTCATATTCATACATGAATCCGTAGCCGTCCATATGCGATAAATGAATTTTGCATTCGCACAAGAACCATCTACGATACTATCTCTTTGTGCTATAATTAAACTTGCAGCAGGATCACAATTGTCTGTTGCAGTGGCAACACCAGTTGCTGAAGAACTTGAGTTTGCATTACAATTTATTGTAAGGTTTAAAGGACATGTTATTACAGGCGCAATATTATCAACAACTTTATAAATAATAGGACATAAAATGGAGTCTTTACTATCTTTTAGTTTGTATGTTCTCGTTAGAATTAAAGTATCTCCAATGCATCCTTTTCCAGTATTGTATGAATCAGTGGATGAAAGTTTTAAAGAATCACAATAATTAAATATTACACCACCTAAAACTTTAAATCCAGAAGTATCTGTTACCGCATTAGGTAGATTTTCTCGACATTGAAATAAACCACCATTTGAACTTGGGCAAGTGATATTTAATACACAACAATTGACTGCAGTAAATTTATACGTTTCAGAATCATTACCTGGTTTACATATCAAAATATTAACTGAATCATTTGCAGTTGGCTTGATACTAGTTAATACTGTAATTGGTGTTGAACAATTATCTTTCCAAACAAAAGTTGAACCTGGTGTTGGAACATTCATTGTAACACACAGACCAGGAGCTAATTTAATTTTAAATTGAACACATCTAGAGGAGCTAGAAGGGCAACAATTTTGACCAGACCTTGTAGTAGTTATAGTTGTCATAGCACCTATAGATGTCAAATTCACATTGTGCATATTAGGTGCAGTGCCACATGTAAATTGCCCATGTAGTTGAAAAGGTCCAAGACTCAATATAATCAACACAAGCCAAATCAACTGGCTTGATAGAAAACTTTTGTGTAAGTTCATTTAAAAATATTCAAAATAATGTCTTCTGAATTACTGATTTTGGGCAAAATCTGTGCCAAAGATATATAGAATTTTATAAATATAAAATTTTATACTATATTTAAATCGATGATTAATAAATATATACACATATTATTCGTTATATATTACGACCAAAGTTTTATAAATTATTGATTATCAAACTTTTAAAAAACTTTACTTTTTTTATAATTTTTACAAAAAAATTGATTGTTTATTAACCAACTTTTTGCTTGCTCAAAAATTTAGTTAGATCTATATTGAGTTAAATTTTATCTTCCAATTTTGATTAAAATATGTTTACTTAAATTAATTTCATTGAATGAATTGAGTCTTTTGGGTTGAATCCAAATCTTATCCTGATTAAAACCCTATTTTAACTATTTTTGCATTTCATATTTATAATTGCTGATTCCTATTTAAATTTAAACCCTATGTTAGTAAAAACTTATTCAGCAGCTGTGTTTGGCGTTGATGCAAAAAAAATCATTGTTGAAGTTAATGCTGGTGGAACTGTTGCCGCAGGAAAAATATCCTATTTTCTAGTAGGACTTCCAGATAATGCTGTAAAAGAATCTTATCAAAGAGTCGAAGCTGCAATTAAAAACATTGGTTTGACATTCCCTAGAGTAAAAATTGTGATTAATTTGGCTCCTGCAGATTTACGCAAAGAAGGGTCAGCATACGATTTGCCTATTGCAATTGGAATCTTGGCTGCTACAAAACAAATTCAAATCTCCAAACTAGAAGATTACATGATTCTAGGAGAACTCAGTCTTGACGGAGGCCTCCGTCCAATCAAAGGGGCACTTCCGATCGCGATACAAGCTAGAAAAGAGAAATACAAAGGCATTATATTACCACTTGAAAATGCTAAAGAAGCAGCCATCGTTAATCAACTAGATGTAATCGGTGTAGAAAATTTAACTGAAGCTGTAGAATTTGTAAATGGAATTAAACTTATTGAACCTCTTGTCATCAACACAAGAGATGAATTCGCTTATCAACAGATTGCATATTCAAAAGATTTTTCAGATGTAAAAGGTCAAGAAAATATAAAACGATCTTTAGAAATTGCAGCTGCAGGTGGGCATAATGTAATTTTAATTGGACCACCTGGTGCAGGAAAAACCATGTTGGCACAGCGATTACCATCAATCCTTCCTCCATTAACACTTCAAGAAGCACTAGAAACTACAAAGATTCATAGTGTCTCAGGAATTTTATCCAAAAATACAGGATTAGTTTCAATCCGTCCATTTCGTTCTCCTCATCATACAGTCAGCGATGTAGCCTTGGTGGGTGGTGGTTCAAATCCAAGTCCTGGAGAAATTTCACTAGCACATAATGGAGTTTTATTTTTAGATGAATTACCAGAATTTAAAAGGACTGTTCTTGAAGTTTTACGACAACCAATGGAGGAACGCCGAGTGACAATATCTAGAGCAAAGGTTAGCATAGACTATCCTTCCAGCTTTATGCTTGTCGCTTCAATGAATCCTTGTCCTTGTGGATATTACAATCATCCTGAAAAAGAATGTGTTTGTGGTCCCGGTATTGTTAAAAAATATTTGAGTAAAATCAGTGGACCACTATTGGATAGAATTGATTTACATGTCGAAGTCACGCCTGTTTCTACAGATGATCTTATGGAAAATATCAAAGTTGGTGAAAATTCTGAAACCATCCGAAATCGCGTATTAAAAGCAAGAGCTAGACAAGAAGATCGATATAAAGAAAATAGTGAACTACACTGCAACGCACAGATTTCTTCAAGCATGGTCAAAGACATTTGTCAAATCAGTCAAGCAGGTTCAACTTTATTAAAAACCGCAATGCAAAAGCTTCAACTTTCAGCTCGTGCATATGATCGAATCCTTAAAGTAGCTCGAACTATTGCAGATCTGGCTGATTCCGACGAAATTAAAATAGAACATCTTGCAGAAGCCATTCATTTTAGAAGTTTGGATAGAGAAAGTTGGGCAGGGTAAATAAATTTTTATGGTAGCAAGTAAGTTAAAGAAAAAAAATCTTAAAATTGAATTTCATTATATTGAGGTAACTGTAGGCATTGAAGAAAAAAAGATTTCAAAATGGATTAATCACGTCGTTCAACAGCATCAAAAGGATCCAAATGAGTTAAACATTATTTTTTGTAATGATGAATACCTACTTGAAATTAATAAACAATATTTAAATCACGATTATTATACCGACATTATTACTTTTCCCCATAGTGAGGAAGAAGTATATGGTGATTTATATATTAGTATAGATCGAGTACGCGAGAATGCAAAAAATTTAAGCATAGACCAAGAACTTGAAATCCTTCGTGTGATCATTCATGGAGTATTACATTTGTTAGGATTTAAAGATAAAACAAAAAAGGAAATTGAAGTCATAAGAAAAAAAGAAGATGAGGCAATTTCTCTTTACAAAAAAGAGTTTTTGTTAGAGCATCATTATTATGATCAAGTATATGAAATCGTATCAATGATTCCTAAAGGAAAAGTTACAAACTATGGTGCTATTTCAGATTTTTTAGCCTTAGGTTCAGCTCGAATGGTTGGATATGCATTGAACCAATTGAAAGGACATCACCGAGATCATATTCCAGCGCATCGCGTAGTAAATGCAAAGGGAGAATTGTCTGGGAAAAATTATTTTGGTGGCAATATTATGCAAGAGCTATTAGAGGCAGAGGGCATTTTGATTGAAAAAGATAAAATTATTAATTTCGATCAACATTTTTGGAATCCGAAGTTTATGTAATTATGACTAAACTAAGATTTTTATTTATAATTGTACTTCTTCCCTATTTTGGTTTTGCACAGAATTCAATTCTTGGTGTTTGGCAAACGATTGATGATGAGTCAGGGGAGGCAAAATCACATGTTGAGATTTATGAGAAAAATGGAAAAATTTATGGAAAAGTAATAAAACTTCTCCCCGCAGCAACTGTAAAAATTTGCAACAATTGTCCTGGAGAAAAGAATGGAAAATCTCTTATTGGAATGGATATTTTATGGGAGTTGCGTCCCTACAAGAATTATTGGTCATATGGTCAAATCATTGATCCAAAGAATGGTAAAATTTATTCAGGTAGCGTTTGGTTGGAGGGTGATCAATTAAAATTACGCGGCTACATTGGAATTTCATTGATAGGTCGAACCCAAATTTGGCATCGTGTAAAATAAAGATACTATTGTAATTTCAAATTTTGACTTTACTTATTGTTTAATAAATTTTTGGAGATAGGTTTGATTGTCTGACTCACATTGTAAATAATATATTCCAGATTTTAATTTTGAAATAGACAGATGATTGGATTGTTGATTTGCGTTCTGGTATATAATTTTGCCTTGCAAATCTGTTATTTTGACATAGTTTAATTTTTCAGGACCATTTATATTTATTTCATCATTAGCTGGACTAGGAAAAATTACGAATTTGGATGACGCGTTAGTTTTTAAAACATCTGTAGTCGTTTGAATTTCTCCTATACGATATTTTACAGTTCTACTTGCAAAATCTTCCCAAACAACAAAAATTTTATTTTGAGTGAGTGCAACATCTGCATTATCAATATTTAACAGTGCTACAGTATCATAAGTTGATGGAAATCCTTCCTCTATATTTCTGGTATATAACAATGGCAGCTGTAGTTTATTGGAAACATCTTGTTTCCACACAATTGCAGCAGATTTTCCGTATTTTGCAATTCTTGGAAAGTTTTGATTATTCAAGCCAACAAAATAAGACAATAGAGATGAAGTTTTGATGTGTTTAGCTTCACTAAGAGTTGTTTTGCTTAAATATGCTAAGGTGCGTCCACCTGAACCGCTCATGAATACACTATAAACAGTATCATTGACAATGATTGCATCTGGACCACTCGAAGGACAAGAGGAGATGTTCCACCTTAAATTATCTACATTACATGCGTTTGAAAAGGTTTTCCCACTATTGTAAGAAACTGACATCCAACTGTCGCGAATATTTTTATTATTATCTCGATATAACAACACACAATTCTCTTTTTCTGAAATTAAAACTCCAGGACAACAATCACAAACTTCTTCGGAACCAAACCAATTACTTGCTTTTATATCTTGAAGGAAAGTAAGTCCAAAATCAGTTGATTTCGATACTACCCAGCGCGAATCTTTAAAGCTACTATTGAATTTCATAAAAGCTACTATTGCACTTCCGTATTGATCTGTAGATACGGTAGGAAATCGAGACAAACTATCAGCTATTTTGTCTATTCGAATCAAAGTAGAAAATGATTTTCCACCATCAAAGGAACTTGTTAAAAAAATACCAGAATTTGAATTGTTTTCTGGTGTTTGTTTCATGACAATATATATTGTATCACCATGTGAGGCGATGTCGGGTCCCATCCATGAAGCTGTGGCTACAGTTATATTTTGATTTAATTTTGTTGGAACTGCAAATTTATTTCCATCCCAATATGAACTATGTAATGATGCATCACTATCTCTACCCCACACCACAACAGGCGATTCATCTCCATTTAGTACAATACGTGGGTGGTTATTTCCAAAACTACTAGCTGCTAAATCTTTAGTAGCATTCCATTTTATTTGCGATTGTGAAGTTAATGTGCAGCTAATCATAACTAATAGAAAAGTATGAGATATATTCATCATGAATTTCTTTAATTTAAACAAATGTAAGCATTTCTACGGTAAAGTGAAAAATTGAATTTTATTTTACCAGTTAACACTTAGATTTTTTTTGTTATACTTTGATTGATTTCCAACGTCCTTTTATAAAATAGAAATAAGCTATAATTGCAATCAAAGATTCTGCAATGGGAATCGCAATAAAAGCGCCAACATAAGATAAACTTGTGTAATTAATTAAAATATAAGCTAGTGGAATTTGAAAAAACCAAAAACCAATGAGGTTTATCCATGTTGGTGTTTTAGTATCTCCAGCACCATTTAAAGCTTGAAGGATCACCATTCCTATGCCATAAAAAATATATCCAGTTCCAATACTTCGAAGTGCTAAGACACCGGGTTGAATTACATTGGGATCATTGCTAAAAAATGAAATAATTGGATATGATAAAAAGATAAAGATTAAGGTAACAAAAGCCATAAAGATGATATTGTACTTCATTGTAAGAAGTACACTTTTTTCTGCTCGTTCGATTAATCCTGCACCCATGTTTTGGCCGATAAGAGTTGCAGCGGCATTACTTAAACCCCAAGCGGGAAGGATAAAGAAAACAACATTTCTTATTGCAATTTGATAACCAGCTGAGATATCTGTTCCGCCTGATTCAGAAATGAATTTTGCCAATATAATCCATGATCCTGATGCGATTATAAATTGAAAAGTTGCAGGCCAAGCTAAAGCTGCTATTTTTTGTATTGTATCCCATTGTGGCAAAAAATCTTTCATTTGTAATCGAATTAATCCTTTTCCGAAAAATAAATGATATAATTGATAGCAAACTCCAGAAGCTCTGCCAATGGTTGTAGCAATAGCTGCTCCTTTTAATCCAAATCCATTCCAACTTCCTATGCCATAAATAAAAATTGGTACAAGCAAAATATTAATTAAACTGGCAAGCCAAAGACTTCGCATGGCAATTGCTGCATTGCCAGCTCCTCGAAATATTCCATTGATTAAAAACAAGAAAACAATACCCAAATTGCCGATAAACATAATTTGAGTAAAGACTGACCCTTCACGGATTACTGCTTCAGAGCCACCCATAAATCGTAAGATGTCGGATGCATAAAAATATCCAAAGAAGCTTATAAAAAGAGAGACAAAAAAACCAAAAATCATGGATTGTGCAGCTGCAGTTCCAGCTTCACCAGGATTTTTTTCACCAACTCTTCTCGCAATTATTGCGGCAGCAGCTGTACTAAGTCCTATAGAAACGCTATAAACTAAGGTCATTACAGATTCAGTAAATCCGACTACTGCAATCGCATTAGACCCCAATTTGCCTACAAAAAAAATATCAACAAGTGCAAATACTCCTTCAAGGCTTAGTTCCAAAATCATAGGTATGGCCAATAAAAAAATCGCTTTGTTTATTGAACCTGTAGTATAATCATAGCTTTCACCTTGTATTGCCTCTTTGAGTAAACTCCAATATTTTTTCAAAACTTATAAATTCAAAATCAAAGGTAGTCAATCCAATACATATCTCGAATTACTACAGTAAAGTATTAATTAATTATTCACTATCACTATCTAATATATAATATTTAAATAAAATTTGAAAATATAGTCCGTAAATATGATCTTTATGCAACTTTTGTGGTTCGAAGGTACCTTATAAGAATAAATTTAAAGATGACAATGTATAGAATATTTATTTACTTTTACTTGCTTACTTTTTTTGCTTGTTCAAAAGAAGCTGGGTCAGGAGGTTTTGCCGAAATTAGTGGAAGAGTTTATGCTTATAATTTGAATTCTACTGGCGGTATTGCAGATTCCTCATATATTGGGGACGAACGAATTTTTATTTCATATGGTGATCATACAATCATTGATGATGAAGCAAGAACATCTTATGATGGTTCTTATCGATTTAATAATTTAAACAAAGGAGACTATACTGTTTTTATTTTTTCGTATTGTGGAAAATGTCCATTAAATCAAGAAGTAATTATAAAAAAAGTAACCATTACGGAGAAGAAGCAAGATGTAAAACTTGATGATTTTAAAATATTTATCAATTAAATATGGATAGTACAGCAGTGATCGATTCAATATTAAATAGTTCTCAATATTTTAATTTTACACCAGGAAATTTACAAGATTTTATCTTTCGTTTTATTTTAAATATCGTTTCTGTAATTATTCTTGTGCGATTTATATATTATCCTAGACATCGCAATAAAGATTATGTTTTTACTTATTTCGTATTCAACTGTCTCATCTTTTTAGTTTGTTATTTATTGAATAATGCAAAGATGATGTTTGGAGTTGCCTTTGGATTATTTGCCATATTTTCAATATTAAGGTATCGCACAGTGAGTATTCCTATACGTGAAATGGGTTATTTTTTTACTTGTGTTACTTTAGGAATCATAAATTCTATGACGAATTACCAAGAGCATTTCTATGAGATTTTGTTTTCAAATATTATTGCCATTTTACTTATTATTATTTTAGATAAATTCTTTTCTGTTGAGCGGGAGAATTTTCAAATTATGGTATATGATAAATTGGAATTAATCAAACCTGAAAACAAAACCTTACTCATTGAAGATATTAGAAACAGAACAGGACTTCCAGTGATTAATACAAAGATAGAACGCATCGATCTTTCCAAGAATCTTTGTAGACTTAAAGTCTATTTTAGTATTGACAGCAAGGAGATTGATTCTCTCGAAAGTACGCAAGATGATGATGATGATTAATCGAGGAATTTTTGCATTGTATATTATCTTTCAGTCTTATCTTGCTATTGGGCAACAGATTGATGATCAACAATTATGGCTCAATATGAATCTCAAATCTGAGATTAATAATCGATGGAGCATTGTGATATCTCCAGAGATTCGATACGACAAAGGTATGCAAGGATTTAAAAATTTTAATTTTCAAATTGAGCCTACTTTTCGCATTATTAAAGATTTATTTGCTGATATTTCTTATCGCATTTATACAAATAGAACAACAGATGATTACAGAATTCAGATGGGTCTTACTTATAAGTCAAAATTTAATAACAACATTAGATGGAATTCAAGATTGAGTTATTATTTTGATACAAAGACTTTTGATTCTGATTATTTTAATGAATATCCTGTAGAGCGTGTTTTGCGAATTCGAAATTCAGTTTCAAAGCAAATAAAAAAATTCAGTTTCGCTGCTATTTCTGATTTGAGATTTAGGATAAATGCAAATAACGCGGAAAATTTTAACACCAACAGATATGGTATAACTTTTGAATATGAATTCCACAAAGGACATTCTTTTCAGTTGAGTAATTTAATCAATACAAAATATAGCAAAACTTCAAAAACTGACTATATCCTAAGTTTAAACTATAGTTATGAATTTAAATTAAGAAAACTTCTTAAGACTATTAAAAAAAAGAGTAGGCAAATGAAGATTTCCTAAATTTTTTATAGGATGTAACGAAAATATTCGATATTTACATCCTTAATTTAGGAATCATGAAGTTTAGATTGTCTTTTCTATTTGTACTATTATTTTGTTCTCTCATTCGTTTGTTTTCTCAGCCCGATCAACATATTGGATGTCATCATGCGACGTTGGCTCAGCATACAAAGGCCCCCAGCATTGATGATCTACTTTTAATGGAGAATTCAAATCGAAGAAGTGATTCTATTGATATATTGAATTATTCAATAAATTTGGATATTTCTGATTATGTTGGGAAAAAAATAAATGGATTTACTGAGATTACTTTCAAAACTCGTTTGCCGAATATCGAATCAATTAGCTTAGATCTAAGAGAGTTAAATATTAGTGCGATTATTTATAAGAATGAAAACATTACATTTGATTATGATGGAGAATTGATTCGAATTCCATTTAAAGAAATGTTGCCAATAAATCACACAGCAAAAATTGTAGTTTATTATAACGGTGTACCAAGTCGAGATCCTGTTTGGGGTGGATTTTATTTTGAAAATGACTATATTTATAATTTGGGTATTGGGCTTTCTTCTACACCACCTAATTTTGGCAAAGTTTGGTTTCCGTGTTTTGACAATTTTGTAGAGAGGAGCACATATGACTATATTATAACTACGAATCCAAGTATGAAGGCGTATTGTGTTGGTAGTTTTATTAGTGAAGAAATATTGGCAAATGGTAAAATAAAGAAACATTATTCTATGTTAGACCAAATACCAACTTACCTTTCAAATATTGCTGCAGCAAATTATGCTGTTTCAAAATATACACATCAAGGTAAATATGGACCTATACCAGTAGAGTATATTGCAAAACCTGCAAATATAGCTCAAATGGGTACGCAATTTGCAAACATGCCAAAGGCAATTGATGCATTGGAATTTTGGTTTGGTAGATATAGATTCGAACGAGTGGGGTATGTTGCTACTACAGTTGGTGCCATGGAGCATCCGACGAATACTGCGTTTCCGATAAGTAGTATTACACAGGGTCAACAAAGTTCTGTGGAACAAACGATGGCACATGAGTTAGGTCATCATTGGTGGGGTGATCTAACGACATTGGATGATGCTAGAGATATGTGGATCAAAGAGGGCACCGCAGAATATAGTAGTCATTTATTTCAAGAATATACATATGGTAAAGAACATTTTATCCGAGCTATAAAAGGAAATTTAAGCGATATTATTAAAAATGCGCATCGAAGTGATGGTGATTTTTTACCATTGTCACCAATGCCTTATGAACATACATATGGTACTCATACTTATCGGAAAGGCGCCGCAATGATTCATAATATGAGAACTTATATGGGTGACACCATTTTCAGAAAAGCATCGCATACAGTATTTGATAGTTTGACAGGCAAGTCGATGAATGCATATGAATTTAGAGATTTTCTCAATAAAAATTCTGGTGTAGACATGACTGATTATTTTAATGATTTTATTTTCAATCCTGGTTATTTGGGTGTATATATCGATTCTTTTTTTGTAGATGACCAAAATGTTTTAACCGTTTATTTACATCAAAAATCTTATCGTGCAAATCATTTGGGCAATAACATTCCTATTTTATTAACTGCCTACAATGAGCAATGGAAAAGAATTGAAAATCAGGTCAGAGTTTCAGGTGAAAACACAAAAATTTCGTGGATTTTGCCCACAGGTTTTGATCCAAAAATGATTTTGATAAATGAAAGGCAAAACCTAAATTTAGCGGCAATTCAAAGCAATACTGTCTTAACTAAATCCGGAGCTGCTAATTTTGGATTAATTGATATGACATCGTTGAATGTTTCGTCGCTTACTGATTCTATACTGATCAATATAGCACATCATTATGTGGGGCCTTCAGGTACAGAACATCGTGCAACAAATTTAGAGAAAATATCAAACACTCATTTTTGGCAAGTCAATGCGATTTCTCAAGGTGTTTTTCAATTATCGACTATTTTGGAATACAATGGTGTGGATAAATTCAATTTGGATTTTGATTTGATTCCAGCAAAAGAGGATAGCTTGCTTTTGGTTTTTAGACCCGATTGGAAATCCCCTTGGGTGGAATATCCATTTTATAATAAATTAGGAACAAATTTGACAGACAAAAAAGGTTTATTGAGAGTAACAAAATTGTTGCCAGGTGAATACACCATGGCATATGGTGCACATGTGTCAGTAGATAATGAAGATGTAGCAATAAATGAAATTAAAGTGCAACCAAATCCAGTATTAAACAAAGTTTTAATTACTGACAAAGATCAGCCAATTGATCGTATTTCAGTTTATTCTTTGCAAGGAAACTTATTGCTTCAAAATACTTCTTTACATTCGCATCAAGTAGAAATGGATCTTTCCAATTTACCACAAGGAATATACGAATTTATTTTAGAATACAAAAATGGTAAGGATCGTAAAGTTAAGCTCTTAGAAAAATTGTAACACATGAAATATACTGTATTTACTATACTGATGTTTTTTTATTGTTTTTCTGCATTCGCAAATCCTAGAGATACAAGTGTGTATAAAGTGAAATCTCAGAAAGAAAGTAGATTTTATTTTTATTGGGGATATAATAGGGCATTTTTTGCATTAAGTGATATTCACTTTAAAGGACCGAATTATGACTTTACCTTATACGATATAAGTGCAGCCGATCGTCCCTCGAAATTTGGGGCGGTATATGTTAAACCGAGTACGATTACTATTCCACAGTATAATTATCGGTTAGGTTATCGCCTAAACAATCGATGGACAATTTCGCTTGGAATGGATCATATGAAATATGTGATTCGTAATCATCAAAAAAGTACAATTTCTGGATACATTGATTCACTTGAGTCAAAGAATTATAGTGGTCAGTATCAAAATGACACGATTACTATTCGTAATGATTTTCTTCAGTTTGAACATACAGATGGATTGAATAATATATCTTTGGATATTGAATATTCATTCCTCAAAATTCCGCTTTATAAAAATAGTTTGCGATTGAATTTCATAGGATCTTTCGGGGGACTCGTGGTTATTCCTCGGACAGATGTCACTTTATTTGGACACAGAGTGAATAATAAGTTTCATCTTTCAGGTTACACATTCAATGCGAAATTGGCACCAAGAATCGAATGGAAATCAAGATTATTTCTTGAGTCTACGATTCGCTGCGGCTATATGATTTTACCAGATATTTTGGTAAATACGAGTGATGCCATTCGAGCTGATCAGAATATAAGTTATTTGATGTATTCTTTAGCGGTTGGTGTATATTTTTAGATGTAATTTTTGAAACAGTAAGTTTGTAAAATCAGTATTCTAGAATAAAGTTACTTATACTTTTTATCTACTTGCAAATAGTTTTAGCAATATTTAAAATCTCAATATGAAATCGATTTCTTTCAATCCATTCCCAGTCCTAAAAACGGAAAGACTAACTCTTAGACAACTTTCTATCGATGACGACAAAGAGATATTTTTACTTCGTTCAGATATGGAAGTGAACAAGTATATTGATAGAGACCCATGTGGTACTATTGAAGAAGCAAGAAAATTTATTCAAAAAATAACTGAATTTGTTGATCAAAATAATGGAATTTATTGGGCTATTACACTTGAAAATAATAATTTGGTTGGCACAATCTGTATGTTTAATTTTTCATATGAAATTAGTCAAGCTGAAATCGGGTATGAATTATTGCCAACTTTTCAGGGGCAAGGAATAATGCATGAAGCGATAACAAAAGTAATTGAATATGGAATTCATAATATGGGATTAAAATCAATTGAAGGATTCACTCATATTGAAAACCTTCCCTCTTCTAAACTTTTAGAAAAATGTAATTTTAAGAAACAAGAACAAAAGGATAGCAATTCAAATGAACTATTTGTGTTGTATAAACTTAGTACAGTCTGAACCGAAAAAGTAACATGGAAAGATTTTTAAATTCTACTTTCCAGTTGCAGCAAATTTCAGAAAGACTAAGGATTAACTTTGTCAATTTTACTCCCTATCTTTGCAGTATGAAATTATTAGTTTTGCTTTCTTTTTGTCTTGGTGTACTTGCTGAGATAGCAGCACAATCAGATACAATGCAATGGAAAAAAGAGCTAGAAACTATTGAAATTAAAGACCGTGCAGGTTCTTATCATAAAGATGTGCTAAAGCCGATCCAAAGTTTGAAAACTCTCGAAATATTGTCACTAAATACAAAGTCAACTGCCGATCTATTAGCCTCAAGTGGAAAAGTATTTTTGCAAAAGAGTCAACAAGGAGGAGGGAGTCCTATCATTCGTGGATTTGAAGCGAATAAAATACTATTAGTAGCAGATAATATCCGTATGAACAATGCTATCTATCGAGGAGGTCATTTGCAGAATATTATGTCTATATCACCTATTTTAATTGAATCTATAGATGTACTACAAGGACCTGGAAGTGTGCTTTATGGATCTGATGCCATCGGCGGTATTATTTTGTTGAAGACGAAAGCTTTGCGATGGAGTAATGAAGACAAATCTAAATTTAATTTTAGCATACTAGGAGAATATGGAAATCAAGCTTGGAACTCGGCACATTTTTTTCAATTTGGAAAATCAAAATGGGCTTGGACTCATGCATTTTCCTATTCTGATTTTTTTCATTTAAAATCAGGATCAGTTCGTTCTTCAAAATATCCTCAATGGGGTCAAAATTATTTTGAAAGGATCCGTGTCAACAATATGGATTCATTAGTATCTTCAAAGAATACTTCAATTCAATTTCCTTCTGCATATCGGCAGTGGGATCTTCTCGAAAAAGTTGGTTTCAAGTCAAAAAAATTGGGGGAGCATGTGATCAATTTTCAATATTCATCTACTACTACTATTGATCGATATGATCGACTTTCAGAATATAAGCAAGAAATTCCTGCTTCGGCGCAATGGTATTACGGTCCTCAACAGAAGCTATTTGTTGCTTATGAGTGGGATAAAATATTTCATTCTAATTTACAGTTGAAATCGCAATTCAGTGTTCAGAATATTTTAGAGTCTCGACATAATCGAAATTGGAATAATGCTTGGCTCAAGCATCGAAATGAAACAGTGGATGTGTATCAATGGTCGTTTGATGTGATCCATGATCTGAATAGTCTTATTTTAAAATATGGATTTGACAATCAATGGAACAATGTGAAGTCAGAAGCCTTTCAAGAAAATATATTAACTGCACAAACAAAAGCTTTGGATACGAGATATCCTGATGGAGGAAGTCAATTATTTCTTGCTGGACTTTTTGGTATTGCAGAAAAGAAATGGAGTGACAGATTTACTACAGATATTGGTTTACGAGCAAGTTACCAATTCTTGAGTGCGAAGATTAAAGACGCTACACTTTTTCCTGTTCCAGTTGACCACTTGAAACAAAAAAATACCGCACTGAATTACAGTGTAGGATTTCATTCAAAACTATGGAAAAATAGTATAATGTCATTTATTAGCTCAAGTGGCTTTCGCTCTCCCAATGTGGATGATTTAGCTAAAATATTCGAGTCGACAGAAGGGAGATTGATTATTCCGAACCAAGATTTAAAACCAGAAAAAATATACAATCAAGAGATTAATTTTGCGCAAATGTGGCGCACAAAAGATATTCATAAATTTAATGTAACTGCCAATTATTTTTATGCCTTTTATAATGATGCGATTGTATTGGATGTGGCCTATATCAATGGGCTTGATAGTATAGATTTTAATGGGGCTCGGACGAGACTTTTTTCAAATCAGAATAATCGAAATGCATATTTGAATGGATTTTCTGTAGATTTTAAATATGAATATAAGAAGCGATTTTTTACTGATATCCATGTAGAGAAAACCTTTAGTAGAATAGTTAATGAAGCTGAAAAGGGATTGAATTTGGATCATATTCCTCCATTGTTTGGAAGATTCAGTGTGAAGTATATTGTATTCAAGAATTTACAATGCAATTCCTGGATTTTATACAATGCATGGAAGAAGAAAAGTGAATATAATTTGTTAGGAGAGGATAATTTTCAATATGCAACCATAGATGGAACACCGAGTTGGATGACTTTAAATTTTGGAGTCGAGTATCAAATGAATTCAAATTGGCAGAGTTATGCGAAAATGGAAAATTGTCTAGATACACACTATAGACCTTTTGCTTCAGGGATAAGTGCAGCTGGAAGAACATTTGTATTGGGCATTCGATATCAACTTAAAAACTAAAAAATTGAGACGTCATAACATTGATTTTGCAGAATTGAAAAATGAACTAGAAGGTGATTTTCTCAATGATCTATATGCAAGATCAATTTACGCTACTGATGCAAGTAATTATCAGATAGTTCCATTAGCAATTGTTGTGCCTAAGAGTAAAAAGGATATACAAACTACTCTTGCATTCTGTCGAAAAAATGGAATTCCAATAACAAGTAGAGGAGGAGGAACTTCTTTGGTAGGCCAAACGATTGGAGAAGGAATTATTTTGGATTTCACCAAATATATGAATGCAGTTTTGGAAGTGAATATCAAAGAAAAATTTGCATGGGTCGAGCCAGGAATTGTTCGCGATGAATTGAATGCAAGTTTGGAGATTCATAGACTCCATTTCGCACCCGATCCAGCTACTACGAGTCGTGCCACAGTGGGAGGTATGATCGCTAACAATTCAAGTGGGACGAGAAGTATTCTATATGGCAAAACCTTGGATCATGTTTTAGAATTGGAGATCTTATTGATCAGTGGTGAAACAATTTATTGTGAAAATGTAAATCTTGCACAGCTTGAAAAAAAATGTGAACTACAAACGAAAGAAGGCGAAATATATCGGAAATTAATCCAAATCATTTCTATTCATGAAGAAGAAATTAATGCACGATTTCCAAAAGTAATGCGTAGAGTTGGTGGATATAATTTGGATGAATTTTTATCTGATGAAATCAATCTTTCAAAGCTAATTATTGGTAGTGAGTCAAGTTTGGCAATTATTACCCGTGCTAAAATCAAATTAGAGCCATTGCCCAATGAACAAGCATTGTGTGTCGTACATTTTGATGATTTTTTCGAAGGCTTAGATCAAGTATCTACAATGGTTGCGCATCAACCAGCATCAGTAGAATTACTTGATGATATGTTGATTCGATTGAGTAGAGAAAATTTGGATACGCAGCGCTATTGTCACTTTATAGAGGGAAATCCTGGAAGTGTTTTGCTTGTAGAATTTTTTGGAAATGTACGAGGTGAAGCATTTCGAAAAGCGAATGCATTGCAACAATTATTGAAAGAAAAAAATGTAGGCTATGCTTGTCCAGTTTTTACAGAAAAAAAAGATCTCGATGCGATTTTTACTGTTCGTAAAAAAGGTTTGGGTTTATTGCTTGGCGTTAAAGGAAAGCGAAAACCAATAGCAATCATTGAAGATGCTGCTGTACCCTTAGAGAATCTATCAGCCTATATTAAAGAAGTCTTTTCGATTTGTAAAAGACATCAAACTCCTGTAGTAGCTTATGCTCATGCGAGTGTCGGATTATTACATGTAAAACCTCTTCTAGATCTGCGCGATCATGAGGATATTGAGAGGATGAAACTCATCGCTACTGAAACAGTAGAATTGGTTAAAAAATACAAGGGATCATGGAGTGGAGAACACGGAGATGGATTGGCAAGATCACCATACAATAAAGAATTTTTTGGCGAAAAAATTTACAATGCATTTATAGAAGTAAAATCATTATTCGACCCACAACATTTATTGAACCCAGGAAAAATAGTTAATGCTCCGGCTGTAGATTCTAATCTTCGATATGGATCTAATTATATAGATAACAGATTCACATCAATGTTTCATTATCGTCGTGAAGGCGGATTTCATGATGCAGTGCATTTGTGCAATGGAGTAGGTGAATGTCGTAAAACAACTGGGGGAAGTATGTGTCCAAGTTTTCGGGCAACAAAAGATGAAAAGGATACTACACGCGCTCGAGCAAATATACTTCGCCTAGCAATGAGTGGACAAATCGGTGGAAATGGTTTTCTAGATAGAAGTATTGATGAGGCAATGGATCTCTGTCTATCGTGTAAAGCATGTAAAACAGAATGCCCTAGCAATGTAGATATGTCCAAATTAAAATCTGAAATGCTTCATTTGCGAAATAAGGAAATTGGAATTTCAATAAAGACAAAATTGATTGCTAATCAGCGATGGATAGCTCAAATAGCTTCATATTTTCCTTTCTCAAATCATATAGTAAAAAGTAAATTTTTTAGAAAAAGTGTTGAAAAAATTGCAAGTATCGATTCACGGAGAATATTGCCATTATACGATTCTCGATTTTTAAAATCTATTCCAAGTTTGAATAGAAATGCAAAAAAAGATGGGAAAAAAGTACTCCTTTTTGCAGATACATATATGTTGTACCATGAATACTCCCTCGGAATAAAGGCATTTCGCTTGTTAACTATGTTGGGATATGAAGTAGAAATCTACGCGCAACAATGTTGTCAAAGACCAGCTATTTCAAAAGGGCTTTTGGAACAGGCAAAATCTAAAGGAAAGGTATTACTCGAGGATCTTAAAAAATACTGTGATCAGAAAATTCCTATACTAGTGATCGAACCATCTTGTGCGACTGCATTACTAGATGACTTGCCCGATCTAATGGATTCTACGGATTTTAATCCGAAAGGAAATATTTTCTTGCTTGAGGATTTCTTGATTCAAGAAAAAATTCGGGAAATTCCAATTCAGAAAGGTCATTATTTATTTCATGGACATTGTCATCACAAAGCAATTTTTAGCACCAGTTCAATTCATAAACTATTTGCTAATGCAGAATTCAGTGAAATGGAGTCGGGCTGTTGTGGAATGGCAGGTTCTTTCGGATATGATAAAGACCATTACGATTTATCAAAAAAAATTGGAGAATTAAGTGTGCTTTCTAAAGTAAAGATTGCATCTGAAGACACTACCATTTTGACATCTGGCTTTAGTTGCAAACATCAGATTGCAGATTTTACTGATAAGAAGCCTTTACATTGGCTTGAAGTAATAGAGGTGTAATTTGTTTTTCTAGTGCATTTTTATGTTTAAAAGTTCTAAATTATCACGTTTTAGCTAAAAAACTGTTAAATAAACAATAAATACGAAGCCCTTCGTACAAATTTAGATATAGTTTTCTTAGTTTTGTCCTGTGACGAAATTGAATATGAATCAACGTATAAAACCCACGGAATCAGAGCTAGAGATTCTTCAAATTCTATGGCAAGAGGGAACTACATCAGTCAAATGCGTACATGAGAAGGTAGCATTGAAGAGAGATATAGGTTATACTACGACCTTGAAGATCATGCAAATTATGACCGAAAAGGGATTCTGTACAAGAGTGTTAGAGGGTAAATCTCATTATTATACAGCTCTGGTGAAAGAAGAAGATATTCAAAATGGGTTTATAGATACCATTGTAAATCAGGTATTTCAAGGCTCTGCAATGGATCTTGTCATTCAAACCTTAGGAAATTATAAGGCGAGCAACACAGAAATTTCAGAGTTGAAACAATTTATTGAGCTAATGGAAAAAAATCAAAAGTGAAGCAATTTTGGTCTACAAATGATTTTTCCTTACTACAAGAAGCACTTGTTAATTCTTTATTGCATTCGATTTGGCTAGCCGCTATATTAGTTTTGATTTATATGATTATAGATCAATTCCCAAAATCAAAACGCATTTTTTTATTTCAATTTTTTATGTTGAAATGTAGTTTGCTAATTTTTAGTTTTGGAACAATTTTTATATTTCTGAATGAATTCTTTTATGAATCAATATTTAGTTTAGATAGGGTAAATACTTTACTTCAGCAAAAATATATTTCGCAGATTCTTTTTCCATTTTGGGTCATTGGGTCAGGTTTTTTCTTTTTGAAAAGTTTTAGATCAGATCGACTTTTGCACAAGTTAAAATTATCATCTTCAATTCAAGTGCCTATAGAAATAAGTAAATTAATAAAGGAATTAAGAACTAAATTGCAACTGAGTAAAGCAATCGATGTGAGAATTTCTGATGAGATTCCTTCAGCATTTGTCATGGGATTAATCTATCCGACGATTATACTTCCAGTGTCATGGGTGAATCACTTAAGTATAGGGCAGACGAAAGCAATTTTAATTCATGAATTAAGTCATATATTACATCGCGATCACATTTGGAATCGATTGTTACTAATTCTTGAGAATATATTTTTCTTCAATCCAGCCCTGCTATTTTTGGTTGATAAAATAAGATTGCACCGCGAAATTAATGCAGATTTATTTGTAATTGCTCAAGGTGAAGATCGACTTCAGTATTCTAAATTGTTACTATTGTTAGAACAATCAAAATCTGTAGAAATAGCCTCTCTACTAGCTTTTTCAAGCAACAAAGATGAACTTAGTATTCGCATTAAATCATTATATGACCAACCACACAAAAAATTTATTTTTATAAAGCCTTTGATGATCTTAGCAACATGTATTATCTCAATCTTTATTTTACTCTCTACTACTACTGACTCGGTGAGCGCAACTAAAAAATTTGTTTGTGCCATACCAAATATTGAAGTATGTAAACATCAAACAATTAGAATAGCAGGTAAGAATCCAAACAAGCTTTTAAAAACAAAAAGCAATAAAGTAAAGCCAAAAGAAGCGATAATAAACCACGAGGAGATTGCATACATTGAAAGCAATTCGATCCAATCACAAAATGAAGTCGCTGAAATGAATATTGTGATAGAGAATGAAGCAGATTTTATTTATTTAGCAACTGAAGTGCGCACCATCGTTGAATCAATTTCAAATCAATCAACTATCGATTCTTCCAGCTCTACACTTCTTATATATTCAAACTTTAAGCCAATGCAAACAATCACAACAAAAAAGGTGATGTATCCTCAATCTATTGAAATTAACTAACAAAACCATAATAAATGAAAAAATTAATATTTTCCTTGTTCTCAGTAATGTGTTCCGTCGCACTTCTAATAGCTCAAGATTCACCTATCCAAAAAAAGACAGAATCTAAGATTATCATTAAAAAAATTGAAAGAAGTGGAGATGAAAAACTGACCGATGTACAAATTCAAATCCTTATAGATTCTGTGCTTAGTTTAGAAGGTATAAATGGTGATCAAATTCAGTTGAACGACATGAATACTGATGATGTACAAACAATAGAAAAGGATGGCAAAAAAATTAAAATAGTCAAACGCTCGAGCTGTACTGCAGGAGATGTAAAATCTTGTACAAAGGCTTTGAAGTCAAGTACAAATAAAGCAGTTATAGGTGTGCAACTTGAAGATGCAGCAGGAAATAATGGAGCAACAATAATCGAAGTGTTCAATACAAGTGGAGCTCAGGAAGCAGGTCTTCAAGAAGGAGATTTACTTATGGAAATCAATGGGAAAAAAGTGATGGGAATGGAAGATGTCATTTCACAGTTATCAAGTAAAAACCCTGATGATGAAATTAAAGTAAAATATATGCGAGACGGAATAATCGCAAAAGCTAAAATCAAACTTCAAGACCCTATTGCTTTAAATAATAACTGCTGCCCTGAGAGTAAAACTTGTTGTAAAAATGGGCAAAAGATTTGCAAGCCAGATGAAATGAATCAAATCAAAAAAATGATCATCATGGAAGATGAGAATGGTAAGAAAACAGAACGTATCATAGAAGGCGAGAATGAGATCATTATAAACTCTGATGGGAAAGATAAAGAGGTCAAGATCATGCGTAAAAGCAATGAGGACAAAGTGGTGAAAATGATCACTACTGATGAGTCAGAGTCACTTATGATCGAGTATAACACCTATCCTAACCCTAATCAAGGTCTTTTAAAAGTAAATTTTACAGGGCAAAAAGACAAACCAACAGTCATCCAAGTAATCGATATGAAAGGCAATGAAGTTTATGTCGAAAAGCTTGATAACTTTGATGGAACATATAATAAAGAAATAAATTTGACGGGTGTAAAAGGTACATTAATTCTCAATATCAGACAGGGTGAAAAAATTATTTCTGAAAAAATAATTGTAAAATAAACAAAACTTGTTACCTTTGGTACAAGTAGTATAGTTTAATAACCAAAATTTTATGCGTCCGGAATGGGAAACCGTTCCGGATTTTTTATTTAAAAAAATCGTAATATGTCATTAAAAATTTCAACAATTCTTGTATTAGCAACGATCTTCTTTAACTCATGCAAAGAAAAAACTGCACATGAAAGTACGAAAACAGATCCTCAAAGTGTACAAACAGCTGAGTCCAATACTGCAAACAAAGCTGAGCATGACTCACCATCCATGTTTAAGAGTACAGTAATTGATGCGAATGGTCAAAAATTGGAGATGACTTTTGATAAGATAAAGGATAATGTTACTGTATACTTTAACAATGAAGAAATCAAGCTAACGAGCCAACAACCAGCCTCTGGAATTTGGTATAAAAACGACCATTACGAACTTAGAGGAAAAGGAGAAGAAATTGAGCTAATGAAAGATGGCTCGGTGATTTTTAAAAAGTAATACAGAAGTGAAATACACCCTAGTCCAATATTATGCGATAGATTCGCCCATAAATCGTTACAACTACTTGATGTCGTGACCCACTACATCTCTAGGTTGCGCATTGTCTGGACAAATTTCTCATCATATTATTTTTGGCTATTATATAATATACTTTGGCATAAAAGGATAGAAACAAAGATGGTTTTTATTTACAATGAAAACCATAGATTTTGAAAATAGTGATCCAACTTATATTTTAACAAATTTTGTAACTACTCGATCTAGATTATTGCTTAATTCCATTGTATAAATTCCTGGCTTCAAATAAGAAATATCACAGTCATTAATTGTTGAAGTATTTTTAAGATGAATGGTTATCGCACCATCAATTGAATACACTTTCAGTTCATTGTATTTCGATTGAAGAATATTGATTTTCTCAATTGCGGGATTGGGAAATATTTTGACTTCAGCATGATGTAAATCATTGTTATTAGTAATCAATTTAAACTGGCTAAAAAATCTCCAAATCTCTTTACTTGCATTAAAGTCTTGACATGTGACACCTATAGGGAAAATTGATCCTGGCCATGTGTGTCCTCCACCAATAACTTTGAAGTGTTCCACCAAAGCGTCACCAGTTGAAGTCGAATAAATGTGGTGTTCTGCTGTGGCACCATCTGCAGTATTTGTATTGGGTACTTGATTAATTTGAGGTGTAGGGTTACAGCCATTTTTTGCAGCCCAAAATGCTACCAAAGCTGGAATTGCTTTTATTCCAGTAGTGCCGTTGTAAGGGACTGTATTGTCTGCAGTGCCATGGATTTCAAGAATTGGGACAGGCCGACTAGATTTACATTTTTGATCCATCAAAGGCGTAGAAGAACCAGTCACTGAAGCTATAGCTGCAAATCGCAAACTAGAGCAAGCCAAAAAATAAGACATAAAGCCACCATTGGACATTCCTGTGGCATAGATCCGATTTGGGTCTATAGTATATTTTAATTGAAGAGAATCAATCAATGCTTCGACAAATCCAACATCATCGACAGATTCACCCACAGCTAGTCCAACATTCCAAAAAGGAACCCCAGCAGTTTTGCTCACCGTGCCATTTGGATGAACCAGTAGAAATCCAGCCGTATCTGCAATACTTCTGAAGTCGCCATAAAACTCTTGTTGCTGCGCATTGGAAGTCAAACCATGAAAATTGAACACTAGAGGGACTGCTTTCTTAGAATCGAAATTCTTTGGAATATACAATCTATAATCTCTAATCAGTCCATCGTGTTTGATTGTACCTGTTATTGTAGTTTGCGCCATCCCAACTGTGCTCAAAAATAACATTGTGAAAGCTACAAGTGCAGTACAAAATTGAAAGCGATAAAAATGAATCATTTTGTTTTATTTTCTATAGCAATACAAAAACCAAAAATATAACCATTTTTTATATTAGCTGTTACTAATTTAGGTGCAACGCTTAAAAAGCTCTTTATTTTGTACAGCAAATAAAAAATATGTTTAAAAAAATACTTTACCTATTGTTGATTTCATTTATTGTTATTCAGTTTTTTCAAATCAATAAAACGCCTAGCAATGCTTTGAGTGGAGATATTAAAACTAAATATTCTGTTTCAGAATCCTTGGATAAAACATTAAAAGTAGCATGTAATGATTGCCATAGCAACGAAACCAAATATCCTTGGTATGCATCAATTCAACCTATCGGTTGGTGGCTTCAAGCGCACATGAATGAAGGGAAAAAACATTTAAATTTTTCAAATTTTACAGAACGTCGCATCGCTTACCAGAATCATAAATTTGAAGAGATCATTGAAATGGTTGAGAAAAAAGAGATGCCCATTCCTTCTTATACATGGCTTGGATTGCATCCAGAAGCAAAGTTGACTGATCCGCAGCGACAAGAAATAATTGATTGGGCAAAATCAAATATGTCCTTATTATCCTCCACATATCCACCTGACAGCCTTGTTTTAAAACGAAATTAAATTTTATAGTAAAAGATTACTACTGAATAATTTACATATTTGGATTTTGAAATATGTAGTCATTGTACTGCAGATTGCTAAAATTCCCATATATTAGCATTTTGTTTAATATATAAAATATTGATTTAATGAGCTGTATTAATATGAAACTTCTTTTTGTAGCCAGTTTGGTTTTAATGTTTTCTTCTTGTAAGAGCAATGAAAAATTGAGAGTAAGTCATAGATCTCAGCAAGAGGACAGTTCTAAGTGGGACCAACTTCGATTGACTATTATCACTTTAGCGAAAGAACAAGTTGGTAAGAAATATCAAAGAAGCTCCAAAGGGCCCAACAGTTATGATTGTTCAGGACTAGTACATTATGTTTATAACAGGATGGAGATGCCAGTAGGGGCAAGTGCATCTGACCAATGCCAACAAGGCAAAAAGATAGAACTTGATAATGCAAAAAAAGGGGATTTAATATTTTTTGGAGGCAAAGATCATATTACTCATGTTGGCATTATTACCGAAAATAGTAAGAATAGATTAATGATGGTGCATAGTTCTTCTTCAAGAGGAGTAATAGAAGAGAATGTATTGAATTCAGACTATTGGGTGAGACGCATTAGACATATCACAAGTTTAACCAGCTATAAAAAAGAAAAAGATATCAGTATGAAGAACCGTTAGGAACGTATCTTTGCGAAATAAATTGTTTAGTAGATGATACATTTAATTTTGTTTGGTCCTCCAGGAAGTGGAAAAGGAACTCAAGCAGCGAAACTTGTTGAAAAATACCAATTAGCTCATATTTCTACAGGAGATCTATTTCGTGCAGAGACACAGAATAAGACAGCTCTTGGATTAAAAGCATTAGAATATATGTCACAAGGACAACTTGTGCCTGATGAAGTGACGATTGAGATGCTCCGACTCAAAGTGGAATCTTTACCTGATGTAAAGGGATTTATCTATGATGGATTCCCAAGGACTACGCCACAAGCTGAAGCTTTGGATAAAATGCTCGATGATAAATGTCAGAGTATCACAGCATTAATCGCTTTAGAGGTGAATGATGATGAGATCGTAAAACGAATTTTGAATCGAGGTTTGACTTCAGGAAGACCAGATGATAATGATGAATCGATCATACGCAAACGAATGGAGGAATATCGAAAGAAGACCTCAGTAGTATTTGATTATTATAAAAAATACAATAAATCTCATGCCATCGATGGATATGGGAGTATAGACGCAATTTTTTCTTCATTGTCTTGTCTTATAGAAGATCAATTGCAAATAACATAACATAGTGGCTGAACAAAATTTTGTAGATTATGTCAAAATCCTCTTTCGATCTGGAAATGGAGGTCAAGGCTCTGTTCATTTTTTAAGGTTAAAAGGAGTACCCAAAGGTGGTCCAGATGGTGGTAATGGTGGACGTGGTGGACATATTATTTTAAAGGGTAATGCACAATTATGGACACTGTTGCATTTAAAATACAGAAAGCATATTTATGCCGACAATGGCGTCAATGGCAGTGAATCAAATAGTACGGGAGCAGATGGGGACGATATCATCGTCGAAGTGCCATTGGGTACAGTTGCTATTGATCCAGAGACAAAAGAAAAACTAGCAGAGATCACTGAAGATGGAGAAAAAATCATACTCATGAAAGGTGGTCGCGGTGGCAAAGGAAATGCATTTTTCGCTACATCGACTCAGCAATCACCAGATTATAGTCAACCAGGCGAAGCAGGCAAAGAAGCTTGGACCATACTTGAATTGAAAATCTTAGCAGATGTCGGACTTGTAGGTTTTCCAAATGCCGGAAAGTCTACACTGCTTTCAGCGCTTTCTTCAGCTCGACCAGAGATAGCAGATTACCCATTCACTACACTAGTACCAAATCTAGGCATAGTAAAATATAGAGACAATAGATCTTTTGTCATGGCGGACATTCCTGGGATCATTGAAGATGCACATTTAGGTAAAGGTCTGGGCACAAGATTTCTTAGACATATCGAGCGAAATAGTGCACTACTGTTTATGATTCCGTGCGATAGCCAAGATATAAAAAAAGAATATCAAATTCTTCTCCACGAATTGGAATCACACAATCCAGAATTGATGTACAAGCCAAGGATTTTAGCTATCACCAAGACGGATATTGTAGAATCCGAATGGGAGAATCTCATCAAAGATGAACTTCCGGATGAAATTCCGCATGTATTTATATCTTCAGTAACTGGAAAAGGAATAGATCGATTGAAAGATTTGATTTGGGAAATGATAAACTAAGCATTAAAATCATTTTGGCTCATATCGAAAAAATGTGCAAAACTTTATTGAATAGTTTTTACTTTTATCTCAAAATCTAAATTTGCTATCATGTCAAATGTAAAAGACCATTTTTCAAAATTTCGAGAGGGTATCGTTGGACAAGGTTTACAAATTGAAACAGTGTATGGCACCAAACCTCTACTTTATGCAGATTGGGTTGCAAGTGGTAGGATATATATGCCAATCGAACAAAAACTTTTAACTGAATACGCACCCTATTTAGCCAATACACATACGGAGGCTACTTTTACTGGATCTTTGATGACGAAAGCATATCATGACGCAAAGCAAAATATAAAACAGCACTTTGGAGCAAGTGCCACTGATATCCTCATACCCTGTGGAACTGGGATGACAGGTGCATTAGCTAAATTATTGAGAATTTTGGGCTTGCGATGTCCAGAACAATTAAAACATCATTTACATATATCGGCTGAGGACAGACCTATTGTTTTTTTGACACACATGGAGCATCATTCCAATCAAACACCTTGGCTGGAATCTATTTGTGAAGTAATGATTATCAACCCTGATGAGAATGGACTGCCAGATGTAAAGCATTTTGATCAGTTATTAAAGCAATATTCAGGTAGAAAAAATAAAATAGCAAGTATCACCGCATGTTCAAATGTCACTGGAGTGATCACACCATATCATCAGATGGCTGAGATGATTCATCTTGCGGGAGGATTGTGCTTTGTAGATTTTGCCTGTAGTGCTCCTTATGTTGAAATCAATATGCATCCAAATGAAGAACTTCAGAAACTAGATGCAATCTTTTTTTCACCACATAAATTTTTAGGTGGGCCAGGGACACCTGGAATAGTAATTTTTGATTCAAAGCTCTACACAAATAAAATACCTGATCATCCAGGAGGTGGCACTGTAAAATGGACAAATCCTTGGGGTGAGCATTCTTATATTGATTCTATTGAGGAGAGAGAAGATGGCGGGACTCCTCCTTTTTATCAAACGATAAAAGCCTCACTTGCAATAGATCTAAAAGAAGAAATGAATCCGAAATTGATGTTGATTCGAGAAGAAGAAATGATGAAAAAATTATTTGATTCATTCACAGGACTTTCAGATATGCACATTCTCGCAGAAAACAATCAACATCGAGTGGCAGCATTTTCATTTTATATCAAAGATTTACACTATAATCTTGGTGTGCGATTATTGAATGATTTGTATGGAATTCAAGTACGAGGGGGTTGCAGTTGTGCAGGCACATATGGACATTATCTATTTGACATCCCGATAGAAAAATCTCATTCTATTTGTGAACTCATTGACCAAGGAGATAATAGCGAAAAGCCAGGATGGATTCGACTCTCTATACATCCTACCATGACAGATGAAGAGTTGGATTACATTATAAATGCAATACACGATATTCGCACAAATTTTATGAGCCTAAAAGAAGAGTATATTTATAACAATGCGCAGAATCAATTTCTTCATTCAAAAGAAGCCTTAGTGGTCTAGCACAGAACTCCTAAGAAATAAAATATTTGCTCAAAAGTAATTTTTTGAATGTTCTTGAAAATGGGGCTTGACCATTTTTGAAATTGACTACATTTTCATCCAAATTGACAGATTGAATAAAATTCATATTCACAATATAGGATTGATGCATTTTAATAAAATTGCTCGGCAATCGCGTGATGAAGTCATTCAATGTAGAGCGAATCATATAAAAACTACCGTCCGAAAATATTTTGAGATATTTTCCATCCACAGTGATGTATTCGATATTATCAATCACAATTTTCTTTAAGTATCTACCTGATTTTACAAGGAAAAATTCATTCAGAATTGAAAGTTTGTGAATATGATCGTTTCGATTTAAGTTTAATACGATTGACTTTTCAATTTCAAAGTCAGAAGCATTTTTAGGTAAAAAATCAACTAAATTGATCTCCTTGATCTGGTTAAGTACATCGTGATTGTAGTATGTCGATATCACGATAGTGGGTATAGGAAATGAAATCTGCAATCCTCGAAAAATATCCAAAGCAGTCTTTCCATTCTCTAGAAAAAAGTCAGTTATGATCAAATCTGGTGTCTGATCATAGATACAATCAATCGCCTCCTTAATCGTAGAAGCAATTCGAATCTGATTGAATTTTAAATAGCTAAGCTTATTAGCAAATATATTTAAATGAAATTTATCATCATCAACTAATAGCAAATTTACATTTGTATTCATCAATCTTAATTAATTAAAAATTAGACAAAAAAATTGAATAGGATAGAAGAGATGAACAACAACTTTCTGAATAACTGTCAAAAGGTGAGATTTTAATTAGCAATTATATTAGATTCCATTCCTTAGGTACTAATTCATTTATCAAAAAAAGGCACTTCCTGCGAAGTGCCACAATGAATGAATGAATGAATGAATTAAACCTAATTAGTAGGCTAACTGATGTAAAGTTAAATTGAAAAATTAGCTTGAAAACAAATTGATATAGTTATGTCTTTATCAAGTCAGATCTAGGTATAAATCAGAAGCTCTTAGACCAAATAATGACGTAAAACTATAATTTAACAAAAAATGCAAAATAAGCTCGAAATAGGACATTTTAAGCATAAAATCATGTAGATTGAGCTATGCGAATGAAGCAATAAAATTTATAATTTTGATAATGAGCTTACTGTTTTTGGGGGTTGGTAAACTGAAAAATGCAGTATTTTTCTAAAAGTACTTATCCTAGCCTATATTATAAAAAATAATCGTGCAGTTGTATAGCTAGTGTTTGATCAGTTAATATTGTTTTTTAATACCAATGTGAATTATAAAATAGGCCGAAATATTTTGATTAGAAATTTGTCCAGAATAGACGCAAACTGGAGATGCAGTGGGTCACTACATCGAGGACTTGTAACGAAGTATGGGCGAATTTAACGGATAATATTGGACTAGATTGTATTTCACTTTGGTATTCCCTTCCTTGAAAGTTAAATTGCATGTGGTAACAACGTATTTTTCTAAATAAATAGGATCGATAAAGATAATAGCCAAGCATTGCATAGAACGAACTAAAATTAAGGTTTACATGTCATATTGAAGTCACTAAGTTGGGCAGAGACTAATAAATCTCAATGTCGTCTAATCATTTTAAAACTCTGTTCACAGACGAAATCATCATCAATTGTTTTAGAATATAGATCAATATTTTCATCATCAATCACTGTTATAACAAATGTATCCAGACTTACAGAATATACATCAGGTCCATAAAAAAATATTCTTTTTTTATCAGTAGTGAACGCATAATTTACATCCCTTCTTGGAATTGAACTTGCGGATGCTCCTTGATAAAATAGTACATTTGCAGCTTTAAAATCCATAATTGCAAATAATTCATTCTTTGATTGAATAGTATCATTTAGCAAACAGAGATGATATTTTTCTGCAAACCATTGTCCTAATATCGCTTCAGAAATATCTCGTTCATCCTTTCTGCATGACAATAAAACTAATGTATAGAATAATATTATAGTAAAGTTTCTCATTATCTTCTTCTATTTAATTTATAAATAGTCCCATGACCTGAAGGCTGATCAAAAGTGAATTGAATATAATTTGGCTCATTGACTAATATGGTATAAGGCAAGGTAAATATCCATAATTTAGTATTGTCATCACTAAATTTATATGCTTGCTCTCTGTTTTCCTTTATTGGTTTGTCATCAGGTTCGTATATATAAGAAAAAGTTGAATCTGTATAAAAATCAAAAAGAACCACATTACGCAATGTATCAAATTTACCATTCACTAGTCCTCTATTAAGATTATCAGCAATCCATTTTCCACGAATATTCTTTCTGATGTCGAGATCTGTTTCCTTGTTGCAAGAGAAAAAAAGTAAAATTAAAATGCTAATGTTTATTTTCATTTTATTGCAAAATTATTTTTTGAACGCCTAAAAATTGGGAGTCTGAATATAAATGAATAAAGTACAGCCCAGGTTTATATTTTACCATAGAAAGCTCTAAAAAATTGTTGTTTTCTTCGATTTTATATTCGGATTTTTGAAGTAATTGTTGGTTTGCATTCAATAAATTTAAACTAATATTTGATTGGTTTGGTAAGAATATCTTTATAAAAATTTTATCTGTAGTAGGATTAGGGAATATTTTGAATTTGTTTTCCAAAGCGGACATTACTTTCTAAAATAATTATAAGTGTACCACCGTTCAATTGTATCTGGAATTGAAGAACCATTATTGAAATCTAGAAACTTATAATATTTTTTTAATACCATTTCATTATGATTGAGCGAGACTATATCATATGTGAGTGTGTCAAAAACAACTCCAGGAAATTGGGGTAAACCTTCTTGTTGAAAGTTGATTTCATTTTTATTGCAATCAAGCCACATATTATAGTATACAATGGAATCCCATATAGTATATTGATCAATGTTATATTCATATAACTTGCTTTCATCATTAGTCCAATTCAATTCCTTAAATGCGAAACTTTGAATATTTTCTTTAACTCCATTTGTTGCGGTTAATTGGTATTCAAATATTCTCCATCTACCATAAAAATCCTTGAGATCAGCTAATTGACAATCTGATGGATATATGCAATCTTTTCGACAATCCGAAAATAAAAAAATAGCTATAATAAAATAATATAATTTCATTTTCTTAATTCTATACACCATAAATAGTTAATTTTCAATCAATTTACATTCTAGTTAAATAGAGTTCAGATCTTGTTTCATACAAGGTATTTTGAAGTTGAGTATTATTTATTTTTATCATTTTCATTGCATTTTTCGTTCTATATTCTATATGAAATTTATAATCATCAAGATTAGTGCGCGGACTAGAAATGATAGAATCAGTCTCACAGTTATATGTAATATCAAGATCAAATTCGCCAAATGATTTTATTTTTAATAGTCCTTTTTCAAAAGTATAAAATTCATAGTGAGTAATGCGATTTCTATAAATTCCATTTTCAAAATATTCATCAAAAGTTTCACTTCTCCATGTGCTATTAAATAAATGTTTTTCTTTATATTCGCAATCTTCTACTATTTCTATATTACATTCTTCTTTATTATTGCATGCCATAATGCTGATAACAACAACATAAAAAATTATTTTATTTACCATAAAATACTATTTTTTCTGATTTAATATATCCAGAGTCGTATTGAGTTTGGTGAATATAAACGCCATATTGAGCGGATTGTTGTCGAAGGTAATCTTGTATATTTGATGCAGAAATGAATTGGGTTTTGTACAACAATTTTCTATCAATGCTAAATATAAAATGTATTTTGATTTCTCCAATTTTATCTTCACTTTTGATTTGATGTAGCACTTATAATAAAAAGAAGTATGGTTTTCATTTTTTGTCTATTTTATAAGGTGGTTTATTGTATTGATAATATGTGTAGAAATATACTTTTGTAAATTCGATATTTGTTCTAAATTAAAGGTTTTTTACGTTTAAACTACATGTTTACTTTATAACGATTTTTCAGCCGAAATATACATTATATAAGCAAATATTTTAATTCTGACTTCCAAGCATTGGGAATCAGATAGACTTATATTTTTTTCAAGAAATTTGTTTTAGATGCCAATCACCGACTCAACACCCATTTCCATATTTCTTTTAAGCTCGCTTTTTTTCCATACATCAATATTCCTACGCGATAGATTTTTGCAGTAAGTAGTACAATAAAATAGGCAAATAGAAAAAGTATGACTAGCGATAATCCAATCTGCCACCAAGGTGGATCAAATGCCATCATGGCTGGCATGACTATCGGTGAAAATAAAGGAAACATGGTAGAGAAAAATGTCAATCCGCTCTCAGGCTCACGTATCGCTTGGAACATGATGTAGATCGCAAACATGATAGGAATCGTGACGATAATGGTTAAGGATTGAGAGTCATTGATGTCATCACCAACCGCCGCACCAATCGCTGCAAACATAGCAGCATAAATGAAATATCCTCCTAGGAAATATAAGATAAATACTGGCACAATACGCCACCAATTTAAATTGCCAATTTCACGAATGGCGCCTACGATCTCATCTTCATTTACGACGACTTGCTGTGCATTTGGCATCGATTGACTGACGTCTTGCATTTGTTGTGCATCAATTCCTGCTATAGAAATTCCGAGTATATAGATGGCAGGTATCAGAATCATCCAGATCACAATTTGTGTCAAGCCTACGAGTCCTACACCGATGATTTTTCCAAGCATAAGTGTCTTTGCATCTGTAGAAGAAATGATTAACTCTACGATGCGATTTACTTTTTCATCTGTGACAGAGCGCATCACTGCTGCTCCATAAAGGAATATGATAAAGAAAATAATATAACCCATCGCACCGCCCAACATTGTGGCGATACTACTAGCATGGGAAGACTTATCTTTTTGAGATTCGGAGACAGGCTCTGGATCAATCTCAATATCTGTTTTTAATTTTTCCAATTGCATCTTTTCAATGGCGAGAAGTTGCATCTTATGCTCTTTGATACTTTCTCCCAATTGCTTTTTTAATTGAGATTCAATATCAATGTTCATCGATTTGTCAGTATAGTAATAGGCAGAATAATTTTTTACGTCAACCCCTGCGAATTTTGGTAAAACCAAAATGCCATCAAGTTCTTTCTTTGTATATTTTTCCTTTAGTGCAGCTAAGGATTCTTCCGATTTGTAAAAATTAATTCGAGCTGTATTTTGTGGAAGTTTGATTTCAGCTTGGGACTCATCTTTTATCGCTACCTTATAGACTTTGTCACTTTTGTTGCTAAAGATGAATATCACTGCAATAAAAAAAAGTAAGAATCCTAGTGGTGTTAATAAGGTAGTTAAAATAAAATTTTTATTTTTTACACGAGTGATATATTCTCTTTGAATGATCAATCCTAGTTTATTCATGATTCGATTGATTTACGATTTTAATAAATAATTCGTTGAAAGATGGAAGGACTTCTTTGAAGCTTTTTAATTCATTTCCCTGTTGTAATAATTTTACTATTTTCTGATTGATCTGTTGAATACTATCACCTTGAAGTATGTATTTTGACTCTGCCAATTGAGTGAGTTGTAGGTTGTCCATGATCTCAGATGATAATGGAGCAGAAGATATGATTTCAAATTTGTTTTCTTTGAATCGCTCTCGAATTTCTGTCACTTTTCCATCGAGGATGATTTTGCCTTTGTTGATTAATACAATGGCTTCGCACATCTCTTCGACTTGCTCCATACGGTGAGTCGAAAAAAGAATTGCAGCGCCTTCATTTTTTAGATTGATGATTTCATCTTTTATTAAATTCGAATTAATCGGATCCAAACCAGAAAATGGTTCATCTAAAATGATTAGTTTCGGTTTGTGCACTACAGTAGCGATGAACTGAATTTTTTGAGACATTCCTTTGGAGAGTTCATCTACTTTTTTGTTCCACCATGACTCTATTTCAAATTTGCGCATCCAATGCACTACTTCTCGCTCTGCGTCTGTTTTAGAAAAACCTCTGAGTCGACATAGGTAAATTAATTGTTCGCCGACCTTCATTTTTTTGTAGAGGCCTCTTTCTTCAGGCATATATCCTATGGAAGGATCTTTTACTTTTTCGATATTGGTACCATCCAATAAAACTTCACCAGAGTCGGCACGTGTGATGCCTGTGATAATTCGTATCATCGAAGTTTTTCCGGCACCATTTGGTCCCAATAAGCCAAAAATACAGCCTGAAGGAACTTTGAAAGAAACATCATTAACAGCCTTTACAGATTGATATTCTTTATTGACATGTTTTAATTCTAACAGTGGATTCATTTTTTACATTTTTGTTACAAGTAGTTTGTCTATTCGTTGTCCATCTTTATCCAATACTTCTATTTGTAGTTGATCTATAGTGATTGTATCGCCTACATTCGGCAATTGATCTTTTTGCGAGATGATCAGCCCAGCGACAGTATTGTAACTGTCTATCACATTATCATCAATATCTAATTCAAAAAATTTAGCAAATTCTAATAATGAATATTGCCCATCGACGAGCCAACTATTTTCATTGCGTTTAACTATTTCATATTCACTTTGATAGTTTTCAGTGACATCTCCTACTAGAGCATCTACGACATCATCCATAGTGACCATACCAGCAGTGCTTCCATATTCATCTACTACGATGCCGTAGTGCATTCTTTCTTTTTTAAAGATTTCAAGGACTTTATATGCATAGCTACTTTCATTGATAAATATAGCCGGTTTAATAAAATTTTTAATTGAAAAGTGTTGATCATCCTTTGCCATAAACAGATCTTTCAACAGCGCGATACCGATGATTTCATCTATGTCATCATTTTTACAAACTGGATATGCAGAATGTTTTTCTTGATTAATTTTAGCAGTAATACTTTGAAGGGTTTCATCTTCATTAAAATAAACTAATTCATTGCGATGCGTAAATAAAGTATCAACTTTTCGATCGCCTAATTCGAAGACGCGTTCAACGATCTGATGTTCGATATCTTGAATTTCTCCTCCTTCTGTGCCTTCTTTGATTAAGGATTTTATTTCTTCTTCTGAAACATTGCTGTCATTTGATTTTCTGATCCCTAATATTTTTAAAAATAAGTCATTGGTAGACATGAGCAACCATACGAAAGGTGAGGTCAATAGTGAGACGAATTTCATAGGCTTTGCCAGTACCATTGCAATTGGTTCTGGAAATGTCATGCCTATTCTTTTTGGCAACAATTCGCCAAATACTATCGAAAGATAGGTAACTAGTATAACAATGATCCCCACAGCAATTTGATGAGCATATGGATTAAGCAAAGAGAATTGTCCTAAAAATTCCGCTACGGTATGTGTTAAATTTTCACCACTAAATACACCGAGCAAGATCCCGATCAAAGTGATTCCGATCTGAACAGTAGAAAGAAATTTTGTTGGATTTTCTGAAAGTTCAATGGCGGTTTTAGCACCACTCATCCCTTTTTTACTCGCTGTCTCTAGTTTGAATCTTCGCGAAGAAACAAGAGACATTTCAGCAAGGGAAAAAATTCCGTTGATCAGAATTAGTATGATGATAATGACTAATTCCATTTTATTTATAAATTAAAAATTGATTAAAAAAATTTGAAGATAATTTGTGTAAAACTAAGTAATTAATCCACATATTCAATGATTTGTAACAATCGAATATAAGTGCTCAATTCAATAGTGAGATTTCGAGTAGAAATTTCGCTACCTCGATATGAGGTTCTTGAGAATGGATCGTACCAAAGTGTACCAGCAGGAACAAAAATTTGTTTAGAAATATCGGGAGCAATTCGCAATTCCCAACCATTTCGAATTGTTTTTCCCAACGAATATTCAATCCCTCCGAGAAAACTTAAGCCATAATTAAATTTGCGAACCCATTCAATGTATTCTGTATTGAATTCAAATTTTTGATTTGTGGTCAATTCAGCTCTAGCACCTACACCAAAATAAGTAGTAAAATCTTCAAAGGTATTTTGAGTTCGTTTGACACCAATTTCAAGCACTGCATTATAAAATTTCATATTAAACTTGTCGCCTTTAATTCGATTTCCAAACTGATCGATAAAAAAGCTATATCTAATTGCGCCTCCCTTGACATGATATCCCAATTGGCCATAAATTATATTTTTTCCATCAGAAGATTCTGAATCTATGCCAAATGCTGCATGATAGGCGAACATTGGAGCTCTTTTTCCTCCATTAGCCCATTTTTGAAATCCCATCGAAGGTCCAGCTTTAAATGTATAGCCAGTGTTTTGAGCATTATTAATCACAAGAAGTAAACTTAGTAGAAAAGTGAGACCTGTTTTCATTTTATAATTAACTAATAAATATTCAAATATGCTGCAATTTGGGGAATTATTTTATCTTATTTAATGTTTTAGCATAAAATTAAAGCATGAATATAGCAGATCTTATTTCTCAAAACCTCCCAAATGATTTATTAGCTCAAATAGCTGGTCAAGCTGGCATTCAAGATCCAGAACAAGGTGTCCACGCCTCAAAGTCTGTAATTCAGACGATTTTGCAAGGATTATCTAAAAATACAGCAGATGAAAATGGCGCAAATTCCTTACTTTCTGCTCTCGATAGAGACCACGATGGCAGTATTTTTAATGATGTTTTGGGTATGTTATCTGGTAAAACAGCTGCTCCAAATCAAAATATGTTGAATGGTGCAGGTATACTAGGACATATTTTAGGAAATAAACAAGAGACAGTAGGCAATAATATGGGTCAAGCCTTAGGTCTAGATATGGGCAAGATTATGTCCTTAATGACGATGTTGGCTCCAGTCGTAATGGGTTTGCTTGGAAAAGCAAAAGCAAATAACCAAATTAGCACTGCAAATGTACAAGATATCTTATCTGGTGCTGCTCAACATCAAGTACAACAAAATCCAGGATATGGCATCTTTGGAAAATTGTTAGATCAGGATGGAGACGGTCAGATATTAGATGATATCGCAGATCTTGGAATGAAATTTTTCTTAAAAAAGTAAAGTTCTATATAACCCAATACAACCATGTAGCCCAGTCTTTTATTAGATTGGGCTTTTTTGTTTAAAATTGAATTTGATTGGGATTTGTTTTTTGAGGAAAACAAATTTAAAACAAAAAACATTTTTACTTCACTTTCTCATATTTACATAGATCACTCCCCGCTAACTTAAATTGATCTCCAACTTTGACCAATGTGTGTCCATATTGATGTAGAGTATCGGGAAATTCTTCAAGCCACATGTCTTTTATTACGTAAATATTCTTTCTAGTAAATAATTTATCAACGATTGCTTGATTTCTTGAACCCAATTGATCATGTGGGCTTGCAACAATTAATTCAGGATCAGGACATGAATTAATGTACGAATTCCAATACTCTGCTATTAATCCAATTTCTCCCAACTGCTTCAGCTCTCCTACCACCTCGGCCATTGGTCTTAATGTCTTCGGTCGCACATACTTCATTGTATAGATAGGACTTAATGCTCCTACTAAAGCAATTAGTAAAATTCCAATTCGTAAATATTTTAAATTGAATCTCTTCTCTAATAGATCTAAAGCCAAAATAATTGTAAGACTCAATGAGATATAACTAGCCACAAAATACCATCTTCCCATTCCATTTGCTAATACCCATGATGACAAGAGAAAAGTAATAAATATAGCTACAGTGTCTGCAGCAAAAAAGGAGATCCATTTGTTAGAAGCTAGTTCTTTGATTGCTTTTTTATTAAAAATAAAATATGAAAAGTAGATTATAAAAAAGATTACCAAATAGATATAACTATTGACGATGGTCTCTTTAGAATTAAAGGTCAAACATGTCCAAAAAGCATCGCGAATTATTTGTAATGATTGCTCTATTTCATTCAAGCCGTTGATGGATAGATAATTTTTTGTTTTTATAATCGCCAATGATTTTGCATACGTTATAAATGTGAAACATATGATGATTCCAATGATGGAATAAACCCAAGTCATTCTATTGACTACTATACTATTCTTCTTGATGCAATGAAATAGAAACAATATTCCCATTAATACTAGAATTGAAACCATTGCAAGGTCTGAGACCCATACTGCTAGAGTCAATATAACTATAATGGCCACAACGAGAGCATGTTTTGAAAATTTTTGCAAAGGATCTATTCGTTCGAGTTTATAAAATAAAAAAATGGCTAAGCCCAATAAACTATATTCCACTCCAATAGGAAATCGAAGTAAATCTATAAATCTCTGAAAAGGCAAAAACCAAAAAATAGCAAAAATCAATTTATAGTAATTGGATTGGATAAGACTAGATAAACTTAAAAAGCCTATGATTAAAATGAGATAACTGGACAGCGATACAGCTGTCAAAGCAGAACTACCGAAAACCTGAATAAAAAACTGGCTCAACATTGGAATTAATGTCCCACCTCTATCCTGTCCCCAGCAATATAAGTCTTTAGGAAATTGATAATAATGTGCCATCAATACACTTAATGCATCATCTGAATTCAATAAGGGATAGTAAGAGAACGAATAATAAAAATAAGATAAAGCAATTATTACAAAAATAGTGATGCTGTATTTCATTGTTATCGGATTCATATTCATTTTTTAGGCTAGTCCATTTTTTCTATTAAGTTTATACTTTGTATTTTTAAAATGTTTAATGAAGAAATTAAATCTTTACATTTGATTTTTACTGAATCGTTGTTTGATTTATTTGAATAATTCTCAATTAAATTTACAAAGTAATTTTTCTTTGTTTCAATAATTTCTTTTTTTTGGATAAAACTTTTTGTATAATCTGAGTTTACTAAAAATTCACCAAGTTTGAGAGATAGAGTTGTGTCCTTCACTATTTTACTTGCAATTGGGTAGTTGTTGATATCATTTGGTCGAATCGAATTAGGATGAGCTGCGATCAAATCTAAATTATTCAATAAAAAAGATTCATTATTTGGATATTTAGTTATTATTAAATTGATCAATTCGATTTGCATTGCATAACTTAAACCAGGCCATTTCAAAAATTTTAACAATTCAGCATCATTCGAATTTTCTAGAAAATAATTGAAGGAGTCATATAATACTATGCTATCATATTTATTTAATTCAAATGGATTCAGAGGTCTATCTTCGAAATGATAGTATTCGAAACTTTTTAGTGGAAAATCTTGGCTGCATAAATTACTATTTAATCCTAAAGTGATAGGAAAGGTTAAAATAAGTGCTTTTAAGATTTCCATATATTTATTTGATGTCAGTTTTTATTGACTTAATTTTAGCAATTTTAATGAATTTTAGCCAAAATTACTTTTTAGTATTAACGCATTAATTATCTAATATGCTGTGGTTGATTCTAAATTAAAAATATATAAAATCAAGCCTTTTTTCATTTAAGAATCAAATCAGTTACTATTTTTTGTGGCAACTTTAAACCTCAAAATACGCACTATTGCGCCATTTTGTCATAGTGTTTTCTAAATAATATGCCATTTTGGCATTAAATATGATTGAAAAGATGCCAAATCTTCCAATTTTTGGCATTGGTACAGCAATTGATCTACACATATCAAATAAAAAATAAAAAAATGTGGAAATCAAATTATCATTCTAATTACGGTTCAGATTGTGCAACAGCTTGTGCTACTAACACAATGAATTCACCAAGGACTCAAACAAAAACTAAAATGATTCCTATCAATGTGAAGGAGTCAGAAACAGAATTCCAAGTGGAATTTAGAGTTTTTGGATTTGCAAAAGAGGAAGTTTCAATTGATACAAAGGAGAATATTCTCACTGTCTCAGCAAAAAAACAAAATACTGAATCTGATACTGCGACTCAATTTCTACACAAAGAATTTCGAGTAAAAGATGCCGTGAGAAAAATTTCAATTCCTTCAACTGTAAATGCTGAAGATATCAAAGCCAAGTATCATGAAGGAATTTTGTTAGTGACTTTACCAAAAAGCAAGAAAGAAAATAAAACCATCGAAATTAAGTAATTCAATTTTTAAAAAAAATAAAAAAAAATTAATATGAAAACAAATCATTTTTATTCATTCCACCCAATCGCACAAACCTTTGGAAATCTAGTTGATGAATTTGTAAACAAAGGACTGCATGATCTTGCAGGTGGCCAGATCTTTCAAGTTAACTCTCCTGCAATCAATGTGATGGAGAATGACAAAGAGTATATCGTTCAAGTTGCAGCACCTGGATTGGACAAATCAGCATTCAAATTAGCCATTGAAAAAAATCAGTTGGTTATCTCAGCTGAAGTAAAGGAAACAAATGAAGAAAGTACTGAAAAGTATACAAGAAAAGAATTCAATTTTAAATCTTTTTCACGTCAATTCACTCTTCCAGAAAATGCAGATGTAGATCAGATCAATGCAAGTTATGAGCATGGAATACTTTCAGTAAAAGTAGCCAAATTTATTCCAACTCAAAAAGAATCAAAAGTCATAGAGATTTTATAAGTTTTGCTTTCGTAGGGGATTATTAAAAGGCTGCAATCATTCGTTTGATTGCAGCTTTTTTATTTTTATAAAAACTAAAAACGATATTAAATATAAGTTTCAAAAAATTAATTTCTATCTGTTTGCCTAATTATAATCAATTTAGGCGAGCACAATAAGTATTTTAGATCTTTTTCAACAGCATAGTAATATAAATTCGTTAAGAATTGGCGAAGCCTTGGAGCCAATTTAGAATTTATATTACGGTTTTGCGTAGCAAAAATCCATTGAATGAATGAAGTGGTGCGAAGCAATCGAGTGAACGTTTTCACTCGATAACGAAAGAACTGTCCAATCCTTTGGACAGCCTGTGCCCTTTCTTTTGGTTCGTTTTCTTTGGATGAACGACTGGCTATCGAGTGATACAAAATCACTCGATAAGGAGAGAACTGACTTATCCTTAAGTTAGCCTCAAAGAAAATGAACGTATGTAGACTAAGAAAACTGATTTTGCAAGTTCTAGCAAAATATTAATCAAAAGAAGTGCAATTTTTTTTATAGTATACTGGCAGAATGCTTTTATGTCAAAATATTGAATTCAGTATAAAAGTTTCTTATTTAACGCAATTAGATCATTTAAGCAAACCCTATTTCAACCTTAAATTACACAATTTTGAATGTGAGTACAGCAAATAGCATAAAAATATATACTTTTGTTCTTTAAGCTAAAAATCGATTTTCAAAACCAAATGAATAAAGCATTACATTTCCTGGCAAAGATCACCGCAGCTTTATTTCATCCGATATTTATGTTTTTTTATGGATTTTTATTGATGTTGAGCCTGAAACCTCATTGGTTTGGCGTCCACCATATCCAAGAGCAACATTTGATGATCGTTTTAGTCTTTATTTACACTTGTTTTATTCCTATTATAGGCATTGTAGTATTGAAGAAAATCGGGTTTATTCAGACATTTGAAATCCAAGAGAAAAGGGAACGAATTGCACCACTCATGATTTGTCTAGTTTTTTATCTTTGGCTTTGGGTAAATTTGAAAAATCAAGATTCGATTCCTAGTGTGCTAATCGCTTTTGTGCTTTCCACAATTATTGCATTATCAATGTCGTTTGTGATCAACAATTGGATTAAGATAAGTCTCCATGCTGTAGGCATTTCAGCATTTTTAGGATTGTGGTTAAAAATAAGATTCTATCATTCCCAAGATGGCGTGTTTTTTTTTAGATTTCAACCAGACCATGTGAGTGGTTTTCATCTCCATCATTTAATTTTTATTTCAATCCTTGCAGCAGGATGGATAGGTAGCTCAAGACTTTTACTGAAAGCACATGAACATAGAGAAATCTATATTGGTTACCTAGTAGGCTTTCTGTCTGTTATTATCGCATTTGCCATTACATTTTAAACTTAGAAAAAATATGATCGAATTAATCAAAAAAATTGAAGCGGCTTGGGAAGATAGAACACTTCTTTCTACGGATGATACAAAAGCAGCTATACATGAAGTTATCTCACTTTTGGATCGAGGTATAATACGAGTAGCTGAAAAAGTAGCATCCGGAAATTGGAAGGTAAATGATTGGACAAAGAAAGCGATTTTACTCTATTTTCCAATTTCTGAAAATAAGCGAATCGTTGCCGGTGATTTAGAGTTTTTTGATAAAATTCCAACAAAAAAGAATTACCAAGAAGCAGGAGTTCGTGCAGTACCACATGCGATCGCTCGATATGGATCTTTTGTCGAAAGTGGCGCGATATTAATGCCTAGTTATGTAAATATAGGTGCTTATGTTGGATCGGGTACAATGATCGATACTTGGGCTACAGTAGGTTCTTGTGCACAAATCGGGAAGAATGTACATATTGCTGGTGGAGTAGGTATAGGAGGAGTTTTAGAACCACCACAAGCTGCACCCAATATTATAGAAGACAATTGTTTTATTGGTTCACGTTGCATCATCGTAGAAGGCACGATAGTAGAAGAAGAAGCAGTCCTTGGAGCGAATGTAGTGATCACAGCTTCAACACATATCATTGACGTGACTCAAAGCGAACCGATTCATTATAAAGCTAGAATTCCTGCGCGATCTGTAGTAATTCCAGGTTCTTATACCAAAAAATATCCTGCTGGAGAATTTCAAGTGCCATGCGCCTTGATCATCGGACAAAGAAAACCTTCAACTGACAAGAAAGTGTCTTTGAATGATGCCTTGAGAGATTATGGAGTAAGTGTATAGAAAATGTAAAACGTATACAATATGAAAAAATCTATCTATCTTTTATTAAGTTTATTTGCAAGTTTCACTTGTTTGGCACAAACAAAATTGATCATTCGATCCATTGATCAAGAAAAAACAATTAAATTAAGTAAAAATCAACAAATTGAATTTTCTAAAAATGCAAATAAATCTAATTCAATTGTTTTAAGATCTGAATTTGTAAAATTTGATGATTCTGCTATAGTCGTAAAGCCAATCGAAAGAATGACTCGAGAAAATTTGCCATTTCATAAAGTAAGAATAGTAGAAGAATTTAAAGAAGATGTTCCCTTTAAAAAAATTAATTTTGAAGAATTTGAATTAGTACGGATAGATAGAAAAAACGATCGCGAAATAATTAACACAACAGCTGTTCTAATCACATCAGGTTTCATCATTAGTGCTATAATAGCACCATTGATTAGTATTAGACAAGGAGATCATATCAATAGAAGACTATATAATACAAGTCTTCTTACAGGCGTTGGGATGATTGGAACAGGGATTGTAATTGGTTCAATATTTATTAAATCAGAGAAATATCATTTTACTAATTCAACTGCGATAAATAAGCGTATTTGGAAAGTCATAGGAACAAAATAATTTTAAAAAAGTATAAAAACTATATGTCCAAACTCATTCAACTTTTGCCAGATGCTGTAGTGAATCAAATCGCTGCAGGAGAAGTGATACAAAGACCAGCTTCAGTGGTAAAAGAATTGATGGACAATGCAATAGATTCTGGAGCAACTTCTATCAAACTTATCGTCAAAGAATCTGGAAAGACGTTAATCCAAGTGAATGATAATGGGAGTGGCATGAGTCCACTTGACGCAAGAATGTGTTTTGAAAGACATGCAACTTCAAAGATTCGATCAGCAGACGATTTATTCAAGATTCAGACAATGGGCTTTCGTGGTGAAGCATTGGCTTCCATTGCTGCAGTATCACAAGTAGAGCTTCGAACAAAGAAAGCTGAAGATGAACTTGGTACAAAAATATTAATTTCAGATTCTAAAATAAAAGCGCAAGAACCTTGTTCATGTCCGACAGGAACACAAGTCATCGTTCAACATTTATTTTATTCGGTACCAGCGCGTAAGAAATTTTTAAAGACGGATACAGTTGAATTGAGACATATTCATGACGAATTTGTGCATCAAGCATTAGCAAATCCACACATCCAATATTCGTATTTTAATAATGATCAAGAAGTATACAATCTTTCTTCAGGCAGTTTGAAAAATCGCATTGTTGCTATATTTGGAAAGCGTTACAGTGATGAAATATTGCCAGTCGAACAAGAAACAGATTTATTACAGATTCGGGGTTTTGTTGGTAAACCTGAAATAGCTAAAAAATCACGCGGTGAACAATATCTTTTTGTAAATGGTAGATATTTTAAAAGTCATTATCTTCTTCATGCTGCACAATCAGCTTATGAAGAATTGATTGCAGAGGGACTTTATCCATTTACTATTTTATTTATAGATATTGATCCTGCACAGATAGATATCAATGTCCATCCTACAAAACATGAAATCAAATTCGAAGAAGAGCGTCTGATTTATAATTTTCTAAAAGTTGCAGTTAAACATGCGATAGGAAAATTTACAATTACACCGCAACTTGATTTTGAAAATTCGAATCCGGGAGTTGATATTTTAATTTCTCAAAATTCTGCTTTTTCAAATCAACATAATGCAACAAAAACCAATTATCCTTCACCACAAACTGGTAGTAGAGTTAGTTGGGAAGATCTTGCATTTCCGAAGCAAACATATCAAGATCTTCAAGCAAATACAAAACCATTTCAAGACTTAGAGAATAGCTTGCTCACTGGAGAGGTTGATCGAAAAGTAAAGGCAATTCAGATTCATAATAGCTATATCGTCTTTCAATCAAGTGCAGGATTTGTAGTCATAGATCAACAGTCTGCTCATGAAAGAATTCTTTATGAACAAAACAAAAGAATGATTCAATCAAAATCTGCCATACATCAGAAATTATTGTTTCCTGAGACATTACACCTATCTGGTCCTGATGCGAAATTAATGGAAGAGATTTTACCAGCTTTGAATGATTTAGGATTTACAATTGAGGCATTTGGAGGCGAGTCATTTATCATTTATGGAGGGCCAAGTTTTTTGAATGGTAAGCAAAATGAAAAGGAACTTGCTCTACAAGTTTTAGAACAGTATAAAATGAATTTGGAGTTTGAATTGGGCATTGAAGAATCTATTTCTAGATCTTTGGCTATTTCAAGCGCCAACAAAAGGGGAGTTCCACTACAAGATGAGGAGATCCAATATCTTGTAGAACAACTGTTCGCATGTGAAATCCCATTTACTAGCCCTTCAGGACATAAATGTTATTTATCTTTGAGCCTTGAAGAAATTCAAGCAAAATTATTTTAAATGATTCAAGTTACAGAAACAGTTAAGCATTTATTGATTATCAATGTTCTTGCTTTTTTAGCAAGTTCGACAATATTTCAAGAGCAATATTTGCAGTTTGCCCTTTATTATCCCGAGACAAACTATTTTAAACCTTGGCAAATCGTGACACATTTATTTTTACATGGAAGTCCAAGCCATTTATTATTTAATATGTTGTCTTTGTTTTTTATTGGACCAATGTTGGAGAATAGGCTAGGATCAAAACGCTTTTTGATTTTTTATTTTGTTTCAGGTATCGGAGGTGCTTTGCTACATATAGTCTACAAATATTTTACATTACATTATAGTGCTTCTCCTGAGATGATTATGGTTCCTGCATTAGGTGCTAGTGGTGCGATCAATGGATTGTTTATTGCATTAGCTTATTTATATCCTAATATGGAGATGATGTTGATGTTTATACCATTTCCAATAAAGGCGAAATATTTAGCAATGTTTACCATTGGTGCTGATTTACTTTGGGGAATGAGTGGCTATCATACAGGTATTGGACATTTTGCACATCTCGGCGGAGCTTTATTTGGATTTTTGTTGATCGTTTATTGGACAAAAAAAGGAAGGTAATATGTTTCGAGAAATATGGAAGGATGTACAGACTCAAATTCGATTGGGGACAGTATGGACTCGAGTGATCGTATTATGTGTGATCGTTTTTGTAGTGATCAATATTCTGAAATCATATTTCACATTCACAAACGATGGAATTCCTTCTGAAGTTTATAGAAATATTTTAGAGAAAGTGAGTCTCTCGGGAATATTGATGAATAATCTAATTTTTCCTTGGGTATGGATTACACATATATTTGTACATGAAGGATTTTTTCATCTGTTATGGAATATGATCTTTTTATATTGGGTGTCACAAATAGTAGATGATCTCATTGGAAAAAATCATTCTATTTATATTTTTTTTGAAGGCGCGATTATCGGAGGAATTTTTTTTATGGTAAGCACCTTGATACTTCCATGGTATGATTCATCTGCGATAGCTTATGGAGCTTCTGCTGCCGTGACTGCCTTGCTCTTTGCAGCTGCAACGATAGCACCAGATTATTCTATACGATTTTTATTAATAGGAAATGTTTCATTGAAATATGTTGCATTGGTAGTGTTACTTCTAGATTTGTTGTTTGCATTTCAGAATTCAAATAGCGGAGGTCATTTTGCTCATTTGGGAGGTGCATTTATGGGTTGGCTTTATATTGTATTATTGCGACAAGGAGTTAAGATGAATTTTTTGGAAGGAGTTAAGCTTTCTGCGAGTTCAAGGCAGAGTAAGAATGTGAAAGGAAAAATTAGAAATCTTCCACCACGAGAAATATCACAGGATAAGAGAAAAATTCTAGAAGAATATGAATTGGATAAAATCTTAGAAAAAATTAAAAAAAGTGGGCTTCAAAGTTTGACTTCTGCTGAAAGAGCATTTTTAGACAGCAAAAGTAAATAGGATGTTGCAATTTCTTTTTTCAGTAAATATAGTTTGGTCATTTGTTTGCATATTGATCTATTTTATTGTAGGTGCAGATCCAAGAACCTTTTGGTTGTTTTCGATATCTAGTATTTTGATTCCAATCTTTTTTATTGTAAATATTCTACTGGTTTTATTTTGGCTCATATTTCGCTGGAGATATCTTTTTGTTCCTCTGATTACGTTGATATTTGGATATTCACATTATTCAAAAATTATTAGTTTCCAATCCGAGAAGGAATCAGAGAAATGTAAGAATCAAAGCGTCAATATAATGACCTATAATATTTATGGTCTTAAAAATATTAAAATAAGTGCTCAACAAACTCGAGAACATAATAAGTCAAAATTTATTTCTTTCTTACGAAAATATGATCCAGATATTTTATGTGTGCAAGAAGATAATTTTTATGCAGATGACATAATTAATAAAACTGAATTGTTTCCATATTTTCATTATGAACCATCACATGCTACAGCGATTTATACCAAATTTCCTATATTAGACAAGGGCTTTCTAGATTTTGGGACAGTAACAAATAGTTGTGTTTGGGCTGATGTTTTAGCAAATGGAAAAAAAATAAGAATATATAGTGTGCATCTCGCTTCAAATCGAGTGTCATCTGATGTAGAGAAAATAACAGATGAGACAAAGGAAGAAAATGCAGAAAAACTATCTTTGATCCGGCGTATCATGGTGAATTATAGAAGAAACTCTGTACACAGAGCCAAACAATCTGAAATGATAATGGCTCATGCAAAAACTTTGAATTATCCTTTTGTAATTTGTGGCGATTGTAATGATACTGCTTTTTCTTATTCTTATGAGCAGTTTGAAAAAGGATGCAAAGATAGTTTTATAGAATGTGGTGATGGAATAGGAAGTACTTATATTGGTGCTTTGCCAGGCTTGCGAATTGATTATATTTTCGGAGATAAAAAGACGATTGAATTTTGTTCGCACAAAGTTTTGTCATCTACATTTTCAGATCACAATCCTGTTTTTGTTAAATTATTTTCTAAAATTTAAGTCAAAGAGGGAAATGAAATATTTAATCATTGGGTTAGGAAATATTGGTGAGGAATACGCAGAAACGAGACATAATATTGGATTTAAAGTAGTGGACTTTTTAGCAAAAAAATTTGAAGCTAATTTTCAAATCAATACCTTAGCTTCAGTAGCAGAATTCAAGCATAAAGGAAAACAAATCCTATTGATCAAACCAAGTACCTATATGAATCTCAGCGGCAAAGCTGTAAAATATTGGATGAATAAAGAGAAAATTGAGATTGGAAATATAGTAGTGGTTGTTGATGATTTGCATATCCATTATGGGACTATTCGTGTCAGACCGAATGGATCTGATGCAGGTCATAATGGATTGAAAGATATTGATGCACAGTTGCTGACAAACCAATATGCGAGAATACGTGTCGGCATTGGTAGCGAATTTCCAAAGGGAAGACAAGTAGAGTTTGTGTTGGGTAAATGGAATGCGACGGAGCGAGAGCGATTGGATCAAGTTATTGAACTTAGCAGCGATGCTTCGCTTAGTTTTTGTATGGCTGGATTGGGTCATACGATGAATACATTTAATAATAAGAAAGTAGAGTAAACATTACTTTTTTAACGCCATAATTTTGGCATGAAGTATTATCGTATCTTGTATCATGAGATCCTTAGCAAAGGAAACAGGATGGGTGAACTTCGAATGAATATTCCATAATTGTCGATTTATTTTCAGCGCTGACATTGTAATGCGAAAAGCATCATCAGTTGAGGCTTTTTTGTATGATATCACTTGATCTTGACTAATGCCTTTTAATTCCAATATTACATTTCTAGTGATATTGCCTGTGCTATCCATTTGATAATTGGAAGATTGCACTTTTAATCTGCCAAAAGGAAATTTTTCTACATCAAAAAAATCACTTGATTTGAGGTGGGCGATGAGTTCTGCATTTTTTTCTTCATCAGTTACATCAAAATTTTGGATGGAGTGCATATCGATTTCTAGATTGGCAAAAATCACACTATCATTTTGAATTCCAAAAAATCCTTTGTTGAAAAAAATACTTCCATTGTGAGTTTTTCCGAGTGTGGCGCCTTGCCAATAGATTAAACTTTGTTTTGTATCAATGTGGTAACTATCTATTTTAGTTAATTGAGAAGGAATTGCATTGATGTCAACAGGTTTGATTTGTTTTTTTACATCTATTTTGCAAGCAAAAAAAGCGAGGAGTAACAACACATAGAATCTCGTCATTTAATTGAATATTTTCGAAGACAAAGAGCTTAGAAAATGTTTCAACTCATCAAAATTTGAAATAGATTTAATCAAATGTTTGTATTCAGAAAATTGATCTGCATAATAACCAGAAAGTATTACCATAGGACGAGGATTCATAATTGCACATTTTATTAAAAAGTCTTTTAAGTATTGAATACTTTCCCTTTCATGTACAAAGGTAAAAATGAATTTTGGCTTAACTATTTGAACAGAATCGATGAGATCATCGAGATACAGATTTTTTCCAAGATTAAGTACTGTACAATTGTTTTTCTTTAGAAAATATTCGGTATGGAGACAAGTCAATTCTTGGTCCTCATTGGAGGAAAGAAAACAAATTACTTTAAGTGATTCATTCTGCTTTGGAATATTGAGATTTGAAATCGCATGAATCAATTTTCGTTTGATTATAGTATTGACAAACTCTTCATGTACTCTTTTCATAGAACCACTTAGCCACAGAATATGTAGTTTGTCTAGCAATGGCAAAAGCATATTCTCAAATGTACTTTCAAATCCATCTTGTTTGATATTTGTATCCAAAAGATGTAAAAACTTTTGTTCATCCAATTGTAATATCGAAAGCGTCATCGCGTCCAAAGAATCGATACTAAATGATTCTACAGAGGTATGACTTGCTACAAGAGTATCAATTTTAGCTTCAGGCATTTCTGATATTTCAGAAATTTTATATCCATTGTGATTCAATAAGACAATATTGCTGATTTTGCGCAAATCAGATTCACTATAAAATCTAATATTTGTGGCTGTACGTTTTGGTGGTACGATATTGTACCTCTTCTCCCATATTCTAATGGTATGAGCTTTCACTCCAGTAATTTTTTCTATATCATTTATTGTATATATAGCCACTGTGTCTGATTCCTTATTGACTGTATAACATTTGCTCGATAATTTTGTTTAAATAGATATGAGCGTGAAAGTTCGAAGAGTTGGTATCGTCTGTTATCCTACATATGGTGGGTCAGGTGTAGTGGCGACAGAGCTAGGGATGTCATTGGCTAAATTGGGTTTTGAGATACATTTTATCAGTTATCGGAGACCTGCTAGATTGGGTATTTTCCAATCCAATGTATACTATCATGAGGTGCCAAATTACGAATATCCATTATTTGAATTCAAACCATTTGACACAGCTTTGGCAAGTAAAATTGTCGATGTTTGTTTGCGCAATAAAATTGAATTACTTCATGTACATTATGCGATTCCACATGCTACGATAGCCTATTTAGTGAGAGAAATTTTGAAGAGTAAGAATGTATATCTTCCGATCATCACAACACTACACGGCACAGATATTACATTAGTAGGGGCAGATGAATCTTTTTATCCAGTGGTTGAATTTAGCATCAATCAATCGAATGGCGTCACTGCTGTATCAGAAGCATTAGCAAAGCAAACCTATGAGACCTTTGATATTAAAAAGAAGATCAAAGTTATTCCAAATTTTATAGACTTTAAGCGATTCCATAAGAAAGTTGATTTGAGTTTGAGGGCCAATTTTGCAAAGGATGACGAACGCATTTTAATTCATATTTCCAATTTTAGAAAGGTCAAACGCATTGACGATATCTTAGCTATTTTTCAAATTGTGCGGAAGCAAATTCCATCAAAATTGGTCTTAATTGGTGATGGTCCAGAGCGAACGCACTTGAATACTTTGGTCAATGAAATGGGAATTACTAATGATGTTATTTTTACAGGAAAACAAGATTCGGTAGAAGATCTTTTGACCATTTCGGATTGCTTTCTATTGACTTCAGAGCATGAGAGCTTTGGGTTGGCAGCACTAGAAGCTATGGCTTGTGAAGTACCAGTAGTCTCTACCAATGCAGGAGGATTGAAAGAAGTAAATGAAGATGGCTTCTCTGGTTTCACCTGTGATGTAGGTGATGTCCAATCTATGTCAGACGCAGTATTGAAAATTATATCAACTACAGAAGAACTCAATCGTTACAAAATGAATGCAAAAACCCAAGCCCAAAAATTTGACATAGAGCATATATTGCAAGAATACATTGATTATTATAATGAAGTGTATAATGAGGGTGTGGTGTAGGAACAAAGTATTTTAAATTATTGATATCCTCCTTTGGTTGCAGTTTGCAACATTAGAAATTCATAATTCCTAACTGCATTGTAATACAAATTACATTGATGGTCGCAGTTTTCAACTGCGATCCTATAAATATGGAATTTATAATTCCTATCGGCAGTTAAAACAAATTACCGATAATTTATTGTTCAATTTTTTTTACACATCTTCATTGGAAGTATTGAATTACATATTCAAGATGTATTGTATCGAAGTTTAAAACTTCGACAATCGGAGACAATAAAAAAGTGTTGTGTAATTTTTATTCAACCAATATGTCACCGTGACCTTGAAACTCACAATTATTTTCTATAATCTTATAATATAATCTCAACATACCTTTCTTGTTAAATGAATTTACATTAAATGCTATGTCCTTTGAATTAAAAGTATCACTAGTAACAATAGAGTCTAATGAAATTATTTTATTGAATTTTTTATCAACAAGTCTAAATTCTGTCATTGCAGTATTTGGCATTTTCGTGTTTATTAAAAATTTTCCTTTATTTGGATTTGAAAATACTATAATTTTATAGTCAAATGTTTTTTGGCAATTTCTATTGTATTGTGAAGCAAATAAATTTATTTCTTCATCTATCCATTTATCATTGAATTTCCAATCTGTAGTGTCTTCTGAAATTACAAAGCCTTGTTCATCTGTTTTTGTAATTCCAGTAAATGAAATTTTATCTTCGCTTTCTTTTTCTTTCTCACAACTGATGAATAGTGATGTGAAGAGAATTACAAATGCTATTGTTTTTTTCATAGTTCAAAAATACAACATTTGAATCAATTTTTGAAATAACTATGATAGAAATACATCCTATTTTTTTTTAAACATAAGGATTTTGCTGAATTTTTGATGTTATTGTAGGGTTGTCATTTTTTGACTATACAGTGTAAGCAGTTTTTGCTAGCTAATAAGTCAAACAGGGAAATTGCGGCCCTAGAATTGCAAAGTCATGATGTATTGTATCGATTTACAAACTTCGACAATCGATTTTTAAAAGCAAATAGGAATAAAGTCAGCACTATTCGTAATCGCTGCAGAATTTCCAGTGGCACGAATCGAGAATAATCCTTGGTTCATTGCCATGATGTCTGCAGCTTCTTCAGCTTTAAGATATGCTACAGCACCATAGATTTTGAAGTTTTTGTATTCTGCGAGCCATATTTTTGCTTTTGATAATTTAGATAAAAATAATCTGACATCATTAGCTCGCAATGTGGTTTTTACTTCTACAATAACAATCTCAGAACCATTATGAGCGATAATATCAAATTCGTAATTTACACCTTCATGATTTCCTTTTCTTCGTTCAGATGTATCATGAACATCAATCCCTTGTTTCTTCAATATAGTAACTAAATCACCTTTTACGAGACTTTCAATTAATTTTCCCCATTGAGAAGTAAAAAGCGCATTGGCCTCTTTAATTTGTCTATCAGTATCTTTGAATTTTGTGTCTGTCTCTTTGAATTTTGCATCGGTTTCAGAGAACTTCTCATTAAGTATTTTTTCAGTTTCCTTGAATTTGGCGTCAGTTTCTTTGAACATATCCCAAGTTTCAGAAAACTTCTGATTAAGTAATTTTTCAGTTTCCTTGAATTTAGTGTCAGTCTCTTTTTGACTCATGATCAATTCTGAGATCATATTTTGTAATTGCTCTATAGAAGTATTAGGCATAAGCTATTTTTTACTTAAAAACAAGTAGAAAACCAAATTAGTTCATCAGGTGAGACAGGCATTAGATTTGAAGGCAAGACTTACACAGGCAATATTACATCTGAAGTATTGAATACATATTCATGATGTATTGTATCGATTTGCAAACTTCGATAATCGAGTCGAAATTAGTACATCTAAAACTTTTTCACATTCTCTATCAATTTCAAAAACTCGTCGTGAGTAATCCCATTGCTAGAAAGTATGTTTGCACTGTATAGAGGATTTGCATTGCCGTGGATATCTGATACTCTACCTCCAGCTTCTTGTACTAAGATAATTCCAGCAGCGATATCCCATGCATTTATGCGAAGTTCATAGTAAGAATCAAATCGACCACAGGCTGTATAAGCGAGATCGAGGGCAGCAGAACCTAGTCGCCTCACACCTCTTGCTTTTTGTAATATTTGATCTAAGAGATCGATCAATCCTTCTTGAAGATTGGAGTATGGGAATCCAGTAGCTACAACAGACTCTTCTATTTGGCTTACTTGACTCACTTTAATTTTTTGATCATTCAAGAACGCACCTCCGCCTTTCCATGCATAGAAACATTCATCTCGATTCATATCATAAATGATACCAAGGCAAACTTCATCTCTATAGCTTAGTCCGACACTAATACAAAATACTGGAATACCTTTGAGAAAATTTGTAGTGCCATCCAATGGATCTATGATCCAATTCCAATCTGATTGTTGTTGCGTCTTTGTCACTGTGTTTTCTTCAGTGATAAAATTGGCATTTGGAACTAAATCTTTCAGGCCATTGACTAATATTTTTTCCGTCTCAATATCTACATAACTGACGAGTGAATTTTTCTCTTTCGCTATGATATCGACTGCAGTTACCTTTCCGATTTGTGAGGATATAAATCGTCCTGCTTCTTTGACTATTGTAATGCTGGAGTGGCAAATTTTCTCCAGATTTTGAGCTTCTAACATACCTTCAAAGGTAATTGATTTTGGGAGAAACTGTATGTAAAAAGAGAAGTAAATTTGAGAAATTTTGCTCTCTGTAAATTTTTTTTTACCTACTAGAATTACTTCAATAAACACTATGCAATGTTAAGAAAATCGCTGCTTTTTCTTCTGAAAATATTTTCAAAAAATGAGTACAACATATTGATTATCAACGATAAAAAAATTCATATATTTATTTTTATAATGTGTTAAAAAGTGCTCTAAACGTTAAATTTTGATTAAATAAAAAATAGTTCTTTTCGATTCCAATAAAATGATCTAATCTTGTGTCGTCAAATTCAAACAACGAGATGACTTTTCAAAATCCTATCGTCTAAGAATTGAAACAAAGTCAACTATCTTAAGAATAAATTTTCCAAACAAAATTTATTACCTAATTTTTTTTAATTTATGAAAAGAATGTTTCGGTTCGAAACCGTAAAATCCATTTTATTTATTTTGGTTGCACTCTGTGTAATTGACCTTAACGCACAAGGAAAAAAATCACTCAAATCTTATGTGATTTCAAAGACTTTAAAATCTTCTTGTAGCCATCCACCTGTGATTACTTGTCCTTTAAATTTTTCTTCATGTCCTGGAGTAAACACATCGCCTTCGAATACAGGTACTGCAACTGCAGTTCCAGGTGGAGCTGGATGTGGTCAACCTATAGTGACATATAGCGACGTTGTAATTTCTATAGGTCCATGCAATGGCGCAATAGAAATCTCAAGAACATGGACAGCGCGTGATCCCCAAGATCCGACATTAAGTTCTTCATGTGTGCAAAATATACGTTTGAGAGATATTACAGCACCTGTGATTACAAATTGTCCAGCAAATATTACTGTTGCTGCCAATTCAAATTGTGCAGCGAATGTGACTTGGAATCCTCCAACAGTGACAGACAATTGTGGTCGATTATATCTTACTGTATCACATATATCAGGAGACCGTTTTCCGATTGGAGTAACGACTGTTACTTATACAGCAGAAGATTTATGTTTGAATTCTTCTGTATGTTCATTTACAATTACTGTAACAGGACAATGTTGTACAGTGCCACCAATTATTTCTTGTCCAATTGATTTTAACGGCTGTCCATTAGACACCATTTTACCTAAAAAAACTGGAACAGCTACAGCTGTGCCAGGGTCTTCATCATGTGGCACGCCTATTATCGTGTATCGCGATAGTATGGTTTCTGTAGGCCCATGCGTTGGAGCATTGACGATGTATAGAATTTGGACAGCAAGAGATCCAAATGACACCACATTGAGATCAACTTGTAAACAAAAAATCACCTTAGCTGATAATATTGGTCCATCGATCACAAATTGCCCAGCGAATGTAACTGTTTCACCAGGTACGAATTGCCAAGCTCAGGTATCATGGAATCCACCGACGATAAATGACAATTGTAAAGCGACATTGAGTTCAAGTCATAGTTCTGGAAGTTTGTTCAATGAAGGAACAACAACAGTAACGCTTACTGCAACTGACTTATGCGGACATACCGCGACTTGTAGCTTCACAGTAACAGTAACAGCTTGTTGCCAAACTAATCCTGTGATTACCTGTCCTCCAAATTATACTTCATGTCCAGGTACTTCGTCTCAACCTGCAGTAACTGGTACAGCAACTGCTGTATCTGGTCATCCAAATTGCGCAGCGCCTTTGATTACATATACAGATAATGTAATCTCTACAGGACCTTGCACAGGTGCGACAAGAATAGAAAGAACATGGAAAGCTACAAATCCTGTGTACATGAATTTATTTTCTACCTGTGTGCAAGTGATTGAATTGAAAGATATTCAGGCTCCAACAATAACAAATGTACCAGCTAATTTAACTGTAGCACCTGGCACAAATTGTCAAGCTCAAGTATCTTGGAATGCGCCAACAATTAATGATAATTGCGGGACGCCAACATTGACTTCATCACATGCTTCTGGCAGTACTTTCAATGAAGGAACGACTACAGTTACTTTAACAGTTACTGACAATTGTGGTAACTCTACTCAAGTGACATTTACAGTAACAGTAAGTGTATGCTGTAATGCAAATCCAATTATCACTTGTCCATCAAACTATCAAGCTTGTCCAAATAGCTCTATATCTCCTAGTGCAACAGGTGTGGCTACAGCAGTAGCAGGATCACCAAATTGTGGTGTTCCTGTTGTAACTTATACAGATAATGTAGTTTCTACAGGACCTTGCGCTGGTGCAACAAGAATCGAAAGAACATGGAAAGCAACGGATCCCAACAAATCAAATTTGTTCGCCACTTGTATTCAAGTTATCGAACTTAAAGACGTGATGCCTCCAACAATCAGCAATATTCCAGCGAATATTACTGTAGCACCAGGTACAAATTGCCAAGCTGCTGTAAGTTGGAATGCTCCAGCTGCTAATGACAATTGTACAATGTCTAGTTTAACATCAACACATGCTTCAGGAAGTTTATTTAATGAAGGTGTTACAACTGTAACTTATACTGCAACCGATGGATGTGGAAATTCAATTCAGGCGAGCTTCACAGTAACTGTGACAGTATGCTGCAATTCAAATCCAATCATCTCATGTCCACCAAATTACAATGCATGTCCAAGCAGTTCTACACAGCCATCACATACAGGTATTGCTACTGCAGTAGCTGGACATCCAAGTTGTGGAGTTCCTGTAGTAACATATACTGATCAAGTATTAAGCACAGGACCTTGTGCAGGTGCGACTAAAATACAAAGAACTTGGAAAGCAACAGATCCAAACAAATCAAACTTGTTTGCTACTTGTGTTCAGATTATTGAATTGATTGACAATAATCCACCGACATTGTCAAATATGCCTGCTAATCTTACAGTAAATCCAACAACTCAAAATTGTCAAGCCATCGTAACTTGGAATCCTCCAATAGCGAACGACAATTGTCAAGTATTAAACTTTACTTCAAGTCATAGTTCTGGTAGTTTGTTTAATGTTGGTACGACGACTGTGACTTATACTGTTTCAGATTTCTGTGGAAATTCTGTACAATTATCTTTTACTGTAACTGTATTAAACAATTGCTGTTCAAATCCACCAAATATTACTTGTCCTCCAAATTTCTTTGGATGTCCTACACAAGCTTATGGCCCAGGTAATACAGGATATGCGACAGCGACCGCTAGTAACCCAAGTTGTGGTACACCTGTAGTGACATATAGAGATTCATTGCTTTCTACAGGACCTTGTGCATTAGCTAGAAAAGTAATTCGTATATGGAAAGCAACAGATCCAAGTAATTCATCAATATACAGCACTTGTCATCAGACAATCGAATTAGTGGATAATACGCCTCCAGTATTTACATCATGTCCTCCAAATATGACTGTGAATTTAAATGGAGATTGCCAAAAAGCTATAAGCTGGCAGGTTCCAACTTTTGCAGACAATTGTAGTACTTCCACTATTATTGGAAATTATAATCCTGGACATATATTTGGGCCTGGTGTGTATACGATCACTTATGTTGTTCAAGATGTTTGTGGACGTTCAGTAACACATAGTTTTACATTGACAGTGATAGGAGGTGGACTGAAGATAAATTGCCCTGCAAATATTAATGTGACACGTACTAATCCAAATCTAAATGGCGCATTGGTTTCTTGGACACCACCATCTGTAACAACTTGTGGAGCATGTCAAGATTCAATCCCAGGATTTATGTATATCGGTACATTCAATAATCATAAATATTTTTGCTCATTGCAACCTGCAAATTGGATCAATGCAAAGGCACATTGCGAAAGTGTAGGAGGTTATTTATGTTCAATGAATTCAACCTCGGAAAATAACTGGGTAGCATCAAAACTTATGGGTCAGACAGCATATATTGGACTTCATGATTCTAGAGTTGAAGGTTTGTTTGAATGGGTTGATAAAGGACCATTGACTTTTACCAATTGGTATCCTGGTCAACCGAATAATGCAAATGGTGATCAAGATTATGTAGAGCTATTGCCAGATGGGACATGGAATGATCAGTATCCTACTTGCCTACGTGAATATATCTGTGAAGTACCATGTTATGAATTGACTCAAATCGGTGGCCCTGCAAACGGTACATTGTTCCCTTGTGGTACGACTACTGTTACTTACCTTGCAAAGCAAGGAAACTTAACAGATACATGCAGATTTACTGTGACTGTGGATTGTAATACTACGACTCCACCTCCAGCTGCGTATTGCGATTCAAGAGGTTTGAATAGTCAATATATGTGGATACAATGTGTAAATTTACAAAGCTTAAATAATTGTTCTGGAAATAATGGTGGTTATGCGAATTTTTCAACAGCTAACTGTGCACCATTGAATTATGGCAATTCATACAATATATGCTTAACACCAGGTTTTGCTGGAACAATATATAATGTATATTGGAGAATATGGATAGATTATAATGCAGATGGAGATTTTGAGGATCCAAACGAATTTGTAGCTTATGGAAGTGGTTCAGGGAAAATCTGTGGATATGTGACAATGCCAGGTAGCTGTGTATGTCCTACAAAAAACACAAGAATGCGTGTGTCTATGGCTTATGGTGGATATCCAGGTAATTCTTGTTGTGTATTCTCATATGGAGAAGTAGAAGATTATTGTATTACGTTAGTTGGTTCTTTGACAGGTGAAGGCACGACTAGAATGAGCAAAAAAGAAGAACCATCAAAGTTAAATTGTGTAGAAGATTGTGATGTAAATGAAGCATTGGAATCATTGCCAAAATTACCAGGGATTGGATATGGCTCTATTGAGGCTGCGACTTCTGAGTTTGAAGTAAATCTTTATCCAAATCCAGTTCAATCCGAATTTACTTTAAGCAGTAATGTGAATTTAGTGAAGGTTGAAGTAATTGATCTTTTTGGAAAAATAGCTCACGTGGAATCTAATTTGAATTCACGTTCTGTGAGAATAAATGCATCGAATTTACCAAATGGACAGTATATAGTAAATGCTATTTCTGCCGATGGTACAATGAGTAAAAATAAATTTAATGTTCAGCATTAATTTTTAGATTGAAGGTTTATATAGAGAGACCTGTCTGTAAGGACAGGTCTTTTTATTTTGTGTACTTAGCATGGGTAATTGAAGATCCGTATTGTTGTCATTTTTACAAAATAATAATTTTTAATTCTACAATGGTAGTCAATAAATGCCCACCACTTTTTTATTGCACCTACCTTGTACTAAAAAATACACATATCTCAGTATTATTTAGATTTGCAAAAGGAATACTGCTTTACCTAGGAAAGTGATGTTAGGGGTTCATTGTTTTGTCTGTGTTATTATTAATTTTTTATGTTATCCCATTCTCGTTTTAGCATTGCATATTGAAATTCACTTCCCCATTTTCCTTTAAAAAAAATATTTTCAATAAAATGTCCCTCTTGTCTAAATCCAATACTTTTCAACAAATTAATTGAAGCAATATTTTCAGCGTCTACAATTTCAACAACCCTATGAATCTCATTTACTTCAAATAGAAATTTTAAAATACCAACTAGAACTTCTTTAGCATAGGCTTTTCTTTGTTCAAGATGTGAAATTGTAATACCTATTTCTGCAATTCTCGTGTCGTTTTGATCAAGTTTTATTGCGCAGTCGCCTATTAGTTTTTTAGATTCATTGTGTTCGATTCCATATTGAACCCATTCCCCCGCATTACCAAATACTTTAGTCGAATTATCCAAAATAAAATCTTCAGCTTGACCGATTGTCATCACATCAAATCCTTGATATTTTGTAACTTCAGGATTTGAACGATAGGCATAAAAGTCCATTAGATCTGACTTTTTTAAATCTCGAATAGTAAGTCGTGTGGTTTGTATATTCATTATTTCCTAATCAACTTTTGCTTACATTCCTTGTGGCTGAATAATGCTATTTCTATTTCCCTCTGTATCGGTAAAAGATACATAGATTCCAAAATTTGGGATAGTCATAGGCTCACCTAAAACTGTTCCTCCATTTTGCTTGATTAATGAAATGGATTCATCAATATTCTCTACACCAATAACTATGGAAGGATATTGACTTGGCCACTCTGGTTTTACTGGATAAAAACCACCATCAATACTTCCTGCGGGAAAACCTGGTTTAGCATCTTTTTCAGCTGTTTGTGCAAGGATATAATTGCCTGATTCTTCACCTAAATCTGTCATTTTCCAAGCAAAACTGTTGCTATAAAATTCTTTGATTCTTTTTGCATCCTTATATGGAAGCTCAAAATGGACTACAGGATTCATATTTTAATTTTATTGGTTTCACAAATTAATGAAAAAAGTTTTGAACTAACTACTAGTTATACTTTGTTTTTATTTTTAGGATATGTTGCCATGTTGAATATTTGAATAAAAGCGTAATAAAAATTTGTGAACTACAAATCCAATTTCACTCTGAATATTACAGCAAATAATGGTCAGGAATTTCCTAAAAATATTTATACCTGTGGTATTTGCTCTACCAAAATTTCAGTACCAATTTTATCATAATAAATACAAGTCATATGATGAAGATTTACTATCCATTTCTCAATTCCCGTTTCGGCACAATCTTTACAAAATGTAAAATAGTCTGTTTTACCTTGTTGGTGTTCTTTAAGTCTCCCTTTAAAATTTTCTCCATCACTATTTTCTGAGATAATTAACTCTGCATACTTCGGCTTTGAAGCTGTGCGGAAATTGTTCTCACCAAAATATTCTGTATGACTGTCATTAACCCATGTTTCAAATGCCACCACACCTAATGCTTTAATTTCTTGAATGTATTTAGGAAAATCAGCACCTGATTTTACTTTTGAATGCGCTTGTTCTATTTGATCTACTGTAAACATATTTTCAATTAATTTTTTTTGCTTATATCAATTTAATTATTTTTTTTGCTGTTTGTTTTGGGTATAAATTCAGTCAACAGAATAGTTTATCACAGTATTAGTAATATTGATCTTCATTTTATTTAAGAAATGAATTGATATTTTTAATACACTTTTACTCAATGTTTATTTTATTTATTTCGTTCATTAGTTTGTCTGTTTCTGTCAACGCAATAATGATTTTTTGATAATGTAGAATGTCATCAAATTCTAATTTCCTTTCCTTGCGGTCTTTGAGCCATTTTTGAGCCGGTTGATAGCCGCCGATGTAAAAGTCCCAAGCTACTTTAGGTACCATTTGAAAGTATTGAATATCATTTATATACACTCTACCCATCTGGTAAATTGGGTCTAGTTGAATCACACTTTTTCCATCAACTATTTCATAATTTTCTTCAAAACGAATTTTGCCAACTACATTATCTCCATCAATAGGATATTGTGTGATGTACTTCTCCACAATTGGACTTTCTAATAAATGTATTTGTCTGATCTCTCCGCCCAATTTTACCAATTGCCAAAAAGTTTCTTTGTCTTTTGGATAAGGCACTCTCGGAAAATCAATTTTTAAAAACTCCTTGTATTTCTCACGGTATGTTGGCGAATGCAAAACTGCATAGATATAATCTAAAATGTCTATTGGTGCAAACGTGTCTTTGGTTGCTTCTTTTTCGTTGGTGAAAGTTAAACCTAATTTTTCGGCTATTTGCTTTACAATTTCTGCGTTTAGGTTTGGGCGTTCTTTCGTGTTGTTTGCCTATGATTTGTTGGGTCCGTTGGTTTCTGGATATAGGTAAAGGGGAAAAAATCCTGCCAAAACGACTTATTTCCCTGTTTAATTTGATTCATAATGAATTTTAAATAATATTATTATCCAATCAAAAGCATGAACATAATTCACCTGTTCCTTCAATTATATGTTTTGAAACGGCCTCTTAATCTATCAACTATATTTTTTCCTTGTAAATAAATTGATTACAAGGTCCAATTGAACTTTTTTGTCGCACTTTAAACTCCAATTTTCTTGTCTTTTAATTGCAATTAATCAATTTTCAATGACATATTACTTTAAAATTCCATTTTTAATTGCTTAAATCGAATAAAAATCTCAAAATTTTTATTAATTAGATTTTGAAAATCAATAGTTAAAGAATCTTTATGAGTTTGAATGCCTAGCGAATTATTCAATTAAATAATTCAGTAATTGCAAATCCTTTATCGTAAATTTTTTAATCACCAAAATCTTTATCAACGAAAAAGTAATCTGGAGCAACTTTTGGAAGTTCTTTATAATCAATTGCAATAGAATTTTCAAAAGAAAATCATATTTGAATTCTCGTTTTCCGAATAAATCAAAATGAAATACTTTACCTAATTCATTTGCCTTTTTCCTTCCTGTTTTAATAAAAAAATTTATTGAAACGCCTTGCTCAATGTCAAATACATTTATGTCAGCACTTCCATCGGGTGCTGTTTCTTTTTTCTTGGCGTTTCCATGTAAGTCTATGGTATAAATTTTATCATACGTTTTTAGCAAGTTCCAACGCATACCACGAAAAGTAGGATTGTCTAAAAAACCGTGAGGATTGATAAATGCCAAAATACCACTTCCGTTTTTTTCAATAAAGTGCTGTCCGTAACGCAAAAACTTAACGTAGTCATCATTTATAAATTTCGGATTTCTTTCTTTTAGTTTTTCTTTTCCGCCTGGTTCTTTTTTGTAATCTTCCATCAGGCTCATAATCCATTCGCCTTTGTTTGCACTTTCTCCGCTGTATGGTGGATTTCCAATAACACACATTACAGGCGTATCTCTTTTGATGTGATTGGCTTCGTTGGCTTCTGCACTTAACCAATTTGCAAACAAAGTTCCTGTATCGGGGTGGCTTTCTTCTAAACTGTTGGTAAGATAAACTCTAAACCTTTGGTTGGTGGTTGGTTTGTAACCTGTTTCTGTCAACAGCAAATCCAATTTAGGTGTGCCATGGCATAACTTGCCATCAGCAACTCAAAACCATTGAGGCGAGGCAATAAATGTGTTTCTACATAATTGCTCCAAATGCCTTGTTGTCCTTCAAACTTTTTATGAATGTGTTTTATGGTTTCGGCTAGGAAAGTTCCAGTTCCTGTGGCTGGGTCAAGTATTTGTACTTTGTGAACTTCCTTTTCTACTTTCTTGCCTAATACATCAACTTTTATTTTTGTTTTACTATTGTCCGCAAGTCCTTGTGGTAGGTCAAATTCAGTTTTCAGAATATCATCCACTGCACGGACAATGAAATTTACCACTGGTGCAGGTGTGTACCATACGCCTCTTGCTTTTCTCAATTTCGGGTCGTACTCACTCAAAAACGTTTCATAAAAATGGATGATGGGGTCTTCCATTTTTGTTGACTTTCCGTAGTTCTTTAATATCTCTTCAACATTACAAGCCAAAAATATTTCCACCAAATTATCTACTATCCATTTAATACGGTCGTCAATGTCGGGACCTGCTATATAACCAAATAGTTTGCGTAAAAAAAGGATTTGATTTTGGGATTAATTCTGAGGCTTCTTGTCTGCTAAAAGTTGGTAATGTTGGATCGTGCAAACGAGCTGCAAACATACCATAAGCAATGGTTTGTGCATATACATCAGCAAATCCTTGTGGTGTGATATCGTGAATGAGTATTTGCTTAAAAGCGTTCATCTGGTCTTTCAGTGTACTATCCTCATGATTAGTTTCATCACTAGTCAATGCCTTTTCGATAACATCAGAAAGTAGCCTGGCTTTACCAGCCATCATTTCTGCCAGTTTTTTAGAACTTTTTATGGTTTGCCCTATGTGGGTAGCAAAGTCTTTGATGAGATTTGTAAAAGTTGCAAAGTTTTGAGGTAGCGGAACGATAGTTCCGTTTTGTAATTCAGCGATTGCAATTTTTGTAATAAAAATTCCGTCAATGTATAAATGGAAGTCTAAATAGTCGGTGAAAATTAGGTTGTTTAGCGAAGTCTTATAACGGTCAAATTGTTCTTTATTACCCGTTTTCTTTGTACCTTCAAGATCTTTGTCGCCAATGTCCTTGGCTTCAATAAACCCTACAGGTATTTCTTTTTTGGTCAGGATATAATCTGGCGCACCACAAGATTGTCTTTTGGGTTCATTGGTCGCTCTTATATCAGGCACTATGCTTTCAATAAGTTGTTGCAGATCTCCGCGAAATGTGTGCTCGGTAGCATTGCCAAGTTTGTACCGTTTATTTATGCTGTCAATGTATTGATCTAGATTCATTTAATCAGTTGTCGGTTTAAGAAGCGCAAGTTACAATTTTTTGCCAATGGTTTGATGTTCGAACTGTCTTACATGTTATTTTAATATAAACATAAGTAAAATTTTGGGATCAATATTGTTTGCATTTAAAAATTGGCAACGAGACTCGTCTCGTTGAGAATTAAGTATCAAAACATTAAAAATTTATAAAAAATCAACGGAAATCATTAAAAACACACGCATTTTATACAAATTTGTAAAAAACACACGCATTTTTTCAAACATTTACTGCATTATGCCTCTTTTCCAAGTTGTTAAGTAGTTTTTGGCGAAATAAATATCCTGTTTGCGTACCTTATTACTTTTCCATTTGGTCTGAGTAATATCAACTTGGTTGACATTGGAACAGCTTACAATAATATCCTGCATTTTTAAACATTTTGCTTGCCAATTTTTCAAAATATTGGTCCTCATCAATGAACAAAATATCATCGGGGTTTTCTCTACACTTTTTGAAAACCAAAATACAAGTAGGAATATACATTTCGTATAAAATATCGGCAGGCAAAGCTATATTGAAACTTACAAAATTCTAATTTTCTATAATTATAACAATCGTACACAAATTTTAAACAATCGAGTTCTAAAGGACTGGCCAAGCTCCTTTTATCCAGTCCATACCATTAATAATTCCACACCAAACAAGATGTATAAAAATGGTAATGTATGACAATCCAACACAAAAAATATTAAAAATTATTCTAGAATTTTTGACATATTTTACTTAGATTTGTTTTTTTACCAAAACTTAGATTTAAGACTAGTAAGACAGTCTTACTTGACGTTGATTTGTCTCTTATTTTTATAACAAAAAATAAACGACTTTTTACTCGTTTTATGAATGATTCCAAACAATTTAAATATATAATCAATAGATTAATAGATAATTAATAAAAAACTAAAAATGGCAAAAGGAAAATTAAGCTCAACTGAACAGAAAGTGCTAAAGCCAAAAGTGCGAAAGGTATCACAAGGGGATATTATTGAAGGCAAAAATCCAGAGGAGAAGCGCCAAAATACAGTCAATCAGAAAATAAAAGCAAAATTGAATAGCGAAGCTGCTGCTTTAAAGGATAAGATCGTAAAGCCAAAGCAATTGAAGCGGGAGCAAGCTGAGAATTATCTCAAAAATTTTCCTGAGGAGGAAAGAAAAACGATTCTTGAAATACTGATGAAGGAGAATGGAGATTTGATTTCAAAAAAGCGTCATCCAGATGATGAACTAAATGAAAATTGGCGCGATGGAGAATATCCATACAAGAATCTCATGTCGAGGAAGAATTATGAGTTTCAGAAATATAATCTCCAAGTTGAATTATTAAAAATGCAAGCTTGGATTAAAGAAACTGGAGCACGTGTGGTTATCTTATTTGAGGGCAGGGATGCTGCAGGTAAGGGAGGAACGATAAAACGTGTTATGGAGCATTTAAATCCACGTGGAGCTCGTGTAGTGGCTCTAGAGAAGCCCACAGAAGAAGAAAAGGGACAATGGTATTTTCAACGCTATGTGAAGCATCTTCCTACTAATGGTGAGATCGTATTATTTGACCGCTCTTGGTACAATCGGGCGGGAGTCGAGCGAGTGATGGGATTTTGTACTGATTCAGAATATCTTGAATTCATGCGTCAAGTGCCAGAATTTGAAAGAAACTTGGTGAGAAGCAATATTATATTATTTAAATTTTGGTTCTCTGTAAGTCAAGATGAACAACGTCGACGGTTCAAAGATAGAGAATCTCATCCTTTGAAGCAATGGAAACTCTCCCCTATAGATAAAGCTTCACTGGATAAATGGGCAGAGTATACTGAAGCAAAAGAGAAAATGTTTTTTCACACAGATACATCAGACGCACCATGGACTGTCGTCAAATCAAATTGTAAGAAGCGGGCTAGATTGAATGCCATGCGTTATATATTGCATAAATTTCCTTATACCAACAAGGATCCTAAAATGATTGGTCGTGTGGATTCATTGATCGTAGGAAGATCCAATGTCATCTATGAAAAAGGGGAAAGCTTCGAACCAAAATAGAGATTAACTTTTTCAAACATCACAGCAAGGAAAAAAAATCTGCATACCATCGCATTGCATTGTTCTTCATGGACAAAATGCACAGTATATTTATTCAATAAAAACAATTTAGCAAATGAAAGAATTTTGGAATGAACGCTATGCAGAACCAGAGTTTGCTTATGGAGTATTACCCAATGATTTTTTTAAAAATCAATTGGACAAACTTAAACCAGGAAGTATTCTTTTGGTATGCGAAGGCGAAGGTAGGAATGCAGTCTATGCTGCAAAAAATGGATGGAAAGTAGAAGCATTTGATTCTAGTGAACAGGCAATGAAAAAAGCCCTGCAGTTGGCAGATGAAAACAATGTAACTATAAATTACCAAGTGCAAGACGCCTTAGAAATTGACTATCCAGAAAATTCATTTGACGTGATTGCAGCAATTTACGCACACTTTCCTGACTCCATCAGGACGACAATCCATAGAAAAATGCAACGATGGCTAAAACCAAATGGATTAATCATTCTTGAAGCTTTTAATCTCGATCAAATCGTCAATACAAGTGGCGGCCCAAAAGATATTTCTATGTTGTACGCGATGGATAGACTAAAAACTGATTTTAATGAATTGTTAATTCTCCAAAATCAAAATGAAGAGATTCAATTGAATGAAGGTAAATTTCACAGTGGTAAAGCTAATGTATTGAGATTTTTAGCAAAAAAATAAAATATTTTGGCTTATGTGACAAAGGTTACCATATTCTAAAATTTCCTGTCGCAAATTTGCACTGAAATTGATGAGGCTAAGTCTATATGGTAGATCGCTTTGTTTTGACAAAATATTTTAAATGGATTTTATATTAAAACATAAATTAAGCATCCTAGGAGTCATCGTAGGATCAATAGGAGGTTACCTCTATTATCATTATGTGGGATGTGCCAGTGGAACATGTATCATCACTTCGAAACCAATCAACAGCACCCTTTATGGTGCAGTCATGGGAGCGCTATTGTTCAATAGCTTCGAAAAGGTCAAATCAAAAGAGTCATAAACTAAAGATTATTAAATTAAAAAATATCAAAATCAAATAAAAAATGAGAGTAAAAAAAATCATTGAAGAAAATCAAGGCACCATCGTTGACGTGCGTACACAAGGAGAATTTATGGGCGGCAATGTCGTAGGATCGATCAATATTCCATTGCAAGAAATTCAGCAACGAATAGACGAACTCAAAGACTTAAAACAACCCTTAGTGCTATGCTGTGCAAGTGGCAATAGAAGTGGACAAGCCACTCAGTTCCTATCACAGATGGGAATGGAATGTTACAATGGTGGATCATGGATGGATGTAAATTATTATAAATCTCAAACAGTATAAAAATATGTTAGAAAGTTTAAAAAAATTATTTGGCTTCGGTCCAAAAGTTAACTATGCAGAACTTGTTCAGCAAGGCGCTGTCATACTTGATGTGCGCAGCAAGGGTGAATATCAGAGTGGTCATATCAAAGGATCAATCAATATATCTGTAGATACATTAAATAACAATTTGAGTAAACTAAAGAAAGATAAGACAATCATCACATGCTGTGCAAGTGGTATGCGCAGTGCAGCAGCTAAAAATATTTTAAAATCGAATGGCTTCAATGAAGTGCACAATGGTGGTAGTTGGATAAGCTTACAAAACAAAATTGGATAAGATGGAAGCACATTCATATCAAGTAGATGTCAGTTGGACTGCTGATCGCAAAGGATCATTATGCTCACCAGAATTAACGGCCCATGGAGGTCCATGTGTTGATGTCGCGACCCCGCCAGAATTTCCAAAAGGAATTCCAGGTATATGGTCTCCCGAACATCTTTTTACTGCAGCGGTAAGCAGTTGTTTAATGACAACTTTTTTGGCAATAGCCGAAAATTCAAAATTAAGTTTTACTCATTTTTCTTGTAAATCGAAAGGGATACTTGAACAAATTGAAGGAAAATTTATGATGAGTGAAGTGATCCTTGAACCAACAGTTACGATATCAGACGAAAAAGATAGAGAAAAGGCAGAGCGCATTTTACATAAGTCAGAAGCGGCTTGTTTGATTTCCAATTCTGTTAAATCTAAGGTTACGATGTCACCAACAATAAATATTGCATAAATGATAAAAAGAGTATTGAACGATTGGACTTTTACTAGAGCACTATATTTGATTTTGGGCGTATTTGTTATTGTACAGTCTGTAATGTTGCATCAATGGGTTGGAGCTCTATTAGGAGCTTATTTTGCATCAATGGGCTTATTTGCATTTGGCTGTGCTGCAGGAAATTGTTTTGGTGCAAATCAAAATACCGAATTGCAGCAAATCGAGAATATTGATGCCCATGATATAGAATTTGAAGAAGTAAAACGTAAATAAAATGGCAGAAAAATTTTCAGAAATAATAAAAAGTGACACGCCAACATTAGTTGATTTTTTTGCTGAATGGTGCGGTCCATGTAAAATGATGAAACCCATCTTAAGTGATCTAAAATCAAAATAGGTGATCAAGCCAAGATTCTTAAAATAGATGTAGATAAAAATCCACAAGTGATGCATACTTACAAAATCCAAGGCGTACCCACACTGATTCTTTTTAAAAATGGGGAGATTAAATGGAGACAATCTGGTGTCGTTTCTGCACATGCATTGCAACAAGTTATTACACAGCATTTAAGCTAGAAGATGACTTAAACCTAATGAATTATTTAATGTCGAGGAATAATGACTGTTAAAGGCAATCGTACTCAAATAGTTGAAATTGAAGTGACCATGAATTTCAAAAATTGAATAATTATTAATTATATGAAATTTAAAATTTTCTTTTTATTTGTGCTTACATGGTGTCAAACTGCTTTCCCACAAACAAAACCATTTGACATTTTTCTAGAACCAATCACTATTTCTGGTTTAGCTGGATTACAAGCTTATGCTTTTGGTCAGCACAATGGTGTATGGTTGCTCGTTGGTGGAAGACTTGATGGGTTGCATCGCAGACAGCCTTTTGCTGCATTCGATATCGCAGGAAACAATAATCAATTGATTGTCATTGACCCCGTAGCAAAGCAAAAATGGACAGCACCATTGACTTCACTTTCTGTATCTATTCGAGAGCATCTGAGTTCTACAAATATGCAATTTCATCAAGAAGGCGATTTTCTTTATGTCATTGGAGGCTATGGATATCATGCAGCTTCTGGTGAGAAAATTACTTTCAATCATTTGACTGCAATAGATGTTCCAGCTACGATCCAAGCAGTGATGTCAGCTAAAAATTTGAGCAATGAAATACGCCAAATTACAGATCCCTTATTTGCCGTAACGGGAGGCCATCTCAAGAAAATAAATGACAGTTATTTTTTGATCGGTGGACATAAATTTGATGGAGATTATAATCCAATGGGGCATGCCACTTATGTGCAAACATATACTAATGCGATTCGAAAATTCAAAATCGCTGATGATCGTGTGACGATTAATATTCTTCATACTGGTACGATTGTAGATGAAACAAACTTGCATCGAAGAGACTATAATGCAGTATCTCAAATTATGCCAAACGGAGAAGAAGGTATAACAGCATTCTCTGGCGTTTTTCAGGTCAATGCAGATTTACCATTTTTAAATAGCGTGGATATTTCAAGCAGTAGTTATACTGTCAACAATAATTTCCAACAATATTTCAATCATTACCACTGTGCTGTGTTGCCACTATATTCAGATTCAAAAAAAGAGATGCACAATGTTTTTTTTGGAGGTATTGCACAATATTATTACAGTAACAATATCATGGTTCAAGATAATAACGTACCATTTGTGAAGACTATCGCGAGAGTAACTCGAGATTCAGCTGGACGCATGGCAGAATATAGACTTCCACTAGAAATGCCAAATTACTTAGGATCTAGCTCTGAGTTTATTCCAAATAAAAAACTTGCGCATTATGACAACGAGGTAATTAAGCTTGATGAGTTATTAGGAGATACTACTATGGTGGGTTATATTTTTGGCGGTATTCAGAGCACAGACAAAAATATTTTTTTTAGCAACAGTGGACTCGAGAGCAACGCTAGTAATCAGATTTTTAAAGTTCATTTGATAAAGAATTCAATTGTAGGGACACATGATTTGAATGAACAAAGCATTGGAAGTTTAAAAATGCAACTTTATCCAAATCCAAACAATGGTGAATTCACCATAAATTTCCATTTAAATAAAATTAGTCCAACCAAAGTTTTAATTTCTGATATCCATGGAAATATTTTGGAAGAAAAATTCTTAGATCATTTACAAATTGGATTAAATTATTATCGAAGTAAAGTAATTGACCCAAACACAGATGGCAACTATATTATTACACTTGAATCCGGAAAGGAAAAAGTGAGTCAAAAGATTGTTATTGAAAATTGAAAATAGATACTTGTGAATGGAGAAAAGTGGAAAGTGGTAAGTAGTAAGTAGTAAGTTGTTGATGCCAGAATGGCGTTGACTTTTTTAACTTACACTCAACTTACTAATTACTAACGACTAATTACTTGTCAAATGCCTGAATAGCTTTTTTTAACTCACGCTCAACTTACTAACTACATTGCTTTCATCTTACTAGTTGTTACCATATTCTTATTTATAAATCCACACAATGGCATTTGCTAGTGTTTCATTTTCGGAACATGTGATGTCTGGATAAACTGCTCCTCCATATTTTCTTTTGTTCCTATCTGCAAAAACACTTGTAGCTAGGTTGATACGCGAACCATCTGAAAGTGTATAAGACTCACAGCCAGTTGAAACACCAAATGTGGGCACTCCAAAAATTTTAGCGTCCGTATATCCTTTAAACAGTACAGCCATCGCTTCTCCTGAACTTGCTGTTTGATTATTGATTAATACCGCTACTTTGGTTTTCCTACACAAAGAAATTAGCTGCTTGGTTTCAGCAAGTATTATAGTGTCCAAATAGGCTTTACCTTGTTCATATCGCCATTCAAAAGCTTTATTATCTGCACCAACAAAATATCCTTGAATTCCATGATCTAAAAAGCAACCAATCGCAACCATCATTGGCCACATATTCCCACCGAAATTGTCTCTTAAATCTATAATCCAGCCTTTTATAGTATTGTTGTTCTGTAAAGAAATTCTGTCTATAATTGTCAGAATATATTCATCAGTTTGTTCGTTATTTCCAATACAAAATGGGAGTCTTATATAAGCTATATCAGGAGGTGTAATTTCATCTTTTAAAATTGGAAGTGGTTTATCGCGATCACTTGTTGTACCTTCATTTACTGCCACAAAGTAACTGTGATTATCCTTTAACTCTTTTACAGCAAAACGAACTGCTGGATAAGTATTCTCAATAGTCTGGCTGTGTGAAGCTAAACGATGCACCTCAGCATTAAATTTATCCCAATCAATTTTATTCCTATTAACCGATTTCTCTCTTAGAAGAGACATTACTTCAATTAAATACGCTTCAGCTTTTGGGGCAATATTTAAACTCTTCTTATTGCTGTTACAACATAGTAATAATATCATGATTGATACAAACAATACTGATGAGATTTTGATATCGAGTATAGATAATCTCATTATAATTCCTCTAATTTTTCCTTGGTAAAAACACTAATAGTATCTCCAGTATTAATTGTCCCTTTCGGTTCAAAAAGCAATACCCAAACCTCTTCTTCGGCAATTGGCTTGTGTTCCGTCCCTTGTGGTACGATTATAAATTCATTTTCATTAATGATCATTGTTTTATCTCGAAATTCAATCGTAAGGCTGCCCTTGATTACCATAAATAATTCATCTTCGTGGACATGCTTATGCCATACAAATTCCCCTTTTAATTTAGCTAGTTTTACATATTGGCTATTTAATTCGCCTACTATTTTTGGCGACCAATATTCTGTAAATAATGAAAATTTTTCTAATACATTTATTTTGACCATTTTGTATAATTTAAAATTTTGATTTCGTAATCACAAAAATTCTCGCCAACAAATCGAATTATATCTTTTTTACTCATTGACTTTTTACTTGTTTGTGGTCTTATCATATCCTGAATTTCAATTAGTATGAAGTTTAAATATATAACGACAAAACCAAAAATTATTTCAAACTAAATTCCTATAAACTGAAAGCATAAAGTTTCTTATTGTAAAAATAGCATTAAATTATGTAAATATAAAAATTGATATCGGTTTTCTAATAATAGCTATTATTGACTATTATATTCACATAATGTTTGTATTAATTTATAAATAGTTTTGCCAACTATCAAAATTTCTCAAGCAAAGAGTTTTTATAAACTTCCAATGCTCGTTTTCTTGCGAAATCATGCTCTACAATTTCTGGTAAATAATCAGGTGCAAAATTCATTATCCACTTATTGATGTACAGTAAGTCAGCATCAAACTTTTTTGTAAGTTCATACGGATTAAAAATTTTGAAATAAGGAGCAGCATCAAAACCACAACAGCTGCCAATTGCCAGTTTCCATTATTAGACGGTAGTTCAAAATCTAAAAGCTTTTCTGCAAAATAAGCCTTTCCATATCGCCAATCAATCAACAAGTTACATACTTCAAATTTGTATAATTCCAATTTTAGGTAAAAATAGAAAATTTATTTTGGAATTTGAAAGTAAATCTTTGCGAACTGCATTCTTTAATGAATCGTAATATCAGATATTTTTTTTCTTATAAATGTCTTTTCTTAAAGTCCAGTAGTTTTCAATAAATTCTTTTACTTTTTCCAAGCTGTCTGCTTTAGGATTTGGAATGATGAAAACTTCTCTATCTTCTCTTTCAACTTCAACGCCTATATATTCTGAAATTAAGTTTTCAAACTCATAAACTTCTGGGAAATCTGAATCTCCATGGATCTCATTTCCATCTCCATCTATAAAAGGGGGACAATCTACAATTAAATAAATATTTCCGCTTTTCCTAAGCGTTAAATTTGGAGTAGCTCCACCAAAATCACCAACTTCTACTTCCTTTTCAATGATTTCGTCTAATTCTTCAAAACTAAGTTTTTGTTCTGTAGAATGACTTGTTAATGATGAATTTTCAGTATTTTTCTTTTTAAAAAAGTCAAAAAGGCCCATGTTTTCGAAGATAAAATTAAATATTTACAAATATAAGATGAATACTATTTATTTTTAGTAAATATGCTTTTGAATACGTTAATCAAATCAACTAACTCAATTTAATGTGGCACTTTCCTCTTGATTTTCAAAATGTGATTATTTATAGTGTCCAATTATTTTATATTTGAATAAACAGTCTTCAATAACTTGACCTGCTCCAATATTGTGAACGATCATATGTCTTTTGCCATCACTGGATTTTTGCTTAACTACAATTCCAATATGGGTCACAGCTCCACCCAAGTTCCAGCTAACAATATCTCCTGGTGAATAATTTTGTGGATTTTGGTTTATAATTAATACAGTGCGATGTCTTGTAAAATAAGTCATTAGATTTGGTACACGACGATGATCTATATTACAATCAGGTCTTATTTGTTTCCAAAGATTTGGATATTTTTCAAAATGAGTTCGCATATCTTGGTGAACTTCTTTTTGGAGATCTATTCCGATTAATCTAAAAGCCCGAATTACAACATCTGTACACACTCCTTTGTCCGATGGGACATCTCCATTGGGATATTTAATTTTAAAATAGCTTGGATCATATTTCACTTTTTGTTTTGTCAAGCTCATTGCAGCTTCTGCAAGATTTTCATATAAAACAGTATTTGATTGTCCGTATATGGATATTGTGAAGAGAATTATTTTGAATATAACTAAGCATTTTTTCATTCTATTTATTTGAATTAAGCGATTATCTGCTTCTTGAAAAAGAACGAATTGTTATTATTATTATTTGAATTATTTTGTTTTATTTCAGCAGAGAAATTTAGATACGAGAGTGGTAAAAATGTAAGTCTTTGATACAATAAGAATATAGATCTAATGTTCTATTTCGTAACCACATGAAGCAGTATTGTAGAATAGATACTTCACTCAGGATAGTATTGAAAGATGAAATTGGTTTTTTAACAGATAGGGAAGAAAGCTAAAATTCTTGCCTTCGTCGAAAAAATAAGCACCTTGAAAGAATATTCCAATATCTTACACTAGATTCATTACTTTTGTCACTCAATGGATACGAAAGAAGTAATAAGGATTTCTTGGGGCAATGTGAAAGCGAATCTCCTTCGGACCTTTCTTACATTAATTATCATTGCCTTAGGTGTAATGGCTCTTGTAGGTATTTTGACCGCAATTGATGGTATAATTTATAGTATGAGTAGCAATTTTAGTCACCTTGGAGCTAATTCTTTTTCTATCAATAAGGGAGGAATGAATATGAGAAAACATGAAGGGGGAAGACACACTAAAGAAGTAGAATCGATCAGCTATGATCAAGCGATGGATTTCAAAGAGCGATTTGCTGAAAGAGGTTTGGTTTCTATTTCATTAGGAGCCTCTGGCCGATCTACCATCCAATATCAAAATAAAAAAACAAACCCCACAATAAAAGTAAGAGGAGTTGATGAAAATTATTTTAAAGTTGCAGGATATGAGATTGAAGCAGGAAGAGCTTTTTCTACACATGAATTAGAAAATGGTTTGAATAAAGCCATTATCGGGATGGAAATTGTAAAGAAATTGTTCGATGGAGGTATTGACCTATCTTTGAATAAAACAATCACTATTGATGAGCAGAAATACATTGTTGTAGGTGTCCTTAAATCTAAAGGTAGTTCTATGAATGAAGGGGCAGATAAACGAGTCATCATTCCATTGTTAAAATCGAAATTAGAGTATGCTGCACAAAGTTCCAATTACAATATTAATGTCGCAGTAAGCAATCCAATTAAAATGGATGAAACAGTATCACTAGCATTGGGGGAAATGCGAATTGTTAGAGGATTAAAATCCTATGAAGAAAATAATTTTGACATCTTTAAAAGCGATGGAATAATCGAATTTCTAAAAGAAAATACAGTGAAATTGAGAGCTGCAACGATTGCAATAGGATTGATTACCTTGTTAGGCGCAGCTATCGGATTGATGAATATTATGTTGGTTTCTGTGACGGAGAGAACAAAGGAAATAGGCATTGCAAAAGCACTCGGAGCGACGAGAAAGTGGATCTTATTTCAGTTTTTATTTGAAGCTATGATCGTATGTTTATTGGGTGGCGTGATGGGTATTTTATTGGCGATTCCTTTGGGGAATATTGTCACATACATTATGGGTGGAAGTTTTATTATCCCTTGGGCTTGGATGCTTTTGGGGCTCACAGTTTGTATCATCGTAGGTATTATTTCAGGTTTGTATCCCGCGTTGAAAGCCGCAGCACTTGATCCAGTAGAAGCATTGCGATATGAATAGTGCAGATCTAAAAGAAAGTCTTCTTAAAGAATTGAATGATCAGACCTTTGCGATGCTGAAGGCTTCAGCTTTGCATGGTGTAGGAGTTTTTGCCATCCGAGCGATTAGCAAAGGAGAAAGAAATGTTTTTTCTAAAGAAATAGGAGAATGGGTAGAAGTAAGCTTCGAAGAAGTAAAAACACTGCCGCACTATATTCAAGAGCTCATCCAAAATTATTGTTTGTTTGACGAGCAAGTTTATTTTGTTCCTGCACATGGATTTAAATCAATCGATATTAGTCTTTGTCTCAATCATTCAGACCATCCCAATCTTATTTCAATAGAAGATGGCGCTTATTTTGAAGCGATAAGAGATATAGCTGTAAATGAGGAATTGACCATTGACTATGGTACTATTTGTGATAGCAAGGAATAGAACTAAGTGTATAGATTCAATTTAAATTTATCAAAAAAAAAAAAGATGAATACAATATTTTGAATTTTATTAAAAATGTTGATTTAGGCTCTTACACATTTCAATTTTAACTAAAGTATTTTCAAATGTTAAAGTTTGAAAATAATTCACATTTAATTTGGAAAATTTATACTATCGCCATATATTTGAAAAAGTATTCCGTCACTTACGCGTCACCTACGTATATGAAAGAGACTCTATGATGGAATACTCAAAATTAAATAATATTTAAATTAATAGTTGATCTATTTCAGCTATACTGAAACCTTTTTTTAAATTTTTAATACAATTATTATGAAAATTTCTCTTCTTCAGGAATTAAGTGTAACTTCCAAACTTCCAAACTTCCAAACTTCCAAACTTCCAAACTTCCAAACTTCCAAACTTCCAAACTTCCAAACTTTGTAATAGATTATTAAATCTGTTGTTGATTTTATTCATGAATTATAGTGTTCAAGCGCAGCAACAGAGTGAATGCACTAGTGTTTTAATTGATTCCTCTAGTTCTGCTGTTGCAGTGAATAATCCACCATGCCTTAATGTTGACAGTATATTTGAAAATTGTATCCCAGTTTATATAAAAGTCAATTTCCATTTTTTTGTAAATCAAGATTGTAAAGGTACAGTAACAGTGCCAGGTTATGGAACTCAAGCTACTCAAAGTGAAGCAGCTGGTTGGGCTTCCTACATGATTTGGGAAGCAAATAATGTTCTTGCTAATAATCAGCCTCAATTAAATGCTGGGACCAGGTACTTCTTCTTCAGCTTCACATTGCAATCCAATCCGATGGGTATTAAAAGGCGTTTATTTCCATTGTGCAAATGAAAAGAATAATGGATATGAATTAAGCAGTTTATTATCAACTTATGGAAAAAATATAAACTCTGAACTAAATATATTTCTAGCTTTACCTATTGAAGTAACAAATCAAGGCCCACTTATTCATGGAGGTGTAGCTTTTTTAAGAGGTACTGTTTCATCTATAAGAGCATTAGACTGGGGATTAATGAATCATGAATTAGCTCACAATCTCGGAAATGGCCATAGTTTTGATGGAACAAGAAACTGTTTGGATGCACCAAAATTGGAGTTTGACTGGGATGAAAATTGTGATGGCATTATTTCAAATAGTGAAAAACAAAGAAGATGTTGGATAAAGACGCCACCTAGCGATCCCATATGTAATCTTGCTCCAACTTGTCCCAATTTTCCCTGCTGTTTAGATGATTTTATTGACAATAATGTAGTTGGCAATAATCCACAACGAAATGCTTGGACTAATTGTCAAATTAAGTCAGCGATTGAGCACATTGCAGATTATAAATGTGAATTTATTCAACAGGTTGGTGGGAATTGCCCACCTGCAAGTAGTGTAGTTACAAGATCTCCAATAGAGGATACTAAAGAATCACATTGCAGTTATTGTTTTGAAATAGACGGTAGTAGTAATTATGACCAGTACAAAATTGAAATTTACAATAATTCAAACCCAACCAATCCAATATTGTTAAAAACAGTAGGTTGGTTATCTAGAGGGGCAAAACGGTTTTGTATAGGAGGGACTAATCTTTCAAATACATGGCAAGATGGTATGCTTCCAGGTGTGCCATATTTAATAAAATTAATTGTAAAAAATGATTGTGGAGAAGACGTCAATTCATACCCATTTATTCTGCCCAATCGAACTTGTTCAGTAAGTGGACCGAGTAGTGATAAAAAATTTGAACTTAGAGTAAGTCCAAACCCAGCTTTTAATAATGCTGTAATACATTATGAATTGGATAACAGTTACGAGACTAAAGTGATGGTATCACATCCCTTATTTTCCAGTTTTAATTATGTCGCTAGTCCATTACAAATTCAAGAACTAGGCAACTATGATATAAGTATTCCAGTAAGTAGTTTTTTCCCTGGCATAAATGTGGTTATATTATATGTGAACAACTCTATATACACTGAAACATTTATTAAACAATAAAAAAGCACGTTATGAAGAAATTTAAATTAGGAATATTATTTTGCATTTGTTTATATACAGTCTTAGCTCAAAAGAAAGCAGATTTCGAATTCCCAATTTATTTTGAAGATGCAATTGGAAATCGAGATACAATAATTTATAGGGCTGACTCTTCTGTTTTGGATGATCCTTCAACTAATAGGGATAATTTAAACCCAGATTGGGGAGAAGAATATTATAATGAACCATTCGATTCTATATTTGATGTAAGAGCATTTATAGGTTATGAATTTTGCAAAAATCCAATACAAAGTTTACAAATAGATGGCCCTTGTTTCAGTCCATCACCTTTTTTTGTTGCTTGTTATACTAAGCATTGGCCTATAAAAGTGAGTTGGGATCCAAAAATATTTCAAAATAATTTTTGTTTTGATGGAGCTTTCTTACACTGATTTTTTATCTAACCACTAAAAGACTAAATGGAATTCCTCTTAATGGACTAGATTTTCGTTGTCTAAAAAGAGATGATCATGTCATAAATAACTATAGAAGTGATTCATTGTTTAAAACTAAAAATCAGATATGTTTTCCTAAAGATATTAATGTAGTTGGCAAAGGTAAAGTTACTATTTGTCAACAAGTTTTTTACATTTAATAGAGATTGGTATGACATGTGTCTTTCTACTTCTATTGATCCTGAATTCGAAGCATTGAATTTTACTATAGTTCCTACATTAGTGAATCAGCATCTAGAAATTCATTTAGATCAAGTATCAAAAATAAATTTCAGAATTTTTGACCAAGTAGGTAATTTAATCAGAAATGGAAATTGTCATTCAGCGAATCATCAAATTATGCTAGACGAATTACCATCTGGATTATATTTTATTCAAATCAGAGATCAAGAAAATAGGATAGGAATTCAAAAATTTGTAAAAATGTAAGTTTAGTTTTAGTGGAAAGTAATAAGTTGTAAGTTTAAAATTAACTTACAACTTATTACTAAAAACTATCCACTAATTACTAACTACTAAATTAATCTTGTTCTGACGAATTTAGAGAATGAATAATAGTGGAAAGTGAACCGTTGTATGAAATTCAATAATGATAATGCATTACAGGATTAAAGTTTCTCTATCTCAAATTGTGAAAGTCCAGTTGATTCTGATATGATATGAATATCGACACCTAATTTCTTTAAAAGAATGGCAGTTTCAATTTTCCCTTCAATTTTCCCCTCTACCTTGCCGTCATCAAAAGCTGTATCAATGGTATTCTTATAGTCTCTATATTGCTTCAAGTTCATTTCATATTGTTCCATTTCGATTGGGCCAAATTTTGCAATTTCTGCTTTTTCAAAAGCTTTATTAAAAACATGATCAGAAAATATATTTGGTATAGTTTGAAAATCTTCTAAATTTTTAATAAAAAAAAGCCACTGATCTAATCGAGTTGTGAGTTGGTTTTCTTGAAGTTTGAAGTTTGGCATTTCAAGATAAATGTAAGTCAATTTATCGTAAAATACCACATTGTTTTGATTTTTCAATTTGATAGAATGGACTACTTCGCTTTTTCTGGCTCGCTTTCATAATCATCAAAAGTAAAATCAATATACCTATACAATAAATTGCTTTGAGTTGATAGTTCCATTCTCCTTTTTTCAGCTTGTTCTCTGATAGGAAAGTAGAATAATATATGGTCCTGTCTTTGAAAAATTTTGTTTAGCTTTTGCAATTCGACAATGAATTTTTCCCCATTTTCCTTTTCACAGTAGATGTCGTAAATGGCTTTTCTATCATTTATTGTTTGACCTAGATGTTCGTTGTTTTTAAAATTTAAATCTATGATTTTACTGCGAGAGGGTAATAAAGCATTCAAAAAATCAATGAGCAGTGGCTTACTAGCCTCCTCCCCAAAAATCTTCTTAAATCCAAAATCCGTAAATGGATTGACATATTTTGCTTTCATCGAACCCAATTTATTATGCAAATATAGCTCAAAAAATCATGATTTTACAGAAAATTCATTCCTAGAGTTCACTTCTAACATCAACTAGTCTTTGTGAAAATTGGAGAAATTTTATGATAGTATATTTTAATTTTTAAAAAAACATATAATTAAATTGTCAACGTAAGTCTCCAATCATGCCTCATCAAACCAAATAGTAATGACTAAAATGTTAAAGTACGAGTATGATTCACATTTAATATTGAGAAATTAAAGAATAGCTTATATTTGAATAAATATACCATTTATGAAATTTTTCTATCTAGGCATAATATTATACTTTTCTGTATGGACAGCATTTTCACAAAAGAAAGCTGATTTCGAATTCCCATTTTATTTTGAAGATGCTAATGGCAATAAGGATACAATAATTTTTAGAGCAGATAGCTCAATAGCAGATGAAGGAGGTCGATTGGATAATTTAAACCCTGAGTGGGGAGAAGAATACTATAATGAACCATTTGATTCTATTTTGATGTAAGAGCATTTTTAGATAATTTCTTTTGCAAAATCCTATAGAGCCTACGCAAAGATGGCCCTTGTTTCCAGTCCTTCACCTTTTTTGTTGCATGTTATACTAAGTATTGGCCAATAAAGTGAGTTGGGATCCAAAATGTTTCAAAATAATTTTTGCTTTGATGGGGCAATGGCATTTAACTGATCACAATTTAATACTAAGAAGAATTCTTGGTGTTACTTTGGATAGCTTAGTTTATACTTGTTTAAAAGAGGCGATCATACCATAAATAATTTTAGAAGTGATTCATTTTTAAGAACAAACATCAGATAGCATTTCCAGGTATATAAAAGTACAATTGGTAAAGGAAAGTGACAATAGGAGATCAAGTTTTTACTTTTACCAGAGATTGGTATGACATGTGCCTTTCTACTTCTATTGATCCTGAATTCGAAGCATTGAATTTTACTATAGTTCCTACAGTAGTGAACCAGCATCTAGAAATTCATTTTGATCAAGTAACAAAGATAAATTTCAGAATTTTTGACCAAGTAGGAAATTTAATCAGAAATGGAAATTGTCATTCAGCGAATCATCAAATTATGCTAGACGAATTACCATCTGGATTATATTTTATTCAAATCAGAGATCAAGAAAAATAGGATAGGAATTCAAAAATTTGTAAAAATGTAAATTTAGTTTTAGTGGAAAGTAATAAGTTGTAAGTTTAAAATTAACTTACAACTTATTACTAAAACTATCCACTAATTACTAACTACTAAATTAATCTTGTTCTGACGAATTTAGAGAATGAATAATAGTGGAAAGTGAACCGTTGTATGAAATTCAATAATGATAATGCATTACAGGATTAAAGTTTCTCTATCTCAAATTGTGAAAGTCCAGTTGATTCTGATATGATATGAATATCGACACCTAATTTCTTTAAAAGAATGGCAGTTTCAATTTTCCCTTCAATTTTCCCTTCAATTTTCCCCTCTACCTTGCCGTCATCAAAAGCTGTATCAATGGTATTCTTATAGTCTCTATATTGCTTCAAGTTCATTTCATATTGTTCCATTTCGATTGGGCCAAATTTTGCAATTTCTGCTTTTTCAAAAGCTTTATTAAAAACATGATCAGAAAATATATTTGGTATAGTTTGAAAATCTTCTAAATTTTTAATAAAAAAAAGCCACTGATCTAATCGAGTTGTGAGTTGGTTTTCTTGAAGTTTGAAGTTTGGCATTTCAAGATAAATGTAAGTCAATTTATCGTAAAATACCACATTGTTTTGATTTTTCAATTTGATAGAATGGACTACTTCGCTTTTTTCTGGCTCGCTTTCATAATCATCAAAAGTAAAATCCAATATACCTATACAATAAATTGCTTTGAGTTGATAGTTCCATTCTCCTTTTTCAGCTTGTTCTCTGATAGGAAAAGTAGAATAATATATGGTCCTGTCTTTGAAAAAATTTTGTTTAGCTTTTTGCAATTCGACAATGAATTTTTCCCCATTTTCGCTTTCACAGTAGATGTCGTAAATGGCTTTTCTATCAGCTATTGTTTGACCTAGATGTTCGTTGTTTTTAAAATTTAAATCTATGATTTTACTGCGAGAGGGTAATAAAGCATTCAAAAAATCAATGAGCAGTGGCTTACTAGCCTCCTCCCCAAAAATCTTCTTAAATCCGAAATCCGTAAATGGATTGACATATTTTGCTTTCATCGAACCCAATTTATTATGCAAATATAGCTCAAAAAATCATGATTTTACAGAAAATTCATTCCTAGAGTTCAGTTCTAACATCAACTAGTCTTTGTGAAAATTAGAGAAGTTTTATGATAGTATATTTTAATTTTTAAAAAAAACAAAAATTAAATTGTCAACGTAAGTCTCCAATCATGCCTCATCAAACCAAATAGTAATGACTAAAATGTTAAAGTTTGAGTATGATTCATATTTAATATTGAGAAATTAAAGAATAGCTTATATTTGAATAAATATACCATTTATGAAATTTTTCTATCTAGGCATAATATTATACTTTTCTGTATGGACAGCATTTTCACAAAAGAAAGCTGATTTCGAATTCCCATTTTATTTTGAAGATGCTAATGGCAATAAGGATACAATAATTTTTAGAGCAGATAGCTCAATAGCAGATGAAGGAGGGCGATTGGATAATTTAAACCCAGAGTGGGGAGAAGAATATTTTAATGAACCATTTGATTCTATTTTTGATGTAAGAGCATTTATAGATTATGAATTTTGTAAAAATCCAATAAAGAGCTTACGCAAAGATGGGCCTTGTTTCAATCCTTCACCTTTTTCCGTTGCATGTTACACTAAGTATTGGCCTATTAAAGTAAGTTGGGATCCCAAAATGTTTCAAAATAATTTTTGTTTTGATGGTGCTTTGGCTTACACTGATTCTTATCTAACCACTAATAGACTAAATGGAATTCCTCTTAATGGACTAGATTTTCGTTGTCTAAAAAGAGATGATCATGTCATAAATAACTATAGAAGTGATTCATTGTTTAAAACTAAAAATCAGATATGTTTTCCTAAAGATATTAATGTAGTTGGCAAAGGTAAAGTTACTATTTGTCAACAAGTTTTTACTTTTCAAAGAGATTGGTTAGATATGTGTCTTCCTACTTCAATAGATCCTGAATTCGAAGCATTGAATTTTAGTTTAGTTCCTACAGTAGTGAATCAGCATCTAGAAATTCATTTTGATCAAGTAACAAGGACAAATTTCAGAATTTTTGACCAAGTAGGAAATTTAATCAGAAATGGAAATTGTCATTCAGCGAATCATCAAATTATGCTAGACGAATTACCATCTGGATTATATTTTATTCAAATCAGAGATCAAGAAAATAGGATAGGAATTCAAAAATTTGTAAAAATGTAATTTAGTTTTAAGTGAAAAGTAATAAGTGGTAAGTTAATTCACTTTCAACTTTTTACTTTTCACTTTTAACTATTGAAAAAACTATGCTATCGTCACTTCCTTAGACAAATAAACATCTTGGATCGCATTCAGAATTTGTACACCTTCATTCATTGGTTTTTGAAATGCCTTTCTACCTGATATCAATCCCATTCCACCAGCTCTTTTGTTAATTACAGCTGTAGTTACAGCTTCTGCTAAGTCGGAACTTCCCTTTGATTCACCTCCAGAATTGATCAATCCTGATCGACCCATATAGCAGTTGGCTACTTGATATCTGCAAAGATCTATAGGGTGATCTGAGCTCAGTTCTGAATACATTTTTGGATTAAGTTTTCCATAAGAAGAACCACCCATATTCAATGCTTGGTAGCCGCCATTAAGCGTAGGCAATTTTTGTTTTATGATATCGGCTTGTATCGTGACACCGAGATGATTTGCTTGACCAGTGAGGTCGGCGGCAGTGTGATAGTCTTTACCGTCTTTTTTGAATGCATTATTTCTGACATAACACCATAATACAGTGCACATACCAAGTTCATGTGCATAATCAAATGCTTCAGCTATTTCGACGATCTGTCTTCCACTTTCCTCTGAGCCAAAATAAATAGTGGCACCAACTCCTACTGCACCCATATTGTGAGCATCTTTTATTGATCCAAATAGGATTTGATCAAATTTATTGGGATAAGTTAATAGTTCGTTGTGATTGACTTTTACGATGAAAGGAATGCGATGTGCATATTTTCTAGAGACTGATCCAAGCACACCAAATGTTGAAGCCACAGCATTACAACCACCTTCTATTGCTAATTTGACTATGTTTTCTGGATCAAAATATATTGGATTGGGAGCAAATGAAGCTCCTGCACTATGCTCAATACCTTGATCAACAGGAAGTATTGATACATATCCCGTTTGTCCCAACCTACCTGTAGAAAAAATCTGTTGAATACTTCTTAATGTTTGGTTGTTGCGATTGGAATTGATCCATATTTTTTCAATACAATCATTACTTGGAATATGCAGATTGGATTTATCTATTGTAGTACATTTATGATCTAAATAAAAGGCGGCTTGATCTCCAAGCAATTGACTAATTTTATTGATTGACATCGTTACTCTATTTTAATTCTATTGATTTTATTTACTTACCAGTTGATTTGCGTTCTACCATGACGACACCATCAGCCATATATTTTTTTTCTACTTGTGGTGAAGTGATTTTTGCGATTTCCTCTGCTGATTTTCCTTCGTCTTCTGCATAATGTTTTAATTCATCGACGGGAGTCACTTCATTATACGCAACACCTCTCATTACAACTCTACTCCCTTCACAATCCAAAGGCATAAAGAAACCATAATCTTTGAATTTGACAAATAAACCTGTAGAATCTGTGGGCGAATGACTTAAAATCATCCAACATCCTTTTTTCTTGCATACTGAAGTGATATAGCCACTCACTTTACCCGAAATACTATCATTTGCTTGAAGATTTGCCATGATATCCGCTACAGAAGCAGCTCCTTCCGGGGTGATGACTTCACCATAGGTATCAGCAGTAGGTGTTGCAGATGTTGTGTTGTTAGATTCTTTTACATTGGGTTTACATGCTGCACCAAGGCAAAGTAAAAGAAAGAAAATGATACGATTTTTCATATTTTATAAATTGATAATCAGATATATAGGTATTCAATTGAAATATTATACCAATTGTGTGCAAATATAATGTCCTTTTGTCAGACAATAAATGAGAGTAGCGCAATAGTTTTGTATTATAATTTTGAAAAGGCAAATCTTCTTTCAGTAAATGTAAAGTTTTAACGGAAACTTCACTAAAAGTCCAAAATACAAATGGAAATAATCGTGTTATTCTTAAAAAATTCAATCATAAGACATACCTTTACAATTCAGTAATAGTAAATATTTTTATCATGCGTAAATTATTGTTATTTAGTGTTTTGTCACTAATAATTTGTAAGGTAGAGGCACAAACATGTCTAAAAGGGGATTGTAAGAATGGATTTGGCACGATGGCATTTTCGGCAAAATCACGGTACACAGGTGAATTTAAGCAAGGTCAGATGCATGGAAGAGGTATTTTTTACTACAATAATGGTGGAAAGTATATTGGTGAGTGGCAACAAGGCATCCGCGAAGGTGAAGGAAAATGGATTCAGGCGAATGGTAATGTATATTCTGGCAATTTTCGTCAAGATAAGCCAGTAGGTCAAGGCACTATGAATTTTAAGAATGGTGACCGCTACACTGGTAATTGGTCCAATGAATTTCCAAATGGAAAAGGTACTTATTATACAGCCTCAGGAGAGCGCTATGAAGGCAATTTTTTAAATGGAAAATATGATGGCCAAGGCTCTTATTTTTATAAAGATGGATCTGTATATAATGGTGATTGGAAAAAGGGAAAACGTGAAGGCCATGGAGAATTTAAAAAACAGGATGGTCGAATCATTTCAGGTGAATGGGCTGGAGATATTTCATTAAAAGAATTTGAAGAAGAAGTCGGAGGCTCATCTGATATCGAGATTGCCATCGAAGATGCAATAAAAATGGAAGAAGCGCCACCTGCATCTAAGCCAAAAGAACAAGAACAAGCAAAACCAAAGGAAGATAAAAACAAACCAAATGACTCCAATCTACCAGATTGCGCTACGAGTTTTTGCAAAAGCGGTAATGGGAAATTGCTTTATGCAGATGGTTCAAAATATGTGGGGGAATTCACTAATGGAGAGCCAAAGGGCAAAGGAATCTGTTATTATGCTAATGGCGATCGATACGAAGGTTTATGGCAGAATCACGCACCACACGGGGAAGGTGTAATGTATTTTAAAGGTGGATTGGTTTATGGTGCGATTTGGAATTATGGCAAAGCTGAGCAGCAGCTATATAAAGAAAACAGATTTACTTTTGATGAATCCATCAAACCAGAAAAAAGTACAGAAGTTAAAATATGGGCTGTTATCGTAGGAGTGGCAAAATATGAACATATGCCAGCCTTGAAATATGCGGATGACGATGCCTATAGAATCTATGCACATTTAAAAAGTCCAGAAGGCGGCGCATTAAAAGAGAATCAGATCAAATTATTGATCGATGAAGATGCAACTCGAAACAATATACTCCGCGCTATGAATGATATCTTTATGAAGGCAGATGAAAATGATGTGGTCATGATGTATTTTTCGGGCCATGGTTTGGAGGGCACATTTATTCCTATAGATTACGATGGATTTACGAATTCCATTAAGCATGAGGAGATTAAAGAAATATTATCAAAGTCGAAAGCAAAGCACAAAGTATGTTATGCAGATGCATGTCATTCTGGTAGTTTGCTTGCTGCAAAGGGTGGATATAATTCAAATTTACTTTATTTTTATGAGGAAATAGATAAGACAAGTGGAGGAACAGCTTTTATGATGTCTTCCAAAGGAAAAGAATATTCACTTGAAGACGGTGGGTTGCGTCAAGGTATATTTTCTCACTTTTTAATCAAAGGATTGCGAGGAGAAGCGGATAAAAATGCAAATAAAACCGTCACGATTCGCGAATTATTCGATTTTGTGTCGAAGGGTGTAAAGGAATATACAGTAGGAGCTCAGACGCCATTGATCGCTGGTGATTATGATGAGAATATGCCAGTAGGCTTTATTCGAGAGGATTAATTATTTGTTTAAATAAGATTAAAAAATAGAAAAAAGGATAAAAAACCTTCCAAAGAATTAAAAATAAGGCTTTTACATATAAAATTTGAATGTATATAATTTTAATAAGTATTGAAGATCAATACTTTGTGTGAATTATTTGGAAAATTGATCAGTTCAGCCTATCTTTGCAACCTTTTTTAAAAACAAATTAAATTCATGCGTCATTATGAAGTAACCTTCATCGTAGATCCGGTACTGTCGGGCGATGAAGTAAAATCGACAGCTCAGACTTACAAGGAAATGCTCACCAATGAAGGTGCAAGCATAGTACATGTAGACGAGATGGGATTGCGCCAGTTGGCCTATCCTATAAACAAACGCTCCACAGGAGTATACTATTCAATCGAGTTTTCTGCAGAGACTGGCAACATGATCTCTAAAGTAGAACTGGCTTTAAAACGAGATGAGCGTATCATGCGCTACCTTACAGTGAGTCTTGACAAATTTGCAGTCAAGTATTATGAAGACAAGAGAAGTGGAAAAATTGGAAAGAAGGTGAAGAAAGAGAAGCCAAAGGAAATTCCTTATGGAGCTTTTAATAATTCTAACACTAACTCAGCTCCAATCGCGGCTCCAATCGCTGCAGCAATTCCAGTAATCATCGATGATTCTGAAGAATAAATTTTTCTTAACCTTCAAAATATTTAAAAAAAATGGCAACGCAAGATGAAATAAAATTTTTAGCCAATCCAAATATAGGCTCTCAAAAGAAAAAATACTGCCGATTCAAAAAATTTGGATTAAAGCATGTAGATTACAAAGATGAAAATTTCCTTATACAATTCGTAAACGAACAAGGAAAGTTATTACCAAGGCGTCTTACTGGCAATTCTTTGAAATTTCAAAGAAGAGTGTCTACAGCTGTCAAAAGAGCGAGACATCTCGCTATATTACCATTCGTTACAGATCTACTTAAGTAATCTTTAAATTCTGAAAAATCATGGAAATAATTTTATTAAAAGATATTGATAAATTAGGAGATAAGCACGATTTGATCAAAGTGCGTTCTGGTTATGGAAGAAATTTCTTGATCCCTCAAGGAGTTGCATTATTAGCTAACCAGTCTAATCTCAAAATGCTTGCTGAATTGAAAAAGCAAGACGATGCTCGTGAAAACAAAAAAGTGAACGAGTACAAAGCAATGGCAGATCAAGTCAAAGGTGTTACTCTTAAAATCGGAGCAAAAACTGGTACAAGTGGTAAGATTTTTGGTTCTGTGACTAACGTTCAAATTGCTCAAGCACTTAAAGAGCAATGCAATTTGGAAGTTGAGCGTAAGAAAATTACGATCCCTGAAGAAGTAAAAAATGTAGGGGAATATACAGCAGTTATAGATTTTCACAAGTCAGTTTCGGTAAACGTGGCTTTCGAAGTGATAGGAGAATAATTCAGATAAACAATTGAAGACTGAACCCGTAGGAATATTTTCTTACGGGTTTTTTTATTTGCAAAACCCAAATTATATGGCTGCAAAACCCAAAAATCTCAAAAAAATGACAAAAAATCTATAGAAAATATTTATATATAAAAATTTTCTATACTTTGGCGCATTATTTAATCTTCAAAACATATAAAATGAAAAATTTATTAACTTTAGTTGCGATTTGTTTATTTACAAGTCTTTCTGTTTCAGCTCAGTACAAGTATTTTGTAGGTGGTCAGTTGGCTTTTAGCAGCAATGATGCTGAGAGTAATTTTGGTATAAAGCCAAATATTGGTTATGTACTTAATGACAATATGGTTTTAGTTGGAGAAGTGGGATTCTCTACTTCTACTGATAAAAGTGGTGTCACTGATATTAAGTCAAATGATTTTGGACTAGGATTGGCTTTACGTTATGGCTGGAAAGCTGGTGATGATGCTTTTGTTTTTATTGCTCCAGGTGTGAATTTTGGAAATGGAAAAATAGGCGATATTAAGCATTCTAATTTTGGAGTGAATATTAGACCAGGTGTGAGTTATATGCTAGCTCCAAGATGGTCAATGACAGCTCATTATGGATCATTAGGATATGATTCTGTAAAGCACGGTGATGCAGATGCAGTTGGAACTTTCGGATTGGATTTAAATATGAATACTTTAGATTTCGGACTTAATTTCCATTTCTAGTCTCATATTTTTTTTAAGGAATTAATATAATTCCAATATAATTGACCTTCAGTTAAATCTATAAAATATAACTGAAGGTCTTTTTTTTGGTTGTAGCTCAACTAAACTAAATTATTTACCTTGACTAAAAGTACTTGTTTCTCATTCTCCCAATGAAAAACAAGAGATGCTTTCTTACAATTTTCCCTCAACTTATTATAAAAATCTTCTCGTTCAAGTCGTTGAATCGCAGATCTAATAGTGGTACTTTGAAGATCATTAATAAGTATTGCAATCTCATATTTATTATTTAATGAAACATATTCAGGGAAATTCATTTGAATGGATGGCAAGTGAGCTTGTATATAATCATAACATTTGTTTGCACCAGAGTAATAATAATTCTTACTATCTCCAGTCAAAAAATTGATACCAATTTTTGCTTTTTGAGTGTATTCAAATAACTCTTGTGGGCTTTTTCTTCCAAGGAAGATTACTCTATTACTCAATTGAAGCTTATCAACTAAACACTCTAAGTCATATTTTAAATCTCCATCTCCTATGATCCAAAAGATATAGTTATCAATTGATTGTATTGTTTGAATCATTTCTTCAAGACCTCGACCTACATTTAATACGCCTTGGTACAAGATAATATTTTCTTTTTCTATTTGCGATTCTTTGCATTGTCTCAATATAGGCACATTGCGAAGCAAGGTAAAGTCATGATTATATTTGTGAGACAATTCATCACATAAGGTTTGACTCACTGAAAAACGCAGATCAGTGGATGGTAAACAAAATCGCTGAAGAGCAAACCAAAAATTTTGAATCCATTTTTTATTTATTATTTCAGGGCTCTCTTCGAAATATTCATGTGAATCATAGATGAGTTTATTTTTTTGAAACCATTTCGCAATAGTTCCAGCTAATAATGTATCTGCATCACAGGCATAAATAATATCATTTTTATTTTTTAGTAATGTAAAAAACAATCGCAGATTAAACTCAGCATAAAATAAAAAAGAGGACTCAAAAAACATTTGATGAATCGAATACTTTTTTGTTGCGTTTGATTTTGAATGAGAGACTTTTCTTTTTCTTTAATTCGACCAAATATGGTTACTTTATAATCTGCCTCTTCCAACGCTTGAGCTATTCGCAATACTCGTTGATCAAAATAAATACTAGAAGTGGCTGTAATAGCGATTTGTTTCATAGTTTTTACTCGCCGAGTAAGACTAATTTTTTTGATGAAACTTTGATGCCATTGGTGAAGTGAATATAATAGTTTCCCGATGGTAGATTTTCGGTAGTCAATAGAATCTCGTTTGTGTTTGGTCCAATTTCATATTCATCTAATTTTAAACCTATCGCATTGTAAAGACGCAATACTGCTCCATCTTGAACTTTTTCTTTTAATTCAATTTTTGTATTGCCATTAGAAGGATTAGGACTTATAGTCCAAGATGAATTAACATCTTTTATACGTGCATAGACCCATGGAGAATTCAATACATCATGCTCTCTCACTATGGAAAGTTGATAATAATAGGTTTCATTATGTTCTACTGCATTGTCAATAAATTGGTTATTAGAAGAAGTATTTTTTTCAACAAGTACAGTTTGTTCTTTTTGTGAAAATGATTTTTTATAAATGATGTATGGGTATTGTTGTAGAGATTCTGCAATATTCCAATGGATTGAAATTGTATTTTTTTCTGCTTCAGCAAATAATGCTAATTCATCTATGCTCAATACGCGTTGACCAAATAATTCAAATTCCGACATTCTAGTGCAGAGTGGTGGAAGATCATATGCTTCTACACCATCATCGCGACGGTAAGGACTTCCTTGATTGGCAGACCAGCCTAAACCTCTTCTAGCAAAGATATTCCATATTCTGCATGAGTTTGCACCATTGTACATTAATGTATCAGCCAGGAGTATCGCATTACGTGCATCGACAAATCCAGGATTACAAGTTTGTAATTTGAGGCCTTGAACAACGAGATGTAAGGCAATGATATTTCCTGCTGTAGAAGTATTATTATAGAAATCAGGTTCAAATCCATTGGACTCGCGCAATGCCCAATTTAAATCCCACAACATACTACACCAAACATATCCAATGCCATGAGGCTGCGATATCTTCAATGGATCGAGTAGCCAACCATATCGCGCTGGATTAATCGATGTATCGACATGATAAGGATATGGCCGTATTCCAACTTCTCTTATTTGTTGTCCACTGACAAAGCTTCCGATACCGCGATTGAGATATGGATCATCATTTGATTTTTGAGTCAATGCTAATCCAAAAAAATCACTCCAACCTTCACCTGCTTGTTCTTGATTGCTAAGACAAGATCCTGCGCCTCCTCCTGTCAATCGCAAGGAAACACCATGACCATACTCGTGGGTAATTAAACCAGCATCCATTTCGCCATTCAGAAGCTGAGGAATACGATTAATAAAAGTGGAGTTTGAAGGTAAATTTGATTTGATTTCATCACAATCTGATTTGGATAAACCAATAGAAGGAATCGTAATTAAATTTCCAAAATTTCCTCTTGGTAAAGTATCTGGATAATCATTGCTGACATGACAAATTACAGCTGCTGAAGCGCCTTTAATTTGAGCTTGATAGATCTTATAACTGATCTCGCAATTGCCCTCATCTATCAATGCAATTTTATTTGTGATATCATTTTGAATAGGATCACAAGCATCTTGAATATTACCTAAATTGTCTATGACTTGGACATTCGCTTTTGTCAATTGTCTTGGAATGTCGGGCCCAAAGTTTGCTTGTGAAAAAATATAATTTTTATTTCCAACTGAAAAAATCTTTTCAGAGGCAGGAAGTAATGTGACTTGAATAGTTGAAGCAGCTGCTAATCGAATTTTTGCACAATTCGCTTTGCTCATCATTACGACAGGTATTGCGCTAGATGAAATATATCCTCCGATTACAAATGGATTATATTGCTCATGATTACAAATTATAATAGCTACAGCACCAGAATCTTGGGCGCGAAATACTTTATTTGTGATAGAGCAAATTCCTCTATCGACTACTGCAATTTTTCCTCGCACACTCGATGTATAGCTTGTACAGCCTCCAGTGGGATAGGCTGAACCATCCACAGGGAATGCTAAGGAAGCAGAAATTGGCGCTTTGATTTTTGGTCCTATCGCAGCAGGAACAAAAGAATATTTTCCAGCAATAGCTGATGGACTATGCACGATCATTGTATCAAATGACGGAGCCTGCCAAGCATATACTTGCATTCTTGCTGAAATACCATCAGGTGGTGTACCAAAATTTGCATTGTTACGAGCTTCATTTATCTCATCATAAATTTCAGCTTTCACTACATCTCCACCGATTCCTCCTCGACCAAAATTCGAATGTTGAAAATTGGAAGCCGCTTCAGTAAAACCATAATTGTAAAATATATCGTGTACAATATTATTCCAATAAAAAACATTTGTAGTCGATGCAGGTCTATTATATGTACTATTCGAATCTATAGAGTACGGGAAATCAAAGTCCAACAAAGCACCTCCTAAGGCATAAGAACTATCACCAGATCTTGGAGCATCATTAGCATCCATATCTTCGTAGCAATCTACATTATTTCCTTTGGTAATAGTATACGTATTGACACCATCATTGTGCCATCCTAATGGACTTGCTACAGTATTCTTTAACCATGGTTCTGTTTCAAAACTTCGCGAATTGTGATTTGGACTTTCAGTAGGAAGAGAAAATACATGATATGAATTGGCTAATTGTGCTTGACTAACATCCAATGGTTTGAATCGGCAAGTCAAATGGTTTTGAGGCATTGAGATTTCACAATCTAATATTCGGTTTGATTCATGTAATATCGAAAAATTTGCAGCATCATAAATGATATTTTTTTCTATACTAGGCGAATGGTGTGAAAGAGAAACAGCAGGACTTATCTTTTCACCAATAGAGAAATAGACTTCTTCTATTGAAATTTCATCATTGACATTTTTATCATTTTTATAATCAATTCTGAAATTCGATTTTTCTCTGTGCTTTGATTCTATGTATTTTTCTGCAGACAGATTGTTTTTGCGAAGATAAAATTGCAAAAAATTATTCGCTTGAATCGTAGGAAATTTTTCTTTTGAAATGGATTGTAATGAATAATTATTATGATGTTGAACTAAATTATTATCCTTTAATCGAATATGAATAGAATTGACTTCAGGTACTATTTTACGACCATTGTGAAGTATAAAATAATAAATATGCCGAAGCTGAGTATGCTCATCCGTATAAGCATTCAATATTAAATTTGATTCAGCTTTTTTATTTTTTTCAACTTCTTGGATCCATTGCAAATCTGTTTTTGTCTGTCCACTTGCATTGTGTGCAAAGTAGATTAAAAGCAGTGCAATAACTATTTTATTTGTCATAGTACAATGCAAATTTAATAAAAAATGAGATTTTCGCTAGAAAAAAGTGTTAAAGTCTCGCTTTGCGTTTGATATCAGACTATAACATGGTAACAAAATCTTCTATTGGTCTTCTGCTTCTGCCAGTTAGCTCTCTTTGTTTAAGTGTTTCATCTAATAGTTCTGGATCACCTAAATAAGATAGCGCAATCATGCAATGTGCAACTATTGTTCCATCTGAATTAAATAAGGAAGTTGCTTTTTCCTTATCGAATCCACCCATGATATGCGAGTAAATATTTTTTGATTGCGCCTGAAGGATTAAATTTTGATTTGCTAAGCCTAGATCATGCATAGCTCCTCCATTCGGTTTTTGATTCGATGAGTATATTGTACTCATTCCTGAGATGATGAGAACAGCAGCATTTTTTGCCCAAATTTGATTTGCTGGATTAAGACAGTCGACCAATTGATTAAAGCTTTCTGTGTTTTCTTTCTGCGCCGCTATATATCGCCATGGTTGATCATTCATAGCACTTGCGGCCCAAGAAGCGGCTTCAAACATGCTCATTAAATCTTCAGTGGAAATTGACTTTTCTGAAAATGCTCTAGGACTCCATCTATCCACAAATAGGCTATTTACATTATATTTTGTGTTTGGTATTTTAATATGACTCATTACTCTAATTTAATTTGTAGGAAAGTAAACAAATGTTTGCTAGAATGTTTCAAATGCGTAACATATCCATAGTTGAACCAAAGCTAACTTAGTATTAATGGGTTCGTAAACTTTAATCGATCTATAGATGAGACTTTTATATTGACTTAATACTCTATAAATGGATTTATCTGTGTTCAAGTTATTAAATTAAAATTTGTCTTAATAAATAAGCTTTTCTCGTCTGAAACCTTTCTGTTCATTTTCTTTGAATCTGACTTAGGGATAAGTCAGTTCTCTCCTTATCGAGTGATTTTGTATCACTCGATAGCCAGTCGTTCATCCAAAGAAAACGAACCAAAAGAAAGGGCACAAGCTGTCCAAAGGATTGGACAGTTCTTTCGTTATCGAGTGAAATCATTCACTCGATTGCTTCGCACCACTTCATTCATTCAAAGGATTTTTGCTACGCAAAACCGTAATATAAATTCTAAATTGGCTCCAAGGCTTCGCCAATTTTTAACGAATTTTTATTACTATGCTGTTGAAAAAGATCTATTTTCCTTTTCGTTGGCCCTAATTAATATCCATCGCCATCTAAAATATTTCCTAAACCTCCAAGTAAACTGCCCTCTTCTCGACGACCAGCACCAGTAAATGACATTAATCGAGCAGCAAGTCTGCTGATAGGAAGTGATTGAACCCAAACTTTGCCTGGTCCTCTTAGCACAGCATAAAATAAACCTTCACCACCAAAGACCATGTTTTTAATTCCTTTGATGAATTCAATATCAAAATCGATTCTACCTGTATAGGCAACTACACATCCAGTATCGACGCGAAGTGTTTCTCCAACACCTAGCTCAATTTCTTTAACAAATCCTCCTGCATGGACGAAAGCCAGTCCATCACCTTCAATGCGTTGCATAATGAAGCCTTCTCCGCCAAAAATTCCAGTACCTAGCTTTCTTTGCAATTCGATACCAATAGTAACTCCCATTGCTGCACAAAGAAACGAGTCCTTTTGTGCGATGATTTTTCCATCATATTGGCTGAGATCCAGAGGAATTATTTTTCCAGTATACGGGGATGCAAAACTTACTTTTGATTTTCCCCCACCTTCATTGGTGAAAGCAGTCATAAATAAACTTTCACCAGTTAGAAGTCGTTTACCAGCAGAGAACAATTTGCCCATGAAGCCTTTTTCTTGGTTTCTTCCATCACCAAAAATCGTATTCATACGAATACCATCTTCCATCATGAGGAACGAACCGCTTTCTGCAATCGCTGTTTCTCCAGGATCTAATTCGATCTCAACATATTGTAATTCTTCGCCGTATATTTTGTAATCTATTTCGTGATTTTGCATAATTTAAATTTTTAGCAAATTAAGCTTATTTTTACCAAATTTTAAAATAGAATCGACCAATTTTTTATAAATACTAGACTATTTTGTACAATTCTGTTTTATTTTCACAATTCAAAATTTAGGAATGTATTCGAAAGAACAAGAAATTGAATTCAATAAGCAATCAAAGGAATTTATAATCCATCAAAAGATTGATATAACATCTTATGATATTTTAAAAAAATGCATCCAATATCACGAATGGAAATATGCAGTTCAAAATGAACCTAGTATTTCTGATTTTGAATATGATCAACTCTTTGCAATATTAATTGCTTTTGAGAAAAAAAATCCTCATTTGATTTCATCTGATTCACCTTCACAAAGAGTGAGTAATGATATTGTATCTGAGTTTCATTCTGTCGAGCATTTGACCCCAATGCTATCTTTAGAGAATACTTATAATATCGAAGATTTAAAAGAATTTGATAAGCGAATAAAAAAAGTAATTGATCTACCAGAAGACGAAGCATTGGACTATTTGGTTGAACCAAAATTTGATGGAGGAAGTCTTTCTATCGTATACGAAAATGATCAGTTGGTACGAGCAGCCACAAGAGGTGATGGCACTAAAGGTGAAGAAATGACTGCCAATGCAAGGACTATAAAATCTCTGCCTCTCCAAGCCGCATTTTCAAAATATGGTATTGTCAAAGCTGAATTGCGAGGAGAAGCATTGATTCGCAAAGATCATTTTCGCAATGCGAATTTGAAACGTGAAGCTGAAGGACTTCCATTATTAGCAAATCCGAGAAATGCTGCAACAGGAGTTTTGCGTGTGAAAGATCCAAGAGAGACAGCAAGCAGAAATCTAGATATTTTTATTTTTCAATTTAGTTATGCGGTAGATGAGCAAGGTGTCAATCAATTAGCAAAATTCGAAACGCAAGATCAGTCTATACAAGCACTCCATGATCTAGGATTTAAAGTATCGACCGTAGAGCGAAAAGTAAATCATGGTATTGATGCAGTATTTCATTTTATACAGCAATGGGCGGAAAAAAGAGATGACTATGAATTCGAATTAGATGGCATGGTGATCAAAGTAAATGAATTAAAAATTCAAGAGCGAAGTGGATTCACCTCGCATCATCCGAGATGGGCTGTAGCATTTAAATTTCAAGCAAAACAAGTTACTTCCACATTATTGCAAGTGGATTTTCAAGTTGGAAAAATAGGAAGCATCACACCTGTTGCAAAAATAGAACCAGTGCCATTGGCGGGTGTCACAGTTTCATCAATTTCTCTGCACAATGAAGATTTTATTGTGTCAAAAGATATTTGGTATGGTGATACAGTTCTCGTAGAGCGAGCTGGAGATGTCATCCCCTATATTGTAAAATCATTTCCAGAATTGAGGCCAAGTCATGCGAAGCGAATTGTATTTCCAACAGAATGTCCAGTGTGTAATACAACATTAATTCGAGAAGAAGATGAATCAGCTTGGCGATGTCCGAATTATGAATGCAGTGCACAAGTGACACAAAGACTTATTCATCACGTATCGAAGGATGCAATGGATATCGATGGATTGGGATCATCATTGGTCGAGCGATTTGTTGAGTTGGGAATGATTCAAAATATTGCAGATATTTATCAACTGGATTATGAAAAAATTGCAACACTAGATGGAATGGGTGAAAAATCTGCAAACAAATTGCGCAATGCGATTGACAAAGCAAAGCAAAATCCGATTCATCGAGTATTGCATTCATTAAGCATACATCATTTAGGAAAAAAAGTGAGTAAATTAATCGCAGAACATTTGGATCATGTCATGGATTTGCAGCAATGGCCTTTAGAAAAATTTATAGATATCAAGGATGTTGGACCAGTCGTAGGAAAAAATATTATTGCATTTTTGCTAATCAAAAAAACATAGAAATTCTGGATCGAATGCAGCAGTTAGGCGTAAATTTTCAACAGACCGATGAAGACCGTCCAAAGCAAGTTTCAGAAGATGCAGTATTTTATGGGAAAACGATTTTATTCACAGGTACATTACATAAAGTCGGAAGAAAAGAAGCACAAGAATTAGCAGAAAAGGCAGGTGCAAAAAATTTATCAAGTGTGAGCTCAAATTTAAATATTTTGGTAGTCGGCGAAGATGCAGGAAGTAAATTGAAAAAAGCGCAAGCAATACCTAGTATTCAGATCATGGACGAAGAAACATTTTTGAGTTTGATTCGGTGACCTTACTATCCAAGAAACAGAATTTCTGATAGTCAACCCCTAATTTTTAACCATCTTTCCAGAATAAGTTTTGCCATGCTGATCTTTAACTTTGACTAGATATAGTCCTGAAGATAAATCTGATATATTTATCTTAAATTTAAAAGTTGTTTTTTGATTTGTTTCATGCCTTATGACTTTACCTTGTATATCCATGATTGTGATTTCACTGATATTTTTATCACGATTCCACAATTCTAAATTTATATCATCATAAGAGGGATTAGGGTAAATCATCATTTCATGAGTATCATGGTTTTGAACTTCCTTGACAGAAACTATACCAATAGTATCACATGCAGAACCAATCATTCGGCCTAAATTAAAATTTGGAAAATTCACCATAGTTCTATTAAATAAAATTGGAAAATCATGTGGTTTGATTTCGCAAGCTGAACTTTTTTTATTGGGATGATGAATCACATTAAGAGTAGAGCTTGTATTTGTGCTATTAAAATAAATTTTCCCATCAGGTGCTCTTGCACCCATTGAGTAAAAAAATTCAAAAGGCCATCCATATTTGTCAGTAACTAATATTACTTCTCCTTTTGAATAAGTAGAAGGATCGCTCAAATCGATTTGCCTCACTTCTGTCCCCATAAACAAATATAAAAATCGTGAATTTTCCGATATTTCACATCCTGTCCCTATGGAATTAGTATATGGGTACAGAAATCTTTTATGATCACTTAGCAAGCCTGAACAACGATCGAAATCTAAAAGATGTAATTCTCTATATCCAAAATCAGTGAAATAAAAAGTTAAATATTTTAAGCCATTAGGAGAAAATTTTGTTTGGCCAAATACTGAATATAAGATATGTGGTAATTCCTGCATCCCAATGTGATGTATACCTGAAGGGTCAAATAAAAATCTATGCATTCTATTGCTATTCCATTCTGCAAAAAGTAACCACCAATCTCTACCATTAGCGTGCCTACAGGCTGTAAAATTTCCTACAGGACATATTGTGTCATGGAAAAAACTCATATTTTTTGAGGTCACAAAACCTTTTCCATTTAATTTATTCATGTCAATAACAGTATGAAGCAGATCATATCCTAAATAAAATGAATCATCTTCTAAAGTTTCGATAGCATGAAATAATACATATACCCCTTTCTTATTAGGCCATGCCAATATAATAGTGCCTTGATTTAAATTGTAACCAAAATCCTTGTAGTTGTCATGGAATTCTCCTGGATTAATGCCATTACCATTTGCAATTATTTCATGCTTATTATTATAAATTTCTAATCCATTGGTATAACAAACTAAATTGCCAAGGCTGTCGCAAATACTTGCATTAGCTCTATCAAATTTACTTATGAAATCGCGCCGTTCTGTTAGTCGGATTTTTCCACTATGAAAGTCTATGATATTTGTCCCAAATAAAGAATCATTTGAATTTACCTTGTTATTAAAACCAAGCATCCAAACATAATCTTCTTTTTGAGAAAATAAATATGGCATTCCCCCAATGAAGAGGAATGCCATAAAAAAACTAATTTTATAACTAGTCATAATTTTATCTAATTATACTGATTTTTTCTTTTTGTTCAGACTTGCCATCTTTCAGCAAATGTAATATATATATTCCATTTGTTAAATTATTGACATCTAATTTTACAAGAGTAGAATTAACTTCTGGATTTACGTGTAACTGTTTTTTATGATTGAGATCTGTCAAGACCAAACTTAAATTACTATTTTTTCCATATTTTGACAAGTCAACCAAAATATAATTTTGTGCAGGGTTAGGAAATGCAAAAGATGAATGTTTGATTACATCCTCCTTTCTTGAATTTGTTTGTGCAGGTTGTGGCGAACAAGTTGCATCTTCCCATACTAATTCTGGATTTGTTGTATTCAGTATTGCTCTAGCTCTATAGACCGCATCCCCTCCAATATTTGGACACAAAGCGGCAATAGATGTTAAAGTTGAAGAATCAGCGTATGAAATTTCAGTAAATCCCCATACTCCAGAACTTAAATACAATTTAGTTACAAAAAGATCATTTTGTTCCATTGGATTTGTACTACTAAGGTTGGCTAATTGTGAATGAAGCAATGCAGCTTTAGCATCAACCTCTTGCTTGTGTTGTACTAGCAGTGTTTCTTGTGCTTGTTGAAGCCCTGCTAATATTGTTTGTTGGGAATTAATAGCTGTGTAAATCGAAGCACTATCCGCATTAGGTATTTCCAATTGTTCAAGTAAATTTTTAATTGTGTTGTTGGAAGCATTTATTTGTACATTTATAGAATTCATTTGAATTTCTATATTTGCACTATAGTTATGCAATGTCTTCATTCCATTACTTACTTGTGATAAAATACCTAAAATAGAGTTCTGATTTTGCAATTGAAAATTTTGAAAACAAGGATCAGAGTATTCGGAATTCATCGGATTTGAATACATATCTTCTAGTAAAAATTTCCTAGCTTGCCAAGTTAATTCTTCCCCTCCAATACCTTGACTATTTACAACATCGCAAAAATTTGGAGGTAATGGTCTAGGAGTATCATTACAGTCAGAGCTTTCAAAACATGTTGATTCTTGCCCTGGTTGAACATCAAACCAATCTAAAGGTTGCCCCGTGGGAACAGAAATAACTCCTTGAGGATAAAATGGAAGTTGATTCGTTGACATTATAAGTTTATTTCTATTGATATTATTTCCAGGACCAGTGTAGCGAGCTGCAAGATTAGGAAAGCTAGCTGACCAGTCATTTCCTGGAAAGAAATGAGGAACACCGATAAAAACATCAATGTAATTTAAACCAACGTCGCTAATTACGCCACTATATGTTGTTTTTGTCATTCTAGTGCGGTTGCATGCACCTGATAACACCACTCCTATTTTTTGATCTTTAATATTAGTGCAGCAATATCTATTGTAGGGTGACATGGCGTTATCTACTCCCCTATTCTTTACCATAGTAGACCCATTAATTGATAGGTTATAACTGTAAAGTCGCTGTGTATTTAGTGCATCAAATCCTCTTATTGTGGTAGAAGTACTACTAGTACCTAGAAAATTTACGGTATTATTACTAAACTGCACCAACTCAATGTTTAATATTGTAAAACCATCGCTAATTCTATCAAGAACATTTATGTTTAGAGTATTGTCTTTTACAATTGCATTTTCCTAGCTCTCATCGCATTAGTCATAGTAATTCCTGATACTATTGAAAAGCTATTTGTTCCTCCTTGGATCTGAAACATGTTAATTGTATTATTTTCTATTTTAGTGGACAAAGTAGGCGAGTTATTTCCAAAACTTATCCCTACACTTCTACCATTAGTCAATTCATTATTTATAATTTCTATTTCTTTTCCTTGACAGAATCCTGCCCCTATACCTGTATTAAATGAGTCTATTGTATTTAAAAATAAATTTGCTTTCGATTTTCCGACCCTTATACCATGATCAGTTACATTCATAACATTTTTAAAAGCTGTTAATATACTATTATCTTGAAAATCTATGCCTTTCAAACATAATCTCATATCTGTATTCTTAACAGTTGCAGTTGTCTTAGTAGCGATAATTCCATTATCTAAATTATAGTAATTGCCTCCAACCACAGTAACTGTAGCATTGGTTAAATACATTCCTGCAGATGATCTTTGACCTGCAAATGGAGGTATCAATGTGCCATTGCATATATAACTATTGTTACTTAGCACACTAGGTGGATTCAAATTGGATGTAGGAAAGCAATATATTCCTATACGGCAGTTGAGAAAATTAGAACTGTAAAGCTCAATAATGTTGCCACCTGATTGAATTGAAATCGCTCTAGAAGCATTTTTAAAGGTACAGACAGGTCCTTCAAATTCTCCATAAACGGTAATTCCATCCCACATTGAATTACATGCATTTATACTTTGAAATGTGCATCTTTCTGCTCTGAATTTCTTTCCAGATAGTACATGGATTCGAGAACCACTTGCCATGTGAAAAGTACTGCTATTCGTTGTGAGATCTTCATCCATAATTAATGTTCCTTTAATACAAAAACTTCGATTGCTGGGAACAGTTGGACCAATATTCAAGGAAGATAAATATGTAAAAGTGCCAGGGCTACCAATATTGTAATAGGATGTAGGGCAATTGCATTGAGCACTTAAAAGTTAATAAATAAAGTTACTATAAAAAATTAATAATTGTTTTCATTTTTTTTAATTAAAATTAATAAGATAAATTTTAGCTTCATCATTGCTAATACAATGATAAAAAGTAATAAATAAAAATACTATTCAGCTGCGTGCACTCTCAGCTGGTTTGGCATAGTGATAACAAATTTCTTGGGGATGTAGTCTGTGCTTCACAGATTATTGGAAGCGTTCGTTGTTGTTACATTTTTCTTTTTGATGCCATAATTTAAAATCGGTTTTGTTTCAAAAAATCAATTACTTTAGGAGCTTGGGTAATAAATAGATCCAAAGGTGAACCTTTATAATTTCCAAAGCAAATAATTTTCAAAAAATCGTGTCGAGAAAATCAGACATTATGTAGTAATTTTACTACTTTTGCTTAAAATAGTTTTATGAATCCAATTGGACAAAAGATAAAAGAAATCAGAAAAGATAAAGGAATTACGCAAGAATATGTAGCTCTTAAACTAGGCAAACAAAGAGAATGGGTGATCGATCTAGAAGGTGGCCTTAAAGATCCTACAGTTTCAGTATTAAATAATATGGCTGACATTTTAGAATGTTCTGTTGATGATTTTTTGATGATTAAAGATGGACACTTGCAAGTTGTATCACAAAGCAGTCATATTGGATACTATTATCAAGGTGGTGATGTGAAGCATGATCACACTGAATTATTAGCAGAAAAAGACAAACGAATAGAAGAAAAAGATGTCACAATAAAATTACTTTTCTCGGAAATTGAAAAATTAAAAGAAGAACTTTCAAAATTTACTTTTCAAAAATAATTAATTATCTTTCATATTGTAGATTTTTCTATAAATTCTCAATAAGCATTTTCTATCACAGAATTTGAGCTAATTTAAATTCAAGGGTTGAGCTTAGGTTATTTTACAACGCTATCCCTTTTTGTTTTAGGCCGAGATGCATAAACAACTAATTAGTAGCAATCTATAATCTTCTTTGTCACGTCACCCTTCCCTAACAAGGATAAGATTTCACAAGCAGTAGCATTTCTTATTAGGCAGAGATGCATAAAACAACACACACAAAATTTTTACTCCTCTCTAAATATAGTAGGAATGGATTGTATTTTTTGTGCAGGTAGAATACTTGCTATGAAACCAATGCTAAATACTGTGATAAATACAATAAGAAAATCCCAAATGGAAATGCTAATAGGATAGGAATCAATAATGAATTCTTCAGGTACACCTACGATACCATATTGTTTCTGCATCCAATAAAAAATCAGCGCTAATATAAAACCTAATGCAATACCAATCAATGTCAAGAGCAGTCCTAATCTAATGAAAATGGATTTGACATCTGACTCTTGCATACCTAGTGATTTAAGAATACTGATGTCCATTTTTTTCTCCAGGACGATCATCCAAATTGTACCGATTAAAGTAAAGCAAACAATTACTAAGGTCAAACTAAACAAAGCAAAAAATAACCATTTCTCCAACTTCATTATTTTAATAAAGGACTCATCTTGTTTGCTGCGATCTTTGACTTGAAAGTCATTGCCCATGATGGTTTGTAATTCATGAACTATTGTTGAATTATGAGTTTCATTTAATTTTAATTCTATACTGCTGAGTAATTTATTTTTCCCAATGTATTGCCTCAATAATTCTAAATCTGTTAATACAAATTCATAGTCTTGTTCTTGATGAATAGAGAAGACTTTACTGGGCTTCAAATACAGAGATCGAAGGGAATTTACATTGACTGTTGATTCATTAATTTGTTCTAAGGTTGGGATGAATATTCTTATTTCTTCCAAGGGGTTGCTCAGGTCTATACCCAATTTATTTCTTACGCCGATACCTATTGTAGCACATTGCATTTGGCTACAATTCATGTCACTGGATTCCATAATGGCTTCATTAAATGAACAAACAGTATTATAGGCACTGTCTACACCCATTATAGTTCCAAAATCTTGAGCTTCTAAATAATTAAATAGAGCATTTTCTTCCAAGGTTCGAGTTAGATTTTTTACCTGTGGAAGTGATTTTAGTTTTGCAATTTTTGTTGAATCTTCTTCAAAAAATTTGCCTTCTTTCAACACAATTTTAATATCTGGATTGTGCTTGCTAAAAAATGTAGATAGTAACTCCTCAAATCCATTAAAAATGGAAAGCACTAAGATTAAACTCGCAGTACCAATTGAAATTCCTAGTATAGAAATACCTGTGATCCAATGAATCGCATTGGATGATTTTCGCCCAAATAAATAACGGAATGGAATACTGCGGACAAAATTCATTAGATCATTGATTTATAGATGATGTCATGAATTTTTGTTCTGTATCGATATTTGTGCAAATTGTTTGGTGAAGATTTTGGATATGTTCTATTGGATAAAAAAATATAAATGATTTCATTTTTTGGATCTGTCCATACACAGGTTCCAGTGAATCCTTGATGTCCATATGTTTTTTCAGAAGCCATAGTAGAAACATAAGCAGGATCAGTGGGATTGTATTCTGGAAGATCAAATCCAAGACCTCGCCGCTGCAACTCGCTATCTCGATCAGTATATTTTGCTATAGCACCAGAACTAAATATTTCTCGACCACCATAGTTGCCTCGATTTAAAAAACACTGATTCAATTTTGCTAAATCTTCAGCATTTGAAAATAATCCAGCATGTCCGCTGATGCCTCCAAGCATTGCTGCGCCCATGTCGTGAACATACGCTTGAATCTCTTGATGTCTAAAGTAATCATCAATTTCACTAGGAGCTACTTGATTTTTTAAGAATCCTTTTTCTAATGGGTTGTAGCAAAAATTTTCCATTCCAATCCAAGAATAAATATTCTTTTGTAAAAAATCTTCTATAGATAAATTAGTTATCTTCTGTATTAATCGAGGGATAAAGTAAAAACCAATGTCAGAGTAAAAAAATTTTCGATCGACATGTCTTTTAGAGTTTATTATTTTTGTATAAATACTATCTCTATAATCAGATCGCAAGAAAAGACTATCTGTAACCGTAATGGAAAAACTATCAGATTTTATTTTTCGATAAAATTCTGGATTAATAATATTTAAGGTGTCAGGTGATATTAATGTGTTTTTATAGAAAGGAATCCAAGAAACCAATCTCGCTTGATGCAATAGGAAATCTTTAAAATTTACATCTGATTTATTGCTTGATACGAATTCAGGAAAGAAGTCTGCAAACTTTTTTTTTACGTCAAATTGATTTCGATCATCGAGCATCATCAAACAAGGAATTGTGGATGCAATTTTCGTCACAGAAGCGAGATCGTAAAGTGTTTGATTATTGACTTGTTCTAAAGAATCATAACGCAAGTGTCCAAACGATTTATTGTATACTATTTTTCCATTTTTTGCCACTAGAATTTGACATCCCGGTGTCGTTTTTTGGCTGATCATCTGTTGAGCCATTAGATCTATTTCATTCAATGTCGTTGAAGACATTCCTACAGACTCTGGATTTCCATATTGCATTCGCAATAGACTAGGACGCTTTTTTGAGTAGTTCATTCCTAAATCAACTGGAGCTTTGCCTTGGATTGCTCCTGCTCCAAAAAGCAATTGTGCTGTGACATCTTGCATTAATGCATTATCTTCATAGGACAATAGTATTGATTTTGCATTGGGAAATTTTGTACTTAAATAAGGATTTCCAAAGAGAATGATGGCGACATTAGATTTGAGTGATAGTTCGTTGATCCAATTGATTGTTTTTTCAGATATACCAAAATTGGATTCTTTTTTATAATTTAATTTGTGAATGGAGATGACGATCAGTTGGTTTTCTTCTAGTGATTTTAGAATCCCATTTGAAGGAAGTTCGTCATTTTTGAAATTATACTTTTTGCATTTTTTATAGCTCTGAATTCTATCTTGGAAATTATTTTGCGCATCGCCATTAATAGCTACAGAAACTATTTTTTGATTTAAATTTCGAATAGGAATATCATTGTTTTGATCTTTTTGTAAAGTAACTGCTTCACGATACAATTTCTCTTTGAAAGATGTGAAATCAGGTTTTTTCAGTTCGGTTTCGATATTATCTGGATTGATGATCAGTAGTCGATCTAATCCAACTCTATATTTTGCTTTTAAGATTCTTATTACTTTTTCATTCAAGTCAGTTTCTGAGATCTCTTGAGATCGCAATGCATTCATCAAGTAGCTAATGGATTTTTCAACATTTTCACTGAGTAATAAAATGTCATTCCCAGCTTTAAACGCCATTACTTCAAGTTGTCCATTGGTAAAATTTTTTGTCACACCCTTCATTTCTAAAGCATCTGTAATGATGAGACCTTGATATTGTAGCGAGTCGCGAATGAAATTTTTTACAATTTTTTCTGAAAGAGTTGCAGGAAGATTTGTTTCACCATCAAGACTTGGAATATGGAGATGTCCCACCATTAAGGAAGCGATATCATGCTTTGTTAAAATTTGATAGGGATAGGTTTCGATCTCAAGTATTCTTTCTTTGGAGTGAGTTAAAATAGGTAAATCATAGTGAGAATCTGTATCCGTGTCTCCGTGTCCAGGAAAGTGTTTAAGACAAGCTAATACACCAGCATCTTGAAGTCCTTGCATATAAGCATAGGCTTTCGCAGTGACTTCGTTTTTATTGGATCCAAATGAGCGTTCATTGATCACTGGATTGTTGGGATTTAGATTGATATCGACACAGGGAGCATAATTCATGTGAACGCCTAGTCGCTTCAATTGTTGGCCGATGTCAAAACCTGTTTGATAGATCAATTGATTGCTTTGGATGGCGCCGAGAGTTAAATTTTTTGGATAGGAAAAACCATCATTTTTAAGTCTCATTCCTGTGCCCCATTCCGCATCCATGCTGATCATTAAAGGTATTCGCGAGATTTCTTGAAATGCATTGGTGAGTTCAATTTGCTTTCTAGGTGTCCCTTGAAAAAAACAGACACCACCGATTGCATATTTAGCAAGTAGATTTTTAGTAGCTTGAATATCTGCTTCGTTTTGATCACTTTTAGAGCGAATGACAAAAAGTTGAGCCACTTTGTCTTCGAGTGTCATTTGATTTAATTTTTTTTCAACCCATTCAGATTCGCTGAGTCGTTCTTGTGCAATAATGCCATTTAGTAGGACTAGAGATAAAAATAGTAGAAATCCAAGTTTATATGTAGACATTATTGTGCTGAATTTTTCTTCTCAATTTCAGGATCAATTTGTTTTGCTTTTTGCAACATTTCTATCGCTTTCGTTTGATCTCCAGAAGATTGGTAAGTGATGTATAAATTAAAATATGCTTGTGCAGATTGTGGATTGATTTGAAGCGCTTTTTCGAAATTTGTGATAGCTGCTGTAAAGTTTTTTGATACCCCTTCTGCGATGCCAAGCAACATAAAACATTCGATGTCTTTTGGATTCATTTCAAGGGATTTCAATAAATCTTTTTTTGCACCTTCGATGTCTCCATAAACTGATCCTTTCATTCGACCATTCTCTCGATATGCAATTTGCATATTTTTAAAAGCTTCTTCATCATCTGGTTGATGATTTAATACAAATTGGTATTGAGCAATGGCATTAGTATAATCCTTTTTATAAAAATACGCATTGCCTCTTAAGCCATAGGCATCAAAATAACCAGGATGAAGTTCTATTGCTCTTGAAAGATATTTTATAGCTTTATCTGCAGTGTTTCTTATTATCGCAGTATCAGTTTCGTGGACTAAGGGTTCAAGAGAAACACCACCTAATGCATTGTGTATTTTCGCACTATTTTTTGAAGTCTTGATATCTGTAGAAAAAAGTGTTCTGTCATTTTTCCATGCAAAATTTCTAGTGAATGTTTTTATTGAAAATAAAATTAAGATAAGTACAACTAAATACTGTTTTAGAGTAGAAGATTTTATTTGAATAATAAAAAATGCGGCAACCAAACAAAATCCAAGAGAAGACATAAAGATAAATCGTTCACCCATTAATGTCCCGACAGGAAATAAAAGATTTGACACTAAAAACAAAGGAAATAAATATAAAAGGATGCTATAGGAGATGATACTTTTTTTGAATAAAAATTTTATTGCTAGATAAAGTAATCCTAGGTAGATTAAAATACTTCCTACGCTTTTAAATGAAAAAATTTCAGTTAATGCAATTTGTTTTGGATAATAATCATGGGTTAAAGGATGTGGAATAATAAGAAGTTGAATATATTTTCCAAGTGTATGAGCAATAGTCCCTAATTTTTCTGAGCTACTGAAAGGAAGGTATTTATCATTGACAAATTTCAAAAAAGGATTGTTCATCAATTCATTTGATGCAGTGCCTGATATATTCCAACCTAAAATGGATCCTCTCACAAATAGAAAAAGAATACAGGCAAAGCCCAATGTTCCTAGAATAGTGAAAAGCCCTTTTTTATCTGTAGAAAAAATGAATATTCCAATGGGAATCAATGCGAAGTAAACTATTGCATTTTCTTTAGAGAACAAGCCAAACAAAAAACTGAGAAATATCCAGAGAAGGGAAATTGTTTTTTTTGTTTGGATGTAAATTAGTGAAAAGTAAAATGCCAAAAGTGAAAAAAACAAAGCACAGATTTCGTCCATTCCTTTAATGTTTGCTACACATTCGGTATGTATAGGATGTATTGCAAAAAGTAATCCAGTAATGAATGCGACTGAATCGGCAATAGCAGGATATTTAGGTTCTATTAATTTTTTTATACAAGTGTAAATTAATACTACCAAAGCAGCAAAGCTAAGTATGCTTACTAAATGAAAAAGAAAAGCATTGTCACCAGCGATCTGATAGATGATAGCAAACAAAACTAGGGTAAGCGGTCTATAGCGTCCACCAGCTACTAATTTATCCTTTCCTTCTTTTTTAAAAAAACCTCTAAATGTATCCTTGCTTAGAATATCAGGAATTCCAGAAACCCCTTTTTTAACATATTCATTTTGTGTGATGACGATGCCGTCATCCAAAGCATATTGATGTGTAAGTGTATTGGCATATAAGAAAAAACTGATACAAAAAAGAATCAGTTTTTTTATTTGGTCATTGAATGTAAATAAGCGATCAAAAAAAATTTCTGTTTTAACAGCTTGTATAGTAGGTTGTTGTTTCGTTTATTTATTCCATAGTACTATAGACATTTAATACATCTTCATCGTCTTCTATTTTATCCAATAATTTATTGACTTCATCTTCTTGCTCTTGTGTTAATTTTTTAGTCGTAGTCGGAACTCTATCGAATCCAGATTCTATGATTTCAAAATCTTGAGCTTCGAGATAAGCTTGAATTTTTCCAAAAGCGTCAAAAGGGGCATAAATAATTATTTCTTCTGGTTCGACACTCATTTCTTCACAATTACAATCAATGAGTTCAAGTTCTAAATTGTCTATATCGATATCGGCTTTTCTTTTGATTCGAAATGTACATTTATGTTCAAACATGAATGCAACTGAACCATTTACACCTAAACTTCCATTATATTTATTAAAGTAGGATCTGATATTGGCTACTGTTCTCGTATGATTGTCAGTGGCAGTTTCTACAAATACAGCAATGCCATGAGGGGCGTAGCCTTCATATGTCAACATTTCTAGATCTTTTTCATCTTTTGAAGTTGCTTTTTTAATCGCCGCTTCAATTCGATCTTTAGGCATATTGACCGATCTAGCATTCTGATAAGCAGCACGTAGTCTTGGATTGTTTTCTGGTAGAGGGCCAGAAGCCTTGACAGCCATAAATACTTCTTTGCTGATTCTTGCGAATTGCTTGCTCATTTTTGCAAATCGAGCAAACATCTTATGTTTTCTAACTTCAAAAATACGTCCCATCAAACTTTGATTTAAAACGCAAAACTAAGCTAAAAATTTGAATTTTTAACTACAAATAGCTTATTTTGGGGCTTGAGTTGGTCTTTCCTGAGGATATATCGGTAATCCCTTTTTATGTCTTTCTAAATAGGTATTTACAAATCCTGGTTTAATGGAATTTGCCTTATCCAAATATTGTTGACATAGGTCAAACTTTCCTTCTTTCGCAAAAACTAATGAAAAATTAAAATAGGTAGAGGCACGATTTGGATCCATTTTTAGGACTCTATTATAGAAAGCTTTGCCTTCATCAAATTTTGAAAGCGCACAATTAGCAATTCCTAATAATTCTAGGGTTTCAATGTCGTTTGGTCGGATACTATCTGCTAGAGTTAAGGATTTTTTCGCATGGAGTGGGTTATTATCCATGAACTGATATTTTCGACCTAACTCTCTATAGGATACTGCCAAATTCTTATCAATCTCTTTAAAGTCGGGTTTTTGTTCTTTATGTAGAAAATACATATAGATCGCTTTTGATAATCGCGACGTCCAAAATACGCATTACCCAATAAAAGCACATTAGTTGAATTAGCAGTGTCTTTAAAATATACTCTTTCTAATAATGGAATTGCCTGATTTACGATTTTCATTCTTTCGGCACTGTCTGTCACAGATCGAAATTTCATCATAAGCTCCAAACCTTGCTCGTAATCAGTTTTTGTAGATTTAGGTTTTTCTTTCTGTGATTGTACGCAAGAACCTAGGATTAGGACAAAACATAAAAATAAATACTTCTGGATCATAAAACAAAGATACTTTTTCAGAAGTAAAATAAATTAGATTCAAAAATGTTAAGAAAAGAATAACAAAAATGTTTATTCTACTCTAGCTACTGGGTAAATACTGAAATTGGGCTCACTAAATTTTGAGTTTGTATATATGAAATAGAGCTGTGCGTTCACATTTTCTTTAAAACTAGAATCGGTCTTCATTTTTTCTTGAAACTCACTGAATAGTTGTGGTTGTTCTTCGAAAATTTTCCCTATTTGATGAGTGAAAATATAATCGGAAAAATACTCTTTGCGATCTGTAATTGCATCAAAAAAATTCCAAGCGAAATAGGAATCTTTTGCTTGAGGTTCTAGTACTTCAATGACGAATCGATCTGATTCATATCCCATTGGGATAATGTAATCTCCTTTGAAATATTTTTTTGAATGTGCGATTTTCTCTACGTTTACTTTTGAATGTAGAAAATGATTTTCGTATGCTTTTTTAGGAGACTGAAAATCTATGATTTTATAATATTGTGCATTGATGAAAGAGTCACTATGCAATTGTGTCATCGGAATATTATTTTTTTTCAAACGATCAATAACTTGATGATAAGCTTGATGTATGATATAGAATTTCGGTTTTGTAGTGGTTTGTTGTGCTACAAAATAATTGTAATATGGAATGCGAAGAGAACTCACTTTATTTTTATTGTAGAATAAATATGGTTTATGTAAGAAGGGAGATATTGGATATTCCACTTCATATGCATTGAAATCAAGACTATCAGCAATGGATTTATCTAATGTCCAACTTAGTGCATATTCTCTTTTTTTTATTTCAAATTGTTTGGAAGATTCGATGGATTCTAGAATTTTATTTTTGTATAAATCAGCGGTAGAGACAAAGGTCTTGAGTAGTCTCAATTGCGAATTCACTCGATCGCGATGTGGCTTTAACATGTGTGATTCTGTAACAAAAGACAGACAATGATGTAAGGCTGCATAACCCGAGGAATATCTCGGCGAATCTTCAAAATCATAAATTCCATGATTTGGTAATCCTTCAAAATCGACATAAGGAAACATTTCATCCTTTTGCTTTTTCATTTGTGCATAGAGCTCAGGGACAAATTGATCATACATGCACGAAGCTATGGAAGGATTCAATTTATTTTTTTGTGAACTGATTAATGTCATCGTATAAGGATAGTCTGCACCATCCGTAGTGTGCGTGTCTATGAAAATATGTGGTTTCCATTTTTGAAAAATAGTCACAAAACTTACTGCATTTCTGCTATCCATTTTTATAAAATCTCGATTTAAATCTAAATTCTGTACATTTCCACGAAAGCCATATTCGAGTGGCCCATTTTGATTTGCTCGAGTATGACTATTCCTTTGTTTCATTCCGCCTATATTGTAGACTGGAATGATTACAATGCAGATTCTATCTAAATACTTTCTCCATTGAGGATCTACAATCATATCTCTAGCAAAAATCATACTCGCATCGATGCCATCGGGTTCGCCAGGATGAATTCCATTATTGATGAGTATAATAAGTTTGTTTTGTTTTTTACAATCCTCGTAATTTTTTACATTCGAAGTGGAGATGATCACTGTATGTATTGGTTCATCGATATCAGAAGCACCACTTTCAACTATTTTTACGAATTTACTACGCGTAGTTAATTTTTTGTAGAATGAAATGCATTCTTCATATGTACAAGTAGTCAAAGGATTGGATTCAAAAGGTGTTATTGGAGATTGTCCGCTGCAAAATATAGCACCTATATTAAAGATAAGTACAATATATAAATTTTTAGTATTGACTCGTAAAGAATTCATGGACAAAATTATTTGAAAATAATCACATGTAAAAGTAAATGTCAGAATATAATCCTCTATTTTTGATTTTATCTTATGATTTTGAAATGATGCAAAAAATTATTCTATTTCTTTTCCTTTATAGCTCAGCTATTGCGCAAAGCAAAAAGCCAATCACACATGAAGATCTTTGGATGCTCAAACGTGTATCCTTTCCTGCGATAAGTCCAAATGGCGAATGGTGTGTGTACAATGTCTCTGAGCCAAACTATGATGAAAAAGAGCAAATCCATGAGCTTTATATAAGTGCGATAAAAGGAACTTCAAAGCCGCGAAAAATTACTTCCAGCAAAGGTTCAGAATCATCATATTCATGGAGTCCTGATGGAAAAAAAATAGCTTTTGCAGCTAAACGCAATGAAGATGAAAAAGCTCAAGTCTATATCTTAAACATAGCAGAAGGCGGAGAGGCTCAGCGTCTGACGAATCTTTGTACTGGTGCTTCAAATCCAAAATGGAGTCCTGATGGTAAAAAGATTTTGTTCTCAAGTTCGGTATACGCGCTTTGTTTTGCAGATAGCTGCAATAAAAAGAAAATAGATGAAGAGAAGAAAATAAAATACAAGGCAAAGGTATATGAATCATTCCCAATTCGAAATTGGGATACATGGATAGAAGAGAGGCAACAGCATTTTTTTGTTCAAGATGTCGACTCTAAAGTTGATCCAAAAAATATGTATGCAGAAGTGAAATCTGAGGCCAAAGATTTATTTGTTGATTCAAAAATAGCAAGCAATGGTGATTTTAGTACAAGCATTGCTGAATGGAGCAATAATTCTGATGAAATCTATTTCATAGCAAGTACGAATACGAAACAAGCCGCTTATAGCGATGTTCGATCTCATTTGTATAAAATATCAATACAAGGCGGCGAGGAAAAACTAGTTTTGGGAGGCGATTACAGTTACTCAAATCCTAAGTTCTCCGAAGATGGAAAATATTTATTTATCCAACGAGCAATTGAAAATAACAGACAGGTCTACAATGAAATGGCTCTCATAAAATACGCTTTGCCATCTTTAAAAGAAGAAGCAAATTATAAGCAATTAATGGATAGGCCTATTCAATCCTACAAAGTCGCAAACGACAAACTTTATTTAATCATTGAAAATCAAGGAAAAGATGAATTGCATTCCTTAGATTTCAAGAACGATCAGTTCACAAAATTGTCGAGCAATACAATCAAAGGATGTATTACAAATGTTTCAGTGAGTCAAGGGAAAAATCCAATCATAGTTGCCAATTACGAGTCAACTACAAGGCCAACTGAGATTGTAAAAATTACTGAGAATGGATCTTTAAATTTTTTAAGTTTCTTTAATTATGCAAGACTAGATTCATTAGATCTTCAAGAGCCAGAGACATTTTGGACGACTACAAAAACTGGTAAAAAAGTGCGAAGCATGTTGATTAAACCAGCAGGATTCGATAAGAGTAAAAAGTACCCAATGCTAGTGCTTATGCATGGAGGACCAGCAGGAAGTTGGAAAGAAAACTGGGGATATCGATGGAACTATCATCTATTGGCAAAACCTGGTTATGTCATATTGCTTACAGATTATACAGGGTCGACAGGTTATGGAGAAAAATTCTCACAAGAAATCATACAAGATCCATTTCAAGGACCTGCAAATGAAATCCTAGATGCAGCAGAAGATGCAATAAAACAGTATTCATTCATCGACCCTCTTAGACAAGCAGCTGCTGGTGCAAGTTATGGAGGTCATCTCGCCAATTGGATGCAAGCCACTACCACACATTACAAATGTCTTATTTCTCACGCAGGTCTTGTCAATAGTATATCGCAATGGGGTACAAGTGACGTAATCTATGGACGTGAAATCATGAATGGCAGCGAGCCTTGGGCAGAGAGTAAAGTATGGAAAGAGCAAAACCCATTTACATATTCTGCGCAGTTCAAAACTCCAATGTTGATCACAATAGGCGAACTCGATTATAGAGTGCCAATCAACAATAGCATCGAAAATTTTTATATCCACCAGCGCCTAAAAATCCCAAGCAAACTTATCGTATTTCCAGAAGAGAATCATTGGATTTCTAAAGCGGAGAATAGTCGTTTTTTTTATCAGGAAGTTCATGCTTGGTTGGCGAAATGGTTGTAATGGATTTTAATTAGTTAATGTGAGAATTAGATAATTTGCAAATTAGAAAATGTGCAAATTTGCAAATGGTTTTTTTTAATGAGGGAATTAGTTAATGAGTTAATTTGAGAATTGGATAATTTGCAAATTTGAAAATGTGCAAATGGTTTTTGTAATGAAGATGGAAAAATAATAGCTATGGAGGAGCGATCTGTTTGTAGAAAAATTAATCATAATATTGAACTCCAGAGGGGTGACCTATTTAATGCGCAAATGAACAAAATTTGCAAACCTGCATATGGTGGGCAAATAGTTCCAGAGGAGAGTTATGTTAAAATAAAAATAATTTGCAAGTTGAATTCGATCAATAATATAAAAAATTAAAATCTACCCTTCCGTGCTTTATCCCAACAGTTGGTGCTGGTATTTTAAAAATGTTTAAGACATATAGTGTTGATTTCAGAAATCGATTCTTAACAGGAATTTTAGTTAGATTTAAATCTAAACTCAAATAATATTCATTCCCTCTAGGATAGATATTTTTATCCAAAACGATTTGATTGCCTTGATTATTTGTCCATTCATTTTTATATCCACCAAACAAATTATTTGCACCATATCCCACCGCAAAATTTAAAAATGCTGGCCACTTGGATTTAGAATAAAACAAACTGGGATTAAATGAAATCCAATAGGTCTGCGCATTATAATCCTTCAACAGTTTCTCACCGATGGAGTTTCCATTAAGGGCTTTCACTCGCTCTTGAATATCGTCATTGTAGTTTTTATAATTCTCTACATGCGAAGAAAATTTCAAAAGGATTCGCTGTTCCTTCCACAACAATTGTTGCGTCAAGAAAAAACCTGAGCCAATGAGATTGCTAGAAATATCTGCCCACGAAAAGCCCCATTTATTGCTATACCCATCGTAAACTTCAATTGTGGTCTGAAACAAATTCGCCATACCAACCCCAACCCACATTGCTTTCCTATCGCTTAATCCAGCCCATTTCGCACCGCGAAAACACAGATCAGATTGAAAGTATCCATCATAGACATGACCCATCTTATCCATATTTTTCCATTCTCCGAGATCATTGAAAAAATGAAATTTACCGAGATCGCCATTTTTATACCATGCCTGATAAAGCCCTATTGAAAATGCACTATAAGTCAAAGCAGAAAATGCAATCCCTTGATGAAGTCTCTTCTTGTTTAAACTATCAGAGGGCATGAGGAATCGATTCAATCCTGACTGTGCTCCTAAAGCAAACACCCACATCATAAAGCACAAAATCAAAGAAAACCTCCGACACATCAGATCAATTTTCTACAAAGGTAAAGAAATTAAAGTAAACCCTTAATCGGAGCTGTCTAATGTGATAATTAGTATTAATTTGCAAATTTGCAAATTTGAAAATGTGCAAATCTGCAAATGTTTTTTAAAGTGATAATGTATTCAGAAATATAGTAGTAATAAAGTCCTCCATTTTCAAGGGAGGATTTAGGAGGGTTATTGTGTCATGTGAGCAAAATGTGTAAATCTGCAAATGGTTTGAATAAAAGTTATTAGGAATGACCTAGTAGTATAAAGTCCTCCATTTTCAAGGAAGATTTTAGTGAGTTATTGTGTCATGAGCAAGTTGCAAATCTGAAAATAATCGTTTTTGATTTGATAATTTTCTGCCCTTATGAAGATAAAGTCCTCCATTTCGGGGGGGTTAGTGAATGAATATTCAATCTGAAAATGTACGAATAAATCCTCCATTTTCAAGGGAGGATTTAGCTGGGTTATTGCGAAATATTTTAGCTTATTATTACATCACGCAAGTCCCAATCTGCGAAATCCAATAATCCGTTTAATCTGTGATTCTGATAATTGCACTTCTAAAGGAAGCTTTTGATTATTATAACTTGCATAATTTATTAACTTAAATATGGATCCACTTTTATGTGGCAGTTTAATTAAATATTCTCAAATTAACCAATTCTCAAATTAACTAATTTTCTAATTAAAAAATGGCTCATTCAAAAAACTTCCAAATATCATGACTAGGCCAATTGGTGGTCAATTTTATTTCTTGATTTTTTTGTGAATGGTAAAATGAAATCGAATAGGCGTGAAGTCCAATAGAGCGATCTTTGTTTGAACGTCTAGCGCCGTACTTTACATCGCCTCTTACTGGAATTCCAGCTTTTGATAATTGGGCTCGTATTTGATGAAATTTTCCACTTTCAGTTTGTAATTCTAATAAATGATATTGATCGGATGATTTCAGAATTGTGTAATGCAATTTTACTAAATCTGAATTTTTAAAAGGAGCGACATCAATAATTGCTTTATTGGATTTTTGTGATTTTCCAATATAATGTTCTAAAGTAGCCTCAATTGGGATTTCAATTTTTGGTACGAGTGCAAGGTATTTTTTTTGAAAAGTGCTGCCCATTTGTTTTTGGAATTCAGCCGCAGCTTTTTGCGTTTTTGCAAAAACTACGATGCCAGACACAGGTCTGTCGATCCGATTGCAAAGAAACAATTCTTGTTTTGCATAAGCCATTACTATTTCTGTAAGTGCGGTATCTTCAGTTTTATCTTTTTGTACTGGAATCCCAGAAGGTTTGTCTACTACGATATAGTGATGATCTTTGTAAAGTACGATTGAAGCAATATTTTCCATTAGTCGATTTCTTCATAATCCGTATATTTTTTGTTATCTTTTCTTTCTTCACGGATAATGATGGTTTTAGATTTGAAGAAAAGATGATAAGCTCCATATATCGCTAATCCCAATAAAAGTAAACGAAGTAACATATCAAAAACTTTTTCCAAAGGTACGACATATCTAATTACCCAATTAAAAATGGACTTTAGGCTTTCTAAATGAATTGTTATTTTCAAGTTCAAAATCAAAGTTTAGTACTAATGCACATTGAAATTCGTTTACTATTGATGCCGTGTGGTAAAGAAAATAAAGCTTTCTCGATTGAAATTTCGGTATTCGAGTGAGATTTGTTACTTTTACAGCAATTTTTATAATATAATATTTTTAAATTTATAAGACTCTGATAATCAAATGAATCCATTATCAAAAAGGGCAAATATTACGGGATGGCTCGTATTTGCAATAGCGACAGTAATTTATTTTCTTACCGTAGAGCGCACAGGTAGTTTGTGGGACTGTGGTGAATTTGTACTTGGAGCTTATAAGCTTCAGATCGTGCATCCACCTGGAGCACCTTTCTTCTTATTGGTCGGAAGGATGTTTACTTGGGTAGCAGATTTGTTGTCCAATAATCAGTCAGACATTGCTTTTGCAATAAATCTAATGTCAGGTATCTGTACTGCATTTGCTGCAATGTTTATCTGTTGGGTAACGATAATGTTTGCTAGAATGGCTATGGGAAATTCTCAAGAGTTGGATGATTCAAGAGATATGGCCATTAATGGTGCGGGTCTAGTAGCAGGCCTAGCAACGGCATTCAGTACATCAATATGGTTTTCAGCAGTCGAAGGCGAGGTGTATGCAATGTCCACTATGTTTACAGCAATGACCTTATGGGCTGCCACAAAATGGTATTATTTGCCAAATGATCCAAAGAATGACAAATGGTTAATTTTTGCATTTTATGCTGTTGGACTTTCTATCGGTGTGCATTTATTAAGTTTATTGGTATTTTCTGTCATGGCAATCATGGTATACAATAAGCGATGGAAAAATCCTACATGGATTGGTATGTTGATCGCTTGTGGTGTCGGGATTGTGGGAACGATGTTGTTTCAATCCATAATAATCTCAGGAATTCCTTCACTTTGGGCTTTTTATGAAAAATTGACTGTGAATTCTTTTGGACTACCGTTTCATTCAGGTATAGTGCCAACATTGGCTACCTTGGGTGCTTTGGCTTATTTTGGAATGCAATATGCTCGTAAGAAAGGCAATGATATTTTACATAAATCGATATTGACCTTGACTTTTATAACTATATCTTATTCAATAGTAGGTGTAGTGATCATAAGAGCCATTGCTAATCCACCGATCAATATGAACGCTCCTGATGATGTGATGCGATTATTGCCTTATCTAAATAGAGAACAATATGGTGATCGCTCATTGGTGAAAGGACCACATTTTGATGCAAGACCTATAAATACAAAATCTACAGATCGATATGGTCGCGTAGGGAATGAATACAAAGTAGTCGATCGAAAATTTGATTATGTCTATAAAAAATCTGATGAAATTTTACTACCAAGAATAGGCCATTCTGATCAAGGCAGACCACAATTGTATCGAATGTGGATGGATTATTTGGGTTTTAAAAAAGATGGACCTCCGACGATGGCATTCAATCTTAGTTTCCTTTGGAATTATCAGTTTGGTTGGATGTATTGGAGATATTTTATGTGGAATTATGTTGGTCGACAGAATTTTGAACAAGGTACTTTTTCATGGAATAAGCGAGATGGAAACTGGATGTCAGGGATCAAAGCATTCGATAGCAACAAACTATACAATCAAGATCGATTACCTCGAGTGATCGAAGAAGATCAATCTAGAAATAGTTATTTTTTCATACCATTGATCTTGGGCATTTTAGGAGTGGTTTATCATTTTAGAAATAACAAAAAAGATTTTTGGACATTGTTCTCTATGTGGTTATTGGCTGGTATGGCATTATGCTTTTTCAGTAATTCACCGCCAAATGAACCAAGAGAAAGAGATTATGTGCTCGTAGGATCCTTTATGATTTTCTGTATTTGGATCGGTATGGGTGTCATGTTTATATATGAATTAGTAAGAGAAAAAGTAAAGTTGAATGGCATTGCTCCTGCAGCACTTGCATCTTGCTTAGGACTTGCAGCACCTGTAATTATGTGTGTACAGAATTATGATGACCTAGGTCGTCAAGGAATCACAGCGGCTCGAGATTACGCATCAAATATATTAGAATCGTGCAAACCAAATTCGATCATCTTTACCTATGGAGATAATGATACTTATCCAGTATGGTACGCTCAAGAAGTAGAAGGTATTCGTAGAGATGTACGTGTGATCAATCTTTCTTTAATAGCAGTAGATTGGTATATCGCTGCACAAAGAAGAAAAATCAATGAATCACCTGCTATAAAAATGAGTATTCCTCAAGATAAATACCGTGGCTTTTTACGCAATCAAGTATTTTATTTTAATCCTGAGACTCAATCATCAACTCCAGGCAATGATAAGGAAATGAGCGCACAAGCATGGTTAAAATTCATAGGAGAAGATCATCCATTGTCTTCAGGAAGTGGAAGAGATATAGAGACATTTATGCCAAGCACGAATGTGTATTTGGATGTGAATCCAGAAGCAGCTTTGAGATTGGGTATGGTGAAACCTAATGACTCTGTAGGTATCTCAAGAATACCTTTCAATCTTGCAGGTAAAACCTATTTGACTAAAGATGAATTGGCAGTTTATGATATCATTACGTCTAATATAAATGACAGACCAATTTATTTTTCTGTAACTTGTCATGGAGAGAAATTAATGGGATTGGATGATTATACAGAAATGCATGGAATGGCATTGCGCATAGTTCCAGTTAAATCTGCTAGTGAACGAAATATGTACATCTATGGCGCAGGTAAAATGGACCTAGACTACACTTATGATGTTGTAATGAATAAATATAAGTGGGGAAATTTTGACAAACAAAAATTATTTGTTGACAAATCCTATGGACCAAGTGTTCAAGCATTCAGAATGATCATGATGCGATTGACGAATGGATTGTTAGCTAAAGGAGATACAGAACGCGCAACTGCTGTTGCAAATAAATATTTTGAATCCTTTCCAAATATGAACTTCCAATATGACGGAAGATCTATGCCATTTATTCAAGCATTGATTGCTGGAAAAAAATTCGATGATGCAAAAAAACACTTGAATATATTGTCAGCAGAGACACTAGATATGTTGGAATTTTATGATACCTTAAGTCCAGAAGATCTACAAGGCGGATTCCAACAGGATAAAGCATTTGCCTCATCTACAGTGTCAGAAATTCTTCAAGTGGCGAAAGATATTGGTGATGCACAGTTTTTAGCTGAACTTGAAGCAAAATTGAAAAAATATCAAAACGCTCCAGTAAATAATTGATGAGAATTCCAATCTCAATAGGATCAGATCACGCTGGTTTTCAGTATAAAAAAGACATCATAGCCATGTTGGAAGAGCAGGGCTATGATGTTCAAGATTATGGTTGTCATGACGAAAGTTCTGTCGATTATCCAGACTTTGCACATCCTGTAGCCCACGATATAGATACTAACAAAATTGAATTGGGTATCGTCCTTTGTGGAAGTGGGAATGGAGTTGCCATTACTGCCAATAAGCATCCTCAAGTTCGATGTGCTCTTGCATGGAATACTGAAACTGCGGCATTGGCGCGTTCGCATAATAATGCAAATATCATAAGTATACCAGCACGTTATGTGAGTCTGCCTTTGGCAAAAGAAATGGTTACAATATTTTTAAATACTAAATTTGAAGGAGGACGTCACCAACGTCGTGTCGAAAAGATTAATCTATGAAGTGTAGCTTCACTTTTTGCTGTTTCATTTTTTTATGCAATGTATTGCAAGCTCAATATTATAATAAAGTAAATAGACCTGATTATAGTAAGTCCATTCTAAAAGATTCAGTGTGGACAATGGCAAATGTAATTACTGAAGAAGAGACGAAAGAGATTATTACTTTTTAGCATCTGATCAATGTAAAGGAAGAGAACTTGGAAGTGTTGGTAATGACACTGCAGCAGCATACATAGCTAGTAAATTTGCACAATATGGGATTCAAAGAATAGGAGAAGATAATAGTTATTATCAAAATTTGGGATTTCGATGGGTGAGTTGGGATAAACTAAGTTTCAATGTCAATAATTCTGAATTCAAAGTATTATGGGACTATGTTGCAGTGCCAACTGAGAACAAAGATATCAATATCCAAGTCGATGAAGTTGTGTTTTGTGGATATGGCATTGAGGATGCCAATTATAGCGATTACAAAAATGTTAATGTAAAGGATAAAGTGATTTTGATTTATCATGGAGAACCAACCAGAACTGATGGAACTTCATGGATTACCAATTCGCAATTTCAATCAGATTGGTCTACGAACTTTCGAAAGAAAGTAGATGCTGCAAAATCTCATGGTGTCAAAATGATACTTGTGATTGAAGATAAATTTAAAGATCTGGTTGATGCGAAACGATCACAAATGATCTCACCTGTATTTCTATTGGATACAGAAGAGATCACCGATAATACTCAACCTAATATTTGTTATTTATCCTCTTCGATGAGTTCTCACCTCATTGGCAAATCACTGAATAAAGTTATACACAATAGAAATAAAATAAAGAAAAAGGGAAAGCCATTATCATTTGCATTTCAATCGAAAGTAAAAATCGAACAAGTCAAACATGTCAAAGCAGTCGATGGTAAAAATATAATGGCCTACTTTGAAGGGACAGAAAAAAAAGATGAAGTCTTGATCATCTCGGCTCATTATGATCATATAGGGATGCGCAATGAAGATGTATTCAATGGTGCAGATGATAATGGATCGGGAACCACTGCTGTAATTCAAGTTGCAAAAGCACTTCAGATGGCAAAGCAAAAAGGAATAAAAATGAAGCGATCCGTTTTGTGCTTGCTTGTGACAGGTGAAGAAAAAGGATTGCTTGGATCAAATTATTATGTCAATAATCCAAGATTGGATCTAAACAAAACAATAGGGAATATCAATATAGATATGATCGGTCGTGTAGATGCAAAATATTTAACTGATTCAAGTTATCTATATGTCATAGGTTCGGACAGATTGAGTTCAGAATTGCACGAGATAAACGAGTCTGTAAATCAAAAGTATAGCCAACTCATCCTAGATTATACCTATAATGCAGAGAATGATCCCAACCGGTATTATTACAGATCAGATCATTACAATTTCGCAGAAAAAAGAATTCCTGCTATTTTCTTTTTTAATGGGACACATGAAGATTATCATCGAATCACAGATGATATTGAAAAAATAAATATACCACTTCTTGCAAAGCGCGCGAAACATGTTTTTTTCTAGCCTGGGAGTTAGTGAATCGCAATGAAAGAATTAAGGTAGATCGGTAATTTTTTAATTTGCAAATACGAGAATATGCAAATTTGCAAATGCATCAAGCATCATTGCCTATTGACATTGGGGATGTGTCATTACTCAAGTAAAATTCATCATAGGTCGCACCTACGGAGCTCAATAAACTTTTATAAATCTTTTCTACAAACAGATCGCTCCTACGGAGCTGACATCCACAAATTTAGAAATGCAGAAACACATTTTTATTAAAATGCGATATATTGCCCCAGAGGGGCAAACTGTTTGTAGAAAAAAATTAAATGAAAAAAATAGCTCCATAGGAGCGACCTAAATTCGCTATTTCTAATAAAAGATTATGGCTAAGCCATAGCAAAACGACCGACGTAGGAGAATCCTACGCCGAACATGGGGAGCGACCTAAATGATTCACATCACGCACGTTTCGTTTTAGCAAGGATGCCTATATACATATATTCAAACAACAATTAAAGGTCGCACCTACGGAGCTCAATAAACTTTTATAAATCTTATCTACAAACAGATCGCTCCTATGGAGCTGACATTAAAAAATTTAGAAATGCAGAAACACATTTTTATTAAAATGCGAAATATTGCCCCAGAGGGGCAAACTGTTTGTAGAAAAAACCAAATGAAAAAAATAGCTCCATAGGAGCGACTTAATTTGATAAAAGATTTATGGCTAAGCCATAGCAAAATTATTGTCGTAGGAGATTCCTTCGCCGAGCATGGGCTGGCAGTAAAAAAGTTAGAAATGTAGCAACACATTTTATTAAAATGAAAAAAATTGCCCCAGAGGGGCAAACCGTTTGTAGAAAAATCAAATAAAAAAAAGCTCCATAGGAGCGACCTGATTCGCTTTTTCTAATCAAAAATTTATGGCTAAGCCATAGCAAAATTATCGAGTACCACTTATGATGAAATTATTTATCTCACACCTGATGGATCCACACTTAATCAGAGAATGTGCAATATGTTGTCTCTTAGACAAAAATTGTTCGTCATCTGTGGTCACTACAAAGGCATCGATCAAAGAATAAGAGATCATTGGATCACCTTGGAGATCTCCATAGGAGATTATTTGTTGAGTGGAGGAGAGCTTGCCGCGGCAATTTTGGTCGATAGCATCGGGAGATTATTGCCTGTCGTGTTGAATGATGAGACATCCGCATTGACAGATTCATTCCAAGATGATCTTTTGGCCCCTCCTGTATATTCTAGACCAGCAGAATTCAGAGGAATTAAAGTTCCTGATATTTTGCTTTCAGGACACGAAGAGAAGATCAATCAATGGAGATTTGAATCAAGTTTGAATCTTACAAAAATGAAGAGACCTGATTTGATGAAAGATAAAGTTTGAATATTCTACAGACTTTAATGTCTTAAGGTTCTTCTTCTATAAATTATCTGGCTTTTGATAAAGGAAAATCCAGATTTGAAAAAATAATTCGAAAAATGTTTGACAATTCATTAAAGTAGATTATATTTGTATTATTAATACCTAAAAGCATGAATAGACTATTAGATCGCAAAGTTTTCTACGCAGAAAAGCCATATATGAGTCCGCATGAGTATAAACTATACAGAGCATAATAATATTTTTCATATTTTTTATATGAACAATTTAATATGATCAAAAAATAGATTAGAGAAACATAACCAACGCATTGACATTATAAACAAAATATATTATATTTATTAAAGTTTAATGTCAAAATAAGGAGGTTTGGCTTTGGATGAAGTATTTTTCTTAATATTATTGATTATGGGAGTTAATGATTCTGACAGTAGTCCCTCAACTTAGATTGGAAACTGCAAGGTAAGCTTCTTAAATTTGACACCTTTTAAGATAGTATTATGTCGTAACAACTAAATTTTATAAAATGAAAATTTAATTTTACTATTTGTATTTTCATTTATTAATGTACAAATATTTTCGCAACCTATTGGTACAACTATTACTGGTGCGTGCACTACAGTTTCAGTGATTGGTGTTCCTAATTATCAAAGAAATTTGAAAACTTTTGGAGATTATAAGACAGTTGATATTTGTACAGAATATTACCTTGATTGCTCTCCAGGTGCTTTTGCACAAACAAAGCATTGGTTATATAAACTAAATAGTGCATTTCAATTTATATTAGTTCAAGGTCCTGTTTTTGGAGACAACTTTATATTTAATGGTTTAGCAAAGGGTACATACAGAGTAATGACCCAAGTACCTACAAAGAAATTTAATCAATTTTGCGAAGGTGCAGGTACCGAAATTTTATGTTTTAGCAATGGAATACCTTGGGTGGAGGGGAGAGTATCTGCCTCTATAATTCTCAGCTTGGTCAGCTAACTTTATTTTTTTCAAATGAAGTTCAAGTAGGACTTGTTGATCAAAGTGATTTATCTTTTGTAATTGATGATGTAAATGGAGGATGGTCGGGTAATAATGTTGATTTTGGAGATATTGTGAATTTAGATGCTAGAAACTCGAAAAATTATACTCATTGGTTTCTTACAATTTTTGAGTACCATAATGGAGTGCAGCAAAGAGTGCTTTCTAAAGGTTGGACAGAAGGTCAAATTGGTGAATATAATCTTAATGATTTCTGGGAAAATGGTCTTGGATGGGTATTTGAAACTTATAAGGCTTATGTTGTGCAATTTGCTATAGTTAATGACAATTGCCAAATTCAAGGTCAATGGACCGCTGAGAACAAGACATTTGAAGTTTGTCCAGGAGTTGGTTGTAAATTCTCTAATGTTGAACCAAAGATATTGGTATATCCAAATCCAATCCAAAATAAATTCAAGATTTCTGGACTTTTTTATAATCCCATTAACAAATTTGAGTATGTGATAAAATCCATAGACGGAAAGATATTATCTACAAATAAAATCCAAGACCCTACTGAGAGTTATGAACTGAGTGGATTAGAAGCAGGTATTTATTTGATAAATATTTTAAAAGATGGTCATTCAATCTATAATTCAAAAATTTCTGTAACTAATTAATACTTTTGTATAAATAGGGCTAATGCCCTATTTATACTTTTTTAAAGATTTATGAAGCATTTAACTATTTTATTTCTAAACATATTATGTTTAATTAATTATATTAATGGACAAGTAAATTTAGTGCCAAATGGATCTTTTGAAGAACTTACACATTGTCCAGATTCACGCAGTCAAATTGAATTAGCAGACCCATGGTATTCGCCTTCAAAAACTGGGACTCCTGATTTGTTTAGTAAATGTGCAACAGACTATAATGTAAGTGTCCCCAAACATTATTCACAAAATTTTCAAAATCCTAGAACTGGAAATTCTTATGCTGGAATTTTTTCTTATTTTTATAAACTCGAAATTGCTCCTGTTGAATATCTAGTGGTTAGATTGATGGATAAACTTAAAAAACAAAAGCAATATTACCTTGAGTTTTATATTTCTCCTAGAATAAATAATGATCCTTTTGACATCCCTTGTTATATGGAAGGCTTAGGAATGGTATTATTGCAAAAGGATACAATTTTCAACTTGAAAGGTGGAGAACATATAGTACTACAATCTGCTATAAGTCAAGATGGTAAGATTATTCGAGATTCAGTAAACTGGCAAAGAATGACAGGCTGTTATTCAGGAAATTCGGAAGAATATATTCTAATTGGTAATTTTAAATCATTAAATCAAACTGTTGTAGATCCTTTATGTTATCAAAGTATTCCAAATGCCGCTTATTACTATATTGATGATGTAGGCGTATATGAATTTGACCCTTTGCCAGATACTCTATACTTATGCAAAGGGGAATCGACTAAGATCGGAGCAAAGTTTTAGATGGAAGCTATTTATGGAATACTGGAGACAGATATAGCGTAATTGAAATAAATAGTGTTGGAACATACATCATCAATGTGCAAATGGAGAACTGTGTTTTATCAGATACAGTACATGTACTCGATCCTGAAGAAATAATTGAAAAACAAATCATAAAATATACACTGTGTAAAGGTGAGCGCTTTTATTTGGAGATACCATTATTGGGTCAATATAAATGGTCAACAGGTGAAGTAACAAGGACAATTGAAATTAGTACAGCAGGTGTTTATTCTTGTGAAATAGTTCATCCATGTGGGGTTTTTGTGATAAATTATTCCTTTGAATTTCTTGAATGTGATTGTGAATTTTATGCTCCAAATGTATTTTCACCAAATGGTGACAACTTGAATGATTATTTTCAATTATTACCAAACTGTAGTTTGAAAATAAAATATTAAGTTTTGAAGTATTTGATAGATGGGGTGAAATGCTTTACAACATTAATGAAGGTGACCCTAGTATGATTCAATGGAATGGGATGTTTAAACAAAGACTACTGCCTTCTGGAGTATATG
>JADKGL010000004.1 GCA_016722295.1 Saprospiraceae bacterium
TTTGTCTATTTCGATAACTTCACCTGTTACAGAAAGTAGTTTTACTTTTCACCAGTCAATTGAACATTTTCCTCTGAATCAAATGGATTTTTCTCAGCGCAGCCTACAAGGGATGCAAGCTAAGAGGCCTTTGAATAAAATCCTCCTTGAATTATCACTCATATGTGTTTTATTTATTTGATGATAAATTGTTGTAGTTCTTCAGTGCTTATTTTTTTTTCCATTACTGGCAATTAAGTCTTTTTAATTTCCACTAACTTCCCATCTTGAGTAAGCATTTTGATAGTTTCATTTTCTTACTTCTGTAAAAGCTAAAAATTTTAACAAGTGAAGCACTTGCAACTAAAGCAGCACCAAGTTTTAGGAAATTTTTCTGGAACTTAATTTTGATTTAATTTCATGATTATTTTTTTGTTTTGATAATTCTTTCATGAGGTTATCATGCAACTACATGAGTATGTAATTGCATGATAAAAGACTAGATATTTCAAATTAAAATAATTGCGATATGCTTATGTTTTGAACAATTATTTTTTTCAAAGTCCTCATGAAATTTACCAACTGCCATCTGTCTTCTTCATCTGTTAGCTTCTTTTTAAATGAAGGCATATCTTTTCTTCCTTCACTGTTTTGAAAAACAACGCACCATCTGTTTGATCTTGAACAATCGCTTTAGAAAAATCCCCAGAGTTCAGTCTTTAGCTGTGCAGTTTTGGATCCGTCGCCCAATCCTTTGCTGCCATGACAAGATTTGCAATGGGTATTCCAAAGCGTTTTACCTGCAGCTATTGAAGTAGCATTGGAGCTAATTGGATTTTCTTGTTTTTGCTGCATCAGATACTACCCAAGGTTTTGAGGATCTCCTTCTGTTTCATTGTAAAACTAGCAGTAAGGATGATTGATGCCACGATAAAAAGAAATACAGTTTTTTTCATTTTTTTAGTTTTATTTTGATCCTATTTTTGAGTAAATTCCACAATCTACTTATGTTAAGCCTAATACATATTGGCTTTTCGTGTAATCGTTTTGATTGAATAAATTATTACTTTGAGGAACGATTCCATAATAATTTCCAGCGAATATATGAAAGTTATGTGGCTAGTTGTTTTTCAAATCCAAAACAAAGGTTTGGATGTGGGTTATTAGTTGGATGAGCGATTAGAGCTTGATCATAACCAAAATTTAATGCAGTACTCTCTGATAATTTATACCTAATCATTGTAGAAATTGCGATATGCTCATTTTTCATTTTATTTTAATGTCCCCATTACTATTGACATAACCCTCAATATTGTTAAACCATGATAAACTTGGAGCAACTTGTACTGACAATTTTTCAGTTATTTTTCTTGCAATAATTAATTGATTAAAATATGAAAAGCGATGCACATTATATCTAAAATAACTACCATCTCTACCATCGATAACCATATTTCCAAAATAGCTTATGCTGACAGGAAATTTTGTGGGCGTTTGCTTAATCAATGCATATTTTAAATGAATATCAGTTTGCATTCTGTCCTTTGTGATTCCAGCTCCGACCAAGAGATTTTTAATTGGCACATAACTAAGCGCTATTCTAATATTTGATGGCGCAAAGAGACCAAATAAATCTTTAGCACCATTATTGATTGTGCCAAATCGATGTTGAATATCCATTTCAAAGGTACCTTTTATTGGTACGATGACAGTTTGATTATCTAAAGTACTGCACTTTCAAAAGTATTTTTTACTGGTTTTATTTTGGTTTCCGTAGACTCGGTGGATAATTCTGCTGGATCTTGTGCATTCAATCGAGTAGAAATGAACACTAGCAAAATTAGGCATGATAGATAGACGGAAATATTTTTGTTTTATTTTTCATACTACTTTTTTTAATTGTTATTTGCACCTTGTTTTATCCAAGCAAGAATGAGCGCATTGTATTCACTATTGAACCACTTATTGGCATTACAGCTCCTTTATTTCCTAACATTTTTGATAAAGAAAACTACTTGAAGGTTTGCTTTTACTATAGTAGCTGCCACTCGTAAGTACGTTATAGGCATTGCTTGCAGAGAGATCAGGCTTTAGTCCTCCTGATGAGTGGCAGCCGCTAGTATTGCAACTTTTATTAAAAATTGGGACAATATCTTTTGAAAAGCTAACTGTACGTGTGACTTCAGCTGCTTCCTCTATGACAGTTTTATCTTTATAACAACTAACTAATAAAAGATAGATCCACATATTATTAGAAATGCCATTCTTGATTTTGATTTGAGCATCATATTGGATTTTATGTGAAATATAAGTTGTTAAATTTTATTTTTTAAATTTCAAAACCAAATTTGGTTTGATACCATGTTGATAATTTGATTTGTTGAAAATTCCAATACCAAATATTTGATCTTCCAAACTTGAGAAGTCTACATCTTGTCTATTAGTATCCGCTGTCTTTAAAGCTCTTTTGAATTCAACTATCCATGATGAACCTGTATATACAGCAGCACAAGGAATTTCCGCACGAGTTCCGATTAAAGGAATGGCCAAGTAACCTGGAATTGATTTTGCAGCTGTTGGACCAAAGCAACGTCGCCAGATCTTTGATAGCCAGTTCCAATATTTGGATCTATTGTCCTGCCATCATTAAGGGTTAATGTACCATTAGTACTTACAGCGACTACTTTCTTCGCATTACCACTTGTAGTATCACTTGCTAGGACAAATTTTGCAGCCGCTACATTTGGTATCACACAGATTGGAACTGCTACACTTGCTCCAGTACCATCTAACTTCAAGTTTTGAGAATTATTTACTTCTCCTTGATTTGGAGATGTCGTATAGTTTGGACGGTAAGGCCAAGTTGTAGATTTGTACCATCTGGAACAATCCCGTCTACGTGTCTACCATTTGCATTTCCACCAGTTAAATTGGTGATAGCTTGTCCTCCTGCATAATCTTGGTATTGATCATCCATGAAGTATAGACTTGGATCCTTGCTGATATAACCCAATCGACCCCACCACATATCGATTTTTTCATTTGCGCCATTGGTGTAGTGATTTCCATTTTCTCTATTGGAATTCATCACAGGAGCAGTTGCAGTAGGCATTGGGTTCAAGACTGCAGAATAATCTAAGAATGGAGTAAAAAATATGGCAACTAGCATAACAGCTTTGAGTAGCGAATTTTGGAGTTGAATGATCAACATTCCACAATAAAGCAAGCTTATCTTCTCCATAACACTCTCTCACCAAAGATCCATTTGCGTCAAATGAAACATTGGATGGTTCTCTTTGCCAACCCGTTTTTCCAGTAACATTCAAGGCTGGATTAAAATACCATGGTGCTACATTTACACTATGTGTTGCATCTGCATATTCTACTAGAAAATAAACATTCTGATCATCATACATAGATCTTAATGTTGCAGGGTATTTAGCTCCAATATAGCCAGAGAACATTCCGTTTCCAGCATCTGGCACTTCAGGAACTATTTTGAGTTTTGTCGCACTATTCCATATATCTTCAATAGTACCGTCAATAGTTGGAGCAGTACTAGTCTTAGCACAAATAAGATCTGTTTCTTCATTAGTTGTAGCAACATCTAATATTTGGTTTTCTTTGGTACAACTAGCAATATAGCCTATAGCTAAAATAATGGTTCCCATCACCCAGAAATACTTTGATTTAATCATTTTCATAAAACTTATTTTAAAATTTAAATAATAGATAGAAATCCTTTATTGATTTCAAAGTCAAAGGTATTATACGAGATAGAAGAGGCTTATGAGTATGCTTAGTCAGAAGTATGATATTTATCATGTTTTGGGACATTAAATTTCGTTAATTTTGAATTTTAGGGTTCTATAGCTAGCTGTTTAAGCTCTTAGTTCACAAAGTCATGATGAGTCATCTACTGGGATGACTAAACCAAATAAATTCAACTTTAATCTCTTGGCAAATCCATACCATGTCTTCGACAAATTGCAGTTGTTTGTATAGTGTTGAATTTACTAACCAATTCTAGGTGGCATGGTAATTTTCAAGAGTAATTTTTAAAGTATATAATCCAAATAATTCTCTTGATCTATTACATTATATTTACTGTCAGGATATGCAGCAGCAAATTCTGTTGGTATTTTGAATTTATGTGGAGTCCACTTATATTCATAAGCTTGAATTTCTTGCTTTGTTATTTCTATTCTATCAATTTCTTGTTTGGTATGTGTCAACATTTATAATTTCAACGCTAAAACTGACGGTATTTAATTGAATTCCGTCAGTTAAATGACGGAATTCAATAGAATTGCGTCATTTAGTCGATAGAAATTGTTGGAATTGCTTCAATTTTTCTATAAATTTCAAAAAAATAGACGCAAAATGGTCATAAGATTCTTGACAACGCAGCCTTAAAAATCTTTATATTTTAATCCATTTCTTCGAGAAAATTATATTGCCATTTGCTTGTCGAATTTTAGCAAAATATAATCTTAAATTCAGTAAAAATAAGACAATTCTAAAATGAAAAAAATAATTACAAAAAAAAGATACAAGGTTAAATCAAATACGTTATTTTTACAGAACTTAACACTCAGCTATGAAATTGAAATCTTTGAAACCAATTTTAGTCCTTTGTTTATTCAACAATGCGCTAAACTCCCAAATCATTATTAGCTCTGAAGTAGGAGCCATCATTTCAACATGCAGCCATGCTATTCCAGTAACGATTTGCATCGAGAACGAATCACTATATCCTATTGAAAATGAACTTATTAAAGTCAGCATGGACGATGGATTGGAATATATACCCGGTTCACTATTGTCTACAAAAGTTAAAGAAAATAGTATTACTGGCAATACAAGTTTTACTCTTGAAAAACTGGATGTATGTCAAAAACATTGCTTTGTCCTTTATATAAAATATAATTGCAATGATTATACTGGTGAAAGAAAATCTCAACTTCAATTACAATAGCAAACAAAGAGTATGAAACAAGTTGCTACACTTTTGCTTTCTCATCAAGTGTGGCAATAAACAATATTCAGTTACAATATGATGATAAAACAAATACATTCTACCGATTCATGCAAATATCAAATGACGGTGCTGTCAAAATTCCTGAATTTAAAATCAACACCCTTGGTAATGATTACATTACCGTAATTAATTCTGACAAAGGGACACTTTCAGACGCAGGGAATAGTTTGTTTTTTGATAGTAGTGATATTGCTGAAATAGGAAATAAAGATACTAACTTTGATCCTGGGGAATTTATCAATGTTACACAAGTGATCAAATTAGACGAATGTGTAGATAATGTACAATTCCTATTTAATGTGACACTATATTGTAAGGATCAAATTTGTACTCACCAAATCAAAGTCGTTCAAGATATCAAAATAAATTTTGGAACTCCGGAGCTAGAGAATATATTATATGACAAGGTCAAATCAAATCTGTGTGATACCATATACTTTTATGGCAAAGTATTCTTAAAAAATAATAGTTTAAACAGCACCATATCTAATGCATACAATCTTGATTTCAATTTTGGTTTCTTAAGTCAATTAGCTAGTAATCAGCCTAGCTATTATATAAATGATAAATGCATGGTACTCCATGATATTTATATCGGAAATCAAAGAATAAAACTTTTTAAAAATAGTCAATTTTACAGATTTACATTTAGTCAATTAACAAGTGATCCAGATGGCTTATCAGGCTTATCAGATTTGGATTTTGATGGTCAATTCGATGATATTAAAACAAATGATACTCTCTTTTATAGGATTACTTGTAGCATAGATCAATCTTGTTTAAATATGAATTGCAATGAGGATTATGTATTCCCACTTCATTCGTTCGATGCTGACTATAAATATGAAAATTTCTGCAAAGATAATTTCAATTATGACGCAACAAAAAAACCTGTTCTATACAGTAATAATACATCCTTCTCTATTTCTAGATTTCAAGTATCTGCCTACTCTAATTTGAGTAATCTATATTCAAACTCCATTCGAAAGGATACAATAATAACCAGTATAGCCAATTTCATAGGCTCAAGAATGTCTAAAATATGCCCTAATGCTTTATTTGAATTTACAATAACTTTACCTAAAATAGTCCAACGCAATATTATTGAACCAGTCCATTCTAAATATGGAACTGTAGCAAATAGAAAAGATTCAGCAAATATAATTCGCTTTACTTTGCAAGGTAATGATTCTGCATATATTCCAGTTAACATATTGTGCTTTCCTAATGAAGTCTCAAGATATATAAACGATAGTACGTTATGTACAACTTGTATCACATATGTCTCCCCAACATATTATATCTTTACTAAAGCAAACTTTAAGTGTGAATCAACTTGTGGTAATTGGATACCTTTAAATTGTGGAAGTTCGCACAGAGTAGAAACCATTTGTGACTCAAGTCGATTCACAAATGTTAAAGAAACAAAAGGTAGTTTACAGTACGGTATGATCGAACTAAAAAGACTAAGCTTTGGACATACAGATTCAACCATGCAAAATAGTAGTGATCCAACGAAGGAAAATTTGAACACTGCAGCTGTGAGTGAACTTGATACTATAGAATTATCGATTCCACTTTATTCTATATGCAATCTTGAAAAAATAAAAAATCTAAATCTTACCGTTGATGCTTATTATTTGGTTCGATATTTAAATACCTCAGCCATCCATCATTTTCCAATTAGATTTATAGATCAAAAAATTTACTATTATAAAAATGCATCATCACCTGTTTTTAATAAAAGTGTAGCACTCAACCAAACTAATGATATCATTGTTCCATATGGGGAATCTTACAAAGAATACCAATTCTCAAGGAATGACATAATGAATAACACTCCTTATTCAAATCTTGAAGCAAATGAACTAGACTCTATAGTTGTAAAAATTTATGCAGTGATTCAAAAAACTAATTATGATTATTTGAATGATCAAAACATAGGTTTCAAATTTATTTTAAACTACAGTCAAGGTAAATGTTCATTTAATATATTAAATTACAGATCTATAACATTCACTACTGGTGTGATCAAAAAAACTGGATATTGGATATCAAATATGAAATCGAACATGTCAATTTTAGAACCTCAAAGTCTAGACACTTTCCCAACATATATTTCAAACTCTTTCTTTTATACCTTTCCATCATATATTCTTGATTACTATCCTAATGAATATCGTGTCCTATCAAAGTACCCTAGCATTAAATATACTTTGCCAGACTATATTCAAGCGAAGGATTCAAGTATTCTTGAAAGTGCAACTTACAAACAAAATTCCCTGTCATTACTTTCTTATAAAAAAATTAATAGCAATTCAAACAATATCTTGGAAATTCCTGACGTGTTAAATAATATAGATTATCTCATAGCTAATTATACTTTAAAATCGTATTTCCAATTTCAATGTTATACAGATGTCATAGATTCAATTATTTCGCATGACAGAATTATTAGCTATGCCAACAAACCTATCTCTGACCAAAGAGATTCGATGATCAGAAGCTCATTAGTCTATAAACTACCTGGACTTCAATTACTTCCACTGCAAAGAAAAATTTATCACTTCAATGATTCGATCAGTCAGTGGAATTTTGAAGTGTCTTCTCCGCTTATGAGCAATAGTTCTCAAATAGCAAGCAATTATTATAAATTTTATAACACTTGGATTTATGTAGAGAATCTTTCAGGGCTAAATGTACCAAAAGAATTACAGAGTATAGACCCAATTGGTCAAATAAAAATTTATAATCCTATTCCTGTATCGGGTAAAAATGCATGGTTTTATCAAATAGATTCTTTACAAGGTCGATATCGATTCTCTCTGTCATCTTTGATTAAAAATTGTCAACCAGATTCACTAAGAATAATTGTTGGAAATTCTTGCAATGGCTATCCAAAATCTTTAGATTCTATACCAAAATCATGCGTCTCTAATGCACCTAAAACGACCTTATATGTTGATCCAAAAGAAGCTATTCTTAGGATTGAAAAATTAGAGGAAAGAAAAGAGATCCATTTTACAAAATGTGATACATTTTCACAAACCATTAAAATTAGCAATCTTGGATTTGGGCATGCAGCAAATATTCGAATTAATTTCAATATACCAGCAGGGGTAAACCTTAACTTAATTGAACTGCGATTTCCGTTTAGAAGTACTACTTCCAAAACAATACCTTTTCAATATGACCCAATAAAAACCAACTATTTTACAGAAATACCTAACACTGAGTTTGGAAAAAACTTTGCAGGACTATTTACTGAAGATTCTTCACAATTTGAATTAAGATTAAGCTATAAAGTAGATTGTTCACTAGAAAATGGAAGTGTCATCACTGCAAACCTTGTTTACAATAATATGTGTGGATCTCAATCTATATCTGCCAACTTTGAATCTCCCAAATTATTCTTCACAAAAGTAATTCCGCAAAAAGAATATGATTTAAAATTTGCAATTGAAAAAACAAACTCTTGTGTAGATTCCTTTACGCTTTTGATATATCTTAATAAAATAAATGATGACCTACGAAGTGGAGATCGTTTTGTGGTCACTTTTGATCGAAAACTTTTTGCAAATAATATCCTTAATGTCAAAAGTTTAAATTTCAAATTACAATCACCTATACATAAAGTATTCGAGGACACAGAATTATTAATTTTCCAAATAAATGACAATTTGCAGAAAGGAGAACAAGCATCATTAGAGCTTTCTATGAATGCAATATGCAATAGTAATTGTTTTGAAACTGATCTAAAGTTTTCAATTGAATCGCTCAACGAAATAGAGTGCGCATCGGCACCAACAGGTCAATGTGAAAAATATGCAGCTGTTCAAGACTGGGTTTTCAATGATCTTGCTATATACCCAAAAATTGAATTTAAAAATATTAATGTAAAATATACAACACTTTCAAATCAATCCCAATTTATAAACCTTGAGGCAGCTTTAGTCAACTATTCAAAAGTAAATTTCAATCAGTTGATTCAAATAAGTGTATTCCATGATACAAACCAAAATGGGATTTTAGATATTGGGGACCAAAAACTGCAAAAACTATCAAAGATTTTAAACTTCAAAAACGATTCTATTAGTTACTTTGTAGATAGTTTTTCTGTTTCATTTTTGAACTCTTGCCCTTTGATTTTTTTGTTGTCAAGAGAAGAAAATCCATGCTTATGCTTTTCTGATACGCTATATTATATTAATGTTACTAAATCAATAACTTTAAGCGATTACAAGATTTGTGAAAATGATTCATTGGTTATCCAATATTCTAAGCCAGATATCTCAGGGGTTAAAATTGATTGGATGCCTTCACCATTTATAAATATCATTTCAGACAGCGCAATACTGTTTTATAATTCTAATACTTTAAAGTCAAATAACGAGATCATTTACCTTAAATATAAATACGGCATATCTGAACAATGCTCTTTGATAGATTCTATCCAAATTGAAATACAAGGTCTCAGACCTACATTAAATATTCTAAGTCCTCTAAAATGTTATGGTGATGATAATGCTGAAATTGAATTGACAGATTTATTTGCAAATTTTCCTTTAAAAATAGATTGGACTCAAAAGCCATCTGAGCATAATCCAATCTTAAAAAATCTCACAGCAGGATGGTATCATGTATTAGTATCTAATGCTTTAGGTTGCACTATAAAAGACAGCATTCTCATCGATTCGGTGCCAGAGTTAAAAATGCAAACTGAAATTCTAACAAATTTTAATAACTACAATGTTTCTTGTTATGGATCAAATGATGCTAATATTAAAATAGATTATTCTGGAAATCAAGGGAAGTTAAGTTATAGAATTAATGGAAAATCAACCAGTCCACCTTTCAATAACTTTTCAGCAGGAAGATTTATAGTAGAAATAATGGATGAAAATAATTGCCTGACAGTTGATACTGTTATTATCTCAGAACCTCCTCGTTTAGATATTCAATTTGAGAAAATTAATCCAAGCTGCATAGATGAAAATTCAGGAGAAATCATAAGTAAGGTAAATGGCGGTGTGGCACCATACAAATACTATTGGAATGATGGAAGTCTCGATAGTTTGAGAAAAAAACTTACTGCTGGTATCTTTATACTGAATTTAGAGGATGCAAATAAATGCCATTTGATTGATACAATTTTGTTGGAAGAAATGAAAAAAGGAAACTTGCAAGTTCTGCCAAAAGACACTGTAATAAATTATGGAAATACGATTCGATTAAACTTTAATTTTGATCAAAATATAAAAAAATTTACTTGGATACCTTCCACTTATCTGAGTTGCACCCAGTGCCTTAACCCTCTTTCTACTCCTAAAGATGAAATCAATTACATTCTTTCATTGATTGATAGTGATGATTGTGAATATAGGGATACGATACATATAGCTTTGATATACAATCCTAAAATATTTATTCCAAATACCTTCTCTCCCAATGGGGATGGACTTAATGATTATCTTGAGATTTTTGGTCTTGATCAAATTCAAGAAATTGAAGAATTGACCATCTATAGCAGATGGGGAGAACAAATTTATTCAATTAAGTCAAATAAAAATTTTATATCAAATCAATTTTGGGACGGCCGTTTTCAGAATGAACTCGTAAATCCTGGAGTTTTTGTTTATCATCTGGCTTTGATCGCCAAAGATGGAAAGCGGTATGAATTGAATGGTGATATTACTGTATTGAGATGATTTTTGAAAATTCAAGATAAAATTTTAAAGAATGGAACTAGCAAATTACGTTAAGTTTTATAATATGTAATTGGACTTAATAAGTCAAAGGTTTTGTTTGGATTAAGGAAATAGAAATTTGGGATGTCACATGATCATGCGAAAGACAAACTCAATCATTTTACACAGATCAAAGTCTTACGAATAAAAAAAACGTCCAAGAATAAATTTTATAATACATTTACACACCAAAGAATTATAATTCTTCATAAATATCTATAAAATGTGGTATGTTAAAATTTTAGTTGTGTTAGCTGCTTTTCAGATGATTATGGCCTGCCAATTGGATTCAAAAATTGTTGCTCCAGTTGTTGAAGAAAATAACCATCTTGTAAAAATCGAATCAAAAATTCAACATGCGATATATCAATCAACCGACAAGGGTTTGACTTGGCAAGATATTAGCACTGGACTGCCCGACAACATTGAGATACAATGTATTTCCCAACATAATTCCGATATTTTAGTGGGATCAAATCTTGGATTGCTCAGTTGTGGCAATCCAAATAGTTTTGTAAATTGTAAAAAAGATTATAACATATTTGACGAAATAATCGCTATTTATCCATGTAGCACAGGAGCTTATATCTTGACACCAAAAAGTGGTTTCTATAAATTAGTAGAAGGTACAGGAATATGGATTCCAGTTTTTCAAGACCTACGAACAAAGCCCGTTTGTACATTGTTGGAGGCTCAAGATGGATCAATCTTGATAGGCACTGGAAATGAAATTTTAAAATCATCAGATAAAGGTAAAACCTGGAAGCAAGTTTATAAAAATGGTTGGGTAATGAAGTTTAAAGAGTTTGAAGGAGTCATCATTTGTACAAATGAACATGGTATCTTACGATCAATAGATAATGGTGATCATTGGGAAACTGTGATCTCGGAAGGAGGTGTTGGCATTAATATTGAACATTCGGATTTAGGGTTCTCAGCGATAACTTATAATACTGATTCAAAACAACGCAGAGTTCGAATATCAAAAGATCAAGCTAAGAGCTGGCAAGCTATTGATGAGGCGATACCACCATCTGATGGTATAAGCTGCTTAACACAGCTTGAAAACATACTATTCATTGGGCATCCCAATGGAATTTTGAGATCTGACGATTATGGTAAAAGCTGGAAACTTGTATTGCAAAAAATTGACAAAAAAGTTTTTAATTTGACAGTAGTAAATAATGTCATCTATGCGATACCGCGAAACGAAGGATGTTAATCTTTATGCCAAAAATAAACATAGTTTTAAGAAGTCAAAGAGGATGGATTTTTTTTCTACTTAAAATGACTCAAGATTATTGAACCAAGATGTTAGCTATCTCCAAGTAATCTGAACAATTTTAACATTTTCATCATACTGATTATACCTATTTTTTTTTAGTCAGAACAACATGCCATTACTGAAGTCAAATTCAAGAATGAACAATATATTAAGGCTAATTTTGATAATTGTAATAAATTTAATAATTTTGCTTTACATAAAATAATTTATATGAAAATTTTTGCATTTGCTGGAAGCAATTCTACTTCATCAATAAATAAAAAATTGGTTACATTAGTATTAAAATCATTTTCAGATTTTGAACAAAATCTCATTGATTTAAATGATTATGAAATGCCTATTTTTTCAGTTGACAGAGAGAAATTTGGGTTTCCAAAAGAGGCTTATCAATTTCTTGAAAATATAAATAAATGCGATATTATAATTTGCTCCTTATCTGAAAATAATCGAAATTTTTCAGTAGCATTTAAAAATATATTTGACTGGTGTTCTAGAATAAATCCAAAGGTATTCCATGATCGAAAGATGTTTTTAATGACAACTTCACCCGGTGGATACGGTGGAGGTAATAGTATGAATCTAGCTAAAAATATTTTTCCCGCATTTGGTGCGAACATTGTAGAAAGTTTTTCACTTCCAAAGTTTTATGAAAATTTCGATGAATCAAAAGGCATTACAAATGATGCTTTGCGATTAGAACTAAACCAAAAAATCATTGAATTTAAACAAAGTCTCAAATAGGAAAAACAACGTTCTCTTTAAAATCCCATTCATTTCAGATGAAATGCATTTCTTGCCCGATTCTGAATGCCAATATTTGCAATAATGCAGTAATTTTATCTCATATTTTGATGCCTTCAAAAGCCAATATATCTTTTAATAAAAAAGAATGAACAATGTCATTTAGTTAGTATCCTTAGCCTTTCAGAGATGGCAATTTTGTAAGCTCAGAATAAGCTCCATAGACCTTCCAAATTTCCTTTTGTTTAAACGGCATTCTCGTATTTTGCAAATTCTAATTGCACTAATGGGTATAAATGCATAATCTTCATTCTTCCTACTAATGACTATATTATTTGATTACTGATCTCAAATGCTGATGAACCAGTGATGACAATTTTCAACTCAGAAATCGTGTCACACATGAACTTTAATTTTTAGCCTATTTTGTGAATTTCAGAAAAAAAATTTGATCAGATCAAAGACATATACTATCTTTGGTAGAAGAATTAAAATTAATGCTATGCATAAAATTCATTTATTAAAATCAGCAACTTTTATAATTTTAATTTTATTACTCCAAACTGGATGTAGAAAAATGGCAATCAATGATGAGCCTACTGTGTCTTATTTGACTTTATGGTTGGGTCGATATCAAGGTAAATTGCATCAATGGAGTTCTTATCCAAGAGTTGTAGATGGTCATACTATTATTGCTACAGATCACAGTTATGGTAAAGTAACAATAGACGTAGTGAAAAGCACACAAGACTCTTGCTTAGATCTTAAAGGATATTATAATGATACAATTCCATTTAACCATTTTGGATTAAAATTTTCAAACAATGGAACACATTTTAGTTCATCAGGAGGTGGTAGTACTTATAGTTCATTGAATATAAAATTTGAATTAGATACTTTGAATTATGCAAGTTTTCAAAAATGCGGAATTCCATGTAGCCAAGGTACAGATTTTAAGATCTCAAAAAATTGAGCTAAATTTTTGCTACTATAAACATCAAATCTTAATTACTTTGATCCTAATTAAATGATATATATAATAATTCGACAAATATTTGAAATAAAAATTAGCAATAAATAATTTTTATTTGTGATAATCATTCCTTATAATATTCGCTTTAACAGAAACTAAAATTTCGGATATCATTATCTAAATTCTCTACCTTTAACTTTTAAACTAGAATTTTATAAACTTCACAACTCCTACTATTCCTTCCTCCATCTGATACTCCAAAAAATATGCACCTGGTCTTAAATTTTGCAAATGAATTGGAGCATCTATTTCAATTGTGCTCAATCGAATCATTTCATTACCATTCATGTCAATAATTTTCAACTCAATGGCATCTTCAACATTTTTTATATTAATATATTCCGAAGCAGGATTTGGATAAACTTGAACTGCATTTGATACTTGATCATTTGTACTAGTAGGTCTCAAATTAAATCCTTCTCGAATAAATTGATTCACTCTGGTAGCTGTGAAATTCTCATCCCAAGAACTCTTTGAAAGTGCTCGACATCCATCATAAAATCTGCGCACATCAGCATCACCTGTCAAAGATTTAATATAAGCTCTCAAATCTCTATCTGAATTTATATATGGGACGTTCATTGCTACAGCATTTTTTTCACCACTTGCTGCTATCCAATTATTGAGACTACCTTGTTCGAACCATGAATTCTGATTCAACACATTATTGTATCGATTGCCATTGAATGTAACATTAGAAAACACACCATATTTGATCATACAATATCCCAGTCTATTTTCCATTTGAACATCATTGCTATCGATTTGATTTGTGCCGCGAAGATTCTGTCCGATGGCAATTCCATTGGCATATGCTATACCTGATGATTGATTATTTCCCCAATTGTATATAATATTTTGACTTAGATTGCATCCTTCTGTTTCATCTACTATTATAGCATTATTATATTGAGATATCGGTGTGAAGTGCGCAATAATATTATGATGAATCTTTGCATTTTTTATGCGGTGTATATCGATGCCTCTGCCTTGATCAAATCCTTCAGGTCTTGAATCTAAAATAACATTGTATGAAACTTCACCTGTGCGAAATTCTGTTGGCCAATTTAGTGTTGATTCAAATGTTCCAAACTGTATATTCTGAGGATTTGACAAAAATAAATTATTGTGTATGATGCCTCCGCAACGAAAACTTCCACCTGTAGCAGCAGCTCTCGACACGATATTATTTCTAAAAATTAAGTTGCGATTGCCCACTTGAAAATAAGTGTTGTGTCTGAATCCAGTTGCAGTCGCACCTGCTATGGTTTCACTCCAACCATTGTGATCTATGACATTGTCTTCAAAGAGAATACTATCTACATTATCGATAAAAAAACCACCAGCATTCTGAGCTCCAGTAGTATATGCATCTACAAGTACAGATCGTCTCACTTTAAGATTACTACGTGAAGGATTGCGATTGAGAATAGGATCATGTATGGTGATGTTTGATAAAAATTTTGTGAAATAACAATTTTCAATGAGAACATTTTGAAATGGCGTTTCAATAATTCTAATGGCAACAGCTTCTCCATTATTTGTTCGATGCTTTGCCTCAAAATGCAATCCTTCGATCATGACATTAGAACAATTTGAGCCAATCACATTTAATGCAGTGACATTGCCTGTATATATCTTTGGTCTTACATTAGTATTTCCATAAGTGGTGATCACCATTGGCGATTTGCGAGATGCTCCACGCAACTCTATTGAACCAATTAACTCATTATTCCATTCTTCTCCCTTTTTAAATAGCAACCAATCTGCAAAGCCCGGACGCAATTTTTTCTTTGCCTCTGCAATAGTCTTAAAAGCTTTAACAGTGATTATTGGACTACTTGGATCTCTCCCAACTATATTTTCTTTATAGACATAAACTTCCGCTTTGGTGTCATCACCAGTGGAACTACCATAGATAATCCTTGAATCAGATTCTGGAGTTGGAACTGACCATCCATTCACTTCAGGAATTTGTGCCAAAAGGAGATTACTAGTAAAAAAACATATTGAGAAGAATAAATTTTTCATAAGGCCATTTAATTTAAAAATTGAAAAATCAACCATTTGCTTTGCATGGTCAAAGATATTCTGTATGAAAATTGTAGTATAATTTGGTTTGTCACATGATGATGTGTGAAACATAGTAGAAAGTTGAAAGTTGAAAGTTGAAAGTTGAAAGTGGAAAGTAAAAAGCTGTTGATGCCTGAATAGCGTTGACTTTTTTAACTCACTTTCAACTCACTCATTTTTAATCTTGAGCGATATTGATCCTGAGGTTTTTCTTCTTTGGCCCAGAGGGCCAACCGTTGACCCTCTTAACCAATGTTTTATCCGTCGCTGACTTATCACCTTCGGTTTTTCTTCTGTTACAAAGATAATCATTTTCAAATTCTACCGGTGTTTTTCTTTTTAACTCAATATGGGGTTTGTCAGAGTTATATAAGTACACACTTCGGTCAACTTCTTTTACTAATTCTTCGTATGTATTTATACTTCTATGTTTTAAATAATTGTTCTTTATAACTCCATTTATTCGTTCTGCTTTGCCATTTTCCCAAGCATATTCACACATACTGTTTTGGATTTCTAATGCTTTGGTTATTCTTAATAATTCTTTATCATAATATTGTCCTCCTCCATCTGAATGAAGGATTAATTCATCTTCGCTTGTTATTTTTCTATCCTTTATGGCAAATAACAATGCTGGTAATGTTGTTGATTCTGTACTTAAGTTTTTGGCTGTACTGTGCCCTACTATTTTGCGCGAATACGAATCTATTATAAAGGTTATGTAATAAAATCGACCTTTAATTTCAAAGTAGGTAATATCACTTTGCCACAATTGATTAATCCTACTTAACTTCAAGTCAATCGTTAAATTTTCAAATCTGGTTACTCCAAGACTATTCGTTGTACGCCTGTAATTACGGGCTCTTTGGACTAGAAGTCCTTCGATTTTACAGATGTCTTCAAACCGATCTCTTCCAATCTCTTTTGGTCGCATTTTATAATAAATATCTCTAACTCCCATCATTGGATGATCTTTCCTTACTTGTTGTACTATAATTCTAATTTGATAAACCAATATTTCTATATTGACTTTTCTTGCTAAATATTGATGTACTGATTGTTTACTTTTTCCAAGACAATTATAAAGCTCATTCAATTTCCATCTATACTGCTCTCTGTTCTTCCAGAAGTATTCGACACAGAGGTAGTAGGTTTTTTTTTGATGTCTATTCCATAAGTTTGTTCAGCTATTTCTATCATCTTATCTTTAAAGTCTAATAGTATTTGCTTTTGACCTATGATCTTTTCTAACTCTGCTACTTTTTGCTTTAATGCTATCAGTTCTTTAGTATCACTTTCAGTCTCCAGCACAAGCCTTTCTGGTTTATCTTTCATAGTCCCAAATTTAGCTATCCACCGGTATATCGTGGCATAGCTTACTTGATAATTTTTCTTGATTTCTGAAACATTGGTCTTCCTAGATTCAAGTTCCTTAACCTTATTTAATTTGAAATTATCACTAAAATGACGCCTTCTGCGCTCATCTACACTTAACTCAAATTCTGCCCTTTTTGCCATATTTCCACTTTTTTTTGGTTTATTTTTCCTTAAAAAGAGGTCAACGTATTTCAGGCATTGACAGTGTGAGACATGATCATTCTCACTGCTTAATAAGCTTATAGACTTCATTCCCAATAAACACAAAGTATGTGCCAGAACAATAATGAGCTGTTTTAATATGGATGGTATTTTCATTAGGTCTAATAGTTTCAATAATTTTTCCAAAAACATCTACAAGCTTTACTGATTTGTTAGTAAGTTCGCCTTTAATAGTTAATTGGCTAGTCATGGGATTAGGAAACAAATTGTATTGTTTTGATGTATTAAAATTCTCTGATGTACCAAGAGGTATATTTGTATAATTTATATCGACACTGCTTAGATATGAACAATAATCTACTGGTGGATTATGACAACTTCCAACGCCTACTTGAAATTTGGAGGGAGATATAAATATAGTGATCTTATCAGGAATTAAATTAATGTTAGCGTATTTAACCGGTATTTCAAAATAAGTAAATTTACGGGCTGGGTTTAGTTCTTGCTTGGCAATCCCCAAAGTATCATTCATGTTTGTAGCTACATTAAATTTTGTAATATAAGCACAAATAAAAGCAGTATCACTATCTCTAAAACTTAACTCACTTGGAAAATACTTGTAGTAACCAGTTACAAAAGTTGGCCTAGTACTAATAGTATCTTGATATTTAATAACATCGAAATCATTATTATACCACCTTGACAATGTTAAAGCAAAATTTCCAGAGTGAGATACCGTATCTCTGTATGTTCCAAATAATGGTATAGTAAGCTCTTTTTTTTCTGTCAAAAACCTATCACAATGTATCCAGTTGTCCAACGTGTAGCCAAGTGAAACTGGAGCTTGTGTAGTATCAATAGTCCAATTCTCGAATGAGCCATTTTTTATTTGGCTGAGGCTTGCTTGTGAGTGAGCAAGAATGAGTAGTAAGATCGCAATGTAGTGTAAAATACTATTTTTCATTTACAAAAATAATAAATTTAGAAAAACCAATTTTAAAAATAAATTTATTATTTATCATATATTATCTTAAGCTCATTGACAATTTGCATGTATGCTGAACCAACGTTAGAAAATAGTTCCAAAGCTAATAATTCTGATAAAGCCACAAGATCTGTCTTAGGTGAAATTGCTGAATCTGTTTTACGTGGGAATATTTGGATTTTACCTAGCATAATCTTTTGATCAGACTCAACTTTCAAGGCAATACTTAACCAATCACAATCACTTAGCAAAAAGCCTAAGATTTTTTTATTTTTTTGATATGCCAATTGCAATTCTTTAAAAATAATATAATCAGACGCTATTGAATCTGGACTGATCAATAATAAATAAATATCACATTGATCAAGTGAGGTTTGTACTTCATCATCCCAATCATCACCTGGACGAATCATTGAGTCATGCCAGATCTCAACTTTATTTTCTCTAAGTAAAGGTTTCAGATATGTCAAAACTCTTTCTTTGATCTTAAAGTCCTCATGGGCATAAGAAAGAAATATTTTAAGCGGAGATTTCATTGTTTTATCTAAAAATGGGTTAAATAAATATGTTTTTATACTTTTGATTTTTGATTCTGAATTTTTTGCTTCGATTATAAATTCCGATTCTATGTTAATTGAATTTTCTTCTACATTGCTGTATTTCACAAAATAATTATTGTCTAGTGATACTTTCATACCTTTAGGAGCTGTCACTGCAAGATTTGAATAAAATTGCCAAACATCTTTCATTACAGGGTATTTTTTTTTGTAATTCTTGAAATTCATTCAAATAATCATCATTAATCCCTTTTATTACAGAATCCCTTAACTCTTGATATGCATCATTATTGTTATTAAGAAGAACTTCTTTAACAGTATCTCGATGGTAAAATGAGATGTTTTTAAACAAATGTAAGATATGCTGATACAATTTAAAACTAATCAAAGGTTCATTCCAATAAGCAGTTATTATAATACGAAATAAATAAGCCTTGAGCTGCTCTGTTATAGAATTTTTATAATTGGCAGATTTTACAATAACTCTCATTTGGATTGGATCAATTTCCAACCAGACTTTTACACTATTCAAAGTAAAGATCATCTTATTCTTGACATAATATTTCTGGCCTTGAAGTCCGCCAAAAAAACAAGCCAATCTATTGAACAGACCATGAGGCATGAAGTCTTTAAATTGGACAGCAAATAATATTTCTAAACCATCTTGAGCAATTGCAAAAAGCGCATCGTGCTTATTTTCTTTCTGCAAATAATGAGGAATGATGTAGTGTGGACCTTCTGGATAATTTTTATCTAAAAGAAATATTATATAGTTTCCAATAAATCAGCAATATCTTTAAAATTATCTTCATAAATAGATTGAGATATTCTTCCATTACATTTTGCTATATTATCTTTACTCAGCAAATTATGAAAATCCGCTACCACTTGGTCAGGCCTTAACCATATCCAATCTTGAAGTTCTGCTTGCTCATACCATAAGATGATTCCACTTTTTCTTAATCGTCTCAATGCAGAATTAAAGTCAATGGTACTAAGATTATAATTTATTTTTTGCATGCTAGAAGAAACAAATCATTGTACTCTATTCTATATGCACTCTCTTTACTTTCTCTATATTTAATCAATAAATCCACTAATTCTATATCAGATTCAATCATTTCTTCTGAACGCCCTTTCTGGATTTCTAAATTAATATTTTCCACCAATATATTTCTGTAACTTTGATACTTTTGCTGATCATGGATATTCAAACTAATATCAAAACGATGAAATATCTGATATTGCTGCATCGTTGCCAGAACTTGACTTAGGGAACTATTATCAGGCGCCAAATCCATTTTATTCCTGATTAAATAGATAGCATCATGAACTGGATTGTTTGTTGCAGCTTCCTTATCTTCATTCTTGTTCCTTTTTATCTCATTTTGCCTTTCTTTATCAAGATGATACTTCACATTAGCGAGCCAATAAGCCAAATTATAATTTTGATAAGCTTCTTGTCTGCTTTCTGAATGAGGTGCATCTTCATTCAAATTACTAGCATCCTCAAAGAGAACACAATAAATACAGTCTGTAGTATAAAACATTTGGTAAGTCGCATGATAAAAATCCTGGCCACCAAAATCAAA
>JADKGL010000005.1 GCA_016722295.1 Saprospiraceae bacterium
ATACATTGAGCTGATCCGACTTAAACAAAAGCTCTCCCCATCTAGAATAAATTTCAACATATAAAGATTCGATACCTTCTCCAAATATTTCAAATTTATCATTCAATCCATCTCCATTTGGACTAAAGACATTGGGAACAAAAATGTGATTGCAATCTTTTAATTTTATTATGGTTGAAACAAAACTATCACATTGATTCTGTCCAATGAGAGTGTCGATATAATTTCCCTCTTCATTATAAATTCTATTTTTAATTATTAGGTTTTGACCAATGCAGAGTAGTGTATCCACAAAAAAACTACTCAAAGGTTTATTTCTAACTTCGATCTTTAAAGTACTATCACAGCCATATCTGTTTTTAAAAGGGAAGCTGTATTCTCCAGAATCCTCAATTTGAATTCCATTGATTGTAATCTGTTTATTCTCGCACTTTATTATAATTTGAGAATTTGTATCTTTTGGATTAATTTTTAAAAAAGTTTGAACTATTGAATCACAGCCTTTTGCTGAGATAAGTGTATCTAAATAAAATCCTGTTTGAGAATATCTTTTATTATTAATAAAATAAGATTCACCTTCACATATTGTAATGTTTTGTGCAGTCAATCGAGGAGGCGAAACTTGAATGTGGAATATTTTAGTTGTATCACAATCCTTTGTTGAATTCACATTCACAATAAACATTGTGTCTTTAACTGCAATTTGACCGTTTTCTCTGATTGTATCTCCAAGGCAATAATTAAAATAAAGATCAATATTTGTTTCTGGTTGATCAATAATATTGATCGTTAAGGTAGAATCACATTTTTGGAAATTCTGAAGAACTTGTATGTATTTTCCTTCTTTACTATAAACTTGATTATTTATAAATAATGTGTCTGTTGGACATTTTTTGTATGTGACTGTGCTATCAGATTTTTTAATATAGTAAGATCTATGTCTAATATGCTATCACATTTTAAAGCGGAACTTATATTATAAAATTCATAATACTTACCTTGTATGGAATAGCTATTTTGAGATGTTTTGTAAACTTCACCTTCGCAAATACTTACCCTGACATAATTCGTATCATTAGGATTATTAATAATATCATAAATAATTAGTGAGTCACAATTGTTTATGTTTTTATATGTGACAGGTACATAGCCATTAGAAACAATTTTTTTATTTTGAATTACTAAAGTGTCTGATTCACATTTCTGATACTGTATTGTGTCCAGCGATGTAATACTTGAATTTAAAATTTCCGCTGTAAAATTAATTGTATCGCAGCCATTCTCATTGAAGATTTTAAATTTGTATGTTCCTTTTGCAGTAATAATAAATGTTCCATGATTCTGAATTATCGAATCGTTCAAATTAAAATAATTTCCGAATTGTGTTGTCTTATTTTTTATTGAAATAATAACTGAACTATCTCCGCACGTGATTCTTAAGTCAGATGTATCGATTTCAAGATCTAGTTGCGAGGTAATTTTATTAATTATAATATTTCTTGTCCTAGTACAGCCTAAACTATCAGTGACGATAAGTTGATGAGTTCCAGCTTTTAAGTTTGTAAACAGACCTTCGGGATTTGATGTTCCATTCAACTTATAAGAGTAAGGAGGATATCCACCATATCCCTGTGCTTTAATTAGTCCAAGTGAATTGCAGGTCTCATGCTGTAAGAATAAAATAGAATCTTGCAAAATTTCAATTTTCTCGATTGCCAATGAAGTATCTATAACAAGACCACAACTATCTAGAATTGAAATCGAAATATTACCATATTGATCTGTTTTAAAAGTATTAGAAGATTCATACTTCCCATTAAAAAAAACTTTATAGGGTTGAGATTTACCAACAATATTTACTGTAATTGTTGTGCTTTGAGAATCACATACACTACTTATTTTACTTATTGATATAATTGGTTTCACATACGGAATTGTTGCTTTTAACAGTGAACATGCCAATTTGGATTGACCATTAGTTCCAGGTGTTGAACCTTCGTTTGATGGTGGTGAATAGTTTAGAAAGAGTCCATTTTTGCCACCGTTCAAATTGACATTGGGAAGAATCGTATTTTGACTAGAAAAAAAATAACCACCTGAACCTCCTCCTCCAGGGCCTAGTCCATAAGGTAATGGAGACACATTTGTAATCCAGAAAATATTGCCTCCTTTACCACCTTCCAATGAAACTTTGAATGGAGATATGATCTGGTTATAATTTAAAAAGATAGTTCCAGCAGAGCCACCACCTCCTGTTCCATCACAGGCTTTATGCAAGTTATTTCCACTATTTTTGTCTGCGTCTAATGCTGTTTCTCCATTCGATTTAACTTCTATATTTGGGCTTGAAGCAGTTATTGTTTTTGTTTCTATAATTATAATTCCTCCGCCATTTCCTCCTGATGTACCAGCCGCACAAACTAAATTACTATGGCCTGCACCACCGCCACCTCCCATGAACATTTTATTAGTCGTGCAATCAAAATCAATCTTTGTCCCACCAAGTCCTAGTCCTGACTGGTTTATTGGGAAAAAAGTGAAGTATCCTCCTTGTCCACCATATCCTGCTAAGGCACCACCACCACCACCTGTATTATGATTGTTTGCACCACCACCACCATTTAAATTTTTTCCTCTACAAAATTCTTTTCTATATAGGTATTTTGCTACTCCTTCTCCTTTCTTACCTCCATCCTGAAAATTGTCGGAATAAAAATCTCTAAAATTTTCTACTACATCTGGAGCATGTCCTACTTCACCACCTCTAAATCCTTTATTTGATACATCTATCTGTCCTTCTAGTTTGACATGATTGGCATTAAAAATTAAAACACCACCAGTTCTTCCATCCCAACTTTTACAGGTAAGATTACATACACTTACTGTATCATACTCTGGGATATAAACAATTTGCACTTGTCCAGATGGATCATATTTATTGGCAAGTAGATATTTGAAATAAATATTGTTTCCTTGAATTTTATCGATTTCATTTATCTCATAGTTTCCCGCGTTATTAATATTTATAAGGTTTCCGAAATTTGTTGAATTGCTGGAATCAATAACTGCACCTTGCATTTGAATTATAAGAACTTTGTTCTTCACTTGAAAATTGGAAACATTTTCAACTTCTGCAGCGACATCATAACAAAACTGGACTACTGGACTGTATCGATTTATAACCCCTGAAATGCAAGGAGGGCACCTATCATAAATTTTGACATCTATTGTTGTGTCACATCCAAATTGATTGGATATAATAATCCTATGATTTCCTGGAGAAAGATTATTTAAAAATAGATTATCGCTTGAGACATTCGTACTAGAATCTACAATAGTGATTCTATCATTTACATTAAGATTGATAAATTCTACTTGACCATTTTTACCACAATTACTTGAATCAATTTTTAATATATTTATTTTTGGTTTTTTATCAATTTGAACACTGATGCTTACATCACTTTTAGTCACAGCATTGCCATTAATTTCCTTAATAATTGCAGAAAAATTATACACACCTCCAACTAGCCAAGTGCAATAAATTGTTATAGATTTAGTCGAATCAACGGATATATTTTCATTAAATTGTCTAGTAAATTTACTTCCATTTAGATTCATTTCTAATGTAAGAGAGCTTATGGCTTCATTCCCTCTGTTCTGAACTGTAGCATAAAAACAATGATTGCCTTCGCATTGTTTGTCACTAAAGAGATCAAGGATTTCTGCATCATTTTTTAATGGGGATAAGCACTGATATTCTTCTAACAATGATTTTCTACTTGATTCTAAGCAATATCTCATTTTTAATATTTGCTGAGGTGTAAACATGATCGGTTTACAAGATGAATAATCCATAATGTTCTCAGAATTATCCTTCAAATCTGGTACGTCAGTATTACATGAGTTGATATTACAATTTGCAAAAGGTGCACTATCATCTGGCGGTGTGTCACATATCATATCTCCGTCCACTTGGCAATTATTATTGACACAACCATTAAAGAAAGTGTGATGTAAACCAAGGTAATGCCCTATCTCATGAGCTGCTACAAGAACACCATCTTTTGTATCCCAATAGGATGATTCCATAACGACTCCATCATATGCACAATTAGCATTGGGAAAGTAAGCATATCCTACCACAGAGCAGGAACTTGCTAAAATATTTGTAACTAGCCAAATGTTCAAAAATTTTTTGCAATTTAATTTTGAAAGAGCTTTTACTTGGACATCATTTGAGCTGTTCATGGTCGGTGATCCACAATCACTATCGTTAACCAAATTAGATTCATGCTCTATATATTCCTGAGATTTGATTGCCTTGTTCATCACGTTTTGCGAGGCAAAATTCAATCATAGCATCATTTCCATTACTGTTGGTATATTCATTAGTATTTCTGAACAGTGAATTTAATCTTTTCAAACCTGATTTTATCTGAGCATCTGTGATATTATTTCCTGCGCCGAGTGCTGTACCTGGTGGCACTATCACATGGACTACAACTGGAATAATGTAGGTGACCATTGCATCAGGGTTGCTATTGGAACTGTTCAATTTGTGATTAAATTCAGAATCAAACTTTTGAATATTTTGTTTATAAATTTGATCTTGTCTTAGCAAATCTTGGTGGAGTTCTTCAGCAAGCAAGTAAAAGGAATTTGAGCTATAAGAATTTTGTATGAATTGTAAAATTAAAAAATAAATAAACCGAATGAATTTATTGAATTTAGTCTTTTGTATTTTTATTCATTTCAATAGTTTTCAGATGAGTATATGTTATGTAGATTAAATCATTTTTGAATGCCCCAATAACAAGATCTACAGATTGCCTCAATTATATCGCAATCAAATATGAAAAGTTACCAGAGGTAAAACTAATAAAATTAGTAAAACCATGTTTTATTTATTTCACTAAATTTTCATAAAAATAGCTATTTTTTTTAATCAAAAACAAACAAGTTTATTGAATATGATTCATTTTGCAAACAAATACATCTCACTTTAAATAGATTCGAATTGAAAATTCAAATTTAAAAATAAAATATATATACTTTATTTATGTATATACTGCTATAAACCAAAATATTGACTATTTTTGTACATTGTTTGTTAGATGTCGCATCTGAGATAACATATTAAATATGGCTATAATATATAATTCGGTAATTTTAATATAATTATCAAATAAATAGTTCTTAAAATTAGACTTAGAAATGAAAGTTGTCATTCTTGCTGGTGGACTTGGGACAAGATTAATGGAGGAGACAGAGGCTAGACCTAAGCCTATGGTAGAAATTGGAGGTAAACCAATATTATGGCATATCATGAAGATTTACGAACATTATGGCTTTAATGAATTTATAATTTGTTTGGGATATAAAGGTGAGTTAATAAAAGAATATTTTTATAATTATTTTATTCATAATTCAGACCTAACTATAGAATTAAAAACAATAAATTGATGTCCATTTTACCAATGCCGAATCATTTAAAGTTACCCTTGTAGATACTGGTCTTAACACCAATACTGCAGGAAGAATAAAACGTATTCAGCAATATGTTGGAAATGAAACTTTTATGTTGACCTATGGAGATGGAGTTTCAGATGTAGATCATCAAAATTATTAAATTTCATAAAAAAGCCCAAGATTATGTAACTTTAAGTACCATTCAATTCCAGGAAGATTTGGCAATATTAAAAGGATACAAATGGGATGGTTGCAAATTCCAAGAGAAACCAGAAGGGGATGGAATCTGGATTAATGGTGGTTTTTTGTCATGGAACCTCAAATATTTGATTTTCTAAAAGGTGATATGGATAGTGTACAATGGGAAAAAGGTCCATTGGTTGAAATAGCTAATTCTGGGCAACTTGCAGCATACAAGCATTATGGATTTTGGAAATGTATGGATGCAATGCGAGATAGAATTGAATTGGAAGAATTGTGGGAAAACGGAAATGCACTATGGAAGCTGTGGTAATGAACAAGGTGAAAGAGCTTTCTTTTTATCATCATTTTTCATCTTGCGGCACAGCCTCTTGTAAAAAAATCTTATGAAAATCCCATAGAGACTTTCGAAGTAAATACAATTGGAACAGCCAATGTCCTAGAAGCAGCAAGAAAATTAGAAAAGCAATGCAGTCTGGTATTAATTACCACAGATAAGGTTTACGAAAATAAAGAGTGGGTATATCCATATCGCGAAACAGATAGACTAGGTGGATATGATCCATATAGTGCAAGTAAAGCTACTGCAGAGCTGGTGATAAGTTCCTTTAGAAGTAGTTTTTTTAATATTGAGAAATATCAGATTCATAAAAAATCAATAGCCTCTGCAAGGGCTGGAAATGTGATTGGGGGAGGTGATTGGGCAGCTAATAGAATCATTCCTGATATTGTAAAAGCTCTGCAATCCAATCAAGCAATTGAGATTAGAAATCCTCAATCTGTAAGACCATGGCAGCATGTACTTGAGCCACTGTTTGGATATCTTTTGCTAGGAGTTAAATTATATGACAATCCATTGAAATATTCAGGCGCATGGAATTTTGGCCCATTGCCTGATAGTACATTTACCGTAGAGGATCTAGTCAATAAGTCAATTGAAATATGGGGCAATGGAGCCTATAAAATTACGAAACATGAAAATCAAGTTCATGAAGCTAATTTATTAAAACTTGATATCAGTAAAAGTGTAGATCAATTGGGATGGAAACCATGTCTATCAGCTCAAGAGACTATTGAATGGACTATTGGATGGTATAAAAACTGGAATAGTTATGATTATATTTTACAACAAATAAATAAATACCAACAATTATGAAATTTACCCAAACATCACTTGAAGGAGCTTTTTTGATAACTCCTACACCAATTGAAGATCATAGAGGGTTTTTCTTTCGCTCATTTTGTGTTAATGAATTTGCTGAACAGGGTCTTTTGGTTGACATAAAACAAGTAAACAGATCTGGCACGAATGGCGAAGGCTCGCTAAGAGGTATGCATTTTCAATACCCACCATACGCTGAAACCAAAATAGTAGAATGTATTAAAGGTATTATATTTGATGTTATTATAGACATCCGTAAAGATTCCCCCACATTCTTACAATGGTATGGCGTAGAACTTTCAGAAAGCAATAAACAAAAACTCTATATTCCAAAAGGTTTTGCCCATGGTTTCCAAAGTATTTCAGAATATGCAGAAATCAACTACCTTGTTTCACAATTTTATCATAAAGATAGCGAAGGGATTATTCATTACAATGATCCTTTATTAGACATTCAATGGCCACTCGCAATATCAACTATATCAGAAAAAGATAATGCCGCAACGTTTTTAGAAGAAAATTTTAATGGTTTATTGATATGAAAATAGCTATTACTGGTGCAAATGGTTATATAGGTAGTGCTTTGGCTTTATACCTATTAAAACAAGACGTAGAAGTAATTGCTATTTCTAGGACATTTAATACGGGTGTAAAAAATGCGCTCAAGAATGCTGAATTTATCAATGCAGATGTATTGAGTAAAGAATTCTTAAACCTTAATTTAGCTTGTGATGCAATGATTCACCTAGCTTCTGCAAATGATATAATGTCTAAAGATTTCGATCAAGGTGTGAATTTATCCTTATTTGGTACTAAATTTGCGCTTGAATTATGTAAAAAAAATAATATTAGAAATTTTTTATTTTTTTCTACTGCACAAGTATTAGGAACAGAACTTAAAGGTGTATATGAAGATAATGCAATAGAGTCCATCGAAAGTTATTATGGCTATAATCATTACATTGCAGAAGAGTATATCAAATTATTTAGCAAAACAAATCTCATTAAATGTATAGTGATAAGACCAGCAAATATTTATGGTGCAATGGTAGATAAACTTATTGACAGGTGGAGTTTAGTGCCAAATTGCTTTTGTAAAGAAGGAGTAGAAAAAGGGACAATAACTCTGATGTCATCCGGTAAACAACAGAGAAATTTTTTATCTTTGGAAAATATTTGTAAAGGTACTTTTGAATTATTGAATGTGTTAAGGCATGAAAATTTTTATATTGCTAATCTTGCTTCTAATCATTGCATTGATATTATTACAATGGCACGATTTACAAAAGAAGTTTTTAAAACTGTATTTAGTAAAGATATAGAAATTATTGTAAAATCAGATGAACCAAAAATATCAAATACATTTAAGATTATCTCAAATGCACTCAACCAAAACAATTTTCAGTTAAATGAAAGTGAAGAACAAATAAAAAAGGAAATCATTAAAATCATTCAGTTAATATCATAAAAAATTATGGATCCAGTTAAACAATTTCAACAAGAAAAAGCCGACTTTATAAGCAAAATGAGACAAGACGAAGAGCTAAAGAAAAAATCCTTGGATTGGATGCTTCATGCAGATAAATACAAGTATATTTACAATTTTACTTGGCTAGGTATCCCTATAATCAAGTTTCCACAAGACATACAAGCTTTGCAAGAAGTGATATGGAAAGTAAAGCCAGATTTGATAATAGAAACAGGGATAGCTCATGGAGGCTCAATAATTTTTTCGGCATCTATGATGCACCTTTTAGGAAACAATGGAAAAGTATTGGCCGTAGATATAGATATTCGAGACCATAACAGAACCCTTATAGAATCAAGCCCATTCTATAAATATATTACAATGATTCAAGGCTCGTCCACAGACCAATACATTATAAATCAAATAAAACATTTTGCAAAAGATTATAAAAATATTATGGTATGCCTAGACTCAAATCATACACATGAGCATGTGTTGAGAGAATTGGAATTATATGCCCCATTGGTTTCTAATGAATCATACATTATATTACCTGATACCTTGATAGAATTTTATCCAGAAGGATACTATGACAATAGACCTTGGGATGTAGGTGACAACCCACATACAGCAATGTTAGAATTTTTGAAACACAATCCAGATTTTGAAGCAGATAATGAAATAACAGATAAATTATTAATAACAGAAGCTTATGGAGGGGGATTTTTAAAAAGATTAAAATCTTAAAAAATGCTTATAAATAAATGGAATAGAATAATTGATAAAATAACATGGTTTTTGAAATATAAAAAAGGACTTAGTTCACTTTCTTATTTCCCAATTTCTTATATTAAAGATGGATTAGCCACAATTCATAATTCAGGATTTATAAACACACCCAAATTTCATGAAGCATATAATTCAGCTTAACTACAAACTCATGGAGTGAGATTGAGTGGAGAGTACATGTTGTTATATTATGGGCGGCAATGCAGGGTAGTACATTAGATGGTGATTTTATAGAATGTGGTACCAATAAAGGCGGATTCGCCAAGCAATTTGTACTTATTTAAATTTTAAAAGTCTTAATAAAACATTTTATTTGTTAGATACATTTAATGGTTTGGTAGAAAAATTGCTCAGCAAAGAGGAAAAAAGATGCAGGCAGACAAAGTGGCGGATATGAAGAATGTTATGGACAAGTAATGCAATCCTTCAAAGAATATAAAAATGTAAAAATAGTTAGAGGTACTGTTCCTGACACTTTAGATCAAGTAATCAGTGTTAAATTTGCATTTGCATCTATAGATATGAATTGTATTGGACCAGAAATAGCAGCATTAGATTTTATCTATCCAAAATTAGTAAAAGGTGGAATCATAGTACTTGATGATTATGCCTATAAAGGATATGAAGAACAATACAAAGCACATAACACATGGGCTTTAAATAATGGCATAGAAATATTATCATTACCTACTGGGCAAGGTATAATTTTAAAATAAGGATATAAATTTATTGTTAGATAAATATACAAAATGCACATCATTTCTACTAATTCAAAGATTTCAAAATTGGCTGACTTAGAGTCTTCTGTTAAAGGTTCTAAACTAATTATAGGCGAAAGATGTATGATAGATGCTTTTGTAAAAATTAAATTTTCAGGAGGTTTAGGAGATATAATTATTGGCAATAATTGCTACATTAATTCTGGAACAGTAATATATAGTGGAAATGGAATTGTGATGGGAAATTACGTGTTAATTGCTGCAAATTGTACATTATCTGCATCTAATCATGAATTTATTTCAAAAGACAAAACTGTTTATGACCAAAGATTTAAAACATCTCGCGGTGGAATTATTATAGAAGATGATGTATGGATTGGCGCAAATACAGTTATATCAGAAGGTGCAATTTTAAGAGAAGGTGCAATAATCGGCGCTTGTTCATTTGTAAACAAGGAAATTGAGAGTTATGGTATTTATGTAGGCAATCCTCTCAGAAAAATAGGAGAAAGGAAGTGAATTTAAATATAAATAAAAATTATTCAAAACTTATCTAAAAAAGTAGAATTAAAATGAACCCTAGACCATTAGTTTCAGTGGGTATTCCTACATATAATCGTCCGCATGGTTTAAGACGTTGCTTAGAGCATGTTATTAGTCAAACTTATACAAACTTAGAAATAATTATTTCTGATAACTGTTCTTCAGACCCAGAAGTAAGAACTATATTAGAACAAAGTGCTGCGAAAGATAGTAGAATACAATATACTATTCAACCTGTAAACAAAGGAATCACAAATAACTTTAATTATGTGTTAGATAAAGCAACTGGTACTTTTTTCTTATGGGTGGCAGATGATGATTGGCTAGATGAAAATTATATAGAAGAATGCCTTAGTAAATTACAAATTAATAATGAAGTAGTATTATGTAGTGGGGTTTCTAAAAATTATTTAAATGATAAATTTTTAGAAATTGAAGCAACAGTATCTTACATGCAAGAAAGAGTTATTGATAGAATTTATAGTTATCATGAGAGACCACAAGGCAATTGCTTTTATGGGGTCTATCGTATGGCTGTATTTCAAAAATGCAAATTAAAACATTGTCATGGCCAGGACTGGATTTTTTTAGCTGAAATAATGTGTCAAGGTAAAATTGACTTTTCACCCAACACATTTAAACATACTTCCTTAATTGATAATTCAGAATATCATAAAAAGGCTGCAATTTTATATAATCATAATTTTATACAGAAAAAATTCAAATATACAAATTTTTTATTAACAATACTCAAGCATACTATCTTTAGCCTTGAAAATATATCTGGAACTGAAAGATTGTATTTGTGTTTAAGAATCCTTTGGCAAAAAAAAATGTTTTTTTTCGTAGATTTAAAGAAATTGATTTTTTGAAATATTTTTTTTATAAATGTTGATTAATAAGTTTTTGATTTTTGATTACCTCAGTGCCACAAAAAAATGGTTAGAATATTAATTTTAGGAAAATTTGGAAGATGTCCATTTATTAGCATCACTTATCTTATTTTGAATAAATTATAATCCGAACTTTATGGAGTACAGTGAGTTTATAACATTCATTAGTTTGAATTCAATTGGTCTTTGTTTTTATGACCTGAAAGATGTTTTTTTTGGTAATTTTAATTATAGAACTGCACCTTCTGGCAAATTATATAAATATTTAGCTGCTGGTGTCCCAGTTATAGCCATCGATATTCCTGGATTTGATGATGTTAGGGAGTATAATGCTGGAATATTAATTGATAAACTGGATCCACAAAGTTTGAAAAACGCTGTAGATACTATCGTTTTAAATTATGATGTATACAGAAGTAATGCTATTAAGTTGGCTATAAAAAATAGTTTTGAAAATACGAGTAAAGGATTTTTAGAAACTTTTCAGAATGAAGATAAATGATTAATCAATGATCTCTATTATTATTTGTAGTAGAAAAACTGATATATCAAAGTCCCAACAGATCAATCTGGAGTGAAACCATTGGTTCTGCTTTTTGAAATTATATGCATTGATAATTCAGAAAATAAGTACTCCATATTTCAAGCATACAATTTAGGAGCCAGTCAAGCAAAATTTCCTTTCCTTTGTTTTATTCACGATGACATTATTTTTCAAACAGCTAACTGGGGAATCAATTTAATACAACATTTTGAAGATTCTGAATTTGGATTGATTGGTGTTGCTGGATCACAATACAAGAGTAAGTATTTGAGTGGCTGGGGTAGTTCGCCAAAATTCATGAGAGTAAATTTAAAAGAAATTCATTCAGATGGATTTGAGAATACAATGTATACTAACCCTAAAGGTAATATACTTGAAGAAGTGGTTTGTATTGACGGAATTTTTATGGCAACAAGAAAATCTATCTGGGAAGAGTATAAATTTGATGAAAAAACATTTAGTGGATTTCATTGCTATGATATGGATTATTCGCTACAAGTACATCAAAAATATAAAATTGGGGTTTGTTTTGACATTAATTTAATTCACTATGCACAAGCATCATATAGTAAAGCTTGGTTTGAAGCAACTAAAATTCTTTATAATAAATGGAATTCAAATTTGCCACTAAGTTTAGTTTCATTAAATAACAATGAAATACGATATGAAGATTGGTACGTAAATAAAACCTATTGTAATGCTTCAGCTTCTAGTGGTGAAAGGGGTCAGGCATTTTATTTTTTTTAAAGTTTGTTTGCAACCCCAATTTTTTAAATTAAGTAATTTAGTTATGGTAGTTAGAATTATTGGTGGAAGGAAAATATCTCAATTAATTTCTAAATTGCAAGTAAAATTAAGTAAATAATCATTATGTCAAAAGAACATAGTTTATATCATCACTTTCAATTATTTCTAAAAAATAAATTTAGTCGATCACCATTTAAGATTTCTTTTATAGATGAAAAAATACTAAAGCTCGGCACTAAGGGTAAATTGCAATCTAGAACTTTGATAGGTAAGAAAGTTTATTTTAAAGATGGCTATAGTTATTTGTCAAGTATCAATGAGGTCTTTGTGAATCATTGTTACAAATTTGTATCAGACAATCCAAAGCCGATAATTATTGATTGTGGAGCGAATATTGGAATTTCGGTAATTTATTTTAAACAGTTTTATCCTGATTCGACAGTGATTGCATTTGAACCAGATTCGAGCAATTTTGAATTATTGGAAAAGAATGTTTCTGCGTTTCAGTTTTCTGGAGTTTCACTTTTTAAAAAGGCAGTATGGATACATAACAACTCAGTAAGTTTTTTGGAAACAAGTTCTCAAGAGAGTAGAATCGAAAATTCTAATGACAGCAAAAATTCTGTACCTGCTGCTAGATTAAAAGACTATTTGCAGTCTCCTGTTGATTTGCTCAAGATAGATATCGAGGGAGCAGAAAATGATGTGCTCATGGATTGTGCAGAGAATCTTAAGAATGTTAAAAATTTATTTGTAGAGTATCATTCATTTCTGAATCAGGAACAGCAACTCAGTGAGCTGTTGCTTCTTTTAAGAACTTCTGGATTCCGATATTTTATCCAAGAAGCATATCCACATAAAATGCCAGGATTTGAGCAATTTGAGCAAACGGAAAATCCAATGGATCTTCAGCTAAATATTTATGCTAAGAAAATAAAATAAGTTGGTTTCATGGATAACTCAACTTGAGGTTTGAATTAAATAATACTGAATTTGAACCCTATTGTTAGACAATCCTTGTTTGCAATCATGGAATGATTGTTAAAATTTAATAAAGTAATTTATTAATCACAATAAAAGCTGTATCTTAGCTTTATAATTCTAAATTTATACATACCATGGGATTAGTTTATGCAAATATTACACTTACTAATGTAAAAGATCAAGTTAGATTTGAAGAAAATTTAATAAAAAAAGATCAAATTCGGCAAATAACTGCCACAATGCTAGTTGACAGTGGAGCATACATGATGGCTATTAATGAGACAGTAAAGAGTCAATTAGGGTTGGAGATAAAAGGCAAACGCACAGCACAATTAGCCAATGGACAAGTTATAGAGTTAGGCATTGTTGGACCAATTGAACTTAAATTTGAAAATAGAGAGCGACTTGCAATGCGTTGGTTTTGCCTGGAGATTCTGAGATGCTTCTTGGTGCTATTCCAATGGAAGAGATGGATGTTTTAATTCATCCCACGCAGAATAAATTGGTTGTAAATCCTTTGCATCCAAATATTGCTCAGCTAAGTTTGAAGTAAATTGATCTGTTATAAACTAATATTCTTTCAGGACATTTTAATATATTACTCAAACAATTTGATCCAAAATGAATAAAACGAAATTCGAAAATATAAGTTACGAAGCGCATGAAAAATTTTTTGAAAAAGAAGGAGATTTTTTGACAAGATTGAAGAATACAAATACCATCGAACATTGGAGGCAAGGATTAATGTATGATGAGTTATTGCCACTTTTGAATAAAAATGAATCTTGGTTAGCATTGGGTGATGGCATGGGAACAGATGCCAATTGGTTAGAACAACATCATATTGATGCGACGGCAACTGATATCTCAGATTACATTTTAAAACAAGCGCATCAGCAAGGATATATCAAGAAATATAAAGTGGAGAATGCTGAGAAAATGTCAGCAGAGACAAATAGCTATGACATAGTCTTGTGTAAAGAAGCTTACCACCATTTTCCTCGACCATACATTGCATTATATGAAATGATTCGAGTGGCGAAGAAGGCTGTAGTATTAATTGAAGCAATTGATATTGGAATTCAGATGCCAATAATTGTTGCGCTTAAAAATATTTTAGGAAGGTTTAATACAAATTGGATAAATAAGGTATGGAAAAATCAATTCTCATTTGAGATAGTAGGAAATTATGTGTATAAGATTTCAGAGCGAGAAATGGAAAAAGTAGCTATGGGAATGAATCTTCCATATGTAGCATACAAAGGGATAAATCCGCATTTCAATACAACTTTGGATCTCAATGTTCCTAAGGAAAATAGCAGTGTTTTTACTAGTATAAAACGCAAGATCTTTTGGCGAAATTTATTGTGTAAATTAGGGATTACTCCATATCAAATGATGACTTGTGTTATTTTTACTTCTGAGCCCAGTGATGTAGAACTCAGTAATCTTAAATCATCAGGATTTAAGATTGTTAAATTGCCAAAGAATCCATATGTATGATTTAATATTCTAATTTTTCAAAACTCATCCACAAGAAAAGTCCCCAAATTCAATTGTTTAACCGCAGTTACGGGAATTGTTGCCTCAACAAGTCCTATGAGTAGTTCCGCACTCATCTTGCCCAAGTCCTTTCCGCTGTGATGTACATAAGGAATTGGAGGGCTCATAAAAGTGGGTAGAAAGCCATCGCTGATTGCAACTAAATTTATTTTGCTCAACTTTTCTTCTTTGGACATTTGATTTAAAGCTGCATTCACGCCGATCATGATTTCGTCACTCATCATCATGATTCCATCGATGTCATTCGTTTTTGAAAGTAATTTTTTGCATTGTTGAAATGCTTGTTCAGAATTTTCTGCATAAGCAATTTCATAAGGTATTAATCCATAAGAATTGAGACTGGATTGAAATCCTTCAGCTCTTTCTTTCGTTATTGATAAATTTTTATTTCCAAATATACCAACGATTTTCTTGCATCCACATTTTACTAAATAGTCCACACAGGTCTTCGATGCTTCGGCATCATTTATTTTACTTCATTAAATTGAACTTGCTCGACAGTCTTATCAAATATTACAACAGGTATTTCAAACTCATTCAATCGATCTAAATGATCGACATTCTTTGTTTGATTCGTTAGTGAAATTAATATGCCATCGACATTACTTTTGATACATACATCAATATTCTCAATTTCTTTTTCATAATTTTCATAAGATGAGAGTACCAGTAAATTATAATTGCGCTTGTTCAAATAATTGGATACACCTTCAATAATGGAGGGAACGAATAACATAGAGATCTCTGGAAGAATCAGTCCAATGAGTTTGCTTTTTTTATTGCGCAGATTTACAGCAGCGTGATTTGGAACAAAATTAAAATCTTTGGCAATCTTCTTAATCCGCTCTTTTAAGACTTGACTTATATCGGGATGATCGTGCAATGCCCTCGAAATAGTCGAAGGATTTACATCCAAAAGCTTTGCCAATTCCTTAATTGTTATTTTTTGCATAATTAGTTTTCAACAACAAACGATTGCGGAAACGTTTGCGGTAAAAAACAAAATTAAAACAATATCTTGATATTTACAATAATTTTACATTTGTACAAATTCAATACAAATGAAACGAAACAAGTTATTCTTATTTTTTCTTTCCATGACTATTGCTTCAATAGTTTTTGGACAAGCTACACTTAGTGGTACCATTACATCAGAAGCTGATGGCCCATTAGAATTTGCACTAGTTACGATTCCTTCATTGGGACTTGGTAAAGTTACTGATGAAAAAGGTATGTATCGATTCGACAATCTACCTAGTGGAAGACACAATGTAGAAGTCAATTATCTCGGCTACGATGCTTATGTCTCTCAAGTGAGAATCGAAGCAGGTCAATCTGCTACACTTGATATTCAATTGAACAATTCACCTAGAGCAGTGAATGAGGTGGTCGTCACAGGGGTGACAAATCCAAAATCCTCTTTAGAATCTAGTATTTCAATCAGTACATTAAAGCCGAAAGATATCGCCAATGCTGGTTCTAGAACTACTGCGGAAATATTTAGAAGCATCCCAGGTATTCGTTCAGAGTCATCAGGAGGTGAAGGCAATAGTAATATCACGGTGAGAGGTGTTCCGGTTAGTGCTGGAGGAAGTCGATATATGTTACTGCAAGAAGATGGATTGCCAGTATTACTTTTTGGCGACGTTGCATTTGGAACTCAAGATCAATTCTTACGATACGATTATTCTGTCAAAAGATTGGAAGCTGTGAGAGGTGGTAGTGCTAGTGTTCTTACTAGCAATTCTCCAGCAGGTATTATTAATTTAATCAGCAATACAGGTGAAGTAGCAGGTGGAAGTGTAGGGACATCCATCGGTTTAGATTTTCCTCAGCTCCGCACAGATTTTGCTTTTGGATCTCCTATTGGCAATGGATTGAATTTTCATGTAGGCGGTTTTTATAGAGTTGGAGATGGTCCTCGTCAAACTGGTTTTACTTCTAACAATGGTGGACAAATCAAAGCTAATCTTACTAAGAATTTTTCAAATGGATTTGCACGAATTTATGTAAAATATTTAAATGATAGAACAGCAGCATATATGCCTATGCCAGTAGAAGTAAGTGGCACGAACAAATCTCCAAAGTGGGGAGAATTAAATGCTTATGATGCTTTCAGAGGTTCATTACATTCAACACAATTATTGAAAGACAAAACGATCGGTGGAGATGGCAATATCTTAAGTTCAGATGTTGCAGATGGGATGCATTCTGTGAGTAAATCTTTTGGTGGTGAATTTAATATCAGCCCAAAAAGCAGTTGGACTTTATCTAATAAATTTAGATTATCATCCAATGGTGGACAATTCATTGCGCCATTCCCTGCTAATGTCGGAAATGCTGCAAGTATCCTTGGAAGCATTCCATCTTACAAGAGTGCGGTTTATGCTGGAACGACCACAGCTGTTGATCCCAATGCAAACTATATGAGAATTCATTTATTCAATACAAAACTCAACGACTTCAATAATTTTATAAATGATTTTTCGATTTCGAAATCTTTCAACAAAGTGAAAGTAAATGTTGGTTATAGCAAATCAATTCAAAATATTTCTATGGCATGGCATTGGAATACTTATTTGATGGAAGTAAATAGCGATAAAGCAAGAATGATCAATGTCATCGATTCAGCTGGTAACTCACTTTCACCAAATGGACTTTTAGCGTATGGTGTTCCGGCTTGGGGCAATTGTTGTAATAGAAATTTTGATACAAAATATACTATTGATGCGCCTTATGGAAATGTAGAAATTACCTTGATGGATAATTTAAATTTAGATGCTGGTTTGCGTTATGATTTAGGTAAAGTGAATGGCTCTTTCTCAGGTGGAAATGGACAAACTGCCGCAATAGATATGAATGGAAATGGTAAGATTGATGCAAATGAAAATGCTGTAGCTTCAGCAAGTAGTGAAGTTACTCCAGTAGATTATAAGTATAATATTTTATCATACTCTGTTGGAGCAAACTATGAATTAAATACTGCTCAATCTGTGTTTGCAAGAGTAAGCAAAGGAGGATCAGCATCTGCAGATCGTATTTTATTCTCTGGATTTAATTATACCAATACGGATGATCCTAGTCTTGATGCCCAGAAAGTCAATACTGTGAATCAAGCAGAATTGGGATACAAGTATCGCAAGAATAAATTAACATTGAATGCAACTGCATTTTTTAGCGAATACTAAAGAGTCAAATTATGAAGCGACTACACAAAAGAAAATAGACAATACTTATAGATCTATCGGATTAGAATTGGACGGTATCGTGAGTATTACAAATAATTTAAATCTTAGAGCAGGTTTAACTTATACAAAAGGAGAGATTACTGCAGCAAGAGATACTTCTATCGTTGGAAATATTCCAAGAAGATTACCAGCTGTGATGTTTAATTTAATTCCTTCATATTCTATTGGATCAAAAGTGAATATTGGATTTGCATTATTAGGTTTTACGAAGTCTTATGCACAAGACAATAATTCTTTGGTTATGCCAGGATATCTAGTCTTAAATCCATTTATCAATTATAATATTGGTAAGTATTTATCTTTAAATTTATCTGGAAATAATGTATTGAATGCATTAGGAATTACAGAATCAGAAGAAGGGTCTATTACTGAAAATACTTCAAACATCGTGCGTGCAAGACCTATACCTGGTCGAACATTCTCTTTTGGAGTAAAATACAATTTTTAACTTTCATTTATATTATGTTTTGTTGTCTGGAGTTAGATTTTATCTAATTCCAGACAATTTTTAAATCTCTAAAAAATAAAAAATACCGCACTTTCGACCATTTATTCTGCAATACATCCTAGTGGAATACTAGCAAGCAGTGAATCTTCAGATAATTATCATCGCATCTGGAGTAGGGATAGCATGATGACTGGAATAATAGGTCTATACATTCAAGATGCGCAGATCATTAATGCATTTAAAGCGTCATGTATAAGTTTATTCACACATCAGTCTAATAATGGACAGATTCCATCAAACATTTTTTTTGGGCCTATCAAAGCGACAGTCAGTTATGGAACTTTAACAGGAAGGGTAGATGCAAATACATGGTGGATCATCGGAACTTGCAAACTACTTTCAGAAAATGCGAATTTTAGAGATCAATATTTCGAACTATTAAAACCAGCTGTCTACAAATGCTTGAATGTTTTGGAAATATGGGAATATAATTCTAGAGGATTAATCTACACACCCTTGGGAGGCAATTGGGCAGATGAATATCCGACGAGTGGTTATACACTTTATGATAATGTATTGCGCTATTGGGCTTTGCGAGAAGCGAGTACATTGTTTAAAGATGAGATTTTAAAGAGCAAAGCTGATCAGACTTACGAACTTCTTAAGTTAAATTTTAATTCTACTAAAGATTTAAATGAGAAATATCATCCAAAAGCTTATAATCAAATGTTAGAACAAAATTTAGCTTATTTACCCACAAGTTTTGATGCCGCTGGATATCAATATCAATGGGATATGGCAGGAAATGCTTTGGCACTTTTATTAGACATAAATCAGAATGAATCGAGATTATTGGAATGGCTCTCAGATCTCGCAACAATGTATAAACATTGGATGCTACCAGCATTTCATCCTGTGATTTTCGAAGATTCTAAGGATTGGTATTTATTAGAAAAAAATCACTTATATAATTTTAAAAACAAGCCATATCATTTTCACAATGGCGGAAGTTGGCCAATTTTTTAGGCTGGCTAGTTCATGCACTATGCAATAAAAATTACCATCAAGTCGCAAGAAATATTTTTGTAGAGTATGATAATCTTCAAGAACGAGATCTGTTATTTTATGAATATTATACCACGGATTCACTAGAAGCTGGAGGTACAAAAAATTTATGTTTTAGCGCAAGTGGATGGTTGCTTATGAATTTTTCATTGCACAAATAAATAAACATTATGATAGGAGATAAAATACATATAAAAGAAGAATATCTGCACAATGCAAGAAAAATAAAGGATCTGCTCGAATTCGATATTCGATCTGTTCCAGCATTTGTAATCACAATAGGTGGAGAGAGTGGCAGTGGAAAAAGTGTGACAGCTAGTTGTTTGAAAATGGTATTGGATGAAGCGAATATTCCTACATTAATTTTACACCAAGATGATTATTTTTTTTTACCTCCATATACAAATCATAAACAAAGGCTGCTTGATATTACACATGTAGGAAAATCAGAAGTAAATTTTAATTTGCTTCAAGAACATGTCAATTTGTTTTTGCAACAAGAGCCAGAAATAAAAAACCAATAGTAGATTATCAGGCAAATGAAATTCACAAGGAAACAGTTAGCTTTGAAAATATACAATGTCTTATTATCGAAGGAACTTATGTTTAGACCTACAAAATAGTGCATTTAAGATCTTTATTGAGCGAACCTATATTGACACATTGGAAAAGAGAAAATTGAGAGCAAGAGATATTATGGATGATTTTGGGGAAAAGGTTTTGGAGATAGAACATCATATCATCAGAGAAATGAGCGTTCATGCAGATCTCTATATTCAAAAGATTATTCAATTCGTTTAAAAAATAAATAAATCATGGAGACACATCAAAAACCATTTTTACCTATTTCCCAAATCATAAGCATGAACGTTGGATTTTTGGGAATTCAATATAGCTTTGGATTGCAGCAAACAGCGATCAATCCATTGTATTCATTTCTTGGTGCCAATCCTGATGAATTGCCATTACTTAATCTTGCTGGGCCAATGACAGGACTGATCATTCAACCCATCATTGGTGCAATTAGCGATAAAACTTGGATTCCAAAACTTGGACGACGAAAACCATTTTTTCTCATTGGTGCAATTTTTTGTAGTCTTTGCCTTTTTATATTTCCATTTTCAAGCAGCCTTTGGATGGCTGCAGGTTTGTTGTGGATACTCGATGCTGCAAACAATACTACAATGGAACCCTATAGAGCTTTCATTGCTGATAAGTTGAATCCAAAACAACAAGCGACAGGCTTTTTGATACAAAGTTTTTTTACAGGTTGTGGTATTACCTTAGCAAATTTCTCATTGTATTTTTTTCAAAAAACGATAACAGGAAATACATCTAGCCTCGATAATAAAAGTATTCCATATTGGGTATTTGGATCGTTCTTTATAGGAGCAGTGATTTCGATTTCTACAGTATTATTTTCAATGTATAAGACACAAGAGATTCCTCCGACTGATGAAGAGCTTAAATTGCTAAAGGCTGAAAAATTAAATATTTTTACACCATTTAAAGATATTGCAGATTCTATTTCTAAAATGCCAAAAATCATGTGGCATTTATTTTTTGTATATCTCTTTCAATGGTATGCTTTGTTTTGCTATTGGCAATACATTTCTTTGGATGTGTCTTCTACTATTTTTGCTAATGCCAATAGTGATAAAGCAGTTTACGAACAAGCAGTTGGATGGACTGGCATCATGAATGGTTTTTATAATTTGATCACGATGGTGGCTGCATATTTTCTCATTAAATTAACTTTAAAATATAAGCCCGTATATATCCACGCGATATGTTTAGTTATGGCAGGTGTGAGTTTGGTTTTATTGCCGCTTATTCATGAAAAATCTTTGAGCTTACTTCCGATGGTTGGATTGGGCATCGCTTGGGCGAGTATCATGGCTGTTCCATATTTAATTGTTGTACCTTATCTGCCGAAAGAAAAATATGGGATCTATATGGGAATTATCAATATGATGATCGTTATTCCAATGTTGATTCAGACGATCAGTTTTAAATATATTTATAATAATTTGTTGGACAGACAAGCAACTCTTGCGATTGCATTTGCAGGGATATTGCTTTTGATTGCAGCAGCGATTACATTTTCCATGCGAGCCTATAAAGAAAAAGAAGGGCAAGTATAATTTTAATCGAACTTTTAAAAGTAGTTTTAAATTAAATTATTCCATTAACAGACACTAAGTTTCAAAGTGGATCTAAGACATTTAGTCCATACTGGATTAAAGAAATCATTATCACGAATCTTATGTTTTTGCATTACTAATTTCAAATCATTAGATGGATATAAGAATCCAAAGAATTCAAATGTTTATAGAGACATTTTTAAAGAAGAAAATCCGACCCCATATGGGTCGCATAATTTGTGTGTGGATTTAAATTTCTACAAGCTTTTGAATAGAAAGGATCGGCCTTTTTCATTTTAGAAGAAAAGCGTTTTAAAAAGCGTTAAGAACGGAAAACTGTATGAGCCCAAATCAAAAAAAATTTTGAAATGAAATTTATTTTTAATCGTGAATGATTTTAGGAGCGAAATCTGATGGCGAGTTTTTTCCGTTTAGCTTTTTAAATTGCTTTTCTGCGTTAAAAAATGAAAACAGCCTTGAATTTTTTTGGTACTAAGCTTCGCAAAGGATTGCTCAGTTCATTTCATTATCGAGTGATTTTGTATCACTCGATTTCTCAAGAGAACCATTCATTCATGTTTCAAGACAAAAAAGTACATAAAGATCAATCTGAAAAGTAATTTTATTCTAAAATGAAATTATACTTTATAGAGAATCTTGAACAAAGTACAATGAAGTGCTGATTGGCAATTTCAAGCTACATGTATACTGTGAAATGCAAAATCTTATTTCTAAACTTTCATTTATTTGCAATTTAAATAGGGTTATATAGAGATATTCATCAATATTTGTAATTTTCTTATGGTTTTTAAAGGATGAGCATTTATCCTTAGCGGAATAATAATGCACCAAAAAAAATCTTCATTCTTAGGGAATAATTTAGCGAGCCATTTATATTTTTTTGACAACGCAATGAAAGTTTTAATATTGCGAAGTGACAATCCTCCGTTGCCTACTCGATCCACTAGGAATCTGGATAAGTCAAATAGATGTCCTTTTGAATTGACTTTGAGCCATGGAGCGCCAATATAATCGTAATTTTTCTCAGTCCAATAGTTGAATTCATTTTTAAATATATAAGTATCTAGCTGAGCAATCAACATATATCTATACTCTTTAAACGCATTATAAAATTCTGTTGAAAGACAGAGTTGATTATATCCTTTTATTGATTCAAAATAGTTACTTTCAAAATATTTGAAATTCAAATTTGGATTCATGTTTTGAAATTCTGTACAATTTACATTTGTGTGTGTAACTACATAAATATCATAGTTTCCTAAGACATTTATAAGCTGTTTGAAAGATATCTCTTCCACTGGAGATAGCTTGCTTTTATAAACAGGAACTATGATACAATTTTTTAACATGTATTATCTTAGAATGCTAAAGATACTATACATGGATTTCTCTCTTGCAAAAAAGTGTGAAGTCATGTAAGATAAATTTTTTTATATAAATAATTGATGTACCCATCAATTATAAAAGTAAAAACTTGTGTGATTTTAGTTCAGTTTAAAAAACTGAAAGAAATAAAAAAAGAGCGGAGAGGCCGGGATTCGAACCCGGGGTACGGTTTAACCCGTACGACGGTTTAGCAAACCGTTGGTTTCAGCCTCTCACCCACCCCTCCGAAGGCTGATATACTCTTACGAGCGTGCAAAAATAGAAAAACTATTTAATTCTTAAGGTTTTTCCCAACTTTTTATCAAAATCTTCTACTTTATCTCTAAATATCTTGTCTGTTTCCATCTGGATATCGACAGCTTTAATTGAGTGAAGTATTGTACTGTGATCTTTACCACCAAAAGCTTCTCCAATCTCTTTCAATGTTAAATGCGAAAGGTGCTTTTTAATAAAATATATAGAAAGATGTCTCGCTTGGGCTACTGGTCCTTTTCGGCTTTTGCCTTTCACTAAAGCTGCACTCACATGGCTCTCTGTACAGACAAATTCCAAGATTTCATCAGGAGTCAACTCATGATTTGCCTTAGAAGTATAGCTTTTAATCACTTCTTGCGCCAATTCTATGTCCAATTTGCGTTGGTTGATCGTCGATTGGGCTATCAATGAAGTGATAATTCCTTCTAGCTCTCTTATATTGTTCTTGATATTTAAGCAAATAAAATCTATGATCTTTTCCGGTATTTTAATTCCTCGATCTTCCATTTTTGCAATAATAATTGCCATACGAGTTTCATAATCAGGTGCAGTGAGATCTGTGGACAATCCCCACTTAAATCGATTGACCAATCGGTCTTCAATATCTTTCAATTCATGAGGCGCCCGATCTGAAGTCAAAATGATTTGCTTACCTTTTTGATGCAAATGATTGAATAAATGAAAAAAGATCTCCTGTGTACCACTTTTTCCTGCTAAAAACTGAATATCGTCTATAATAAGCGCATCAAGTCCATTATAGAATTGTGAGAATTCATTAGTACGGTTATCCTTGACCGAATTGATGAATTGATGGGTAAATTTTTCTGCACTTGTATAAATGACAGTTTTCTCAGGAAAATTTTTAGCTATAGAATTACCAATGGCTTGAATCAAATGCGTCTTCCCCAAGCCTACATTTCCATATAAAATCAATGGATTAAAGTTTTTTCCTGGATCTTTGCCAATCTGGATCCCAGCTTGCCTTGCCAATCGATTGCAGGATCCCTCTATAAAATTTTCAAAAGTATAATTTGGATTTAAATTGGAATCGATATCCATTTTCTTTAAACCAGGCATCACGAATGGATTATAAGCGGATACTGGTGTAGACGTCGTATGACGCGATGGATGACTAACTCTTACAGGGGATTGGAATGAGTTTTTTGCTACATTATTCGTCTTGATGTATTGATACTTCAACTGGCCCTTCTCGCCTATCTCACTTCGAATCCCTTTCCTCAATATATCGATATAATTTTCTTCCAGTCGCTCTACCAAAAATTCATTTGGCGCTTCTACGATAAGGACCGAGCCCTCCATCCGCAAAGGCTTCAAAGGGATAAACCATCGCATAAAATCTTCGACATTGAGCGAACCTTTCACTTGCTCTAACACATTATTCCAGACTTTAATATGATCGTGTATCATTCGTTTTTATGGTTGAATTAAGCGTAAATGCTTCAGTATTGGAAACATTAAAATTAATCAATTTTTATGAAATGGGCTGCAAATTTGTAGAAAATTTGCGAATATATTTATTCCTGCTCACATCAAAACAAGAATATTATTTCTCACTATATTCAATTGATTAGAAACTAAGTCATTAGATGAGAAGTCAAGAATATGCAGAAAGCTAAGCCCAAATATCGTAATAAGAAATAATCAAATCTGCAATACCATCTTTAGCAAACTAGGTGCAATGCCCAAAAGTATGAGTGCCACTGAAAAACAAACGAGTAAAATCTGATAGAGGGCAGGAATTTTAAACTTTTGATCACCAGAAGCAGAATACATCGCATTAATCACCTTAAAGTAATAATAAAACGACACCACTGCCAAAATAAGTGAAATCACTACAAGACTCGTCAAGCCTATATTATTCGCATTTTTTAATACAAATAATTTAGACATAAAACCTGCAGTCAATGGTACACCTGCTAATGAGATCAAAGCCACCGTCATAACTACAGCCAATATTGGATTGCTTTTGGACAAACCAGCAAAGGAATGAATATGATCTGTTCCCGATTGTTCTTCTACAAAATAAGTTACCATAAATGTCACAATAGAAGCCAAGCAATATGCACTCAAATAAAATAAGACCATCCAACTTGTCTCCTCCTTAAAATTCAAAAAACCCATAAGTATAAATCCTGCTTGCACCACACTCGAATAAGCGAGCATCCGTTTAACACTGGATTGGTTGTATGCGAAAATATTGCCAATTAGCATAGATGTTACAATGACTAAGGCAAAGAACCAAACAATCCAATTTGGTAGTAAGGAATGTTGGGCTTGTATAAATTGAAAAATAGCTCCAAATCCAGCTATTTTTACCAACGTCGCCATCACTGTAGTAAATAACGTTGGAGTTCCTTGATAGACATCTGGTGCCCAAAAATGAAATGGCGCCAACGCAACTTTAAACGCAAATCCTGACATAATGATTAGAATACTGAGTTGATACAGTTCTTGATTTTTTATCGTCGGATTCAATACTGAGAGACTTGCTGTCGATGCATAATACAAAGCAATACCAAATAATAAAATTGCACTAGCCAAAGCACCTAATATGAAATATTTCAAAGAAGCCTCATTCGAATTCACCGATCTTCTATTCGCTCCTGCCAAGACATACATTGCGATAGATAATATTTCAATTCCTAAAAATAAAGTCATCATGTGCTGATAACTCACCATAAGCAAACCTCCTACAATTGATAATAATATTATACCAATAAAATCAGCTAGTTCTTCATTGCCACGTTTGATTAACTCGTGAAAGAATGGGAAAATTGCTAAAGCAATAATGATCAAAAGTATTGAAAAATATTTTGAATTTCCTTCGAATGAAATCATATTTGTCAAATACTCATTCCAAAAAGTATTTCCTGAAGCGATGGACCATAATGCAACAGCCAATGCAAGAATACCCAATGGTAATATCATGCCCCGATTTTTGGAAAATCCCAAAAACAAAATAAAAATTGAAATAATCGTTAATGTAATAATAGCCAGCATGATAATTTTATTTTGGTAGATACTCTAAATATTCAAGAAAAGAAAATCCTGCAAAATCAATCCACATTCTTGGAAAAAAACCAAAAATGATCACAAGTATTGAAACGATAATAAAAATATATTCTTCATTCAATTTTAGTGGTGTTGATTGTAAACTAACTTCTTTGGCATTTCCAAACATGGAGTTTTGATAAAATCGAAACATGTAAACCGCGCCAAGGATCACAGACAATCCAGCGAATAATGCATAGAAAATACTTTCTTCGCTCAAGCCAAAGAGCATATAAAATTCTCCAACAAATCCAGCGGTTAATGGCAATCCAATACTTGCTAAAGTAATTATAAAAAAGTAAGTTGCGAATCTTGGATTTTTTCGAGCAAAACCAGAAGAAGCATCAATCGAAGAACTACCAGTTGTCGATTCTAAAGTGCCCACCAATGCAAACAATCCTGTGACACAAAGTCCATGAACAAATATTTGAAACAATGCACCTTCAATTGCTTGCAAATTCAAAATAAAAATAGAAGCAGCTATTAATCCAATATGTGATAAAGAAGAATAAGCTAATAACTTATTCATATCTGTCTGCTTCCAAGCCATCAATGCGCCATACAGAATCCCAACGATACATAAACCTATGATCCAAGGTTGATACAGATTGATAGCAGGCATCACCGGATATACAAATCGTAACAATCCAAATACACCCATTTTTGACATAAGTGCGGATAGAATAATGACAGTTGGTTTATCTGCATTTGAATATAAATTTGCCTGCCAGGTATGAAATGGAAACAACGGTGATTTGATTCCAAAAGCAATTATTATAGCTACTAAAATAAACAGCTGCGTGTTCATTGGAAAGCTATTAAAATAAAATTCCTTCCATGATAATAATTGATTTGCACCCACAGCAGCATGAATATATATAATAGCTGCTAAAAGCAAAACACTTCCAAATATGGTATAGATAAAAAATTTGAAAACAGCTCGTCGACGGTCAGCATTTCCCCAGTTCAACACGAGAAAATACATTGGAATTAATGCTAATTCAAAGAACAAATAAAATGTAATTGGATTTTGTGCAATAAAAAATCCATTCAGTGCAGCATGAGCTAAACCAATCAGTCCATAATAAGCACCTGACTTGGATTCAGATTTGCTAAAAGAATAAAAAACGCTGAATAAAATAACAATTTGCGTGAGTAATAATGGAATGACAGAATAACCATCAATTCCAACGTGAAAGATTCCTTTAATCTCTGGAATCCACATCATCGAAGTATTATACATTAATTCATGTCGAACATTATAATTAGACAATAAATATAAGAAATATAATAATGATGCCATTGCACCAGTTAATCCAAGTATTGGAGCTAGCTTCCTTCCACCGACAAAACTAATCAATGAAAATGCTAAAGGAATAATTATTAATAAAATCGCTAACAACATACTCTTACCAAGTTTTAATAAACATCAAGAAAAAAATAATTAAACCAATGACCATACTCAAAATATAAATTGAGATTGAACCTGATTGAAGAAATCCCAAACCATTACCAGATAGCCTAAATATCTTACCTGGTGCTTGAATGACATCATCAATTCCGACTCGTTCGAATACGCGATTAAACCATTGAGCTAATGCACTTAATGGATTTACTATAATCAAATTATATATTTCATCTATCCAATATTTTTTAGATAAAATATTCATGATTCCTTTTGGAGCTTCATCAAAAGCTGATTTAGTTTTGTTCGTATATCTTCTGAATGTAAAATAAACAATAGCAGATAACAAAATTATCGTCATTACCCACAACGCATAATCAAATGTATGTGACACATGAAACGTGTTTTGAACATTTATACTAGGCTTTAAAAATTCATCTACGAAATGATGATGACTAAATATTTCTGGCATTCCAAAAAATCCTCCAATGATGGATAATATAGCCAATATAAACAAAGGAACTAACATGATCATCGGTGATTCGTGTGCATGATCCCATTTATGCTGATTTCCTCTGTATTCACCATGAAATGTAGAAAAATATAATCGAAACATATACCAAGCCGTCATAACTGAACTGATCGCTAATCCGATAAATACTATTATATTTTTAGAAAAAGTGACAGCTAAAATTTCATCTTTTGAAAAGAATCCAGCTAATGGAGGACAACCAACAATAGCTAATGTTCCTATAAGAAAAACAAGATGTGTCCATTTCATTTTAGACTTTAGTGCACCCATATTTGCAATATCTTGCTCTCCATGCAAACCATGTATTACACTTCCTGCACTAAGGAACAACAAGGCTTTGAAAAAAGCATGTGTCATGACATGAAATATTGCTGTAATATATGCACCACATCCCAAAGCTACAACCATGAAGCCCAATTGGCTCACTGTAGAATAAGCAAGTACTTTCTTGATATCATTTTGCTTTAATGCAATCGTGGCGGCTACAATAGATGTAGCTAGTCCCACATAGATTATGATCTGTTGTGTAAATGGTGTAAGATCAAAAATATAATGCATTCTTGCTACTAAATATACACCAGCAGTTACCATCGTAGCGGCATGAATCAACGCAGACACTGGAGTAGGTCCTGCCATTGCATCAGGCAACCAAGTAAATAATGGTATTTGTGCAGATTTTCCAGTTACACCTATAAATAATAAAATAGTAATCCAAATATTTATATCAGAATTAATTGCTCCTTCTGCAAATTTAACCTTCAATAATCCAAAGTCCAAGGTTGAATATTCCTTTGCAATTAAAAACATAGCTAACAAAAATCCTAAATCACCAATACGATTCATTACAAATGCTTTTGTTGCTGCGGCATTGTAATCCTTATTATCAAACCAAAATCCAATCAACAAAAATGAACACAAACCTACACCTTCCCATCCTACAAATAATACTGGTAAATTATTCGCAAATATTAAAATCAACATCGAAAAAAGAAAAAGATTCAAATAAGTCATAAATCGCCAGAACCCTTTGTCTTCATGCATATAACCAATAGAGTATACATGAATTAATGTGCCTACTCCTGTCACAACAAATGACATCAACAAAGCTAAATTATCGATTTGAAATGCAAATCCTAAAACAATATCTTTCGTCAATTGAAACCATGTAAATAGTTCTACAATAGTAGAAGTATCGCGAAATGAAAAATATGCAATCACAGTTGCTATAAAACTAGTCAATGGTCCTAAACAAGCGATTGTACCAGACAATCCTTTTGACATACGACTGCCAAATATACCATTGATAATAAAACCAATGAATGGTGACCATAAAATAAGATTCAAAATTATTGTCGAATTCATATTGCTCTACTTATTAACCTTTTAATCGTCCAAACAAATCTATGTTGAGACTTTGCAAATTTTTAAACATCATAACAATTATTGCTAGCCCTACAGAAACTTCTGCAGCAGCAACAGCCATAGTAAAAAATACCATCACTTGACCTCCTGCATCTGAATAAAATGTAGAAGTTGATGCTAAAATTAAATTTACGCCGTTAAGCATTAACTCAATACACATAAAAACGATGATGATATTTTTTCTTACCAATACACCTAATAAGCCAATTATAAAAATAGCTGTACCTAAAATAATATAATGGTTTAAAGAAATATGCTCGATGATATCTGGTTTGTACATTTGACTAAAAGATTTGAGAATTAGAAATCATTTTATTTTCCTTACGACTTAGGAGGACTGCTCCAATCATTGCGACTAAAAATAATACTGAACAAATTTCCATTGGAAACAAATAATCAGTATAAAGTTTCATTCCTATGTTTTCGACCAAGCCAAGTGTATAATTTTCTGTATTACCTTCTGGAATACTTAATTGGGTTGTTCCAATTGCTGAAACTACCATTAAAAAAATACTACCCGCAGAAACTATTGCAGCGAGCCAAAACATAGGAGATTTATTATGCTCCATTTGATCATTCAAATTCAAAAACATGATGACAAATAAAAATAAAACCATAATCGCTCCAGCGTAGACTACAATATTTACTAAAGCTAAAAACTGTGCGTTAAGCAGTATATAGTGAGCAGAAATACAAAAAAATGTAGCGACCAAAAATAATACACTACGTATAGGATGTTTCGATACAACTACCATCGTAGCACAAATTATTGTAAGAGCTGATAAAAAATAAAAGATATATTCTATGTTCATGATTTCTTAACTAAAAAAGGTTCTACCAATCGATCTTTTCCATAAATAAAATCCTCCCGTTCAAAACTTGCAGGAGCCATCTTATCATTCTGAAGAAATATTGCTGCTTTAGGACAAGCTTCTTCACATAGTCCACAAAAAATACATCTCAACATATTAATTTCATATACTGATGCATATTTCTCCTCGCGATATAAATGTTTATCTTGCGGTTTTCTTTCTGCTGCAGTCATGGTAATTGCTTCTGCTGGACAAGCCAAAGCACATAGACCACAAGCTGTACAGCGCTCTGCACCTTGATCATCGCGCTTTAAGATGTGAAGCCCTCTGAACACTTCACTCATCGGTCGCTTCTGTTCTGGATATTGAATCGTCGCCTTTTTCTTAAATAAATGCGACAATGTTATTCCCATACCTTTTACAATAGCAGGTAGATATATCCTTTCCATAAATGTCATGGACTTTCGCGCCATGTGTTTTCTTTTATTCGTTAGTTGCATCATTTGCATTTATTTTTAAACCAACTAATTTGATTGTATCGTCAATTCCTAAAAAATCTTTTAAATTATTGCTGATCAAATCTGCTTTTAAATATTTAGCAGTTGAAAGTATTATCGCATCAGGCAATTTCACTTTTCTTACTTCAGATTTTCGATACTCGATTGCGCTTTTCGCAATCGATAAATTAACATCAATAATAGTTAATTCATCCATTAAATTATCTAAAATTTTCTTTTCTGAATTATTTGTAAAAACATAACTATAAATCTCTATATATGAAATTATCGAAAGATAATAATTATCATATTGTTCAAAGATCTCAGTTAAATTATATTCATCCTTTGATGCATATATCAATATATTAGTATCAATTAAAATACTACTTCCATTCATTTCTTAAATCAACTTGCCATTTTACTGGATCTTCAATTGCAGAAAAAATTGAAGTCCCTCTTAATTTTTTCAACGCATTCAAAAACCTCAATCTCTTATCTTTTATATTTCTTGTAACTTCTATATTATCTTTATCAAAATCTTTAGATGATATTTGATTTAAATTGGACTTTTCTTTTATCAATAACTTAAATTCATCTTTAGAAATTTTTGCAATATTTGAAGCTTGGCTAATACTTACTCTTTTTGAAAAATATAATGCCAAAGCTATTTCAACAAAGAAATTTTCATCCTTTAAGTTTGCCTTTTTCCAAAATTCAGAATCTAAAGTTATCATATTCTTCTTTTAGCCTTTCATCAATAACACGATTCCCGTAATAATGATATTTACCACTGCCAATGGAATCAACATCTTCCATCCCAAATTCATCAATTGATCATATCGGAATCTTGGCAATGTCCATCTTACCCACATAAAGAAAAAGATGAAGAAAAATATTTTTGCAAACAAAACTCCGATACTCAAAAATGTCTTCAACATTCCAGGATCCATACTATCTATAAACGGCGCATGATAACCACCAAAATATAAAGTCGCAATCACCGCACTACTAATAAACATATTGATATATTCTGCAAAGAGAAAAAATCCCAATTTCATTGATGAATATTCAGTGTGATATCCACCTACTAATTCCGTCTCACATTCAGGCAAATCAAATGGTGCGCGATTCGTTTCAGCAAAAGCGCAAACTAAAAAAATTAAAAATCCCAATGGTTGATATAACACATTCCATTGCCATCCCGACTGTTGATCGACTATCTCTCTCATGGATAGTGTAGCAGTCATCATCACTAATGCTATGATCGACAATCCCATTGCCAATTCATAAGATATATTTTGAGACGCTGCACGAATTGCCCCTAGTAATGAAAATTTATTATTGGAAGCCCAACCTCCAATCAATACTCCATAAACTCCCAATGATACAACACCAAAGATATAAAGTAAACCAACATTCAAATCTGTTCCTTGAAGCGGAATAACAGTGTCCCCTATTTTCAAATCTGGTCCAAAAGGTATCACCGCGCTTGTCATCAATGCTGTGATCATAAAAAATCCAGGGCCCATTAAAAATAACCAACGATCAGCTTTTAGTGGAATGAATTCTTCTTTGAAAAATAATTTCACACCATCAGCTAATGGTTGCAACAAACCAAAAGGTCCAGCACGATTAGGTCCCAATCGATCTTGTAAAAATGCAGCTACTTTTCGCTCTGCATAAGTGGAATACATGGCTACAAAAAGCGAGATCCCAAATACTATTGAAACAAAAATTAATTTTATAATTATTGGACTCATTCGCTTACAAATTTTGCGTCAACGTTAACAGCTGGAGATACTACTGGCAATTCATATTTATTTGCAGTGATTACCGAATCTTTATCCATTTCTCTTGGTCCTTCAATAGTCCAGTCATTCAAATCCCGATGTTCAAATCGACATTCATTACAAATAAAATCTTCTACTTCTCCAAATTCATTTTTCGAGCAGTGATTCGGATGATGTCATCTCCTTTTTCCAAATAACAGTTTTTCCAGAACATTTTGTACAATTCCGATGTGCATCAAATGGTTTTGAAAACCAAACTCTTTGTTTGAATCGATATGTCTTATCTGTCAAAGCACCTACTGGACACACATCAATTATATTTCCTGAAAAATCTTTGTCTATTGCATTTTGAATATAAGTTGAAATCTCACTGACATCACCTCTGTTGATAACACCATGAACTCGCTCATTGGTCAGCTGTTCAGCAGCATATACGCAGCGATAACAAAGAATACAACGCGTCATATGCAATTGAACATATGGACCAATATCTATTTTATCAAACACTCTTCGTCCTTCTTCATATCTCGTTCCTTCCAATCCATGATCATATGATAAATTCTGTAGATCGCATTCTCCTGCTTGATCACAAATTGGACAATCCAAAGGATGATTGATCAACAAAATTCAACGATACCGTTTCGAGCATCGATGACCTCTTGTGAACTTTCATTTTCTACCACCATACCATGTTCTGCTCTTGTCAAACAAGAAGCAACTAATTTTGGCATTGGTCTAGGATTGGCTTCACTTCCTTGTGTCACTTTTACCAAACAAACACGACATTTTCCACCTGTGTTTTTCAAACTAGAATAGTAGCACATTGCTGGTGGATATTTTCCCCCGATTTGTCTTGCGGCTTGAAGAATAGTTGTTCCTTTTGGAACTTCGATACTCTTGCCGTCTATGGTTATTTTTATAAGATCTGACATTTTTAGTAGTTAGTAGTTAGTAATTAGTAGTTAGTAAACAGGAGATGTGGATAAGTTTTATTACAATCATTTGTTTATAGCTTTTCTTAATCCAGAAATTATTTTTGAAACTTCATTTCCCTTTTCTAACAAAATATTTTGATCATTATCATTTATATAATTTAATTTTTTTGCTAAGTACAACATTGATCTAGTTTCACTACAAGAACCAGAAGCAATATTTAAAAATCTTGCAAAATCTTTATTTGAATTTCTTTCAAAACCTTCCGCAATATTATTTGAAATAGAGATAGCTGCTTTACATATCTGATCTCTATATCCAAAATCTTTCATTTTCTGAAATTTATCATAAATTAAAACTGCTAAATCTTGAGATTTTTGCCAAGCAATTAATTCCTCAAATCTTTTGACAGCTGCCATATATATTTATTTAACTATTTTTTATTTTTTATCTACTTACCACTATTTACTTCCATCTAACTACTAATTACTAACTACTAATTACTAACTACTTAATGACTATGTACTAACTCCCTATGCAAATGCTTTTTACAACAAGAGTCTGGATTCTGCACATGCGCTTCAAACTCTGCTCTAAAATGTCTTATCGCACTAGCCACTGGCCATGCAGCTGCCTCTCCAAGAGGGCAGATTGTTTTTCCTTCTATATTTTTTGCAATACTTACTAATAGATCGATGTCTTCCATTTTACCATGACCATATTCAATTCGATGGAGCACTTTTTCCATCCAGCCTGTTCCTTCACGGCAAGGGCTACATTGACCACATGATTCATGATGATAGAATCGAGAAAAATTCCAAAGATTCCGAACAATACATTGTTGCTCGTCAAATACAATAAATCCACCTGATCCAAGCATCGTTCCTGTAGCAAATCCTCCATCACTTAATGACTCGTAGGTCATCAATCGCTTTTCATTATTTGCGGTAGTGAGGATTAAATTTTTTGGCAAAATGGGAACAGAACTTCCTCCTGCTACAACTGCTTTTAGTTCGCGGCCATTCGCTATACCACCACAATATTCATCGCTATAAATAAAATCTTCTACTGTAATACCTAGCTCGATCTCATAGACCCCTGGTTTATTAATATTTCCACAAGCTGAGATTAATTTTGTTCCTGTACTTTTGCCAACACCAATAGCAGCATAAGCATCTCCTCCATGATTCACGATCCAAGGGATATCTGCAATTGTCTCAACATTGTTTACCACTGTCGGACAACCATACAAACCCCACACTGCTGGAAATGGTGGTTTATTTCTAGGATTACCTCGTTTTCCCTCTAGAGATTCAAGCAACGCAGTCTCTTCGCCACAAATATATGCGCCGCCACCAGGCTGCACATATAAATCTAATGAGTATGAAGAACCTAAAATATTCTTACCTAATAAACCAGCAGCATATGCTTCTTTAATTGCTTTTTCCAGGATACGTATTACTGGCATCATTTCACCTCTTACATAAATATAAGAAGTTCTTGCACCCAATGCGTAAGATGAAGTAATCATTCCTTCAATTAACGCATGTGGTATTCGCTGCATCAAATATCGATCTTTGAATGTACCGGGTTCAGATTCATCTGCATTGCACACGAGATACCGAGGCTTATCAGTACTCTTATCTAAAAAGCTCCACTTCATTCCTGTAGGGAATCCTGCACCACCACGCCCTCTCAATCCAGATTTTTTTACCTCTTCAACTATAGCATCAGGCGTCATTTCATTGACAGCTTTGCGCACAGATTCATAGCCACCCATTTTGCGGTAGACTTCCAGAGTATTTATTCCTGGTACATTTATATGTTCGAGTAATATTTTTTTGCCCATTTTTTTCTAAACGATTAAGTTCTTATCGAAAAAATCTTTTAAATTATCACATTAACTAATTCTCATTTAATTTGCAAATTAACTAATTATCACATTAACTAATTATCTCATTTGCACATTTGCAAATTATCACATTAACTAATTATCTTATTCTCCCATTTGCACATTTGCAAATTTGCAAATTATCACATTAACTAATTATCACATTAACTAATTAGCCCTTCTCAACTCATCAATCAACTGATCTAACTTTTCTCTCGTCAAATTTTCATGATAATGATATTCAGGTCCTATCTGAAGCACTGGTCCAGTACCACATGCTGCAAGACATTCTACAGGCTTTATAGTAAACAAACCATCAGCAGTAGTCTCTCCAACTGCAACACCTAATTTATCTTCCAAGTAATGTATCAATTCTTCTGCACCAACATTACAGCAAGGTCCAGTCCGACAAACCTCTAAGACATACTTACCTATAGGTTTCAAATGAAACATCGTATAAAAACTCGCTACTTCATATACTTCAATCGGCTTGATATCTAGTATATCTGCTACTTCATCCATAGCATCAACAGGAAGCCAACCATTCTCCTCTTGTGCAATATGCAACAAAGGCAGCAATGCAGATTTTTTTCTATCTGCTGGATAGCGAGAGATGATATCTGCTATTTCGCCTTTCCTTTTTTCTTTGATGTATTCTATATTCATTTTACAATATGTAAAAATTCTTTATTTATTAATTAGTAGCACTCCATTTTCTACTTTCTACTTTCCACTTTTTACTTTCTACTATTAACTTTTAACTATTCTACGCATCCAACTCACCTGCAATCACATTCAAGCTACTCATCACCACAATAGCATCTGACAACAATTGTCCTTTAACCATCTCGGGATAAGCTTGATAATAAATGAAACAAGGTCTTCTGAAATGCAATCTATATGGACTTCTTCCACCGTCTGATATCAGATAATACCCCAATTCGCCATTGGCTCCTTCTACAGCTTGGTAAACTTCTCCAACTGGAGCTTCGATCTCTCCCATGATAATTTTGAAGTGGTAGATCAATGCTTCCATATTCTTATACACCTCAACTTTTGGCGGTAAGTAATAATGGTCTGCATCAGCATGAAAGATACCAGCTGGTTCAGCCTCAATCTTCTTTAAAGCTTGCTCTATAATGCTGATACTCTGCCAAATCTCTTCATTTCTCACTAAGAATCGATCATAAGTGTCCCCTGTAGTTCCTACTGGAATATCGAACTGGAAATCCTCATAAGAACAATATGGATCCGATGCTCTAAGGTCATAATCTAGTCCACAAGCTCTTAAGTTCGGACCAGTAAAACCATAATTCAACGCTCGGTCAACTGACAAAGGTCCAGTATCTATCGTCCTGTCCATAAATATCCTATTGCGTGTCAATAGCGCTTCAAACTCTCTCCAGACAGGAGGAAAATCCTTAAGCCATTGACGTGTCAATTCAAATACTTTCGGTGTAAAATCTCGCTCAAAACCTCCAATTCTACCCATATTGGTCGTAAGACGTGCACCACAGATTTCTTCGTAAATCTCATAAATGCGCTCTCTGTACTGATAAACATAGGTAAATCCAGTTAATGCGCCAGTATCCACACCCAAAATTGAGTTACAAATGATATGGTCTGCAATTCTAGCCAATTCCATGACTAAAACCCTCATATAGTCAACTCGTTTTGGTGTTTTAATCCCAAGGAGTTTTTCTACCGTTAGATGCCAGCCTGTGTTGTTTATAGGAGCTGAACAGTAATTCAATCGATCTGTCAGTGGCGTGATTTGATAAAATGGCCTTCTTTCGGCTATTTTTTCAAATGCGCGGTGGATATAACCCACTGTCTGTTCACCACTTACGATGCGTTCCCCATCCAACTTGAGGACATTTTGGAAGATGCCATGTGTCGCTGGGTGGGTAGGCCCTAAATTAAGAGTGGTATATGGAATTTCCGGGTTTTCCGGTTTTTGTATTTCTGCGAGATACTCGAGATTTGTTTTCATCCGTTTTTCTGCCTTGCTTTTGCGCAAAAGTAAAGGAAATTAGAATGGTTTTAAAGAAAGAGAAATGAAAAATAACAATTAAGTGCTATTAAATTCAGAATTTTAGCTATAACCATCTGAAAAATGTAAAAATTTTCATTTTTGTCACTTTTCATCCTGATTTCTCAACAGACGCGACAGGTAAGGGCAATCCTCATTGAAAGCTAAAAATCTTCAAATAAGCTTCAATTGAGTCAACCATAACCCCCCCCTGAAATCCGATTTAGGCTCTAAATCGCATAGTAGAAGCTTTGATTTATTGACTATTTTGGATTGGAGAAAGCTAGAAGCAATTGAAGTGTTTAAAACAACTTTCTGACTAAATTTTGAAGCAATCGGCTTCAATAGACATAAATAATTTCATGATAAAATATGAAATTTAATAATCATGCAGCTTTTATAACAATATTCCAGTAGTGGTTTAAGTAAACGATTGTTTTACAAAATCTAAAAAACTTATTCAAAAAATTCAGCAAATGAAAAAAGTATTTACAGCATTTCATATTTTATTGATGTTGCCTAGATATACTCACACGCAAATTAGCAAGTCTACAAGTCTCACTAATCTTTGGTATGTTTTTTATTATAATAACATGCTAAATTTGAAAATACTAAACTTTATTTTCCTCACAATAGTAATTGTTTCAAACATTGAAGCTCAAGACCACACAAAAAATCCTGACAGCAGAAAAAAAGTTGAAGCCTTAAAATTTGAAATTGCCACCCACGCAAATAAGTTAAAACTACAAGGGACGACTTTACTCGACTCTGCGCATTGGGCAACTTGGTCACCAAGTAAAAACCAATGGATACACGACGAAAGGTATTTGTATTATTACGAAAGTAGAAAGCTTGATTCAACTTTCACTATAAATCTTGTAAGTCTTAATAATAATGCTTGGGAAAATTTCAATCAAACAACATATACATTTGATTCAAATCGATTTTTGACAACTATTGAAGAAGTAGATTGGTACGATAATCTGAATCAATACCAAAATGATTTTAGAGAGGAATTTATTAATGATTCAAAAGGTCTTGCACTTTATAAATCCATATATAATTGGAATAAAAATATTTCTCAATGGGAATTATCTTTTAAATTTATAAACAAATATAATTCCAATTCGCAATTAGTTGAACAAATTCATCAAACTTGGGAGAAAGGACTGAATCAATTAGTCAATGATGTAAAAATAGTTTATAGCTATGATACAATTCAAAACATTCAAACAAGAATTTCACTTTTTTGGGATGCTTCCAATCAACAATGGAAAAATGGATTCAAATATTTATATAAATTTGACAATAATAATTCACTGATTGAAAAAGAAGATTTTAGTTGGGATGATAGTACTGACTTTTGGAAGCAAAGAGACTTAATAAAATATACTTATGATCATCATAATAATATTGAAGAAACTACTTATTACGAATGGAATAATAATTCATGGCTTGAATATTATAGATATAAAAGCAATAATAAATATGATGCAGAGAATAATTTAATTCAAAATTTCTATTTAGAATGGGATGTAACTAATCAATCATATGTTAACATTTATAAATATGACTACTTCTATTCAAAACATATAGTCAATTCAAATAAAGATACAAAAGAAAATTCAACAATAAAAATATACCCCAACCCGTGCCAAGATTTCATCACAATTAATGGTATGACTTCGTCATCAAACTTATCTTTATTCGATCTACAATCTAATCAAATTCAAGTTAAAAAGATAACGACAGAATAGATTTGAGCAATCTCAATTCAGGTATTTATTTTCTCAGGATTCGAAAGGAAAATGAAAATAAAACATTCAAGATTATAAAGCTGTAAAATTTTATCGCAATGCGTCGATCTTCTTTTCCAGCCTTTCGAATTGCTTGGAGACAAGATCACTCTGCATGCTTCGAGGCTCTTGAAACGAAATATGGGCTACATAAGACCATAGCTCAGTGATATCGTCATAGCTTATTGTATAAGGAATGTACTCTGGATTATCTGAATTCAGAATCAGTTGTTTTTTAGATTCATTTTTGATCAATCGTTTATAGGCTACGCCGTCTGAATCTGATACAACCACATAGGTTTTATTGTCTTTGACTTGATCGATAGACTCCAAATATTCACAGATCACGATGGAGCCAGTCTCTAATGGTGGCATAGAGTTTCCATTGATTTCAAATGCTCTGTATTGACCTTGCGACAATTTTGGAATTGAAATTTTTGGAAGGGTTTGAATAAATTCAGGCTCTGAATAACCTGCTATATATCCTGCTGCTGCCTTCGTATTGACTAGCTCTATATTGTTCTTGCCTTCATCATCAACAGTGATTGTGATCACTTTCATTTGACCCATCTTAAGATATTCTATTCCCTCTATACTCAAATCTTTCTCCAACAGCTCATCAATCGGAACTGAAAACTTTTTTGAAAACTGGAGAATCAAATTCAAATTTGGCTCTGTATGTCCTCGTTCATAATCCCCCAAAGTCGTCCTTGGAATATTCAATTCTTCAGCAAGCTCTTGTTGAGAAAGACCAATTTTTCGTCTAAGATGTCGGATATTACTTGAGAAATACATAGTTTTTTTGCAAATATATAAATAATGTCGATATTTTCGACAAATTTTTAAGTCTTTATTAATAAAATTTTCAAAAGAAGCGTTTAGGGTTAAAGCAATTCAACATGTTTCAGTCATTTTTTTATCTTTACGATTTAATTGCTTTGAGTATACAGTTAACGTAATAAATTGATATCAAATAACTATGCAAAGAAGAAAATTTCTAATTGATAGTATAACAGGCTTGCCGATTATTATTTTGGCGCCATCTGTATTGGCTGATTTTGCTAAATGTTCACCTAGCCCAGTCGCATGTAATAAATCAGTAATTGTCGTAGGAGCAGGAATTTCAGGATTGGCTGCTGCAAAAAAACTAAAGGAAAATGGATTTACAGTTACTATACTTGAGTCGCACGATAAAGTAGGTGGAAGATTGCGAACAAATAGAAGCCTAGGAGTTGCATTTGACGAAGGTGCGAGTTGGATCCATGGAGTAGATGGCAATCCAATCACCCAACTAGCGGATCAAGCCGGAATGAAAACAGCTTTTTCAGATGATGAAAGTATTGTTTCTTATGATATCAATAAAGTCCTACGAAGCGATTCTGAATATGCCGATGCAGAAGATGAATTTTATAGTGTTCTTGAGACATTAAAAAATAAAGGTAAAGCTGATCAAAGTTTTGAAACTGTCTTTAATACTTTATACCCGACACAAGCGAAAGATAGATTATGGAAATTCTTTTTGTCAACTTATTTAACATTTGACACTGGAGATTTGGACAAACTTTCTTCCCTACTCTACAATGAAGGAGAAGAATTTGGTGGTCAAGAAAGAATTTCAACAAGCGGATATGATACCATTCCAGTATATCTAGCGAATGGAATGAATGTGCAATTAAATCAACGAGTAACCAAAGTAGATTATAGTGATACCAAAATAAAAGTAAGTCATAATGGACTAATCAGTGAGGCTGATTTTGTGCTTGTGACTGTGCCATTGGGTGTCCTAAAAGCCAATAAAATTGAGTTTATTCCATCTTTACCCAACACAAAACAAAATGCAATTCAAAAAATAGGCATGAGTTGTGTAAATAAATTTTTATTAAAATGGGATATTGCTTTTTGGGATGATGAACATTACATTACCTACACACCTGAGGCAAGAGATAAATTTAATTATTTTGTCAATATAAAAAAGTATCATCCAAATGTTAATGCATTGATGACATTTGCTTATGCAGATTATGCTAGACAAACAGAAGCTATGTCTGATTCGCAAATCATAGATGAAATCATGTCTCATTTGAAAGATATGTATGGCAACAATATTCCACAACCAACCAATTTTTTACGCACAAGATGGCAATCCAATGAAAATAGTTATGGAGCATATTCGTACACAGCGGTAGGATCAGAGATGCAACATTTCGATGAGCTTGCAGAAGAAATCGATGACAAACTATTTTTTGCAGGAGAGCATACTCACATTGATTATTTTTCTACAGCACATGGAGCGTATTTGAGTGGAATAAGAGAAGCTGACAAATTGATCAAAATTTGCAATACAGTTTCAACTTCAGACCATGATGTTGAATCAGCAATTGAAATATCTCCTAATCCTGCAACAGACAGCATAAGAATTTATACAAATCTTTCGATAAAGTCGATCACAGTTTATAATGAATTAGGACAAGAACAAGATATCGAATTAGAAAAAAATAAAAATATCTACATTGAAAAATTGGCCAAAGGAACTTACACAGTAAAAATTGAAACTGATTCTAAAACTGCTGTTAAAAAATTTGTGAAGAATTAGAGTTTTTTATTACAAAGAAAAGTTTAATTAAAAAGAATCGAATCTAAGTAGCATATCAATAAAATTTATTCTTCAATTAAAAAAAAATTAGTTTAAATTTGATCAGCAATTGCAATTCAAAAAAATAAATATGAAAAAATACTATAATTTATTTTCACTATTTTTTTTATTATGCCTTTGCATCAATACTTCATTGTCTCAATGGAAAACCAATGGCCCTTATTGCGGAAGCATTACCTGCATTGCATCTAGTGGTAATAAAATATATGCAGGCACATTTGACAGTGGCATTTTTATGTCTTCTGATAATGGAAATTCATGGTCAACAAACAACAATTTCCACCATTTAATTTCTTCCATTAATATCAAAGATAATACGATTTATGTTGGTACAGAATCTGGATTATATACGTCAAATGACGAAGGAAACTCTTGGTCTGAAATTAAAATCAATTCAAACACAGGCAATGTTCAACTTATTGCCTTTAATGGCGATGATCTTTACGTTACCCATGGTTTTGATGGTTTATTTTTAAGTTCTGATAATGGTAAAACTTGGACATCATTGAAGGATAAAATGCCTTATAACTTGGTAAGCTGTATTGCATTCAAAGGATCAACAATTTTCGTCGGGACAAATAGTGAAGGTGTATTTTCATCCCCAGACAAAGGCAATACTTGGACTAAAATAAGTAATGATTTAAAAATAAAAGATATACATACTTTAAAAATTATAGGGAATACTATACTTGCTGGCACTAGATATAAGGGTGTGTTTTCATCTAATGATAATGGTCAATCGTGGACAGATGTAAGTCATGATGTGCTAAAAGAGGGAATAAGCACTATAGATGTCATTGACAACAATATCTTTGTTGCTACAGGTGAAAATGGAATGTTTATATCATCAGATAATGCTGCAACTTGGACTGAAATAAATTCAGGTATAACTGATAAAAAAATAATCACTACAACAACTATTGGTAAAAAAATATTTGCAGGAACAAAAAATGGTGGAATGTTTTTATCTACCAACGGTGGAAATAAATGGACTTCTGTAAATAATGGTTTTTCAAATTCTGATATTAGGTCAATTGCAATTAGTGGACAAAATTGTTTTGCTGCTACTTCAAATGGTGTGTATATTACAGACAATAATGGCAACTCATGGAAAGCTGCAAACAATGGATTAACCAATACCAATATCACATCTATAGCAGCTCATAAAAAAAATATTTTTGCTGGAATAAATTATGTCGGAATTTATTATTCTTCAAATAATGGCAATTCTTGGACTGAAGTAAATAATGGATTAACTCATAAAGGTATAAATGTGCTCTCAACTAACGGAAACTATGTTTTCGCTGGAACATACGGTGGTGTTTATGTCTCTGATAACAATGGGACTTCATGGACGGTTTCTAATACTGGTCTAAGCAACACCAAAGTTTTTGCATTGTCAATCATGGACAATACGATTCTAGCAGGAACATTCGGTGGCGGTGTGTTTAAGTCAACCAATAACGGAAATTCGTGGACAGCTATAAATAATGGCTTAAACAATCTAAATGTAAGATCAATAAAGACTGATGGAAAAATAATAGTCGCAGGTACTCTAAATAACGCTTTCCTGTCACAAGATAATGGAAACTCATGGAAATCAATTACTGATAACATTCCAAAAAATACTACAAAAGATAATACAGTAAATTCAATAGAAATAATTAAAAACAATATTCTTCTAGGAATCAACAATAATTTGTTTCTATCACCTGATCAAGGCAATACATGGAAAGTAATAAATAATGATATACCACCCAAATATGTCATGACATTGACTTCTAATGAAAATTATATTTTTTCTGGTTTGGGTGGCAGAAGTGTGTGGACATGTCCTATAAATGAAATATTAAAATAAAAAATAATTTGCTATAAACTTATTTTCTATTAAGGTCTAATTGTTGATCTTATAAGTCAGACCAATTGAAATCCCTTGATTATAAAATTTTGACTTTAAAACATTTCCATTTATATCTCTAGATTCAATCAAACTTCTACTTGTCGAAAGCAATCCTCGATTAAATCGTAATCCAATTTCAAATTTATTGTATGGGCGCACTGAAACTCCAGCTATGAGTCCAACATCATACTTTCGATCAACCAAATATTTTATAAAACTAGAGTCTTTTTTTTCAAATTTTGAACTCACTTTATAAGCATATTCAAGACCAATTATTAATGAGAACTTTTTTATTGGAGAATAATTTGCTAGTAAAGGAAGAGCAAAATAATTCAAATCTACTTTCTGCTCAGCTTGTCCGAAAGAACTAATTACTGTTCCTCTATTTACAAAACCTGGCTCCATTTTTAATTCTAGTTCATCATCAATTTTATAAGCTGCTACCAAACTAAATTGATATCCTAGTTTATAGCTTGACTCTGTATCTCCGAAATCTTCTACTACCAAAGTACTGTAATTCGATCCTACCGAAAAACCATAGTTGAAATTTTGTGAATTTACAGTTAGAGCAATAGCATTAAAAATTGCAAAAATTAGAATTCTTTTCATCATTAGAATGTTTGAATATTGAATTAAATAGCTTGAACAGTTGACAAATCAATTATTATTAAAACGGTAGAGATACATAATTTATTGTAAATTCCAAATCCAACTTACTTGAATAACTATTCCTAATTTTTTTTCTTGCCCAATAATCCAATACATAGCAAAAAACGACTGAGCTATTTGGCAAATTCCTACAAATAAAATAAATTATCAAAAATTTGAAAAAAAGATTTTTGTCCTATATTTGTTTTAATATGATTATTTTAAATATAAATAAATTTATTCAAAAACAACAAGCTAAACTTTAAGTCTTCAACATTCCCACATTAGTCTTTCTTTGACAATTGAAGCAAAAAGCCTAATGTGGAAATATTGAAATCTCATGTGTTTCAAGAAAATACAAAATTCGCTTTAGTCTTCAATATTACTTTTAATTTGAAGTGGCTAACACAGAAGCTATACCTGCAAAAGCAATATTTGGATTTTGCTTACCTGTCAAAGGATATTTTCCACAATGAATTGTGATACTTGACTTACCCAGCTTCCTTGCAATTGATTCTCCAAGATTGATATCTCTATTCACAGAAAATTGGTTAAATGGAGCTGTTCCCTTATACTTTGCCATTTTTGCTTCAAGGGTTTTTGAAGATTGAAGTATAGAAAACACAACTCTGTTTCCTTGCTCAGCAAGACTCAGCTTCACAGCAGCTAAATCCTTATTTCGCGAATAATTTAATGCTTCTAGTTCACTTTCAAATAAGACTATATCCCAACCAAGAAAGCAAGCTCCTGCTTCTTTACAGCCATCACCTTGACATTCTTCAAACCCACCATGTCCTGCGTAAGTTGCATAAACTATATTGGTAGGATTATTGGTAATTGCATAGGTTTCAACTTTTACAGTTTGAGTATCGTCATTCTTGCTACATGACATAATAAATAAGTAAATAAAAACCACTAATACTTTTTTCATTTTTTAAATTTTTTTGATTAATAATAATATTTCTAAAAACAATGCATTGTCAACAACTTACAAGAATGAATTCGTTTCACTTATAAACCATCAGAGTATATAAATCTCCATTGAATTATGCCATCACACAATTCTTATAGAGATTGACAGGAAACTTTCAATTTTGTCTCTTTAATGTCTTTATGTCCAATTAATTTTAAAGCCCGGCCAATTCTGTTTGAGCATCATCTGCAGTAAACAAAAAACTGAAGACTTTTTTCTATTGTGAAAATATGATCATTCTAACTTCAAAAGCACAAACTTCGACACAAGTTTAGGCAGCGTAGCTTTTGTAAGTTCTATATAATACAATCCTTCCGACAGATGTGCATTATTGATCAAATAATTGTTTTTTATCTGCTTTGCAGCATAAACAGTTTGACCCATTTGATTAAGAATTTTTAGATCAGCGTGATTGTACTTTTCATGCAACTTTATTAAGAATATGCCTTGATTTGGATTAGGAATGATTTCCATATATTCTGATGCCTTTTCAAATGGCTTCACATCAACAGAAATGATATTTTTGGCTATTTGATGAGTAACTTTTTGGGTTACTATAGGAGAATTGTAGTCAAAATATATTTCAGCTTCATTATGTATTTTACTACCCAACAATGCATTTTCATTGGGTTTAATTCGAAATTTAAAATATCCTTGCGATCCGAATTCATCCAATCTTTGAGGAGGAAGCAGGATGTTCAAAAACTTGACTTCAAGCAATCTATCTTCTATAGTGAAAGAAAAATTTGGAGAAGATGCAGATACCATCTCGAATGTAGTAAGATTCAATTTGTCATCCAATTGATCCTTGAGAATCACTTGAAAGGCTGTATCTTTTCCAGTATTTTGGAATCGTATCAAATACTCAATTTTGTCTGACCTGTCGATAATGGAATTGATACCATATCCTTTCGGTGTTCCAGTTTTATCATTTGGATCATAGGAAGTTACAGATTCATTGCACTGTTTATCTACAAATAAGTCTTCATCATCTTCTTTGAACATATTCACATAACCTAAACTCATAAGCACAGAAGGATTCTGTTGGTATTGACAATACTCAACAGCCAACGTTGGTGATGAAAATCCTGGATGGTTTTTTACTTGATTTACAAACATACGATAAGTCTTTCCATTCGAAGGACGCTCTATAATTAAATGTTGATTTCTGTTCAACTGAAAGTCAGAACTTTGCATCGGCAAAATATCATCTTCCACAATAAAGTACTGACTTTTTTCTTCCATATCGCCATCTCCTGAATTCCATATATCAAATATGACTTTATCTTTATCACATTGAGAAGATAATTTGATACTTGCACCATTCCATAAACTACTAGGATTGCAGATCGAATCTGGATAAATATGTGCATCAATACAATGCGTCATGCCTAATTTTGCATTAATACAATCATTCTTAACATTGAGTGTAAACTGCCCTGATTCAAAAATATTAATATCACCTAAGTTATAATAAATATATGGTAATTCAATTCTGTCAGGAGTTTTACTGCTTGATAAAAATTGCAAGTGCGGATCCAATTTCAAGACTACTGAAGCATTACTTGCTGCTTCAGTTCCTGTATTTGAATATTGAATTTTATAATTCCAGACTTCACAAAACCGTGGAACGGAATTCAGACTTACGTCAACATTCATCAATGGACATTTTAAAAATATTTTTCTGCCATACTCCAAATTGATTTCCGTTGTTGTGCTGTCTAAATCTACTAAGATCCAATCTGAGCAAACTGTTACATAGGGGTTTCTATAATCTATTTTGAAATAATGCTTTCCATAATTTTGTTCTCTAATTAAATAAAAAGATCTATTTCCTCTTGTTACTATTTTGTTATTAAAACTATCAAGTACAACGATATCATATTCTTTTTCTTCGCCAGAATCATAGATACAATTACTATTCTCATCGTCAAATACAAAAGCAGAGTAAGGTATTTTTTTACAAGATTTGCCAGAACCTTTTACTTGAATTTGATAATCACAAACAGCTCCACTACATCCATCTAAAAATAAAGAGTAAACTTTATCACATTCCAAATTAGCAGCAAATGTAATAGATTTTTCAGTGCATATTCCGGAGCAAAATACTGGTCTATTTTCAAAACATTCCTCAACTAATCCAACTTGCAATCCGTCATCACTTCTTTCACAATTTGAAACATTTATTGTGAACGTAAATAATCCTTCATTTCCTTGAAACTTATACCAAACAGTATTATGAGGAACACCAGTTGAAGAATCCCTACAAGGTAGAAATGCTGTAGGATTTGAAAACGCTATCATTCTACAAATCAGTCCGTTGATCTCCATTGGATGATTAAGAATTGGTGCATCTTCACAGGTTTCACTGTGAGGTGGTGTACATTGACTTATAAGATTTTCATTAACTGAGAAAGCCAATAAGAGAATGAGTATAAGTTTATATTTCATGATAATTATTTTTTAAAGCTAATAAGATTGTTTCACTTTTTCAATATTGTGATACAAATGTAGGATTGTGATCCCTGTTGCCAAAGTAAAATTTATGCATTTTGTAGCTAATCTAAATAAGTATAACAAAATTAAAGTATTGATTTATAAGGAATTATTAGTAAATTTTGTAATAAAAATAACTGAAAATACAACTTTCCCGAGCTCTGCTTTTTACTTATTGAGAAAGAAAATTTTAAATTTTCTTCAATTCTCATGAAAAATTATTAGGATTATTCGGCGAGTTCTTAAAATTTAAAAACGTGAGACAAGTGATATTGGGGAAATAAAATATGTCTCGTAAAAACTAGAATTGCATTATAAATTAATATTTGAAACTTTAGATGTAAGTAATATTCAAGATCATCCCCAGATATTGTGCTCCAATTTTTAATCTAAATTTCGTCTAAATAATATTAAAGTAACTCTTTGAACCCTTTCTTGAAGCTATGCAAAGCTTATAGCGTTAGATTCTCTGTTGGATTCGCATAAAAAAGTCAAAATGAAAGCCAAATTAAAATAGCTCTGACAATAAATTTATCATCAGAGCTAATTTCAAAAACCGTTTATTAATTCGTGAACACTTTTACATTTTTATTATTTTTCTGAGCTTAGTATTGTTAATTAATCAGTTTTATGATCTGACTTTGATTTGTGTTTTCGCATTGAATGAGAAACACACCTGTATTGAAATCAGCACAAGGTATTTGTATTTCTTGCGAGCCATCTGCAAGATTTCTTTTTGATTGAGCTAATAATATTCCTTGTATATTATAAATGCGAAGACTAACTTCTTGAAGATTTTCAGAATGGATTTTCAATTTTATTTGTTGCCCATCTTTTTCGACAGAACTAATCAGAAAAGTATTTTTGTTTTCTTCGTCATCTAGTATTAATACATGTGCCTTAAGCTCTTGATCATAAAATTCTGATTTGAATTCTTCCTGTCTAATTGAGTAAAGTGATACATTCTTTCTATCCTCTTTGAGACGGATATAGAAAAGTATATCGCCCTTTTGAACTATTTTAGCTCTGTCCGTCGTATAAGCTATTTTTAGTCGTCCATCATCAATTAAGTAATGCTCTTCTTCTATCTCAAGAGCTGCACTAGAGATAGACTCAATTTGGCAAGAGTTTAATTCTATCCCTAATTGTATGCCAGTCATGTTCAACTCTTGTCCAGCAATAATTGCTATGGTTCTATCTTGTAAAAATTGATAACTTAGTTTATGTTTTTCTTTCTGTCTTGTTGCAAGATTAGTTTCCCCAATTATACTTGCAGATGCATTCACATCTCCAATTTTTACTCCTATAAAATCCAGATTATTTTTGTCTTCATTTATCGACTCAATTTCAATTTTTTCTTCGAAAGGAAAAACGGAATGTAAATCTTTGAATACATGAGACTTTGACACAAATCTCCATGAATCATTTTTACTGAATTGAGGAATAACTCCCAATATCAATTTTCGAATTTCTGAAATATCTGCAGCTGTTATTGTACTCGTCTTATTTACATCTGCCGCTATATATTGAAATGGCGTATCAAACTGTTTGACTCCCAATATATGTTTCTGTATCATTAAAATATCTTGAGTAGACACACCATTACTTGGATTTTCATTGTGTGTCGGTTTGATAGTATAACTATGATTTTTGATCAAATTTTGGAATGCATATACTCCTTGATTATTCGTCTTTGATTCATTTATTATTTGTCCTGCTTCAACTAATTTAACTGATACTTCAGGCATTAGTATACCAGTAGTAGATCTAATATGTCCATCCGAAGCTAAATTTGTTGTACCACACACTTTATTTGGATCTTGCAAAACCAATGTCACCTCACAATAATCTTCATTCCCATATTCATCGACTACATATACTTTAATAGTATTTTGACCAATATTTGCGCAGGTCAATTTCATGGAAGTTTGGTATGTATTATTTACCTTGAAAAAATATTGTAATCGATCTTTTGGTGTACAATTGTCTTCACTATTCAAATTAAAATCTTTTGCCCATATTTCGATTTCTTTTGAACTTGGCATGACTGTAGTCGTGATAGATGTTACACAATATGGTGTAGGTTTTTTCTTATCCACGACTGTAATAATAAAACTACATTTACTTTCATTTCCACAAGCATCTTTGACTAAATAAGTTATCTTATGTTTTCCTAAAGGATAAATATTCGAAGCATCATTGCCAGGACCTGAAAACAAATACTCAATACCAGGAGACAAACCATCATTATTGATATCAACAGAGTGATACCATACTAACCTAGAACTGTCTGTACAATCATCTTTTGCCAAACCTCTCAACTCAATTCGGCCTCCACATCCAGGCCCAAAAGTTTCGATCGTTCTATCTGCACAGGAAGAAGTAAAAACTGGACCAACTGTATTCGTTACTTTAATAGTCTGAACCCAAGTCCAATATCCTCTAGGGTTACTTGCATTAGGGTCATAAATACACCAATCCAAAATGATCCATTTTCTTAGAATTTTGATACAAGCATCTGGCTCTAATTCAAACAATTGATCTGTGTGTGTAGTCACGATTTGATTACATGCATCTGCTCCAATCACTCTTGGCATACCTGTTACATTTGGATTCAAATCAGGGACATTTGCGCAAACTGTATTGCTTGTAAAATCTCTTGGCCACTGAACAGTAACATTAGCTGGATCGATATCCTGAATTGTAATCGTTTGTGTGCAATAAGATCTTAAACCAACAGAATCTATAGCTTCAAAATATCTTGTGATCGTACCACTACCACATTTCAAATTAAATCTAGGAGCTAACTCATTTACTCTAGCGCCACAGCCATCATAAGCATAACCATCTTGAAGTGGTCCGTTTGCTTTAAGACCTGGGTCATTAATCACAATAGGTTTGCGAAGCGAAATATCTGTCACTACATTTCCAAAAACTTTTACATCACTATAATCAAATGCACAACTAACTGTAATATTTGATGGACAAAAAATTACAGGAGCAATTTTATCTTGCACTACGACCTCAACCATACAGGTATTTGAATTACCAGACTTATCCCATACTTGCAACGACACCATTATCGTTTTTCCAATATCTTTACAACAGAAAAACACATAGGGTCCCCATTGATCCCCATTTGGTGTCGAACATGGATCTCCATTATCCATCCTTTTTACTTCAAATCTATCAAGCATACAATTGTCATGTGAGCCATCATCAAAAGTATAAGCTTCAATTTTTGCTGTACCATCTATAGTCAAAGTCACTACAGTCTTTTGATCACAAACTGCCACTGGTGGAACCTGATCAATCACTGTGACTTCTGTAAAACATTCTGAACTATTTCCACAACCATCAGTCACCACAAATGAAACCAAATTTAAACCATGCGGTAATCCCGTAACTGAATAATATCCATTTGGTAATAGTTTTATATTATTCAAACTGGTTCCAATTTTTGTTGGGCCATTGGGAGAAGAGATTTTATAACTTACCTCGATGGATACACTATCGGAACATTCTTTAATTACTTTAGGTGGTGGAATGATTGCAGTACCTGTACAAGTCCAAACATCTGTACTTATTGTAATGTCTGGTGAACACAAAATTACAGGCCCTTTTTCATCAACTACTTTAATCACTTGATAGTGTATCGCAACATTATTAGGTGATGTTTTACACCAATCAATTACAGTCCATTTTCTTAGCACCTTAAATGATTTCGGACAAATAGTTATAACTTGATCTTCATAAGTAACAGCGAGTTTACATTCTCCCCACGATGGGTATAATGGCTTTCCTCCTCCCGTTGGAATTCCTGCATGTGTTGGACTAGGTGGGCTAGTCCAAAACTCACAACTAAATAATGTATCACTTGGCCATTTTATATCTTTCCAATCTAATTTTTTATAACATATTTTTTTGATACAAGTATCGGAATGGTTCCCATAGAAATCGGTATAATAATATTGAATTTGTCGCTCAGCAATACAAAATGAATCACAAGTCTTTTTAATTGTATTGTCTGTTATTATATGAACGGTTGCAATATCTGTACAGTTATCTCTAACTATAGGCGGAGACCATTGATATGAAGTATTATTGCAAAACACTGTGTCTGGATTTTGACATGTAATTCTTGGTGGCAACTTATCTTCAACTGTTAGTGTTCCCCAACATCTATTTTTGGTACATGTATCTATAAGTTCTACTGTGATCAATTGCCCTATCTGTGCTCCTGTAACTTTAGGAGAACTTGGCAATATGATTCCATTTTTATCTTTTAAAACTACCTTAAGACATTTCACTGGATAATTCCCCTCTAAAATCATTTCAGGTGTGATGATAGCACAACATGATGAGTCTAATGAAACATTTATGTGGTCGTCGCAAGAAAGGGAAGGAAGTATACAACAAGTTGGTAAATCATTATTTAATCCGGGCTTAATTCCAAATGAATCCAATCCTAAATACTGGACTGGGAGGTGAATAGGATTCTGTATAGGAGGAGGTACTAAAGGACATAGAGGAGCTGGTACTGAGCAATCTATTTTAATCTTATAATCATAAAAATCTTCATCTAACAGTTCACAAGTATCTACTTGAAAACAAAATTGACTACCACTACTAATCATTGCACTTGTGTCGGAGTAAACTGTTATTCCGTCTCTAATTAAATCCAATAAAAATCTGCATTGTCCTGACACCCCATTAATCATGGGAAGTGAATAGTTTACACAAATATTACCTGGAATACACGTAGCATTAACTAAACTAACATTTCCAGATGGGCAACCTACACAAATATTATCCAAGTAGGTATAACCCCAATGTCCACAATAACTACAGTCTTTATTTACAAATTCAATCTCAACTATTTGATTAACAAACCTAGATAAATCAATATTTACACAACTCCAATCCTTATATACAACATTGTCACCAGCAAGTGCTGGACCACGATGAAAAAATGGATCACTGCTATTAGCTATTAAAAAATTACCTCCATTTCCCAAATCTACCAGACTACTTATATCAATATTACTTGGTTTCAAAGTTAAATTAACCTGAAAACCTGGCTGAATATTTCCATAATGTCCTGCAGGATTTTCAAAAACACAAGCATACCAAAATGCAAGATTTGTATTTCCAGCTGTAACCAAAAACTCCTTACTTATTTGCTCTGTTCCACAACCATTAATTATGTTTCCAAGTCTAACACTAAAATTATTAGGTGAAGGATGTGGTGCAACAGTTAATATACCCACTTTAGGATCAACTCCTTTGTTCACGATAGTTTGATGCGAAGTAGCCATATTTATGGCTCCTGAGGAAAAACCGATTACAGGTGGCGACCCAATAGTCCCATAAGCTCCTTCCCATTCTAAGGCTTGAATTATACCACTTTCAAAATCACCATTTCCACACATCGTGTGTAATGCACTAACTTTGGGAATCACTTGATTGCAATTAGTAATACCATCTGGAAATTTGACTTCAACATTGAAGCCGCAAAAAATGGTGAAGTCGCATCCATCAACTACACTCCAATAGAACCTATAATTACCAGGAGTAAATGATTTTCGCTTAGTAAATGGCTTCAAGTCTCCGCTTAATAAAATCAAAGTTTCTAATTCGATAACATTGCAGCTGCTTTTTGGAAATGAGGCAGAAAAATTTGATTGATCGAGAAATATGGAACACATTCCTTGCTCAACTCTAAATACTAGATTTGTATCGGAACTACAAGTTAGTTGCGAATAAATTCTATTATTTATAACAAAAAAAGTAAAAAAGAAAAATACAAAAATTTGAAACGTTGGCTTATAAAGATAATTTTTCATAATAACTTATATGCAGATTTAAATTTGGTTTGGGGCGTAAATTCTAAATTATCTAAATAAAATCGGTTATTATATTAAACACAAAACATATGCCAATTTTTTATAATATAAAATACATTAAAATAACTATATGTATTACAATTTAATTTACAATACTTTAGATTAAATAAAATAACCAATAACACACATTATATAAAATTATAATATGTATTAAATTCAAAAAACCTTAAATTATCTTGCTTTTAAACAAAGAGATAGGCGATTCAAAACTAATAATTTGGGATTTCCATCATTAATGTCTAGCTACATGTTTGAGCTAAATTGTTTCACTATACTTCAAGATATTGTCGAAAAATTTTTTTAAAATTTGATTTGAAAAGCACTCGACTCTAAAGGATGCAATAGTATTATTCTACTTTAATTCAATCCATCTCCCACCAATCAGGAAAAACCTGTTTATCAGATTTCAACAACACTTTCTCTCCAATCATTGGTGTTATTAGTTTAATTCCTGTGGATTGAATTCGTTTGGATACATTTCGCAATGGCTCATTCCATGCATGATTTGAAAGGGCAAATTTAGAATGGTGTACTGCAAGTAATTTTTTTGCTTTTAGATCAGATGCCGCTTTGGTTATTTCATCTGGCATGAGATGGATATGTTTCCAGTTTTTGTTGTACTGTCCATGTTCTAATATCGCTAGATCAATTTCGCCAAACCGGTTTCCGATTTGTGAAAAATGGGTGTCGTATCCACTGTCGCCTCCAATATAAATTTTCATACTTGGTGTCTGCAATAAAAATGACATCCACAGTGTTTGTTTTCTCTTAAATCCTCTACCGGCAAAATGTCGTGCAGGAAGTGTATACAGCGTAAATCCCTCATCTAAAGTGAGTGATTCATTCCAATTTTTTTCAAGAATTAAATCTTCTGTAAATCCCCAATGTTCAAGATGAGCTCCTGTACCTAATCCAGTAATTACCTTCCTTATTTTGGGTCGCAATTTTGTTATTGTCTCATAGTCGAGATGATCCCAATGATCGTGTGTTATGATAAGATAATCGATTTCAGGGATATCTTCTGTAGTATAAATATCAGTGCCATGAAATGACTTTGTAGTAAATGAAATTGGTGAAGCTGAACCACTCAAAACTGGATCAACTAAAATTCGCTTACCATCAATCTGCATAAAATATGAAGAATGCCCAAACCAAACTAATACATCAACACTTCTTTCCAAATGGATGAGATCAGTCTTTTGCGATGGAAGCATCCCTTGTGGCTCTACATTATTTTTTGGACCAAATAAAAATTCTTTGAGAATCGAAAAATAAGTAGCTCCATCGGTCAAATCGGGTGTTATGCTTTGATTTTGAAATTCTCCATTTTTATAATTTTCGGCACGCCTAATTATCTCCAATCGTTTACCCGAAGGGTGTTTTCCAAATTTAGCTTGATTTATAAAAACCAAAGTTAAAATGACTAACAATAATAAGGCTGAAAAAATAAGAATCATTTTGTGCATGTTTAAACTTAAACCAATTAAGTAACTAATCATATAATTGGAATTTAAATCAACATGAATTCAACAAGGAATGTTTTTATAAACTATAAAGCATTTTAAGAATATAAATTTGACAATGAATTCATTGAAAAATTTACAAAACTAAAAAAATAATTTAGCCTAAACTTGGATAATCAATATATCCTTTTTCTCCTCCACCAAACATTGTCATTCTATCTGCTTGATTTAATTCAGCATTAGTTTCAAATCTTTTAGGCAAGTCTGGGTTTGCTAAAAACAAAGTTCCATAAGATATCGCTGATGCAATACCTTTTTCCAATTCTGATTCTCCTGATTCTCTCGTATATGCTGTATTTGCAATGAGACTCTTTTTTACCAACGTACCAAACAATTCAATTTCATCAGTTGTTGGATATTGCGGGATCGCTGGAAACATTGGATTGCGTTTCATCAACTCGACAAATGCAAAATCCATTTTATTTAATTCACCAATTAGGTAGGAAAAACTAGCCACTGGATCATTAAAAACCATTCCAGCATAAGGATGAAAAGGAGAAATTTTTATCCCAACTTTTTCTCCACCAATTGCTTGAATTAAATTAGCCATAATCTCCAAAATAAATCGACTATTATTTTCAATATTGCCACCATATTCATCAGTCCGATGATTAGAACTTTCTGCAAGAAATTGGTGAGGTAAGTATCCATTTGCAGCATGCAATTCAACACCATCAAACCCTGCTTCTATCGCATTTAAAGCTGCCTGTCTATAATCTTGTATGATTTGCTTTATCTCATCAAGTGTCAATGCGCTAGGAATCTCATAATCTTGTGGTCCTTGTGAAGTAAAATGTTTAGCTCCTTCAATCGCTATTGCCGAAGGCGCAACAGGTAATATTCCTTGGCGATCTATTGAATGTCCCACTCGGCCAGTATGCCACAATTGTGCATAAATTATTCCTCCGTTTTCATGGACAGCTGTTGTTACTTTTCTCCATGCTTCAATCTGCTCTGAATTGAATATTCCTGGTGTAAAAGGACTACCAATTGCTTGTACAGAAATATTAATTGCTTCAGATAAAATTAATCCTGCACTTGCTCTTTGAGTATAATACAAAGTGGTTAAATCTCCTACGACTCCATATTCATTCGCCCTACTTCTAGTCATAGCACTCATTACCATGCTGTTCTTCATTCTTTGGTTTCCTATAATTAAAGGATTCAATAATTTCATTTAATTTATTTTTTGATTACACTGATTTTATACTCTATTATTGTTTAATAATCTTTGACCTAATTCTGGGAAACGAAATAAGCCAGTTATCCAAATTAAAATTTGTATGATAATTAAAAAAATAAACGGTTGACCACTGACAAACAAAACAGCCAAAGCCCCACCCATATAGGCAATCATAAGCAATATCCCTACCACCCCTGTTCTTGGAATTAGAAATAAAATTGCAATCACAAATTCTAAAAATGCTAGAATAATGAGGTTGGATCTTCCACCAACACTTTGTGCCATTTCTACCGTTTTCACTCCACCTACTAATTTGAATATACCACTCCCGATAAAAATAAAAGCAATGAATCCAGTCAGGATCCAGACTAAAGATTTAGTAATTCTTTGATTCATTTTTTTAAAATATTTTATTAGTACGTTGCAAATGTAGGTTCAATACTGTACTTTTGCAAGTAGTTACACAAATGTAAAGTAGAGACATAAAGTAAAGTAATGAATAAAATTAAGGAATTATGGCTAAAAAAAAGTTTGAAAAAATAGATCACAAATGTTCTTTAAAGGAAGTCTTAGATATTTTAGGAGGAAAATGGGCACTACCAATCATCTATACTTTGTCCAAAGGAACCTTGCGTTTTAAAGAATTGGAACGCAGTATTCCAAATATTAATACCAGAATGCTCGTCAAAGAACTAAAAAATATGGAGACAAATGAAATTCTCAATAGAGAAGTCTTCGCTACCGTTCCCCCAACAGTAGAATATAGTTTAACTAAGAAAGGTCTAAAGCTCGTTCCTATAATCAAAGAATTACATAAATGGGGATTGGAATATTCCAACTGAAATCATGCAAAAGCAAACCTCCAATTGCAGTTGGTGAAGATTATTGTTGGTTCAATAATCATTTTTTCCAATGTACAAAATACAAATGAGAAGGTATTTTTTACAATTATTCTCTACTACTTTAATATGTATACAACTTATTATTAATTATTTATATATATATAATTAAACATATATAAATTATTTTTAATATATGAAATATGTTCTTACCTTTGAAGAGTCTTTGCTCTCACTTATGAATGAGTGAGATAATTTTTGAATGAACTGAATGAACATGAACTTGATACTTTTTTTGAGAAATCGTTTTTTTTCTGCATTGCTTATTGTTGCTATAAGCTCATTATTGTCCACAAAAGGATATGCGCAAATTTTTCCCACTCTGGAGGGACATTATTGTGACTCATTAATTTGGGGACCTCCTGCAGGTATTGATGTGTGTGAAGATACGCCAACACCTACAGCAGATCTCTTACAATTCTGGATGATAAACTCTGGTGACTCCAGCTATGTTGCATGGGAGAGATGCGCTTATGGTGCTGGTTCTTCAGCATATAGTTTGCTACTAAATCTGGATTGTGATTCACCACCAAATCGAGATGCCATGATTATTTTTGAGTGGAAAGCTGTGGGTAGTGAATGTCCTGCTCAGATCACTGATATTTATTTGACTACTCCGAACAATATGGTTTCATTGGGCCCAGCTTACCAAGGATCGCCAGATTGTATCAATGGTGTACCCAATTGTGATGAAAATAATAAATTCCTTGAATATAAAGTCAATTGGAGAATTGTAGTCGATTACCTTATCGAATGGGGAATGATAGATCCTTGTAATTGTGATTGCAACCGAATAGAAATGTACAATGCTGTTTCTCTTGCTGGACTTTCATTCAACAGTGCTGAAAAAGATGACTACGAAGTTTTTTTTGGATCTCATGAATTCTATATCAATCAGTGTCCTATTGCTGATTTCGCGATTGCAGACAATGAATTTTGCTTAGGCAATGATGCACAATTTGATGCTTCTGCCACGATTGATTCGATACCAACCATTGAAGCATTACAATATTTTTGGAGTTTTGGAGATGGAACAACTGGTACTGGCAAAATTGTAAACCATATGTATACATCTAAAGGAGACTACATTGTAAAACTGGTTGTTACAGATATTTATGGCTGTGTTGATTCTATTGAAAAGCCTATCAAGGTAATTGATTCTACTCCATTTTCGATCAGTGGCTGTCCATCAGATTTAAGTTTAAATTGTACTTCTGATAAAAATACTCAAGTTCAAAATTGGATAAATGCTGCACTAATAAGCATTCGTAATAATACCATAATAGCAGATCCAACAGCATTAGTTATTACCCATAATTGGACCTCGAATGCAAATAATATTTTATGCGGAATCAATAATGGTGTTCCAGTTAAATTCATGATACGTGGTCTTTGTAATGCAATAGATTCTTGTATTGCAAAAGTGTATTTTGAAGATTTGGTCAAGCCTGTGATTACGTGTCCACAGAATATTACCATCGGATGTACCGCATCAATTTTAACAAGCAATACAGGTATGGCAACTGCAACAGATAATTGTGAAATCGATACGATTACTTATACTGATGTTAGAAATCCGCTGTCTTGTGGTGAAACAATAAATAGAACTTTTCGAGCAACAGATATCTGTGGTAATACTAGCACTTGCACACAATTCATAACTAAAACAGATTTAACACCTCCCTCTTTTTCTTGTCCACCTGATGTCACAATTTACACTGAGGCTAATTGTGCACCAGATACAGCAGGCTTGATGGCTTTATTTCCAACGGCAACAGATGAATGCAGTCTTCCATTATTGTCATCAGTCAATGATATCAGTGGTCTTACAGGATGCAGTGGCACAGGAGTCATACTACGTACCATCACAGCAGTGAATGCTTGTAATTTGCGATCGAGCTGTACTCAGAGAATTACAATAATAGATCGAACTCCTCCTACAATTACATGTCCTCCAGATATCACTGTAAATAAAAACGATACTTGCGTTGCAGACACCTCAGTAATTTTTACTATGATGCCTATAGTATTAAACTCATGTGGTTCAAGTTCGATAAGATATTACAACACTAATGTAAACTTAAACTTTTGCAGTGGAACAGGTTATTTTAGTCGTGTATTTGTAGCGACTGATGCTTGTGGGAATTCAGCAACTTGTAGTCAAACAATTACAGTTGTTGATCGAAAAGCACCAAGCATTGTTTGTCCTCCAAATATAACAGTACAAATTGCAAATAATTGTAGATTGGATACAGGATTAGTTTATACTGGATCACCGACTGGAACTGACAATTGTGGGTCATTCAGAATAAGTTATACAAATGATTTTACTGGATTAAGTTCTTGCAATAATACAGGTTCGTTTATAAGACGATTTGTCATAACAGATGCTTGTAATAATTCTTCGACTTGCAATCAAATTATCAGCATTGCTGACAATACAAAACCTGTAATCACTTGTCCTGCAAATACTACTGTTTATAGAAGTGAATCTTGTGGCATCGATACAAGCTTAAATCAAACAGGAAGAGCTACTGCAAATGACAATTGCGGATTAGCCGTGATAAGCTATCGCACGATTAATAATTTATTTCTTTGCAATAAAACAGGATCTCTAACTAGAATCTTTACGGCAACTGACGCTTGTGGCAATACATCTTCATGCCAACAAACGATTACTGTATTAGACATTACACCATCTTCTATCACTTGCCCTCCAGATATTACAGTTTATAAAAACGCAAATTGCATAGCAGACACAAGTGTTGCATTTACTGGAAGGCCTACGATTATAGAAAACTGTGGATCATACAAAACTTCATACGACAACAATGTCAGTGGACTAAATCAATGTAGCAATACTGGAGTAATCGTCAGAAGATTTATCGTCATAGATGATTGTAATAGATCCAATGTATGTTATCAACGAATTACTGTACGTGATACAATAAGACCAGTCATTACAAATTTCCAAAATTATTATACTAGCTGTGAAAGAGATTTTCAAACTGAATTTCAAAATTGGTTGAAAAATTTTACAGGAGCAAGTGCAACAGATAATTGTGGACAAGTCACCTTATCTACATGGCCGTTGAATCCTACGATAAATTTTAATTTCCAACAAGGACCGACAGAAGTATTAATCGTCGCAACTGATGCTTGTGGAAATACAAGTTCTGTTCCTGTGTACTTTTATATTTCTTGTTTGAACCTTGCAAAAGAAGTGAGTAAAGAAATAAGACCTGTTGCAGCCTCAAGTGGCATCAACACTAATTTTGATGTGGCATTAGATTTTGTGATTCAAAATACAGGTAATGTGACCATCAATAATGTTAGTTTGAGAGATAGTATCGCTTCACAATTCTGTGGAGCTTATGTTAGAATTGTTTCTCCAGTATCTATAATCTCTACTACTGCTTCAGGAATTGGTGCACCTAATTTAAATTTTAATCCTGACCAAAATATTCAAATGCTCTCAGGCAACTGGACACTTCAAGCTGGACAAAATATTAAAGTACGGATTATTGTTGAAGTAAATGCTTATGTTGATATCAGCAGATGTTATCCAGACGATAGAATACTTAACACGGCAAAAAGCAATGCAGTTGACATCAAGGGAAATCCATTAGATGATCTCAGTGAAGATGGTAATGATCCTACAAAAGATAATGATGGCGATGGAAGCACCGACACTCCTACTCCAATCCCTTTACTTCCTGCTTATGGTGATTATGTGTGGCATGATGCAAATGTGAATGGCATCCAAGATTTTGGTGAAGAAGGTGTTCCGAATGTATTTGTGTATTTATACAATGCCTTGACAGATCAATTAGTCAGATCAATGACTACGGATCAAGATGGAAAATATCTCTTTAAAAAATTGCAACCTGGGGAGTATTATGTAAAAATTGGAACACCAGTAGATTGGCGCAGCACAACCGCCAATATAGGCAGTGATTCTAAAGATTCTGATATCGATCATACTAATGGGCCAAATACTTCTGAATCGACTAATCTCGAATTATTTGAACATGATCTCACTTGGGATCTTGGGATGTGGCGATGTAATATGATCAGTGGTGACGTATGGTATGATGTCAATAAAGATGGCATCTATCAGGATGAAGAGAATGGATTAAATGGTCTTACTGTTTATTTAATCAGCATATCGACTGGCAACATCATTGATCAAACGATCACTGGACCAAAACCATTAACACCTTCTGATGATGGCTTTTACAAATTCCAATGCGTACCGCCTGGCTCTTACTACGTTCGTTACCAAAGACCTGGTGATCTAGCGCCTAGTGCGGCATTCAGAGGGACTGATAGGACTAAAGATAGCCATGTTACTCATGCATTTGGACCTAATACTTCTGAACGAGTTACTGTCCTAAGTGGAACGATGATTACAGATTTTCATGCTGGTTATCAGGCTAAAGCAGTCGTTGGAAATTTTGTTTGGTTGGATGGAAACCAAAATGGAATCCAAGAACAAAATGAAGCTCCTGTTGAAGGTGTAATCGTTAAAGCGATTAATCTTGAAGGCGTTGTCATCAGCGAGGATATAACACAACAGAATGGTTCTTATATGCTAGATGGAATTCCAGAGGGTGACTACTACATTTCGTTTAAAGCTCAAGGACAATATGCATATACTAGTTCAAACATTGGCTCAGATGCATTGGATAGCGATGTAACGGGATCACAAGGAAATGGGACTACATCCGTTATGCGATTCAGAGAGGGCGATAGAATCACAAATGTTGATGCTGGACTTATTTTAGGATTATTGCCATTGGAATGGTTATCATTTACGGCAAACTATAATGGCGCCTTTACTGAACTAAATTGGAGTACGACAAATGAAGTAAACAATGATCATTTTATAGTAGAACGGATGCATGAATCGGAAAAAGAATTTTCAGAAATTGGAAAAGAAAAAGCTGTAGAAACTGCACTTCATTTGCAAAATGAATATACATTCAATGATTTTACAAATCAACTTGATGGATCTTATTATTACAGGATTAAACAAATAGATAAAATGGGAAAGTTTACATACAGTTATATTGCTCAAATTAATAAAAATTCTACTGATAAATTTATTGTAAATCTATTTCCAAATCCAGTAAGTAATGTATTGAAAGTAGAAGTCGATGTTAATCAAACAGGAACAGTGTATAGTGAAATCGTAAATGCATCAGGAATGGTCGTGTGTCCACAGCCAATTGGAAGCACAGTCAAACAAGGGAAACAAATCTTTACTATTGACACAAAAGATTTGGTCGATGGAAGCTATGTTTTAAAAATCAAAAATGCGAAGACTACAGTATTAAAGAAATTTGTAGTGATCAAATAAATTCCAAAAAAATCTGAAGAAGTAGATTAATATTAAATTTACTTCTTCAGACTTCTACATTGCTTAATTCAATCTCGTCGAAATTAATTAATTATAAGTTTTTGAGTAAAGACCAAATTCTCTTTGTTATATATTAGAAGTTGATAAATACCCTTATTCAAGTCACTTGTATTAAAAGATTGGTTGGATAGTCTTCCATAATATCGAGTCACTGTTCTTCCCATCATATCATTTATCCTTACAGAGTAATTTTCTAAACTATGAGTATTATTATGAATTAAAAAAGATTTAGATATTGAAGGATTGGGATAAATATAAAATGCTGACTCTCCTATATTTTCAGTCGCACTCATGGTAGAACATATTTGTAATTTAGTAAACAATTTTTGTAAAGAGTCTATAGGTTCAATCTGTGATAAGTTAGGCGTTTTTACAGAAATATAAAACGAAGGCTTCCCCATGATATCGTTGGGTTGAACTACTTGTAAAAATGCAAAAAGCGATGATGTATTATTAGATTCACATCGTATATCTGCACCTTTACTATTTGCTCCTTGCATTGCAGCCATTAATCTACATTTCAAATTTCCATTTGTATTTCGGAATCGAGATTCCATTGCTGTTAAAACCTCTTTTCCCTTTAGGATATTTCCTTGGATGCAATAATGGAATCCTCCAATTTGACCAAATAAGTGCCCTTTATAATCAAAACACTCTGAGCCAGTAAAAGCCGCTTTTTCTACAAGACCATCTACGAATCCAACTGCCCCATATTGACGCATTGTAGTATCATTGTCTGCATCATTAGCAAACAACCAGTATAGCATTTCGGACGGACTGTCACCCGCTAAAATACGACGAATTGCATTTGCCTTATTAAGCGTATCAAAAGAAGATTGAATATTGATACCTGTATTATTGGGTACAATTACACTAAGGAAATTTGGTTCGGAATAGTAAGGAAAAATAGTACTGGCTTCAAACAAATCCACGCAGGATGCTCCAGCACTCCCTATCTCATGTGTTGCTGAATCCGCAGCAACAATTGAAAAAGTTTCTTGAGATAATGCAGCCTTGGAAAACAAAAAATTAGCACATATAAATGCTATGATAATGCAAAATTTAGATTTCATATAATAGTAAGCTAAAGCTATAAATGTATAAATTCCATGCAAAATTAACATTTGCTAGGAAAATGTTCAAATAAATTATATATATTTAGATTGTTCACTACTAATTATTTGGTGCTCTTTTAGCAGTTCGTAAACGTTTATTTACACTTTTATATATTGCCCCCCAATAAGATTCTAACCAAAAATTACTACCGTAATTAACTCCATACTCTTTCATAGATTCTGCTTCAATTTCACTTGTAGGTTCAATAAATCCATACCCTAAATGATCTGTATTTAGGTTTCCCTTGATTTGGGTTCTTTCAATTTCAATTAATAATTTTAACTCACATAAATTTATCATAATAAAACACTTATAGGTAAGTATTATAAAAATTAAATAAATTCATTCAAAAAACAACAACTTAAACTTTAAGTTTTCAAAATTCACACATAAGTATTTCCAAAGTAATTGAATCCAAAAGCCTCATATGATAATGTTGATAACTCGCGCATTTTAAGAATACAAAAATTTTTATAGTCCTTACAATAAACAACTACTCATCTATCTTACATTATATTAAAAATAAATAGATTTATACAACACACATTTTTCTAACCTTAATCAAAAAGTAGGGGCTACCCTTGGATCATTTGGTCTAAGAAGAATCATCAACTTTACAAAGGGACACCTTCCATCAATCGCTCATACAAAATTTTAGCATAAAATATGTATTCGATTAATGAAATAACCCTATATTTGAAGCTGTGATCCCAATAAAATGAAGCAACTTGTTTTTATCATTTGCCTTTTTTCCACCTGCCTTTATGGACAGACCAGTAGATTGCTTCAGATAGACAGCATTCCTAGTTCAGGGCTTCTTCTCAAAACACACTGGAAATATTATGTTGGAGATGATTTAGAGTTTGCAAAACCTAACTTTAATGATTCAACGTGGTTAGACATAGACCCAACAAAAGAATTGGCAAGCCTGACTGAAATCATGGATTCAAGAATAAAATGGTTGAGGATCAACTTTCAAGTGGATAGCAAACTTGACTTTCCACTCGGACTGGCAGTAACTCATGCTGGTGCATCTGAGATTTACTTAAATGGAAAATTGATTCATGAATTTGGAAATTTTGATACAGATATAAGTAAAGTCACAGCTTATGATCCGCTATATAGATTAATTTATTTGCCAAAAGATTCTACAGGACAATATCATTTAGCTGTCCGATATGTTTTACAACCCAATATTCGATATACCACAATTTTGGATTGACTAAGAATTGTTTTTTTCACGGAACATTATATAATTTAACTACTGCTTCTAAAGATCAGATCAAATTTTATATCTATCATAAAGGTTTAGATTTTTTTGTTTTTGGTGTTTTATTTATGCTATTTATTTTACATTTGGCAATCTACCTTTATCAAAGAAGTAATGATTTGTATCTTATGCTCACTTTGTATCTGATGGGCAATACAGCAATCCGAATACTTAAATTTTTTGGCCAAAGTATAAATTCTGTTGAAACTCGATTCTATGTTTTAAATACTGCCAATTGGTTATTAAGTTTTACTGTAATATTCTTGGCAAGTTTTTATTATCGTGTTTCGAATAAACGTTTCGATATTTATTACTATGCTTTGGTTGTTTATTTTTTTATATATGGATTCATATCGAGCTTGACCTATGGACTTAACATACAGAATGTTTTATTATTACTAGGTTCTATTTTTAGTTTTATTGTTTTAATAAGATTAGTTATAATGGGACTAAAGAAAAAAATAAAGGGTTTTATTACATTGGCTATTAGCATTTTCTTTGCGTTACTAGGATTGATATGCATCACGATATCCATGCGATTTTTGAATTATGGAATTACACCAACAGGATACAATATTATTAAACATGGAATATCTCCATATTTGATTGAAACTATTTTTTATTTTGGATCGATTGCTATTCCATTAGGCTTATCACTTTTTATGGGTATCCAGTCTAAGGAAACTACGATTGCATTGAGTAAGCAGTTAGAAGAGAACGAAGAGCTAAAAAATAAAGCAATTCATCAAGAACAAGAAAAACAACATTTGCTTTCCAATCAAAATGTATTGCTTGAAAAACAAGTTGAAGAGAGAACGGCTGCATTAAACAATTCTATTGAAACACTGAAATCAACTCAAAATCAACTGATACAGTCAGAAAAACTTGCATCACTTGGTGAGCTTACTGCGGGTATCTCGCATGAGATTCAGAATCCCTTGAATTTCGTTAAAAACTTTTCAGAACTCAGCATAGATCTAGTCAAGGATATTAAAGTAGAATTGGAAAAACCAGAAATAGATAAAGAATATATTGGTGAAATGTTTACAGACCTTATTCTCAATCAAGAAAGAATCCAACAACATGGAAACAGAGCAAGTAGCATTGTCAAAGGAATGCTAGAACATTCTCGTACGAGTAAAGGAAAAAGAGAATGGATCGATATCAATCAATTGGCTGATGAATATTTAAGACTTTCTTATCATGGACTTAGAGCCAGAGATAAGTCGTTCAATGCAGACTACAAAACTGAATTGTCAGATTCTTTGACTAAAATACAGGTTATACCAGAAGATTTCGGTCGAGTTATTTTAAATTTGATCAACAATGCATTCTATGCTGTGAATGATAGAAAAAAAAGAGATACATCAGGCAGCTACAAACCGAAAGTCACTGTTACAACTCAGCTTAACAATAAGCAAATTATCATAAAAGTAATTGACAACGGAACAGGTATTCCAAAAGAAATTCGCGAAAAAATTTTCCAACCATTTTTTACAACCAAACCTTCTGGAGAAGGTACTGGTTTAGGTTTGTCATTGAGTCATGAAATCGTAACCAAAGGCCACAGTGGTACATTGGAAGTGCAATCGGAAGAAGGAGAAGGAACCACATTTATTATAACTTTACCTATACAAAATGAGACACAATAAATCAATCAACAAAAACTCCCAATGTTAAATGTTACAAAACACATATAAAAATATCATTAATTATTTTCTTCCATCTTCCAAGAAAACAGCATTGGTTGATGAATTTCATTTAATTATTGAGTTTTTAGTGATTGCAATTTTTTTTGTTTCCAGTTTTATTGTAGCTAGTTATATTATTTCTTCCAAAGAAGCCATGATTGTATTTGGACTTACAGTAATATTTTTTGTAGTTACATTAATCGCTGCAAAAAATGGAGTAAAGTCAACATATGTTAAACATTTATTTATTTCTATTGCTTGTTGCATTACTGTTCTTGGTATCACATATATTTCAGGAGGAATATTTTCAACAGCTATATATTGGTTTAGTATTATTCCAATATTGGCAATATTGCTTTTTGAAATTTGAAAATTGCAGCGGTATGGCTAGTGATTCCTGTTTTGTTAGTTACAGTTTTCTTTATTCTTGATCTTTTTGGAATAAAATTTCGCAGCTATTACAATATGGAGTTAAATAATTTTTTATTTTGGGTGAGCAGTTCTGCTTTGATCATGATGATCTTTTTCTTCAGTTTTATTTTTTAAAATTTATTAATAATCATGTAGCACAACTTCAAAGTATACAAAATCAACTTATCCAAGCTGAAAAATTAGCTTCATTGGGTGAACTTACAGCAGGCATTTCTCATGAGATTCAAAACCCTTTAAATTTCGTCAATAACTTTAGTGAAATTTCTATGGAGCTCATTGACGAAATGAATGAAGAAATAAAAAAGGGAAACACTGAAGATGCAAATGCAATCGCATCAGACTTAAAGCAAAATTTGGAAAAAATAAATTATCATGGCAAACGTGCAGGAAATATTGTTAAATCCATGCTGTTACACAGTCGCGTGGCAGGACAAAAGGAGCCAACAGATATTAATGCAATCGCTGATGAATATTTAAGATTAGCGTATCATGGACAAAGAGCAAAAGACAAATCCTTTAATGCAAAATTGAATACCGATTTTGATCCTAACATTGGCAAAATAAATGTCATTTCGCAGGATATCGGAAGAGTCATTTTAAATCTAATAAGCAATGCTTTTTATATTATCAATGAAAAGAAAAAGACTGCGATTGCATCGTATGAGCCTACATTATGGCTTAGAACTTCTCGCACAGGCAACGAAGTCATAATTTCCGTAAGAGATAACGGCAATGGTATTCCTACAGCAGTATTGGATAAAATTTTTCAACCATTCTTTACTACCAAACCTACAGGTCAGGGTACAGGATTGGGACTTAGTTTGAGTTATGAAATAATAAAATCACATGGTGGACAAGTTAAAGTGGATACGAAGGAAGGTGAAGGAACTACATTTATTGTACAGATTCCAACAACATGATTAAAACAAAATATTTATAGAACTGATAGAGTAAAAGCATGAAGACAAAAGAAGATTATCAATACTATCGCCAGTACTTTACACAATTGTTTGGCGAAATTCTTGATGACCAATGGGAACAAGTATTAGCTGCATCAGAAATTTTGCAGATCGATGCTAAGCAATATCTTTTTCATGAAGGCGACAAAGAGAATTCAATTTATATCGTATTGTCTGGTCGATTGCGCACATTGCAGCAATCTGATTCAACGTATAAAATCTTAGGTGATGTTTCAGCTGGTGAACCTGTAGGTGAGTTCGCCATATTTACCAATGAGCCGCGCACTGCAACTGTGGTAGCAATTCGCAAATCAACAGTTTTAAAAATAGATGAAGCACACTATCATGAGTTGGTCAAAGCCAATCCTAATTTTGCACATAAGATCACACAATTTGTGATCAATAGATTACGACGCAATGCTATGCAAAAACGCATGAATTCTGCTCCAAAAAATATTGCCATTGTAAAATTGCAACCTACATTTGACATCAGTCCTTGGACAGATCAAGTCAAGGAAGAATTGCATAAGATGAATGTACAGACACAGGTTTATGATTCTAACAATATAATAGACGAAGATCATATTAGTCTTTTTGATGAAATAGAGAATAATAAGGGATTGAATTTTTTAGTCTGTGACATCGATCATATATCATGGGCTAATCAGTGCGTCACTTATTGTGATTTAATATTGGTTGTTTCAGATTTTAATGCTGCATCAACTGTTACAAGTATTGAAGAAAATTTGAATCTATATGAGTCTAATATTTTAAGCAAAAGAATTTATCTCATACTGCTTCATCCTGAAAATGCACCAATGCCTACGAACACCAAACGATGGTTTGAGAAGCGAAATTTTAATCTACATTTACATGTTCGCAAAAACAATGTAAAAGATATTCGTCGATTTAGTCGAATCATTATCAACAAAGCTGTAGGACTTGTACTCGGTGGTGGCGGCGCTAAAGGATTCGCACATGTTGGTGCTGTAAAAGCGATGTTAGAAGCTGGAATAGAATTTGATTTCGTCGGTGGCACGAGTGCAGGTGCGCTTTATGGCGCTGGAATAACTTATGAGGACTTTGACATAGATAAAGTAGCTGCGCATTGCAAAAGAGGTGCAGAGGCAAAAGTAACTTCCAATGATTTGACCTTCCCTTTTATTTCTCTAATGACAGGAAAAAAAATGAGGAATTATTTACATGAATTATTTAAAGATTCAGATCTAGAAGATTTTTGGGTCAATACATATTGTGTGTCCACTAATTATTCCAATGCTACTATGAAAGTTCATGAGACAGGTTTGACAAGATTGCAGATTGAAGCAAGTATTGCCATACCAGGAGTTTTTCCACCAGTAATTCTTGACAAACATCTTCATGTTGATGGTGGTGTGATGGACAATTTGCCCATTGAAGCAATGTATCAAAAGCCTGTGACTCAAGTAATCGCTATTGCTTTATCTGCCCAAACCCCACATTTAGTTCATGTTGAAAAAATTCCTTCTGCAATGGAACTGTTCATCAATAAATTTACTAAAAAGCATCGATATAGATTGCCTCGCATGAGTTCATTATTGATCAATTCGTTGACCTTGAATAGTGTGCAAAAACAAGCTATCACAAAATCACAAGTCTCATTGTATTTGGAACTGAATCTTGGCAATTTTGGATTTCTTGATTGGTCCAAATGGAGAGAATTGATTGATAAAGGCTACCAAGAAACAAAAACATTTTTAGAGCAACAACAAAATACAGAAAAACCAAATTAATCAAAATGGAAAAATATATAAATTTAAAATATGACAGATATTCATTAATTAAAATATCAAATGCTATTTTTTTGAAAAAATATTTGCGCCATTTTTCACTGCAACATAGAATATATTGATGGATGAATAATAGAAAACTTTACATAATAAACCCAAAAAAAACAAACATGAAAGTCCTAGTAGTTGATGATGAAATCGATGTTAAAATTCTCTTTGAACAGCGATTTAGAAAAGAAATAAAATCTGGTGAATTTGATTTTTCATTTGCATTTTCTGGAGAAGAGGCATTGGATTTTTTGAGAGTACAAGGTCAAAATGCAATACTAATTTTATCAGATATTAATATGCCAGGCATGAGTGGATTGCAATTATTAGAAAAAATTAAGTCAGAATTTATTCAACCTAGTCCATTAGTGTATATGATCACAGCATATAGTGATGCTGCCAATTATGATCTTGCAATGCAGTTGGGTGCGGATGATTTTCTCACCAAACCAATTGAATTTAACATCTTAAAAGAAAAACTAAAATCCATCGAATTATGACAAAAATTATGGTCGTCGATGATGAGGCTGATTTAGAAATACTCATCAAACAAAAATTTAGACAACAGATCAGAGAAAATAAATATGAGTTTTTGTTTGCTTCCAATGGAGTTCACGCATTAGAACAATTGGACGCACACAATGATGTTGATTTAGTGCTCACAGATATTAATATGCCCATCATGGATGGACTCACATTGTTGAGTAAAATTGCTGAAAGAAATAGTTTTTTGAAATCAGTAATTATTTCTGCCTATGGTGACATGGAGAATATTAGGGCTGCAATGAATCGAGGAGCATTTGACTTTGTGACTAAGCCTGTCAATTTTGATGATCTACATTTGACAATAGAAAGAACGCTAAAGCAAGTGGAACTCATCAAACAAACACTTCAAGCTGTAAAAGAGAATAATATCCTTCGAATGTATGTAGATGATACGGTTTTAAATTTTATGAACAGTAGAGAATTCGAATCATCACTTTTGGTAAATGAAACGATAGAGGCTACAGTTGCATTTATTGATATTTGCAGTTTTACTACAATCAGTGAAAATGAAGATCCTAATACTGTAGTGCAATTATTGAATAATTATTTTGATGTGATGGTAAATGAGATCATATCTCAAGGTGGATATATAGATAAGTTCATTGGAGATGCAGTGATGGCTGTATTCAAAGGAGAGTTTCACCTAGATCGCGCCATCGATTCTTGTCTTGCATTAAAAAATAAAATTAACTCCTTGCCAGAAGTTTCAGAACATGTAACATTCAAACCCAAAGTTGCTATAGGTATCAATAGCGGTGAGATGATCAGTGGGAATATAGGTTCAAGTAGTCTGAGAAGATTGGATTATACTGTCATAGGTGACACCGTAAATACTGCTCAAAGACTGCAGTCTGCTGCTCAACCCAATCAGATCATCATTAACGAAACATCATATCAAAAAGTCAAAGAGTCTTTTCATTGCAAACATTTCGGTGAAGTTAATTTGAAAAATAAATCTGTAACAATGGGAATATATGAGGTTTTGGATTGAGAAATGTTGACTCCTATTTAATGACTTCCTGATTATATTTGATTTAATAAAATTAGCATGACAATTCTAAAAATGATTCAATTCTCAACGAGGATTTATCTTACTTGCGACATTAAAAAAAGCCCGCAATATACATTGCGAGCTCCTCATCTTAAAAATAGACTTCTGTAATACTAAATTTTTATTTCGATATTACAAATTTGTGGTGACTAATGGACTGTTGGGATTTAATGCTAATAATATAATTTCCATTAGTAAAATTTGAAGTATTAATATCAATCAGATGTCTTCCTGATTTTACCATTTCTATTAATTCTTGGTCCAAGACATTATTTCCTGCAATATCAGTAATTTCAAAATGCAGATTGGTTTCTTTTGTAGTTTGAATATCGAGATGCAAAATATTATTTGCCGGATTTGGATACAGCTCAACTAGTACGTCGTTTGTCGTTGATTTATTGATTGCAATCACTTTGCTATATGAATATTTTCCACTGCGATCAACTTGTTTTATTCTATAGTAATATATCCCGTTTGATTCAGTATCAAAATCATCAAAACTATATTTACTACCCAAATTATTTAATGTCGATGCTGAGTTAACATTTCCGATTTCAACAAAATCAACTTCTGAATAATTTCTGCGCTCGACAATAAAGTGACTATTATCTTTTTCTGCGGCGGTAAGCCAATTCAACTCCATGAATGTACCATTAAACCTCCCTGAAAAATCAAGCCACTCAATTGGCAAAACACCAACAACTAAACCTGCATCAACAGTTTGAATATTTGTAAGTCCAGTTAATCGCATAATGGCTGTAGTTCCTTCACCATTAGCTCCACTCACATCACTATCGAGGTCTTCATTTGTCATATTTGGCCTAGTAAAGCTATACATAGCCAAAGGCTTAAATTTGATATAGTAATCGCCTTCACAAATTCCATCTAAATGATAGATTCCATCTGACCCTGTAATACTTTCACTTACCATGGTTCCGGCGGGATTTACTGCCATCACTTTTACTCCTTCAACTGGTTTTTCACCAGTATCTTGGATTCCATTTTGATTAGAATCCAACCAAACAAAATTTCCAACAATAAATTGATTTTGATATCCTGCATTTATATCTTTTATTTCCACACCACTCAATACAGTAATTTTATTCGTGGTATTGATTCCATTAGCATGTGTGACATGACTGTATTTTTTTGAATCAACACCTCTAAATGCTTGACTTGCTGCTAGATTTCCAGGTTTGTCAAACTTAATATAATACATGCCTGGTCTGACACAATTGCAAAATGTATAATATCCATCGTCAGAAGCTGTATTAGGTTTTGGTCTTGTCACAGTCGATGCTACTACTTGATTTGTCATCGCATCAACTAAAAATACACTGACACCATTGATGCCATTTTCTAGATCTTGATATATGCCATCATTGTTCAAATCGTACCATACATCGCCACTGATGCAAGAACATTTATAGATGCCATAATCCCATGTTCGATCCGTTTCACCAGGACTTAAATACGTTGTTTCATTTGTACCTACTCCATTGGAACCATCTACATCATTATCTGATAGTTCACTACCTTGATTTGAAACTGTACTTTCAAAATTGGCAGGTTTGGAAAATTTTGCATAATATTGTTTAGGAAGCAAATGATCGAAAAAATAATATCCATACTGATCTGTAAGACTCGTTCTTTCTACTTGATTTGAAACTGCATCAAATAACATCACCGTCACTCCACCAACGCCTTCTTCTCCACTCTCTTGCTGTCCATCTACATCGCGATCATGCCATACATAATCTCCATAAGCGGCTAACTCTACAAATCCTGCATCAACAGTGCTGTCTCTTTCACCCCAATCTAAATGTATGCAATCTGTAATACCATTCAAATTTGCATTGGAATCAAATTGTTTGTCAGTTCCTTTTTCTTTGAATGTCCAATTGCAATTAGGCATATTTAATGGTCGTGCATCAAAGCTAACAAAATATGTTTTATTGCCAGGCAGTGCTTCGAAACCATAATTTCCGAATTGATCTGTAGTATCCCTTCTTAGCAATGCATTGGTATTGCAATCATACAAACTTACGATGACTCCTTGCAATGGTAATTCACCTATGCTTTGAACTCCATCACCATTTTTATCTTTCCAAACATTGAAGCCAATAAAACTTTGCGACACTGTGATTTCAGCTGGATCGTGATCATCTTCATCACCACCTGTTTTTCCATTTTGTGAAACAACATTGTCATCGTTCAAATCATTTGTCTCACCCGTTTGATTAAAGTTCGATGCATCGGGATCACTGTCTATGTCTGGTTGATTTAATACATTAGTTGCTGCACTAATTTCTGCCCAGTTGCGCAATGTTGTTCCTTGGAAATTTGCATCAATGGTAAATGATATTGTGCGAATAATACTATCTCCTGGAGCTAATGTTGGAACCCCTGTAACAAGATTTGTTTTTCCTCCACTTACTGCGGTCCATGTTACTCCTGGATTATTCAATGTCAATCCTGTTGGTATATAATCTGTCACATTTACATTGGTCGCAGTGATGGTTCCTTGATTGAAAATCCTTATTTCAAAATTAACTATTGAACCCGGTGTAAATGGTTCTGCTGAACTCAATGTTTTTTTCAATGCTAAATCAAATATTTGTAACACTGTGATTTCAGCTGGATCGTGATCATCTTCGTCACCTCCTGTTTTTCCATTTTGTGAAATGACGTTGTCATCGTTCAGATCATTTGTCTCTCCTGTTTGATTAAAATTCGTTGCGTCTGGATCGCTGTCGATATCGGCTTGATTTAATGCATTGGTTGCAGAACTAATTTCTGCCCAGTTGCGCAATGTCGTGCCTTGGAAATTTGCATCGATGGTAAATGATATTGTGCGAACGATACTATCTCCTGGAGCTAATGTTGGAATCGCTGTAACAAGATTTGTTTTTCCTCCACTTGTTGTTGTCCATGTTGTTCCTGGATTATTCAATGTCAATCCTGTTGGTATATAATCTGTCACATTTACATTGGTCGCAGTGATGGTTCCTTGATTATAAATTTTGATTTCAAAATTAACTGTTGAACCTGGTATAAATGGTCCTGCTGAACTCAATGTTTTTTTCAATGCTAAATCAAAAATTTGTGACACTGTAATTTCTGCTGGATCGTGATCATCTTCGTCGCCTCCTGTTTTTCCATCTTGCGAAATGACGTTGTCATCGTTCAGATCATTTGTCTCTCCTGTTTGATTAAAATTCGTTGCGTCGGGATCACTGTCGATATCGGGCTGATTTAATGCATTGGTTGCAGAACTAATTTCTGCCCAGTTGCGCAATGTTGTGCCTTGGAAATTTGCATCAATGGTAAATGATATTGTGCGAATGATACTATCTCCTGGAGCTAATATTGGAATTGCTGAAACAAGATTTGTTTTTCCTCCACTTGCTGTTGTCCATGTTGCTCCTGGATTATTCAATGTCAATCCTGTCGGTATATAATCTGTCACATTTACATTGGTCGCAGGATGGTTCCTTGATTGAAAATCTTGATTTCAAAATTAACTGTGGAACCGGTGTAAATGGTCCTGCTGAACTCAATGTTTTTTCAATGCTAGATCAAAATTTGTGACACTGTAATTTCTGCTGGATCGTGATCATCTTCGTCGCCTCCTGTTTTCCATTTTGTGAAATGACGTTATCATCGTTCAGATCATTTGTCTCTCCTGTTTGTTAAAGTTCGTTGCGTCGGATCACTATCGATATCTGGTTGATTTAATGCATTGGTTGCAGCACTAATTTCTGCCCAGTTGCGCATGTTGTCCTTTGGAAATTTGCATCGATGGTAAATGATATTGTGCGAACGATACTATCTCCTGGAGCTAATGTTGGAATCCCTGTAACAAGATTTGTTTTTCCTCCACTTGCTGTTGTCCATGTTGCTCCTGGATTATTCAATGTCAATCCTGTTGGTATATAATCTGTCACATTCACATTGGTTGCCGTGATCGTTCCTTGATTATAAATTTTGATTTCAAAATTAACTGATGAACCTGGTATAAATGGTCCTGCTGAACTCAATGTTTTTTTCAATGCTAGATCAAAAATTTGTGACACTGTAATTTCAGCTGGATCGTGATCATCTTCGTCGCCTCCTGTTTTTCCATTTTGTGAAATAACATTATCATCGTTCAGATCATTTGTCTCTCCTGTTTGATTAAAGTTCGTTGCGTCTGGATCACTGTCGATATCTGGTTGATTTAATGCATTGGTTGCAGAACTAATTTCTGCCCAGTTGCGCAATGTTGTGCCTTGGAAATTTGCATCGATGGTAAATGATATTGTGCGAACGACACTATCTCCTGGAGCTAATGTTGGAATCGCTGTAACAAGATTTGTTTTTCCTCCACTTGCTGTTGTCCATGTTGCTCCTGGATTATTCAATGTCAATCCTGTTGGTATATAATCTGTCACATTTACATTGGTCGCAGTGATGGTTCCTTGATTATAAATTTTGATTTCAAAATTAACTGTTGAACCTGGTGTAAATGGTCCTGCTGAACTCAATGTTTTTTTCAATGCTAAATCAAAAATTTGTGACACTGTAATTTCTGCTGGATCGTGATCATCTTCGTCGCCTCCTGTTTTTCCATTTTGTGAAATGACGTTATCATCGTTCAGATCATTTGTCTCTCCTGTTTGATTAAAGTTCGTTGCGTCGGGATCACTGTCGATATCTGGTTGATTTAATGCATTGGTTGCAGAACTAATTTCTGCCCAGTTGCGCAGTGTTGTCCCTTGGAAATTTGCATCAATGGTAAATGATATTGTGCGAACGACACTATCTCCTGGAGCTAATGTTGGAATTGCTGTAACAAGATTTGTTTTTCCACCACTTGCCGTTGTCCATGTTGCTCCTGGATTATTCAATGTCAATCCTGTTGGAATATAATCTGTCACATTTACATTTGTTGCAGTGATAGTTCCTTGATTGTAAATTTTAATTTCAAAATTAACTATTGAACCTGGTGTAAATGGTCCTGCTGAACTCAATGTTTTTTTCAATGCAAGATCGAAGGTATCAACTGCACAAATTGGCACTGTTACATTTAATGTATCGACGCAATTATTAAGTGAATAATAAAACTTATAAGTTCCTTCTTCAGTAAGTGAAGAAATTGTATTCACATCAATTTGTGCAATAGAAGGCAATGTGCCAACTTGAGTCCAATCGCCATCATTAGGCAACGGCGATGCAGTGACAGAGTTCGGAGCACTTCCTCCGATACAAGACAAATTGATATCAGCTCCTACATTCGGAATAGCATTGCTATTTACTCTCATGAATACTGTATCCTTGATGCAAGTTGGATTCATCATGTCTTCAACAACCACTGCAAAATATTTAATTCCAGCAGTGCTAGTAATGCTTAGTGGAGGCGAATAAATTGATGTTGTTTGACCAGATATTGCAATGCCTAGATTTAATGTATCCATTAAAGGACCATACCAAGTATATTTATAATTTGGATTAGTTGTCACTGAAAAATTTGCCAACTGTGTACCAACGCATACAGACTGTAATAATGGAGTTGCACTTACAGAAATGATGCAACAATTTTGGGATTGCACAGTAAATGATTTTGAGCAACAAGGATTTGACATTGGCACTATAGTCAAAGCATAATTTGTACCATTTGCTGATCCATTGTGCAATCTAAAATTCGTCAACACTCCAAACGTGCCTGTAGCAGGAGTAATGGTGACACCATTGGGCACTGTTATTGTATAACTTCCCGAAAGACCAGTAGGCATTGCACTAAAAGTGATATAATCATCAGTTGGGTCATTAGCTGTACTATTCGAATTACATTGTACATTGGCTACATTTTCTACAATATTCACACCAGCACAAGCATTGCCTAATACAGAACCAGCGATAGTAGTTACATACGTCCCACTATTTGGAAATCCTTGGATACTAAAATCTGCTCTTGCCTCATTCAAATAAAAATCAGTAGGATTAAACCCATTTGGAAAAAATGTAATTGCTATACTAGCATAAGCAGTATCGTTTGGTGCCAATGTTAAATTGTTTGCAAAAATTGTCGCACTTGAACTTGCATTAAATCCAGAATTTACTGCTTGAGAAATGCCATTTTTAGAAGCACTTATTACTGAAGCAGAAGATAATATAAATGGATAATTATTTTGTGCAATGACTGAATCAAAATTATCTGTTATATTAAAATCTGCATAAGTATAATTCTGCGTTAATCCTCCACTATTTGATGTATTAATAAATCGTAAGTCATAATTTGCAGTGACACTACCATCGAGATTACAAGCTAAATTTTTAAACTGCTTTACAAATGAATTTCCAGGAGGCACAACATTTATTGGAGATACACTTGCTTTTGCAGAAATAAAAATGGGTTGATCTGGTATATCTCCACAGCCTGCAATTATTCCAGTAAATCGCGCTTCATTCTCTATTAAGGCATTAGCCGGTGAGACAGTATTTGTTGCAGCTGGGTCTGTACCATATAAATATCTAAATGTTGTATTAATTCCAAAATAAATTAATGTATACCTTTGAGCAAAATCTGTTGATGCTCCAATCAACCAATCTAATTTGCGATTTGGATTTGTCAAATAATCATTTGGAGTCGTAGAAATATGATTCGAAATATAAGGGGTTTCTCCATCCCAAGCGTCAATAGCAGATAGACCATTTGTCGTAAAAATATTTGTAGTCAATATTTCAACAGCTTCTGGAAATGGATTCGATTGCTCGAAATTATCTTTTAAGGTGATATCAGAAATCAACATATCAGGCGACTTATTTATACTAATAAACCAATTAGCAGAATATGTATTTCCTATCACAGGATTCAATTCTTGAACAGTAATACTACCACTTAATGTTTTTTTCCCTTCAACAGGACAGAGATACGTAGGCAATTGATTATAAACAGTATTTAAATTAGTTGAATTGGACAAAGTGCTCCTGCCATTAAGTAAGACGCAGTGATTTTGATCAATCCACCTACTAGAAGAAATATTCAAAAAAGTTTGAACTATTTTAGCTTTAAATCGAATCATAACAATGATGCTTTCTCCAACATTAAGTGCAGGAGGCATAGTACCAGTGGATAAAACTTCAGTGTCAAATAAATTAGAAGTATTGCTATCCCATCCTGTAAATACCCCATTATTTCCAAGCCCATAACGCAATGAATCAGTAACAGCTAAACCAGAAGTCGTGTTAATGACTTTAGTACTAATTATTTCAGAAGAGAGGATATTTATATTCCCTTGAATTTGATTCTTTAAATTGTATTGTAGACTAATACCTGTAAGGGGAATTAAACCAGAATTGCTAACTTTTAGATTATATTGAAAAGTATGAATATCATTACTTTGATCCAATGTGTAGCAACTCAAATTATTTGTAACTGATCCTGTTTGAGGGATTATTGGCAACATAATACAAGTATCTTTAAGAATACTTACATGAATTGAATCTGAAGCACAGCCCATGATATCACCACTAAATTCTACTCGATTACAAATAGAAGCCATCTCTGGTGGTATTGTATTTGTTGAAGTCGGATCCGTCCCATATAAGTATCTAAATATTGTATTGAAGCCTACATAAATGTTAAAGGTTTTGCTCGAAGGATCTGAATAAGGACCTGCTGGCCAATCCAAACTCCGATTAGGATTTAATATATACTCATTAGGTGTGGTAGATATATCTGTAGGATTATAAGGTGTTTCTCCATCCCAAGTATCGATTACTGCTAGCCCTCCTGTGGCAACATAATTTGTTGAAATTACTTCAATTTTTTTAGGAGTAGAATTAAATAGTTCAAAATTATCTTTCAATGAAATATTATTAATTATTAAATCAGGAGATTTATAAATATTAACATACCAATTAGCTGAATACTGATTTCCCAATACTGGATCAATTTCGACTACACTAACATTTGAATTAGGATACTTGTCTACTACGAGAGGACAAACATAGGTTTGTGAGGTATTAAAAATTGAATTGGAATTAAATGTTAATGTAGCACGTCCATTGAGCAAGGCACAATGATTTCTATCTATCCAACGACTAGATCCGTTGTTGTTAAATGTTTGGGCTATTTTTACAATAAATTCAATTTCTATTTCTATACTTTCATTGACTAATAAATTTGGGACTGTCGTTCCTTGTGGCGTTAATATTTCAGTATCATAAGTATTTGTTGTATTACTATTCCAGCCTGTAAAAACACCGTTGTTTCCTAAACCATATCGAAGAGAATCTATCACCGCTAAACCTGTTGTAGAATTAATTACTTTTGTACTATTAATTTGTGATGAAAGAACATTTATATCACCTTGAATTTGATTTTTTAAATTATATTGTAGAGATAAACTTGAAATAGGAACTAAACCTGTATTGAGTACTTTAATCTTATAGATTAATTTGTGCTCATCTGTTGAAGGATCCAAAGTATAACACTTAAGTGTTGGAATAATTGAAGCTGAAGGAGGAGCACTTGGCAGGGTGATACAAGCCTGACTTGTTTTTGTAATTGGGATCGAATCTGAATCACAACCCATAATAAAACCATTAAATTCTACCTGATTACAGATTGATGCAGATTGTGGTGGAACTGTGTTAGTTGCTGAGGGATCTGAGCCATACAAATATCGAAAAGTAGTGGTGAGATTTAAATAAATCGTATGATATTTTTTTGTGGGATGATTATATATTCCTATAGGCCAATCTAAGCTTCTGTTTGGATTGGTGATGTAATCATTTGGCGTGGTTAAAGTATCTGTAGAATTATAATTTGTCTCTCCATCCCAGGTATCATCCACTACGAGTCCAGTCCCAGAAGCTACAGAAGTGCTCAATACTTCTATTCCTTCAGGTGAGGGATTTGCCTGTTCAAAATTATCCTTTATAGAAATATTATTTACGCGTAAATCTGGGGCTTTATTTATGGATATAATCCAATTTGTAGAATAACGATTTCCTAGTATTGAATCAATCTCTAAAACAGAAATAGTACTAGAATTTGTCTTTTTTATTTCGAGTGGACAGACATATGTTATTAAATTACTGCTACTAAGAATGGCATTTGACGGAATTGACAATGTTGCTTTATTATTTAATACAGCACAATGATTTTGATCAATCCAACTAGATGCTAAAACATTAATATAAGTTTGAGTAATTTTTACAACAAAACGAATCACTATATCGATACTTTCACCAACTAATAAATCTGGTGATGTCGTTCCTTCAGGTGTTAATACTTCCGTATCATAAATATTCGCGGTATTGCTATTCCATCCTGTAAAAACACCATTATTACCTAAACCATATCGCGTGGAATCTGCGACGGCTAAACCTGACGTAGAGTTAAACACTTTTGTGCTGACTATCTCTGAAGATAGTACATTTACATTCCCTTGGATTTGGTTCTTTAAATCATCTTGCAAGGTGATTTCAGAAAGGGGTATAAGTCCTGTATTGCGCACTCGCAGTCTATAAACCAAAGTGTGCTCATCAGTCGCAGGATCTAAAGTATAACAAACTAGAGATTTGGTCACAGTACCTAGTGGCGGTGCAGTAGGTAAGCCTCCTGCGTCTGATATATTTTTGACCACTGGGACAGGTTGATAATTTCCATTATTCAACCACCTTGCTGTAGCATCTGTGCCATTAAAAATAGTCGTGCTCAATGCAAGTGTAAATTGTGTAAAAATCTTTACAGTGATTTTTTCTGAAATATCTAAGATCAATGGCGTGACGCTCAGGTCAGCTGCCATTAATTTTTTATTTGTAGAAGAACCATTCCATAGTGGATTTGCATCAGCCATTGTTATAGCAACTCCATTTGCAGTTCCAGTCATGGAATTAATTTTACATTTAGTAAAATCAATTAACATTGGGCTACCTGCATTCGCCAATTGGAAATCATCATCCCAACTAGTAACTTCGACATTGTTTTCATCTCCAGTATTTTGAATGACTACTGTCCATTCAACTGAGAATACGTTCCCTCCTCGAGGCGTTACTGTACCTGCAGTTTTTGTCAATCGAATTTGAGGATTTCCTACGTAATTAGTATTCCAAGGATTTCCCAATAGTTTTGTTGTGCATAAACTTATGCACAACAAAATGACAAAAAAATTTAATGATTTCATTCTATCTATTTTTAATGATGATAAGATTAATAGTATTGCCGAAGGAAAAAATAATTTTATATTATTTGATGATTGCAAATTTTTTATACAAAATATTTTCTTCATTTTTCAATTGAAGGATATATTGTCCTTGGACAAAATCATTCAATGAGAAATTATATTTATACAATCCAGCTTTCTTGAATCCAAAATCCATAGTGAGATTTGTTCTTACTCCATCTGCTGTAAAAACTGTTGCTTCTAGATAACCATCTTTCATTACAAACAAATCAAGATTAATTTCATCCTGTGCTGGATTTGGGAAAATAGCACAATTAAAATCTTCTGCATGATTCATTGTGATGGTCACAATTTTGCTATAACTGACAGATCCATTTTTATCTACTTGCTTTATTCGATAATAATAATTCCCAACAAAATTCAATTCGTAATCATCGTATGTGTAATAGTGAATATTAGTACTCAAATCTGTTGATGCATCGTGAATACCAATTTCTCTAAAATTCTTTTCAGACTCTAATCTTCGCTCAATGACGAAATGACTATTGTTTATTTCATTGCTTGTGATCCATGTGAGTTGATTTAAATAGCCATTATTGACTACATTAAAATCAAGCCATTCTACAGAAAGAATAGATAGCACCAATCCTGCATCGACATTTGATAAATTGTCTCCAGTATTTACTCTCATCAAAGCAGTCGTACCTATTCCTTGATCACCATTGACATCACTATCATATGTATCCAAACCTATATTTGCTTTTGTAAATTGATATTCTTTTTGTGGAATAAATTTGATATAATAATCACCTTGTGCAATGCCATCAAGCATATAGGTTCCATCTTCACTAGTAGAACTTTCACTAACAATAACTCCCTTCGCATTAATAGCCATAACTTTTACCCCTTCAACAGGTTTTTCAGATTTGTCTTGTACTCCATTATAGTTTGTATCTAGCCACACAAAATTTCCAACAGTAGATTTGTCTTGGAATCCAGCATGAAAGTTGTACACTTTCTGACCACTTGACAGGACAAGTAATTCAGAAGAATTCGGACCAAAGGCATGAGTTACATGACTATCTTTATTGCGATCACTTCCTTGAAATGCTTCACTTGCAGCTAAATGTCCAGGTCGATCATATCGAATGTAATAATTGCCAGGACGAACGCATGGAAAAACATAATAACCATCGTCAGAAGGAGTTCCTGGTTTTGCTGTAGTTATCGTTCTTTCGACAATTTCATGTGTGTTTGCATTTACTAAAAAAGACACTTAATCCGTTTATTCCATTTTCAATGGTTTGATATATTCCATCTTTGTTTAGATCGTACCAGACATCACCACTTACAACAGCGCACTGCCAGAGTCCAGCATCCCATGTGCGATCATCCTCTCCCGGGCTTAAATATGTTGTAGCAGTTGTGTTCACCCCATTCGAATTATCGACATCACAATCCTTAAAATCAGGACCTACATTGACATCTGTTTTTCTCCAATCAGATGGATTATCCAATTCAAATTTAGCATAGTAAATAGTAGGCATCAAAAATTCAAATAGATATTTCCCTTGATTATTTGTTACTGTCCTTTTGACTTCCTGATTAGTATTAGCATCATACAAGATTACTGTATAACCTCCTAAGCCTTCTTCAGCTGCATCTTGCATGCCATCAACATCTCTGTCATGCCAAATGTAATCGCCATATTTAGATAACTCCACAAAACCTGCATCTGCAGTACTATCTCGCTCTCCCCAATCCAAATGATAACAGGGTGTAATACCACTTGTATTTACGTCACTATCAAGACGATCATTTCCATTTGCTTTATTGGGAAAAGTCCAAGCACAGTTTGGCATATTTAAAGGGCTAGCATCGAATCTTACAAAATATGACTCATCTCCAAGCAAAGCTTCAAATCCATAGATTCCATTGATATCTGTAGTATCACGTTTTACAACTGCGCCTGTTTTACAATTATAAATTGTAGCAATAACTCCTTGTAGTGGTAATTCATTGTTGTCTTGCATTCCATCACCATCTAGATCCTTCCATACTTTATCACCGAGATAAGCGGTCACAACAACTGCTTCTGGATCATGGTCATCTTCGTCTTCATTTGGACCTCTCAATTGTCCATTGCCATCAATCACATTATCAAATGGATCTTTATCATGAACAGATCTCTCATAAGGAGTATCAGAATTTGGTCGGCTATCTGCATCATCTGAATCTCTATTTCGATTCAATGTATCTATTATATTTGCTATTTCTGCATAGTTCTCCCATGAAGACAATGTTGCATTGGGTGGCACTATCACAATCAACTTTAAATGAATCTGCACACTGTCTTTTGGATTCAATCTTGATGAATGATTATATTCAAGATTTACTCCATTGACAGTCCAACCAGGATTCGTTGAAGCTATGAATTGAAATCCTGCTGGTAAATAATCTATTATTTTTATATTCGAACTACTTACATTTCCTTGATTGTGTAAACTAATAATAAAATCAACTTGCTCACCTGGAATATAATATGGCTTTTCATTTGGCACCCATTTTCTCAACGCGAAATCTACTATCTCAGGGCGTGCAGGATCATGATCATCATCATCTTTAATTCCATCATTATCTGTATCATTACCATCATCAGTGATATGATTATCAGAATTGCTATTTGGAATTCCTCCCATGTCATCATTTGGATTCATGTCAAAATCTGAATCAATATCATTTGTTACAGTAGTTGAATTTTCAACGACAGCTGATTTAATTTCGACCAAATTATCCCATGCGGAAGCACCGCTAAAATTTGGTAATACGATTAGATTCAAATTTAATTTTAAACTATCAGCGGGGCGAATGATTTGATTCGTAGCAAGTGTTGCCATTCTTGTCGTTGGATCATAGTTCCAATTGATATTAGGAATCCATTGATAGCCTATAGGAATATAATCAACAAGAGTTGCATTGTTTGCGATAACGTTTCCTTGATTGAATACTGTGATTTCAAAATTGATCGTATCATTATAGCGAATAGGATATTTTGGCTTAGCAAGTTTTCGAAGAGCCAAATCAAATATATCGATACCAGCAGGATCATGATCATCTTCTTCTCCTCCACGATCAGTGGAAGTTGTATTATCATCATCTGGAGATTTTGGTGTTACAGATGTTTCTTCAATATTATTGCTATTTGGATTACTATCCGCATCATCATTTGGATTAGGACCATCAGGATCAGATGTCGTTGTAATCTGAGCATAGTTATCCCAATTAGATTCGCCACCTGCGGTCATCACTATCTGTAAATTAATAGTAATGGTAGTTGAATCACCCGGAAGCAAATCAGTAGTAATCAATTTCTTTGCAGTATTTCCTATTGCAGTCCAAGTCGGATCTGCAAGTTGATATCCACTTGGAATATAATCTGTGATTTCAAAGTCAGATGCAATGATATTACCTTGATTGAAAACTTTTATTCCAAATGTAATCGTCTGATGATACTGATATGGCGGAGCTGTTAGAACGAATTTTCTTAAAGCCAAATCAAATACCGGTACACAAGATATGTCGTTGTCATCTTGATCCGCACCACTTGTATTGATACCATCTTCATGGATCTCATCATCATTGCTATCGCCACAGATTGGTTCATTATCATTACTAGGGTTCATATCAAATCTACTATCGATATCTGAGGTCACCACAGTATTGGACTCATTTACTGCCGATTTAATTTCTGCTTCATTTTTCCAAATCAATGGTTGATTAGTTGCTGATGCTACAAGTATTGCATCGATCAAAACATCTGCTGAATCTCCAGGATTAATTCTCAAGATAGATGTAGATGCCATTCTTGTCGTCGGATCATAAACCCATGCAATGTTCTTAGAACTTGATGCATCAAATTGCAATCCAGATGGCAAATAATCTACAATGCGAATATCTCTAGCAATATGGTTTCCTTGATTGAATACACGAATGCGATGTGTGATTTGATCGCCATATCTAAATGGACCTGATTCATCTAATACTTTGCGCAATGCCAAATCAAAAATATCTATTCCGGCTGGATCGTGATCATCTTCTTCTCCACCGCGATTCGTGGAAGTGATGTTGTCATCATTTGTTGAATTTGGTTTGACATTATTTTCTGCAGTAGAATTTGATCCTGGATTACTATCTGCATCTTCATTTGTATTATCTCCTCCACTATCTGAGGTTCTACTTATTTCTGCATAATTATCCCAATTCATTTCACCGCCATTGGTCATGACTATTCGCAAATTAATCTGTACAATAGTTGAATCACCGGGTAATAAATCTGTTGTAATCATTCGCTTGGCTTGACTACCACTCAAGGTCCAGTTCGCATCTGCCAATTGATATCCACTAGGAATATAATCTGTTATTTCAAAATCACTAGCAGTTGTATTCCCTTGATTAAATACTTTAATTCCAAAAGTAATCACTTGATTGTATGCATAAGATGGAGTAGTAATCACATATTTCTTTAATGCCAAATCAAAAATTGGCACACACGAAATATCATTGTCATCTTGATCTTGATTTGGTATATTTTTCCGTCTTCATTTATTTCATCATCATCTGAACTTCCACAAGATGGATCATTGTCATTATTTGGATTCATGTCAAAATCACTATCTATATCGGATGTCAAAACTGTTCCACTTTGATTTGTTGCTGATTTTATTTCAACTTCATTCTTCCATGCATTTATAAAATTATTTTGCGTCGATTGAACAATCAAATCAATTAAAATATCTACAGAGTCACCAGGATTTAATTGCAATATGGTAGAGGTTGCCATTGCAGTACTTGGATCAAATACCCAAATAGAATTTTGAATACTTGTTGCATCAAATCTCAATCCTTGTGGAATATAATCTACAACTCGAATATCTCTTGCCAATAAGCTACCTTGATTATAAACTCTAATTCTATGTGTCACCTGATCACCATAACGGAATGGTCCAGATTCATTCAATATTTTCTTGATTGCCAAATCCATGATTTGAATTCCTGCAGGATCATGATCGTCTTCTTCACCGCCTTTATTGACACTCGTGATATTATTATCTGCTGCAGCACCTGGTAATACAGCGCGTTCGGCAGTACCATCACTTCCTGCCATACTATCTTTATCATCCATCGTTCGATCCACATTAGTATTATCTCTAGACGCAGTGATCTCTGCATAATTTATCCAATCTTTAGTTCCACCATCAGTCATCGCAATGGTAAGTTGTAATGGAATTGCAATAGAATCTCTAGGGTTCAATGGACCTGCAATGATTCTTCTTATGGTGGGTGTAGTGCCTATCCATCCATTGTTTGCTACGAAAGTATAGCCTTCAGGAACATAATCTGAGACTTCGATATTTTTCGCAATTTCATTTCCTTGATTATATACTTTTATTTCAAAATTGACAGTTTGTCCATATCGATATGGAGCTGGTGTAAGCAATGTTTTTTTCAATGCCAAATCCCAAATACTTATATCGGCACAAACAGTGTCTCTTTGATCTGGAGTACCATCATTATTCACATCCAATGTAGTGCGATTAAATAATCCTTCACCTGATGAGGGCCTTCCTGGAACTGTAGATCCACAGGCTCTATAGATTTCATCACCTGCAGAAAGAGGATCCACTAAATCAACTTGAACATTGACCGTAAGTGTATAAATTTGACTGCTTGAAGCTGATATTGTTTGATTATTGGCTAAGACCCAAGGTCCAGATCCTGACAATGAAAAAGCAGATGGATTACCAGGATTTCCTACGGCATTTGTCACATAATTTGCATTTAAAATTTGAATGTCATTATCAAACTCAGGAATATCGCTAAGATCATAAGTGCCTTGAGCACCACCGATGTTGTCTACTTTAATTTGATAAACGACGCGATGCAACAAACCTCCAAGATGTGTCACACTCGTCAATGTTTTTTCATGAGTGATATATGGTAAATCTACACATGCATCTGTAGTCTCGATGATACTAGAATTTCGGATATACTCTAATTCAACTTGATTGAATAGCGCTCGACCAACTGCAGGTGCAGATGCGTATGCACATGGATTATATTTTCGGTCGCCATTTGTACTTGATGTAAGATTCAACAATACATTTACATTCAACACATAATGATGAGTTGTATTGCCTAAAATATTTTGATTATTTGCCAGGGTCCATGTTGGTGTAATAGCCAATATAGTACCGGGATTACTAGGAGCATCTGATGTATAACCAGCAGATAGAATAGTCACATCATCATCAAAAAATGGGATATCTCGCAATGCATAATTTGCTATTCCTAGTCCTGTATTTTGGACTTCGATATTATACACTACATTATATTCATTTGCGTCAACTTGTGTAACACTTGCTACTGTTTTACTATGCACTAAATTTGGCCCTTGAATTTGAATAATATAGTCTTCTATTTCTCCATCTAATGCGTATCCATTGGCTAGCATCACAGCTGTTTGATCTGTAGATATTCTTAATCGCAAACCAAGATTTGTACCAGTGATTGCTGTCAATGGTACAGATGTATTTAGATTGATAGTTCCATTAGTTCCTGCTGGAACCATTGCTGAACTCATCTCACTTACATCTCCAAAATCTCCATCTCCATTGTAATCAATAAACATGGTCAACTTAGCTGAGGAGCCTGTCATATTCATTGCTGAAACAGGTATAACTAAATTTGCACCAGTGTAAAAAACTGGAAGGACGACTGCATCTTCATCATCTGTTGTATTATTGTCATCACCATTCGCTAATGAACTTTGTGCACCATCTGTTTCTGGATCAACTATGGCTCCAATTTTCAAACCAGAAATAATTTTATGTACTGGTCCATTGGAAGCAGATTGTGTCTCATAATTATTTGTACTTGTTCCTACACCGCTATCTGGAAGATCACCATGATCAAATGCCATCACTTGCACATAGTAATCTTCTACCTCACCATCAGGCGCTGCACCTTCACTCAGCATACTTGCAGCGAAATCTGTACTCAATCGAGCGCGTACGCCAAGATTCAAATTTGTAACAGCATCGCTTGGCACTGCGATGGTTAAATTAACAGTTCCATTTGTTCCAGTAATAATTGTAGCAGAAGTCATTTCTCCTGCATCGTTCAAATCACCATCTCTATTGAAATCAATAAAGAGCGTTAATTTTGCATCACTAGTCGTCATGTTCATCACTGATACAGGAATGGTTGCAGTAGTACCAACTTCTAACATAGGTAATGTTACACCATCTTCATCGGCACCGTCACCAACAGCTGTTGCGGAAGGCTGTCCATCAAGTTCAAAATCAACTACAGCTCCAATTTTTAGACCTGGAATAATTCTATGACTTGGTCCATTGCCTTCGCCACCATTATTTATATTCGTGGGATATGAAATACTGCTATTATCATTATTATCAAATAGATCTCCCCAATCATAATATTCTGCACAAGAGCTTACAGGGCCTAATGTAAAGGTGGTAAAACATGTAGGATCAAGCGCATCTTCAACTCTGATCGAATAAGTGCTCACACCATTTGCTGTGAACAATGGATTTCCAGATTGACCATTACCAAAAATAGTAATTGGATTATTACTTAAAACTGGTGCTGAAGTATAAGCGCCAACTTTTACAACATAGCTTCCACTTCCATTAATAACTTGACCAGTTATAGTAGTTTGTATAAAATCATCCGAAGGGTCTGATAATGTACCATTGATATTACAAGCTGAATTAAAAGAATTTGAAACAGAACATGGTGGTTTACATACATCGGGTGCAGTGATATTTATTGTTCTAGTACAAGTTGGAATAGAAGTAAATTCTGCTCTTATAGTATGAGCTGCTCCATCTGAATAGAGTCCTGTGATATTATAATTTGAAGTTGTGGTGAATGGTGGATTGATTTGTTGAACCAATGTTCCATCAAAATAAATATCCAAAGTCCCATCTGATGGTGGATTAGAATAACTTACTGATCCATTGACACTATATAAATTATTAGAAAGATCACAAGGTGAAACATTGGCTGTAATATCGTTAACACCACAAACGATCTCATCTAATTTAAAATATATATCTGCTAAAAATTCATCATTATCATTTTTACAAAACTTATTATTTGGATCTTGAACTGCATTAAAGTCCATCCATGTTGCAGCACCAAAGCAGGTACAATAAACAGATCCTCCGCGACTTCCCAATTGGAATGCATTTGCAGAAATACTATTACCAGCAATTACCAATCCGTTGGTTGTAGCTCCTGTTCCAGTCATGGTATAATAATCCATTGTAGTATATTTATAGAAATCTGGAGGAGGTGGTTCTGCGGGAAAACAACCTGAATGATATCCTCCAGGATCTGTGCTGCGTCCAGACAATTTAAAATTGAATGAGAATGTTGTTTGATTATTATCAAGATTGACAAAACCACCTGAGACTAAAGCAGTCCCATCACTATATTCAGTCCAAACACCCCTGCTCCATATTTGTCTTCAAAAGGTCCAGAACCATCTGGAATATCACAAAGCATATCTCTAAACACTGCACCAAATGAAGAAAATCCACTTCCGCTAACAAAACAAGCTCGAGTTTGATTGCTGATATTATACCTTTTAGTGATGGTCTGTGCTGAAGATGATCCACAAAAAATAAACAGCCAAATAATCAGCTGACATATGCTTAGTATTTTTTTTGAGTTATTAAAACCATTCATTTTTAAAACAGAAGTGATAAAGAAGATTGAGTAATACATGGAAGTAAATATTTTTAATTTTTTAAAATTTAAATTTTTTATACTGATAAATTCAATTATTCTATCAACTCAAATTCTGCTTCAAATTTTTCTAAGTCAAACCGTGATTTACTTACAAAAAAAATTAACTGAATTTTTTAATTTTAAAAAAAGTGAGGCTGTTAAATAGACTAGAAAGTGAGAATGCTAATAGCATGAATTTAAGATACATCATGCTTGATTAAATAACTAGGCTCAAATTCCTTCCAAAATTATTCAGGAATAAAACTGCATTTTGTAGAAAAGAAAAATTAAGAACTAAGTCTTATCATTAAAATACAATAGTGTAGTTAAAATGGAAAATTTGGGAAATTCGTCGCTTAAGTAAAATGAATACCAATTTTTCTAAAAAAGATACTGAATTGGCAAAAAAATCACCCAATTAGGCAATAAAATAAAAAAATGAAGTTCGAACTAGTGTCTGTAAATCGCTACAAAATATCCGAATTTTAAGTATTATAATTCGCAAAAAGAAATTTTATATAAAAATTGACTTTGGTACTCAATAAGATATTAATAAACATTATTTACCCATTTAAAAGCACTTAAAGGACACATATATAATTTTATATAATTGATTCATTTGGAATCTAAAGAGGTCAAAAACGAACCTATATATCAACTAAATTTCATTATCATCCATTAAAAAGCCCGACAAATTTCTTTGCCGAGCTCTTAAATATGAAAGTGTTACAATTACTACTTTGTTACTACAAATTTCTTATTAGCTACTTTTTTTAAAATTTGAAATATCAACTCAAATTATTTAATTGATCATGGTCCAATTTAACCCATTCAATTGTCCATTTGAGCAAAATCTTGAGTTTAGAACCGCAGTTTTATAAAGTATGGATAAATAATTTATTACTTCCTAAGCGTCATGAATTTTGTAGATTGATGGTGGAAGGTGGACGATTTAGTTATAATGATGTAAATTATAATGTGACATGATTAGTTCCATTATTGGAAGTTGTTGGAAGTATTCCAAATGCAGCAGATCCAAATGCAATGATTAAGGCATTGTCAGTGATGATGTTCAATTATTCCATTACTACCAATCAATTAAATAGCTCAAAGGTAATACTTATACCAGGATTACCAGATTTTCAATGGACTGTAGAATACTCTGAATTTTTAGCATCACCAAAAAATCAAGCTCTAAAAATATCTGTAGAAAATAAATTAAAAAAACTCTTTTCTGTCATGGTTAGAATGTCAGAATTTCAAATAATGTAAAAGATGAGTAAGATAAAAATATACTGTAGAGATTTTAGTAGAACATCAGTGATGGTTACTATCCCTCTGACAATAGGTGGATTACCATTGTTTGCTTTGAACAGATCAAGTTCATCATTATTTGATGGCGATAATGACAAGATACTGGTATTTGACTAGCACATCCAATGGCTTATTATTAGTCAAATTCAAGATCAGTGGGCAATATATTGAAAGAAAATATTGAATAGCGGTCTATAACAAATGAAAAGCCATTTCCTGGTATTTTCAAATAAACGCAACAATTTGCTTACAAAATCACAAAAAAGTACTAATATTCTTATAGTCCAAATAAAAAATAACTATATTTACAGGATAAACTAATACATCCATAATAAAACTAATTATGAAACCACTGTTATTTTTTATCCTACTACTGAGAAGCTTATCAGCTTATTGTCAGACAGGTCCGATTGCCATTTGTGCAAAAGACACTTTAGTATATTATTTTAATTCATCTGGTGCCGTGGAAATCAATGCGAAAGATTTTGATCGTGGAAGTTATGATGACAAGACCCCATCTGAAAAATTGAAATTTAGTTTTGATCGAGAAAGAAAAGACACAAGTAAAATTTTTACTTGCGTAGAACTTTTTTATCAAAGGAATCTATGCAATCAATATACAACTGAGCGAGAAAAAAAACTATATGTTTTTGATGAAGATAATCAATTGGATTCCTGCGATATTCATATTTATTTTGAAGACACTTTACTTGTATGTCCATTTGTTGAACAGCATTCTATCAGAATAAATATTTCAATACAAAATCAATTTGATTTTACAGAACCAATAGAAGCTAATATTTATATGAATAATAAATTAGTAAGCACCAAGAGCATAAAAAACAATAACTCTCTAGTTAATTTTTATGTTAACAACTGCTATATAGATTCTACTTTTAGAGTTGAATTAATAAAGAATGGTGACCCAATAAATGGTGTGACCTCCTCCGATGTCAAAAGTATAAAAAATCATGTTCTAGGCAAACAAATTTTTACCAATCCATATGCAATATTGGCAGCTGATGTAAATGAAAGCAAAAATATCACCGCTGCAGATGTAAAAGATATTAGATTATTGATCAATGGAAATATTACTCGATTTCCAAAAACTAGCAATTGGAAATTTATTGATGCTGATTATAAATTTTCTGATCCAAGCTACCCTTACGATGCACCAAATTATGTAGAGTGGATTCAAAAAAACGAGAATACCAAATATGTAAATTTCATAGCAATTAAAATGGGCGATGTCAATATGACTTCAAGGTGAAAATCGAATATTAATAAAACTACTTTACAAGCATTTCATCTGCATCTACCCTGCCAAATTCATCAATATAGATCTTTACCAAAAGTAAAAATATAGAAATCAATAATGGACCAAAAATGATCCCAAAAAAACCAAAGATATTTAAGCCCATGATTGCTCCAAATAAAGTAATCATCGGATGAACATCTGCAAGCTTTTTTTGAAGCAATAATCTCACCACATTATCAACAGAACCGATTACAATCAAACCCCATAGTCCTACACCTATCCCTTGATATAGATTTCCATTGGCCATCATAAAAATCATCAAAGGAATAAATATAATCATTGTACCTAATACAAATGGGATACCTACAGCATTACTGAAGATCATGTTTTTTAATTCATGAACTACGGCGTTTGTATTTTTTGTCGTAAAAGGCAATGCATGTCTAAACCATTGTTCGACCTTAAAACAATCATATAGCAAAAAATATAAAATGATAAACATAAAGAAAAATGTGCTCACTGTACTCATCGAACTCTCTAGCAAACCTTTCAAAAATCCAGCACCTAATGAGCCCAGCTTTCCCATAAAATCCATGTTTTGCAAATTAAAATCTACATACTGATTGATATAAGTATTAATCTGAACAAAGTAAGCTTGTAATGTAGATGTATCTTCTAAAAGCGGTGCTAATTTGGTGACAATAACAGTGCTCATCCAAGAAAATGGGATCAAAATTCCGACCATGCAACATAAAACAATTGCAAGTGATGCAGCCCATTTTTTCCATTTGTAGTTGATCAACAACTTTATTGCAAAATTCCTACAAACTACATAAAGTGTTATTGCTCCTAGAAATGCACTTAAAAAAATTATTGTTTCTTTTAAAATTAATATTCCAAGAGCTAGAATAAAAACTAAAAAAAGTACCTGTCTAATTTTATTAGGATTAATTTGGTTTTGCATTGAGTCTTCAATTTAAAAACAAATATAAGCAATTTCTGCAACAACTAGGAACCAGCAAAGGGAGAACCGAAAATTCCAACTGCCAATTCAGCCCAAACAAGGAATAATGCTATAATTATCAAACTGCATAAAAGTATTCTATTGCCCTTACTTTGTACATATCTCAACACCACTTCTATCAACAATCCTGTTCCGAACAATAATACAGCCATCAGAGCAAAATCTTCAATTCCCCAATTCACTTCAGACGTAAACTGCTTCGCTATCAATGGAACTAGCAAGAAGCGCTCCTAGCTCACCTTCCACCCATATCATATACACTATTAATGCAAGCCCTAAAATAGCAATGATCATTGAAATGATCCGTAAAGATTTTAATTTTTCTTGATTCATTTAAACTAAATTTTAAGTTAAGAGCAAGTTTTTGTTGGATAATAAATGCAAATATATTAATATTATTGTATCAAGTCAAATCAATCTCTGCTAGACATATCATTTCAATTCTTTATAAATTTTCTCGTGTGTGTTGTAGAAGACATTTCGATTTTTAATGTATATGAGCCTTTGCTTAAATTTTCAATATTGATATTATTACTTCCATCAATATAGATATCTATATTCTGTCCCAATTCATTAAACATAAGCATTGACTTTATAAGAAAATCTGAAGTAATGCTAATCATGCTATTTGCAGGATTTGGGGTAGGACAGATTTATTACATGCCACACTATTTATAGAACTGTTTACAAAATATGTTCACACATTAGGTGCTAAATTACTAGTGGTAGTCCTGTTATTGTCCCAATTAAAAATTATCTCTTTGCCTCTTTTGTACTCTACAATGATGATTATGGTTTTGTTTGAATTCTTATAACACTTTCAATTAAATGAATGTTTGTATTCCAAGGTGTTAAATCAGTTTTCTTTTGAATAATTTATTAAATGACTGTGGAAATTCAAAGCCAATTGATAGGCAATTTCACTAACAGGAAGGTTGGAAGTGGACAATAATTCTTTCGCCTCTTCAATTAGCTTTTCATGAATGTGTTGCTGAGCAGTTAGACCTGTTATGTTTTTCAACATATCACTTAAATATGTTGGGGAAATATTTAGTTGATCGGCAATATATTGAACAGTTGGTAATTGTGTATTCTCGGTTTCGAAATAATGATTTTAATATTTCTTCCACTTTTGACAATGTATCATTACTAATATTTTTCGAGTAATGAATTGCCGATTTTAATACCTGTCAATATAGACCAACAATAATTCAATATTTTGCAATTAAAACATCTTGACTGAGTTGATCTGTATTGTTTTGAATTTCTTGTTCAATTGATTTAAACAAGTTTAAGATAATTTGCTCCTCTTTGTCTGAAAGAAACAAACCTTTATTATTTGAATAAGAGAAAAATCCATAATTGTGAATACTTTTTGCCAATGGATATCCTTGTATAAAATCGGGATGAAAAACAAGCTTATACCCTGTCACCTTTACATATTCCACATTATCTGAAATAAAAATTTGATTTGGGGCAGTTGCCACCAAAGCACCTCCGTCTAATCAAAATCTGTTTGCCCATATTTAAATTTGCAATTCATGCTTCTTTTTATAGAAACAGTATACAAATTATCCATATAGTGTTTCAAAGGGAAAATACTTTACTATTCTTCTACTAATTTAACTTCTTCTAGATTGATAATGCTCAACAGTAGTGCAAAGGTGCAGCTAATCCGCACAGTTGATGAAAGTGGAGACACAGATTTAATTTTGCAATACTATTTTCTTGTTTCATTTCTATTTTCCAAAATTAGTTATTTTTCAATGGCGCTTCCACATCAGAAAACACCCGAACAAAGGCGGTAATCTATCTCCAGTAATTGTAATGTCACTTAATTCTTTATTAAACTCACAATTCATCTGATGTAAATTTCACTTTCTTGCACCAATATTTTCAAGACTGTAAACCATTTTGTGCCAATTACCTGGAATAAGGCACAATCCAAGGTTTTTGTGCCAACAACCATGCCAGTGAAATTTGTGCAGGGGTTGCTTCTTTTACACTCATTTTTACTAAATTTACAAGTATTAAATTATTTGGCAAATTATCGGGTAAAAAACGGCCCTTCTATCCCTCTAATGTCTCCTTGTGCAAATCTAGTCTGCTCATCTATTGCCCCTGCTAGAAATCCCACTCCAAGTGGACTCCAACAAACAAAGCCAATACCTAATTCCTCACAAAGTGGTAAAATAGCTTTTTCAGGTCCTCTCCATAAAAGTGAATATTCATTTTGAATGGCAGTCATCGGATGCTCCCCTGTGCGCTCTTCTCACTGTTTGAACGCCAGGTTCAATCAATCCATAATGCAATATTTTCCTTTATCTACTAAATCTTTTATAGTACCGACGACATCTTCAATCGGCACTTCTGGGTCCACGATGCTGATATAATAAGTCGATCCTGTCGATTGCAAACGCTTTAGCATTCCTTCTACTACTTTTTTACAATATGGTCGGGTTTGCTGTTTAAGCCAGGTAATCTTTCTCAGTTTCCTGATCAATATTCCAGCAAATTTTGTTGCTATTTTATCTTGTTCCAGATAGGTTGAACCAACCACCTAATATTCGCTCTACTTCATGCACACCATAAGCCTCAGCCGCATCCAAAAATGTAAGTCCATTATCATATGCCTTATGAATAATCTGGTGCATTTTGTTTCGATTTGGAATGGTAGTTTGATAAGTTCTACTCATATTTTGCACACCTAAACCAATGCAGTATACTTCTAGATTTCCTAACTTTCTCTTTGCGATAATTTTGCTTGTCGATCCTTTTCTTTAGAATCATTTTTGATAGCGCAAATGTTTCTATAGAGAACAAAGTGCTTCCGCAAAAACCAATCCGGTGGTCTTTAAAATATCTCGCCTATTCATAATTAATCATTCAGTTTTCTTTCGCTAATCCATCTT
>JADKGL010000006.1 GCA_016722295.1 Saprospiraceae bacterium
TTACAAAATGAAAAATGAGACTGAATAAGATCATCGTAGTGATTGGAAAATAAAAAGAAAAATTTTCTCGTTCAATCCTGATATCTCCTGGGAAATTCCTATCCATTTCATATATTCACCCAAAATACATATAGCATAGGCCAACTATGATCAAGACCACACCTATAATAACGATATACTTAGCCCATGGATTCATTTGTTAAATTCTTTGGATAAAAATTTGATTGAATCATTTTTTTCAAACTCCGCTTGAACAAAAGGGTTTGTCTTCTTTATATGTCACTCCAAACCAATGACTAGGTGAAGACAAAATCGAAACCGTCAATTCATTTCTTTCGATCAGATCTTGAATAAGTTCTGGTATGTAAAATTCCGATCCACTCTCCTCTATTCTTCGACTCAAAAATATTTTAAAATAATCTTCTGCCCAAGCAAAATAGCTGTCCTGGAATGCCCACATATTCATCGACACCAAAGTGTTTTCTTCAAAAAATTGAAAACCGTTTTCGCTTTTTGCACAGATTTGACCTTTTTCATTTCTTGCAATTCCCCTCCACTCTTCTACTTGAATGAGTTGACCTGCATTGTCTGCTTTACACACGCCTCTATTTACTGCGCCATGTTCGGACAAGGTATTCTTTAATTCATAGGCTACAACAGCAAAATCTTTCTTTCCTTGATTCTCTAGCAGAAAATGATACAATACTTGTATTGCTTCTCTTCCATAATAATCATCTGCATTGATCACACCAAAGGCTCTCGTATAGCATCTCTTGCAGACCACAAGGCATGGCCTGTTCCCAAGGTTTCTCTCGTTCCTCGGGACAAATATATCCTTCGGGCAGATCTGTCAATTCTTGATACACATAGTCCATTTCGATTTTGTTTCTCCATCGCTCCTCCATTCGGGCTCGAAACTCTTGTTCAAATGATTTTCTTATGATGAAAACTATCTTTTCAAATCCTGCAAGAATTGCATCATAAATTGAGTAATCAATAATCGTCTCTCCGTTTGGTCCAAAACTATCCAACTGTTTCAAGCCACCATAGCGACTGCCCATCCCAGCTGCAAGAATCAATAAACTTGGTTTTTCATTATCATAATGCAAAAATAAAACCCCGACTAGATATAGCCGAGGTTTTCTTTCTATATAACCCTTACAACTTAATATTTAACGAAAGATTTCGTTTTTTGTGATTTATCTGAACTAGTTCTTAAAAAATATTTACCTGGAGCTAAGCTATCTGTATCCAATTTCAACAGGTGTTCTCCTTGATTAACTTTTCCATTAAGGATGACTTTCAATTCCGATCCTATAATATCATATAAACAAATTCGAATATGTTCATTTTTGATACGAATTTAAGATTTATATATTGATCTGATGGATTTGGAAATGCATCAAATGTAACGAAAAGTCTCTTTCAAAATCCTGACTATCGACAGTAGTATCACAACCTTCAATGAGCGCCAATTTTTGAAATTCACCAAACATTATTGATTTTACTGTAGCTAAATCCAACTTAAACCAATCCAACAAAAGAGAAGCGTAAATGGATCTAAAATCAAATTGCATAGCCACACCTTCTCCATTCTGTACAGTATCTGAAATAGTTGGGTTGTCTCCAAGTATACCTGGTTTGATACATGATCCAAACAAGAATAATGGAGCTGCTGTACCATGATCTGTACCTGTACTGTCATTTGCTTTGATCTGTCTTCCAAATTCAGAAAACGTCATACCTATCACTTGTTTTTCTTTACCCATTAATTTCAGGTCGTCTTGGAATGCTTCCATTGCCCCTGAAAGTTGATTGAATAAATTCGCTTGAGTTCCTGTGATATGTGTATCATCTAATACATCAATCTGATTCGCATGAGTGTCAAATCCTCCAATATTGACTACATATACTTTAGATTTAAGACCGCCATGAATCAATCTCGCCACGATTTTTAATCGATCTGCTAGTTGATTTTCAGTAGGATATTTTGATGAAAGATTTGTTGCTTTATTGTAGGCATTGGAGACCACATCAGAATATTGATTGGTTTGTCTGATAGCATTGATCATAAATCCTAATTCAAATCCATAATTGGTCTGTGTCAATGTCCCTTTTTCTGCTTCGGTTAGTTGTTTTAATCCTGCCGGATCATTTAATGCCATACTAAAATTAGCCAATGTACCTTGACATGTTTCAGAAACTAAAAAGAGCCTATTGTAATAGCCAAAGGATCTGGATTGGATGTATTTGGATAACCTGTAGGATATGTGGGATGATCCACTTGAAATGCTCTACCCAACCATCCTGTAGTAACATATTTATCAGCGGCCGAACCCGATGTCCAAATGTCTGTAGACCGAAAATGTGATCTATTTTGATTCGGATATCCTGCGGACTGAATCAACTTTAACTTACCTTCATCATATAAGGTTTTTACACCTGTCATGATGGGATGTATACCTAGTTTGTCAGTTAATTTAGTAATCTTATCTTCTTGTAAAATGATTTTATCTCTTACCTTATATAGATTAGCATATTGATCCAATGGCACTATCATATTTAAACCATCGTTTCCACCGCTCATTTGGATTACTACCAAAAACGCGATCATCTTCTGGATTGACAAAATTGGCAAAAGTTGTTTTAGCGATAGCTTCAACTGGAATTCCATTTATAAGTACTGGTACTGTGGCAAGTGAACTTGCTTTTAAGAACGATCTTCTTTTCATTTGTAAAAATTTTAAAAAATTAGCTTAAATAATTTTCTGGCATAGCCAATAATAAATTGAACAATCGCTTCAATCTTGTATCTATCACAGTACGCGTTTGAGCTGAAGGTCTAGCGATATAAGCATCATATTCTGTAGTCCACATTGTTTCACTACTATTCTGCAGTAATGCAATTTTTAATGCGTCAATTTGATTTTGTTGAATCGGTTGAGGCAGCAAATGTGCAATAATTCCTGCTACTAATGTATCCACTTTATCTGGATTGGGCAATGTTTGGATATATGCGACCAAATCCAAACCTACCAATCCTGTTACATTTCGCACTCTCAATGTTTTGTTGACATAATTCTGTGTAAACGTCATTCGCAAAGGCAAGGTCGCAGAATTAATCCATATTTCATGATAGCTAGGTTCTTGATAATATGGTGACCACCCCGCTACACTTGGATGATCAAAATACACCTGTTGAAATCCTGCAGATCCTCTCCACATATCAGAGAAATAGGCATACTTTTCTAATAATACTTGTGGTGGTGTAAAATTGATTGATTTTATCGTGTGGAAAATAAAATCCAATGGCGCTTGAATTATCGCTCCATATGCTGCATCACTAAAAAAATGATCAGATGAAAGCAACAAACTTAATGTAGGCGCGATTTCAAAATTATCTTTAATTAATTGATCTGCCAAACCATTGATTATCTCATTTTCTATTGCTGTATCGATTTTATAATAGACAAAAAAACGATATAATTTGGTAGCTAAAAATTTTGCAGCCGTATCTTTTTTTATGTTAAAAATTACTTCGTCTATTAGGTAAGTATACTCTTTAATTCCATCTTTCTTTCCATTTGTTAAAGGTGTTTTTATGATAAAATTATTGAAACGATGTGATAATGTTTTATCATTATAATCGTGGTCGGGATTTACCCCAGTCGCAGGTATAACAGGAAATGTTGATTCCAATGTAGTTGAATTCCGCAGATTTGGCAACTTCCAGCCTGTAAGACTTTTTGCAATAGCAGCCACATCAACTTCTGTAAATGTCGTATAATCTCCAGGGCCTGCAAGCTCACCTTTTCCCAAAGTGAATAATTCTAATAATTCTCTCGCATAATTCTCATTTGGGGCACGGCTTGTATTTTGATTACCATTTAGATAAAGCAACATCGCAGGATCAATCGTTATCTCTTTGGTCAATGTCTTGAAATTTCCTAATGAATTTTTACGAATAGTCGTAACATATTTATATTCCAATCTCGGATCATTCGTCTCTGCTGTCACAAAATGATTGTGCCAAAACAAGGTCATTTTTTCACGCAGTGAGACCTGCTCAGAATATAACTGTTCCATAGTCCAAGCTCTTATAGAATTCACTCTATATTGTTGAATAAGATTATCACCCAAACCAAATGGTGCAGAAACCCAGCTAGAACCAATTGGCACGTCTGGATCATTTGCATAAGATGGATTGACTGGGGGAGCTGGCAGTGGAACAAGAGTTAGATCTTTTGCTTCAAGCAATTTCTGGATAGTTTTAGCTAAACCATCATTGACCGCTTGAAGAATCGAGGCATGAGAAACACCGAATGTAGTCCTACGCAACAAATGAGCTGCACTGGCATAATTCCACGTACCATTATAAGGATTTAAGCCTCCTGCAACCGGCAAAGCCATCATCTTCGATGTAGAGTTTTGGTCCTTTTGGAACCAACTCGAAATAGCTGATCTTCGATTCATAAAATTAATTTTTTAAAAACTATGTATTATTGACTAGATGTCTATGTAAAAGTTTAACAAAGGTTATTATATATTTTAACTTTTCCTTAATTAACTATATGAAACTATGTTGAAATGGACATTAGGTTAAATAAAATTATGGATTATCTTTGCCTCACGAATTACTAACCTGAAAAATGCGCGATATTTTTTAAAACGAATAAATACATTATTCCATTTATATTAGGATTATTATTTATATATAGTATTAAGTTTGTCAATCGAATATTTCTTCCTAGAGTAGAACACAGGAAGGTATTCATCTTTTTGACCCAATTCTTCAAATCCTTCCTGCATCAAATTTGTCGGTTCCTATTTTTATACTTCTTTATTCAAGTTTAGTATTAGGTGTAATAAGTATCTGGAAATCACCACATCGCATCATGGTAGCTGTATTTTCTTTTGCGATCATGTATTTGATTCGATTGATTTGCATTATCTGTGTCCCACTTGAAGCTCCAGACAATTTAATCCCATTATACGATCCAGTAGTGAGTGCTTTATTATTTCATGATGGATTTTTAACAAAGGATTTATTTTCTGGACATTTAGCATCATATTTTTTATTCTTCATCTTTTCTAAAGAAAAACATTGGAAATACTTTTTTCTATGTGCAACTTCTATAATGGCAACGATGATTTTAATCCAACACATCCATTATACGATTGATATTCTTGGAGCAATTGTATTTTCCATTTTATCGGTGAATCTTTCGCGCAAGTTAGTTTATTTTTTACTGTATTACACTCAAGCGATTCGCATCAGTCTAAAAGCAGGCTATATATATAATCAATTTAGAAATGGGGATAAGTCCTAGACGTTGAAAACTATAAAAAACTCATAATGAACAATAATATACTCGAATCATTACGACAAGATTATTATGTTTCTGAAAAAATTGAATTAAACCAAAAAGGATTATTTGCAAATCGAAATTACAAAATGGGAGAAGTGATCTCTGATTTTTCCTCTAGCGAAATTTTAGATCATCCCACCTATCTCACCGTCCAATTAAATGAAGTAGATCATATATTATTACACCCAATTGATCTCCAATACATCAATCATAGTTGCAGTCCAAATTCATTCTTCAACACTAGCACAATGAAGCTTGAAGCGTTAAAGGACATAGCAAAATCTGACGAGTTTACTTTTTTCTACCCTTCCACGGAATGGGATATGGATCAAGCATTTCTTTGTCGATGTGGCGAAACTGGTTGTATCCGAGAAATAAAAGGTGCGAAGTATCTATCCATCTTCGAATTTGAAATTCATCGCTTTAGTAACTATATACATTCTAAATATCTTTCTTTCTATTCTTTAGAAAAATAGTCTATCCTCTTTTTCTTTATTTATTTTCAATTGAATCAGCTTATAATTCTAGGCTAAGCTTTATTTATAATTGTTCATTCATCGAAAAAAGCCAGTATTTGGTCGAGTATTTAGGCTAAATAAGGTACTTTGTTTTGCATAGTACTATAATTTGCCTTATCTTTGTACTATGAAATTAGAAAATACAATCGCTCAAATGAAAAAAGGTGTGCTAGAGATGTGCATCCTTTCTATCATAGAAGAGAAAGATGCTTACCCTTCTGACATCATTGAAAAATTGAAAGAAGCAGAACTGCTCGTCGTAGAAGGTACGCTCTATCCTCTCCTAACTAGACTGAAAAATTTTGGTCTCTTAAATTATTATTGGCAAGAATCCAATTCGGGGCCGCCGCGCAAGTACTACAAAATTACCGAATCAGGCAATACTGCTCTTTCAGAGCTAAAGACCAACTGGAATCAATTTATAAACAGTGTTAATCAAACTATTAAACCAATTTAAAACATGAATAAAATAATCAATATCAATTTAGGTAAATTTCCTTTCATCATAGACACAGATGCATTCGATGTGCTAGATGATTATCTAGCGGATTTAAAAGCCTATTTTTCAAAATCTGAAGGCAGCGAAGAGATCATGCAAGATATAGAATCAAGGATTGCAGAAATTCTAAACAAAAAAATGGATTCAGGAAAAATCATATCAAAGTTCATGGTCGATGAAGTGATCCAAACCTTAGGGACTCCAGATATGTTTGATATGAACGCTAATGGTGAAAACAATTATTACTCTTCCCAACAAGGCAAACAATCGAAAAAAACGGATGCAAAATGGGGAATAAAACCAGGCAAAAAATTATTCCGACACCCAGAAGATAAGCGAGTCGCAGGAGTCTGTGGTGGTATAGCTGCATACCTTGGAGTTGAAGATTCATTATGGGTGCGAATTGCATTTGCATTTGGTGTCATTGCAGGAGGATCGACAGTGCTTTTATATTTACTTTTTGGATTGCGGTGCCTATCGCAAAAACTGCAAGTGATCGATTATCTATGACTGGTGAGCAAATCAATATAGACACCATCGCAAGAAAAGTAGACGAAGGATTCACTTCAATGTCTGAAAAAATAGATCGTTGGAAGTTCAATAAAAAATAATAAATTTACATTACTATAATTAGAAATTAAAAAATGGAAAACAAAACACAGTCTGCAGAAGACATCATAAATTATCATGTAAAATGGGCCATGGGTGCTGGAATGGTTCCATTGCCAATCGTCGACTTCTTCGCAGTTGGATCTATCCAATTGGCTATGATCAAACAGCTATCCAATTTGTATGGAATAGAATTCAAAGAATCACATACGCAATCTATAATAGCTAGTGTAAGTTCAGCAGCAATGTCGAAAATCGCAACGAGAGCAGTAAAATTTATTCCTGGAATCGGCACTATACTTGGAGGTATCACAATGTCTGCTATGAGTGGTGCATCCACTTATGCGATAGGACAATTGTTCAAAAGTCATTTTGAAAAAGGTGGCGATATACCAGATATCAACATGGAACAACTCAAAGCAAAATACAATGAACTGTTTGAAAAAGGCAAAAGCTTCATTGAAAAATGGAAACCCACATTTCAAACACAACAATCATCACCTCAACAAAGTCCTTCACCAAAAGAAGAGGTCATCCAGAATGAAGCATTTGTTGCGAACAATAACAACAAACGAAGTATAGTAGATCAACTAAAAGACATCGTCGATCTCAAAGAAAAAGGACTTCTATCTGAAGAAGAGTTTAGCCATTTCAAAAAGAAAATACTTGATCAAGCGTAATTCTATATTGGTTATACTTTTTAAAAATTAATTTATTTGGGTGTGCCCCTTTGGGTCAGGCTATTTCGGGGTTCCGTGCTGCGCACCAGCGCATGGCGCTGCCCTCCATATCCTTCACACAGAATTAGCGCATAAATAATAATTTGAAGCTGTACCAATGATGGCTTAGCTTTTGCGAAGTATCGATTTAGGAAAATCCTACGCCGAACAAAGGGGATGTGTTATTTTACAAGCAACACCATTTCGTTTTAGGCAAGGATGCCCAAAACAACACACATACATAATTAACTACGAAATACTTCGTAGATTATTTGGTAATTCCAATTGAAACACTTAGTATTGTGCTAGAATTCAAAAATTAAACTTATGCACAAGAATTTTGTAAGATGTTTTTTTATTGGAATAGCAATGTGGATGAGCACACAGGATGCCTTTACACAAGAAGCTAGACTTTTACGTTTTCCCACTATTTCAAATGGTAAAATCGTGTTTTCATACGCGGGTGATCTTTACACTGTATCTGAATCAGGAGGAACTGCACGAAAATTGACTAACCATGTTGGTCAAGAAATATTTGCACGATTTTCACCTGATGGATCTCAGTTGGCTTTCTCGGGACAGTATGATGGAAATACCGAAATTTATACTATGCCTTCAGAAGGTGGTGTACCTAAACGAATCACACATACTGCTACATTAGGAAGAGACGATGTATCAGATCGAATGGGCCCAAATAATCTTTGCATGTCATGGCGAGACAATTCATCCATCCTCTATAGAAATCGATGGAAAGAATGGAATGACTGGAGAGGTCAATTGTATTTAGCAAAAATAGATGGTAGCACTCCAGAGATGCTTCCATTGCCTTCTGGTGGATTTGGTTCGTACTCACCAGACAAATCAAAAATAGCTTACAATAGAGTATTTAGAGAATTTAGAACTTGGAAAAGATATCGCGGTGGTCAAGCAGACGAAATATGGATTTATGATTTCAATACCAAACAAACAGAAAAAATAACGAATTCTAATGCACAAGATATTATTCCAATGTGGGTTGGAAATAAAATTTATTTTGTGTCTGATAGAGATCAACGCATGAATTTATTTTCCTACGACCTCTCTACAAAACAAACCAAAAAAGTAACTGATTTCAAAGAATTTGATGTCAAATTTCCATCTTCAAATGGTAACCAAATCGTGTTTGAAAATGGTGGTTATATTTACAAACTTGATGCATCAAATGATCTTGCGCAAAAAGTAAGTATCACCTTATCTGAAGACTTTGCATCTGGTAGAAATAAGTATATCGCAGGAAAAGAATTTATCGAGAATTGGGATCTTGGAGCAGATGGAAATAGAGCAGTATTCGTCACTAGAGGCGATATCTTTACTGTACCTGCTAAGAACGGTCCAGTTCGACCTGTATACGCCAACTCAGCATCACATGAGCGCAATGCAAATTGGTCTCCTAATGGAAAATATATCGCATTCATTTCCGACTTGACAGGTGAAGATGAAATATACATCATCGATGGACAAGGAACAAATACACCAATTCAATTGACTAAAGGAGGAGACAATTATAAGTATGGATTGAGCTGGTCTCCTGATTCAAAAAAAATAGCTTATAGCGATCGCAAACAAAACGTATATTACGTTGACATCAATAGCAAAGAAAATACAAAAATACTTTACACAGAAGCTGGAGAGATAAGAGATTATAATTGGTCACCAGATAGTAAATATTTAACCTACACTGCGCCTGTAAAAAAAGGTAATTCTGTAGTCAATGTGTATTCCCTTTCTGAAAAGAAAAACTACACTGTTACTGATACTTGGTTTGACTCTTATGCTCCATCATTTAGTTCAGATGGAAAATATTTATACTTTGTATCACAGCGCACTTTTAATCCCAGTTACAATAATGTAGAATGGAATTATGCCTATTTTGATTTAGGAAAAATATATTTTGTTACTTTACGAAAAGATGTTAAAAATCCATTCGAACCCAAATCAGATGAAGTTGCAGTGAAAGAAGAAGGAGCTACTGATAAAAAAGAAGAAAAGAAAGAAGAGAAAAAAGCTGACCCCAATGTCGCAATTGACTTTGATGGAATTGTCAATCGAATAGGTGAAATTCCGACTTCTCCAGGCAATTATTATGGATTGAATATAATCAATGATAAGATCTATTATTTTAAGTCCTCTATGGGAAATAGAATGAAAGCATATTTATTTGATTTGAATTCTCAAAAAGAAACTGAAATCGGCGATATCCAAGGATTTTCATTTTCAGCAGACAATAAAAAAATGATGTGTGTTTCAAATAATAATTATTATATCATTGATGCTCCAAGTTCAAAACTTAATCTTGAAACACCACTAAACCTATCAGATATGAAGGTACTGGTAGATCGCAAAGCAGAATGGACACAAATCTATCATGAATGCTGGAGACAAATGAGAGATTTTTTTTATGATCCAAATATGCATGGTGTCGATTGGAAAGCGCTTGGAAAAAATTACGCTAGTCTTTTACCACATGTAAATCATAGAACAGACCTTACGTATATTCTTGGAGAATTGATCGGTGAATTAAATTGTGGTCACGCTTATGTTGGTGGCGGAGACTATCCAAAAGCAGAACGAGTCAATATGGGATTGTTAGGTGCACAGATTTCAAGAGATGGTTCTGGATACTACAAAATTGATAAAATCTACAAAGGACAAAATTGGGATAAAAAAACAAGATCTCCTTTAACAGAACTTGGTGTAAATGCAAAAGAAGGCGATTATATCATCTCAATTAATGGAACAAAAACGAATGAAGTAAAAGATCTATTTGAATTGCTCATTGGAACAGCGGACAAACAAGTTAAGATAGAATTTAATTCATCTCCTTCACTTGGAGGCAAGATCAGTACAGTAATTCCTACATCCGATGAACAACAGTTAATTTATTACAATTGGGTAGAAAAAAATTATGAAAAGGTATCCCAAGCAACAAACGGTAGAGTTGGATATATTCATATTCCAAATATGGGAAGTGATGGATTGAACGAATTCGTAAAACATTTTTATGCTCAATTAGACAAGGAAGCAGTGATCATCGACGATAGAGGAAATGGCGGAGGAAATGTCTCCCCTCATATTATCGAGAGATTGCGAAGAGAACCAGTTCAAGTGACAAGAATGCGTAATTCATCTCCGACATTCGAACCACAAGAGCAATTCATTGGGCCAAAGGTCGCATTGATTGATGAATGGTCTGCGAGTGATGGTGACATTTTTGCATATCGATTTAGAAAACATAAACTAGGTACCATCATTGGGAAAAGATCATGGGGAGGCGTTGTAGGAATCAGAGGTTCGTTGCCAATCGTAGATGGAGGATTTCTCAATCGTCCAGAATTTGCACGTTATGATGTTGATGGAAAACAATGGGAAATCGAAGGATATGGTGTCGATCCAGACATTGTCGTTGACAATGATCCATATAAAACATACATGGGTGAAGATGCACAGTTGGATAAAGCAATACAATTGATGCTAGAACAAATCAAAGGGAAAACCTTCAAAGAGCCAGCTCCTCCACCCTATCCAGTAAAATAAAATTGAAACAAATAGATCAAAACAAAGAAGGCCTTTCATCACTGAAAGGCCTTTACTGTTTGTTGGTTTTAACAGTCGTCTATTTTCGATTTCGTTTCTTTTGCATTTCTTGTTCAATTATTATGCCAATAATATAGATCAAGTTTAAATTGCAATAGAACTACGACTTATAAAATCGCTTGTGAGTGACTCCATCTTTTGATTGAAAAATAATCGTATAAACAGACGAAGGTAAATCTCGTAATGAAATTTCAGTAAAATGTGAATGTATTTTTCTATGAATGACTATCTGCTGATTTGAATTATAAATATACAAATTCGCACCAATGTTTGTTTGTGAACACTCGACAACCAATTGCTCTTGAAATACACGAAAATTGAAATCAGACACGTTAAAATCCGATGTTGAAGTCTGGCATTTCAACTGATTTATTCTATTCCAAATATCATTATTGTATTCAGTAGGAACAAGACTATTTGTCGATGGAGCATCACCCATTCTGACAAACACTAAATTCGACGCAGGATCCACATTAATTATCTGACCATTCTTTCCAATTGCTGCATATAAAGCAGATGGCGCTGCTTTCAACAAACTGCCTTGAAAAGAAAATTGCAATCCAGGCAATTTGTATGAAGACTTCCCATTCAACCATGTGAGATATCCATATGAAGGATTGATCATTTGAGATGAATTTGTCATCTGTTGAAAATAGTTTTGATCTTTTAATATTTGGACTCCATTCCAGTTGCCTTTAGCTAATAATAATAAACCAAATCGCGCCATAGATCTCGGCTTACTTATGAATACATTGTTATCTCCAAATTTAAAATAAGCACCTTGTGCGCCTATCGGTGTTAAAATTCTAGAATTCACAAAAGAACTTAATGTCGCATTTGTCGCTTTGCTTATGACTTGATCCAACAATGTATAAGGTCCATTGTGATATGCCCATCTTGTTCCTGCATCAGCTTTGTATAACAGACAATTTGGACTTGTACAATCCGCATTTCCTGTACCATCATCGAGACCTGTTGTCATAGTTATTTGATGACGTATCGTAATCTTATCTTCTTGCTCTGGTGTACAACTTGTCCAGTTTTTACCAAGATATTTAGAACTCATATCATCTAAGGATAAGAAGCCTTCTTGCTGTGCAATACCAATTGAAAATCCAGTCAAGGTCTTTCCTGCCGAATTCCACAACCAATTGCTGTCTTGCGCAAATGTCTTGAAATATTTCTCAAGTACAATTTTTCCATCTTTCAATACTATAAACGCTTTGGAATTTGTACTATCCAAGAAGCTGTACAATGCGTCAATATTTGCATCACACCATCCGAGTTCTTTAGGATTCATAGTTTGCCAATCATTTCCTCTTGGAGGAAAATACAAATTTTGTCCAAATGATTGATACGCTATTAGTAGAATCAAATAAAACTGAATTTTCATTTTCATAATTCCTATTATTTTTATTAACTTTTACTCTTCTTCAGAAAAACTAGTTGTGCGGTCTTCGGAATTATAATAATCTAAAATAAGTTTAGTCATTTTTTTTCCTACTATCTTCTCTACTTCTTCTATTGGTGCAGCAAGTATTCTTGGTATTGAATGAAATTGATTTAACAACTTTTGAGCAGACACTTTTCCCAATCCTTTAATCTGTGTTAAGGCTGTTCCTGTCATTTTCTTTGATCGAACATTTCGATGGAATGTTAATCCAAATCGATGTGCTTCATTTCTCAATTGTTGAATGAGTTTTAACGATTCGGATTTCTTATTAATGTGTAATGGAATCGGATCTTCTGCAAAATAAATTTCCTCCAACTTTTTAGCGATACCAATTACATTGACTTTATCTTGAATTCCCAATGCTAAAATAGACTTCATGGCTGAAGACAATTGCCCTTTTCCTCCATCAATGATAATCAGCTGAGGCAAACTTTGTTCTTCATCAAGCAATCTCTTATATCTGCGAAATACTACTTCTTCCATTGAAGCAAAATCATTCGGACCTTCGACTGTTTTAATATGAAAATGTCTATAATCTTTTTTAGAAGGTTTAGCATTTTTAAAGACGACACAGGCAGCAACAGGACTTGTTCCTTGAATATTTGAATTGTCAAAACACTCAATGTGAAATGGAATTTCTTTTAGATGTAAATCAGCTTGAAGTGTGCGAAGAATTCTTTCTGATGGTAGGGATTTTGCTGCTCGATTCATCCTATCCTTTCTTACTTGTAGCACATGAAAATTAATATTCTTTTCAGACAATTCTAGTAAGTGCTTTTTGTCCCCGATTTTTGGAATTGTGATTACGAGTTTTTCATCTTCCAACTGCACAGGAATCGGGACTATTATTTCTGGGGCAATACTTTCAAACTGACTTCTTATTTTTTGAATGGCTAATGAAAGAATTTTTTCTTCATCATCATCGACATTTTTTTCACCATCTATAGTAAACGTATGTATGATCGCACCATCGATCACTTTCATAAAGTGTATAAAGATTTCATCTTCTAAGGTAGCGAAACTAAAAACATCTACATCTTGAATATTGGGATTAACTACAGTTGATTTACTTTGATAATCTTGAAATGCCTCTAGTCTTGTCTTCCACAATTGCGCCGATTCGAAATCCATTCGCTCTGCACAAGACAACATACAAGAATGAATATGTTCTTTCACACTCCTAAAATGTCCTTTCAGAATATTCTTTATTTGAACAATTTTAGCTTGGTATTCTGCTTCGCTTTCATAGTGTTCACAAGGTCCACTACAGTTCTTAATATGGTATTCCAAACAAACTTTATACTTCGATCTGGACAATGCGGCTGCTGATAAATTCAAGCTACAACTTCGCAAAGGGAATAAGGTCTTAATGAGATCGACTATAATTTCTGCTCGATATTTAGAAGTATATGGGCCAAAATATGTTGAGCCATCGCGATAGATTTTTCGAGTGAAATAAACTCTAGGAAAGGGTTCATTCTTGATACAAATATATGCATACGTTTTGCCATCTTTCAACATTACATTGTATCGTGGCTGATGTGTTTTAATCAACGAATTTTCCAACAACAATGCATCATGCTCAGTCTCTACAATCGTAAACTCAATGTGGTGGGCATGCTTTATTAACGCTCGTGTTTTTGCAAGGACGTGTTTCTTTTCACCGAAATATGAGTTTAATCTATTCTTTAGATTTTTTGCTTTTCCGACATATAGGATTTCATTTGACTTATCTAAAAATCTGTAAACACCAGGATCAGTTGGTATTTTTATAGAAAACTCTTTGAACTCGGACAGATTCATTGAATTAACTTATGATTTATCTGATTTACTGATTTTCATCAATGAATAGGTTTCAAGAATAGTGAAGCTTATATATATCAAGATGATTGGAAAAATAATTTGCTCTGGTAACAATCCAAGTCTTTTTATTAAAATCAAGGTAACAAGGACTGTGAGAATCATTTTAAATATAATAGAAGCAATAAATATTCTTGAAAACAAATAGATGTTTTTTGAGCTTGCACTAAATAAGCACAAAAAAAATAAACTCGTAGAAAATATTGTAAAAAATAATAAGGTCAAACCAATACCAATATAAAAATCAATGTTTTGTGAGCCAAAATGACTTATAAAAAATATGGCACTATTAATTATTAAAGTTAAAGCTAAGTACAAAAAATACCGACCAACACTCATGACTTATTTTTGCTTAGGTCTGCATTGATCCAAAACAGTAAGCCTATGAAAGAGACACAAACTAAAAGAATAGTCATCCACGGATCTTTTAAAGCTAATTTTCGATCCAATATGGTGCCCAACCAAGCAAAAATCCCAATGGTTGCAAAAATTTGAAATCCCATTCCGGCATATTTGAGATATATTCCAGAATTTGAGTTTTTCTTGTTCATGCTAATTTTTTAGGTCAAAGATGAGTTTGATGACTCATTTTGCTTACTACATTAAACTTTGCTCCAGGAGATACTGACAATTTATCGGTATTGATTTCTCCTTCAACTTGTGCCGATTCCTTAATTTGTAGGAGATCGTCAATATGAATTACCCCTTTAAAAACACCTTCTATAACAGCATTTTGGGCTTTGATTTCACCATCTATCTGTCCTTTTGGTCCGATGATCACTTTTCCTTTACAATTCAACACACCTTTCATCATACCATCGATACGGATGTCATTGTCTGCATTAATAGTACCTTCTATATTTGTTCCATGCACGATACTATTCAATGCGCCTTGACTTAAGGCTTGATTCGCTTTTGAGTCGTTTTGATTTGATTTTGATCCAAACATAAGTTTAGCGTTTTGTCGTTTTATGAATTGGATTTTTAAAAAAGTAATGCCTAGTAAAAGGTAAAAGCATTTTCCAAAAATTCCAAATTGGGCTTAAAGATAAAAAGGAAATTGTAAAGCTATAGATATTATTAATAAAGTAAAAGAATGAATGGCTTTAACTAATGAAGAATGGCTGCCCTTTTAGGAACAGCCATTCGATATATATTAAGATTAGAATTAAGCTTAATTGAAGATATAACGTATACCTATTCTAGCTTGCCATCTAGAACTAAAGTTGCTCACGTCTTGTGCATCTTTACCAGATGTTTCACCTCTTCTATAGGTAAAAGTCGGTTTGGTTACTTTATTTCCATTTGCTGGATCTGCAACCAATTTTTCTAATTGATATAAATAAAAGTAATTAAATTCACCAGGTACTGAATATCTTGCTCCCCATTCTGGGTTAATTAAATTTGCAAAATTGAATATATCCGCTGAAAGTTGAATCTTGTGTACTTTGTTTCCCAATTTAATACCAAGGTCTTGTCTTACTGCAAAATCTAGGAAATTAGCAAACTCACCCCAGTTTGCATTCTTCTCAATATACTGCCCTCTGTGTTTGCTCAAGTAAGGATCAGATTCAATGTATTTGTTCAAATTGTCCCACTGTGTCTGAGCTGTCACAGTTGTTGAATTGCTAGTATAATCAACCAATGTAATGTCAGATTGATTTTTTGGAATATAGATTAAACTTCTGTTTCTACCGGTAGAACCAGCTTCATTATTTGGATTTGTAGCAGCACTTCCACCAAGTACATAAGAAAATGGTTGGCCAGAATGTCCATCATAGAATAATGAAAATGTAGTACCGAACAACTTATTTTTAGTCCAATTAATCTTATAATCTAAAGTTCCTACTACTCTATGGCCTATTGCAAAATCAGATCTTCCATATACTGGATTATTTCTACCGTCTACATTCAATTGACCTCTCCACTGTGATGAATTTTGTGAAGATGTCGCTTCATTCAATGCATAAGCATCTCCGTATGTATAAGATAAGTTAGCATTAAGTCCAAAATTAAATCTCTTGCTTACAGTAGAAGTAAAAGAATATGTAGCACCTTTGCTTGTATTAGAAGCCAAATAGATATCAGAATATCTTGGGATGATACTCTTTCTTCCGTATACATCTCGATTGTCTTGAGATCCTGTCCAAGTATTTGTAATAGTAGCATCTGAATTGATGTTGGTATAAGCAATATTATTTAAAGTCTTTGTATATACTGCTTCAAAACCTAATCCCCAATTGTTATCTAACTCTGCATCATAACCAAAGTTAGCTCTGAACACTTGTGGATATTTAAAATCCTTAGTGAAAAGATCAATGGTTCCAGATGGAATTGAAAACTGTGGATTGGTTGGCTGGTCCATAATTCCTGGAGTAAATTTAACTCCTCCTGAAACATTTTGCTGTGTGACTCTTCCAATTGTTAATCCATTGTTGTTGAACATTGCAGCTGGCCAAACGAAAGGTATTCTACTTGTAAATACACCTAAACCTCCACGTATTTTTTGTTTACTTGATTCACACAAGGCATAACTAAATCCTAACCTAGGGGAGAACATAATTTGCCCTTGAGGCGCTTTACCTACTTCTACGTCTTTAGCGATTGCATAAGAGTTTGCAATTGTAGCAATTGCAGAATCTCTTAAAAATTTATCCAATTTTGGATCTGAGGTGATAATTGGTAAATCAACTCTCAATCCTCCTGTTACAGAAAATCTGTTAGTAACTGACCATTCGTCTTGAATATATAATCCTAATTGCATTGCACTCAAAGCAGCAGCTGCTTCTGTATCATCACCATACTTATTATCAACCAAAGAATAAGCGCGTGTGTAAGTTTTTGCATTTTGATTATTTAAAAACACTGACAATGAATCATACGTGTACGTTCCAAAATTTTGTCCAATAAATACATTTTTCATTTTGTAAAACTCGTTGTGAGTTCCTAATGTAATCGTGTGTTTACCTTTGTAAATTTTAAAGTTGTCCGTCAATGAAAAAATATCTTGCTCCACTAAATTTGCTGTAGAGAATTCCTCTGAACCAAATCTAATAGAACCTGCTCCATCCCCAATGATCACATATGGAAAATTACTTCCCAATGGATCTCTATCGTCATTGACTTTTGTATAACCCAAGATCAAATTATTACTCATTTTCTTTCCAATCAACGTATTTAATTCAGCAGCTGATGAATTTGTGATTGAAGGAAAATAAATTCCATTATTTGAATAATTTATTATAGTAGATGTACTAGCATTTCGATCAAAATTCTCTGCATTCGTATAGCTATGGCGGAGAGTCAATTTATTACTAGAATTTAAATTGAAATCTAATTTACCAAATAATTTCAATCCTTTCAATTGATCTTCTACACTGGTAAAAGTACCTGGATCGTAATTGTATTTTGATTGAAGAGTAGCTCTTAATGCATTAAAATCAGCAGTCTTAAGATTACCTTTATAACTAGCGATTTCAAATGGTGATGGAGTTTGATCATCTTGTAATTCTGCATTTACAAAGAAAAATACTTTATCCTTTTTTATTGGACCAGATAATGACACTCCATAAGTAGATTTTGTAAAATCAGCAACTTTCGTTCTATCAACTTTCAATCGATCAGAAAGCACTTTATTCGTTTTCCCAACCATATTTTGGTTTTGGAAATAATAATAAGCTGTTCCTCCAATATTATTTGTTCCTGATCTAGTAACAGCATTTATACCTGCACCAGCAAATCCTCCATATGTCACATCGTAAGGAGAAAGTATTACCTGCACTTGATCAATAATATCCAATGAAAAAGGTGAAATTCCTGTTTGACCTCCATTTGTTCCTGAAGATGCCAATCCAAAAACATCATTATTCACAGCACCATCTACATATACTGCATTATACCTATTATTTGTACCACCAAATGAGCTTCCACCACCAGCATTAGCAGATTGAGGAGTCAATCTAGTAAAATCTGATAAATCTCTATTGATTGTAGGCATATTCTCAATCTTTTCTGTAGAAATTTGAGTACTTGTACCTGAATTTTCACCAATTGAGCCAATTTTTCCAATAACTTCTACAGCAGTCAATTCAGTAGATGCTTCAGCCAATTTAAAAATAAGTCTTCTGTTTTCACCTAAACGCAATTCAACATTATTGAATTCTTGTGTACTGTACCCTAAATATGTAGCAACAATCTTGTAAGGACCACCAACTCTCATTCCTGGCATGTTAAATCTGCCATCTTCGCCAGAATAAGCACCATAAATTGATCCAGAAGGAAGATGTGTCGCTTGAATCGTTGCTGCTTCAATTGGTTTTCCAGCGCCATCTGTGATCTGTCCTGAAATTTGTGAAGTCGTTACTCCCTGAGCAAATGATAGCTGGAATTGTATTGCCAGAATCAAAATTGCCAATAATTTGTGTAAAAGTCTTTTTTTCATTTGTAAGAGTTTGTTGTAAATTTGGTTACACAAAGCTACAATTCAAACTTTTACAGATTGATTTTCTTTATATTAATTTTTTGTAAATATTAGATATTTGTTGTTTTTACTTGCCTTTACCTTGGAATAAGACCCAAATTGTATAAAAAAGGATCTTAATGTCTAGCCCTAAGGATCTATTTTCAATATAAAGCAAGTCATATTTCAGTCTTTGCAGCATTTCCTCTATCGTCGAAGCGTAACCAAATTTTACTTGTCCCCATGAAGTTATCCCAGGTCTTACTTTAAGTAAATGTTTGTAATGCGGAGCACGTGCCATTATTTTTTCAATAAAGAACCTTCTTTCAGGCCTTGGTCCGACCAATGCCATATCACCCTTTAACACATTTATGAATTGTGGCAACTCATCTAATCTCCATTTGCGCATGACGCTTCCCCACGATGTAATCCTCGGATCTTCATCACTTGACAACTGTGGTCCTTTATCTTCAGCATTGGTGTACATACTGCGAAATTTATAAATCTGAAATGGTTTCCCATTTTGCCCGATTCGCTCTTGCTCATATAAGATTGGGCCCGGACTTGAAAACTTTGTCCTCAATACGATATAAAGAATGAAAGGCGAAAGGATTATTAACATGATAATACTCACAGAAAGATCCATGATACGCTTGATGAAAATCTGCCATTTTGGCATCATTTCTTGATTGATTTCCAAAAGTATAGCACCGTATACATGGTTCATTTTTACTGAACCAAGCAGGATGTCATACATATCTGGAATGATTCTTATCAAGACTGAATTTTCATATTCATACAGATCATCGAGGATACTTTTTAATTTTTCATGTTCAGTTGATTCAATCGCAATAATTACATCTTCAATATTCTCTTCTTCAATAACTCGCTTCATATCAGCAAGTCCTCCCAACTGTGGGATAAACTGAATTAATTCATTCGTACGACCTCCATTGGAATGAATAAATCCTTTGAATTTATTCCCTAAACTATATTTTAACGAAGTGATATCATTATATAACTCTACAGCTCTTTGGTCCCCTCCAATGATTAATGTATTGAAACCAACTACACCATTTTTTATACGCGAACTTATAAATGATAAGAAAGACATTTTCCAGAAAATTAGGAGTCCGAAATAAATCATAAAATATCGAAATATAGCCTCTAATACTCGATTCTCAAAATTGATCGCTCTATTCGCCATTAATAGCAAGACAAACAAGATACAACCAACCAGCGAAAGCAATAAGGTCCTCGAAAACACTGACCATCTTGAAAGTCTATAAACATCATTGTATTGTTCGAATAAAGTAAAAATGATAAACCAAATAAATGGCACAATCAGCAATCCTATTTTATAGAGTTTATTTACATTGTAAGTTGGTTGGAAATAATTATTCGCATTTAAATATTGTATAAATAAATACCAAGCTAAAATTGCTACCAAATAATCTACAAGCTTATATACTGTATTTTCCCAACGTCTCATAACGATTTATCTATGTCCTACTTTTAGATTGTCAATTAATATCCTTTGTTTCGCTTTACCGAGATCTTCTTTGAAAGATGCAGCAATAGCTATTTTGTAGGAGCTTGCTTCAGAGACATTCAGTATCGGTCCAAAATCAAAATACACACGAGTCCACTCACCTTTAGGCAAAACAGTGGCATTTAAATATTTCTTATCAAACAAGCCTTGCTTAAAGGCGACAAAACCTATTGAAAAAGGAATATCAGATTTGTAATGAAACTCAAGATAAACTGCATTCGTAGAAACTGGAATCACCCGATCAAAATCATACCAAGTTTCTATATTGGGATTCGAAGCAGAAAGTTCAATCAGTCCAGAATTTGCACCTTCGAATGATTCTGAGGCTCCACTGTTTACCATCTTTGTGTCAAGATCTCCATCCCTTTCTTCATTAAAAAAATGCAATGATTCAAAATTTTCATGAAAAGGAAATTTCACCTCAGAGCTATATGTAAAAACTGGTTTTACAACAATTGTATCTTGTGATTTAAAATTATGGGTATTTTTGTAAGAATCACATAATGCGTATCTAGCTGCAATCGTCAACACACCATTTACCCGAATTCCAGCAAACATTTCAACCTCTTGGGTGCCTAATGTTGAAACTGGAACAGTAAAAGGAACTTCATAAGCACCTATATAGTTTCCTCCGACAAAAACCCAAACATCCTTAAAATTATGCTTCGAAGAACCTTGCGCAACAGTAGTCACTAATTTTAATTCTTGAACCGAAAGGTAAGAGGGCAATACAAGCTCTTCTTTTTTACAAGAATTACATATTATAAATAAATATAATACAAAAAAATAGTTCAAGTTTTTTTTGGTCATTTATCGTTCGATTTGTTTGAGAATAATATCCACTAGCTCAAGAGCTCGGGTACCATCTTTTAGGTTTACTTCCGTTTCTGTATTAGTAACGATACTTTTTGAAAAAGATTTTATTTCTTCTAAAATTGCGTTAACTGAATTTGTATCAATTGCAATTTGAGAGATATATCTATTGCCTTTATAGGTCTCCAATTCAAATGAATTCTCTTGATAGGTTTCATTTAAAGTAAAAATCTCTGATTCTTTACTTTGAAAATCAAGGCTCATATATGCATCTTCTTGAAAAATACGAATTTTACGCATGGTCTTCAAAGAAATTCTACTCGCAGTAACGTTTGCCACTAAGCCATTCTTATATTCTATTCTGGCATTGCATATATCAGCTGTAGGACTTACGATGGCAACGCCTGATGCTCTAATTTCTTTTAATTCAGACTTTGCAATGAAACTAATCAAGTCCAGATCATGAATCATGAGATCGTGCACAACAGATACATCTGTACCTCTCGGTTTGAACATAGATAATCTGTGTGCTTCTATGAACTTTGGATTTTTAATATAGGGACTTGCTGCTAGAAATGCGGGATTAAATCTCTCCACGTGCCCTACTTGAACTTTTACCCCATACTTTTCTTGAAGCGCAATGAGCGCATTAGCTTCTTCTAATGTACTTGTCACAGGTTTTTCAATAAAACAATGTTTCCCTTTTTCAATAGCTCTTTTTGCAAGCTCAAAATGCGTCGTAGTTGGTGTAACTATTACTATTGCATCTATATCATCGAGCAAAGTTTCATAAGATTTATATGCTGGAATTTGGTACTGCGCAGAAAGTTCTTTCGCTATCTCTATATCTACATCATAGATACCTTGAAAATGGATTTCTTCTATCTCGCGAATACATTTGAGGTGTATCTTTCCAAGGTGACCAAGTCCAATGAGTCCAATTTTTAATTTCATGCTTTACAAATTATTTCTTAGCACATACAAAAGTGATAATACAATAAGAATTATCAAAATAAAAACAGTTCCTGTAATCAATATATGTTTTCGAAACGTATTTAATAATTCTTTATCATTTGGATATATATGAGTAACGATTTGATTCCACTTTTGTGAACTAAACAAATCTGAAAAACTAAATTCGATTCTCCTTTCTACTAGCAATTTGTAATATCGCAAGGTTTTAATTCGAATATAAATATTAATTCCTACAAATAAAATAAAAATAAAAAAAACAATTACAAATCTCATGCTGTCACTCCAATATATTCAAGAATCACTTTTTTGCCCATTTGAATCGCAGCTGAAATCCCTTGGATATTTTTTCCACCAGCTGTTGCAAAAAATTTCTGTCCACCGCCGCCGCCTTCGATAAGATGAGATATTTTCTTCAATATTACATTTGCATCATAAGCATTTGATTTTACTATGTCCTCTGAAATAGCACACATCAATTGTGCTTTTCCATTTTCTTCAAATCCAAGCAAAATGATAGTTGGCTCCAACTCTTTTACCAACTGATAGGCTAGATTTTTAATTATCTTTGAATCATCGAGATCAATTGATTCTGCCAAAATTTGAATTCCATTATGGCGAGTTGATTTTTTAACTAATTCAGTTTTTAAAATAGCACTTTTTTCTTCTTTAAGAGTTTGAATTTGCTTTGCAAAATTTTTATTTTCTTCAAGCAATTGATGGAGATGTGCGAGTAAATCTTTTGGATTCTTAAATATCGCTTTTACTTGATTCAACTCTTCGATTTTTTCATGAATATACTGCTGTGCAGCAGTTGAAGTCACAGCTTCTATTCTTCTAATACCTGCAGCGACTGCAGACTCCCCAATGATTTTAAAAAATCCAATTTGGCCTGTAGATTTGACATGACAGCCGCCACATAATTCTCGAGAATAACTTGGATCGAATGTAATCATTCGCACTACATCACCATATTTTTCTCCAAACAACATCATTGCTCCTGCAGCTTCGGCTTCTTTTATTGGTATCGAGCGCGATTCTTCAAGTGCAATATTTTGTTGAATTTTTGCATTTACAATATTTTCTATTTTCTCAATTTCTTCATTAGTTACTTTTTGAAAATGAGAAAAATCAAATCTCAAATAATCATCATTCACTAATGACCCTTTTTGCTGGACATGAACACCAAGTACTGACCTCAATGCTGCATGTAGCAAATGAGTCGCGCTGTGATTATTTTCAATCAAATGACGTCGCGTAGAATTTACTTGCATTGATGCGTTGGCCGATAAATCATTTGGCATATATTCGACAATATGCATGATCAACTCATTTTCTTTTACAGTATTAATTACATTTATAGTTTCATTTGCAAAAGTTATCGTTCCTTGATCACCTACTTGACCTCCTCCTTCTGGATAAAAACAAGTATGTGACATAACTAATTGATAATTAGTATTCCCTTTTGTTTCAATTTTTCTCCACCGTAAAAGTTGCGAATTTTGCAAGGAAAGCACATCATATCCAGAAAAAATAGTTTCACCATTTTGTATTATATTCCAATCTGAATATTCCTTTTTTGCATCAGAACGAGATCTTTGCTTTTGCTCATCCAATGCATTTTGAAATTCAATTTCATCAACATCCCAATGATTTTCTCTACAAATTAATTTTGTCAAATCTATTGGGAATCCATAAGTATCATAAAGTTCAAATGCTGCTTTCCCAGAGATTTTTTGATTCTCTTTTGGCAAATTTTCAATACGTTTCAAACCTTCTTCTAGTGTGCGCAAAAAAGATAATTCTTCTTCACGAATCACTTTGACAATAAAATCATTTTGTGCAATCAACTCTGGAAAAACATGCCCCATCATATTACTCAACAATGGAACTAATCGAAATAAAAATGGTTCTTTAATATCCAAAAATGAAAATTGATACCGCACTGCTCTGCGCAAAATTCTACGTATCACATAACCAGGTCCTGTATTGGATGGAATCGCTCCATCAGCAATAGCAAAACTAACTGCACGTATATGATCCGCCATAACTCGCATTGCCATATCAGACTTGGAATTTCCGTCAAACTTTCCTGTATATTTTATTGATGAAAACTCTGAGATAAAATTAATTAAAGGCATGAATATATCCGTATCATAAGACGCCTTCTTACCTTGTAAGACCATGCTGATTCGCTCAAATCCCATCCCAGTATCAATGTGCTTGTCAGGCAACTCTTCTAAAGAGCCGTCTGCTTTCCGATTGTATTGGATAAACACATTATTCCATATCTCCATGACTTCAGGCACACCGACATTGACCAAAGCTGCACCTGGAGATTTTCTTCGCTCTTCTTCACTTCGTAGATCGACATGAATTTCAGAACAAGGGCCACAGGGTCCAGTATCTCCCATTTCCCAAAAATTATCTTTTTTGGAAAAGAACAAAATCCGATCTTCTGCGATCCATTTTTTCCAAATTTCCACTGATTCATAATCAGGAGCTAAGTTCTCTTTTTCATCACCACCGAAAACAGATACATAGAGAATATCAGGTGAAATTTTAAATTCCTCAGTCAGCAGCCTCCAAGCCAATGAAATAGCTTCTTCTTTAAAATAATCTGCTATTGACCAATTTCCCAACATTTCAAACATAGTATGATGATATCCATCTGTGCCCACTTCTTCAAGATCATTATGCTTTCCACTGACTCTTAGACACTTTTGGGTGTCAGCTATTCTTTTGTATTCTGCTTTCCTATTGCCTAGAAAATAATCCTTGAACTGGTTCATTCCCGCATTGGTGAACATCAATGTTGGATCATTTTTAATGACCATTGGAGCTGAAGGGACTATTTTATGCCCATTTTTTTCAAAAAAGTCTAAGAATGTCTTCCGAATTAAAGCTGAGTTCATATTTATCAAAAATTATAACTTATTAATTTAAAAACACATATATATATATAAATATTCATATGTATTAATTTTTCATTTGAAACTTCATCATTGTCGGATAAAATCAGTATTTTTGTACTAATCAAATAAAACAGAAACGTATTTCAATACGCAAAAGTAGTCAATTTACCAACGAAGCGTAATGCAGAAAGGCGAAAAATACATATATAACCCTCATACTCTCCAATTCGAGAAACTAAAAGTTTCACACAAGAACCTTTTATTTAGGGTATTTATGTATGTTTCTTCGGTAATTGTAACAGGTCTAATTTTTTATTTTTTGACTTCAGAATATTTTCCTTCTCCAAAAGAAAAATTATTAAAAAAAGAACTTTCACAGTTAGAATACAATTATCAACTCATTGAAGATCATTTAGCTAGGGCAAATAAAGTAGTTCAAAACTTACAGACAAGAGATGCTAAAGTACATCGAGTATTACTGGGCATGGATCCAATAGATCAAGCAGTCTGGAACGGAGGCATCGGTGGTCATAATCCCAATGGAGACTTAGAAGGTGTAAAACATGCCTCAGGGACAATAAAAGAGGCAAATCAATTTCTCAAAAAATTAGAGAGGCAGATTTATTTGCAATCAAAATCATTGGATACACTAGAAAAATTGGCCAAGAATAGAGAAGAAATGATTCAATCTATCCCTTCTGTCAAACCTGTCCGTATTGATCATCTAGAAAGAGACGTTCAAAATTTGTCAGGCTATGGTATACGATTGCATCCAGTACACAAAATCAATAAGTTACATGAAGGAATAGATTTTACTGCCCCCGAAGGGACACCAGTACAAGCTACAGGCAATGGCAAAATAGCTAAAGTTGAAGTCAAAGGCTCTGGATATGGTAAATCTATTATAATCGATCATGGCTATGGCTATCAGACCTTGTATGCTCATATGAAAGATCTCAATGTAAAGCAAGGTGAAAAAGTAAAAAAAGGTCAAAAAATAGGCACCGTAGGGAATTCTGGCATGTCAACGGGACCACATTGCCATTATGAAGTGCGTTATAATGGTAAAGCCATCAATCCAATTCATTATTGTATGGATGGATTGAGCCCAAAAGAATATCAAGAAATGGCTGCCCAAGCTGCTGCTGCTAACCAATCTTTTGATTAGCAAAATTATATTAATTGCAAAATAATTTCGTTTAGAGCTCATGAAGTTTATTCAAGCAGTATTCCTTTTTTGCATTTCAATCTCTTGCAATTGTCAAAGCTATACTACTTCATTTGGCCCAAGAATTTATAATACGATTGGATTTTCTCTACAGCAAAAAATATACAAAAGAGGGACAATAGAATTCATATTGCAGAATAATAAATCAATTGAAAATCCTGGAATTAGTCTTATAACTGAACAACACTTTCCGCTACTCACAAAGAGATTTAATGTGTATATGGGATTAGGTCCTCATTATTATTGGCAATACAAATCAATAGATAGCAAACTTTCAAATCCTTTTGGAATTTCAATGATGTTTGGTTTGGAATTTACATTAAGAAGATTGAATTTATCCTATGATATCATGCCAATTGTAAATTTTAACGAAATTATTAATTTATCAAGCAGCACTGCCTTAAGTTTGCGATATGTAATGGTAAAACAAAAGAAAAAAACATTCAAATTTAAAAATCCTTTCAAAAAAAAATAAATTGGTACTTATGAAAAAAATATTTTATTCCTTGTTATTTTGCGTAGCATTGATGTCATGTGCAGAAGATGAAGACCCAAACAATTCGGACAATTTAATCAATACGTACACCATCGTGATGGACAAAGGACCTTATGCAAATAAAGCATTCAAAGTCAAAGATGGTGATGTATCAGAAGAGGATATTGCTTATGAGCCAAATAAAAATCTCACTATTCAGGCAGGTAATTTTATTGAAATCGATTCAAACCGATTGCAAGCTAGTAGTCGTATAAATTTTGCATTCACTGGAGAACCAAAACCAGGCAATTATTATGCAGTCAAAGCAATCGATACTTTGTCTAGTCAAATTGGAAGTTTAGAGTTTTATTTTCAAAACTCTGATGAACTTATAATGACTATTTTCAGAGGAGATCCGATTACAATTACAAGCTATGAAGCAGTAGGCGGACGTATCAAAGGGAAGATTACTTTTACATCTCAAATTGATGCCTTCATCAATGGCAAACTAAGCTACTTTCCTGCTTCAAAAATTTCAGTTGACTTCGATTTAAAGCGGGGAAAAGATCTATAACTCAAACAAAAAACTCATTGAAAAAAATTTGCGTTTTAACAGGTGCTGGAATATCGGCAGAAAGCGGAATCAAGACGTTTCGCGATAGTGATGGTTTGTGGGAGGGGCATGATGTAATGGAAGTAGCGAGTATCGATGGTTGGCATAAGAACCCCAATTTGGTTTTGGATTTTTATAATCAAAGACGAGCTCAACTAAAAGAAGTTAAGCCGAATCGAGCCCATGAAATTTTGGCTGAATGGCAAGACAAATATGAAGTCACCATCATCACACAAAACGTAGATAACCTGCATGAACGAGCTGGATCTAAAAATGTAATTCATCTCCATGGTGAATTGCTTAAAGTCAGGAGTACAAAAAATCCAGAATTAGTCTATGATTGGACCACAGATTGTAATCTTGGCGATCTTTGTGAAAATGAGTCTCAGCTAAGACCAGATATCGTTTGGTTTGGAGAAGAAGTACCTCTATTAGAATTGGCTGCAAGTATAGTTGCTGAATGTGAGATTTTACTTATTATAGGTACATCGCTAGTCGTATATCCAGCTGCTCAACTTATGTACTACGCTCCACCTTTTGCTGAAATAATCTATATAGATAAAAATCCAAATCAATCCATTGCCACTAATCGAAAAATAAAAACCATTGTTGGTTCAGCTTCACAATGCCTGTCTGAAATAGAAGCATTTATTTAATCAACTACAAAGCTAAATTGATTGTTTTTTGAATTTCTATTTGTGATCTTGGTAAAATAAATTCCTGGGATTAGATTACTTACATCTATTGTTTGATTTATCTTTTTTGAACTATAAATTTCCCTCCCATAAAGGTCAAAAATAGTTATTTCATCTATGTTTGCATTTTGAGATAAAATGATACTCTTGTTTTTATAATAAATATGATCAGTCAATTGCTCTGCCTGATGAATTGAACTTAAAATATCAACATTCACAGCTACTCGTCGACTTTCACATTCCTTAGTTTCGCGATGAATAACCCAATCGTAAAAGAAATAATAATAAGTATCACCTAAAGATGAAGAAATAATCTTTGCAAGATTTTGAATAAAGAAAGGATACACAAATCCTTGATCACTTCGATATAGCCACGGACTTTTGGATTGAAACTGTGCAATGTTAACTGCTTCATTTGTAGTTAATGAATATGTCCCTGCTTTTGCTTCACAGTTGAAACCAAGGGCAATGATATTTTTTCCTGTTTGCAACAAAACTTCTTTTGAAGCGACCACTTCTTTATTTCCATTTACCAATTCAAATTTTCGCAAACCTGCACGATCTGTGAACACAGTAATTGAGTCCAAAACAAAATCAATGTAAACTTGAAAGTACATACTTGGATTTAAAAAATTTGCTTGAAATGGGGTCTCTCTATAACTAGCTTGCAGCATCCCTCCCCTCACAAAATTGTATTGCAATTCATCAAATGCAGAGGCCCAATAAACCCTAGGTGAATTCAAAACAGGTGTTACAAATCTATTGCCTGTATAAATAGCAGTGGGATCAGTTTCTGTTTCGTACCAATTGGTTCTCACTTGATTCGATTGTAAGATTGCTGAACTTCCTTTTACAATTTCAACACGAGGAATAATTGGCTCATCCACAAAATCATTATGTCTTACAATTAGTGAATCAGAAAAAAAATCGCGACATTCACCTTTAATTTTTCCAAAATATAATCCAGTTTTATTTACAAACAAAGACGAAGAAATACTTCCATCTTGCCATTGGACTGATGGATAACCTTCCACTTTCAATTCAATAAATTCATCTGTGCAAAGGTTATATTCATTAGAAAAATTTAACTTTGGAAACCGATCGGGATTATAAATTACTGCTACAGATTTTGAGATTACATTACATCCTTTATCATCTGTCGAGGTATAAAAATAAATGCCTTCACTTGATACAGAATTTACTCTTTCCTTAACACCATTATTCCATTCAATGAAAGAGACATCTTCAGCAGTCAATATTTTTATTTCATTCGCGCAAAGGACTTGATCTTGTGATGGATTGATTTGAATTTTTTCTGAAATACAACCATATTCTCCAATGATATAAAATTTTCCAGCAGCTATATTTCTGTAGATGCTCACTAGCTTCGACGGCCATATGATTTTGAGTTCTTCTACTATATCATTTTTTCCTAGCCCGAAATGTAAATTTAAAGAATTCTGAACACCAAAAGATTCCCCAATAACAAATTCTCTGTATTGAGTTTTGCCATTAGAAGTAACGAAAATTTTTGCACCTATACCATTTGTATTGGATGCTGTTCCTTGCAAACTAATATTTATAAATTGATTCGAATTTCCCTGACCATAAAACAATCTATCCTTTTTATTATTAGGATTATTCAACAAATCTGCATAACTGCAATAAAAATCCAAAACGCCATCAGTATTAAAATCACCAACGGAAAAACTCGAAAATGGCACATCTGATACATTCACTGCCGATTTGCTAAAATTCATTTTTCCATTATTCAACCATAATTCACTTGTCGTTCCACTTATAAAAATATCTTGATCACCATCGTTATCATAATCTTCTATGCTCATTTGAATTGGAATACCAGCAAACTGAATTCCTGCAAATGCGGTTTGGTCTTGAAATGTGTGATTCGAATTTTGTCGAAATACACGTATTGGAGTATAGTGATTTACGACCACTAAATCTGGCAATAAATCTCCATCTAGATCTCTAAAGGTAGAACACCAGCTTTGGTCAAAAATTCCAATACCATACTCATCTCCCTTTTCATAAAATTGATTGTTTTCCTGTATATATAAAAAATTCTTGCGTCGTAAATCAGTAATATCATCAACTCCTGCACGACAACGAGATATATAGAAATCTGCATCTCCATCCACGTCAATATCAGTCCATGTACAACCGTAATTTCCAGCTTCAAGTTCTTGCTGTGAAAGAGATAGATCTATAAAATTCGTATCTCGATTCAAGACTCCTGCTGCATTCGAAAAATAAACTCGTGATTCAGAATTATCATCACACACGGTATAATCTAATTTACCATCATTATTCAAGTCATACAAGGTCGCAGCTTGAGGAAAAAAACGCGAATCTTCAATTATTGCTGAAACAAAATCATTTCCTTTATTATACAAAATATGGCAACCAGAAGGATCTCCTGCCAAAATGATATCATTCTTAAAATCATGATCTACATCACCAACAACGATTGACCAAATTCCTTCTCCTGATCTCAAATCTAATTGGCGCCAAATAATATTCCCTTGTGCTGAATTCTCCCCTATCCATAATTGTTTACTTTGATCCAATACAATAAAATCATCTATAAAATCATGGTTTATGTCAGCAGTGGCTGTAACTATCCCAGAATAAAATTGTCTACCAAAATTTGCCTCCTTATACTGAATTTGAGAAAATAAAGTGCATTGCGTAAGAAAAGTAAAAATAAAAAAATAAAATTTAGAAACTAAAGTATCTTGCATTTTGATAAACATAAATTAATTTAACAATAAAAAAACTTTAAATAAGTTCAACTTGACATTTCAAATCCTGATCGACAGATTTATCATCTATTTGAAGTATTACTTCAAAGCAAAAACAATATATCATATACAATCACCATTACTTTTCGACTTCATAAGCAATGTCTTCGATCAAGATCAATCATATTATGCATTCTATACTATAGACGCTGCCTATGATTCTATTTCAAATTCTCAAAAAACGATTCCTACCGATGAATTTTCAAATTCGCACCAACAAAACGGAAAATCCCTAGCTCAATTCGCTTCAACTGCGGCAAGTCCGAAAAAAATTTCTTATGATCTTTTTAGATTGGTTGAATTTCAAAAAGCGAAAGCCATCCTTGAAATGGGCAGTTGTGTAGGATTAAGTAGCTTAAGCATGGCATTGGTATCTAATGACTGCGCTGTCACTTCAATTGAAGGGAATGCATTCCTTGCGCAAGAATCAAGGGAATTACACCAACGATTTGGTGTAAAAAATATAAAACTGCACAATCAACTCTTTAGCCAATTTTTTGAATCTCGCAATAATGAAAAGTTTGATATCATTCTAATTGATGGAGATCACAATTACCAATCTACTATGAATTATATCCGACATTGCCTATCAGCTTTAAATGAAAATGGCATCATCATTATGGATGATATTCATTGGTCAAAAGAAATGTATAAAGCTTGGTTGGAAATTCAATCTATGACTGAATTTACGACTAGTTTAGAGTGCTTACGATGGGGAATACTTTTTACTAATCAAAACTTGTCACCTCAAAAGCTTTGCTATATTAAGACAATATACAAACCATGGCAGATAGGCTTATTTGCTTAAACCTTAGTCTTTAAATACTTCTACTTCTTTCAATTCTTTTATAAAATCTGTAAAATTGCCAGTATATCTTGTAGCTCGGACAATATGATTATCTATCCAATGATAATTTCCACCTCTTGGCTTATTCAACAATAAACCATGATATTTAAATCCATGTTTCTTAAGCCATGTTTCTGTAATCTCCTTGTGAGAATCTGTTCTCGATGTAAAAAAAGTAATCATATGACCTTCATCAAACCATTTATTGATTATCTCCAAAGCATCCAAAAACGGAGCAACATGCTTCATTCGATCGGGTTCTTCATTGGGAACATCGTCACAGATTGTGCCGTCGATATCAATTAAATAATTTTTTACTTCCTTTGGCAATATAGGGCTAAGCGCATTCCCAAAAGCATCATAGTGTATTTCTAATTTTTTATCTTGCATAGTAATCTACTTCGAATTGTAATAATTATCAATTTTTTCAACTAACTCAAGCGCAATTCTGGCTTGTGCCTCTTGAGTAGAAGCGCCTATATGCGGTGATTTTGAAATCAAACGATGAGAAATAATATTGCTTGAAATATTGGGTTCGTCTTGATACACATCAAGACCAGCAAACTTTACTTTACCTGCTTCGATTGCATCAAGCAAATCACTTTCACTTATATTTTCTCCTCTAGATGTATTAATGATAATTACCCCTTGTTTCATTTGTTCAAATTCGCTCTTTGTAAGAATAGGCTGACCAACAAAAGGTGTATGAATTGAAATATAATCAGCTATTGAAAATCCATCAGCTAATTCCACTTGAGGCAATGACACTGATAATTGATTTCCATTGAATTCAAAATCAACTACTGGATTCGATATAAATGGATCATATACTACAACTTTCATTTCTGAGCCGATTGCCATTTTAGCAAGTTCTTTTCCAATCCTCCCAAAACCAATTAGAAACAATGTTTTGCTTTTAATCTCACAGAGTGAAGCAAATTGTTTTTTCAATGAAGTAAACGAATCTTTATTTTGCAACTCACGATTGGAAATATGCAAACCTCGAGAGCAACACAATATATGAGCCATCGCTAACTCGGCAACTGATCTAGATGACGCTGCGGGTGTATTGATCACTTCGATTCCTTTTTGGCGAGCATATTCCACATCAATATTATCCATTCCGACGCCACCCCTTGCGATAAATTTTAGATCGGGGCATGCATCAATTAATTCAGTTCTTACTTTTGTTGCGCTTCGAACGATAATTCCATCATAAAAAGGCAACTTTTCATTTAATTCATTCTGAGGTATATTGTTACAATCCACTTTAAATCCAAGTGATTGCAAAGCTAAAACGCCTTCAGATTCCATCCCATCATTTACAAGAATTTTCCACATATACTATTCGATTATGAAGGCACAAAGATAAAAATTAATCTTAGTTACGTAAAAGAAGATATCTAGAATTATAGCACACAAATTCTTCTATAAAAAAAGTGTGGCTGACATACATCAACCACACCATCGTTAGTTATCTTATTGAGCCTTCTTACTTACTCTATGACGATCATTTTCTTCGTTTGGGTGTGATTTTCAAAATCCACCTGATAATAATAAACTCCACTTGTATTCAAGATAGATTTTTCAATAGTCCACTCTTGGTAACCTTTAGTCATCTCCTTCTCTGACATATAGAGTACTTTTCCATGCACATCATGAATTGTCATTCTAACTTCCCCTGCATGTGGTAAATACATACCGATTGCAGTATTTGATTTCCATGGATTTGGTTCATTTTGCAATAAAACAAACTCCTTAGTACTCGCACCGATGAAATTCAAGTTCACTGGATATTCTTGATCATCAACTCCTACAGATAACGCTGGAGTCAATGATGAACCAATAAATATTCCATCAGCAAGATTTATACTTGAATTTGCTTTTACTTTCAAGGTAAACAATTCGTCATTGTTGCTCACTTGACCATTCCAACTTAAACTAATTAAACCATTTTGAAGCTTGTGTAAGTTGAAATTCTCAAGGCGAAGTCCTATAAATTCATTTCCTTTTATTTCTGTTATTTCAATTAATTCAGGATTAAATTGAATTGTAAACTGCATACCAGCAAACTCTTGGATATTAGAACTACGAATTACAACATCATGTATTTCATCTTTATTCATAAGTACATTATCAGCTTGAAGTACTAATGATTTGTCAGATCTTGTAGTTCCATTCGAAGACACTCCTCTAGTTTTTGCACTTTCGTTTACATCTCCTATTTTAATACCATAGAAATTAATATTCATCTTCGAATTCAAATTTGTGATTTGATAATTCTGAGGATAATTTTCTTCTAAAGTCTCATCAATATTCTTAAATTGATACAATTGATCTACGAATTTCCAACTTGTATTATTAGGTACAGAATTTGTGACTCCCAAAATCATTTTTCGAATTTCTGAAATATCTCTTGCCGTAATCGTTTTAGAGTTATTAACATCCGCTGCAATCATCTTGTAAGGTGAAGTAAATACTTCGATTCCTAAGATATGCTTTTGAATTTTAACTATATCTGCAGTTGTTACTCCATTGACCCAATCATCATTTCTCTTTGGATTAATCATATAGTCTGCACCAGAAGCGATCGCACCAAAATCATATATTCCATCAAAATTGGTCATCGTAGATTGTGTAGTAGTACTTTCAGCAGCAACCTCTACACTTTGAACTTTTGAACCTGTCTCTGTTGTGATTAAACCATCTATTCCCGTTGTCAACGTGTTTGGACAAGCAGGAGCATTCATTGGATTATCCCAAACGATAATTCGAGTCTTACATACAGAAGTATTTCCATTGATATCTGTAACCCACAATTCAACATTGCGCAATCCTAGACTATCACAAGTATAAGTCCTTGATTTATCAGCTGTGTCTCTACTAAAACTTAATGTTACTGGATACCCACAACTGTGAGAACTACCTGCATCAATATCACTAGCCCAAACTTGAACCATCTTTGTATCAGGTATTCCATTTCCATCTAAATCCATCGCCACTAAACCCACTGATATATCTCTATGACAATAAGCCGTAGGAGTCTTGCAATTAATCAAGTTTAATTGAGATTGACATTTTGCTGTATTTCCACATCTGTCCTCAACTTCCCATTTGATCGTATGTCTACCCAATGGCCAAGTACCAGACGCAACAGGATCACCTATTGATGCTTTATCAATATCAATTGTTCCATCACTATTTAAATCTACTTTATATCTGAACAATAATTCCGCAGTTCTTGTACAATCATCTGTTGCAGCTATAGATAAACTTACTGCAATTGGTCTACACTCAACATCATAAGTACAAATTGTTGTATCTCTGCATGTCTTTGTGATAATAGGATCAATTAAATTCACTACACGGATCACTTGGGTATCACTAAAGATCATAAAATCACCATAGGCATCTTTATGGCACCAATCAATCACTTTCCATACTCGGAAAATTTTAAAACATGGGTCTCCAGGAACAGTTTGTGTAAATGGATGATCTTTATAACTTACACCAACTAAACTACAAACATCATCACTATATGTAGGTCTATTGTATGGTGCTGACAACAATACTGGATCTAATAAATTCACATCACAAATACCACTTGTATCTAAATCTAGAGGCCATACAATACTTGTTTCATCAAATGGATTATGATTTACGATTGTAATTGTCTGATGACATCTTACACGATTACCTTGTCTGTCTGTAACATAAAACCATCTAAGGATATATCCTTGTCCACATTGATCCATATTAGAAAAATCAGGCTCTTCAGTAACGTTTGGATTACAATTGTCTAAAGCTAATCCATCTTGTGGATGTCCATCGATAACATGATAATATGTTGGATCTATAATGATTGGATTTCTAGCAGCTTGTGAAGTAACTACTCTACCAAAAACTTCTAAATGATTCAAATCTATTGGAAAACGACAGTCAATCGTAATATCTGGAGGACATACGATACTTGGTAAATCTTTATCTTGCACTTCAACCAGTACCATACAAACACTTTCATTTCCAGAAAAATCTATTGCTTTGAATGCTACCATTCTTTCAGTTCCAACATCTTCGCAGCAGAATCCTACTTCAGGTCCCCAATCATCAGGTCCCGTAGTTCCACAAGAATTATCGTCCATTCTTCTCACTTCAAAATGATGTAGATGACACTCATCAAATGAACCATCATCAAATACATCAGCCGGAACCCATACTGTTCCATTCTGATTTAATGATACAACTGTTCTTCTATCACAAATAGCAACTGGTTCTGTATTATCCTTTACTGTAACTATTAATGTGTCAGTAGAAAGATTATAACAATTATCGTAAAGTCTATAGATGATTGTATCATAACCCACAGGTAATAATACTCTACCACCATTCTGATTCTTTAAAATTCCACCAGGATATACGACATCAACTGACAATAATTGATGACAATCATCCACTGCTTCAATTGCAGGAAGTGTCACATCTGCATGACATGATTTATGTCCTGTTGTTGCATGAAAATCATAAACACCATGAATTATTCTTGGACCAACTGTATCTTTTATTTGGATGAACTGAGTCCAGTTTCTTGTGATTTCTTGATTGCACCACCACTCTCTAACTCTCCAGTTTCTCATAATTTTTCTTACACATCTTATTTCCCCTAAATCTGTATCAACATAATCTGTCGCCACATTACATAGGAAATCTGTGGTAGGCCAGATTGTATCTCTCCAGAATCCATATGTCGGAACTCCAGTTACATAAGGATGTGGATGACCCACTGCATCCTTTTTGTATAAATCTTGGCAATATATAGTTGTATCTGAGGGTGGAAAATATAATGAATCAAAATTAAATCTTTCGATTAGTATTTCTTGAATACAAGTATCTGTCAATTTATTGGATAAATCTTCTGTGATCCAAGTTCTTTTAATTCTTTTTATATAATCTTCATCGCAATCCAATTTTTCTGTTAGTTCATCTAATAATCGAACACTATATATACTACAATCTTCTACTGTTCCTGGTGTAACCAAATTCTCAAATCTATAACAGCTCATAGTATCATGTTCACAAATGATAGTAGGAGCAAGCTTATCTTCAATTGTAATATATGACCAACATGAATTGCCTGTAGTAATATCTGTTACTTTAGCTTCTAAAGTTTTTCCCAAATAGTCTTTAGTCACTGGATTAGGAACTGCATGACCATAATGACTTAGTGTTACTTCAAATAAATCATAACAGTTATAAAATCCAGTCAATACTGTCCTAGGTGTAATCAATGCCTGGCAAGCTGCATCTAATGAAATATTTACATTTTTACAAGCCATTGAATTTGACCCAACTACATCAACAGTAAAACTACAAGTTGCAGTTTGTCCAAAAGCATCTTCTACTTGAAATGTATTGGTTGTCTGACCATAAGGAAATGGATTACCACTAGGGACTCCAGCTATTTGTCTTATTTTTAATCCTTGTTCAAATTCAATTATATATCTTCTATTAAATAAAGAAGGAGAATCCCACCACGTGCCACCAATTAGATCCCAAAACCAAACAAAAGTGCCATCTATTATACCTGGTTGACCAAATCCCCAATTGGCATATGTCAATGGTTCTCCTGTAATCCATTTGAAAGCAGAAATTATAGGAGTATATCTCAACCCAATCCAATATTGATTATCACCTAATCCCAAGGCAAATTGAATTCGATTCATTAGAAAAGTATTCTCATCTGCATCTTCAATTGTTACTAAATGTCCACCTAATGCTGTAGCCATACTATTAGCATCCAACCAATGTAAATGATTGGCTAATCCTGGAGGTGATATAAAATAAGAATTCCCATTATGAATTCCAATAAATTGAAATCCTGGCAAATCAACAGTCATATCTATACAATTATCAGTAGCTGTAACTTCATAACAAAAAACCCGACTGCAATCAGCAGTATCAAGATCTATTGTAATATTAGCTGGACAAGTAATGACAGGAAGAGCATCTTCAACTACTACATTAAAAGAACAAGTTGAGATATTTCCATCACAATCTTTTGCTTCATAAGTAACAACGTGTGTACCTGGGCTTAAAAATCCTCCATCATTGATTCCTACAGCGGAGGCTGAAATAGGTCCTACAGTTTGAGTCAATTGTAGATTAGTAAAAAACAGGTTTTTAATACTTGCAGTTGTTGGAGGAGCAAAACCGTTGGAGGCAACTCGAAAACAAACTACATCTCCAGCTTCAACAGTTACTTCCTCTGTACCAGTAGCATAAACACCTGGGCCATTTGGTGTTAGTTGCGTAAAATTTCCATTTATACCTAGAAAAACATGATCTCCCACGAAACCCAAAATTCCAGTTTTTCTCGCAATCCAATCAAAGGTAAATGTACCACCGCAAACAAAAGTGTAACAAAGGTCCCTATTTCCCCCTGGAAACCCTCCACCAACAATCTGGACTGAATCTGTAGCAAATTCGGTAAATCCAGTTGCAGATGGCAATTTAGACCAATTAGCATAAACTAAAGATGAGTTAAATCCTAAAATTGTATCTGAACACAAGTCTGTTGCAGTCACATCCCAATATAAACTTGTATCACAAGTTCCTGGACCAATGGCTAATGTTTGATCTGGAGGGCAGACGATAGAAGGTGGATCCAAGTCTGGATCACATTGTGCATTCATTGTAAAATAACTACACATTGCAAATAATGCAATAAAGTAAGTAAGTAATGATTTATTAGTCATAGCAAAAGCTTTAGTAAAATTCTGTTTACGCGCTTTATCGCTATGTCGCTAAAGAGTATGTGCATAAGGACTTTGGGAAATCCTTATTCAGTGCAAATATATGTAAAGTTTTTATATATCAAAATTTTTTTAATACATAATTTTATATTATGTTATTTTATAATATATATTATATTGATTAATAATTATTTGTGCAGAATACAAACTGCCATATTTTTTCTTATTCTGATAAAGATATTTAACTACATATGCCGTTATTAACCAAAAAGCGATTTATTTCAAACAAGATATATTTCTAAATTCAAATTAAAATATTTACAGTATTTTTGTTAGACTTTATAATAGTCTCCTACATGACTCATAAATTAATCTATATGTTGAAATCTAAAAATACTGTATTCTGTCTCTCAATGATCTTGACCGTTTTATCGTCATTTACAATCTTTGCTCAAAAAAAATCAAGTCCAAATTGGATCTATTTAGATCACCTAGGGCAAGAAATTGATAAATCTAATTTTGAAAAATTGCTAGACACAAATAGTTTTTTGGATATTGATTCTGTAAACTACAAAAAACTCATAGCAAGGGAATCATATGGACAATTGAGTAGTAGAGCAGTATTGGAGCAAAATTTAGAAATAACATTGAACATTACTATAGATTCAACTTCACCCATTATCATTTTATACTATCCTGGTATAGATCCTTGCAATAGCTCTGGAAACGTAGATGCAAATGATTCTAAATCTAGCTATAACAAATTGCAAAAAACTGTCAAAAAACAATTTAACACCAATGCCCTCTATATATGTCAAGCTGAATCTGAGCTTCATAAATCTGAAAAATTAGTGCCTTGGAAAAAGGATCCTCAAAGAATGATAGAAAAATTATTTTTCAAACACCATTATCCTTGTGGGAGTTATGTTGTCATTGATCCCTTAGGAAGATTCATAAGCTACTTTGGTGAATATATGACTGAGGATATTATTGCACACACAAATTTATTAATGGAAACAGAAAATTAGCCAAATCGACACATGATGTGATATCGGAGTTATCTCTTTTTTTTTTGAAATACTCAATTTAGATCTAGCAATATCTAGAAGTAAAGAAATTATCCACTATTCAGTTTCTTTTCATAAAAACTTCCTATACTTGCAATAAAATAAATTTAAATCACATGATAAAAAATTGGCAACTTCTTTTCTGTCTCATTTTACTTTCAATTTCTTGTGGACAAAAATCAAACCCCACATCTACTGAAAACAAAGTAGAAACAAATGTTAAGGTAGAAACGCCCACATCAAATATAGATTTCAACGGAAAAAAATTTGTAAGTAATGCTGGTAATTCAGCTAGACCAGAAGAAGGTGGAGCTGATTTTTTAGAAATTATAAATAATGATGAAGCCAATCTTAAATCTGGAGATATTGTAGAATCCATGAAAATATCTATAACCAACAATAACATTTTATTGACTGGAAGTCAATCAGGTAGAGAGCTTACTTTTACTATTCTTGATGCTACTACATTGCAGGATGCATATGGCATCAAATGGTCGGTAGTTAAATAACGAAACTGATGAAAAAATTATACTGTTTATTCCTTTTTATTGTTAGTGTAAACTATTCTAGTATTGCACAATACCAAAAAGATTCTGCTTGGATCGTAGAAAACTACACCAAACAAGAAGTTATGGTCGAAATGCGAGACGGGATCAAACTCTTTACAGCTATTTATGCCCCAAAAGATCAATCAGAAAAACATCCTATCATGTTTATGCGAACTCCATACTCCTGTAATCCCTACGGAGAAACAAATTTTCCTGCGCGATGGAATAAGACTGGATGGAAAAGATATTTCAAAGAAAACTATATTGTCGTCATGCAAGATGTGAGAGGGCGATATATGAGCGAAGGTGTCTTTGAAGATGTCAGACCATTTATTAAAAACAAAAAGAAAAAAACTGATATTGATGAAGCAAGTGATACATATGATAGTATTGATTGGTTAATCAAGAATACAAAACAGAATAATGGCAATGTCGGTATGATGGGAATCTCCTACCCTGGATTTTATGCTAGTATGGGTGCAGTGAGCAATCATCCCAACTTAAAAGCTGTAAGTCCACAAGCTCCTGTCACAGATTGGTTCATTGGCGATGATTTCCATCACAATGGTGCATTTTTTTTAATGGACGGATTTTCATTTTACTCTGGTTTTGGAAAACCTAGACCTAAGCCAACCACTCAAGGAGAACCGGGTTATCCTGTACCTGGAGATGATGCTTATGATTTTTATTTGAAAACTGGAGCGTTGAAAAATTTCACAAAATTAATGGGCAAAGATATCGTGTTTTGGAATGACATGATGAAACATCCAAACTATGATGCATGGTGGAAATCTAGAGATGCGCGCAAAAGTTTTTATGATGTGCGTCCTGCAGTTTTGTTTGTTGGTGGTCTCTTTGATGCTGAAGATTGTTGGGGTGCATGGAACTCCTACAAAGCGTTGGAAAAACAAAGCCCCAGCACAAACAACAAAATCGTGATGGGTCCATGGTTTCATGGTAGCTGGGACGAACGTGTAGATGGAAGTCAATTGGGAAATGTGCAGTTTGGATCTGCTACGAGTACTTGGTATCAAGACAATGTGCAATTGCCATTTTTTAATTATCACTTAAAAGGCATTGGCGAAAAAGATCCAGTAGAAGAAGCGACGATTTTTTTTACAGGTGAAAATCAATGGAAAACATTTTCAGAATGGCCTCCTAAAAAAATAAAGTCACAAAACTATTTTCTTTCAGAAGATAATAAAATTACTACAGTCGTTACTCAAAAAGTTAAACAAAAATTTTCTAGCTATAGTAGCGATCCTGCACATCCTGTTCCTCATCGAGAGGATGTAGGCGATGACAGAACAATAGAATACATGTGCGATGATCAGAGATTCGCATCTCGCCGTCCAGATGTGTTGACATTTAGATCAGCACCTATGGAAAATTCTTTGACATTAGCTGGTCCAATAGAAGTAGATCTGGATGTGAGTATTTCAACAACGGATGCAGACTTCATTGTAAAACTTATTGATCAGTTCCCCTTAGATTTTTCATATCACAATGACAATACAAATTATCCTATGAAAGGCTATGAATTGATGGTAAGAGGAGAAGTGATGCGCGGTAAATTTCGCAATAGTTTTGAAAAACCAGAAGCCTTCAAACCTGGACAAAATACTAAAGTAAAATTTACTCTTCCCGACGTATCTCATACCTTCCAAAAAGGGCATCGCCTAGTGATACAAATCCAAAGCACATGGTTTCCATTAGTAGATCGCAATCCACAACAGTTTACCGATATTTACCATTGCAAAGATGAAGATTTTATTAAATCCGAAATCAAAATTCACCACGATGGGCAGAATCATCAATCAAAAGTAATTTTGCCTGTGTTGGAATAAAATTTTAATTTTACAAAGAAAATAGTAGAGTTAGGTATAGTTTGGAAGACACATAAATCCAATGAATTTGGATAAAGGAATAAATATTTTAAGAACAATGTAATACTGAGCAACTTTGCAATACTTATTTAATGAGAGTATCAAAAAAATTAAAATTCAGAAGACTTATCATTTTATCTACTTTCATTTGTATTTTCATATCCCCTTTACTCTGCCAAAAAGAACGAAATGCAACATGGGTTTTAGGGAAATATTAAAGATGGAAATTTACTAAAATTTAAAGATAGTCTTTCAATTTCATTAATTAATCCAGGAATTGATTTTGCAGGATCCAATTCGAGTATTTCAGATACAAGTGGCAAACTTTTATTTTATACAAACTCTTGTTGGGTAGCTAATGCAAAATATGAATTAATGAAAAATGGGGATACTATTAATCCAGGTGCGGCTAAATTTGGAGAATGTGATGAATTTTATGGAACAAGTTCCCCAGGATGTGTGATCACTGAATATCCAGGGGTAAAAGATTGGTATTATATTTTCAATATCGACTTTGATATACCCTACTTCGGCATTGACTCTTTTATTGGGTATGCTTGCATAGTCCTGAAATAGGTTGACTCCAAAAAAGTGGATAAGTCAACGTAAATCAGGGCAAAAAATGAGTAAAAAACAAAGCTCAAGAAGAGCAGAACCACAAAAACTTTTCTACACCGAAGAGTTTAAACAAAAAATTGTAAACGAAGTATTGAGTGGAAAACTCAACAAACACCAGGCATCCAAACTTTACGGCATCAAAGGTAATGCCACTATTTTGTATTGGATAAGACAAAGTCAAGGATTGAATCCTATGGAAAAACAAGTAAAACAAATTGCTAATTTTGCCGACATGAAGAAGAATATCACCGACAAAAAACTCGAAGAAGAATTAAAAGAAACCAAAGAGCTTCTTCGAATTGCCGAACTTCGTGCCGATGTGTGGCAAAAAGCTGTAGAGATTGCTGAAGAAAAATTTGACATTGATATTGTAAAAAAGTTTGGAGCCCAAGCATTACAGCAATTAAAGAACAAAGACCAAAAAGAAAAATAAACGAAATGTGTTCGTTCTTTAATAAATCAAAGCAAGCCTACTACAAACAACTTAAAACAGTGGAAAGCATTGCTTTGCAACATAATGTAATACTTGGGCTAGTGCAGAAGAAGAGAGAAATCTGGAAACGTGGTAGTGGCAGAAATTTACACAAAAGTTTAAATAAAGAATTTGCTGAACATCATATAAAAATTGGAAGAGATAAGTTTTTTGATTTTTTAAGAGCCAATAAATTACTCATCAAACCCAAACGATTTAGAACCAAAACTACTTGCAGCTATCATCATTTTAATAGATACGATAATCTTGTAGAAGGCTTAATAACATTGCGTTGTAACGAAATATGGGTGAGTGATATTACCTATTTATGGCTAAAGCAATTAGACAAATTTTGTTACCTAAGTATCATTACCGATTTATATTCACGCAAAATTGTAGGCTATAATGTACATGAAGACTTAAGTGTAAACGGCTGTATCGAAGCACTTAGAATGGCTTTAAAACAACGGAAAAATAAACATGAAAAATTAATTCATCACAGCGATAGAGGGGTTCAATATTGTAGTCATTCTTATGTTAACATTTTGAACAAAGCCAACATACATATCAGCATGACTCAAACAGGTGACCCACTAGAAAATGCTGTAGCAGAAAGAGTTCATAAAACAATTAAGGAAGAATTTACTAATGATAAACAAATAAATTTTTGTAATATTGCACAAGCAAAAACTGAAATAAAAAAGTTCATTGAGTTTTATAACAACAAACGACCTCATCGAAGTGTAAACTGGCTCACACCAATGAAGCACATTTGCAAACAGGCATTCTCCAACGGCAATGGAAAACCTATTATGAAAAACAACGATGGGGAGATTTGATGGAGGCATAAGGCATCAAAAGTTTTTACTATAAAAAAAGCAACCCCTAAAATGAAGTTGCTTCAACATCAAAAGTAAAAACTTCGTCAGCCACCACCCTATCCCTTAGTGAAAAGATCTCCCCAGAACTTTACACCTTCTGTTTCAGGTGGTAATGCAAAGATGAACAAATAAAACAAAAACGGCAAACACAGTCAACTTATCCCACTGTGGAAAACGCTAAAATGAGTCAACTAATTTCAGGACAAGGCAGCTCCTCAAAGGGTAATGTATCACATCGTAGATATGAAAAGAGATTCGGGTAAAGGTGAAGTCATACTGAAGAACCAGATTGCACTCTACGATACCTTGGGCAGGGCTAGTCTTATCGCTTGTCGACATGCCAATAAGAAGGATTATTGGTTGATTGCTCCAAAGTCTCATACCAATTGTTATTTCGTGTTCCTTGTGGATGAACAAGGTGTACATAAACCTTCATTACAATGTTTAGGTGAACGATGGTCTGATCTTGATACTCAAGGTCAGTCCGTGTTCATCCCAACGGAAAGCACTATGCTAGAATGAATAAATGGAATGGATTGAATATTTATGATTTTAATGATACCACAGGCCAAATATCAAATCCTAGACCTAGAATCATGTTTGATCAAGATACTTTCCATGTGACTGGGTTGTCCTTCTCCCCAAATTCGAGATATCTATATGCAAGCCCGCTTTATAAAGTGATCCAATTTGATATGGAGGCTCCAAACATTGAATCATCTCGAACAGTCATTGCTCAATACGATGGTTTTAGAAATCCTTATGGAACTATATTTTATTTATCCGCTTTAGCTCCTGATGGAAGAATCTACATTAGTGCGACAAGCAGTACATATAATTTACATGTTATCAAAAAACCTGATTGCCCTGGAAAAGCCTCTGAAATAGTACAACATGGCATTACGCTTCCTGGATTTAACTTCTCTTCTATCCCTACTCAGCCACATTATGGATATCTTCCTTCAACTTATTCATGTGATAGCACATTAAACGGAATCAATGACGATCTTACAAATAAAAAATTATATGAAGTATTTCCAACTATTGCTAGAGATCATATTAAAATAAAATATAATGGAAATCAATACCTTGAAGATAGAACTCTTCATTTAACGAATCAAATAGGCTCTCAATATTTATATAAAATATCCAATCAAACCTTTAATGAAATAGATATTTCCAATCTACCTTCAGGCCTCTATTTCTTACAAATAGTGCACAAGAATAAAGTCCTATATCAAACTAAATTGGTCAAATGTCAATAGTATAAAATTGCCAAAACCATAAATCTAAAATTCACTAAGACAGACAAAATCATCAATCGAAAATAATTTTGCCTGTGTTGGAATAAAATTTTAATTTTACAAAGAAAATAGTAGAGTTAGGTATAGTTTGGAAGGCACATAAATCCAATGAATTTGGATAAGGAATAAATATTTTAAGAAAAATGTAATGCTGAGCAACTTTGCAATACTTATTTAATGAGAGTATCAAAAAAATTAAAATTCAGAAGACTTAACATTTTATCTACTTTCATTTGTATTTTCATATCCCCTTTACTCTGCCAAAAAGAACGAAATGCAACATGGGTTCTGGGAAATATTAAAGATGGAAATTTACTAAAATTTAAAGATAGTCTTTCAATTTCATTAATTAATCCAGGAATTGATTTTGCAGGATCCAATTCGAGTATTTCAGATACAAGTGGCAAACTTTTATTTTATACAAACTCTTGCTGGGTAGCCAATGCAAAATATGAATTAATGAAAAATGGGGATACTATTAATCCAGGTGCGGCTAAATTTGGAGAATGTGATGAATTTTATGGAACAAGTTCCCCTGGATGTGTGATCACTGAATATCCAGGGGTACAAGATTGGTATTTTATTTTCAATATCGACTTTGATATCCCTTACTTCGGTATTGACTCTTTTATTGGGTATGCTCCTCAAAGGGTAATGTATCATATCGTAGATATGAAAAGAGATTCGAGTAAAGGTGAAGTCATACTGAAGAACCAAATTGCACTATACGATACCTTGGGCAGGGCTAGTCTTATCGCTTGTCGACATGCCAATAAGAAGGATTTTTGGTTGATTGCTCCAAAGTCTCATACCAATTGTTATTTCGTGTTCCTCGTGGATGAACGAGGTGTACATAAACCTTCATTACAATGTTTAGGTGAACGATGGTCTGATCTTGATACTCAAGGTCAGGCCGTGTTCAGTCCCAATGGAAAGCACTATGCTAGAATGAATAAATGGAATGGATTGAATATTTATGATTTTAATGATAGCACAGGCCAATTATCAAATCCTAGACCTAGAATTATGTTTGATCAAGATACTTTTCATGTGACTGGGTTATCCTTCTCCCCAAATTCGAGATATCTATATGCAAGCCCACTTTATAAAGTAATCCAATTTGATATGGAGGCTCCAATCATTGAATCATCGCGAACAGTCATTGCTCAATACGATGGTTTTAGAAATCCTTATGGAACTATATTCTATTTATCCGCTTTAGCTCCTGATGGAAGAATCTACATTAGCGCGACAAGCAGTACATATAATTTACATGTGATCAAAAAACCTGATTGCCCAGGAAAAGCCTCCGAAATAGTACAACATGGCATTACGCTTCCTGGATTTAACTTCTCTTCTATTCCTACTCAGCCACATTATGGATATCTTCCTTCAACTTATTCATGTGATAGCACATTAAACGAAATCAAAGAAGATCTTACAAGTAAAAAATTATATGAAGTATTTCCAACTATTGCTAGAGATCATATTAAAATAAAATATAATGGAAATCAATACCTTGAAGATAGAACTCTTCATTTAACGAATCAAATAGGCTCTCAATATTTATATAAAATATCTAATCAAACCTTTAATGAAATAGATATTTCCAATCTACCTTCAGGCCTCTATTTCTTACAAATAGTGCACAAGAATAAAGTCCTATATCAAACTAAATTGGTCAAATGTCAATAGTATAAAATTGCCAAAACCATAAATCTAAAATTCACTAAGACAGACAAAATCATCAATCAAAAGTAATTTTGCCTGTGTTGGAATAAAATTCGCTTTACTTATTGCAAAGTTTTGGAATAAAAACTAAAAATACAGATCACATTACTTGTTTTATAAATATTCTTGATTATATTTGAACGAAATCTAATTGAATGTTTATGAAAAAATATGCTATTGTTCTACTACTAATTTCTACTTGGTGTAAGGCACAGAATTCTTGGGTATATCGAGATAGCTCTGCTGACTATCAATCTACTACTTGTGGTGTTGAATTGCCCAATTTGGATATACTTACAATTCTTCTAAGACCTAAATTTGAAGAAGATCGTTGGTTTGTAAATTCTACATTTTTAGTTTTGCATCCCAATGGTACAAGAAAAACTGAAAAGCAAATTACACTTCCCAATCGCCCCTATCTATACTTGTACGACATTAAATTATTTACAGATTATTTTATTGCATTTGGTGCAGCGGGTAGTGATGATTTTACGAGTGAGCAAGATTATGTTATGCTTTATTACAATTACAATTTTGAACTTATTGATACTAAGCTTTTTCCATTACCGATTGGACAGCGAATTCCATATTTTGTGAGAGTAAGTGATATTTCTAATGATCAATTTGTAATAGCGTCAAAATCATTTACTGATTCAACTCATACTAAGACCAATAATTATATGATATTGGTAAATAAGAATGGCGATTTACTCAATAGTTATTTTAACAAACCAAATGAAGCTCAATCTTGGCAATTTTTCAAAAGATCACTATATGATGAAATTGTATCCTTTACTCCAGAAATATTTTATTTTGACAAATTATTAAATCTTAAAGCGAAAGCTCAATCCAGCTCTTATATTTCACAAATTCTCTCAAGTCAAGACATGGCCTTTCAAAAATCAATCGATGATGAATTAGTCTTTACATTATTTCCAGACTCAGAGACAATTCGATATGGCATCTTTAATATAAATTCTCTACGAGTATTGGCAACTGGTTCAACCCAAAAGGATAATTTTAGGACTCCCGCTTTTGGAAATTCTATTGCTATTAATAAAGAAAAAAATATATTTATTTCGGGATGCACTGGCCAAAGTTCTTTATATCAATCTAAATTATTCGTAACAAAACATCAACCATCTAGTACAACTGTAGAATGGGATTTTGAATATAGCACTACAAAAAATCTTAGAAACACTTGCGTGGTTGCATGTCAAGATGGTGGCGTCATTTGGATCGGAACTGGATCAGATATAAATTTGAATCCAAAAAGAGAAGTGCTTATTGTAAAAATTGACAAAGACGGAAACGTAATCACAAACAATAAAGATATTGCAAAAGATAAAACGCGATATTCTATCATCGAAAAAACAATCGATCAAACATTAGTCATCAAGACCAATGAAATCCCTTTGCGCAGCCAATTAAGCCTTTTCGATATATATGGTAAAGTCATCTGTACCAAATCTATTTTTGCTTTCACAGAACATCAAATTATTGAAACAAGGCAATTACCTTCAAGTATATATTTTTATTCCATAGAAACTGAAGGAAAGAATATTTTGAGTGGACAGTGGATTAAATAAAGTTGAAAAAAGAAAGCAAGTTTATAACATACTTGCTTTCTTTTCTATTCTTGCTTTCGATAATACAATTTACTCACCTTGCTAGGATCGAAATAATTTTTTGATACTTCGACGATTTCCTCTTTGGTCACTTTGCGATAATTCTCTAATTCTGTATAAATCAAATCAGCATCGCCAAGCCATTCCGAATACGAAATATTGAGAGCTTGATTGATCACACCGACTTGTGAGAAAAGATATGCTGTCTCATTCTTATGTTGATACTTCTCCCAATCGCGTTGCGACATTGGACTTTTTTTGCATGAGTCTAGCAAACTCCAGAATGCATCTTCACCTGTCTCGATACTTACATTGGGATTGAGCTTTCCCTCGACGATGATCAAGCCAGGATCTGTCGTTGTCGTGAGATAACAATCAATACCAGAAAACAACATGTTTTCTTTTTTTAATTTGCTATAGAGCAACGAACTTTTTCCTTCTGCCAAAAGATCTGTAAAAATATCTAAGGTATAAAAGTCGTGATCACGTCTTGCCGCAGAGTGTATCGCAATATAAATCGCTTCTTCTGGAAAATTGGAATGCACAGTTTGAGTTCTTACTTGATGGATTTTATCTTCTTGTGCATAGACATTTTGATTCTTCCTTTTACCTGCGATGGGTTCAAAATATTTTTTTACCAAAGACAAAATCTCTTCTTTCTGTATATTTCCTGAGATTGCAATTATAGCATTTGACGGATGATAATACTCATCAAAAAAAGCAGCTGCATCTTCATAAGTCAACTTCCCAATTTGGTCTTGATCTACACCGATCACTGGCCAACGATAAGGATGTTTTTGATATGCAAGACTGAATAGTTGATGCGAAAAAAGTCCATATGGATTGTTGAGATAATGCTCACTAAATTCTTCAATCACCACTCGCTGCTGTGTGACAAAATCTTTCTTTGGCACTTTGAATTCTTTCATACGCATCGCTTCCAATGCGATCAATAATTCGATTTCTTTAGCAGGAGCAATGTTGTAATAATTGGTCGTATCTGGTGTGGTGAATGCATTGCTTTCTGCACCAGCATTCTGTAAGACTTCGTCGAAATCGACATCTTTTCCACAATTAGAAAACATCAAGTGTTCAAACAAATGCGCCAATCCCGTTTTGTTAGGATTCTCATCACGCGAACCGACTCGATACAATACACATACTGATGCCATCTGTGTCGTGTAATCGGGCAGCAAAAGCAATGTCAATCCATTGTCTAGGATATGCCTAGTATATTTTTCCAAATTAGAAGTTTTATTTTTTGATCAAATTATGCAATCGTTCCTACCATTTCTTCAGGCTTCACCCAAGCATCAAATTCATCTGCTGTGAGATAGCCCAATTCAAGAGCAGTTTGCTTCAGCGTCTTTCCTTGCTTGTGAGCAGTTTGTGCGATTTCTGCAGCTTTGTAATATCCGATTTTTGTATTTAATGCTGTGACCAACATCAATGAATTGTCGAGATTATGTTTTATGTTTTCTGGAATCGCTTGTATACCTATTGCACATTTTTCATTGAATGAATTGCACACATCTCCGATCAATCTCGCTGAATGTAAAAAATTGTAAATCATCAATGGCTTGAATACATTGAGTTCGAAATGTCCTGTAGCTCCGCCAATATTTATCGCCACATCATTGCCCAATACTTGTGCTGCAACCATCGTCAATGCTTCGCATTGCGTAGGATTGACTTTACCCGGCATAATGGATGATCCTGGCTCATTGTCTGGTATAAATAATTCTCCGATACCACAACGAGGACCAGATGCTAACAAACGAATATCATTGCCGATCTTCATGAGACTGCAAGCTACTGTTTTTAATGCGCCATGTGCTTCTACGATCGCATCATGCGCTGCCAATGCTTCGAATTTATTTTGTGCTGTGACAAATGGAAGTCCAGATAATTTTGCAATTTCTGCTGCTACATTCTCACTATAATTTGGAGGCGTGTTGATCCCTGTACCAACTGCTGTTCCTCCCAATGCCAATTCTGATAAATGACTCAATGTATGCTCAATCGCTTTGATCCCAAAATTCAACTGTGCCACATATCCAGAAATTTCTTGTCCCAAAGTTAACGGTGTTGCATCCATAAGATGTGTACGTCCAATCTTTACGATATGCATGAATTCTTTAGATTTTGCAGCCAATGTATCTCTCAAATTTCGAATACCTGGCAATGTCGTTTCGATCAAAATTCTATATGCTGCAATATGCATTGCTGTAGGGAATGTATCATTGGAAGATTGAGATTTATTGACATCATCATTGGGATGAATTACTTTTTTCTCATCGAGAAGGCTACCGCCATTATTGACATGAGCTTTGTATGCAATAACTTCATTGACATTCATATTGGACTGTGTTCCTGAGCCTGTCTGCCACACTACTAGTGGAAACTGATCCATCAATTTCCCTTCTAGTATCTCATCGCACACTTGACTGATGAGCGTACATTTTTCAGGGGAAAGTATTCCTGCGTTTTTGTTAGTAATTGCCGCTGCTTTCTTCAATATTGCAAAAGCTTGAATGATTTCTTTCGGCATTCGATTGATGTCTTGCGCTATTTTAAAATTCTCAACCGAACGTTGTGTCTGCGCGCCCCAAAAAACATCTGCTGGTACATTAACCACGCCCATGGTATCTTTTTCTTGTCTAAAATTCATATTGCTTATTTAGATATTTGTAATTAATTTTTTTCTATAATTTTTGAATACACTTAATTTGCTGTGAACCTTGTTCTTTTAACATATACAATCCTTCCAGTAAATTTTGAATTGAGATTTGCGCCATTCCATTTCCATCTATGCTGTATTGAGACATGATCTGACCATATATATTAACTAAAGTAAAATTCAATTCTTGAGCTGATTTATTTTCGATGGTTACAAAATCTTTTGCAGGATTTGGATAGACTTCAAATGCATTTTGTACAAAATTTTCATTTGCAGAAATAATAGTTCCTTTTGCTAAAAATTTATCTAGCGTAGCCTTCATTGAAATCTCTGTGAAAGCGGTCTGCGGTGGATTGTACAAGTGAAATAATACGCGAATACTATCCTTTGATTTTCCAGCCATATTATAGGTGAAACTTGATCGTGGATTAAATTCACCTCTGAAGTTTTCTGGGACATTCTCCATCAAAATCGTATCGCGAGGCGTTACTAAATACATTCTTGAAAATCTTCCCGCGCCTCCACCATAAGCCCAAGCATTGTAGGATATCTCAACTTCACTATAACCAATAAAATTCATCCAAGGAGAATACAATTGCAAAGTACCATTCAATTTCCATGCATCTTCTATTTCTTCATAATTGTTGGTGTAATAGCATTGATCACCAATATCGTCTGGCATATCTTTAATTGGATAATTTGAAAATGGCGTTTTCAATTCACTGAAATCGCCTTTTCTAAATTTAACTTTTGCATCATCTGTAACTTGCGTCCATCCGTGATCAAAAATAAAATCATCTTGATATCCCTTCTTCAGAAATAGCTCAATATCTTGTCCATTTTGTAAATCCAATTCAGAAATATTGGCATGAAGATATCCCCACTTTCCAGCAGAAATTCGATACTTTCCTTCTATCACATTTTGAAAAATAAATTCACCAGTTTGATCTGATAGATTCGAATATTGAAATTGCTCATTTGAAATACTCAACTGAGCATCAGAAATAGATTCATTGGTCAAGGCATCTTTGACACGAATTTTAATAGGATAAGATGGCAGAGGTTCCATTGCCACATCAAAATTGAATATACTATCTTTTTTAATTTGCAATGCAGCAAGAAAAGGTTTGTAACCAGCCTTTTGCACCGCTATAAATACAACACCTTCTTCTGAAAAACCTGTTCGATATTCACCATTGATATTGGAAGATGAATAGACATGATGATCAATGACATTGATATCAATCTTTGCATCGATGATTGGTGCCAAAGTTTTTTTATCAAATACTTTTCCTTCTATAAATGCCGCTTTGTTTTGATCAAACTCCATAACGTACAATCCATTTTCAATATCTGAAGCAATGAATCTTCCAGACTTAAAATAAGGATATGCACTCCAGCATCCGTGAAAACCGATCTCATTGTCTAAATAGGTATCATAGTATCCAACTTCTATTAGATTGCGCGGATCTTTAGTATCCAATATGCGCACACCTTCTGTGTACCACGATACAAAAAGATATCGACCGTGATGAAATACATTGTGCGGAATGGTTTGATTTTTTTCTTCAGGGTATAAATTGAATTCACTGAGTTTGCGAATAGCGGTTGGGTTATTGACATCCCACACTTCAACTGGCGCTTTATCTCGTTCGTCTGTGGTGTATAGCACCTTTCTATTTTGCTCTATCCAAGCTGCGTGAGTAAATTGCTCTGCTGTGGATGCATCAGAAAGTCTGACAGGTAGTTTTTTATCAGTCACATTCCAGACACTAATCAAGCCATCCCACAATTCTGCTGCATACATCCGATTCTGAAAAACATGTACCTCGTGAAAGTAAATAGAATCAATCGCACTTACAAAACTTGGTTGATCCAAATCCTTACTCGCATCTAGTATAGCACATCCGTAGCCGATTGGAGCTGAACCTGCCAAATAAATGAATCCATCTTCATCGATATAAATCGTATGAGATTTTTCTACAACAAAAGTGTCACCTTTTTCATCTAGATAATTTTTCACAAAACGGTGAGTAAATGTATCGGGTGCTTTGCTCATATCCACGATCAACATGCCATCTTTTTCTTCTGTGACGACATAGGCTCTGTCTTTATAAGATTTTAATTCTCTCCAAGAGGAATTTGAAGCTTTTACAAAATATCTTTCTATTGGTTTTGTTGGGTCTTCCAATGAATAAATTCGAAGGCCTTCTACGGTGCCCAATAAGGCATATTCTATTCCAGCAGGGTCTGTATATCCCCAGATACTACTGGCATGCTCAGCAATTTTTACATGAGAAAGTAAGTTTACATGTGTAGGTGCTTGAGACAATCCAAGAAAATAGCTAAAGCAGAAAGATACACATAACAAATAAAATTTATTCATATTTCATTGATATTGAGCAATGTATTTATATTATTCAAAAAAGTTCCCCAAATTTAATTAACCCAAAGGCCATTTTTACGGAGGAATCAGATCTTTTAACAAATTAATGTCAATTTCGTTACTAAATTTGTTCTCCAAATCATACAACTAAGATGAATTTTAAAAAATTACTTTCTTTACTAATTGCGATAGGATATTTGGCTTCAGGTTTTACACAGCCATTGAGTTTCATAGATGCTACAGTTGATTCTATCAAAGCAGTAGCCTCTCATGTCAATCCCACTTCAGATGATGGTTGGGTAGTCAGCGCTGTGGTAAATGACTCCATAGTTCAATTTTCAAAATTCGATTATTGTGGAAAGTTGGAATGGAATAAATGGGTTTATGCAAAAGGAAGTATTCGAAATAGCGCCACTGCATTTTCTTCAGATAAAATCTACTTCACAGCAACATTTAGCGATGTCACGAGAAAAGGAGTTTTTTATGTCACAGTGACGAAAGATGGATTATTGACCAAGAGTCGATTGTTGAGTTTTAGAGATATGAATTTCTATAATAATGCGAAATTTTTATTTTCTGGAAACAATATATTCATGAGTTTGAATGTGGGAAATGATAATGATAAAACTAGATTTACTGTAGTAAAATTTGATGCGCAACTCAATCCTGTTTCTACTAATAGAATTTCTAGTGAGAAAGAAGTTCACGATATTGCATTGGACACCGACATGAAATTTTATGCTACGATGAATTCGAACGAATTTCTGCGATTTGACGAAACAGGAAAAGTTGATTATACGCGTCGGTATGTTACAAGATTCGACCAGTTTGGTGACAATATTATATTTGAAAATGCGAATGTATTTTTATTAGGATATAAAATTATCAATGGCTTGCCTCATTTTCGCTCTGTAAAGATTGCAAAGGATGGAAGATATATTAATCATTCAGAATTCCTTAGCTATGATTCTAGAATTCCAGTGAAAGCAATGACTGATGAAAGCAATATTTATGTCATCAGCACTGATACAACGCGATCCAAGGGAAAGCGGTTGATGTTTTGCAGTACTATAAATAATGCTGGAAATATTACAGCGCACAATAGCAATACTCTTTTTGACAATGCAAAAGAAATAGCTAGCCTAGATGTAGCTTATTTGAAAGATGAGAAAAACATCGTTTCTGTTGGTGTAATCGAAGACACAATATTCCATGCAAAACAAACAGCTAAATTTGAAAATGCATGTGGAGATTCGTCCATATTATTTACTGTAAAAAGAGATACGATCACAACAGATACATTAACCAATGATTCATGGGTGACTTTCAATAATCCAAGTCAAACTGATGTACAAGACTCTGTAGTGGACAATGCATTAAAAACAACTCGTCTTTGTGAAAAATTTGATTTAAAAGATGGCGAAGTGAAACTACAAGAATGTAGCGGTGCAACAGTCACCATTGGCGCACCTGACTATCCAAATGCTACATACAATTGGTCAAGTGGAGAAACAACGTCAAGTATTCAAGTCGTAGTTCCTGCAACTCGAATGTTAACGATTAAATACTGTGATAAGACGATTATGATCACATATAAAGTAGATCCATTAGCTCCTATTGTGCCTACTCCAGTAGTTTATCCAGACGAATGTCCAAATACAAAAGTCATACTACAAGTTCAAGCCCCTGCACATCGAACTTGATAACTGGGATGATGGATCCAAAAATCCAACATTACAAAGGACATATTCTCCATTGAGAAATACTTTACTTTCAGAAACAGTTACAATCTCTTATTGCAAAGATGTACCTGGAAGTCAAGAAATAAAATTTACACAAGATCATAATTATAAAACAAAAAATTGCTTTGAAGCCAAATTTCCAAATGTGGTTAGTATAAATAGTGAAATACCAGAGAACAAAGTATTCAAGCATTTTTGTCGATGCAATATAGACAGAGTGCTTGTATCTACATTCAATCTAAAAGTTTACAATCGTTGGGGTAAAAAGGTATATGAAACTTCAAAAGTAGATGATGCTTGGGATCTTCAATATAAAAATCAACCAGCTGCCATAGATACTTATATATACGTGTGTGAAATCAAAAATCTGGAATAATTAGTACTTATAAAGGTGATGTTACAGTGGTGAGGTAGGAGGGTTTTGTTCAAATAATTCCTATAAACAAGTTAGAAAATAATTGTCTATTATTTTCTAGTTAAAGTAATTTCTTGATAAATAGAATCATACGAACTTCCTGGAAAAGTAACTTTACGTCCAGATGTGAATTTGTGTTTATTTAATGAATTTTCTATGACATCCAACTCTTTATAGGTACTACCAAAACTATTATCTGTGACCAAAACTAATTTTTCAGGTTGGCATTGATAAAACCATTTAAATTGAGATTCAAAGACATTAGTAATAATATCTTTACCTGTTCGATTATCAAAAAACACAAGTTCTTCATTCTTTCTTTTATCAAATTCTGTTTTTGCTCCTTCCAAAAAATAAAAATTATTAGATTCTTTATTCCAAGATCCAATAAGATTGTTTATCTTATCTAAATTAAATTCTTCTCCACCTTCTGCATTACATGCAATTAGTGAAACAACTATTACTATTTTTAAAATTTTCATATCTATTGTTTGATAATTTTTCTCTTATAATTTTGACCATGTTTATTTTTTACTTCAAGAAAATAAATTCCTGAAGGGTATTTTTCAAAGTTAATAATATAATTTAAGCTGCCCTTTGAAATTTGCAGAGAATTTTCCAGTATCTTTCTTCCATAAATATCAAATATAGAATAATTTGTGGTAAAGTCAGACTTACTGCTGAATAAAAAATTAATATTTACATCAAATGGATTTGGAAACACACTTTGTAGTTCGTTTTCCTTCTCTAGGATATAATCACTTGTCTCATGAAATTCCAAAGAATTTGTCTTTAATTGATCAATAAAATCAGGTATTAAAATTGCCTTTGCACCAATTGAGTTTCCTTGTGGATAACCACTATTAGAACGAAAATATGATAATGAAACAGGATCTTTACTCTTTACTTCAATTTGAATTATTCCATTGTTTTTATTAACAATGCTACTTGGATTTTTAAATAAAACAGTGCTATAACTCAACACATTATTGGGAACAATATAGTTTTTAGTAAATATACATTCTTGGTTTGTAAAGACTGCTGTATATTGACCTGCTTGTAATTTATTAATACCTATATCAGTGCCAGGAATAGGTACATCATTTGAATTATACCAAGTTACGTAATAATTATAACCACCAGATAAATCAAGTGATATACTTCCTAAATTTTCTGGATTACAATATGGAATTATTCTTTCAGTAGGAACTTCAAGACAACATTTGACATCCCAACATTCCGATACGGTGCCGCAAAAGTCATCTGTCACAGTTACACAATATCTGTAATTCCTTAATTCATCTATATCCTCACTTGAACTATAATATTTAGGACCAGAACTACCATCATAAGTCCATTCAAAAGAATAGGGAGGATATCCCCCATTTACAGTAATATCAATTGAGCCATTATCACAATATGGTTCCGTTGCATTAATAACTATACCTGTTAGATCATCCTGTGCACTTAAATCCAAATGCAAAAAAAGCAAAAAAATAAAATATGTAAAATATTGATTGTTATTTTCCATTGTTTATTAATTAATGAAATTGTGTTGCTCCAAAATTCAAGCATAATAAAGCTGTAAAATTCTATTTCATTTGGGATTGTCTTGATTTTAACGGGTAGTTATTTTTTCCATGAATTCCATCTAAATAACTACCGCCTCCTGCTTCTTCAATTTCAAAAAATAGAAATGGAAAAATCCGTTCCCCTTGATTTAAGGTATTTTTAATAAACAATAATTTTTCCAAATTTCCATGGCTCAAATAAATTAATTTCATATTTGTGTAGAGATACAATTCTTTGATCAACTTCGAATATTCGCTATCATTGATTGACCAAAAATTACACATAGATCTAATTTCTAGTAAATTATTGTATAAATATTCTGTACTTGAATCTATTTCTACTATTTGCAATTTATTTATTAAAAAATTATACAATGACTCAGACCATGAATTATTATATATTGTATCTAAATATTTTAATGAATCTAAGCCCAAATTTTGATAACCGTAAAAATCCGTCAATTCAGGAATTTTAAACAGTTTAGGCTGGCTGATTAAATTTAATTTGAATATTCCTATAATTATAGTAAAAGTTAAAAATTTCTTCATAAAATTAATTTAAAAGTGATGTATTGTTATTTCTATTTTACCTCACTTTGAATTATATCTTTTGTATACTTCATTTTTGCTAATTCTTCAGAGCAGACATAATAATATTCTATTCAGGAATTGATCTTGGTTTATACCTAATACCTTTCAAGTGTTTCAAATTGAATTTCAGGCCTATTCCACTTCCCTCCTGCCAATTCTATTTCTCTTTTTAACTTCACATCTAATATTTGACTTAGACTTATTGGAAAGTGCAATTTTTCTAATTCTTTAAGATCGCCTCTAAACGAAGTAATTAACAGTAGTGCTGAATTAATGAAAATATGCGATATTATCTGTACTTTGTTGGGCATTACCATTTTGTGTTCCCAAAATAAAAACAATCAAAACAAAAGCAATATTTGCCATATTTATACTCAAATTAAAGAATAACTACTGCTGCCCTTTGAATCACATTCAATAGGCTGACAAACTCAATAACGCATAAGAAGTGAATTTGTATTCATGATTCAAACTATTTTATAATTGGAGCTTATTAACTTTGGCAACCAACTTTTTTTTTAAAACGTTAGAATTATTTAAAGAATAAACTAGTCTATAAAATACGAATGGATGCTAAATTAATAACATCCATCCGAGTCGTTCAATTCTTTTCTATCTCTTAGTCAACCAAAACCATTCTCTTTGTAGCTGTATAATCCGCAGCATCTAACTGATAATAAAGTATATTGCTGCCTCCATTTAAATCCAATTTATTGATCGAGATTTGATTTATACCTTTAACACCTTTAATCTCATATATACGGATCACTTTTCCATACTGATCATAAATAGTCAAACTAGATTCCATTGCTCTTGGTAATCTAAAACTTACCACGGTCTCCTTTTTCCTGAGTTCGTAACTGGGACACCCAAATCAAAATTCAAAGATCTCTGCAATTTTTTTCTGTTCATCTAATAGTAATAAGTTTTGGTTGTGTTTTTTACCTGTATTAGGATCAATTAATGCACGTTGGTAAATATTACTTGCTATTTCAATGACTTTATTAAGACATAGATCAGGTGCGACAATTTGAAGAATTCTTTCAAGTTCATTATAAACCTTATATGCCACAAAAGAAAGGCAAATATGTACTTCAATTCTTCTTTTTGCACTGTGAAATATTGGTCTGATATTTAAATCGGTTTTAATGACTCTAAATGCTTTTTCAATTTGCTATAAATGATTGTAATTTTCTAATACTTCATCTTTACTCATTTTTATATTTGTTTGATAGCCTTTTAGTCCATCCCATTGCTTTTCAGATTCGAATTTTTCATGATCAATTTCAATTGCTATTACCCCTTTTAATTTTAAGTATTTATTATATCCTCTGCTATTTATAATTGCTTTGGTTAGCTTTCCAGTTCGAAGCTGCTTCTGGAGTTTGCGAAGTCCTTTTTCTCTGTTATGCATATCTTTTGTAGCTCGTTTTTTAGAATAATTGACAACTAAGGATAACAGTACTTTTGGATTATTTTACTTTGTCTATCTTTTAGTTCTAAGGTTCTTATTTGTTCTTTAATTCCCTGTGATTCATTTTTTATTTCCCATCTAATATAAACTCATATCCTCCTTTTATAAGCTCTTTGATGATCTTATTAGATAATAAATCAGAATCTGCAAAAACGACTAATTGAATTAAATTATAATTGGGATCATTGTAAAACCTTCAAATTGGCTTCCTTCAAAAATGTCATATGCTAATGGGTATCCATTTTTACTTACAAGCAGCCCCAGTACAATTTGTGGGCTTTGATGCTTTCCCTCTTATGAAAATCCCGTCTTCCTGGGTTCATCTTCCTGATCCAATTTGAAGTAGATTGTCGTGACATCGTAGAAGACAACTTGGATTTGTTCTGCTAATACCTGCAAGGTATGTGTATAGCTTTTTGCTGAACTATTTCTTTTTGGGTGTTGAATAGCTTGTTCATATACCAATATATGGCATTTTCATCTGTTGTTTTTGTTCATAACTATAGAAGTATTCAGCTGTTTTAAGTTTACTTTTAGGATAAACCAATCTGTAAAAGACCAGACTTTTAAAAAGCTCGTCCTTAATTTGATTTAAGCTAAATGAGTCAAATACTTTTCCCAACTGTAAGTACAACTCCAACTAATCGATGACCACTAAATGTCCCAACAACTCTTTGGATACTATCTTCAAAATTGTGAAAATCAAATTCTGGATTATTTTGATATTTATTTATCCATTGTCTTGCATCATTTCGCAGCATTTCAATTTCATTAGGTGAATCACTACAACCTATTGTTTTTATTACTTTGTATTTATTAGAAGATTTGTCAATTACCTGAATGCTGAATTTGACACTTTTATTCACTTTTTTCCAGATAAACATCTATAAATATACAAAAATAGCTTCTGGGATACTCAACTTGATAATTACCACCTTACACTGATCTGACAATCAATGAATTATATTTTTACTCGAAAAAACCGACGAACTCAGGAGTGGGCTCTTTCGCCACCTATAGACCATTAGTTTAAAATTCCATGCAGCAGCTGCCAACGATACAATTATTTGATCGCAAGTTATTCACCTGCTGGGGCGGCACCGTATTATCTATACAGAAATTACAAAAGGAAAATTTATGCATTAGTTATAAAGACTTATTTTTTATTCAATCAAAAAAATCTTTCATATTGAGCAAGCCCTATAATAGGTTTTTTGTCCAGATAAACTTAACTAATTAATAGCTATTTATAACTAATGTATGTAAGTGAATTTGGATATTTGTTGAAATTAAGATAATTTTGCACCGATAAGTATTCATTCTAATTTTTTACTAATGTTTGAAGCTATTTTAATTGTTTTATTAAAATTTTTGGTAACAAATTTAGATTATCAAACACATAATTATATTAAGTAGTAATCTACTAATTAATTATTAAATTTTCAAATATAATTATGTATTTGGTATAAGTGATAATGATATAATCTAAAATTGATATGTGAAGATAAAAATAGGATTATTTGACAACCTTTTTTGTGTACTTGATTGGATGAAGAGTTCTATAGGAGCTTATGAAGAATTTGAAATTGTATGGATGGCCCAAAACTCCCAAACTGCTTTGAAGTTATTAGCTGAAAACCCAGTGGATATATTAATTGCTGATGTAATAACAAATGAAGAAATTGGTTTGGAATTTTTCTATGAAGTTTATTCTCATTTTGCTACCACTAAAGTCATAACTTTCAGTAGTATTACTGATACAGAAATAATTGAATTTCTTAAAGCTTATGGTGTTTGTTTTGTAATTAATAAGAACAACAAAGTGGATGTATTGATCTCAGCAATTTTTGAAGCGGCCAATTTAAAAATAGAAAATAAAGCTAATGCTGTACTTCCGCCAAAATTAACTCCAAAGGAATTAGCAATAGTGAAGCTATTGGCGAAAGGTTTCGCATCAAAAGAAATTGCAGATTTCACTAATAATTCTGTACATACTATCAATAATCAAAAAAATTCTTTATTAAACAAATTTAAATGCTCTAATTCAACAGAGTTGATTTTGAAACTAAGTAGGATAGGGTATGTAAATAAAGTGTAGGTTAATGGGCAAATGTATAGAAGTGGATACAATAAAGCAAAAGAGGAAATATCAGTCAGGAAATGCTCAGAACCTGTGCAGAAGCTAAAAAATACTCAAGCTACACTGAATATCAATTGCCACCCCTTCACAAAACTAAAATCTGTAGTACACAAATTGAAACCCAAAAATCAGAATCAACCTATTTTTAGGGAACTTCTTTCAGGTTGCTGCGAAATGTCGGTTAATATTTGTCTACTTTAAAACCCAACCAAAAAAAGATCCACAAAATAAACTCCATCTCCGAATCAAATGCCACGATCATCACATTTAGATATGAGGGTATAGGAAATCGTATATCAAAAAAACTAGACTGACCTACAGGTAATGATACGACACCATATTATATTTGTGATTCCATTGGAAAAGTCTTAGCATTATATCATCATTATTCTGGAGCAACATTGACACAAGTTGATTTAAAGATACTGTACAGTATGGCAATAATCGCCTAGGCGTATTGCCCAAATTTGCCGCCCAATACACTACCGAAACAATCATTCCACCACTTACCAACTCCAAGCAATTGTCAGTAGGATTAAAGCAATATGAACTTTGAGATTACCTATTGACAATAAATTTTTTATTAATTACCGTTTTGTCTTTATTATTAATTTGTAAAAAATAAATACCATTGGGTAAATGCGTCGTATTTAATAATGTTACATCTTCTGCTATATCATTTACATGTTTTACGGTGATCAATTCACCTAATTGATTTTTCACAACAAGTTCTGATATTGAAATATTTTTATCTTTCACCTTAATAAAAAGATGATCACTCGTTGGATTTGGAAATAATTCAACCATATTTTCTGAAGACATTTTGGCAATTGCATTTACTTTTGTTCGACTAATCTTCCAATTTAATAAATAACTACCATTAAATCCAACGAAAAATGGACTTACTTTGAATGTTACATTCCCTCCATTATTTAAGATAATATTTTGAGTTAGAGTATCATCATAAAAATCTGATTCACCAGAACCTAAATCATAGCTAAAATAGACATCACAATTGTATGCAATACCTAATGGGCTGAATACTTCATCATGGACTTCAGCTTGAATAACATACTTATATCCAGCTGACAAATTTAATTTGTAATAATCGTAATCTGTTTCATTATGCAAATTTGACTCTGAAGTATTGGTTACTGCAAGATCATTTACAAAATTCAAAGGAACAACAAAGGCTTCAGCTGAGGTATTATTTTGTTCATATTTATCTGCTAATAGTGGTTCTTCTATAATTTGAAGTTCGACTGGATTATCATATTTATCATTTGACAGCATATCATAGGATGACATATCATGAGATATAAAAATTCCAGCAATGTAGGTTCCAGGATCTAAAGTATTATTTGTCTTTTTAAATTCTATTCCATTTGCAGTTGCCCCTGCAGGAATGACTACTGGTTGAGTTGAATTAATGGTTTCAACTAATTCACCATCAAAATCATATAGTTTTAAAACAACTTCACCAGAAAATTCTTCTGTTGAATCATTTTTAATATCAGCTTTAAACGTGAAATCATTTTTTACAATTACTGTACTGGATGGTTTGCCAATATTGTTCGCCAATTTTAAACTTAATGGTATACCGGTAACTTTTAGTGGAACTGGATTCGTAAAATTACTTGGATCGATTAGATACCATGAACTATCTGAAGCTTGACTAGAATAAATACCGACTTCATAATTCCCTTGAAGGGCATCAATGGAATTTGTAGTAAAGATTATGGCTGTACTTATTCCCGGTTTGAAGACTTGACCTTCGTGAATCTGAATGTAATCTATTAAGTCTCCTTCCTTGGTGAATAAAATGGCTGCAAGATCTGTTTTTAATGAATCTATTCCGCCAAATTTTACTTTAGTTGTTATTGTAACGGCTGAATTATCTGTTATTGTCATGGGTGAAATAGTAATTGAAGTATCCAAACGCATTCCAAATATGGGAGCAGAAGATAGTAAGTTTGCCTTAGGCATAATTCCGATTATTGCTTGTTGATAATTATTGAAATGACCTTCGCCAGATCCTATTCCCCCAGTTCCAGGATTTAAAGAATTTAAAGTGAAATAACCATCATGAGCTCCACCCCATCCCCAATTCATATGAAACATGTCATTAACATCATAACCATCACAAACAAAAGTATGACCACCACCTCCAAATCCAGCATATTGTATTGGTCGTTTTTCATCCAGTTCAAGTTTTAATAATTTAATCCAAGCAGTATCTTCATATGCGCTTCTTCTCAATCCCTGAAGAGTGGTCTCATCATATCCAAAATAATTTTTATAAGCATACTGACAATTATTCTTTGGAGTCTTCTTAGATTCAATCATATACGAGCCGCTGCTTTTTGCAGAGTACTGCATTTCAACTGCAACACCTATGTGGTAGATTAGTCTTGCTATTTCATCGTTCTTTCCAGTGAGGGTATCCGGCATCAAGTCCCATTTGTATTTATAATTTGAAAAATTACTTGCTTGACTTCCATATTTTGGATGTTTATAAGATGTGGATCCAGCTCCTTGTGCAGGATGTTTATGGTATTTCAATATCGTCGCCATCGCAGTAGCTGGACATCCCGCTACACAATTTACGTTTACTGCGGAATCATAAGGACAAGCATCATTAAAGTATGGGCTCTGATTCCAAATAGCAGCACATAAAGGAGCTACCTTCACTCTATTCGTGTTTGTTGCAAACTTATTTTGAACATAGTCATTCCACATTTTTGAGATGGTTTGACTTGGTACTACATTATTTTTCTTTATATATTCCAATTCTAAGATATAGCCTTGCAACCAAGATTCAATAGAAGAATGTAAATTCTCTAAATTGATATTTCCATTCAACGCATATGCTAAAATTGGGACAGCGGCATTGTCTCCCGCTATAAGTATAAATCCCCGATCATTTGCATTATTAAATGCAAAATAAAGCGGAGAACCATTGTCCATATTTTTTGTATAACTTAATTTTAAATCATTAACTTGACCATTAGAGATATAATTAAAATAATTATTTGCAACAATTGTAGCTGTTCTCTGATCAATATTATTGCCAACAAGATTAAAAACTATAAAAGATAGAATCGATAAAAATAATAATTTCTTTTTCATGGAATGTTGTTAATTTAAAAAAAATATTAATAAAGATTTTAGTTAGTTATGCTTATAGAATAAAATAATTGTTATTGAGACAAACGATTTAATTTAAATAAAAAAAGGTTGACACCCAAATATTCATGAGTACCAACCTTTTAATTTATATTATCATTTCATTTTTAATGATTCTTTAAGGACAGGTTTTAACTTTACGTACTTGCCATTTATTGAAACATAAAAAATCATCCCTTCCTTCATCATGTAGCTTGAATCGGAAGACCTAACTTCAATTCTATATTTACCTGCTTCAAGATTGGTGTTTGCCTTTCTAAAAGTATTTGATTTATCAAGAATACTTGTGATTGGCAGTTTTAAGAATTTATCCGCTCTTAATTCTACCCAATCGCCAATATTCACAGGTTCATCAGATGAGAAGGAGAATATCAGAACATTTTCTGATTTCGAATCTGACTGACCTGGAGAAACTTTAAATATCTCCGCATCCTTCATACTTATAGAATTACAACATCCTGAAAACAAGAATGTCAGAATTGCAAAAAATAATTGCTTATTCATTTTTATTGCACCACAATTTTTTTACAATACTTAATTTTATTAACTTCAAAGGATAGTAAATAAAGTCCAGGAACAATTCCATCCATAGAAATTACATTATCCGATTTTGTTAAATTTCCTGACTTCAAGTTTCCACCAACATAGTTGAATAAAGTATACTTTGCCTCATCGACTTCTTCGGGTAATCCAATCTGAATAGATTGATTCTCAGTTGACGGATTAGGATAAACTTGAAATAGATCTTCACTTATTTTGTTATCATTAATTCCTGTTGAATTCACAGAATAATTCACATCCAGTTCCCATAATCCTCGTCCATGAGTTGAAGCATACATTTTTAAAGCAGTATAATTAATATCCAAATCATAAACTGTTACATTGGGAAACATTTTTCCGACTTTTATCCACTTCTTAGAGTTTTCAGTTTCTCGAATGAGACCATATACTCCAACATTGGTAGCTACATAAATAATTTCTTCAAAGGTTGCTGTTCCTGTAACTTGATTAAGTACTTTTCTAACAATTACATTAGGTAGATCAAAGGTAATGTTAGTCCAAGTAAGTCCATTGTCGGTAGATTTAAATACCTTATTCACAGAATCTAATCCCGGTATCGAAGCGTATATAACTGTATTACTTGTTGACGCAAGACAAATAGAATTAAAATTAACACTGATACCCGCAGGTCTAACAATATTGGTTACGTTAGAAAATGTTCCAGCTAAAGTATCATATTTTGCCAATTTCTGTCCATTCTTTCCAATCACCGCAATACGATCTGCATATTGATCGACTTCATCAGTTGGCCCAACCAATAATTCTTGACCTACATTTTGAAAAGTAAGACCAGCATCTTTCGAATATTTTAATTCTCCATGGCCTGCAAAAACATGATCAGGATTCTGGTCATGTATGACAACCTCACAGACAAAAGGTGCGGAATTTTCATCTGAAGCAATAACTCGCGTTTGATCATTATAATTGGCCAAATAGGCTGTGGTGGTCGTATACAATGTCCCATGAGTTCCACCCATAAACCGAATTAAAGGATTGCGATGATTTATTCCAGCGGCAGTTCCATCACCAGCATTTACTGCAACCCAATTTCCAGATTTGGTGCTTGGTGATTTTGAAAACCCATCATTGTCTTGTAAACCCAATAAAAAGTTTTCGTTATTCATATCCGAATTATAAATTGCACCATGGTAAATCTGACCAATAATCATATTCCCTGTTATGTCAGTATGCCTGAAAGGTTGTGTATTCACATTGACTATGCTAACCCCACCATCATGCCCGATTAAAACCGTTGTATCATCCATAAACTCAGCAAAGTGATGATCCGGGTGGACATAAGTTTCACCACTTGTTTTACTATTATAAGCGTCCATTTTTTTAGACCAAGTGGCAGCCCCATCTGTAGAATAATAACCATCTACTCCTAGTACTATAATTTTATTTGAAGCTAATGGATTTATTGCAAGAACAACATTATAAATACCTTGAGGATTATAGTCAGGAATTGTTGTCCCAACCTTTGTTCCTACTAATTTATTAGCTTCTGTTGCGGCCATTATTTGAGCTATGCTTGCTTTATAAAGAATCGCTCCATTTTTTTTACCAGCTAAAAAATAAACATCATCCCCAACCAGTGTTGAATTAAATCTGAGTGCAATATTACCTTCTCCTTCGTCATTATTATAAATTTCTATAAAATTTGCACCATTATCTGTACTTCTAAAAATGCGACCAAATAAATCTGATATTAAAATAAAATCGTTTAAATACAGGACATCTAATCCTCCTTGCATATTTGCTCCTTTTGTATATGTGCTCCAAGCATCCGTGGTAAAATAAACATTTTGCTGAACGACTGCTAACATGTGGTTAGGATTATTCGGTTTTACCCCTAGATTAGAAGTTGCTTTGTTTAATTCTGGTTTTACCACTAAACTTGTAGTATCCCATGTCTCTCCTCCATCGAGTGATTTTATTACTCCAATACTGAGAGCAGTATTCTTCTCTCTATCACCTGTAACGGCATACATTTTCATAGGATCATTTGGGTTGACCCGTATATCACTAATACCCAGCAAAGCAATCCCATCTGTCTTCGGTAACCAATTAGTTCCATTATCCGTGGTTTTCCAAATTCCACCTTGAGGTGTACCTGCTATGTATGAGGTAGGACCTAATTTTCTAACTACATTCACTCTACCCATTCCTGGAAAAGCTGTATATTCATGAGCATCAACTCTTGCTGTTGGTCCAACTTGCTTCCAGTTCTTCGTATTCAATAAACTACTTTCAACTTGTTCGGTAGCTAAAGGTGAATTTGGTTTTAGATATAGTAAATTTAAATCTAGGCAGTGAATTGGAAGGCTACCATCTGGATTGACAAAATCTTTCCAATAATACTGCCATCTACCGAATTGTTTAAATTCTTTTTCAATAGATTTTTTTCAGAAGGTGTAATTGCTTTTGATTTTTTCTCCAACAAGACTTTTTTCACATTCTCAGAAATTGCATAGAAATTCGTTTCTTTACTAGTATTAAATCTTGCTTCCTGATATTCACTTTGCGCAATAATTTTATATCCTATCATGTTGCAAAGTAATAAGAAAAATAATGTAAATGTTTTTTTCATAAGTTGATTAATTTAGTTTATTTAATGACAAAACTAATTGTAGATATTCAAGTAGAAAATAGTTATATTTAGCTAGGCATATAAATTCCTTGCATATTTTTCAAATAAAAATATTTATTGAGTGATTTTAGATTTTGATTAAACTAGTAGTAGTATTAAGATAAGTAATGAAACTCAATTAAAAAAGGTTGACACTTAAATATGCATAAGTATCAACCTTTAAACTTTTACTATCATTTCATTTTCATAGTTTTTTGAAGACAGTTTTTAGCTTTGTTTACTTGTAATTAAAACCTAAATAACCATCTCTTTCTTCAACATGAAACTGGAATCAGAAGACAATACTTCAATTTTTTATTTACCTTCTTCAAGAAAGTTGTTAGTCTTTCTAAAAGTTTTTGAAAACCTGAATGTCAAAATTGTAAAAAAGAATTACTCACTCATTTTTATTGAACCACAATTTTTTTACAAGACTTAATTTTATTAACTTCAAAAGATAGTAAATAAAGCCCAGGAATAATACCCTTCAAAGAAATTATATTATCTGATTTCGTTAAATTTCCTGATTTCATGATTCCACCTACATAATTAAATAAAGTAAATTTGGCATGACTAACATTTTAGGTAATTCAATCTGAATAGACTGATTTGCAGTTGATGGATTTGGATATACTTGAAACTGGTCTTCATTTATTTTATTATCATTTATTCCTGTAGAATTTACAGCATAATTCACATCCAACTCCCATAAACCACGTCCAAAAGTTGAAGCATACAATTTTAAAGATGAGTAATTAATATCCAAATCATTCACTGTTACATTGGGTAGCATTTTTCCGACTTTTATCCACTTCTTTGAGTTTTCAGTTTCTCGAATGAGAGCATATACGCCAATATTGGTAGCTACGTAAATAATTTCTTCAAAGCTTCCAGTCCCTGCAACTTGATTAAGAACTTTTCTAACGCTGACATTGGGTAAATTAAATGTAATGTTAGTCCAAGTAAGTCCGTTATCTATAGATTTAAATACCTTATTTGTAGAATCTAATCCTGGAACCGAAGCATAAATTACCTTATTGTTTGTTGAAGCAAGACAAACAGAATTAAAATTAACAGTTATTCCCATCGGACTGAAAATTCTGTTTAAAGGAGTAAATCCAGTTGAAGTATCATAATTTATCAAAGCTTGATGGTTGTACTTAGGTATAAATGCAATTCGTTCTGCATATTGATCGACCTCCTCTATTTCATAAAGCCCAGGATAAGGCACATTATTAAAAGTATTTCCAGTATCTACAGAAAATTTTAATGTATCATGGTTTGCAAAAACAATGTTGGGATTCTGATCATGAATGATTACCTCGCAAACAAAAGGAGCTTTACTTGGATTTGCACGTAAAACTTCTTTTCCATCTTTATAATCAGCTAAATAGGCCGTATTTGTCCTATGCAATGCTCCATAAATACTTCCCATAAAACGAATTAGAGGATTACTATAATTAATTCCTGCCGCTGTTCCATCTCCTGTATTTACAGCTACCCATTCTCCAGCTTTTGTTGTTGGTGATTTTGAAACTCCACCATTGTCCTGAGCACCCATTAGCAGGTTCTCATTATTCTTATCCGAATTGCATATTGCAGTAGGAGAAATCTGGCTAATAATCATATTCCCTATAGTGTGAGTATTTCCGAAAAGCGGTGTATTTATGTTTGTTAGACAAAAGCATCCGTCGTGTGCATCCAAAAGAGTGCTGTCATCTATGAACTCAGCAAAGTGATGATCTGAGTGAACATAAGTTTGTCCACTTAGATGAGATTTATAGGCATCCATTTTTTTAGTCCAAGTGGCACCTCCATTAGAAGAATAATAGCCATCTTCACCAAGTGCCATTATTTTATTTTTATTAGTTGGATTTACAGCAAGTGCTACATTATACACACCTTGTGGAATAAAATCTGGTATTGTTGCACCAATCGGTACTGGTTTAAATTCAAATCCTGTTTGTGAAATTATTTCAGAGACACCTGCCTTATACAGAATCGCACCATTTTTCTTACCAGCTAAAAAATAAACATCACCTTCCACAACTACTGGATTAAATCTAAATGCAATGCCACCAACCTGAATTTCAGCATTTAAATAAAGTATTTCAAAAGTTGCACCATTATCCGTACTTCTTTGTATGTTTCCACTTCCATCTCATATTAATACAAAATCATTAGTATATAATACATCTAATCCTCCTTCCAATAAAGTTCCTTTTGTATATGTGCTCCATCCATCTGTTGTATAATAAACATAATTTTGTATCACTGCTACCATATAGTTAGGATTATTTGGTTTCATCCCTAGATTAGAACATGATTTGCCTAATTCAGGAGTTACTACTAAACTTGTAGTACTCCATGTCTCTCCCCCATCTAGTGACTTTATTATTCCAATACTTTGAGAAGAACCAAAATTTCTATCACCTGTAGTGGCATACATTTTCATTGGATCATTTGGATTGACCCGTATATCACTAATGCTTACAAAAGCTAGCTCATCTGTCTTAGCTGACCAATTAACCCCATTATCTGTGGTTTTCCAAATTCCACCTTGAGGTGTACCTGCTATATATGTGGTAGCATTTACTTTTCTTACCACATTCACTCTTCCCACTCCGGGATAGGTTTTATTGCCATGAGCATTTACCCTTTTCGTTGGTCCAACTTGCTTCCAGTTCTTCTCATTCAATAAACTGCTTTCACTTTGTAAATTAGCTAAAGGAGAATTTGGTTTCAACTGTAACAATTCTAAATCTAGGCAATGGGTTGAAAGCTGCCATTCGGATTGACAAAATCTTTCCAATAATACTGCCATCTACCGAATTGTATAAGTTCTTTTTCAATTGATTCTTTTTCAGAAGCTGTAATCGCCTTTGATCTTTCATCCAACAAGACCTTTTTTACATTCTCAGAAATTATAAAAAAATTCGTCTCTTTAGCTGTATTAAATCTGGTTTGCTGGTACTCTTTTTGCGCAATAACGTTAATTGAAATGAAGCTAAATAGAATTAAAAAAAATAATGTAAATAATTTATTCATTAGTTGATTATCTAAGTTTATAAAACAAGTTTATTATTTTACAAAACTACAGGTAGATAATCAATATGAAAATAGTTATATGTAGCTAGCTATACTAATTCAAAGCAATTATAATAAATAAATATGTAACTATTTACTAAACTCAAATAGATTTTGATTGGAAACGACTTATCATGATTTCAACCAACACTCCCACATCCATATGCCGAAAGGCAAATGTAACATTTGTCTCACCTAGCATTTGGTTAACGAGATAAAGCCCTAAACCTGTGCCCCTCTCGCCATGCGTTCCTTCTTTTGATTTGACAGCAGTAAGACCGATCGTAGGAACAATATCTTTTGGTATCCCTGAACCGAAATCTCGGATAAAAATTTTATTTTTTGCAAATGAAACTATGATTTCTCCTTCTAGGAAACTATACTTGATAGAGTTAATAATAAGGTTTGTCAATAAACTATCTAACACTGCTTCAGAAATTTTTATTCGATTGGAAAGCACAACACGTTCATCAATGGTAAATTTCAATTTCTTGTGCTCTAGTTTTACTTTTAATTTTTCATGTATGTTATTTAAAATTTTTACTAAGTCACTATACCCCAATGATTTCAAATTATCTTCTTGAATTAATCCTATCATATTTTTCAATATTGATTTTGTTAATCCCAATTGACTATTTATTTGTGTTGCCAATTCCTTTGGAGAATCAATTTCCAATTTAATTTTCTCCGTTAATATTTGAGCACTAAGCAACGGCTCCTTGATGTCATGCGACAATATTTGAACAAGATTCTGTCGCAACACATTCTGCTTAGTCAGTTTACGTTTTTGAATACGCAACTTGCGTCCTATAAAAAACAATATCAATGCTATCAAGCTGGTTCCAATAAAACCAACTGCATATAAATTCTGAATTAGTTTTTGCTTTGCTCTAATTTTATTATTAATTTCAGCATTATATTTCAACTCCAAATTAGCCAAATCCAAAGAATGCTTTTCTCGCGCATAAATTAGGTTTAATGAATCATGTTTTTTTCTCATCCATGCACTTGCTTCAAATGAGTCTACTTCAAGAAATACGGTATTCATAATTTCATAGGCATAAATTTTATATTTTAAAATCTGACATGAATCGGCCAAATGAATTGCTTTATCCAAATAATCTTTCGCTTTTGTAATATTTCTCATACCTCCATAGAGCTGGATGCATTTTACATAAATATTGGGAAGTTGGCACGGTTCATCTTCCTTCATAATATCAATAGCAGATAAATAAAGTACTTCAGAATTTTTAAAATCTTTTTCCAAAAATTTTAAATAGGCTTGTTGCATGACAAGAGAGGATTTATCACTTGGTTTGAGATACTTGTATTTAGCAATAGCTAATTGATTCATAATGCTGTCAGCTGCTTTATAGTCATGTGTATCAAAGAGAACATAAGCCATTTCACATTGAAAAATAGTATTATAATAGTCGCGATGAATTGTCTTATTTCCCTCACTATTTGCCTTTTGCAAATACTCCATCACTTTTGTGTAATCATAAATACGCTTGTAGGTATAGGAAAGAAATAAATAATGATAAAATTTTTCCTCTGGAGTTAATGCAGGGTTCTTAAGACCTTCAAATAGTAATTGTTGAGACTTATTATATTCTAACTGATTATTTAAAGCAAAAATTTGATATTCTAGGCTCCTCATCTTTGGGCTTTGCTCTTGCCCAATGATACAATCTACTAAAAATATAGTAAATAAAAATAAATAAATGTTTCGCATTGAATAAAATCTCATCAAACTGTAATATAGCCCATTCTACACAGTTTAAGCACTAATTCGGTTGAATTTGCACAAGAAAATTTTTCAAGTAGATGATTCTTCTGATTATTTATCGTATGAACAGAATTTTGAGTTAATGTTGCTATCTCTTTAGACGCAAGTCCTTGTGATAAATACTTACCTATTAATATTTCTTTACTTGTCAGCACAGGTGGCACGACTGTTTGCCTTGGCGGTATCTTAGATTCACACATCACTTGAGTCATCACTAGATAAAGCTCTTCTATTGATTCATTCTTATTTACGAAAGCAGATACTCCATAACTGTACAAATAATCTATTATGGTCTTATCACTGATCTGACTAAAAGCTAAAACTTTGGTAGATAGTTTAATCCGCTGAATCGACTCGAATAATTGTAATCCAACTTCCTCTCCAGTGAGCACATCGGCGATCAAAATGTCAACAGGCTTTTGTTCCAATTTTAGTAAGGTTTCATCAATAGTACTTGAAACCCAAACAAGTTCAATATCTTCATACTTGCTCAATGACTCACTGAGCCATTTTGTCACTAAAAGTAAATCGTCAAAAATTCCAACTCTAATTTTCATAACAATAGAATTTAATTAAATCCCTACTTTAAATACAACCTATTGTCTATTTCTTCACACCAAATTAACTGTATTGTAAATAATACTATTTAACTACTAGAATTTTCATTTTTTAGAATGAAAAAATTTACCTAAAATTATATCCCAAAATTATAGCAAATTTTGATCTGCATCACTTTTTTTGATACTTATTTTTGAATATAGTTAATAATAACTATATCAATCCTAATAAAGTGATTTTATCCACGAAAAACCCCAAAATCTACTCGTTTTTGATCATTGTTACTGATTAGACTTTAGTACAATAATTATTAGATCCATCAAATGATCTCCATTTTTTTCATAAGAAAACTTGCACTTCGATTTTTGCAAATACCATCTCGAAGTCTATAGTCAAAATACAAATTATCCTCCAAAATATCTACTTCAAAACATTTATTGAATAAAACCGAACCATAATCCTCTGTCATCTGACAAACCTCAATATCATGAGTGGCTAATGCTCCAATAACATGATTCGACATTAATTTCTTTATCACTTCAATTGTTCCATTCTGTTTGTCGTCTGAATTAGTTCCCCTCAATATTTCATCCAACAGTATAAAGCAATTTCCCATTTGAGTGGCAGTTACTATTTCTTTCAATCGTTTCACCTCGGCAAAAAAATACGATTCATTTTCTGCTAAAGAATCAGCTAATCGCATAGACACCCATACATCCATAGGATGGATTGACGCATGACTTGCACAAACTGGGGCACCGATTCTTGCCAGTATAAAATTTACACCCAAAGTTCGTAGAAATGTACTTTTACCCGACATATTCGAACCACTCAAAATCATAAATCTTTGTCTGTCAAAATCAATTGAATTAGTCACTCGAACTTTTTCTGAAATCAATGGGTGACCTAAATCATGAAATCGAATAATCTTCCTATCATTTATTTCAGAAAAAACATAAGCTGGATTATTAAATGAGAAATTTGCCAAGCTATTCAATGCTTCCATTCTTCCTATAACTTCAAATGCCCCTACAAAATTTGCATTCGAACTCTGTTTCCAATTTAACAAATCTAAATATTTTCTCACATGAAACAAAAATATTCCATTTAATAAAACAGCAATTGGCAAATTCAGCATTGTGTGCAAAGAATCGATATATGATGATAATTGGGATATAGCTGTACTCGCTTTATAAGTTCCATCGACAAGTTTTCCCTGTAATTGCTTTAGCAATTTACTTTCAAAATTTTCACTTTCAATTTTCTGAAATATACTTCTATATTGCTCCAATTGATTTACAGCTGTCTCAAAATGTGATAAATCTAACTGGATCTTCTTTGCAAATGTAGAAAAATAAAATAGATTAAAAATAAATATACTAGAGCATATTTTCCAAAAAATAGTTACATCAAAACTTAAATAAATAAAAAACGAAAGTATAAGAAATATTGGTGATATCCAAATAATAATGTTTGCCACTCTTGAAGAAAATAAACTCTTTTGATGTAACCAATTTACTAATTGGCTATAGCTTTTTTTTGAATCCTCAGACTTAATCCCAAACGCCAAAACATCTTGTCGAAAATTCACCTTAGCTGCAAGTTCTTTTATTGCCAATTGGCTTTCTACAATTTGTTCGCTAGACAAAGGATCACACAAATATGTTGCAAAAAAATGTCTGCCCGGATAAGTTCCACATCGATTCAAATATTGATATAAAGATGCTTCACCAAAAAAATCTAAATCAAATGAAAATGAATGACCTGGTATGTTAAACTCGCTTCCATTATCATATCTATTCTTTTCCCCATTCAAAACATTCAGCTCATTCTTATTGATTTGTAGTAATATAGAGAGTAAATCGATTCGATGTAAAATTCTCTTATGAAATCTCATTACTATAAAAAAAATCAACAAGCAACTTAAACTCAAAAAAAGAAACTCATATCGAATTGTTCTACTAAAAAAAAATCCGAAAACAATAAAACAAAGAATAGTTATCACTCTAACTATGACATACCATCTATCATTTTTAGAGCTGATTTTCAATTCTTGTTCAAAGGCATCAATCCGGGTATTATACTCTTGCATATTTCTATCTACTTTCTAATCATTGCACAATGTGGAATAAAATCCTCCAAATATTCTTCACCAACTTCCTCAAAATCAAAACTGCGATAAAACACTTTTAAATAAGATTGTGCAGAAATTTTTATCCTTTCATTTGGAAATTCTCTTTCGCAACATTGTATTGCTTGTTCCATTACGTATCTACCTGCCCCTGATCTTCGAAATTTCAATGAAGAAACTACTCTACCTATAGAACAATAACCTGCATACGAAATATCTTTTTGGCAAACATCTTGCACAAGCAATTAATTGATCCTCTTCATAAACCATAACATGATATGAGGCCTGATCTTTGTCATCACAATCCAAATAAGGACAATTTTGCTCCACTACAAATACTTCACTTCGCAACTTTAAAATTTCGTAAAGTTCAAATACTGACAATTCAGAAAATTGTTTTATCTCTACTCTCATCAACCTTTTAAATAATATCGACCGAATAAACCAAGTGGATTCTCCCTTGTGTCAACAATAATATTAAATTGATTGCATTCAAGATCTTGTGAAAAAGGATCTCATTCTTTGGTGTGTTAAAAATTCCAAAAAAGGACATTGTTAAGTGACTTTGACTATTATCTCTTCTACTTGAATTAAAATTTACATTTGATTTAAATTGAAGTAATTCAGGAGACCAAGGGACGATATTAAAATTAGCTCCAATAATTGATCGCTTTTCTCGAATTTTGATGTACTCTGTCAAGATTCCTAAATTATCATTTAATTGATTATAATCTTGCATTGTGAGAGGCGGAAGTGAGTTGCTTACAAATATATCAATCGTATCTTTGCCATCGTACAAAACACTTGATTTTAAAATCGAATTACCTTCTGTAAGTATTGTATCTGGTTCTGATAATGGCAATTTTGATAATATTGCTTTGCCACTAAAATCTGACATCACATAAAGTAAATGATATGGATAAATACGTCTTACATCTTCCAACATATCAAACCAATCAGGTGTTACTTCCTCCAACAATATTAAATCTACATTTGGAATCGTAATTGATTTCATTGTACTCGCGTAATCGTCATTACTCAAACTTGGATTGGCAAACAAAACTGAAATTCCTCTTTCTTTTTGATATTTTTTCTCTTGGAACAATTCTGGATTAAAGCTATTCATCAAAAACAAACAAATTACTCCAGCAGCTCCAAAACAGACAAAAAGTAAGCGATGTATATTAAAAATTAAAAAAAATAAACCTGCAACCAAACATAGCAACATCCAGTGTACTGCATAATTTGACAATTTCTTGAAATATAAAACATCTGGTGGGAATAATATTAGTAAAGTACTTATACAAAGTAATGCAATGAAAATCCATTGTATGTACTTATTTCGCAAATACTTCACTAGAAACCGTTTCACAGCTCAAAAGTAGTTGAATTTTCGATCTTACAAAGCGCAATCTGTTATTCAAAACTACAATAATTTAAAAAGCTCTATTTTTATTTATTTATTACGGAAATAACAGCTTTATTATGCAAAGTCTTTTGATCCAAATTCACATAAGTAATGTGCAACAGATAATTGCCTGTAGGCAACTTCTGAAATGAATCGTTATCTCCCTGCCACTTTATGACATCATTTGTTCCGAGTATCACCTGACTCAAATCTTTAACTTTCAATCCAGCTAAATCGAAAACTTCAACATGGATTTTTGTTCCAGGCTTGGTAAGTAAAAACTGAATAAACAAAAAATCTCTGTCTCCATCTCCATTTGGTGTAATATAATCTGAAGACAATTTATATTGTACTGAAGGGGTTAAAACTGTATCAATTGCTACATATTGACTATTTTTTATTCCAGGTGTACCATAACCCATTACTTCAGAACAAGACTGCCAACTTGAACTCAAACCACTATTTAATTTAGGGTGAATTCGCTCTAAAGAAACTCCATCTTTTGATTCAAGCAATGGATTATGCATTTGTTCATCATATTTTACTCGATCAATTTCAGTAAATTTAAAATTTGAATATACACTCATTTGAACTATTCCACTTTTATCATCCAAGCTTGGAATTAGCGCTTTGTATATAACGGCACTATCATGAAAAGGGTAATTTTGTATTACATTTTCTGGTGATGCAGTAGCCACAAGGTAGGATTCTGGACTCATCACACGATCCAATTTAATAGGAAGTTGTAAAGAATCTGTCAACAAATTTGAGATAAATAAATTTGCAACACTCAGCACTTTTGATGTAGGATTAAAGATTTCTATATAATCAACGCCACCAGAAAATGGATTAAATAAGATTTCATTTATAACTAATTCACCAGGCAATGGATCGCTTGGCAGAAAGAGTTCAACCTCTTTTGATTCAACTTGTACATTGGATAAACAGTCTTTACAATTTTGAATTTTCAAATTATACTTCTGCCCTTTTTGAAGTGGATTATTTAACAATAATATCAATTCATTTTTTGATGGCAAAATCAATTCAACTGCCGCAATGCTATTTGAAGGATTTAATATGTAATTAGAAAAATCAGCGCTAGACTCATCCAAAGATTCATCAAAAATCAACTTAATCTCCCATTCACTCAAAGCATATGCCTGTAGCAATTTTGGACCTTCTGTATCAGCTTCTAAAGACCAAACTGAATTTAATTGCCCTGGAGTACCTCCAGAAGGATTTTTGCTTGCAGACCAATTTCTATTGGATTTACATAAGTGATTTGGATTACTCATTTTCTAAACTATAGCCTCCATCACTTTTAGTTGATGATTGATACCAACTCAGATCAAACTCCAATTCATGAAGTAGTTCTCCTAATTCATTTAAAATATATAATTGATCACCAGAATTGTTAATACTAGGGAAACTACTAAGCCCAATCACCTTCCCAAATGGTTTAAAATGATTCGTATCCTTTTGATTACAAAGGATCACAAAACTATTTGCATCGATGAATCCAGAACGAATCAAATGTTTTCCACTAGCATCTGCCAAATTATAATTCGTTAAATCAATGCGTTGAGAAACTCTATTATATAATTCAACATATTCAACTTCAGGCAATGCAACAGTTGGGCTAGGATCAGCCATAAATTCAGTGATTATTACATCATGCTTCTTTGTGAAAATTTTTTTAGTATAACTAAAATCAATTGAATCTCGAATTGAGATATTCCCTTTACGATCCTTGATTTGTTTAAAAAACAAAGTGTATAATTGTCCAGATATAAGTGGATTTACAAAAGAAATTTTTAGTCTAGATGCATCATTATTTATTGCTCCAATGTTTGAAATTAAGGTACTTGGTTCGACACTTACATTCGTAGGAATAATTAGTGAATTCAAATCTACTTCTTCATTCATAATTACTGCAATTTCTGATTCATTCACATATTCCAATCCTAGAATATCTGGACCATCTAAGTCTACATTTGTGAAATTGACTGCAATATCGTCAAAGAAAAATTTATCCTTCCTTGTATCAGTATAAAAACATTTTAAGGAGAACATTGCATTTGAAATATTCAATGGACTGATATCTTTAAAAGTCGAATGCTCAACAAAATTTTCAGTACCATCATAACTAATAGAAACTGTAAAACGGAAATCTTTATGTTTTCGAATTCGAATTCTAGCTACTACTGGATCTGTTGCCAATTTTCCCATTTCACCTTCACCTAATAGTTTACTATCTGTTTTATCTCTTGAATAAAATTTCCATCGATCTGTGTTACCATTTCTCCTATTTCTAAATAATAACTTTTTCCCAAAGTTTCATCAAGACTGTCTTTTGCTAAAAAAATTCTAATGAAATTGGTAGCAGAAGTGGCAAATCCCATTTGCAAATAAAATGACCATTCCATACTATCTTGCATATCAATTCGCCGAAATAGTTGACTAGTCCCTGCCGCAGTTGATGAAAGCTTTAATTGGTTATTAGAGATTGTGAAATGACCCTTATCACCTTCCCATGCAGCGTTCAAAGTAGATTGACTAAACTGATCAATCCATTGAGCGTATCCAGTGGTTAAATTTAAAACTATGCCTACATTAACTAAAAGAAATCTTAAAAAATTTAAATGCCTCTCCATGAATACAATAAATTTATATACGAAGGTAACCATTTAAAATCATAACGTCCTATTTTTCAATTCGCCATAAACATATTTTATGGCGATTTCTTTGTTACTTTGCACAACAAAAATACAAAAGATGAAAGTTGCTATCGTCGGTGTCACTGGAATGGTCGGAAATGTCATGCTTGAAGTATTATCTGAATTCAATTTTCCAGTGACAGAACTAATTCCAGTAGCATCAGAAAAATCAGTTGGCAGCACCATACTATGGAAAGGACAAACTTTTACTGTTCAATCGATGCAATCTGCTATTGAGGCACGACCGGCCATTGCCATTTTTTCAGCTGGAGGAGCGACATCATTAGAATTTGCACCGAAATTTGCAGAAGTTGGCACTTTTGTAATTGATAATTCTTCAGCTTGGAGAATGGATCCTAATGTTCCGCTTGTGGTTCCTGAAATCAATCTAAACGCTATTTCTAAAGAAACAAAAATTATAGCCAATCCAAATTGTTCAACGATTCAAATGGTGATGGTTTTACATCCAATCCATCAAAAATATCCAATACATCGACTCGTAATATCAACTTATCAATCCTTTACAGGGACCGGTATGAAAGCCGTAAAACAATATGAATCCGAAAAAAAACAGACAACCAGTAGTAGAGCCTCGAGCATATCATCATCCGATATTTGAAAACTGTATTCCACAATGTGATAGTTTTTTGGACAATGGATATACTAAAGAGGAGATGAAATTAGTTCATGAAACTCGTAAAATCTTATCCAGTCCTTCTATTAATATAACCTCAACAGCGGTAAGAGTCCCCGTCTTCGGTGGACATTCAGAATCTATCAATATCGAGTTTAAAAGCCAATTTGACATAGAAAATATTAGAATTCTATTAAAAAATAGTCCAGGAATCATTGTTTTGGATGATTTGGATGAATTTTCATACCCTACTCCATTACAGGCTTGGAACAAAAATGAAGTCTTTGTGGGTCGAATTCGACGTGACGAATCTTTAGAACATGGGCTAAACCTATGGATTACAGCAGATAATCTAAGAAAAGGTGCCGCCACAAATGCTGTCCAAATTGCATTGGGTTTGATAGAAAAGAAGCTCGTATTTTAATTTTTTATTCAAAAAGCTTAATTACCTTTGTACAACCAAAAACTTGGACTGATTTTGGATACTAATTATCCGATTTGAATTTAAAATCTACAAGTACACTTCCGTAAGGGAAGGAATTGAAAATCAAATATTTACAAAGTTTAGAATTAAATTTTATGCGATCAAGAATTGTGGTTTGGGGCATTAACTCCAAAGAAAGAAAGTACTTTTGGCAATTGCACTTAATGCAGATGAAAATAAAATTGACATCTGGAGTATACCTGAAAGAGAAATTACCGAAGAATTTTTCAACCAAATGATGTCAGAATGGAGAGAAGGAAAAGATCTCGATATTCCATCTAGTGCTGAACATAGGATCAATGAATTGACTATGTCGGACAGCATTTTGCCAGATGATATCAAAGTGGAGCGAGCGATGTCATCCAAAGAGCTCAAATGGAATGGCATTTTTGTCGTATTATCTTCGAAATTGTATCGCAATTTTAAAACTGAACTTGAAGATTTCTCTGATAAAGTGAAACGATTAGAAATATTTGACCAATCTGTATGGGATGAACTTAAAGGTCTGTGGGACGGAGTTCAAAACATATATATGATAAAAATCTATTTAGAGATCACTCAGATAGTTTAAAAAGTAAGGCAAATACGATATTCGAAGAGCTAAAAAGCCTTAGAAAAGCATTAAATGCAGAGCTTAATCAAAAATCTAAAGAAATTACTGAATCGATCAATACAAGACTAAGCAATATTGAGCAAAAAATAAATTCTGGCGCTGTCTTAAAACCACTTTTTGATGATTTGAAAAAAATTCAAGAAGAATTTAAAACATTGAATATCAACAGAGAAGATCGCGATATTTTGTGGAAAAAACTCAATGAAGCATTTAAAGCAATTCGTGAGAAAAGAGATGGAGGCAAAAGTGAACATGCGAATTCAAATTTCGACTCAGAAAATAATGACCGCATCTCAAGACGATTTGATGGTTTGCTTAATGCAATTCAAAAAATGGAGCAGTCAATCGGACTGACTCTAAGGATATAGAATTTGAAAATAAAAGAATCGAAAGTTCTCAAGGTCAATTAGAAGCTCAAATTAGAGTGGCAAAAATTAGAATGATCGAAGACAGAATTCGATCAAAACAAGAAAAATTGGACGAACTCCTAAAAACAAAAGTGAAACTTGAAAAAATCACTGATAAGATCAAGAAAGAGAAGAAGAAACAAATAGAAAGGGTTAAAGACATTACAAGATTAAAAGAAGAACAAGCTAAGATTAAAGCTAAAATATCTGAAGACATACATTCAGCTCAAGATTCAGTTTCGACTGAAGAAGCTGAAAAACTACTTAAGGCTGCTGAAGGAATTAAAGCCTCCAAAAGCGAAAAAAGCAGCGTCTCAAGATGAACCAATTCAATCAGGTAATGAAGATACAGGTTTGAAAGAAAAATTCATGACAGAAATTCTTCCAGTAAGTGAAATCCCAGAAGACATCAAGCTAGATGAAATAGTCGAAGAAGTCAGATTAACTGAAATTGTACCCGAGGAAACAATAAATGAATCCCCAGAATTGCATTCAGAAAATTCAGAAGCCGATCAACAGACTGATAATAATAGTAATAGTTAATAATTTTATATGAAACAGACATTATTCTTTCTTTTCTTAAGTTCTAGTATGTGTTTTGGTCAAATCATTTACAATTCTAGTCCAGCTGTTGGAACAGAAGTAAGAACAAAGCTTTTAGACTACACACAATATACAAGGCGGATCGCGAAAAAAACAGGTGCAAATCAATCATGGGTTTTTACCAAAGGAGAATTACCTGGTGGACCTGAAGAGATTCTGATATGATGATCCCAAAAAAGACATTCTTTAGTTCTCAATTTCCAGAAGCAAACTTGGCATCATACTATTTACCAAATTTGGATTCCTCTATAAATTATTATTTTAAAGATCAAACAGGATTGTTCGATTTGGGAAACGCAGATCCTGCATCAACGAGCAAATGGAATTCAAAATTTAGAATTTATCAATATCCTATAGTTTTGGAGAAGACTACTCAGATACCGTTACAGCTAATCTTAATGTTGATTTATTTGATATTAAATTAAATATGGATTCATACTGTAGTGGATGGATGGGGAAACTGTTCAAACACCAATTGGATCATTTCCTGCCTAAAATTGGTATCAAAAATCATTTGGTGAAGGCTTTTAGGTCCGATTCCAGTACTTTCCTAACTTCTGAAATTTATCAATGGGTGACGCCTAAATATCAAACACCTGTTGTGGCATTTGAAGCCAATGAAATTGGAGCTTAATAATGAACTTTACAATGATACAGCAGTATATTATATTACAAATAGTATTACTTCAACTGAAAATTTCCAGGACATAAAAATCAAGGTTTTATCCAATCCAGCGAAAGAAAGCATTAATTTAGAGCTAGGAAAAGATCTAACTGGAGTAGCAAATATTTCTTTACTTTCTCAAGATGGTAAAGTAGTCTACAATTCAATCAAATCTTGATACTAATACTGTACGATCCCTTGTAAAGGGATCTACCAAGTCCTATATTTAATTTAATACAGGCTGAACAAAGGAGATGGGCGATTGAGAAAATAATAATTGAATAAAATCTTAATTTTATTGATAGTTTTTACAAAAAATTCTTGTCATATATAGGAGAGTTTCTATATTTGCACTCCGATTTATTAGGATGCCTCTTTAGCCCAGTTGGTTAGAGCGTCGGACTGTTAATCCGCAGGTCCTTGGTTCGAGCCCAGAAGAGGCGCGAGATTCTGAAAGCCTTGCTCGAAAGTGCAAGGCTGTCCTTTTAAAACAAAATTGATATGAGTATTCTTACAGTTGGTACTATGGCATTTGATTCCATAGAAACGCCTTATGGAAAAGTGGATAAAGTAATTGGTGGTGCTTGCACTTACATAAGCTGGGCAGCTTCTTATTGGCATAAAGACATTTCCTTAGTGTCTATAATAGGTGATGATTTCCCTCAAGATGAGGTCGAACAACTGAAAGCAAGAGTGTGTAAATATGGGAAGGCATAAGAGTCTCCTAAATAAAATCATTCTATTGGTCTGGAAAATATCATAAGGATATGAATGGTAGGGACACATTGGTTACCGACCTAAATGTGTTAGCTGATTTTAATCCTATCCTACCTCAATCCTATCGCAAGTGTAAATATGTCATGCGGTAAATCACACCAGATATCCAATTATCTGTTTTAAATCGAAATGGAAGAACGGCTAAAACTGTCATCTTAGATACGATGAATTTTTGGATGGATATTGCATTAGAGCAATTGATACGGAAGTGATTCACAAAGTAGATGTATTGTCAATGATCAACAAGCGAGACAACCATCGGGAGAACATAGTCTCGTCAAAGCTGCTGCTAAAATACATTCTTCAATGTACCTTAAGTATTAAAAAAGGAGAACATGGAGCACATTATTTCCTTGAGGGAAAATATTCTTTGCTCCAGGATTACCTATCTCTGATGTAATCGATCCAACAGGCGCAGGAGATAGCTTTGCGGGTGGAATGATTGGATGTTGCTCATTACTAATGATACTAGTTTCAACAACATGAAAACAGCTATTATTTATGGTTCTGTCATGGCTTCTTTTTGTGTAGAAGATTTTAGCCTTTCGAGATTAAGACATCTCGATGAGAAAATGATACATGCTCGTATTCGGCAGTTTGAATCATTGGGTTTGTTTGATGTAGTTGAATTGAATCTGGCCTAGTGATCTGTGTTTTTAGAAATAAGTAAAATCAACTTAGTCCTTACTAAAAATATTTAAAGAACAATTCTTACAGATAAAATACAAGATTTTATTCTTCTTGGAATATCACCTATCTTCTTTTAAC
>JADKGL010000007.1 GCA_016722295.1 Saprospiraceae bacterium
GGAATGAAAGTGACTCAATATTTAAAACATTGTTAGGGCAATTTTCTTGGTTCGAGACTAATGGATTTTTGACGACCGCAATGACTTGGATAGTGAAATTATTTGGTACAGCATTTATTTTGATTCTATATCGATATATATTTTTTATAGTATGTAGTCCAATTTTATCCTTGATATCAGAAGCAGTTGAGAAAGTATTTTAAAAAGAAATAATTTGTTCCTCAGCACTGAATCAATTTCTATATTTTCTTCAATTTGGCGAAGTATACTAATGAATGGTAGAAATTTTATCATTGAAATTGCGATTTGCACCGTTTTGTTTTTATTGAGTTTTATTCCGCTTTTAGGGATAATTTTTTCTGCACTTTCTTTTTTGGTTTCTTCTTATTTTGCAGGAGTGAGTAATTTTGATTTTTCAGTAGAGCGATATTATAAATATAGCACTTCATTGAGATGGTATGCTGCACACAGATTGCATGTAATGGGACAAGGAATCGTTTATATGTTATTTTTTTGGATCCCGATAATTGGTTGGGTCCTTATACCAATTTGGAGTACGATTGCTTCTACGATCCACTATTGCAAAATTGCTGAAGGCAATAAATAAATTTCTTTTTTCCATTTTTTTTTGTTTATATTTACATTCAAGTTGAGTAAATTGATATTTGACTTTTTTTGATTGAAATTCAAATCAAGTTTATGAATCGTTATATTTTCTTTCTGATTTTGTTTTTACGTTTGTATATTGCTACTGCAGTAAATTATCATATCCAACCCAATGGAAGTGATTCAAATGATGGCCTGAGTTTCTCCAAGGCTTTTAAAACAATTCAAATCGCAACTAACAAAGCAAAAGCAGGAGATAGCATTTTTGTTTATGATGGATTCTATAAAGGATTTGATCATTTCTATAAAGCTAGTGGTACTGCATTAAATCCAATCGTTTATCTAGCAAAAGGAAATCAAGTGATTATCAACCAATCTTGTGGTCGAGGATTTGATGGAATCAATGTTGAAGGTGTTGATTATATAGAATTGATTGGTTTTAAAGTTAAGAATATTTCTGATCCAGTTGGAAATGGAGAAGATGGAATTCGAGCTGTACTGGCGAACCACGTTACCATTAGAAATTGTGAAGTAGATAGTTGCTATCGCGGTATTTTTACTGGATATACAGATGATTTTTTAGCAGAAAATAATTTATGCAAAAGATCGTATGGCGAACACGGGATTTATGTTTCTAATAACAGTGATAGAGTAGTGATAAGATATAATCAATGTTATGGAAACAAAGCAGCAGGAATTCAATTGAATCCTGATCTCAGTAGTGGCACACCAGGTATTTCTGTGGATGTTAAAATTTATAATAATATTTGTTATGATAACCGCATAGGATTAAATTTACAAGGAATTTATCATAGTGAAGTATATAATAATTTGCTGTATAATAATGGAGCGAATGGTGGTGGTAATGGCATGACATTCTTCTTGGGTGATGCGGCAACTGGATGTAATAATGTGAAAGTTTATAACAATACGGTCATCGTCCCTTCGGGTTCACAATGGGCAGTGTTAGCAATAGATAGCGATAGCTTATTTTTTTACAACAATATTTTTTTAAGTTATTCTCAAAAAGGAAGTTTGGATATTGAAAGTAGTTGTACAAATATTAGATCAGATTATAATTTACTGACGGACAAAATGACTATTAATCAGGGTTCAAGTTATATCAATTTTGCGCAATGGAGGAGTTTGGGTTATGATCTAAACTCAAGCGCTGTTTCAGATATAAGTTCGGTTTTTGAAAATAGTTCAAACAATGATTTTCACTTGAATTTCAATTCTATAGCAAAAGACAAAGGAACAACTTTGGTTTCTGATTTAGTCAAAGATGATTTAGAATTTTTAAAAAGGCCACAAGGCAAAGCTTATGATATTGGCTGTTATGAAGTAGTTCAATTTGCAGATACTAAAAATGAAAAGATTTCTAAAGAGAAAATCAAGTGGAGTATTGAAGGTGGAATTATTCACTTTCATGTAGATGAGAAAGATGCAGAATTACTTTTGTACGATATGAGAGGTGCATTAGTAAATGTCGGAACTTCAGCGCCAATTGATTTATTGCGTGGTCATGTCATTCTTTATGTGCTATATGATAAGAATGGAATGTCTTCTGGAAAATTATTGATTGATTTTTGATTCGAAAATATGTATGTCAGAAGTCAAAAAATTACGTCTAAGTATATCACAAGTTAAAGATGTCAAGTCAAAGACTTATGTATAAGTATGTCACAAGTCAAAGACTTGCGCCAGCTTGGGACAAGTAAATTAGGAAATACTACTCAGTGGTTTGAGTTCCAGTTAAGAATAATTTTATAAATATACTAAAGTGATACGGGCAGCAATTGTTTTTGATTATTATTATTTTCTTATGCCTTATATTCTTTAAGACATTAGGATGTTTGTAGCTACTATTGATGGCGAAGAAAAATATTAGATTTTTGATGATCTAAGAATATGATAAGGTAACTAAATGTAATATTTATCAAGCTCAGGATGACACAGTTATAAATTAATTTTTGGTAATATTGATTCCTTGTTTATTTGTGATAACAGAATGGGAATGTTATCAATTATTGCTTGACTATCGATTTCGAAAGGTTCAAGTCAGAAGTCAAAGAATTACGTCTAAGTATACCCAGCAAGAAGACTTATGTATAAAAATGTAAGTCAAAGACTTGCGCCAGCTTTGGGATCTTTGAATGGATTGTAGACGGCTAAAATGCAACTACGCTCGGCGTAGGATATTCCCGTCGAAGTTCTAATGGCCGTGCCATACAAGGAAGAACATACTAATATCCGGGCAATAAGCGTAGGATAAAAATACGGCTAACCCAAGATTGATCGGCCTGTAGTTCCCTAAAAAGGGAGACTGAAGTTTAGATCAGTTTGTGTACGAAGATTAAAGTACTGAAAGCGGTAGGATCTATCATACGCTTTAACATCTAACATCCGACCAGCTTGGCATTTCCTGATTGATATTTCCCCCCATGCTCGGCGTAGGATCTTCCTACGTCGAAGAATTTCTGATGGCGGGTCAAGGAATCATAATCAGGAGGGTATAGATTGAGTTACGAAGATTAAAGAGCGAAAGTGGTAGGCATCTAGATCAACGTCTTTCCATCTAACTTCTACTAGCTTGTTTTTTATTATTCTAAAAGGGAGCTTATAGCAATCCTTTTGTAAAGAAAAAATCCATTTTCTCTTTGCAACTCGGTGGTTAAATAAATATTTTTCTATTTTGTAAACCAAGACGAATAAAGTTGATAATTTTTTGCAGTGCGATCTATAAAAAATTGAAATGTATCTGGGTCGAGGACTTTTATTTTTTTTGCAGGAATGCCACCATAAATATGTCCCGATTCTAGATGACTATTCTCAAGGACCACCGCACCTGCTGCGATCAATACATTAGATTCTACAACGGCATTATCCATTACGATTGCGCCCATACCAATTAAAACATCTGAATGAACTTTGCAACCATGAACGATTGCACGATGTCCTATGCTGACTCGATCACCAATATATGTTCCTGCCTTCTCGTAAGTGCAGTGAATGATGGCACCATCCTGAATATTAACTTCATTGCCAATTCGAATCTCATGCACATCACCGCGAACTACAGCTTGAAACCAAACACTAGAGCGATCGCCGATCACGACATCTCCAATGATTGTAGCATTTTCGGCAAGGAAACAATCATTGCCAATCTTTGGATGAAATCCTCTTACATCGATAATACTTGCCATGGTTGCTTAGTTAACAGGTGTGACGACAAAACCATTTTTTTCAATAAAGAAATCAAACCTTTTGAACCGCCGAGATGTCCAGCGCCACTGCAAAAAAACATGATTTTGAAGCAGTAGCTTTTTCTATAATCGGAATCCATTGCTGTTGCGATTATTCAATAAAATATCGAGATGTTCCTTCATTGATTGGTCTTCAGCTTCTATAGATTGAGTAAGCGCGTTTAAATTTTGATCTTTGTAATGCTTAGTTAACATTTTGAGTTCAGAGGATTAATCACCAGAATTAGAACTTTGAATCGATTGATACAATTGTTCAGCTTGTTTTTTATATGGTATACTATCGAAGATTGAAATTTGAAAATCAATAGTTTCTAATCCATCAATTTTCAATTTTCTGGTTTTTGCCTCGGTTGCCAATTCCATTTCATAAGATTTTAATTTATTATTTTTTAAATCTTCAGGATTCATTTCAGGATTTGCTAGAATTTCTAGGAACATTGGTTTGATGCGATCTACGAACATCATGGGAAGTCCAAGTTTTTCAAAATAATTTTTTACAGTTTGATATTTATTGTCTTCCAAATGATCTTGTAAACTGCTTCCATCGCTCATCATAATTTTATCCATTAGCGAAAGCATAGTGGACATATCGTTCATTTTTTCAACATCCACTTCAAAATAAACTTTTTCGCATTGCGACATTTTCTCCAATGTGTTTTTTGGATAGAAAAAATCTTCTGTTGGAATTAAATGTATCGTTCCGAATAGATAAGAACTTTGTTTTTGATTGGGATGTTTGATTTCCCAAAGTAAATTGTGCGATAATGTGTCTTGAGCATTGATTTTAAGTATAAAAATAAATGCCAAAAAAAATAGAATAAATTTGGATTGTGTCATGTTTATAAATTTGATTTGCAATACCATTCATAACATATGATCCCAGTTGCAACTGAGACATTTAAAGAATTTATTTGGCCACTTTGTGGAATGGAAATGTGCACATCAGAAATCTCTACTAACTCAGGCGAAATTCCAACACCTTCGGATCCCAAAATAAAAACGACAGGAATGTTTAGTTCGGTTTCTTTTAAGGATTGTGTTGCTTTTTCTGTGCAAGAGATCAAGGTCAAACCCATTCGTTTTAGATTTTTCAGCACGATTGTAGAGTTTGTCGCTTGACAGATTGGAATATTCAACAAAGCACCAGCAGAGGCTTTTATTGCTTCTTCATTGATGGCTGCTGCATTTTTTCTTGTTACTATGATCCCATCGATACCAAATACTTCTGCTGATCTTGCGATGGCTCCAAAATTTCTTACATCGCTTATACCATCGAGAAACAAAAGGCAGGGTGATTTTCCTTGTTCAAAAATAGTACTCACTAAATCTTGAGGGATCGTGAAAACGTATTGGATTGATCATGCCTAAAACACCTTGGTGTTGTTTTGGGCAAAGCTTATCAATTTTTTGCTTTGGCACTTGCACGACTGATATTTTGTGCTTTCTGCATAGCTTTAAAAGTTCGTACAAAGTTTCTTTCTCTAAATTTTCCTGCAAAAACTTTTTGCAATGGTGTCTCAGTCGCAATAGCTTCTTTCAATGCATTTTTTTCCAATAATCCAAGTAAAATTTTGCTCTTTCACGGTTCAAAATTATTTATATCTTTAACAAATTTTTAGTTTAATTCACATAAAAGAAAAACAGAATGCGTATTTATTTGGTAATCAGTTATTTAATTCTTGCTTTTTGTATTCAAGCGCAAAAGCAAGATCAACTCAATATTGCTTTGAGGCATATAGAAGCTTCAAAGGAGGCTTGGAAATTGAAATCCTCTGATATTTCAGATCTTTCTGTGTCAGATTATTATCCATCATCTCATAATGGGGTGACTCACATTTATTTTCAACAAAATTATAGGGCATTCCAATTTATAATGCTGTGACTTCAGTTCATGTTGGGTCCAACAGGTAAAGTGTTTGAAAGCCCATCGCGATTTTACAATGATTTGGAAAAATTAGTCAACACTACTACACCAAAGATTTTGCCACATCAAGCGTTAGAAAATGTAGTTCGCGAATTAAAATTGGAAAATGCTTTGGTTCCAACAAATTCGAGTCGATTGAAAAAATCGGAAGTAAGCACTTTAGCGAAAACAAATTTTACAGAATCTGATATTCCTGTAAAATTGGTTTATCAAGTAAATGGTAAAGGAGAACTTCGATTATCCTATGATTTGGCATTGGATATGTCTATGAATGCAGATCATTGGAGTATGCGAGTGGATGCAGTGACTGGTGAAGTATTGAACAAACATAATTTTACGATTTATTGTAAAATAGATCATCCAGGACATAGCCATTGTGAGCGCTCAAGAATGGCACAAAAAGGAAGCTTCAAACCAGTAGCAAAAGTTTTAGAATCCAAAGCATTAACTACTGCGCCGAATACATACAACGTTTTTGCTTTTCCAGTAGAGAGCCCAATTCATGGCAGTAGAAGTTTGGTAGTGAATCCAGCTGATCCGACAGCATCACCTTTCGGTTGGCATGATACGAATGGCGTAGCAGGTCCTGAGTTTACTGTGACTAATGGAAATAACGTAAATGCATATTTAGATAAAAATTCTGATAATCAGAACGACGGTGGTCAACCAAATGGTGGATCAGATTTGATTTTTGATTTTCCATTAGATTTGAACAAAGAGCCAAATACCTATACAGCAGCTGCAGTGACCAATTTATTTTATGTTTGTAATGCAATCCATGATGTATTGTATCAATTTGGATTTGATGAGAAAGCTGGAAACTTCCAAAGGAATAATTACGCGAAAGGTGGCGCAGCCAATGATCCTGTAGTAGCAGAAGCTCAAGACGGAGGAGGCACAAATAACGCAAACTTCTCTACACCTGCAGATGGCGGTAGCGGTCGTATGCAAATGTTTCTTTGGACTGAATCAGCCAATGAAATCAATGTCATAGAACCATCGGGAGAGGCAGGACCATTTGTTGCTACAAGAGGAAGTTTTGGAGCAGCGCCAGACACTACTCCGATTATTGGAAATGCAGTATGGTCAGATGACGGAGTTCGAGGAATGGAGCGATTGGGTTGTTCAGATTCTCAGAAGAAAGCAAAGTTGAATGGCAAAATTGTTTTTATAGAAAGAGGAGAATGCGAGTTTGGTGCTAAAGCATATTACGCACAGAAAGCAGGAGCTATCGCAGTCATCATCTGTGGATTCAACGAAGAAAGTGTATCAATGGGTCCTGGAGCGCTCGGAGGAAGGGTAACTATTCCTGCATATTTTGCGATTAAATCAAAGTGTGATAAAGTTCGAATTTTAATCGATAGTTCATTGAAAATTAAAATACAAAAGCCTGTTGGAAATTTAGCGGGACCAGATAGTTTGGATGGTGATTTTGATAATGGAATTATCGCTCATGAGTTTGGTCATGGAGTTTCCAATCGATTGACAGGAGGACCTTCTCAAGCAGGTTGTTTAGGCAATGGCGAACAAATGGGTGAAGGATGGAGTGATTTTTTTAGTTTGATATTTACTGCTGAGCCTGGTGATAAACCAGCAGATATTCGCGCTGTAGGAAATTACGCGATTAATGCAGGTAAAGACGGTTTAGGTATCCGAAGAAGACCTTATACTACTGATTTAAAATTCAATGAATTTACTTATAAAAATATTGACCCTGAAGTTCATAATTTAGGTGAAGTGTGGACGACAGTATTATGGGATTTGTATTGGGCTTTATCTGATAAATATGGATATGACCCAAGCTTTAAAAATAAAACTGCAGGGAATAATATCTGTATTCAGTTGGTTATGGATGGTATGAAACTTCAACCATGTAGTCCAGGATTCATCGATGGTCGAAATGCAATCATTGCTGCTGATCAAATGAATAATGGAGGAAAAATAAATGTTTGATTTGGGATGTGTTTGCAAAGCGAGGATTTGGTAATGCAGCAAGTCAAGGTTCATCAAATTCAGTCGGCGATGAAACAGAAGACTATGAATCACTACCAGAGTGTATTAATGCAATACGATTTAACAAAAAAGCAGATTTCGTAGTAAAGCCAGGAGAGGCGTTTAATGTATAATTAGAAGTGCGAAATCTTAGGACTTCATCTGCAAATACAGTAAAAGTTACTGATGAAATTCCTGCGAATTGTACTTACGTTGCTGGTTCAGCAAGTTTAGCACCTACAAGTGTCAATGGAAAAACCATTACTTGGGAAATTCCTACAATGGCAGCATTGGAGAAATTAACGATCACATATAAAGTTGCAACAGATAAAAATATATTCTCTACTACTTTATGGCGTGATGAATTGGAGACAGATTTTTTTGAAACGTGGGATGTAGAAATTTTAGAAGGAGGAGAGATCTGGCAACAATTGGATTATGGTATCAATAACTCTAGAGCCTTACATGCGAATGAAGCAAAAGATACTACAGACTTCGCTGTATATATGTTAAATCCTGCAGAGGCAGTATTACTTGGCAATGAGCCTTCAATTTATTTTTACCATCAATACAATACACAAAATACATTGGATGGAGGATATCTTATGGTTTCAGAAGATGGACAGATATGGGAGCGATTGAGTGATTCAGATTGGTCATTGAATGGTCCAAATAGTGATTTATCATATTCTACTTTTGTTGTACCTAATCTAAGAGGATTCTCGGGTAATTCAAATGGCTTTATTCCTTCCGTTGCGAATTTATCAAAGTGGGCAGGAAAAAAAGTTTATTTCAAATTCAGATTTGGAACCTATGATAATTTAGTTTCTACTCAGCCAGGAAGATTGGGTTGGACGCTAGACAATTTGGAGATCATAAATCCAATTTACTACAATACTACAGCTTGTGTGACTTCAGGTTTAGGTGATAATATATGTCTTGCCTCCAAAGGAAAAGGAACATTGATCGAATCAAATAAGATTGTATCAGTTACTCCGAAGGACAAAGAAATTAAATTCAATGTATTCCCTAATCCAGCGAAAGCTATTGCTTATGTCAATCTATTCAATGGCGAACAGTTTGAAGTAATGAATATCGTAGACGCTACAGGCAAAAATATTTATTCAACTGTTTTGAATCAGTCTAACCAACAACAGATCAAGATCAATACAAGTCAATTCTCAAAAGGAATTTATTTTGTTGAGATCAAAGGAAAACAAGAAAGTAGAAAACAAAAATTAGTAATTCAGTAAGAAATTTTTTCTACAGAAAATATAAAGGGTATTCTCATTGCGAGGATGCCCTTTTTTGTATTGCGATTAGTAGCAATAATATTTTATTAAAAATTTGATAGTTTGAAATTTTTGATTTATATTTGTATAACTTTGTTTTTGAATGTTTAAATAGACTATAAATATATAATATGATTTCTACAATCGCTGCAATAACGCTATACCTAATGATGGTATTTGCTTTTTCTTTTATATCCTATATTAATTTCTTAGAATTTTTTAAAAATGGAAATTCCAGAATGTATATCTATGGAATGATTGCGGAAGCCACAATTGGTGCACTTATTGTGAGCAAAGCAAGCTTGTATTATGAAAGATATAATATATTTAATTTAAATGATTTTGTATTTTATATTTTGTTTTTTGGTATTCCGATTTTAATATCCAGGTTCTTTTTTATACGGCCATTGGCGAAGAAAAATTCAGTATAAAATTGTTTAGAATTTCGATAGTCGAAGTTTTTTACTTCGATACTCTATACATTGTGAATTTTTAATTCATGCTGTAATGCTTTGCAAATTTGCAACGTAGGAAAATATTCCAAAGATTTTTATGTAATTTTCCCACATTCTTAAATCTTTTAGCAATGAAATCAAAAAACATTTTCTATTTATTTTTAATTCAATTTTTGTTTGCTCATTCATTACTAGCACAACTTTTTATTGGTGGAAGTCTAGGAGTCAATGCTTTAAAAATTGTTGATGTAGGTGGAGAAACTCGTGAGATTATAATATTTGAAAATGAAAATACCTATTTACATAATGTTAGTCCGACAATAGGTATAAATAGTAAATACATATTTAAGAAAAATCTTGTGTGCAATTTTATAGCTAGTTATACTAAAAAGAATATTAAGGCTTATGAAATGGGCTTTATACCAATTAAGGGATTCATTTTTGATTATCTCCAATTTGCATTAGCAGCAGGGTACAAAATACAAAACTTTGAATTCATAGGTGGATTTGAATTCAATCGATTGATGAATATCGATAAGGTACATTATTATGAGTATAAATTCATCGATGATATCAGTGAGTATGGAGCTATAGTTAGACTAAGTTATAATTATAAAAAATTTAATTTAGGATTTTCATATCATCAAGGCATGCGATTTAGTAATAAGTACGTTCAAAAAGAACTTTTTCGACCGTTAAATTCAATGGGAATCGATCTTGGTTATTCCTTTAAAATGCCAGATTTGAAAATTAACTTTAAAAAGAAATCACCTGATTGTCCAAGCTTTTAATTGATTTCGATTGTCGAAGTTTTAAACTTCGATATAATAAATTATGAATTTTTAGTTCAAGTATAATACATTACAAATTACGTTTTGGCATTTTTGGAGTAGCCGTATAAATGTGGTGTTATAGAGTCGACTGCCAAAGGATTTTATTTGCTCATTATTTTTCTTAAGCAGTATATTTGAATTATAAATTTAGTTAATATAGGATCGCAGTTTCAAACTGCGACTTTCATTGAATTTCTACTTCTTTATGAAATAATTACTATATAGCATTTTGTATTTATCTATCATTGTAATAATATAGAATCCAGAGCTTAGCATATCTATATTGATTTCTTCTTCTAATTGTGTTAATATTTTTGATAAAATTTCTTGACCTTGGCTATTATAAATAAATATTTTTTGAGGCAATATAGACTGTGTAGAGCACTGAATTTTTATATAATCATTTGCTAAAGTTGGATAGATTAGGATGTTTTTTTCTTTTGGAATTTCATTATGCAATCTTGTGAATAAATTTTTAGTTTTAAATAAACCTTTATGTGCAATATATACATACCAGTCGTGGTCTGCTGCTATATTTTGAGCTTGAATCCATCTCCATTTAACATCAGAATAAGTGTATGGTAAGTTGCCAGTATTATCTATCCAACTTTTGCCGCCATCTTCAGAAATCTGGATCAAACGTCCTGTGTTATTTACTCCTATTCTAGGATATTGAATGTTAAAAACTATGCCACTTATTCTTGATCCGAAATTATACCTTAACTCTATATTAGAAAAATTACTTAATGAATATAATTCAAAGTTGTTGGATTTTGTTCCATTGAATAATATTGTGTCATCGTGAACTTGAATGATTTGATCAATAGAATAATCTTTCAAAACATTAGTTGCGCTCCAAGTTTTACCTAAGTCTATTGATTTATACAGTATATTGTCACTTGAAAGTACTAAAGGAAAGCCTTTTACTATTTTGGCAAATAGTATAGATATTGGGCATTGAAATATTTACATCATCAAATCTGAGTCCGCCTATATCACTATGATAAATGGAAAAATTGTTAATTGTATTATTCTTTTTTGCCAAGATGTAGACTCGGTCAGATTGATCGGCATAAATATTCGTTATTGATTTATTAGTGGTGAATAAATCTGTTGTTATCTCTTGCCAAGACATAGCATTGTCTATGGACGAGTACAGTCCAATTATAGTATTAGCTATAAGTTTACCATTTTTAAGTTGAATGATGTTTTGAACTTGATTATTATTAATTTGAATTTGGCTCTGTTGTAGATTGTTGCCTAGTTTCCACCAATTGCAATTATAATATAGAAGTAGTGAGTTATCACCAGTTTCAATGATTTGTGTAATATTTGGAAGACTTAAATCAATATTAGGTTTGTACCATTGTTTTACTTTTTGATTTATAATTGATGCATGATCAAAACAGTTTTGCTTAAATTTTACAATGCCATTTATAGAATCTTTCAAAATAATTTCTGTGATATCACTAGGTAAATTCTTTGATAGGGAATAAAGCAAATGCCAGGATTCTCCTGAGTTTTTAGAATAGTATGCTTTCGAATCAGAAATTACTATGTATTCACCTCCATAGGTAATTACAAATTTTGAAATTTTGGCTTGCCCTCCATTTTTATTAAAGTTTAGTGATTTTAGAATAGTAGGTTCATTTTTATCTATTCTATATAATTGATCATATGTCGCAATAAAAGTACTTCCATTTTTATCGACAAAGATTTTTTGAACATTAGTAATATCATACTGATATAATAAATTGTTTTGTTTCGAAGTAGAATTCACTTGTATGGTGCTATATTTTGAGGGCTGATGTGAATCTTTGGTGATAACAAAGTTGTTTTCCTCATCATAAACAAAAAAATCTTCAATCCACTCTTTAAACAAAGTATCCTTTAAACTTAAGTCATAATTAGTTTTTATAAATGTTGCATAATTTCGAGAGAATAATTGGCCAGTTTCATTGGCTTTTAATTTGAGATAATAATTAAAAATTGTTTTGAGTTGTATAAATTTATCTCCATCGAATTTATATGGATATTTTATAACATTATAAAATAAATAGACAAGTGAATCTAAAGGAGCCGTAAGAGTTTTGTTTGTCCATGTATTGACATTGTATGAAGAATCTGGAATAATATTTTTCCATGTTTGACCAGAATCTTTAGATTGCATAATGGTATTTTTTCCTTCAATTAAGATATACATCTCACCAGAAGGACTCATTGCTATCTCATCTATATTGAAATAGTTATCCAAAGGTATTTTTTCCCATGATTGGCAATAACTGTAGAAGTTAAAAAATAACATTAGAATTATTATTTTATGCTTCATATTTAGTAATTTGCTCAAGGTATTAAGTTACAAGTTTTATAAGTAACTTCTAAACAAATTTGCAAATTAGTACACGGAAATATCGTTCCTATGCCACATTCAAAAGAACCTGTCTGACATGACTTAAAATATAATGAAACAATAGATGTGCCTAAACCGATTTGTTGACCAAATGTATTAGCTACACAATATGCATAAGAGACAAGAATATCTTGATATTGGATTGTTAAGTCTGGATGATAAGTAGGTTCGTTTATTGAACATAATTTCTCTTCACACGAGGCAAGAGTGCAATACTTCCAAGGGTCAACACCAGGATGTAAATCAATATATTGAGTGGGTTTAGCTAAGTTAATGATTGTTTTAGTCGTGTAATTGCAATTATTGTCATTTGCCCCAACTAGATTGCAATTCATACTTGCTTTGTTTAACTCACATGTTACAGCAAAACAATAATGCCTCATCAATGAAAAATCACATGCTAATAGATTTTTTCTAGTGCAATCAGTTGGATAGCAAATAGGTCTGCAATTTAAGCTATTTAATGCGATCTCTTCATCTATCAAAGTGCATCCTATATGTGGTGGTAAATTAGTGTTGGGCAATTCTATAGACGTGCAATTAAAATTAATACTGATGAAGTAGAGAATAATTAAAAATTGAAGATTGAAGATTGAAGATTGAAGATTGAAGATTGAAGATTGAAGATTTTTCATATTTGTAGGTTTTAGGTCAAATTTACAATAAATACAGTAATATTTAATTTTTAATTAGTTAAGAATTTGTTAAATTTTTGGTAACTTTTACAAGTCTTTTGAATTAGAAACATTTCTGAGCAAATAATTTCTGTAGATTTTATTACATCAGGTTTGCTTTATTACCAAGTAATGAATGAAACAAGTGTTATGCAATCAGGTAAATTGGTAAAGATTTAATAAAACTAAATATCTAATTCAAAGTCAACATATCATTTATACCGATCGGTCTATCAAGTATAAAATGCTACATAGACTAATATTGACTACTTAATTAATATATCTTGTTATAGACTATGTGGATCAATTAGTCGCAGTCCATCAATATTTTTAAAGTCAGAGATATTTCGAGTGACCAATATCAATTCATAAACAAGAGCAGTAGCGGCGATGATGGCATCGGGAAGTTTGGTTTTGTATTGTTTGCGAATTTCAATACTTGCAATAACGACATTTTCATTCAAATCTAAAATAGTAGAATCATTAATAAAATTATATAGTGTGTTATAATGTTCATCAGGCGCATTGAATCCAAGGACTTCAATTTTGGTAATGACAGAAACTACTGGCACAGCATCAATAACCTCATTCATAAACTTTAAGCCTGCAGTATTTAGTTTATTTCCGAGATAATCAATCACTATATTAGTATCAATTAAATACTGAGTTTGTTCCATTCAGTACGACTTTTGCTAACATAATTTTGAAGTTCATCTGCTATATCAGAAGGCAATTTACCAGCATATTTTTCTGAAAGCTTTTGCTTTGGTACAATACTTTTATTAAGCACTTTAATAATATGTAAGTCTTCTAAATCTTCCAAAAGTTTGTAAGCTTTGTTATTGTTGATTTGTATTAGCACTGTCTCCATAATATGATATTCATTAAAATGAGATTAATTTAAATTATAAATATACACAAATATAACTGAATTTTTGCAGTTTGCAATATATTTCTGAGCAAATAATTCCTTTAGATTTTATTACATCAGGTTTGTTTTATTACCAAGTAATGAATGAAACAAGTGTCATGCAATCAGGTAAATTGGTAAAGATTTAATAAAACTAAATATCTATTTCAAAGTCAACATATCATTTATACCGATAGGTCTATCCACTGTAAATCCTTCGCCATATTCTACTTGAATCAATCGTCCCATCACTTGCGCATTCGCTTTTACTACATTGAGAAATTGTTTGCTAGAAATTGGAGATTCGGGTTCATTTGAATTTGGATTGTAAAACTGTGATGCAAAACATTGAATTAATTGCATTTTTTTCTCAATCTGTTTACTGATATCAATGACTAAATCTGGTTTTAATTGATAATCTTGAATGTAATGATAACAAGCTTTCGGTCTCCATGCTGCTTGTAATTTATCATTCCAGTATGTTTCTATTTTTATAAGTCCTGAATAAAAACAAGCGTTATGAATCAGTTGTGCAGCTCTCCCGTGGTCAGGATGTCGATCCTTAATGGCATTGGCAAAAACTATTTTTGGTTTAGCAGCTCGAATTATTTTTATGATTTCTAATAGACTAGATTCCTCATTGTTAAAAAATCCATCTTTCAATTCTAATTGATGTCTAAATATTGCACTCATTTGTTGAGCAGCCGTCATTGCTTCTTGAGTTCTTAATTCTGCATTGCCTCTTGTGCCTAGTTCGCCGCGAGTCAGGTCTAGTAATCCAATGCGATGTCCTAAGTCAATATGGTGCAATAATGAACCTGAGCAAGCTAGCTCTATATCATCTGGATGAACTCCTATCGCAAGAATATCTACTTCGCTTACACTCTGCATTACTACCATTTTATTAGTGCAGATCCCCAAGTAAATCCACTACCAAATGCAGCAAGACAAACCAAATCACCATCATTTATTTTTCCTGCTTCCCAAGCTTCAGTCAATGCAATAGGTATTGAGGCAGCTGTTGTGTTGCCATACTTTTGAATATTATTCCAAACTTGATCGTCGCGTAATCCCAATTTTTTTTGTACAAACTGACTAATGCGTAAATTGGCTTGATGTGGAATCAGCATATTGATATCTGTAGTTTGAAGTCCTGTTTTTGCAAAGCTTCATTGATCACTTCAGGAAATTTTGTAATCGCAGTTTTGAATACCAGTTGACCATTCATATTTGGAAAAATATCTTCATCTTCCCACATTTTTTGCGTCATAAAAATCCCTCCATAGGATTGGTCTGTATAGCCGAAGCGCTCTGTCCCAAGGTGATACCCTCCATGACAACCCGGATTAATAAAAGCTAATTCTTCTGCATGAGTACCATCAGAATGTAGATGAGTGGTTAATATTCCTTTGTTTGCATCAGTGCTTGGTTGAAGTATAGCAGCACCAGCACCATCGCCAAAAATTACAGTGACATTGCGACCTCGCGTAGAAAAATCCAATCCCATAGAATGCATTTCAGCACCGACAAGAAGGATATTTTTATACATCCCTGTTTTGATAAATTGATCAGCAATTGATAGCCCATAGACAAACCCAGAACATTGATTTCTTATGTCCAAAGCACCACACTCTGTGTTCGTCATTTTGAGTTCTCTTTGTAGAAGCACGCCACAGCCTGGGAAAAAATAATCCGGACTCAGTGTAGCAAATATAATAAAGTCAATATCTTCTTTTGTAATGCCAGCTCTTTGTATGGCGATTTCTGCAGCTTTTGCCGCCATAGTAGTAGTGGTTTCTTTGTGTGGGAAACCATAACGACGAGCTTGAATTCCTGTGCGTTCTTGGATCCATTCGTCAGTAGTATCCATGACCTGTTCTAGATCAGAATTTGAGATGATTCGCTCTGGTACGTAATAGCCTAATCCTGCAATTTTCGTATTGTACATTATTCTATTTTTGAAATGTAAAAGTAAGTCTTTTCGAATTATCTGTTGCAATTAACAGATAAATTCCAATTGCTAAAGGTTCAGATATCCATTTTCCATAAATGCTCAGTTACTCTTTCAGTTTTGAGATTTATCGCTTGACCGGCTGGAGTTGATTAAATTGCCAATTCGTAGGTGTTATTTCTTCGGTTTGGACAAAAATGTCATCACGACTTGATGATGGATATAGTAAATTGATTTTGCTAATTTTTGATGAATTATCGACAATTTTTACAAACATAGAAAAATCATCAATGATCAATGTACTACCTAGTTTTGGGCTACCGGAGCCGATTCCGTTATAAAAACCACCACCTGAAAAAAAGTGGATATATACAGAGTCACAGAATTCAGGAAGACTAATTGGTTTATAATAATCTGTGTAATTTGATTTTGCAGTAATAGGGATTAAATTGGTGTTTAATATTTTCGAGATCCTTTGAAAATATTTGTGAATTGAATGAACAGCCAAGCTGTGTCGTTTGATACTGGCGTATATTTATATTTGAAACTTAGATCAAGGTGTTCTGCTTTAAATGGAATACTTGAGATGGTTCCAAATGCAGCTTCTCCAGGTCCAGCATAACCATAATTTTGATTTAATCCAAATTGATCTACTTTGACATTTTCGATGCGCATAGCATAGTTTCCTTTGAATGCATCCGTTGTCTTTGTAACAGGTACTTTAGATCGCAGAAGAGTAGGAATGAGATTTGGTGTAGCCCATTCCAATGGTTCTTCAATTTCGATTGGTTCCCAGTTTTCAAAAGAGGAATTCGGCATTTGTATATTGGAATTGGTTAAATTTATTTCGTCTACTTCAATCCAAGAGCCTTGTTTTGGTCTGTCTAAACTCCCCGAAGATAATAAGAAGAACACAGTATCTGGTGCAATTGCACTTGGGCTAAGTGGAATCGAAAATCGAGTAAATGTTGCAATGTTTTGTGTGATAGGAAAAATATTTATTGAAATTGGTATTCCTACTCGTTTAAAGAAAATAGCTAAAACACCAGTATCTCCACTAGCGAAATTGGTGCGAATGAATCCTGTCAAAGAATCTGGCATTCTGTTGATTGGTACTCCGCCATATGGGATATTAGATATGTCTCCATTAGTGATAAATGCAGGAGTAACTGTGGTGTCAAGTATACCTCGTGTCGCCTCCAATCGAACACCATTTCCTTTAACTCCAACTATTTTTGTGACATTCGTGGCTAAGCTGGAAAAATAACTTTGAAAGTTGAGCGTGGTAAAATTATTAGGCTCTTCATATAATTGTGATTTTTGCCACGATTCAAAATCGTATATTATTTGTTGAGAAAAATGAGGCTTGTAAGGCAAAGATTGAAGATGGCTAAGAACGAGAATAATCTAATTTTTATCATGTTTTTCTGATGTGTTTATTTACTCAAAGATACAAAATATTGAACTCAATGAAGGAGATGTATTCAATTATTCGTTTTTTGTATAATAAAAAAGAGCCTCAATGGTGATTGAGACTCTCTACTTTTTACATTTATGTGAGTAATTATTTCTTTCTTCTAGCTAACATTTGATCTACATCACCTGTGAATTCTTGAACAGTTGGTTTGTATCCTGTTCTACCTAATTGCGTAAATTCATATTGCTTTGTAGATTTGTTTTGATTCGCATCAAAACCCAAATGGTAGGAAATCCACCTACTTGAAATTGTTGTTGCAAAGCTTGATTCTGTGCTTTTAAATCAGCTGGCAATTGCTTGAATCTTGGGTAATCTAATTCTAAAAGAATTACATTTTTTTCAGCCCATGTTTTAAATTCATCCTTTATAAATACTGCAGCAGTTAACCTTTTGCACCATCCACACCAATCGCTTCCTGTGAAATTGGCTAGTATTGGTTTACCTGACTTTTTTGACAAAGCCACCGCTTGATCTAGACTTGTGATCCACCCTTCATTTCCAGCAGGATTAGTGGCTGGCTTTTGTGCACAAGCACTAAACGCAAACAATATTAGCATTGTAAAGCTAAGAAAACTAGAATTTTTTACAAATAAATTCAACATTGATTATAATTTTATAAGATATTTAATGCAAAAATAAATAAAATGTTACAATTCGAATGAATGGATTGGTTAAACTAATCTTAAATTGATAATTTAATTATTACTTGACTACGGTTGCATAACCTTTTAGCTGGACGCGCTGTAAACGAGGTGTATCGTATTCCACTAGGTAGAGATAGACTCCGTTCGGAACCAATTCTCCGGAATTATTAAATCGTCCATTCCAACTTTGATTTGGATCATTCGTTGAGAATAGTTTGCCGCCCCAGCGATCCCAAATAGTCAATTTGAAACCTTTCATATAATCTATGGCACCTTTTCCAAAGAATTCATCGTTTTTACCATCACCATTAGGCGTGAAAGCATTTGGCATGAAAAAGGTAACTTTAGGCTCTACATCCAATGTTTTGAGCAATGTGTCAATACATCCATTTTCATGAATAGCGTATTGTTTTATTGTGTAAATTCCAGTATCCCTGAATATATAGTCGGATTTCGCAACACAAGTTTTTCACCTGTTGAAAGCAGATACTCTATCGTTTTTGCTCGTAATGATTGATCAGTTACAGTAATTTTGTTATTAAAAGAACTTAAGATCTCAGGTGAGACGTCAAAGTTTGCTTTTGGCGATTCTTTCACAGTGATCCAATCTGGATAAAATATTTCTATATGGCAACCAATTGGTGAAGTCACAGAGAGTTTTACTGAATAAATTCCTTTGTTTTCGTAAGTATGTAATGGAGATATTTTGGTGGATGTATTCCATCTCCAAAATCCCATTGTACATCGTATGTGGAATCAATAGGAATAGATAGATTTTCAAAAAAATATCTAATGGTTCACATCCCACAAATACACCGGGATCTATTACTAATAATTGAGGTACTGGAAAATATGGAATAATAGCAGTAGTGTCATCGACACATCCATTGATGTCCGTAACTTCAAGATTCACTTGTTTGTTTCCAGGTGTTTTGTAGAGATAATTCGGATCCTTAACTTGAGAAGAAGCATTCGGTTCAAAAGTCCAATCATATTTTGTAATCATGCTACTGCCTGTGGTAGAAAAATTTTAAATTGAACAAGGTCAGCAATACAAGTATCATACGCGTGTGTAAATGAAGCATTGATGCCGGGGAATACATTGACATTGATAAAAGCTGTATCAGAGCAATCAATTCCTTTGTTGAGAATTAATTGTCCTTTATAAGTTCCAATATTTGGAAATGTAATTTTTAAATTTTCAGAATTGCCTCGAATTGTATCTGGTCCGATTTTAAAAAACCAATCATATGTCTTAATATTTTCTTTTGTTCTACTTTGGTTGATAAAATCAATTGTATTGTTACCGCAAGTATTAATAATGAATTCTTGATCTTTTGTAATACTATCAGATTGGACTTTTGCAGATACTTTGATATCGCATTGTGCAACGTTAAATTGAAAATCTCGTCTTACAGTACTTAGAAGCACACCAGCTCTATGTTCTTTTTAACACAAACGCCGACAACAAATTGTCCTAATTTTTCAGGAATTCCTGTGATCAAACCAGTAGTTGGGTTTATTTTAACGACTGGGTTACCAGCTAATGGTGAAGAGTAGAATAATTGGGTGAAGTAAACGTCACTGTATTAAATGGAGGTGGACATCTCTCTCGACTTGGCATCACTCCATTGCAATCAGTTGCGGAACCAGTTCCATTACTTCCATTTTGACCACCAGCGGAAAACGGTGCACAGAATTCATAAGTCACTATATCTCCTTCTTTATCTGTCACGCTATGATCAAAATTGAGCAGTTCTCCCGCGCAAATGACAATAGGAGGAAAGCTTTGAATCGAGGCGAACTATTACAAGATCCTTTGAGCTTCGGGAGTAATCTCTACAATATATGCAGCTCCTTGTCGATCTGGGTTTAGAATGTTTGAAATTGTATTGTTCCTGCAACATCGCTGATAAACCACTACATAACTCGAATTAATGATGGGAAATGTTCTTTCAAAAGTATAAACTCCTTCTTGTACACAAACTCTTGGGGGAATAATGCAAGGATTCTTGTTGGTAGGATCTAGAATTCTAGATGAACTCAGACTAGCATCTAATTTTCCAATAAAAGAATAGCTTAGTGTCTGTTCTACATAAAATCCAATTTGTGCAGGATTGTCTAGTTCAGCTGAATTCGTACTAAAACAATCTCGGTACACATTCATAGTAAACAAAAATGTCACTGTATTCAGCGCAGTATCTCTACGGATACATTCATAATAATCTCACCGCCAACTATATGACGTGCCTCATTTTGTTGAATACAAAACAAGAAAATTGAGATAATTGCAGAAATTTTAATTTTTAAGTACATAATTCCGACTCAAAAACGAAAAAAAGCGTTTAATAGTTGTTCTAAATGGTCAAATTCTTAACTATGAGAGGAAGTAATTTGGGAAATTGAATTGAAAAATGCCGCTAATGCTGTATTACATAATAAAGTTATACTTTATCCCACGGATACCATTTGGGGTATAGGAGGTCATGCATTGAATGAAGAAGTGTATGAAAAGATCAACCAAATAAAGCGAAGACCCGTTAAGAAATCATTTATACTATTGGTAAATAGGATTGAGATGCTCAACGAATATGTAAGTGATATTCATCCAAGAATTGAAACACTGTTGAGCTTTATGAAGAAACCATTGACCTTGATTTATTCAAAATTTAAAAAATCTTCCCGTTAAGGTATTTCCTAACGGAACTGTCGCAATTCGATTGTGTAAAGACCCTTTTTGTCAAGAATTATTCAAACATATTGCAATGCCATTGATCTCCACCTCTGCAAACCTCGCAGGAATGCCTTCGCTAAAATGTTTTGGTGAAATTTCTGAAGAGATAAAGACTCAAGTTGACTATATTGTAAACTATAGAACAGAGGAAAGAACCAAAGGCACATCAAGTCAAATCGCAAGATTTAATGATGAAGGTGAATTGAGTTTTCTGATAAAGTGTGCAATAAATTGGGTCCTTGAATCCGACTAGAGAGACCTCAATACAAGGTTTATTTGATGATATTTCGCATTAAAACAAACAAATATATGTGTTTTTAGTAATAAGTATATTATTTGATATATTTATTACAGTAATCTATAAATACTGTAAATCAATGTTTAAGTTAGCTAATTAGTTCAATTTCATATTACTAAAAATCATAAATTATAAAAAATTGGTATATAATTTGCCACAGGGTAAGTGCCGGATCAAAGGAATCCGAGATTTTACTCATAAACCGAAAAAATTATTACCATGAATCGAATTGCTACCTTAATGAGGAGCTATTATCTAGTATGTTCCATTGTATTATCAAGTTTGATCTTGCCCTTAGTCTTAAAAGCTGAGAGTAAGAATACCGTGTTTGAATTGGCTTGTAATGACTTTTTGCATATTTCATTAGATACCAATTGCACGGCGACGATCACAGCGAATATGGTGCTCGAAGATATGATCGGACTTGCCAGATTATACTATAAAAGTATATTTTAATAATGTGTTGCAATCAGATTTACTTTTTGGATCGCAAGATATTAATAAAATTTTTGATTATAAAATCTGGCATAATGTCACAGGAAATTCTTGTTGGGGGCAAATAAAAATTGAAGACAAATTTGCACCAAAAATGATTTGCAGTAACGATACTGTTCGATGCAGTAGCTCACTCACTCCAGCGACCTTGGGTTTTCCTATTCCTTCTGGCTTAGCACTACGATTAGCGTTCAATCTGTTACACCACCAATTTACTTGGTCTACGGATGGGATAAATGCAGTCGGGTGACCCTTAGTTATACAGATAATGTATTAAATTATGGATGTGATAGTGTTTGTTTGCGTAAGATTATTAGGACTTGGGTAGCGACAGATTCGTTGGGAAATGCTTCTACTTGCAATGATACCATCTGTGTATTAAAACCAACAGCGGCGGATATTAATTATCCAAAGCATTATGACGGAATGAGTGGACTTAATTCATTACCATACTTATTATGTACTTCTACTTTTCCGAAATTGCCAAATGGTAATCCAGATCCTATTTATACAGGACATCCTATAAGCACAGGTTGTACTACTTTAAATGCAACGTATTCAGATTTAAAAATTCCTGTTTGTGATGGAACTTATAAGTTATTGCGAAGATGGATTATTTTAGACTGGTGTACACAAGGATTGATAGAGTATGATCAAATTATTAAAGTAGTTGATGATATTCCTCCTGTCATTCAATGTCCAATTCAATTTACAGTAGGCATGTCTCCATATTCTTGCACTGCAACTACAAAAATTCCTCCTCCAACATTGGTTAATGATTGTGGAAAATGGACTTATGATGTTTATGTAAAACTACGCGAACCAGTAACAGGTCAACCAGCTGAACCTTCAAAATTATATATTACATACAATCTCTTTTGATAAGTGTTTTATTTAACTAATGCACCAGAAGGAAGAATTTGGATCATCTATTATGTGACTGATGATTGTGGCAATAAGTCAGAATGTGCAACAGAAATTGGTGTCGTTGATAATCTTGCTCCTATAGCCGTTTGCGATCAAAAAACAGTGATCACTTTGACAAATGATGGTACAGCAAAAGCATTTGCGGAATCGTTTGATGATGGTTCGTTGGACAATTGTAAAATCGCTGAAATGAAAGTAGCAAGGATGACAAATACTTGTGGAACTGGAACAGCATTTGGAGATTATGTTACATTCTGTTGTGCTGATGTAGGCACTACTGTTATGGTTGCTTTTGAAGTAACAGACACCTATGGCAATAAAAATACTTGTATGGTTGAAGCAACTGTTCAAGAAAAAGTGCCACCAGTTATTATTCCTCCATCTGATGTAACTATTTCTTGCAATTACAAATTTAACAATTTGGAAGAATTTGGTACAGTGCGATTGAGTGAATCAAGTAGACAAGATATCATCATTAGAGATGTATATTATACAGGCCCAAATTTCATCGCAGGACGTGATGGATTGGCTACAGACAATTGTAGTGTAACATTTACTGAAATAGTTGATCGCGATTTGGTTTGTAATCAAGGAATAATTACTAGAACGTTTATAGCAAAAGATCAACAAGGATTGACTAGTATTGCTACACAAAGGATTTATGTACAAAACAATAATCCTTTCAATAGAACTAATATTACTTTTCCATTTCGTAGAGATATCAATTCTTGTAACAACGTAATCACGGATCCTTCAAATACTGGTGTTCCAACCTATACAAACATAGGATGTGCACAATTAGCTGCAAATTACGAAGATTTAAAATTGACTATAGTAGACAGCGTTTGTTTTAAAATTTTGCGAAAGTGGACTGTTGTTGATTGGTGTCAATATAATGCAGCAACAGGTACAGGAATATGGACTGAGACTCAAATAATCAATGTTAAGAATTCTGAACCTCCAATGATTACAAGTTGCCAATTTGTAGACTTCTGTGATAAATTATCTTATCATGATAATGCATCTGTATTATGCTATGGCAATTATGAGCTATTGGGAGCTGGTACTGATGATTGTACAAGTGATCAAGATTTATTGTGGTCGTACAAAATTGATACAAACAATGATGGAATATTTGATTTAAATGGTAATGGTCAACGTGCTGCAGGTCAATTACCTGTCGGAACACATAGATTGAAGTGGACATTGCAAGATCAATGTGGAAATTTCACAAATTGCGATCAAATTTTCACAATTCGAGATTGCAAAAAACCGACTCCATACTGCCTAAATGGAATTGCTACTGTCGTCATGCCGACTACAAAAACGATCACAATTAATGCAAAGATTTTGATGTCAATAGTGCAGATAATTGTACGCAACCAGCAGATTTAAAGATATCATTTTCTCCTGATCCAAATCATAATTCCTTAGTCTTGACTTGTGATAGCTTGAAAGGGCAAACTAGTAGATTGATATTAATTCGAATCTATGTTACGGATGAAGCAGGAAATCAAGATTATTGCGAGACTTATGTGAAATTGCAAGATAACAATAATACATGCAATGGAACTTTAGTGAATTATGGTGGTAATTTAAAACGTGCAAATCAAGGCAATATACCAAAGGCAAATTTACAGATTTATGATAATAGCGATCAATTGGTTCAATCAGTAGATTGTATGATATTGTACAAATACAGAAACATATATTGGGAACAAAGCCAATCACTGATCCTTTTAAATTAATCGCAGCCGATGTAAATAATTCTAAATCTATTACTGCGCGTGATATTTCAGAAATTAGGAAGTTAATATTAGGCGTGAGTTCTGGTTTTCAGAATAATAAAGTGTGGCGATTTATACCAAAAGGATTTTTGTTTGTCGATATGTCTTCTCCTTATGATTTTCCAGAATTCATTACTACGAAAGATATAGAGGAAATAAATCAAAATCACTTTGTTGGTGTAAAAGTTGGAGATATCGATCAATCAGCGGAATTAATTGGAGCTGCTCAAACAAGAAACAATACTGCAGTAAGTTTAGTGATAGATCAAGGTATCCGGGTAAGTCCAAGTGTAGTAAAGTATGGCGTGTTTTTAGAGCGCATGGAGTCACTTGAGGGATTTCAATTTGATCTGAGATTAAAAGGTGATCGCGCTACCATTCTTTCATTAGAAAGTGGATTAATAGAATTGGATCCTGAAAGTTATATTTTGCTATCAAATGAATTAAAATTGAGTTATGGCAAAAGTGTTAGCCAAAGCATAGGTCAGAAGAAAGCATTATTTTATATTCTAGTAGAAAATGCAGAAGTAAATGAAAATAATAGATTTGAACTAATTCAAAACGCGATTAAGCCTGAAGCCTATTTTGCAGATGGGTTAAATGCCATTATTCAATTGAATGCTTACGCAAAAGTAAATGGATCGATTAAACTATTGCCAAATCAACCGAATCCATTTTCACAAAGCACAAAAATTAGATTTGAAACAAGCGATCCAACAGAAGTAAATATAAAGATTTATACATCGACAGGGTCCTTGTTGTATTCTGATCAAATAAAGGCAATTAAGGGTCAAAATGAGCTTAGTATTAATAGAAGCCAAATTGTTAACTCTGGTATCTACTTTTATGAAATTTCAACACAAAATGAGAAACTAGTTCAAAAAATGATCGTAATTGATTAATCTGGAATAGTGGACTTATATAATGGCCAAGCAGTGAAAATTGCTTGGCTTTTTTATTTACTTAAATTGTTGTTTGTGTAATTGTTTGATTATCAGTTATGTAAGTATGATTCATTTAAATAATTTTATTATATATATAATTTTTTTTAATATTTCTTTTATATTTCAATAATACACTATATATTTGCCACTGAATAAGAATTTACTATCCCAAAATAGTTACTATTCATTTTAGACCATTGCGAGTTAGTACGTAAAAGGTATTCTTTTACATAACGAATTTTACTTACTAAACTCATTTAAAATGGGAAAACTGCTGCTTACACGCATAGCTTCATTTGGTACGACACAAATGTTGCGAAGACAAAATTTTATTAATTATACCCTTGGTATAATTATGTTATTATTGCATTTCAATGCTTCTTCACAATGCAATACTACCTCGGGAATTATCGAAGGTTATTCTTTTAATGATAAAGATGTCAATGGTATTAAATCGACATCTGATCTAGCTTTGGCAAATATCGTCGTTAGTGCGTTTGATAATAACGGAGTGAAAGTAGCTGAGGCAGTCACCGATGCGAATGGATATTATAGACTTGGTGGCTTGACTGACAATGTCAATTATAGACTAGAGGCCAATAAACCATCAGGATATGAATTGACAAAATATGGACTTGAATTCAAAGGCGATATTCGATTTGTTCAAGCTCCAAGTTGTAATAATAACTTTGGATACTTCCAAGTATCCACATATTCTTCCAATCCAAACCCACCAGTTGCAGTAACTTGTTTCGTCGGAGGTTCTGCATCTGAAAATTTGAATTATGAAACAATAGTTACACAGGATTTTTTCTTTAACAGTGCTTCTGCAATCAAAAAAATTGCAATGAAATCGCAGACAGGTTCTATTTGGGGACTTGCTTATAAGAAAAGTGAACGTAAGTTATTTTCTTCTTCATTTGTAAAACATGGTGCTGCTTTAGGGAGTGCAGGAATTGGTGGTATTTATGTAACAGATAGAACTACAGCTGCGACTACAGAGTTTGTAAGATTGCAGGACTTGGGTATCAATTTAGGATCTACAAATTCAGTCGCTATTACTCATTGCGATTACGCTGATTTTATCGGAAAAACAGGCTTGGGCGATTTGGAAATTTCAGATGATGAGTCTTATTTATATGCGTCCAATTTGTACAACAAGTCGATTGTCTTCATACCTACAGTAAATCCGGACATTAACTCAGTTTTTGAAATAAAAGTACCAGATCCGGGATGCAATAGTGGTGACTATGTCATATCAGCATTGAAGTATCAGAATGGTTCTTTGTTTGTAGGTGTAACATGCACAGCTGAAACTTCAAAGAAGTCTTCTGATTTCGCATTTCATGTCTATGAGTTTAATTTTATATCAAGAGTTTTTAATCTCGTTTTTACCACCAATTTTGGTAAAAAATATTGGGATAAAGATGCCTCTGCAGACAAGTACTTAGTGTCACAATGGTTGACTGATATTGATTTTACTGATCAAGGTAATATGATATTGGCGATAGCAGATAGACAAGGGCATGCATATTGTCATGAACCGGAGCCATTGGTAAATCAATCAGGAAATATCTTGATGGTTTGGAATGATCGTGGAACATGGAGATTAGAAAACAATGGTGTGGCTGGAACACTTATAGGTTCAGCAGCTGGAACATCTTATGATGGTCCAGGAAGTGGTGAATTTTTTGGAGAAGATTATTGGATCATTGGGCCAAATCTACACTCTGAGGTGTCATTTGGAAGTGTGGTATGTTTACCAGGTTCAAACCAAGTTATCTCTACGGTCTTTGATCCAATCATTGAATCATTTTCTGGAGGATTACACCGATACAGTACAATCAATGGAAAGAAATCAGCTGCAATACAATTATATAATAGAAATAATTCTAGTTTCGGTAAAGCATCTGGTCTTGGTGCATTGGAAATAATGGATGAACCAGCTCCTATTGAAATAGGGAACTATGTATGGTTAGATAAAGATGGTGATGGTGTGCAAGATGCAAACGAAAAAGGTATTGCAGGAGTGACACTATGTTTATATGATAGTAACTGTAATTTAGTTGCAAATACTGTTTCTGATTCCAATGGTGAATATGTATTTTCTAATGCAAATGTACCAGAAGGAATAAAATTCAATTCGAAATATTTTATTGTAGTTAAAGCGAATAACTATAATACCTCATTAAAAGCAATTATACGAAACACTGATACTCTATATTTGAGTAAAGTAGATAACGCTGGAGATGACGATATTGATAGTGATTCTTATATTTGGGAAGATGCAAATTGTCTAATTTTTACTGATTACCCTGTGGTGACTATCAATACACAATCTCCAGGAAAAAATGATTACAATTTTGATATCGCATTTACTCCTAAAGTGACTATAGATACCACACCAGCTCCTGGACCTGTAATCTATGATTTAGCATTGATTAAGAAACTTGATGTTAGCTCAGTGATTCAAGTGAATCGATCGATTCGTTTTGAAATGATTATTCAAAATCAAGGGACTAATGCAGTCGCAAGTTATGATGTAGTTGATTATATACCTGCTGGATTTAGTTTTGACAATTCAAATAATGCAGGATGGACATTAAATGGAACTATTGCAAAATACACTGTTAATGAAATTCTATTGCCAGATCAAAAAAAATCGATTTTTATAAATTTAATTTTATTAGCGAATTCGACTGCTGAACAATTGATCAACACTGCTGAAATCAGTGGTATGCGAAATGAATTTGGTGAGAAATTAATTGATAATGATTCTGCACCTGATGAAGATCCAAATAATGATAAGGGTGGTGTGCCAAATAGCGACACAGATAATAATTTTGACAATAATGTCAATGATGAAGATGATCACGACAGAGAATCTTTAGTAGTCAATGATCTCGCATTAATCAAAACCAGTAACGCTTCGACTGTAAGAGAAGGAGATATTGTAGAATTTGTAATTACAGTTAGAAATCAAGGAAATTCAAGCATTGGTTCATTTGACTTAGTTGATTATTTACCATCAGGATTAAGTTTTGAAACTGCATTGAATCCGACATGGAATCAAAATGGATCAATCGTATCTAAAAGAGTTAATCAGATTTTAACAGCAGGTCAAGAATATGCTGAAATTTTAAAATTGCGAGTAAATAGCTCAGCAAAAAACAATGCATCTGCGTTGGTCAATACAGCTGAGATAAGTCGAATGACGGATATAAATGGATTGGAAATTATGGATTCTGATTCAAGACCAGATTCAGATTCGTCTAATGATGTTGGAGGACTTGTAGGAACCCCATCAGATAATCTTTGGAATGGTGATGGAACAAGTGATGAAGATGATCATGATCAAGCTGCAGTTTCTATAGTAGATTTGGCATTAGTGCTTACTACTGATAGAACAATTCCTGTAAAAAATGGCGATCTTATTTCGTTTAAAATACAAGTAAAAAACCAAGGTACACAAGCTGTAAATTGTATCGAGTTAGTTGATTATGTTCCAACTGGATTTGAATTTATACAATCAGAAAATAGCAATTGGACGTATGCTAATGGTATAGCAAAGTCTACAATTACTCAAGTAATTAATCCTGGAGATTGTCTAGATTTCTTTATTAAATTAAAAGTGATTTCTGGCAATCCAAATGAGTTAATAAATAAAGCTGAAATCTCAAGCATTAAAGATGCTTCAAAAAATGAATTGCACGATTGGGATTCAAAGCAAGATATAGATAATACAAATGATGCAGGAGGTGTTGTAGGCACACCAATGGATAATTATTTTGATGGAAATGGAACAGATGATGAAGATGACGAAGATCCAGCAACAGTGCCTGTTTTTGACTTAGCATTGATCTTGTTAAATGCGAATGTAAATCCAGTTCGTTTAGGTGAAAATATTACACAAACTATTAAAGTTTGTAATCAAGGAAATGTATCGTCTTATAATACTGAAGTTATAGATTATTTACCTAGTGGATTTACTTTGAGTTCATTAGATAATAATGGATGGATGATTAAGAATGGTAAATTGGTGAATATTATTTCTGGTGAATTAAAGGCAGGAGAGTGCAGAGAAATAAACCTTGTATTGACTGTTGGAGAGATTACTTCCAAAAATGATTTATTGAACATAGCAGAAGTTTGTGCTGCAAAAAATGGTAGCAGTGTAGAGTATGGATTTTATGATTATGATTCAAATCCTGATAAAATTTCTTCGAATGATATTGGCGGCGTTGTGTCAACTGCTACAGATGATATTTTGACAGGTGATGGTGTCACTGATGAAGATGATTCAGATCCAGCACAAGTGTGTATTGCAGACATCGCTTTAAGAAAAACAGTAGCGCCAAACATAATTTTACTGATGTTAATAATAAAACTATTGGACAATACGATTACGATTCTACTCCGGATCAAAATCCTTCAAATGATTTGGGTAGTGAATTAGGAAAATCAACAGATGATCAAATCAATGATCATGGTGCGATAGATGAAGATGATGAGGACATTGCAGATGTTGGTCTGTATGATATTGCATTGAGCAAATCATTAAAAGATCGCAATGCATTCATTAGCTCAAGAGATACTACTGTGTTTTATATTGATGTGATCAATCAAGGGAATAGAGATATTGAACATTATTCTGTTACCGATCAAGTAGATACTAACTTTTTATTTTATGCGCCATTCAACCCAGGTTGGTCGAATACTGTAGACAACTTATATACTTATACAAGTTCGGAACCATTGAAAGTTGGCGAGACAAAAAGAATACAAATTGTATTATTGTTTAAACCAAAAAGAAATGGAACTCGCATTTCAAATTTTGCTGAGATATGTGAAATAAAAGATGCTAATGGAGATGCAATACAAGATTATGATTCTTCCCCAGATAAAGATTTTACTAACGATAAAAAGGACTACATTGGATGATAAAAATGACAATGTCAATGATCATGGTGAGATTGATGAAGATGATCATGATGGATCTATAACTAATCCAGATAATTTTGATTTGGCATTATTCAAGGAAGTTGGAATTAGGGTTGTAGAGAAAGGAGATATCGTTCCATGGACGATTAAAATCATCAATCAAGGAACAGTAACTGCAACAGAAATTGTGATTGTAGATTATTTGCCAGAAGGAGTTACAATGGTTGATCCAGATTGGAAGCAAGCAGATGTTAATCCGACACCAAGAAAAGTGTATCTTGTTTTAAATGAGAAAAATGGACGTCTACCTATAGGTGGATTGAAATTTAAAGATACCTTATTAGTGGATATTCAAACAAGAATTGATCTCAGTAGAAAAGCAGGACCTATCGTAAATGGTGCTGAAATATATTCTGCAAAGAATGAATTTAATATTGCTGATGAAGATTCAAGACCAGATGATATTGATAATAATGATGATGGAGGTTTTGTGTTTGAAGATACCGACAGAGTTGGAAGTATTGATCTTGGAGATTTGACTGATGATGAGGATGATGCAGATCCTGCAGGAGTGTTTTTGTTGGAATTAAAAAATGATGATTGCGAGTGTTTAAACAATGCAACCAATTCACTCCAATGGCCAGTTCCGCACACATCTAACATTGCAATCACGTGCCGAAGAAGTTTGGAGAGTGATTGCCCAAGTTGGATTATATGAAGATTCGAGTCCAGTCCCACCAGCAAGTCCTTTGCCTCTAGCATTAGGAGAGGAACTAGTCCCAGAAGTAATCAATGGTCGATTGGCTTTTTATGGTATTTACGTGAACCATATATCAGGTCCAGCATTCTCAATTACACTCCAAAATAATTATGGAGATAAAATTAATTTAACAAATGTTAAATGCGTATGAAGCACCAAAAGTAACAGAAGCAAAGAATGTTGTTTGTGTTGGTGAACTTGTACCTTATAAGGCAACATATAATGCATTAAGTACCTATAATTGGACAATCTCCTCTGGAGGCACAATAATTAACTCTCCAACATCAAATACAATAAATGTATTGTGGAACGGTGCTACAGGGACAACTCATACGATTACACTTAAGGAAACACGCCCTTCTACTTGTATCGCACCAATTGAAATTCCAGTAACTATATCTGCTCCAATAAGTGAGCAAATTAGTTGCATAAATCAATTGAATGTAAGTTTGGATTACAAATGTGAAGCTATAGTTACACCTTCAATGATTTTGGTTGGAGGTCCATATAGTTATGAATCATACAATGTCATGTTGTTTGACAAATTAATGAATTTTATTCTAATGCAACTTTAAATTCAAGTTATTTAGGACAAACTATAACTGCAAAGTAGTGAACGCATGTGATGGCAATAGTTGTTGGTCAAAAGTATTGGTTGAAGATAAATTAAAACCAACAATTGCTTGTGTGAATGATACGATTGATTGTTTTAAATTGGATAGTTATTTAGGACCTGATGTGCGTGATAATTGT
>JADKGL010000008.1 GCA_016722295.1 Saprospiraceae bacterium
TACATGCCATTCAACACAGTATTGGCGCTTGACCTTTTGCTAATTTTAAAGTTTTTATTGAGTAACAGATTGATTAGGTTTGTTTGATAGGTGTATAGTGTATTTTTTAGATTGATACGTAATACATTATTCTAGTTTGTGGAAATTTACTATAGTTCAAATCGACATCGACACCGTATTGATTCATATTGGTTGTGATTGATTTCGCGTCGGAGAAATTATCTCTTTCGGTGATATATTTTCCAGTTAATTTCAATTTATTTCCATTGAGTTGTTGGATCCATCTCGCATCTTTTCTCCATACATCGTTGCGCAATCCAAATGCTCCCGGATGAATAAATCCAGGTCCCACAAATTGTGATCCGATCTCAAGTTGAGAGTTGCCATTGAACAAATTAAATTTTAATAAAGAGTTCGCTGCTATATCAAAGCTGCTAGAGAGATTGGGTTTAAGATTTTTTTACAAACTGACTTTGAAGATTGAACACTGGTGCGAGTGTGTCTCTTGTATTTTGATTTCGGAACAAACCAGCGACTTCACCACTCAACTCAACTACTCTTTTTTTACCAATGGAAATCATAAAATCACTGCTCCCCAACCAAGCAGATTCAGGATAAAATTCTTGTCCATATCGAAAATCTGTCGTGTCATCCAGATCCCAAAAATGTGCTCCAGTAAGATATATATGCGAGCCATATGTTTTGCCAAGGCCAACTCTCAAGGCAGCCATTTTTGTCGGAACTGTGCATTGGAGGTATCCAATGCAAAAGGTATGCTTGATTGAATAAATTCTTTCCTGCACTCGCTCCTAAGAAAAAAAATGCCACATTCCATTCAAAATTTCCTCCAAAAAATTGTGTACCATTCAATGGAGCAGAGAATAAATCTGATAAGTTGTCCCGATGCTCAACTCTTTTATATTGAATAAAAATTTGTCTATTCCTGTATAAGCACCATATTGTCTCAAGTACCCAATCATTGCTTTTGGATCTGTTAAATCTGGAGGAGTGTATGCTAGATTTTTTAATTCTTCTAATCGTCCAGAAGCGATCCATGTGTTGTGCAATTTTTTGAGCTGATCATAACGAGATTTTAGAATGTCGAATTTTTTCTTTTGCTCTAGCAGTGATTCATATTTTCTCTTCAATTCTGTTCGGTATTGAGATGTTGCACTCATTGTTGTCTCTTTGCCCATTGCTTGTAGTTCTCTTCCAATCTTTGCAATTTCTTCATTCAATCGAAGATAAGCTCGCTTGTATATTTTTTTTCAAGGTCTTCAAATTCTGTTAAAGATTTGAGATCAGTCTCATTGAGCTTTACTTTCTTTTAATTGCGTTTCGACTACTTTGCGCAAAATCAATTCTTTTTACATTTCTCTCGAATCTATTGCGATCAAATCGCAATGTAAACATATCCACATCTTTTTTGATGTCAGTTTTTTCGGTTGTATAACGGAACATACCAGAAATCGGAAATGAATAAATACTCAATCCCTGCTCTGCTTCTACTCTAACAAAATTCGTAGGAAGATCTGAGTAATATGACTGAGGAGAATTGTGAGTATAATCTATGGAAGCTGATCCATAGGCCGAGATGTTTTTGTATTTTGTTGGATCATTTTTTCGGATGAGTAGTTCATCAACAGTGACTGTTCGGCATGGATTCGCCAATTCGCGATCATTTGAAGATTCGAAGATTTTTGCACAAACTTGGTACGTTCCTTTAGGAAAATTTCCAGTGCTCACCACCGCTTGTTTCGCAGCATCATCATGCCAATCAGTCTTTGTAGTTTGTATCCATTCATTGCTGAGTTGATTGATTCCTTGCTTTAGAATAAAGGATGAGGATCGCAACTCTACCAATAGTTTTCCTTCGCTGTTTTTGATCTCGCCTTTCATATATACTTTGACAGCTCGCTGATTGTTGACAGATTGATTCCAGACATCTGTTGGGGCGAGGGAAGTGTGATTTAAGTTTTGAGCAAATAAATCACAGACCAAAAAGTTCAATGATAAGAAAAAAATAAATTGCAAAAAGTTAAATAGTTTCTTCATGGTCTGAGATTTATTTGAATGCTTTGATTTTAGAATTTTCCTTCAGTCAACTGAATTATTTCTCCAGCATTGGATTGTAATGAACCAGAGAATGTTCCATGCACTTTTTTCCCTGATGTAGTGCTTTCTACACTGGTTACATTAATTGTAATTTTACTTGTCTTCTGATTTGAAAAAACAGTTTTGTCTGCTCTTAAAAAATTTGAGTAAGAGAAATTATCATTGCTTGTAGGATATGTACCCACGCCATTGAAATAATCAAAGGTGATTCCTAATGTCTCAAGAGGACTTGATTTCAATGCTTGAAGCACCACTTGTTCTGTGCTCTCATCGACCATATTAGACACTGTACTACCTTCCCATAAGACACCATTGATTTTAACAGAAATTCCATTGGTGTTTGTAGGATTTGGATTTGTAGAATTATCATCTTTACTGCAAGCAATAAGTGTGATAAATGTTGCGAAAATTAAAATTGAATTTTTCATATTTGAAATTTTATTTAATAATTAGTATATACTTTTAGAGCTTACAGTTTAGTTGCTTACACAGCTATATTAAGGGCTCAATTACTAGAATAATGGGAGCTTGCCCTCGGACCGGAGTAGAAGATGTCGCCGGTCATGTTGTTTTGCAATAATAGTTGCTTCAAAAGCATGTCGAAAGATTCAGTCCATAACTTCTGACAATTCCATTCAGACAAATCTGGAGGTATTGGTATGCCTATTTGCTTCAAAAGGTGGAATTGAATTGTCAAAGCTTCTGTGTGAAATCATCAATTCGACCTCTAAGTTCAGATTTCTAGATTGAAGGTTGGCTTGCATCGGATGAATTCTATATGCTTCCTGAAATTTGCAGGTTGGTCAGAATATTAGGTGCTTAAAACTATCTAGATAAGTTTGCTGATCAGAGTTTGAACTTGTCTGGCATTCAGGAACATCATTGCCGAAATTCAAGGCCAACAGCTAAAGCGCGAGTGCTAGACTTAGTTGAGCCTTCTACCATTTCTCACAGTTGATTGCATTCAAAGTATTGCAATGCTATTTGGTAAAAGACTTAACTTATAACCTACAACCTAGAATTCTTAACTGAAGACTGCTGTACCAGTGGATTTGCAGTTCTAGCTTAATCTCCATGGTTTCAAGTTCTTTAGTCAATTGATTAATTGTTCGACGAAGTTGACTTCTTTCAACGGTATAAGGCACTGTAGTCTCCATCAGCTTGTCGCAAACGTTACTGATCTTGCTGGTTGCACAGTCACATTAGCGCCTCTAATTGTTCGAATTCACAACCCCCTCACTACCATTACATGGTCGAGTTTGACTACCAAGCGGATCAATTAAATTTATTGGATTATCATAAACAATCCAGTAAGCTCCAATATTTGGATATTTTTCTTCCCATAAATCTACACTCATCCATCTCCCCACTCTAGGATCATACTGACGAAACTCAGTAGTGTAAGAATTTCCTTCACCCTTCAGATTATTGTCTTGCTCCATGCCTTGGAATCCATATCTATAATCTATAGTTGAACTATCTCTTCCTGGCATGATCATACCGAATGGATAATAGTCTGTGGCTTTTCTCACATCTGCAATAAATTCAGATTCACTTGGCACACGACGATCAGAAACCAATGCATTGATATCGCCTATTTGATTTTTGAGTTCGTAGAGTTTTTGTCCGCGATATTGAGTCCATAATTTTCGATTTGAAAGATTCGATGAAGTCAATGCTGTATCCATACTTATTGCACCGATTCGACTGGAAGCATAGATTGGAAAACTTTTTAAATTCATTTTACCATCCATAACTGCATACTCCGCCATAATATTTCCTGCGAAATCTCTTACAGTGTATTCGCCATTCCCACTAGATGTATTTTTATAAACTCTGCGTCCCAAAGCATCGTAGTAAAATGTACTGATGCCATCTGGACTTGTAAATTTTTTCAATTTATCTGACGACAACCATTCCATACTTTTATTCTCACCATCTGAGCGATCTTCTATTAATCTTCCTTTGATATCATACCTATAATTACCATCAGATTGACTTAATAAATCTTTGACTTGCCCAGACAGTGGATTTGCTCTATCATCGATATATTTCAATTTATTATCTTCTAAGTTGTTATAATGATAAGTCAATTGATCGAACAAAATGCCTCTGCCATCTTTTCGTGAGAGTGTCGCGATATTTCCATTTTTATCATAACTAAGATTCATTGCAAAATTTTCTGTGCCATCTACTCGCGAACTCACCAATCGATTCAACTGGTCATACTTATATTGATGCGTATGGACATCATCTTGTCCAAATCCATTATTATGCATTTTTATTGCAGCAAGATTTGAGTTATACAATGATGCATTTGCTGCCAAAGGTGTGCTGCTTCCCAAATCAGTTGCTTTGATTGCTTTATAATCTCCATTATAATATTTCAATTCATAACTTAGCGCATCTTTGAGAATATTGTTGGTGACGCCATCATTTCCTATGTCGACACCGTTGGGATTGTTTACATTCTTTAACCATCCATTGATCGTATATGCAAGATCTATTCCTTGTATATTCTCTTGACCTAATGAAACTCTTGCAGCAGGACCATGCAGATAAAATTCATACTTGGCATCTTTATCTCGAGTATCCTCTGGTTCAAAAATACTAAAGCCTGTTTGTACTGCTTTTAATCTGTTATCAGCATCATACTCATACCAATGATACATTTGATCTGGTTTATTGGCTTGGTATGCAATTTCTTTGATGTTTCCTGTCAATAAATCAAAACGATAATTAATTTTTTTGAATCGATGTGCAGTAGCAAGAGTTTCGTTTATTCCTGAGGCTGTTTGTAGATTTTTAAAATCATGAATTAATTCTGTCATGTTCCCAGCTATATCGTAATTATAATAACTGGCGTGTGTGTATGGACTCAATCTCCTAGAACTTTCTCCAAAAACTGTGCCTTCCATTTCAAATGGTATCGTGCGACCTTCTGTATATTGTACTGAAGAAATTCTGTTGCGCATGAAGGATTGTTTTTTGGAAAATTGAGTTGAAATAATTAGATCATCTATTGCTTTATCATACACGATACGGTTCACTTCTTTGACATAAAATTTTGGATCTCTGGATCTCATTCTTGGCATAAATTCATCATAGAAGTTTACATTGGCTTTCTCTATCATTTCATTAAATCCTGAAGCTCCACCGACCACACCTGATTGTGTAGTTCTTCCTCGGGAATCATACAGGATATAGTTTCTTTCGTTATTTGCTAACTGCAATGCATCCTGTGAAAGAATCACTCTTCCTAAGTGATCATAACACCATTTGGTAATTCCTCCATCAGGAGTTCTTCGATATCATTTTTGATTTAGAGAATTGTACCTATAGATGGTAGAAAGTGCTTCGATATGATTTGGATACTCACTTCCATCAGTTTCATTTAATAAACGAACTGCTTTTGGTGGAACAGTTTTTGTTAAGTTTCCTGCTTGATCATAATAAAATAATGTAAAATGATAAAGTTGGCTTTTTACTGTACTTGAAAATTCTTCATTGCCATTTCCAATACAATGCGCTGTGTAAACTAACATCATACTATCATACATTAATCTAGCCCTCTCTAATTTTGCAGCAATGATATTAGACTGATGTAGAACTCTTGCTTCACGTTCACAATCATTTTCTGGGCTGGCTTGTGGCAATAATCTTTGGATGCAGTGACAATATTTTGGTCCTTTAAATGGAGGGAAATTTTTTTTCTGTGTCAAGCGTCTCCAACTAGCTTCAAGCTCTGCTTGTTCTGCTCTTGCCGCTGAAGGTGAAAAATTAAAATTGGAATTTCTATCAAACCATGTTCGAATCGTCATCCTATGTGTGTCTTTTACAAAAGCAAACATACTTGCCTTATTATCTTCACTAACATCCAAACAACTAAAATAAATAATATCGCACCAATCAGATTCGCCATCGGATTTTTCTAGAACAAAGCGAGACTGCTGAGTTCCTCGATCATCATGTATAGTTATTTCCAATTGATTTTTGGATTTTGACACAGCATTCCAAATATATTTTGAAGATAGTTTATTAGGAAAATTCTTGATTAATGATTCACCTATTGCCAATGGAGGCGTAGAATTCAAATTAATATTTGTTCCACAAAACTTATTTTTACTTTTTCCAAAATCCATAACTAAAGCATTGAGCAATGCCAAAAAATCATGACTTGATGTTGGAAGTCCGCAATTATAAATATTTTTCAACTTAGCATATATCGCAGCTTCTTGAACGGAAGAGAATGACGGAAGTGAATCTGAAATAACGGGAACATAACGTTCATTTATACAAGCAGGATGAACTACTCTCCTTTTCTTCTCACGCAAAATAGTCATAAGCAAAGTAGATCTATCTGACTCACAAGGTGGACAGTTGTCTTTCGAAATGCAATGATTTAATCTTGAGGAAGTGGACCCTAGAATTCTCTTTAAATCGGCGGTGCGAGAGGAATCGATAATTTTTTGTTTACTATTTTGATAATTTGCTTTGAAAGATTGTAATGCAAAATTTTTACCTTCTTCATCCAACTTAACTATCGCATGATTTGCATCGTTGACACAACTGCGCATATAAGCTGGTGATGAAGAATACAAAGGAGCATTGCAAAAAGCAGACATTCTGACTGACTGATAGATATCCAAATAACTACCATCAGGAAGTGGGATTGCTTTCTTTAATTTGTCCAGAAAATTATTTTTTACTTCAATTGATTTTGAATTGAAATATGGGTCTGAGTTTACTAATGTCAAATCTAGAGTCTCTGTTGTGTTCATAAAACCAGTAGTCAAAGCATCTTCATATTTTTGAATTAATCCTAAACGCTTATCATGATTTATACTGCTTACTAGATTCTCATTGTTCCATTTCAAATAAAAGAATTCAGGATGATATGGAACCAATGACTCAGTCCATGATTCTTGCCATATGCTGATTAAATAATCAAAATTAGTAATATGCTGTGGTCTTACATATAGATGTCCACGAATAGGACCAGAGACTACACTATCCAGAATATAATAAGTCATATTCAAATCTGTCACATCAATCAATGCCATTGTTCCATCAGCATTTCTATATGGAAATGCTGGAGTCAAGAAACTTTTAGGAGAATCAAATAAAATGTTTTCAGGATTAAAAATTGATACTTTATAGTGCAAAGTGCTATCGCTTATGATTCCAGCATATTGACCTCTAGGAGACATATCTCGCAAAAGTGTTTCGTATATCGTTACATCATAATTAGGAAAAGAATCTTTGCAATCTCTTCTACAATTAGCATTATTTCCTGTATCTCTAATCATATATCCATTTCCTGCAACGTATTTATATCTACAAGGAATACATTCTTCTACTAAAGTACAAGGCGGAGGAAGTGGAATTGCAGGATTGAAACAAGCTGTATCTCGTTTTACATAATCCAAAATATATTTTTCTCTTTCAGAATTTATCAATCTCAAAGATTTGGAAATAATATATTCTCCTTTTGGCAACAAAATCGTAGTATCAATAAGAATAGGATCACTAGATTCACATTTGAAAAGGTCCACATCATTTAAAGAACCAATAGATTTATTTCTTTCAAATACTATCTGTCCGCAAGAATTGGTCAGTCTAATATTTAACTCCTTGGGGCAATCATAACAGATATTTTGCCTTGGGAAGCATAACAAATCTGGATCAAAATTGACATCATTCAAACTATAGCGAATCTTAAAAGGTGTATTGTTATTTTCAATGAAAATAAATGGTGAAGCTTCTGAAAGTCCTACTCGGTAATCAACAAAATTACCTTGACTAATATAGTCTGTATTCAAATCTATGCTTTCTTCTTTTTCAATGTTTTCAAGTGAGTTAGGTTTTTCTCCAGCAAGTGCTGTAGCAATATTTTGTCCTTTGCTATTCATATATGAAATATGAAGTTGCCCATTCTCATCTTCTTTAATGACTTTGCTATATTTTGAAGCATCACCAACTTCATTACCAAACATCCTAGTTAGTTCTTGTTGAGATGGAGTACTATAATAAAATTTTATCTCGTGATTTGAACCGAGTTGAAAATCTTTTCCTGCATTTCCCTGTCTTCGAATTCGGCCCGTATTGTCAGGAGTATATTCTACTTGCACAAATGGATATTTCTCAGCATCTGGAATATAGGCTGAATGAATATGATTAAATCCATTCTCTGGACTATAATATTTTCCAGATCCACTTGCAGTGCTCATAGGACTCGCTTGAAAATTGGGATTACATTCATCTTGATCCAAATCAAAAGACTTTCGATCATAAGCGTTATTTTCCATGTCGAGATTGAAAGATGGAATATACTCCATCGATGGTTTTCTTCTCAAATAGGAATTTAAAGAAGTAAATGAATTCTTTCCTATATTAGGAGTTTCGATTGTCCTACTTGAACTATTTGTATTGGAGTATCCTGATGGCAAAAAACGTGAATCTATACTAGATCCAGACAACGAAATAGTCGGTCCAGTTTTGGCTTTATTTGAGCCTAAAGCAACAGCACTCTCAGGCACTTCTTTTATAAATGGAGTTGGCAAAGATTGTACTACAGGTCTGCCTTGAAAGTCGTAATATGTCTCAGCAATAAGCAATGGATTTCCTTCAGTGTTCAAGTGAGTCATAGATTGTCGCACTCTAGAACTTCCATCTGCAAAATTCACCATGTCTTTTCGCAAACCATTCTCAGCATACGAAGCTTGATAAGACCAATTTTTATTATCTTTTTCAAAAACTAATTCACCATCGATAAGATAATTTGGTCCACTTACCCATACTCCATTATAAACAGTAGAATCCCTATTTATACCTTTTGCTCTGACTCTCCATAAAAGTTTTGCATGTGTACTTATCAGCGGAATATTGTAATGTATATCGGATATATTTACTCTTGTTGAATTATTTTTCCAACCAGGATCATTTACTAGTTTGGGATCCAAAAAGCGCCACTCTAAATCATAAGAATTTGCCCAAATCACTTTTCCCCATTTAAAATTAATTCCACTGTTCTCCACTGCAATATTTAATGCTGTAGGTTTTAATGTTTTATTTTGAATAACAAAATCTTCATGTCCCATGAGATTCGCTCTCAACATAAATAAATCAGTAAGACTAGTAGATGGAATAGAGCAATCAAAACTATCCAAACTCAATTTGGCCCACATAACATCTTCCAATTCGAAATAATCTTTTGCCTTATAATTTTTTCCTTTGTCTCTGTTGTAATCTAAACTCAATCTCACACTATCTCGATGTAAGACTGAACTTCCATTCTTTTTGTATTCAATTTTTACTTTTACAAATGTTCTTTGATAAGCAAGATCTTGTTCAGGATTATCTTGTTGATTTTTTACAAAACCAATGACCAAAGCAGATTTTCTAATGTAAACATTTCTATTTACTTCGGGAACGATATTAATTCCAGATTTATCAACGATCATGTGATTGTAAATTGTATCGATGAGTAAAGCTCTACTACCTGGCCTTCTTGAATTCAATTCTTCTTTATACCATTGAATAGGTTCACTTCCTATTTGCTGCATTTTTTGGCACAAACCATAGTTAAACGCAAGTAGGATATTTATAAAAATTAATATTTGTTTTGCATTCATGAATTAAGGTTTAAGTTTTGGTAATTCGCTAACAGATTCTGAAATGGTAAATATTCCAAGTTCTGTTTCTTTTTTTGATCGTCTCAATTTACCTTCCTCATCGTATTCGTAAAAATTAGTGAAATTCAATTCATTCTGTACTGCATCTAATCTCAATTTGTCTGCTGAATAAGTATAACTTACCATATTGGATTCAGAAGGATGGATACGAATGTCATCAAAATAAGTTGCTTTAGTACCAGGATTCAATTCAATTTTTATTTCGGAATCTGTTTCAGAAAGTTTAAATTCTCCATTGATTTGTTGCCATCCATCAATGATTGGACCAGAAGGTCTAAATATTATTCTGTCATTTATCGAAATAGATGCATCAAAATTATTCTCGCTTTCTTGATAGACCCAAACACTGATCAAATAGTCTGTATTTGTTTTTGGACTAAATGTTTTAATCACATCAGATGATGTCGAGCGAAAAGAATTAGAATTCATTCTCAAAGATTTTGACTGACGAATTAATTCTAGCTGAGAAGTATTATATTTATAAATAGCTTTATGGAATGGGGACAACTTCATGCTTGTATTTCCTGAGTGACTGATTTCCTTATTGAAAATTGTACGCAGCTCAGTTCCAACAGCATTGTGTGTAGGAGCAAAATGATGAGGATATACACAACTCGTCGAAGGAAGTAATCTAGAAATAGAGAACTGCCTATCTTCAAATCCGTCATAAGCCATGTCTGTATAATGTGAGTTGGCAGTTACTGCACCTGTTAGTAATTTTCCAAACTGATAAAAAGTAGATGAGGGAATATTCAATCCATTAACTGATTCAATTATTTTTCCTTGTGAATTGTATGCTATCATTGAATCCGTTCGTTGCCAATTTGTCAAATTGCTATTGACCTGCAATCCATTTTCTCCAAAAACCCAAAATGGCGTATGCGATTCATAATAGCCACTTCGATCTATTCTTCCAGAAGTTCTTTTAACAACAGGAACATATTCTGCAAGTGGGCGATAGTTTCCAAAGACACCATTGAGAAAAGGATTAATGACTCCTTCACCACAACTTACTCGAGTACTGCCCGGAGATAAATTGCAATCAATTAAAGGAAAACAATCCGAAATCATTCTTATATTTTGTCTTCTCCGAGTATTGCTATTTTCTAAAACAGCTGTAACATAATTTGATGCAATGCAATCATTAATTGCTTGAGATGGTACATTCCAATTTGTATTTGCATCAATGTAATCTACAATAAATTTCCTGCCATCTTCTGTGACAATTTGAATTTCGCATTTTGTAATTTTATCTTTAAATGTAACTCTATTACTATCTAGTTTTATTTGCTCTGTTTCCTTTTTCAAATCGATTCCTGAAAATTCAACTATTGGTATTAAATTTAATGGAGGATTGTATCTGCAATTGCACGGTGCATTATTTGATTCAGACCTGACTGCAAAATCAGTCTGCCAATAATCTGAAAGGGTAGATGCTGATGATTGAAGGATTGAGTCAGATGTCAATACTAAACGATTTGTTAGAATTGGATTTTGAGTACTTATAAAATTTCCTACACTTGATGCTAATATATTTTTATTGCCAGATCGAATGATTTTTAGATCATATCTTCCGTTTGGTCCAAATGCTTCACCATTGGCATTAATCAGGAAAACTTGATCCGCGATTGTTTTAAACACCCATGCTCTTTGATCGCCTATTGAAGTACCTAATTGAGTCATTCTTAATTCATCTCCTTCTAAAAATTTTTCAGCTTGACTAGGTATTGAAAACTGCCCATTATTTAATGAAATGTTCTTGAGTACAATCCCTTCATTAATATTGGAATGTCCCAAATTTTTATATGCCCAATGTGTAGGTAAATTCGTAGTATAATATTTTGTATTAAATTCGTTATCTTGTTGAACGACTATCGGCTGACCTGTAGTAGGGTCATACGCTAAATTGACTACTTCAGCTTCTGAACCAAGTTTGTAGGTTCGAGTAGAACTAAGAATACCAACTCTACTAATTAATTTTGTTAAAGTAATCGAACGAAATTCTGCAATCAATCTGTTGATTCTCGGCATCCCCATAAATACTATTTGCAATGGCATAGCAACATCAAGGTTCAGTTGAGCGCCGCCTCCTTCAGTTTTTGAAATGTAATTATTGGCGTCCACAATACATTCAAATTGCACGCCAAGCATTCTTTTGGAAATACTTCCATTCGTAGGGTTTATCACATTGACGTAATTATCCAATTCTCCAGTTGAAGAAGTTTGGTAGGTGTTTTCAGTTGCGGTGATTAAATTATTGAATTCATCATATTCTTTTACAGATTTTAATTTTCCATGCATGTCATTCAATTCAATCACAAAACCTTGAGATACAACTGCAGTATTTTCCGATTGATTATATATTTGTAATGGCAAAGTAAATGATTTTGGAATAGCTCTAAGATCTGTATATCTCACCTTAGTTGGAAAATCTTTTGCAGTAAAATACTCTGTTACAGTTCGACCCATGCCATGTTGTTTCACTCTTTCATATTGCAAATTTCTTTGAGTAACCTTTGAGTAAATAACCTGAGGTCCTGGAAAGAATATGCCACCAACGGGTGCCAATTGAAACTTGTTGACATCATTTGCCATTGGTCTTGTAATGTGCATTGGGATTGGTTCTATAAATGGATTTTCATCTGCTCCTATCATCGGTTCATATGAGCATACACCAGAGGAAGCAATTCCATTAGAATAGTCATATTCAACACCATATTGAAAATTCAACTTTGTGATCACTGCATCTTTTTGCATATTCCCCCAATTGTCATGGAGTATTACTTTTTTTACTCTAGAGCCGCCACCAAGTTTTCTACCAGTAGGATGATTGAGTCTAATAAAAGATTGACTGGTGTCTATTGAAATACAGCGATGATTATTGTATAGGTGGTTGAAAGTTCCGCCACTAAAACACTCTTCAAAAGCATCACCTAGATTACTTAAAGCTGTTTCCAAATTAGCTGGAAGTTCATACTCTTCTCCTTCTGATGCCTTATGATTTATAAATCGTGGCATACTCATCTTCAAATATTCGAATCCTGCTTGAGTGAAAGGATGACGTGATGTAGAAGTTCTATTTCCCCAACCATAGGTATATTCTGGTCTGTTGTTTAATTCTGCATCAGGATTAATCACAACAGTAGGAAGCTTAATCCAAGCTAACATTGTATCTCTTCTATCATAGCCAAAGATTGTCCCGAAATCACTTTGACTTAAATTCATTGGAATAAATCCTGTCAATTCAAAAAATTTCTGCGGGCCTCTACTATAATTAGTCAATTGCATATTTAGATTGAAATACAAATGTTGCACAGAATTAAAATACTCAAATAAGTGAGCAGGGGTTTGATTTGATACAAAGTCATGAGGTAGTTTAAAATATAAATATCGATGAATCGCTCCAGTCTCTTTATTGTACAATTGATTCGTTAAGGGTGTTGTTGTTAAATCTCTAAACCCAGCAATTTGATACATACACATTGCCTTTTTATTTTGCACGTATGCATAATCATCTGATTCATATTCTATTTTTAGGCTACCACCCATAGGCATATAAATACTGTCCAATAACCAAGATTTAGCTTGATCATCTTGAATTATTTTTTGCTGATTGCAATATGGAAATCTATCGTTGTCCATGGATTGAGGAACTTTATAATTTCCCCAGCGATCTACAAAAGTTGGATTAAAATTGGGATTTTTGAATAATTAAAAATATATGGACTCTTGGCATGTTTCTTAGAATTATTATATGTGAAATATAGCTTCTTCAATGTTAATTTTCCATTTTCAGATATGTTGTTCAAGTTGATAGTATTCACCATGCCTTTGCATAAAGAGTAATCATATTCAAAATACACTGTTTTTAATGGGATTTTATTACCAGGATTGTTATATTCTCCTATTGTAAAAAGTTTGATACTATCAAGTTTATTCAGAAACTTTGTATCTACTCCACCATGTTCATTCGCACTTGCCAAACCATCTTTACGAGGACTGCTATAAAATTCAGCAACATAATTTCTAGTTTCAATTTTTTCTAAATAATAAATTTCTTTACTCCCATAAATATAACTTCCCTTATTGTCTAGCTTGGTATGTATTTGAGCTTCTTGGAAATTTGCTTTCATGTGCTCAAAAGGAATACGCCATTTAAAATCTTGATGCGTCTGAATATATTTAAAGTTGGTATAAGAACCATTATCCATTGGACTCGGTCCATTGTTATCGATATCTTGATAATCACTCGATACAATACTTGTCAATAACCATGCATAAGAATGTGCTGGAGTTGTGGTAGATGAATAATAATGATCTTCTCCTTGAGTATTCTCTACACTGGCATCCTGAGTTGTGTATCCCACTATTCCATTAGAATTTTCTATTGAATCCTTATTCACAGAAAAACTCACTTCCTTGATAAAGTTATTATAAACCGGCAAGCCATATTGATATCTTGTCCCATTTTCATTTGTCACTGTGAATTCTTGAATTAAATTTGGTTTTTTCGGGATAGTGTCATTTTGATTTCTTCGTTGCCCTGAACGAAAATTCATTTCAGAATATGCTGCATGCCCGTTATTGGATTGGCTCATTTCACCTACAGTATTCCAACTAATTCTTTGAGTTGAAATGTCACGTGAAAGTTTCACAGTAGATCTATCATCCAATTCTTGTCCATTGCTCAAACTATTAAGAGCATTTGCAGTAGCAGTTGGGTCAGCCTGAGATAGCTCTGGTCTTACTGGATCAAAAGCACCCAATCGCTTAAAAAGAGAAGTATCCTGCATAGCAGTTGGCTCACCTAAATTTTTAAAATAGGCAGGTTCGTAATCAATTTTATCTGTACTCTCGTGATATTGAAATGCATCATGTAAACCATTACCAGATTCCCATTTTTTGCCAACATCAGAACTTAGATCAATATTAAAATCACCTCCTATTTTGACAAGATTTCCTATACCAATTTCCAATCCTCCTGAACCACTTTCACTTTTATTTTGATGTGCTGGGTCATGTAGTGTGCCAATATCCATACGCATAGGTCTGCATGTACTCTGCATTCCTTGAGCTGTAATAGAATAAATATCATGTGTGTAAGCTGTCACTGGAAGCACTGGAACTTCTGCTTGATAGACTGTCTCTCGTTCTCGATTCAGGTCCATTAATGCATCAGATGTAGCCCTTTGAGAATACACATATCCAAAAGCAGACTTTGCTTGATGTTTTCTAATTTTTTGATTACTCCAATTGAACACAAAATCGCCTCCTGCATTCACAGAATTTACTTCACCACCTAAAGCAAGTTTTAATGAACCAGAAGAATTATATGTCGATATTTCAAAAGGTGGAGAATATGTTGGACAAGAATAAGATATTGGAAAATTGCTTGAACTTCTGAATGGAGTGATTTCTTTACGATGTCTCGCTAAACTTGTCTCTGCACTAATACCGTAATTGACTTGTTTTAGTCCTTCGCGACTATCAATGTTTAAACCAGCATTGATCCCCAATTTATTATTTGATCCCTTGTGAGTAAAAGATCCACTCAATCCACAACGCGGATTTGCATATCCACCTCCACGTGAATTTACACCCATTCCTAATCCAAGCGAACCTCCAAAGTTCCGTCCTCCAAAACGTGCACTTCCATCTACACCAACTTTACACCTATGCCATCATAATTGTCCTCTTCTATTTCTAAATTCAAACCTAAACCAGCAGCAGCTGAAATTCCTGAAGCAGCATCTGCACCTGAGATTTCAAGTTGAAGACTTGGCCCATAAGATATAGTGCTTCTCTCTTTGATTGACATGTGTTGATCTATCATTTCTCCTGCAAAATCATCTGGCAAACCTCTTACATTACGAGTGATTGCACCAGCATTTAATGTCCAACCAAGTCCTACCCATGATGCTTCATCGTTGACACCTATGCCACTATTGTAGGCTAAATTAACTGGATATCCACCTACATCCATTAATGGAATATTATAAGTCAAATCACCTGTACTTAGATCCACCATTTTGTCGGCTGATGCAGGAGTAAAGCCCTGTACTTCAGGCATACTTGGACCACCACCATCTTGCTTATATTTATTGCTTAGATATTTCTTTGATTTTGCTTTTTTAATAGCAGTTGTATTTATGCTATTTTGACAATTCAACGACATATTTTTTTCGATGCACGGTTGTTCGAAAATATTGACTGCATTAGAATTCACTATTTCATAATTCCTAAAAAAGGGAAAAGAAAGTAGAGGAGTTATGAATGTATTAGATAATATTACAACAAGCAATAAAGTTGCTTTTATTTGATCTGAATGCAATCTATTAATATTCATATTTCATTTTAAACTAGGGTTAATTAAAAAATTAATACTTTGAAATTCACCAGTTGGGAATAATACTTGGAACTTATAAACTTCATTTGCTTTTAGTGGAAATTTATTTAAGTCAATGCTAAAATAGTTTTTATTAGATGTTAAGCTTAATTGATCTTCTCCTAAAATATTGTTGGGATTTGAAAAACAATAGTATCTAAGTTCTGAAAATCCAATACTATTATCTATGACAATATTCAATTGCTTTTTGCTCAATTTAACCACTTCAGAATTTTCGAAATTATTCAAATAATAATATCCCAACCCCTTTACTCTTTTGTTTTCATTCAGTGGTTTCCTCTCCTCTTCTTCAACAACATCCTCTTGATTCCCGATATTACAATCCTTCCACTTAAACTGCCAAATATCTGATTTTGAGATTTCCTTTTTTCCTTCCATGACTACAACATACCAAGCATAGCTCGAACCATTTTTGAATGGCAATGCATGAAACGGATATTGATGTGGCGGAGATTGTATAAAGGATTCGCAATAAAAACATGGATTAGTTTTGATTGCAGAATTTGCTTTTTGATTGGAGAGAATTTCTACTAAGTGAATTTTATAACTGATAGTAGAAGCATTATAAGTAGCTAGATAAGGCGACCAAACAAAATATGGATTCTGTTCACAGATCTCAGACTTATCTCGTGGTGAAACTAATACAGAAGGTGTTACCTTATTCACTTGAAATTGAAGACAATTTTGAGCTAAATTTCTATTTGATTGAGTTTCGATTAATGTAATACACACAGTGTAATCACCATTAGGTAAACTGTTCGTTCGAACTATGTGCTCTTCAAAATTTTTATCAGAAAATATTTTTGTCGCTTCCTTAAGTGATTCATAGTTTCTAGTATTAAATTGGGTTATGCCTGTAGCTAGTGTAAAATCGGCTGATCGAGCTTCAACCAACCTTCCTTTTTTTGCCTCCGTTGCAATGCCATGTATATAAGTTAAGTTTGTAGAATTGGAATTATTCTGAATAATACAGTTCCAGATATCTGCAGTCTTCATAGCCAATTCATTAGGTCTGATGACTTGGAGTGTATATTGGGCCCTAAGTATGGAGGCAATAAATAGGCATAGGAAAATTAATTTAATTTTCATAATATGCAATTGGAGTTAATGTGTCAAAGGTATTGCTTAGGCAAGGTTTGCAAAAATTCTGGCTGTCACATGATCATGTGAATATCACAGCCAGTATAATTTATAAAAAATAATCAGGTTGACATGATGAGAATTAATATCCTATTATGAAATCAATACGAATTAAAAAGGCTATCGCAATTGATAGCCTTTTTAAACGAAAAATCAACTTAGCTCCTTTACAAATTCCTTTACGTTTTATAAATTCAATAACGACTTTTTCAAATTTGCATTTTTACTGCACAAGTAAATTGATAATCACTCCATCTGTAATCTGAACTATTTTATCATTGTCATCCGCAGCGGTACCGCTAAATATTGCATTTGCATGAATGACATTTCCTATTGTTTTAGTTTTTGTAATCGTGAGAATTCCTCTAGTCATTTCAACGTCTTTACCAATAGTAATACTCGTCAGTGTAGTCGTGTTATACAATGCAAAATTACGCTGGAATGCATCTTCAAACTTAAAGCTACTAGTTGAATTGACATCATCGATTCCAATTAACAACTCATCTGTTCCATTACTAGTTTTTTTAGATGCACTTGCAACAAATGTATTATTGAGTATCCCACAACTTTTCAATTCGCCTTCCCATAAGACACCATTGATTTTACATTTAGCAATACTTTTCGTAGGAATTTGATCGACTATATTTTCAGATTTCGAGCAAGAAAAAATAGTAAGCAAACTTAGAATATAAAGTACCTTTTTCATATTAATATTTTAGTTAGTAGTTAGTAATTAGTGTTTAGTTGTAAGTGGTAAGTAAGTAGTAGTTAGTAATTGATCTCTTCACTATTAACTATTAATAATTATCTATTAACTTTTCACTATTAACCATTAGCTTTTATCTATTCACTTTTCACTATTATCCATTAACTTATTAAATCGTTTTAATTACAAATACCCAAAACTTTGCACCAACAGGCATATTTGTTGAAATTATTTCATTCGATATTTTCCAAGAACCTATAGCATTATCCCACCATGTGATAACAGAGCTTCCTGTATATGGTAATGATTTTTGTACAAAGACAAGATCACTTGGTAAAGCACCTTGATAAAATAATGTAGTTCCATTGCCGTTCACATTTCCTGCGGTAGTGGTATGCACAAATGCAGTTTTTGTAAATGAAGTTTGATCGACTTTTAGGAATCCATTTTTTATTTCCAATGCGGTTGCAGGAGATTGATTTGCATTTCTTGTCGATTCTATTTTGACAATAGCTGCTGATGTACTTGATTGCGTCAAGATTGTATTTTGATCAGCACTAGGATGATATTGTTCAATATGAACTGTTCTGCCTGTTCCTAGATTTGAGGCATTAAAAACAGAATTTGTTTTAAGGGTATTGCCATCGGCAAGTATTGCTGAACCACTATGTGAATGCGCAACTAATGCTAAACCAGTTCCTTCATTTTCTAATCTTAAAATTACACCTTGATTTGATGTATCCTGATTAAATATACGTGCCGTTGTATTATTTGGATCATTACTTGCATTTTCTATTTCAATTGCTTTTTGTCCTATACTTGATACAATCAATGCAGGTACGGTCGATACTAATCCGCCTTGACTTACTGACATTGGAGTGGTATTGTTTATAGAATTAATAAAGAAAGCTGGATTTGTAGCGCCACCATAATTGTTGCTATAAGGCAAGATTAATCCTCCAGCATCATCTGCAGCAGGTTGCCATTTTGCGCCATCAAATTTCAATACCTGTCCATTAGTTGCGCCCATTGAATTCAAGTCAATATTGCGAATGGAACCATCGATTATTTCCATTTCGCCAACAGTATTTGGATTAATGTTTAATGCATCAGATTTTCCTGTAACATCTCCATTAAAAATATGCGTCACCAATAAATCATCGCTTCCATTAATATCTCCTGTGTTAGTAATTTTTCCACCTGCAAGAGAAATTCCTGCACCTTCTGTATAACTTCCTGCAGGGCCAGTTTCTCCTTTATCACCCTTATCACCTTTGTCGCCTTTTATTCCTTGATCTCCTTTGGGACCAATATTGCCTTGATCACCTTTATCACCTTTTGGACCGATAGCTCCAACATCGCCTTTAGGCCCTTTTATTTCTCCTACATCTACCCAAGAAGATCCATTCCACATATGTCCATGTCCGTTATCTTGAGTGATATACATATCTCCGATAGCTCCAGAATATGGTGTAGGCAATAAACTAGCATTTGCCACAGATCCAACGATTCTCACTCCAGTACCTGCATCACCTTTTTCACCTCGATCGCCCTTATCTCCTTTTGCACCTACATCACCGCGCTCTCCTTGTAGTCCTCTTTCTCCTTGTATACCTTGAATACCAGGATCTCCTTTTTGACCTTGTGCACCCACTAAATGTGAATTGTCAATATTCGTGTTACTAAAAACTGTATATGGATCTGTTGCACTTGGAGCACAGGCAACGATGAGTTTTTTTGCAGTTTTCCAATCAATAGAATTAAATGTTCCAGTGACAACAATTCCTGTCCCAATATTCACATTAATCCATCCATAAGCATCTGTCGTGGGTGATTGAGTTTCTTCATATAATACAGCTCCAGAATTATAATCCCAAATTCCAAACTTCAGAAAAACTTGTGTTCCAGAAATAGGATTTCCACTTGCATTGCGCACTATAGATTGATAGTTCAATCCACTTTGTGCCGCAAAAAAATAAGTTAAGATTAGCTTTTTCATAATAATTAATTGAAGAAATATTTAATTGATTTTTGTAAAGGTTCTTGATAAGATTTGCGTGTTGCTAGAGTTAAAGATTAAAAAATAAATCCCTGATGAAATAGACTGTAAATCTATCTTTATTTGACTTTGATTCACCGATGTAGATCCAGAAATAATCTCAGTGCCATAGACATTCATCACTTTGAAATTTATTATTATAGGTATAGGCTTCCACTCTATGTAAAGTAAATCACTTGCAGGATTTGGATACATTTTGAAGCCAGTGAGCTCTTCAATTTTTGCAAGATTTGTCATAATTCTACCAGAAGTAAGAATGGAAGTGTAATCGGATCCATTACATGAAGCATTAGTCTGTAATGATCCGACGATGCTTTGAAAACTCATCCCATTGCAACTTCCAGTAGAGTAACTTTGGAAAAAATTTGCTGAACCGATATTGCATTGTGCCAAAAGTCCATCGTCCAAAACCATTGAACACAAGGAAAATAAAACAATTTCTAACATCTTTTTCATATTCTTTATTTGAATCTGATGCAAAGCTAGAATAGATACTTCCAATGCTAAAATTTTGCCTGTCACATGATCATGTGTATTGATAGATATACACTATGAAGAATAAATAAACCTAGTGAGACAATAGCAAATACAACGATTCATCGAATATAAATGGCTTACTAATTTCAATGTCACATCATTATGTCTACATCTGTAAACTATATTTTTTATAAATTTGTAACTCAAACAATTGAGATGAATATCAAAGTAGCTATATATGAAGACAATGTATCCTTACTAGAAACACTTGCGGAAGTGATTAGAAGTTCAGAAGGATTGGAATTGGTAGGCAATTATGTGCATTGTATGGATATTGTCAATAATTGCAAACAAAATAAACCGGATGTTATCATAATGGATATTGATATGCCAGGCAAAACAGGGATCGAAGGAGTAAAAGAGTTAAAGCAATATTTTCCAGAGATTGAAGTGATCATCAATACGGTTTTCGATGATGACAATAGAATATTCGAAGCAATAAAAGCTGGTTCAACAGGCTATTTACTAAAAAAATCAAGCTTGACAAATATGATTAACAGCATCCAAGAAGTTTATTCAGGTGGCTCGCCAATGAGTCCTATGATCGCTAGAAAATTATTGGTACATCAGCATGAAAAAACGAAACAAGATTTTGTGACCAATCTTTCAGAAAGAGAACTTCTTATATTAAATCATTTAGCAAAGGGAATGAGTTATAAAATGGTTGCCGCAGAATGTATTATCAGCATAGACACAGTAAGAACTTATATTAAGAGAATTTATGAAAAATTACAAGTTCATTCTGTAACTGAAGCGGTTAATAAAGTTTATTTGCAAAAGTAATTTTCCAGCGAAATCTTTTATTTTAATTTATCTTTAAGGCTTGAAAATTTATCTCCATTTTATATTGAATATTATTCTGTGCTTAGGAATTGAAGCGCAGCCTGTCCGTATTTTATTTGATAGTTATAGATTGAAAGATGGATTAAGCAATGATCAAGTATTTGCTATAGAGAAAGATAAGAATGGATTTCTTTGGGTAGGAACCAAATATGGTTTAAATCGATTTGATGGCAAATATTTTAAGAACTTTTATAATAATAGCAAAGACAGCAATAGCATCAGAGATAATATTATCATGGAATTGTATGTTGATCGCAAAAATCAATTATGGATTGGCACTCGAACAGGAGTAGATATTTTAGATTTAGAAAATTATAAATTCAAGCATTTGCATTTCCCACAGAATGAAAATCGAACGATTCGAAATAATGAAATTCTCGAAATCTGGCAAGATCCATGTTCTAATAGAATTTTTATTGGTAGCAATAAAGGGCTTTTTTATTCTGACGGTGAAAGTAATGACTTAATAGCTTTTCCTGATCATTCAAAAGACAAGCATCTGCATAATTTATCCATAAGAAGTATTTGCTTGGATAGAAAAAATAGACTCTGGCTTGGTACTAATTTTGGATTGTTATGTTACTCATTTATTGATAGCACCTATAAGCACATCTACACAGAAATTAACAATAAAGAAAGCTTCACAGACAATAACGTTCAAGATGTTTATGAAGATCGAGAAGGAAATCTTTGGGTTGCTACTTGGGGTTCAGGAATTCGTAAATACAATGAAATCAAGAATACATTTGAAGATTATCTCAATGACTCTGCTCAGTTTAAAACTCCGATAGCAAATATTAGTTTACAGATCGCAGAAACAAACATCAAAGGAGAAGAAGACTTGCTATGGATAGCAAGTGACAATCCTGGTTTTTCTTGCTTTAATAAGACTACAAAAAAATTTGAAAGATATTTTACTTTATGGCAAGATACTCGCTATCTCATGTTAGGTCATTCAAGATGCCTTTACTACGATCCTAAAGATGGATTATGGATTGGTGGCCAGTATGGACTATGGCAATACAACCCCAAAAAACAATTCTTTGATATTGTGAATCTAGCGACAACATTGAATCCCAAAGCATTGAACCAAATCACAGACACTTATGTCGATCCTCTAGATAGTTCGAATCAAACTATATTTTTTAGCACGTGGAATAATAGTGCTTATGAATACAATTTTCAATCAAAGGCATTAGAAGACATCAATAAAAAATACAATTTATCTATTATACCTGAAAGTTATATTTATAAAATAGAGCGAGATAAAAACAATGAGCTGCTCGTCGCTACCGATCGCAATGGATTAATACAATGCAATACAAATCGCAAACCATATGTTAGTAAACTAATTTTAAAAAACGAGAATGTTTCTTGCTTTTACATAGATAGCAGTAATGCAATATGGGCAGGAACAGAAAACAATCTATTCTTTATCACACCAGATCGAAGCCGTTCAGAGAAAATTATTTTGATTCCAAAAGACAAAGAGTCAGTTTGGTCAAATCAAGTAAAATCTATTTGTCCTGATCGAAATGGAAATATATGGATCAGTCTTGGCAATGATGCGGATTTATTGCCTGTTATAGTTTGCCACAATATTTCTTCAAAAAAGAATCGATACTATTACAATTCAGTCGATCCAAACAGTCTACCCATTAAAGATGAAATCCGAAATTTAGTTTGTGATACGCATAATAGAATGTATTGTGCATCGAGAAAAGGAATGGTGACATGGATTGCAGATAGCATTTCACCTTCATTTAGACTGTATACTATAAAAGATGGCTTGTGTAATGACTTTATCAATGAAATTGCCATTGATGAAAAAGATCAAGTGTGGTGTGCTACATTACAAGGGCTTTCTGTTTATTCATATGCTAAAAATACATTTATTAATTATTATGCAAAAAGTGGACTTCTGGATAATGAGATTCGAAGTATATCATACTCAGGGAATCGGCTCTTTATAAATTTTTGGGGACTCTTGAATATCTGTGACCCCACACAAACATCGATGAACAAAGATCTTCCACTTCAAGAAATCAGTGAATTTAGGGTTAATAATAAAATCTATTTAATCAATAACAAATTCATTGAATTTGGCGATCATGTTACACTTCAAAATAATCAAAACAGTATTGAAATTGATCTTGCGGCATTGTCGTATACTAATCCAGATTTAGTCACAGTAAGTTATTTTATGGAAGGTTTCGATAAGTTTTGGCACACAGGCAATTTGCGGAATGTGAGTTATAAATTAGATTTTGGAAACTATGTATTCCGATTCAAATCATGCAATTCAGATGGCTATTGCACTCCTACAGAGTCTAAATTATATATTCATATCAAAGCTCCATTTTGGAAAACTTCATGGTTCTTTGCACTACTTTCATTTTCAGCAATCTCATTATTCTATATTTATTTTAAACTAAAGGAAAATCAAAGAATTCGTCTAGAAAAAATTAGAATGGCTATTGCAAGAGACTTGCACGATGATATTGGAAGTAATCTTAGTAATATTAAATTAATCAGTGAAATGGCTTCCCTAAAGACTGATACATTGGATAAATCAACTTACCTTAAAATTTCTGAAAAGACAAGTCAAGTCATGGAGTATATGTCAGACATTGTGTGGAGTATTAATCCTAAGAACGATGAGATGACAAACATTATTCCTTGGATTCAGAAATATGCTATCCAAACTTTAGAGCCTCTAGACATTAATTTAAAATTTGAACTTGAAGATCTTCCCAATCATCTTGAATTAGATCTTGAAAAACGAAGAAATTTATTTTTAATATGCAAAGAGGCATTTAATAATATTTCAAAATATTCACAAGCTAACAACGTTCTCTTTAAAGTTCAATACAAACAAAAACAAATACATATCACCATTCAAGATGATGGCAAGGGCTTTGATCTTCAAGCAAACACCTTTGGTAACGGATTGCAAAACATGAAAGATAGAGCAAAGCAACTAGGCGGAGAGCTTTTGATCAGCTCAACTATGGATCATGGAACGAAGATTGATTTATGGTTTGCGGTTTAATTAATGTGAAAATTTGCAAATTTGAAAATGTGCAAATAATATATCTGAATCGCGGATTATAATGATTTAAGGATAGGCGCGGATTCTTTTAATTAGTTAATGTGAGAATTAGTTAATGTGATAATTTTCAAATCTTTTGTACGAATTTAAGCTCAGTAGGAATGACATATTTATAGAGAGGATTTAGGTGGGTTATTGCGTCATGTGAGCAACCATCCTTTAACTTAATAATCTGTGAAATCCACAAATCCGAGTAATCTGTGATTCAAACAAATATTACATCTTGTGTGTCCCTACCTATGGAATCCTCTAATCCGTTTAATCCCTGATTCAGATAATTATTACATCATGTGAATCCAAATCTGTGGAGACCTATAATCCATTTAATCCATGATCCAGACAATTTATATTTTCAGTGGCAATACCCTACCCCAAACTCTTCAAACTCTCTTCCAATGCTGAAAGTCTTGCATTGCCATCAGTTAATTTTTGTCGCTCTTTTTCTACTACATCTGGAGATGCATTGGCTACAAATTTCTCATTGCTCAATTTCTTTTCAGTCATTGAGATGAAGGATTTTGCTGCTTCGATTTCTTTATTGAGTTTTGATTTTTCTTCTTCAATATTGATTGATATCGGCAGTGTCAAATAATACTTGTTTCGAAGTCCTAAAAAGGATTGCGCATCTGCAATTTCCGTTGAAGTATAATTTACTTCACTAAAATTTCCCAATTTTTTAAGCAGCAGAAAGCATCCTTCATTTTTAATTAAAGATATTCCTTCATTTGGCAATATAGCAAGTGGAACGGCGACTGCATTTTTTACTCCGTATTTATTTCTCAAATCTTTTGTAGAAGTCAGTACAGATCTCAACTCTGTAATTTCTTCGATGACCTCTCGAGATGAAAGTTTTTCTACATGATATGCTGCTTTGAAACAATCATCACCTTCTTTTCTTTCTTTCAATTGATGCCATATTTCTTCAGTGATGAATGGCATGAACGGATGTAGTATGATACAGATTTTTTCGAAGATCGAAATACACGCATCTTTTTGCTGAGATGCAATGGCAGTATTTTGTTGAGGCTTTATTGCCTCTAAATAAAATGAACAAAAATCATCCCAAGCAAAATTGTATATCAACTTCAATACTTCAGACAATTTATATTGTGCGTACAATCTCTCGATCTCTGTAGATATTTCTGCATAGCGATCATTCATGTATGTGTTCACGATCGCATTGCCACTATTGATTTCAATAGTTGAGTCTGTCTGCCATCCTTTAATTAGTCTTGTCGCATTCCAAAGTTTATTGGTAAAATTTCTTCCTTGTTCACATAATTTTTCATCAAATAAAAGATCGCCTCCTGCAGGAGAACAAGCCAACATTCCAAAGCGAACACCATCTGCTCCGTAATCATCAATGAGCTTCAATGCATCTGGTGAATTACCCAATGATTTGCTCATCTTGCGTCGCAGTTTGTCGCGAACCATACCTGTGAAATACACATCATGAAATGGTAATTTACCTTTCCACTCATAACTTGCCATAGCCATACGCGCTACCCAAAGGAAGATGATATCCCATCCTGTGACGAGTACACTCGTCGGAAAATAGTAATCAAAATCTTTACTTCCATCCATTCCATCAAAAACAGATATAGGCCACATCCATGATGAAAACCATGTATCCAATACATCTTCATCTTGTTTAAGATCAGCACTTGTTAGATTTTGATTTCCAGTTTTCTGCTTTGCAATTTCTAGTGCTTTTTCTATAGTTTCTGCAACGAATATTTCATCATTATAATAATAAGCAGGAACGCGATGTCCCCACCACAACTGACGCGAAATACACCAATCGCGGATATTCTCCATCCAGTGACGATACGTATTCTTCATGTGATCTGGATAGAAACTGATCTCACCATTTTCTACTGCATCGAGAGCTGGTTTTGCAATTTGTTTGGTATCGACATACCACTGCAAACTAAGCTTTGGTTCGACGACTGCATTTGTTCGTTCAGATCTTCCGATATTTGTTCTGTAAGATTCAACTTTGATTAAATTCCCAGAAGCTTCAAGATCGGCTTTTTATTTTTTGCGCACTTCGAATCTATCCATTCCATTGTATAAAATAGAATGCTCATTGAGTGTGCCATCATCATTCAGCACATCTAGTATTTCTAGACCATGACGAATGCCAATCTCATAATCATTTTGATCATGGGCAGGTGTCACTTTCAATGCTCCTGTTCCAAACTCTAGATCAACATAATCATCAGCAATGATTGGAATTGCTTTATTGATCAATGGAATAATTACTTTTTTTCCATGCAGATGTTTATATCGCTCATCATTGGGATTTACAGCAACGGCTGCATCGACCATGATCGTTTCTGGTCTTTGTGTCGCGATGATGATGCCTTCTTCACTTCCTTCAAATTTATAAAGTATGTGAAACAAATTTGCATTCTCTTCACTGTGTAAAACTTCTTCATTGGACAACACTGTCTTCGCTTCTGGATCCCAATTTACCATGCGTTTTCCACGGTATAATTTTCCTCTATTGTATAAATCAACAAAGGCTTTAATCACAGCTTCAGATCTTACTTCATCCATGGTAAATGCAGTACGATCCCAATCTGCCGAAGCACCTAGTTTTTTAAGTTGTTGAAGGATGATGCCTCCATATTTATCTTTCCATTCGAATGCATATTTCAAAAATTCTTCTCTGGTGATATCAGATTTTTTGATTCCTTTTTCGCGAAGCATTTGTACTACTTTTGCTTCAGTAGCAATCGACGCGTGATCTGTACCAGGAACCCAACAAGCATTTTTTCCTTGTGATCTCGCTCTTCTGATCAAGGCATCTTGTATCGTATTATTCAACATGTGACCCATGTGTAGAATTCCAGTAATATTGGGCGGTGGAATCACGATGGAGAATGCTTCTCGATCATCGGGACTTGATTTAAAGTAGCCCTTATCTGACCAATGAGCATACCATTTATTTTCTATTTCACTTGGTGAAAAATGTGATTCTAATTCAGACATAGATTTATCTAATTTTATATCGGTAGGAAAAAAGTTGTGATTGTTTTTTAGTATATTTTAAGATATACATATTTTCAGAAGGTTCTTTCGATATATCTTCTTTAAAGGGCTCTTTTAAATATTTCTTTAAAATTAGAGGAAATGTCTCTTTGTGTACAATAATGAGACAAGGCTCTGGCCAAGCATTTTCTAATTTTTTATGAAAAGACTTTATATCAGCTTGATCGTAATAAATTACTTTCTGTTTAGATTGATCTGTTAGCGGCTGAAGTGTAAGAATACCTTTTCGAAATGGAGTTGAGAAAATTGATTTGAACGAATAATTTTTAAAAATTTTTGCAAGTTGAATTGCTCTCCATCTGCCATTTGTACTTAAACCTGGATCAAGACCAATTGTATCTTCTTCTGCTTCAAATATGAAAAAAAAATATTGTGCAGTATCCTTTGTTTTGGATAATTGCATTGAGTCTCCAGTTGTAAAGTAAACTGTTGATTGTGATACTTTATTGATGTATTGAGTTGTTTTAGTCTGCCCAAATACAGTGGAGAATAAGAAACACAAGAAAAGGACTTGAACTATCTTCATGATGTACAAAAATAGAAAAAAGAAGAGACTGTTTTTGGCAATCAAGTAATTTAACATAGGATTAACCAAGACTCATGCGTTTTCTTTAAATGGATTTCTCTTGATCCAAGGCTCTTCTGGCTTAAGAAAATCCAATAATTTACTTATAAACTTATTATACAATTTTGACCTATGCGTGATATAGCAAAATAATTTCTCTTCTTCAGCCCCAACTGAGCTTTTTATTTCCAATGCTGTTCTGCCAAAATCAATGGTACTAATTTTATGTTCAATCCCTTGCTCTATTAGATTCAATAGTATGTTAGTATATACTTTTTCTCTTTGATTTCCCTTTTTTTCAAATCCAAGAAAATGGGCCAACATTTCATCTCCATTTAAAACAAAGCTATAAAATGCAATGAGATGACCCTTATCTTTAATTGCAAAAATTTTAAATTTATCCACTACTCTACTTTTAAGACTAGAAAAATAATCTATATCCAAATTCAAAACATTGAAACCAACATTTTCCGAAACTGCTTTATACAGATCGTGAATTTGAAATTTATACTGGATCATTTCTTCACTGGTTAGCTCCTCAAATTTCAATGCACCCAAGCTTTCAATTGCTTTCCGAAGCCTCAATCTACTTTTACTATTAAGGTCATTCAAGTAATCTGATAAATTATGCCACGAATTTCTCATGTAAAACCGCATTCCCGGTTGAATCTGAAATTCATACAATTGAACAATATTGTGATTTTCTAGGAAATGTAACCGTTTTGCTTGTCTAAAATCTTTTACAAGACAGATCGAAGCATCCTGTATTAATTTTGGATGTTTAAACAAAACCTGCAAAACTCTAGAAACAATATCCTGCTGAGCACTTGGGTCAAAATCTTCAGAAAAGGCAAAACCATGCTGACCTGTCAACAGCATATTCCCTAGTATTAAAGAAGTTAATTTTACTTTACTGGCTATATACTTTTCGTATAACTAGCCAATGATTCAAAAAATCATCGCAAAGTCTTGGAACTTCAATTTTCAAACTTTTATCAGCTTCAAATGGCAGAATCTGAAAATATAACTTGGCTATCGCTCGATCTCTGTGTTCTATAATAACATATAAGAATCCCATCCCCTTAGGAGGAGCATGTTCAATTGAGGTCAGATAAGCGTAATCCAGAAAACTACCACCACTGCCTACACTATCCCAAACATGGGCAAAACTTTCAATTTTTGGACTTAAATTCAGAATTAAATCAGTCTCCGCTAGGACAAATTTCTTCATATTCTAAAAACTCAATACTAACCCCTAAACTATACTTTTTGTTCTAGTAATAATTCCTTGGATTTGTATGCTTTCTTTTGCCATTTTTACGTTATTTTTGCAATTTAAGCAGTATAATTTTTCCAAATGCATAAGAAAAGCACTTATCTAGTCTTACTACTGTTCATTACGAGCTGTGTTTCTTCAAAAAAATATAGCAGCCAAAAGCATGAAGCAGATCAATTAAGATCAGAAATGAATACTATTCAAGAAAAAATAGCCCAAGTCGATAAATTAAATTTTGAATTAACTGATACAAAAGATCAATTGCGAAAAACAGAAGAAGTATTAACGCAATTCTATATGAAATATGAGGGAAAAGAACCTAGTTATAATTTTACAACCAGTAAATCAATTAGCAATGAATTTGATCAACTTAAATTCGATTCCTTAATCCAAAAATTAAACTCAATCCAAGCTGACTTGAATTTCAGAACCAGTGAAAATGAAAAATTAAAAAATGACATTCAATTCATTCAATCCAACAACAAAAAATCTTCTACAGAAAATTCAACTATAGTCAATTTAGAAAATAAAATTTCAACATTAAATAGTGAAATTCTTGTTCTAAATCAAACTGTAAAGGATCAACAATTAAAACTTACAACATTAGATGATATCATCAAAAACACACCAAAAAATCAAGATAGCCCTAACATAAAATTACAGGATGAGTTAATTGCAAAAAATCAAGAAATAGAAACACTCAATCGATCTATAAAATTCAAAGATGAACAGATGTCCAATCTTCTAAAGGATAAGCAAACTTCATCGACAAAAACAAAAGACAAAAAATCAAATGTAGAAAACACAGAATTAAAAACTCAACTTTCAGAAAAATCTTTAAAAATAACTGAATTAGAAAATGAACTTAACAACATTAAAATGTTGGCAATTCAAAAAGATATTCAGCTAGAAGACTTAAAAAAACAAAATACAATTGCAAGTTCAAAACATGAGAATTTAAATAATGAAATCGCGGAACAAAACTCTACTATTTTAAAACTTCAATCTGAAATTGAATCGATTAAAAACACTCCATCTGATAAGAAAGGAAAAGTAAAGGAACTTCAATCTCAAGTAAAACAATTACAAGAGAGCTTAAATAGCAAAGAAAAAACATATTCTCAACTTCAACAAGAGTTAAATCAAGCTAACAATAGCAAGACACAAACTGAACAAGAGCTAACACAACTGAAAGCAACCTTAGCTAACAAAAATCAAGAATTAGAAAAAGCCAAGCAAATTAATCAAAGCACTAAAGATATAAATACTAGTATAGCAAATTACCAATCGAGGCTTGAACAAAATGAAATCAAAATAAATAATCTACAGTCAATAGTAGACTCAAAAGAAAAAATCATTTCAACTCTAGAATCGAATGCTACGACCAACTCAGATGCAAAAGTAAAATTGGAAAACACTCAAAAACAATTAGCTGAAAACAACGCTCTCATTGCAGAATTAAAAAAATCGAATGAGCTAAAAACAAAAGAAATTGATCAAATCAACAATCTTTTATCTCAATCCCAAATAGAAAATAAAAAATTAATTTCTTCAAATGCTACTAAAAATCAAACTGATCAATCCAATGAAATTGCTCAAAATGAATTAAAGAGTCAAAAAGCAGATTTAGAAGGGAAATTATCCAATTTTCAATACACAGTCAATCAGCAAAATAAAAAAATAGATTCGTTGGAATTTGTTGCTTCCAATCTGCAATCAAAATTGGAACTTGAAAGTATTGCTTTGTCGAATGCCAATAGCAAATTGAGTATTAACGAATACGAATTAAGTAAATTACGCTCAGATGTAAATGCTAAATCTAAAAACAATGAGGAATCCAATAAAATTGCAGAACAAGCAAATGAAATTACCAGATTAAATAATCGCATCAATGAATTACTAAAATCAAATGCAATTGCATCCACTTCAAAATCAAATACAAAATCATTACCTTCTCCCGTGGTAAATAAAATTAGTGGATTAAGCAATGAATATCCTAAAGCAGGGGTATTTTACAAATTGGAAAATGGTAAAATTCATGTGCTCATTCCTCAAAGTTATTTATTCGAAGGTGAGACAGTTGCATTGAAAGAACAAGGCTCACAAATTATTAATAGTATAGGTGCCACTTTAAAAAACCACCCTACATTAACAATACATCTCACTGGTTTTGGATCTTATGAAAGTAATGCCACTAAGACTATGGATGGATCCTATAGAAGAGCCAACACAGTATTGCGCTTATTGACTACTAATGGAATATCGCCAGAAAAAATAACTGTAGGTGCAAGACCATATTCCAATTTTGACAATTCAAAAAATTTACCTTCAGGTGTTGAAATAATGATTCTCGCTGAATAAACATGAATTTTATATACACATTCGTTGCATTAATACTTGTCTCTGTACTACAGGCACAACGATGTGATGTTATTCATGGTGGAGTGGAACAAGTGGATCGACAAATATCAACGTTTAGTCAACCTCGCCATGGAAATATTTCCATTCCAGTAATTTTTCATATAGTATATCGCAATTCAGATCAAAATATTTCAGATGCACAAATCTTAGCTCAGCTAGATATTTTAAATTCAATATATGACCCAGCATCGATTCCTAACAATACAAGTATACCAGAAGAATTTAGAAATGCTATCGATATTCCTAAAATTCATTTTTGCCTAGCACAAGAAGACCCAGACGGAAATTACTCTAATGGTATCATTAGGAAACAAACAACAATAAATAACATTGGCTGTCGAAAGCAAGGCGCAATTTATTATATCATGAGTGAAAATCTTGGTGGATCCGAAATTTGGAATCCAAGCCATTATCTTAATATTTTTATTGGTGAGCGCGAAGACTGTCCTCTTGCAGAAGCAATCTTTCCTGATCTTGCAACAAATAAAACAGATGGCATAGTAATAAATCCGAAGTACTTTGGACCAAATAATAAAAGCAGACCATTCCATAAAGGATACACTTTGGTACATGAAATCGGTCACTACTTAGGTTTGAAACATCTCACTGAATCTAGAAATCCAAATGACTGTAACTCCGATGATCAAATAAATGACACTCCACCTCAGTCTATTCAATATTTTGGCTGCCCTTCACATCCACAAATATCCTGTGGGACGAATTCTATGTTTATGAATTTCATGAGTTTAGTTGATGATGAATGTATGCGATTTTTTACTAAAGGCCAAGTAGCTAAAATGAATAATGTAATTGGTGTTCACCGGCCGTATTTTCTTTTCTATAGTTGTGATAAGACAGACATTAATCCAAGCAATGATTTTATAATTTTAAGTGAAAAAAATTATTGGATAATTCAAGATAAGTATCATCGGGATTGGTCCGCTGAGTTAACATTATTTGATTCATTTGGAAGATTAGTTTGGCATGGAAAAAACTTGGGATCAGAATTTAAATTAATAAGTTCCGGAAATGCTGATTTTTCATCGGCTGTATATTATCTAAGCATTAAACAAGACAAAAAAAACACTGTTATAAAATTACCAATATTAAATTATTAATCATGAAATGGATTTTCATTTTGCTAACTATATCTTTTTTTACACAATGTAAATCAACCAAACCAATGATCGTCGAAAAAGAAGAGGTCATAAAAAAAACAATAAGCTTCAGCAAATCAAGCTGCTTTGGAAATTGTGCCACATACAAAATGGAGATTTACAACAAAGGATTTGTTATATTAGATGCATTAGCACATAATCCTATGCAGCGTGGAATCTATTACAAAGAACTGGCACCTTCTGATTTTGAAAAAATAAGCCAGCTTCAAAACACTATTGATTGGACAAAAATAGATCGAAAATACATGATGAATATACCCGATCTCCCTACCACCGAATTAAAATTATACTTTAAAGATTCTACTAAAAATAAAATTGTATCTTCTAACTTGAATCCACCTAATGAGGTAGAATCAATGTATACACTTCTCCATAACTTAACCAAACAAGATAAATGGATTGAAGTACAAAAGAAAGATGATATTATCAATCCAAATATAATGTATGATCGACTTCAAGTAAATATTGATACTGGGATGAGTATCCAAACCATAGAAACTGCATTTAAAGAGTATGGCTTGATCCAAGAAAAAAAGATATCACAATACATGAATTTTTGGGAAATGAGCTATGATACCTCTAAAATTAATAAATATGAAATGGTTGTTTTCTTACAGCGATTTCCTGGTGTTCACTCTGCTCGATTTAATAGGAAATTAGAAGTAAGAGAATAAAAAATACGAAATCAATTTACTAGAAAATAAATTGATTCTTTTCAAACAAGCTTATTACAAATGCTCATCAATCATATTGCCGTTGTAGAATTTATAATCAACCACAATTAAAAAAGGCAACCCAAAATGGATTGCCTTCTACATATTTTGATACTATTGTAATCTTAATTTTCAGCAGTGGCTTCTTGTACATCTCCAGTGGTTGACTCTTCACCAGTCTTAGTTTTTTTACCACTTCTACGTGTCTTCTTTTTAACTGCTACAGTAGATACATCAGTTGCTTTTGAAGCAGAAACCATGATATCATTGAAATCTACTAACTCAATCATAGCCATATCTGCACCATCACCAGCTCTAAATCCAGTGCGAATTACTCTCGTATATCCACCGGGACGATTCGCTACTTTAGCTGCAACATCAGTGAATAATTCATCGACAGCTTCTTTATTACCTAAATAAGCAAAAACAACCCTTCTTGAATGTGTTGTATTCAATTTTGATTTTGTAATCAAAGGTTCAACATAAGCTTTTAATGCTTTTGCTTTAGCTAGAGTTGTGCTAATTCTTTTATATTTGATCAATGCAGCAGATAAGTTTCTTAACAAAGCCAATCTGTGACCTCTTTTTCTGCTTAAATGATTAAATTTCTTTCCATGTCTCATGACAAATTCTTTTTTCTATGATTTAATGATTTTGTTGCTCCTGCTTAGTTTAATCTTCGTCTAGTTTGTACTTTACTAAGTCCATCCCAAAACTTAAATTTTTAATCTGCAACAATTCTTCTATTTCTACTAATGATTTCTTTCCGAAATTTCTAAACTTCAACAACTCATGCATATCATAACGCACCAATTCACCAAGTGAATTAATCTTAGCTGCTTTAAGACAATTGTATGCTCTTACTGAAAGATCTAAATCTTCTAATGCAGTCTTCAACAATTTTCTCATATGAAGTACATGCTCATCTACAATTGTATCTTCCTTACGGATTGCGTCTTCGAACGTTATATTTTCGTCAGTGATTAACAATAAATGATGAATTAGAATTCGCGATGCTTCTTTGATCGCTTCTTCTGGATGGATTGTTCCATCTGTTTGGAGATTCAAAATCAATCTCTCATAATCTGTTTTCTGACCTACACGTGTATTAGAAATACTATAAGATACATTTCGTATAGGAGTATATATAGCATCGACTGGAATTACACCTAATGGAAGATCTTTTGTAGAAACTTCATCAGCTGCAACATATCCTCTACCTTTTGTAATCGTCATTTCAATTTCCAAATTCACAAAAGGTTCCATGTGGCATACGACCATATCAGGATTTGTAATTTGGAATACATTTGAATTTTTTTCAATTTCTCCAGCTACAAATTGCTCTTTACCACTGATTGTCAAATATATTTTTGCTCTCGAATATCGTCAGCAGGATTTTTTAATTTGATTCTTATTTTCTTAAGATTTAAGATAATCTCAACAACATCTTCTATAACACCTTTTATAGTTGAAAATTCATGTTCTACACCTGCAATTCGTACTGCAGAAATAGCATATCCTTCTAAAGATGATAACAATACTCTTCTTAACGAATTACCTACCGTTTGTCCAAATCCTGGTTCCAAAGGCTTGAATTCAAAAGTTCCTTCAAAGTCGTTAGCTTTTTGAAGGATTATTTTATCAGGTCTATGAAAGTTTAAAATACTCATACTCGATGATGACGATGTGACTAAAATTATTTTGAATACAATTCGACGATCAACTGCTCGTTGATTACTTCTGGTACTTGATCTCTGTCTGGATACTGAAGGAACTTTCCTTCCATCTTATCAGAGTTCCATTCCAACCATGGGAATTTTCTAACATCTGTTTTTTGAGCTACTTGATGACTAATGTGCTCGAACCCTTGTGATTTTCCTTTAACCGCAACAATATCTCCTGGCTTTAATCTGTATGAAGGTATGTTCACCAATTTACCATTCACAGTAATATGTCTATGAGATACTATTTGTCTAGCTCCTTTTCTAGTTGATGAAACACCAAAACGGAATACTGCATTATCCAATCTTGCTTCAAGATACTGTAACAAGTTTTCACCTGTAACACCTTCTTTCTTGTGTGCATCATGGAAAATGTTACGGAATTGTCTTTCTAAGACTCCGTATGTAAATTTTGCCTTTTGTTTTTCCATCAATTGGATAGCATAGTCAGACTTTTGCTTTCTTTTTCTTGATGGTCCATGTTGACCCGGTGGATACTTCTTTTTTTCAAAAGATTTATCATAACCAGTAAGTGATTGCCCTACTGCTCTAGATTTTTTGGTAACCGGTCCTGTATATCTTGCCATAATCGAATTCTATTCTGATAATTTATTAAACTCTTCTGTGTTTCGGTGGACGACATCCATTATGAGGAATTGGTGTCAAGTCTGTTATTTTTAACACTTTAATACCTGTTGCGTCTAATGCTCTAATCGCTGCTTCACGACCAGCTCCTGGTCCTTTCACATAGACTTCAGCAGTACGCATACCAGCATCAAAAGCAGTCGCTGCAGCAGTATTTGCTGCCATCTGCGCTGCGTAAGGTGTGTTTTTCTTAGAGCCTCTGAATCCAGCTTTACCTGCACTTGCCCAAGAGATTACTTCACCTGCTTTATTGCAAACTGAAATGATGATATTGTTAAAAGTTGCTTGAATGAACGCAAGTCCATCTGCATCAATTTTGACTTTCCTTTTCTTAGCCTTTTTTCCTTTAGCCATAATCTTGTCTTTACGATATAATTATTTAGTTGCTTTCTTTTTGTTTGCCACCGTTTTTCTCTTACCTTTTCTTGTACGAGCATTTGTTTTTGTGCGCTGTCCACGAACAGGTAATCCTTTACGATGTCTGATTCCTCTAAAACAGGCAATATCCATTAGACGCTTAATACTCAATTGTACTTCAGATCTAAGTTCACCTTCGACCTTTACATCATCTTGAATTTTAATCGCAATAGACTGTACTTGATCATTTGACCATTCGCCCACTTTTGTATTGTGATCGATGCCAACATCATCCAACAATTTTTTTGCTGTAGATGGACCAATACCATAAATGTATGTAAGTCCTATTACTCCTCTTTTATTTCTTGGTAAATCTATACCTGCTATACGTGCCATAATTGATTAACCTTGACGTTGTTTAAATTTTGGATTCTTTTTATTTATGATATACAGCTTGCCGTTTCTGCGGACAATCTTGCAATCTTCTGTTCTTTTTTTTAAAGAAGCTCTTACTTTCATTTTGCTCCGGTTTAATTTTTATTTATACCTAAATGTAATTCTACCTCTGGTCAAATCATAAGGACTCATTTCGACCGCAACTTTATCTCCTGGCAAAATTCGGATATAATTCATCCGCATTTTACCTGAAATTGTTGCAATTATTAGATGATCATTCTGCAATCGAACCCGAAACATCGCGTTTGACAATGCTTCTTCGATGACACCATCCTGGTTTATAAGGTTTTTTTTGACCATCTTTTAATTTCGGAGTGCAAATATCGCACTTTTTACGAAAAATTTCCTAATTCATTGTTATTTTTAATGGATTTTTCTATAAAACTGTGATCTGACAGTATTTCAGCCTCATTTTTACGAACAACAATCGTATGTTCGTAGTGGGCTGATGGTTTTTTGTCAGCAGTTACTATAGTCCAACCATCTTCTTTTTGCTTAACTTTTCGCGTCCCTAGATTAATCATAGGCTCTATCGCGATCACCAATCCTTCTTTTAGCATTGGACCCTTGCCTCTTTTACCATAATTAGGTACTTCTGGCGCTTCATGTAGGTTCTTACCCAATCCATGCCCTACTAATTCTCTTACAACACCATAATGTTGCTTGACCTCAGTATGAGTTTGGACGGCACAACCAATATCTCCTATTCGATTTCCTGCTACAGCCATTTTTATACCTTCGTACAAAGACTCACAAGTAATCCTTAGTAATTTTTTTACTTCTGCATTTGTATCTCCAATTATAAATGTATAAGCAGAATCTCCATGAAATCCATTCTTATATACTCCACAATCAATTGACACTATATCCCCTTCTTTGAAAACTTCACCATTTGGAATTCCATGTACAACGACTTCATTTTTTGAAATACAAAGCGAGGCTGGAAAATTTTTGTAACCTAGAAAAGAAGGAATTGCATCGTTACTTCTAATAAATTCTTCAGCAATTGAATTCAGCTTGCTTCCTGTAACGCCTGGTTTTAGAAATGAAGCTACTTCAGCTAAAGTTTTACATACAAGTATGCAACTTTCTTTAATCTTTTGAATCTCTTCATCTGTTTTCAGGTAAATCATTAATGATTGCTGATTATGAAGTGATCATTGGACCGATACCTTGATTTCTTCCTTCGATTCTTCCAGATTCAACCAAGCCATCATATTTTCTCATAAGCAAATAAGACTCAATTTGAGCTAATGTATCTAATACCACACCAACCAAAATCAAAACGGATGAACCTCCAAAAAATCTAGCAAAGTTTGTATTCACTCCTGCTAATACTGCAATAGCTGGCATGATGGTAACTATTCCTAAAAATATAGATCCCGGCAATGTAATCCTTGTAGTTACATTATCGATAAATTCTTCTGTATCTTCTCCTGGTTTTATTCCAGGAATAAATGCATTATTCCGCTTTAAATACTCTGCATAATTCTGCGGATTAACGATCAATGCAGTATAAACATATGTAAATCCAACGACAAGAACAAATGTCATAACGTTATGCCAAAATCCATAAGGATCTGTCAATGTCTGAAGAACTCCTGTAGACCCTAATGCAGGGTTACCGCTAACATACTGCGCTGCAGTCAATGGTAAAAATGTAATAGCTTGTGCAAAGATGATAGGCATAACTCCAGCTGCATTCACCTTCAAAGGAATATAATCTCTGTCTGTTGACACTGGCATTGCTCCAGTCCCTCTTCCTACCATACGCTTTGCAAACTGAATTGGAATTTTACGCACACCTTGTACAATGAGTATTGAACCAATTATAATCAAGAATAAAATAACCAATTCAAAGATAAATAGGATCAATCCATTGTTTGACAATTGTGACTGAAGTTCAAATGAAAAAGCTGATGGTAATGAAGCTATGATACCAATCATGATAATCATTGATGTTCCATTTCCAATTCCTCTGTCAGTAATTCTTTCACCTAACCACATTGCAAAAATAGTCCCCGCAGTTAAGATAATACTATTTGAAACCCAAAATACAAATGAACTCATATTTGGATCAACTACCCCTGGCATTGATTTCAAATAAGTTAAATAACCACCTCCTTGTACTAATGTAATAAACACAGTTAGAATACGAGTCATTTGATTCAACTTTCTTCTACCCGATTCTCCCTCTTTCTGTTGTAATCTTTGGAAATAAGGAACAGCGAAACCCAAAAGTTGAATTATAATTGAAGCAGTAATATAGGGCATGATTCCTAATGCAAGAATTGATGCTTGATTGAATGCACCTCCTGAATAAGTATTGATCAAACCGAATAAACTGTTTGTGTCTTTCGTGCCTTGTGAAAGAGCAGCTGCATTTATACCTGGCAATACGATAAACGAACCAGCTCTAAATACTGCTAAAAGCGCAAGAGTATAGAGGATCTTATTTCTAAGTTCATCTATACTCCAGATATTTTTTATAGTTTCGATTAATTTTTTCATTGGTTATTTTTGAATTAATTCAACAGAACCACCTGCAGCTTTTATTTTTTCAGAAGCAGAGGCTGAACAAGCATGAACATTAACGTTCAATTTTGCAGTCAATTCTCCACGTCCCAATATTTTAATCTTATCTTTCTTACTTACAATTCTATTTTCTAATAGTGTTTGTGCAGTAATTTCTGTCAATTCATACCTTTCAGCTAAATGACTTATTTGATCTAGATTGAAAGTGACATAATCAACATTAGAAATATTCTTAAAACCAACTTTAGGTAATCTTCTCTGAAGCGGCGTCTGACCTCCTTCAAAACCTACTTTATTGCTAGCTCCTGCTCTAGCTTTCATACCCTTATGGCCTTTAGTAGCTGTACCGCCATGACCAGAGCCTTCCCCTCTAGCGATTCGCTTTTCTTTATGGATTGAACCTTTTGAAGGTTTTAAATTATGCAGACCCATACTTATATTTTTTCAATTGTAACTAAATGGTTTACCTTAACCAACATTCCATTTACTTGTGGATTGTCTGGCAATTCCACTGTATCGTGGACACACTTTAAACCTAATGCTTGTACAGTTTTTTTCTGTCTTGCATTTGTCTTTATGATTGATCTAACCTGTGTAACTCTAAGTTTACTCATGTCTATTTCTTTTATTAACCTTCAAATACTTTAGCAACTTCAATTCTTCTTGCCTTAGCGATTTCTTGTGGACTTCTCACTTTTGTCAATGCATCCAATGTTGCTTTCACCACATTGTGAGGATTAGAAGAACCATTAGATTTTGCTAATACATTATGTACACCAGCAATTTCTAACACAGCTCTCATGGCACCTCCTGCTATTACTCCAGTTCCATCGGCAGCCGGCTTAATGAACACTTTACCAGCACCAAATTTACCTTTTTGCTCATGAGCTATAGTCCCTTTGTGAATCGGTACTTGGATTAAGTTCTTCTTGGCGTCATCTACAGCTTTTGTGATTGCATCAGCAACCTCTCTCGCTTTGCCCAATCCTTGACCAACTACACCATTTCCATCTCCAACGACAACTAATGCTGAAAAGCTAAAAGTTCTACCTCCTTTGGTAACTTTCGCAACTCGGTTTAATACAACAAGCTTTTCTTTAAGCTCTGATTCTCCCGGTTTTACTCTAATTATATGTGATTTAGCCATATCCTTTTTTCGAAATTAAAAATTAAGTCCACCTTCTCTAGCTCCTTCTGCTAATTGCTTAACACGACCGTGATAAAGGAATCCGTTTCTGTCAAAAACAACACTTGAAATATTATTTGTTTTTGCTTTTGATGCAATCAATTCTCCCACTTTCTTTGCTTGCTCTGATTTTGAAGCTTTTCCTACAGATTTGTCCTTGGAAGATGCTGCAAACAAGGTAGTCCCCGTTGTATCATCTATCAATTGGCAATATATCGAAGTATTACTTCTAAAAACACTCAAACGAGGTCTTTCAGGAGAACCTTTTACAGTTTTTCTGATACGGTGTTTTACTTTTTGTCTTTTTTCTTTTATTGTCAGCTTCATAATAATTCTATTTAAAATTATTTTTTACCAGCTGCTTTACCAGCTTTTCTACGAATAACTTCCCCAACAAATTTAATCCCTTTACCTTTGAAAGGCTCTGGTGATTTGAACGATCTAAATTTAGCACATATTTGTCCTAATAATTGTAGATCCGATCCTGTCAATATGATTTTTGGATTTTGTCCTTTTTCAGTTACTGTCTCTACTTTCAATTCTGAAGGTATAGCAAATACTATAGGGTGAGAATATCCTACTGACATCTCTACGAGATTACCTGTATTAGACACTCTATATCCGACACCCACAAGCTCCATTTCTCTTTTGAATCCTTCTGATACACCAGTGATCATATTCGACACTAATGCTCTAGTCAAACCGTGAAGAGATTTATGTCTTTTTTGTTCTGTTGGACGCTTAACAGTCACTGTTCCATCTTCAATTGTGATGCTCATATCAACATCAATCGGTTGTGTCATAGTTCCTTTAGGACCTTTAACAGTCACCAAGCCTTTTTCACACTTTAATTCAACTCCTTTTGGTAAGGATAAAATTTTATTTCCTATACGAGACATAATATTTCTCTTTAATTGCAAAAATTAATATACGTAACACAGTACTTCGCCACCAATATGCTCTTTTTTAGCATCTTTATCTGTCATTATACCTTTTGAAGTAGATATAATCGCTATACCTAAGCCATTGATTACCCGAGGTAGCTCATCTGCTCCTTTGTAAATTCTTCTACCAGGTTTGCTTACTCGTAGCAACTCTCTAATAATTGGCAATCTTGTAATCGCATCATATTTCAATGCAATTCGTATTACGCCTTGTTTATTCTCAGTTTCTTCGAATTTATACTTAAGGATATATCCATAATTATATAAAATCTCAGTGATTCTCTTTTTTCATTTGATGCAGGAATATCCACAATGCGATGGCTTGCCATCTGTGCATTTCTAATTCTTGTAAGAAAATCTGCTATAGTATCTGTAACTGCTGCCATAATTTTTCTTTTTTAAGGTTTACCAACTTGCTTTTGTAACTCCAGGTAATTTTCCATCTAATGCCATCATTCTGAAGACATATCTTGAAACGCCAAAACGTCTTATATAACCCTTAGGGCGTCCAGTCAGTTGGCATCTATTCTTTAATCTAACTTTTGAACTATTTTTTGGAAGTTTATCGAGTTCATCCCAATTCCCTTCAGCTTTAAGTTTCGCGCGTAGGTCAGCATATTTTGCCACCATTTTCTCACGCTTAATCTGTCTTGCTACGATTGATTTCTTTGACATGGTAAATTAGTTCTTCTGATTTTTAAAAGGTATTCCCATTTCTTTTAATAATGTAAATGCTTCTGCATCCGTTTTTGCTGTAGTCACAAATGTGATATCCATTCCTGTGATCTTATTGATTTTATCCAAATCTATCTCGGGAAAGATAATTTGTTCAGTAATACCTAAGGTATAGTTTCCTCTACCATCAAAACTTGAGTCATTAACTCCTCTAAAGTCTCTTACTCGTGGTAAAGCTACTGCGATCAAACGATCTAAGAATTCATACATCTTAACATTGCGCAATGTTACTCTTACCCCAATTGGCAACTTTTCTCTCAATTTGAAATTCGAGATTGCTTTTCTTGAAATTGTTGCTACTGGTTTTTGACCAGTAATCGTAGCCAATTCTGAAATTCCAATATCTACCAATTTCTTATCTTGAGTAGCTTGACCAATTCCTTGATTGACTGCTATTTTAACCAATCTAGGCACTTCCATAATAGAACCGTACTTATACGTCTCCATCATGACGGGGATTACATTAGATCTGTAATGCTCTTTTAAACGAGGTAAATATCCCATTACTTAATGATTTCGTTTGATTTTTTTGAATATCTGACTTTTTTACCATTCTCCACTCGGACTCCTACTCTAGTAGGCTTCTTCGAAACTGGATCTAGCAAAGACAGGTTTGAAATATGGATCGGAACAGCCATCTCAATAATTCCGCCTGGATTATTATTTGCTGGTTTCGTATGCTTCTTAGCAATATTTACACCATCAACAACTGCTCTATTTTTATCAACTATTACTAGAGAAACTGTACCTGATTTTCCTTTATTGGAACCTGCTATGACTTGTACGTGGTCTCCTTTTTTAATTCTTAATTTCATAACACATTAAAATTTATAGTACCTCAGGTGCTAATGATACAATCTTCATATAATCTTTCTCTCTCAATTCTCGAGCCACAGGGCCAAAAATACGGCTTCCCCTTGGTTCATCAGTTGCTGATAATAATACTACAGCATTGTCATCAAAACGGATGTATGTTCCATCTTTTCTTCTGATTTCTTTACTTGTACGTACAATAAGAGCTTTAGACACAGAGCCTTTCTTCACTCCTCCTGGAGTTGCTGACTTTACAGAAACTACTATTTTATCACCTACAGAAGCATATCTTCTTTTTGTACCGCCCAATACGCGTATACAAAGAACTTCTTTTGCTCCACTATTATCGGCTACTTTCAGTCTCGATTCTTGTTGTATCATGACACTTTTTTATTATAATTGTTATTCGCCTTTCTTTACGATTTCTACCAATCTCCAGCACTTTAATTTGCTCAATGGTCGAGTCTCCATAATTCTAACCAAATCACCTACATTACACTCATTTTTTTCATCATGAGCAAAGTATTTTTTTGATCTTTTCATGAACTTTCCATACTTTGGATGTAGCATACTTCTTACTACTTTCACTGTAATGGTCTTATCCATTTTATTGCTATGGACAACGCCCACTTTTATCTTTCGAAGATTTCTTTCCATTTCTTTTATTTTGAACGTCTTCTGAATCTAATCTTAGACCTATTATTTAATTCTTCAGCGCTCATTTTAGACATTTCGCGCTTTCTTATTTCTGTTTCCATCATAGCGACTTCTCTTCGCATATGTCTCAATTCAGTCGGATTAGCAAGTCCTTTGATCGTATGCTCAAATTTTGAACTGTGGTAATTCGCTGTTGCCTCAGCCAAATCTTTTGCTAAGGTCTCATCATTTAAACTTGTCAATTCTTTATATTTCTTTAAAGCCATTGCTCGATAATTTATGCTGTGACTAAATTTTGAAATTCTCTTCTGACCACTATTTTAGTCATCACTGGAAGTTTTTGTGCTGCCAATGAAAATGCTTCTTCAGCTACTTTATAAGGCACACCTTCCATTTCAAACATGATTACACCTGGCTTAATCACTGCTACATAATGATCCAAGGCTCCTTTACCTTTACCCATACGAACCTCTGCTGGTTTTGCCGTAATCGGCTTATCGGGGAAAATTCGTATCCAAACGTTCCCTTCACGTTTCATATGACGTGTCATGGCTACCCTCGCAGCTTCAATCTGACGGTCAGTAAGTCTACCTGCAGTTACTGCTTTGAGTCCAAAAGTCCCAAATGATATACTGCTTCCGCGGTATGCAAGACCTTTATTTCTGCCTTTCTGCTGTTTTCGATATTTTAATCGTTTCGGCTGTAACATGATTTAATATTTATCCTTTTTTGCAAAAGAGTCGCAAAATTAATACAATTTTTTTAAATTTTATCTTCTTTTATCCCTACGGTCTCCACCGCCGCCACCTCTTCGGTCGCCGCCACCTCTATTATCTCTTCTTTCTCCTCTATCTCCACCTTCTCTTCTGTCACTTCTTTCTCCCTCTCTTCTTGGCTTGGTGTCTTTCTTTGTAAGGCCTACAAGCGGAGACAAGTCTCTCTTAGTAAACACTTCATTCTTACACAACCAAACTTTAATACCTATTTTTCCGTATACTGTTAATGCTTCCTTAATGGCATAATCAATATCATATCTGAAAGTATGTAATGGAATTTTTCCCTCTTTATACTCTTCAGAACGAGCCATCTCAGCTCCATTTAAACGGCCTGAAATTCTTACTTTAATCCCTTCTGCTCCCGCTCTCATTGAAGATTGTATTGCCATCTTTGTAGCTCGTCTATAATTTACACGAGATTCAATTTGTTTTGCGATACTCTCACCGATGATTGCTGCGTCCATTTCTGGCTTACGGATCTCAACGATATTAATTTGTACATCTTGAGACGTCAATTTTTTTAATTCTTCACGGATGCGATCTACTTCAGTTCCACCTTTACCAATGATTATTCCAGGTCTTGCAGTCTGAATAGATACAGTGATTCGCTTCAATGTTCTTTCGATAATAGTTCTAGCTATACCTCCCTTTGGTATACGAGCTATAAGATAGTTTCTGATTTTTTCATCTTCTACTACTTTCTGAGCAAAGTTCTTACCACCAAACCAATTTGAATCCCATCCTCTGATGATTCCTAATCTGTTCCCTATTGGATGTGCTTTTTGTCCCATTATAATATTTTAATTAATTGGTCGAATTTGATTTAACAACAGCTACTTGATCTGCAACTACTAAAGTTACATGGTTTCTTCTTTTGCGAATTCTATGTGCACGTCCATGCGGTGCAGGCTGAAATCTTTTGATCACAGTTCCTCCATCTACGAAAGCAGTCTTTACATATAGCTGCGCACTATCTGCTGCACCTTCGCCATGCTTTTGCTCATAGTTATTGATAGCAGAAAGTAAAAGCTTCTCTAACCAAGTAGAGGCTTCTTTCTTTGTGAATTTCAATATTCCTAAAGCTGTATTTACTTTTTTTCCTCGAATCAAATCCACAACTAATCTCATCTTACGAGGAGACATTGGACAATTTCGAAGTTTTGCTGTTGCTTCCATTTTATATTTATTTAAATGGTTTTTAATTTTTTTAACGATTACCTGAATGACCTTTAAATGTACGAGTTGGAGAAAATTCTCCTAACTTATGTCCTACCATGTTTTCCGTAACATATACAGGAATAAATGACTTGCCGTTATGCACAGCAATCGTCTCTCCTACCATGTCTGGAATAATCATTGAAGCACGACTCCATGTCTTAATAACTCCCTTCTTTGAAGATTCTTTTGCTTTTTGAATCTTAGCAAGAAGTTTGTGATGAATATAAGGTCCTTTTTTTATCGATCGAGCCATAATTGGTTGATATCAATTTTTAATCAATATTGTTTTTACGCTTAGATATAATTAATTTATCTGAATGTTTCCAAGGAGATCTTGTCTTGAATCCTTTAGCAAAGACACCATTTCTTGATCTTGGATGACCTCCAGATGATCTACCTTCACCTCCTCCCATCGGATGGTCTACTGGGTTCATCGCAACACCTCTATTTCTTGGTTTGAAACCTAACCAGCGGTAACGTCCTGCTTTACCAACTGATTCCAAGCTATGATCTGGATTTGAAGTCGAACCAATAGTTGCTTTGCAAGTCATCAAAATTCTTCTCACCTCTCCTGATGGCATCTTTACTACTGCGTAACGATCTTCTTTTCCCATCATTGTAGCTGAACTACCTGCACTTCTTACTAATGCAGCACCTTGACCTGGATGCAATTCTATTGCATGAATATTCGAACCCAATGGAACTTCAGAAAGGAATAAAGCATTACCAATCTCTGGTGCAGCTCCTTTACCACTCATTAGTGATTGCCCTACTTTCAAACCATTTGGACAAATGATATATCTCTTTTCTCCATCAGCATAATGCACTAAAGCGATAAATGCTGTTCTGTTTGGATCATATTCTACTGAAGCTACTGTTCCAGGAATACCATCTTTCTCACGATGGAAATCAATGATTCTATATTTCTTCTTATGACCTCCGCCACGATATCTAGTAGTACGTCTTCCTTGATTATTTCTACCTCCGGTAGACTTTTTTTCTTCCATCAAAGACTTCTCAGGCACATCCGTCGTTAACTCTGCAAATGTGTTGGCTACTCTAAATCTTGTGCCGGGCGTGATTGGATTTAATTTTTTTACTGGCATTTCAGTTTATTTTTGATCTTCTCCAAAAATCGTAATTTCATCTCCAGGTGCAAGTGTCACAATAGCTTTCTTGTATCCTGGCTTTATACCTTTTAACATTCCTGCTCTTGTACTACGTACTTTTGCTTTACCTGGAACTATTAATGTATTTACTGCACGAACACTTACATTGTAAGTAGCTTCAACAGTTTTTTTAATTTCAATCTTGTTCACATCTTTCTGAACTACAAATGAATATTTATTACTTTTTGATGAAAGGTTGTCTGCTTTCTCTGTAATAACTGGTCGAATGATTAATTGATTCTTCATGTTCAGTTTAACTTAATGTGCTTTTAATTTTTTCAATACTAGACTCTGTTAATACCAAAGTTGCTGTATTCAATATTTCATATGTACTTAAATCTTTCGCAACTTGTATTGAAGTCTTAGGAATGTTTCGTCCAGAAAGATATACCATTGAATTGTATTCTGGAGTAACAAAAATTGATTTCTTACCATCCAATTTCAATCCTTTGATGATGTCTACAAACTGCTTTGTTTTAGGCGCATTAAACGTAAAATCTTCAACAACAATAATTGAATTAGATGCTGCCATCTGTGACAATGCACTTTTACGAGCAAGCACTTTTACTTTTTTATTTAACTTCTGCGAATAATCTCTTGGATGAGGACCGAAAGCTCTACCTCCACCTTTGAACATTGGATTTTTCAAAGATCCTGCACGAGCGCCACCTGTTCCTTTCTGACGTTTGAACTTTTTTGTAGTACGCCATACTTCATTTCTTTCTTTTGAATCATGCGTACCTTGTCTTTGGTTCGCCATATATTCTTTTACTGAAAGGTAGATTACATGCTCATTCGGAGTAATCTCGAATATGTCTGCTGGAAGCTCCACTGATCTTCCTGTAGATTGTCCATTTACATTTACAATATCAAGTCTCATACTCCTTTACTTTTTTTCAATGATTACAATAGAACCTTTGTGGCCAGGTATTGCTCCTTTCACTAAGATCAAATTCTTTTCGCTCATGATCTTGATAATCTTAAGATTGCGCATCTTAATTTTATCAGTGCCGTTCTGTCCTCCCATTCGCAAGCCTTTTACAACTTTTGAAGGGTAAGAAGATGCACCAATAGATCCTGGTGCACGAAGTCTGTTATGCTGACCGTGAGTCGCATTTTGGACCCCACCGAAACCATGTCTTTTGATGACCCCTTGGAATCCTTTTCCTTTTGATCTACCTGATACATGAACTGTGTCACCTTCTGCAAAAAGATCTTCCAAACGAACTTCGTCACCTAAACCCTTATCCAATGTGCAATCTCTGAACTCTAAAGATTTTTTCTTTGGAGTCGTCTTTGCATTTTGAAAATGAGTTGTTATGGCTTTATTAAAGTTCTTTGCTTTTCCTTCACCAAAAGATAATTGTAATGCGTTGTACCCATCTGAATCTTCAGATTTAACTTGCGTCACTACATTGGGTGATGCTTCGATCACCGTACATGCAGTATATTTTCCATCTGCACTATAAATGCTGGTCATACCAACTTTAGTACCTATAAGTCCGTTCACAATACGACATTTTATAGTTAAGCTCTTCGAAATTTTATCTCCGAGCAAATAAGTTCAATAATAATAAATTAAGACAATTTTACTTGAATATCTACTCCACTTGGTAGTTCGAGCTTCGACAACGCATCTACCGTCTTAGGAGTAGGCGTATAAATCTCGATCAAGCGCTTGTGTGTCCGAAGTTGGAACTGCTCACGAGCTTTCTTATTTACGTGCGGGGAACGTAGCACGGTAAATATTTCTTTCTCAGTGGGCAGCGGAATCGGACCTGCAACGACTGCACCGCTATTGCGTACAGTTTTTACGATTTTTTCTGTACTCTTGTCAACCAAATTATGGTCGTAAGAATGCAGTTTAATCCGAATTTTTTGATTCATGCCTTAACTATTTTTAATTATACTTTTACATTTCCTTTTGCCTTTGCTATTACATCATCTGCAATTTGCTTTGGCACTGGCGAATAATGAGAGAATTCCATTGTAGAACTAGCACGTCCTGATGTGATTGTTCTCAATTGAGTCACATAACCAAACATTTCAGATAGAGGTACGTCTGCTTGTATCGCAACAGCACCACCCATTCTTGCTTCTTGTCCTTTTGGAAGACCTCTTCTTCTATTCAAATCACCGATCACTGGACCTACATATTCCTCTGGAGTGATCACTTCCAATTTCATAATTGGCTCCAATATTTGTGGAGCAGTTTTTGGAGCAGCCTCTCTAAATCCATCCTTCGCACAAAGTTCGAAAGCTTGTGGTTTAGAGTCAACTGCGTGCATAGATCCATCAAAAACACGAATCTTCATGTTCTCGATATTGTATCCTGCTAATATTCCTTGATTCATCATGGATTCAAATCCTTTGGTCACTGATGGCATATAAGACTTATCAATAGAACCTCCGAAAATATCCCACACGAATTGCATTCTTGTTTTACCAGATTTGAAATCTTCACTTGCTAAGAACTCATCATCAGCAGGGCCGATTGTAAATTCCATGTCAGCAAATAATCCAGATCCACCTGTTTGCTTCTTCAATCTCTCGCGATGAGTAACTGTCTTAGTCAACGCTTCTTTATAATTTACTTGAGGTGCACCTTGGTTGCACTCTACATTGAATTCTCTCTTTAAACGATCTACTAGGATTTCAAGGTGAAGCTCACCCATCCCACTGATGATGGTCTGACCTGTATTTTCATCAGTCATCACTCGGAATGTTGGATCTTCTTCAGCTAACTTAGCAAGAGACATACCCAATTTATCTTGATCCTTTTGAGTTTTTGGCTCAATCGCTATACTAATCACTGGATCAGGGAATACCATTGCTTCCAAAATAATCGGATGCGCTTCATCACAAAGTGTATCTCCTGTCTTGATATCTTTAAATCCTACTGCCGCAACAATATCTCCTGCTTCTACAGTTTCTATTGATTTACGATCATTGGCATGCATCAAGAATAATCTTGAGATACGCTCTTTCTCCATAGAAAGTCTGTCTTTTTCAGATCTCACTTTCAATACATAAGAACCTGCATCCAATTTACCTGAATATACCCGAATAAATACTAATCTACCTACGAATGGGTCAGTTGCTACTTTGAATGCCAATGCTGCAAATGGCTCATCAACTGATGGTTTTCTCAATAAAGGTGCATCTGTTTTAGGATCAATTCCAGTAACAGCTTCAACATCTAATGGTGAAGGTAAAAATGCACAAACTGCATCAAGTACTGCTTGTACTCCTTTATTTTTGAACGCAGATCCACACATCATTGGGACAAACTTCATGTCACAAACAGCTGCACGAATCGCAATGATCATTTCTTCTTCTGTGATCGAATCTGGATTGTCGAAGAATTTCATCAACAACTCATCATCATACTCAGCGACGTTCTCGATCAATTTTTGTCTGTATTCTAAAACTGTGTCTTTGATATCATCAGGAATCGGAATCTCAGTGTATTTCATACCTTTAGAATCCTCATCCCAAATAATCGCTTTGTTTGTAATCAAATCCACAACACCTCGAAAATGTTCTTCAGCACCAATTGGCACTTGAAGTGGTACTGCATTTGATCCCAACATTTTCTTCACTTGATTTACCACCATGAAGAAATCTGCTCCTTGACGATCCATTTTATTTACGAATCCTAATCTTGGAACTTTATAATTGTCAGCCAATCTCCAGTTTGTCTCAGATTGTGGCTCTACACCATCCACTGCACTAAACAAGAAAACTAAACCATCTAATACTCTTAATGAACGATTCACCTCAACTGTAAAGTCAACGTGACCTGGTGTATCTATAATATTAACTGTAAACTCACTATTTTTCCACTTCCAATGTGTCTGTGTTGCAGCTGAGGTAATAGTAATCCCTCTTTCTTGCTCTTGAGCCATCCAGTCCATAGTAGCTGCACCATCATGAACTTCTCCGATTTTGTGAGTTAAACCTGTATAATAAAGAATTCTTTCTGTTGTTGTCGTTTTTCCAGCATCGATGTGCGCTGCAATACCGATATTTCTTAAGAATTTTAAATCTTTTGCCATGATTTTTCTATCTCTATTACGCTTTAAAATGAGCAAAAGCTCTGTTTGATTCTGCCATTTTGTGAGTATCCTCACGTTTCTTAACTGCTGCGCCTTCACCTTTTGCCGCTGACATGATTTCAGAAGCTAATTTTTCAGCCATTCCTTTTCCTGCTCTAGCTCTAGAATATTTGATCAACCATTTAATTCCGATAGACAATTTTCTATCTGGTCTCATTTCCATAGGAATCTGGAAAGTTGCTCCACCGATACGTTTTGGTCTTACTTCTACATGAGGCATCACGTTAGACAATGCTCTTTTCCAAACTTCGTGTGGGTTCTCTTGAGTCTTAGCTTCTACTTGATCCATTGCACCATAAAATATAGTGTGTGCCGTAGATTTTTTTCCTTGCCACAACATATTGTTGATGAACTGAGATACAACAGTATCTCCAAATCGTGGGTCTGGTTCTAAGATTCTCTTTTTTGGTTTATGTTTCCGCATGACTTAAAGGCAAATTTTATCGTTTATTTTTTAGGTCTTTTACTTCCGTACTTAGATCTTGATTTCTTTCTGTTATTTACTCCAGCTGTATCTAAAGCTCCTCTCACGATAGTGTAACGTACTCCGGGAAGATCTTTTACCCTTCCTCCTCTCACTAATACGATAGAGTGCTCTTGTAAGTTATGCCCTTCTCCTGGGATATAGCAGATTACCTCTATTCCGTTCGTCAACCTTACTTTAGCTACTTTTCTAAGTGCTGAGTTCGGCTTCTTTGGAGTCGTCGTATATACCCTAGTACACACTCCTCGTTTCTGAGGATTGGATTGTAAGGCTCTTGATTTACTTTTGTAAACCACTTTTTCGCGACCTATCCTGATTAATTGATTGATAGTAGGCATATTTTACTTTCTATACGGCTTTTAATAAATTACTATAATTAACACATTTTCAATCCTTTAAGAGTACACTTACCCCTAAGGAGTCGCAAATGTACTGCTTTTCTTGTTTTCCGCAAAGATTATTTTCAAAAAAAAATAGAAAGTTTCATTTTTAACAAGATATTTGAAATTATTGGGCTTTAGTAAATGTCCTAGTTTGATGATTTTGATGGTTAAACTAGTAATGGAAGTCAATTTAGTAACTCATATTTCCAAAACTTATATATAATATTTTAGACTATATATATATGAATCCACCATATCTTTATCTTAAATTACAACAAGCATGCAAAATTTTTCACTCCGCAAAGCAAATCCCTCAGATGCAAAAGCCATCCATAGCCTAATCGTCGATTTAGCTATCTTCGAGAAGGAGCCAAATGCTGTCAAAACCAGTGTAGAGGATTATAGGATTGGTCTTGAGATTCATCAATTCGATGCTATACTCGCAGTAGATGAAAATGACCACATTCTTGGCATGGCTTTCTTCTACCCTACATTCTCCACTTGGAGCGGCAAGGCATTGTATCTTGAAGATTTTATAGTGAAAGAAGAATTTAGAGGGAAAGGGATTGGGAAACAACTTTTTGAAGCCTATCTCGCTGAAGCCAAACGACAAAATGCCAAAATATGCCGATGGCAGGTATTAGATTGGAATGAAGTGGGAAAATCTTTCTACAGAAAATATAAAGTTGAAGTACATTTGGGCTGGGAAAATTGGATCATTCGTATGTAAGCTCACATTGAATCAAATTTTTCAAAAAAAACTATTTTGAATTCTAAAAATATTGAAATGCGTAATTTACTATATTTTGTATTGTTTCTGAGTTTTGGCGCGAATGCACAAGATACGACCATAGTACAAACCTTCAAATGGGATAATCCTACAAGAAGGGCTGTATTCGAATTCCCAAATGATCCAAACCAAGAATATCGCAAAGTACTTATGCATTATAACATGAGATGCCATAATGCCGCAGTAGGTGTAGGTAGTGTTGGGTGCTATGAATGGGATTACAGCTGTAATACATTTCTTACTGATAGTTCACGCATAGATAGTACTCTAGCTACCCATAGTAATTATCTCATTTCAGGTTTTACAGGGTCTAGTTTTGAATACCAATTTTATCCAACGAATTCTATATACGAAACTACTCAAAAAATCACTACACATCAAAATGTTCAAAGTGAAAAAATTTCAAAAATAAACGCTCAAACAAATCCATCTGTTTATAACTCACGAAATGCAAGTATGAGGATGCAACTCCTCATTTCTGCGCAAGAATTAGTTGCAGCAGGTGCACCAGCGGGAAAAATTAATGGTATTACTTTGCGATCAGAAAGTGGTGGAAATTTCAAAAACCTCAAAGTAAAAATTAAGGAAACTTCAAAAACTGCATTGTCAAATAATCCAGATATTACTGGATTTACAGAGCACTTTTACAATGATGTAAATTTTTCTGCGAAAGAAACAAAGACTTTATATTTTCATACTACTTACAATTGGAATGGAAGCTCTGCATTGTTATTAGATCTTAGTTTTACTAATGAAACAAATGATCCAATACCAGATCTCTCTATGAGCAGTGAAACAAATGCTCATTGTATCATTTCAGACCAATCTGATCCATGTATGATATGGGATGGTGTTTCGGCAGAAATTACAAGTACAAAATTGCAAAACATTGACAAAGAAATTACGATTTCGTTTTGGCTATTTGGAACTCCCCAAAAACAACCTGTAAATTCATCCGCTGTAGAAGTCGTCAATGATAAAAATCAAAGAGATCTCAATCTACATATCCCATGGAGCAACGGATCTTTTTATTTTGATTGTGGGAATGAAAACGGTAGCTATGACCGCATAGAGAAAGCTGCTACTGTGCAAGAGTATGAAGCGAATTGGAACTATTGGACATTTACAAAAAATGCGACCACTGGAAATATGCGAATATACAAAAATGGATCTTTGTGGTTGCAAGGAACTGGCAAAACAAAAGCCATGCATTTTACAAAAATGAAAATAGGTGAAGCCATCACTTATGATGGAGTCTATTTTGGAAGAATGAAACATTTTGCATTATGGAATAAAGAATTGGATTCTACACAAATTAAAGAAGGTATGCACATAGATCTTACTAGTGGTCATTCTGCTTCTGCTAACTTACTTTTTTACTACAAGTTTGATCAAGGCAATTCTGATAATATTAAAGATTATGCTGCAAATCCAACTGATGTAAAACTTCCATTTGCTTTAAGAACATATCAAGACAAAGGTGAACGTCATCTCTATAATTTTAATGTAACTAATTCAAGGCCACTTATAGGTATCGTGCAAGGAAATTACACAGGCACAAATACAACACTTAATACAGTCAGAGATTCTGTTCCTCAAGGTCCTAAGAAAATAAGACAGTACAGTGTTTCTAATTTTAATTTAGTTTTGGATTCTACTTTTTATTTATATGAAGGTGGACTTAATGTAGTGTACAATGAAAACGGAGATCGTATAGAAGACATCATTTCAGAATCTGATGGATTATTTACTATTGATAATTTAAAATATTACAGAAAAATACCTAGCAAATATGAATTATTATCACTCGTCACTCCATATGGAAATAATTTAGATTTAGGAAAAAATGGTAAAACATTTGTATTTGATGTAACAGATTTTACACCTATTTTAAAAGGTAAAAAATTACTTTCAATGGAAATGGGTGGTGAGAATCAAGAAGAGATAGATCTCAAATTTTATTTTATAAAAGGAACGCCAGAAAGAAAAGTAATTGATGTTCAAAATATTTGGCCATTCGAAAGAGGTTATTTTGCTGAGATATTGAACAATTCAAAATTTGAACCAAGAAACATGGCATTTTCATCGAATGTGAAATATGCGAATCTTCGCTTATCAATAACTGGTCATGAACAGAACGGCGAGTTTACGAATCGAAGACATTATGTGCAAGTCAATGGAAAATCGATAGTCAGATCTAATTTTAATGTTTGGAAAGAATGTGCGTTCAATCCGATCTATCCTCAAGGTGGAACTTGGATCTTTGATCGCGCAGGATGGTGCCCAGGAGCGCCTACGGATTTACACCGTTTTGATATTAGTTCTAACATAGATTATACAAAAGCTAATACCTTTGATTACGGAGTAGATCCACCTCAATTAGACCAAGCGAATTATCTTGTCTCTAGCCAACTGGTTACCTACGGTGATTATAATTATAAAACCGATGTAGCGCTAGAAGAAATCATGAGACCAAATGCGGATCGCGTAGAGTTTGAAAGATTAAATCCAACATGTAATATACCGAAAATTTTAATTCGAAATTCTGGTAGCGATGAATTAAAGTCTGTAGAAATCATCTACGGTCGTAGAGGTGGTTTGAAAGAAATATATCAATGGGCAGGAAGCTTATTGCCATCAAAGAATGTTGAAATAGATTTGCCTATCAACAACTCAAATTTTTGGAGTGCACAAAGCGATACGAATAGAATATTTGAAGTAGAACTCAATCTTCCGAATGGAGCAGCAGATCAAAATGTGTCAAATAATAAGTTGAGTACTAACTTTAAATTAGTGGATCAATTTCCTCAAAATTTCTTTTTTGAATTTAAAACGAATTCAAAACCAGCAGACAATAATTATAAAATCACAAATGCGAAAGGCGACATTGTAATCGAACGAAATAATATGGTAGCAACAACTACTTACCGAGACGAATTCGCTCTACCTCCAGGTTGCTACACGCTTCATGTCGCTGATCAATCTCACGATGGATTGTACTTCTGGTTTTATCCAAACTATGGAGCTGGAACATCTAAAATCGTTAGAAAACTAAGCAGCACATTATATCTTCCAATTAAAACTTTTGGAGCTGATTTTGGAGGAGGATTTCAATATGATTTTGTCATTACTGAGCCTGTTTCAACTAAAGAACCATTGCCTTTCGAATTATTCAGCATTTCTCCAAATCCATGCATAGAAGAATTGCGATTAGATCTACAAAGTGATAAATTCAAATCATTAGAGTATAAAATCCTAACTGCTACAGGTTCAGAAATTGAACGTAATAAACTCAATTTAAATTTAGGTGTAAATACGTTTAACCTTGATGTCCACCATTTGGCATCTGGTATTTATTTACTCAAACTACAACAAGGCAATCTAACTAAAACCGTAAAATTTGTAAAACAATAATTTCTTTTCAAAGAAAAGTTTATTGTAAAATGTAAATGGATATAAAGCTACACAAACCGATAATTCGCTCGATAGTAACTATTTTAACAGAAGTATTTGATCAAGGAAAATATGTAGATCGCAGCTTAGAATATGTATTCAAAAACAATAAACAGCTTGGTGCAAGAGACAGAGCCACTATTGCTGAAACAGTCTATGACATCGTACGATATTACAGGTTGTATCAATATTGCACAAAAGGGAAAAACAATTATTGGGAATTAATAGCGTGCTATTTTATCTTAAAAAAATATGAATTGCCAGAATTTACTGAATGGCAAATGGTAGATGAAACTTATGTAGAATCACAATATCAAGAAGCAATAAAACATCGGGTTCTAAAAGAATCCATACCAGACTGGCTGGATGAATTAGGCCAACAGGAACTTCAATCTCAATGGCCAGAAATTTTAACAAATTTAAATCAAAAAGCAAATCTGATCATTCGCACTAATACATTAAAAATTGATACACCAACCTTGAGAAAAAAACTTAAGGAAGAAAATATTCCTTATGCAGAAATAGAAAATCAATCTGATGCAACTCTATTATTAAAGAAAAATATTTACCAATCATCTCTCTTTAAAGATGGTTTTTTCGAAGTGCAGGATGGAGCTTCACAATTAGTCGCACCTTTTCTTCAAGTAGAGTCAGGTATGCGCGTAATTGATGCCTGTGCAGGAGCTGGTGGTAAAAGTCTGCACATCGCGTCACTTATGAAGAACAAAGGTTATCTGATTAGCTTAGACACCGAGAAATGGAAACTTGAGGAACTGAGAAAACGATTTCGACGAAATGGAATTTCGATCATAGAACCTCGTTGGATCGAAAACAACAAAGTGATCAAACGTTTAGTAAATTCTTGTGACCGACTTTTACTCGATGTCCCTTGCAGTGGTTTAGGAGTAGTAAAAAGAAATCCTGATGCGAAATGGAAATTGACAGTAGAATTCATTCAACAAATAAAAAAAACACAACAAGAAATTTTACAACAATATAGTAAAATGTTGCGGTCAGGAGGTAAAATGGTGTATGCTACTTGCAGTATTTTACCTTCTGAAAATCAAAATCAAATAACACATTTTTTAAACAATAATCCAGATTTCAAACTAGAAGAAGATAGAATTATTCTACCTGATAGTGAAGCTCACGATGGATTTTATATGGCAAGACTAGTAAAACAGTAATTTAATCGATTTTCTAATTGAATTCAGCGATTATTTATTTATTCGATACAATTCGACTTATATTTGTATAAACTTTTAAATTAAAATGAAAAAAATTATTTTTATGACAATTCTCTGTATGGCAGGATTAGCTACAAATGCGCAACAAAAATCCAAAGTACTGCCTCCAATTATCGATAGAGAAGTTTTTTTTGGTGATCCCGAAATATCTGGCTCCAAACTTTCTCCAAATGGTAAATATATTTCATTCATAAAACCGTTCAATGGCACAAGAAATATTTGGGTAAAAAAAGCGGGTGACCCATTTGAATCTGCAAGACCGATTACAGCTGATACCAAGAGACCGATCTCAAGTTATTTTTGGTCCCATGACAACAAATATATTCTCTACGCTCAAGATAAAGGCGGCAATGAAAATTTTATGATTTATGCTGTGAATCCAATGGATAAAAAAGCAGCAGGACAAGAAGTTCCATTGTCTAGAAATTTGACAGACAAAGAAAATGTAAGAGTTCAAATTTATGCGGTACCAAAATCAAACCCTGATCTAATGTATATTGGATTAAATGATAGAGATCCTGCATGGCATGATCTCTATGAATTAAAAATATCAACAGGTGAATTAAAACTTATGCGTGAAAATAAAGATCGCATGGTCGCTTGGATTTTTGATCTCAAAGATAAATTAAAATTAGCCATGAGATCAAATGAAGATGGCAGCACAGAGTTACTTAAAGTGGAGCCAAAAGGATTTACTAAAATCTATAGTACAAATTTACTAGAGAGCTTCAATCCAGTTTATTTTCATACAGATGGTGCTCAAATCTATATGGAGACAAACAAAGGAGATGATGTCAATTTTTCGAAACTTATTTTATTCAATATTAACAATAAAAAAGAAACCTTAGTCGAATCAGATCCTGAGAAAAAAGTAGACTTTGGAAGTGTAAGTTTTTCAGAAAACACACATCAAATGATTGCTACTAGTTATGAAGATGACAAAACGAGAATCTATTGGAAGGACAAAAACTATGAATCAGATTACAAGCTTTTGAAAAAACAATTCAAAGGGATGGAAGTGTCATTTAATAACTCTACCAAAGATGAAATGACATGGTTGATTTCAGTATATTCTGATACTGATCCTGGATCAGTTTATCTTTTCGATCGAAATACAAAAAAGACACTTTTACAATACAAATCAAGGCCTAAAATGCCAATTCAAGATTTGTCACCGATGCGCGCTATTAGCTATAAATCTTCAGATGGTTTAGTTATTCCAGCGTATTTGACATTGCCTAAAGGCATACCTGCAAAAAATCTTCCACTCATCGTAAATCCTCACGGAGGCCCTTGGGCGAGAGATGGCTGGGGTTATGATTCTTATGCGCAGTTTTTAGCAAATCGCGGATATGCTGTACTTCAATCCAATTTTAGAAGCTCTACAGGTTTTGGAAAAAAGTTCTTAAACGCAGGAAATAAACAATGGGGAGATCTTATGCAAGATGACTTAACTTATGGTGTCAAACATTTGATCAACAAAGGAATCGTCGATCCAAAACGCGTAGGAATCATGGGTGGTTCTTATGGTGGATATGCTACTTTAGCTGGTCTAACATTTACCCCAGATGTATATGCTTGTGGAGTCTCTATCGTAGGTCCATCAAGTCTATTGACATTGTTACAATCGATTCCACCTTATTGGGAAGCAGGCAGAAAAATATTCCACGAAAGAATGGGTGATCCGACAAATCCTGCAGGTGAAGCTCAACTAAAAAAACAATCTCCACTTTACGCAGTAGATCAAATTAAAGTGCCACTAATGGTTGTACAAGGTGCTAATGATCCACGAGTTAAAAAAGCAGAGTCTGATCAAATCGTATTAGCGATGAAAGATAAAAATCTTGCTGTAGAATATATCTGTGCGCCAGATGAAGGGCATGGATTTCAAAGACCAGTAAATAATATGGCTTTCCTTGCGGCGGCGGAAAAATTCTTAGCAAAACATTTGGGAGGAAGATATCAAGAATCAATGCCAGATGAAATAGCTAAAAGATTAAAAGAAATCACAGTTGATATAAACGGTATAGCTAAAGAAGAGAAAATAGATATGTCAACCATGTCAGTTGCAACGCCTAGTAAAGATCTAAAAGCAGGCACATACGAATTCAATGTAAAGCTCGATGCAATGGGTCACAAAATGGATTTTGCTCAAAAAATTGAAGTAAAAGATCAGGGTGAATATTGGACAGTGACTGATGTAATGGATATGCCAATGGGCGCACTAAAAGATGTAGGGAATATAAAAAAAGGAAGTCTTGAATTGCTTAAACGTTCAGTGGATCAAGGTCCAGTAAATATGTTAGTAAATTATTCTGCTACAGAAGCTGATTGTAAAATAAATATGTCTGGACAAAAATCAGAACATAAAATCAAATTAAATCACGCTAATCTTGCAGATGGTCCTGGTGCATTCTTGGTGATTTCATCACTTCCATTGAATGATACTTACAAAGCACTTTTATATCACACCGACCTTCAAAAAATGGAAGAAAAAATCATGAGTGTGATCGTTACAGGATCTGAAAAAGTTAAAAATAAAGATTGCTACAAAGTAGAAATTAAATCAGTCAATGGCGATCCAGGCATGAGTACTTTATGGGTTTCCAAAGATGAAACTGCACGAGTAGTAAAATATGAAATTGTAATCGCTGAAATGCAAGGAGCAACCATGTTGGGCGAAGCAAAATAACTTATTTAAAGTACATCTTAAGTTTGTATAAAAAGAATTTGAAGGGAGCAATTTGCTCCCTTTTTTTATCTTTGCAAAAAAACCAAGTATGGGCCAAATCAAATCATTTCTTTCTCTAGTAAAATTTAGCCATACGATCTTTGCTATGCCATTTGCAATGATTGGTTTCTTTATTGGAGTTAACGAATATGGATTGGATCGGATCAATGTCAAATTACTTGGTTTAGTCGTCCTCTGCATGGTTACTGCAAGAAATGCCGCAATGGCATTTAATCGTTGGGCTGATCAAGAGATAGACAAAAAAAATCCTAGGACATCAACTAGAGAAATTCCATCAGGCATCATTAGTCAGACATCAGCTCTTTGGTTTGTAATCATCAATGTTGTTTTATTTTTTATCTCAGCCTATTTTATTAATCCACTTTGTTTTTATTTATCTCCCATTGCGATTTTAATAGTACTTGGATATAGTTACACCAAGAGATTTTCTTGGATCTGCCATTTAATACTTGGAGTAGGACTTTCACTTGCTCCTATTGGAGCTTGTCTCGCAGTGACTGCGCATTTTTCATTAGTCACTTTTTTGTATGGCGTTGCTGTGATCACTTGGGTCGCTGGATTTGACATCTTATATGCATTACAAGATGTTGAATTTGACAAAAAAGAAAGTTTACATTCGATTCCTGTAAAATTCGGAATGAGTAAGTCATTGACCATCTCTATGGGATTGCATGTCCTTTGTACGATATGCATTGTCATTTGTTCATATCTTTTGTGGCATCAATTTCAATTGAGAGGATTTATGTTGGGAGGAAGTATGAGTTTTTTAACTTTATTGTATTACCAACACACGATTGTTTCGGAACGAGACCTGAGCAAACTCAATCTTGCATTTTTTACTACTAATGGCTTTGCGAGTTTGATTTTGGCGTTGGGAATTATTATTGATTTTTATTGGTAGAAAGCTATTCTTGAAAAATCTATAAGTTATGTTGAATTTTCAGATACTAATGAATCTAAGTATGGCTATTTTAACTTGTAATTATCTCTGCTGCATATAATCAGCAATTCGTTCAGCAAGCATCATCGTAACCAATTGTGTATTGCTGCTCGTCACATGAGGCAAAACAGAAGCATCCACTATTTTTAAATTCTCAATACCATAAACGTTTAATCGCGCATCAACTACAGCTTCATCTGCTGATCCTATTCTACATGTGCTCGTAGGATGATAAAGTGTTTGAGTATATTCTCTAATTTGTTTTTCGTAGTCTGCATCAGATTTTGGTTCTGTTGCTGGTAAAAATATTTTATCAATTCTATTTGACAATGGTTGTTGATGAATGATATCATGCGAGATCTTCATTCCTTCTATCAACATTGCCATATCCTTTGGATCTGTGAGATATTGCGGATTAATCAGAGGCGCATCCAAAGGATTAGTGGAGCGCAATTTCAAATAGCCTTGACTAGCAGGATGTAATAATGTTGGCCCAAGCGAAAATCCATGTGCTTTAGGTTTTACAAATCCATGCCGAATAAAAAACATAGGACCAAAATGCAATTGCAAATCTGGTCTTTCACTTTCACCCAAACAAAGGAAAGCTCCAGCTTCAGCGATATTGCTCGTCATTGGACCAGATTTTGAAAACAAATATTGTAAGCCTGCTTTTGCCTTTCCAAAGTTTGTATTCAGTACATCTAATGAATTATTATCTTTAATCTGATAAGATAATCCACAAATAATATGATCCTCCAAATGCGCCCCCACATGAGGATTTATAAAATTAGCTTTAATACCCAATGACTTTAAATGGCCTTCCTCCCCGATACCGGATCTCATCGCGATCTGCGGCGAATTATATGCTCCTGCAGATAAAATAATATTTGATGTAGCGTGAAATCTTATTTGTTTTCCATTATGAATTGCCGCAACAGAATTTGCTTTCGAATTTTTTATTTCAATTTTATCAACCAAACAATTTTTAACTATCGTAAGATTTGGTCTCCTTTGAATTGGATGCAAATAAGCATCAGCCGCAGAGAAACGAGATCCTTTTTTGATGTTTTTTAAAAAAGGTATGGCCCCTTCATTTGCAGATGAGCATCTATGTTTTGATTTTAGTCCATATTTTTTTGCAGATTGCAAAAATTGATCTGTGAGATCATGCTGATAATAATTCTCTTCTGAAATTGCATCTCCATTTTCATCTATTGAAAATCCAAACTGACGTTCCACTTTTTGAAAAAAAGGAAGTACATTTCTCCATGACCAAAAATCATCTTCTCCAATTATCCAATCATCAAAATCTTTTGCATGTGCTCGTACAAAAATCATAGCATTGATACTACTACATCCTCCGATGACTTTACCCCGAGGACTATACATTTCTTGATCGTTCAATTCGGATTGTGGCTCAGAATTATAATTCCAATCAAAAGAAGTTTTAAACAATTCACTAAATGCTGCTGGAATGGAAATCAATGGATGACGATCACTTGCTCCAGCTTCAATAAGCAATACATGACATGAAGCATCTTCACTTAAACGATTTGCTAAAACACAGCCTGCGCTTCCCGCTCCTATGATAATGATGTCATATTCCGTTTCCATTACTTATTGTATTTTACAATTCAATATTACAAAATATTTGTAACATTTCAAAGATAAAATCTCAATTACATTTTTAAACTTTAGCATTTGCAGCGGCTTCTAATGCAGCGATATCAAATTTAATCATTTGCATAAAAGCTGCTATTACTTTTGGCGCTTTTTCTGAATCACTCATTAAAACAGGTAATATCGAAGGTACGATTTGCCAGGAAACACCAAATTTATCTTTCAACCAACCGCATTGAACTTCTGCACCACCCTCTGTTAGCTTTGTCCAATAGTAATCGATCTCTTCTTGCGTATTGCATTCGACGACCAAAGAAATCCCTTCATTAAAAATAAACTGATGAGAAATACTACTGTCCATAGCCATAAACACTTGATCCAATAATTTGAATTGCGCATGCTTCACATTGCCTTCGATGTCTGGCTCTCCTGCTTCATATTTCATAATCCCAACAACAGAAGAATCCTTGAAAATAGAAGTATAAAAATCGATCGCCTGAGTTGTGTAACCATTCATTGCATTTGTAAACATGAGTGATGGACAAACAGATTGACCGACATCCGTTTTCTTACCAAAAGAAAGTTGCCAAGACACACCATACTTATCTTGCAACCAACCATATTTTTGACTCCACGGATAAGTTCCTAAAGGCATCAATTCTTGACCTCCAGAAATTAAAACAGACCATATATGATCCAATTCACTGAGATCCTCTATTGTGACATAAAATGAAATGGAGGGATTGGCTTTGAACATTGGTCCCCCATTCAATCCCATAAAGTCAATCTCTTTAATTTGAAACTTAACTGCCATAGGTGAAGCAGTTACTATTTTAGTATCAGCAAATGCTTTACTATAAAATTCAGCAGCAGCTAAAGCATCATTGTCAAACCAAATACAAGGATAAATATTCACGTTCATAAACTTCAATTTAAGAAATCAATTTGGCTCAAAAATTTGAGCAGAGGAGTATTTTTTTACAAAGATAGTATTTTGGCAAAATTTTTTCAAAAACATATTTTAGCCCTTGCAAAACAAAGTATCAAGGTTAAAATATATAGAAATTAGGTCATATTTCTTCCGCTTTTCAAAATTCAGATATTTCGATTATTAATAAATATGTATCTTTATCCGAATCAAAATAAAATTGATTAAAATGTCGAATTTCAAGGAGCTTATTCTCCATGACGAAAAAAATTTCACTATTATCAACAAACCAGCCGGGATTCAGACAGAGCGCGATAGATTGGGCAATCCAAGTATTGAGGCAATGTTTGAAGACCATTTATTATCAATAAGTCGGATTAATGCGCGACCTTATATTGTGCATCGATTGGATAGGCCTGTTAGTGGTATTTTGATCTTAGCAAAAAGCAAAACTGCATTATTGCATTTTCAAGAACAAATTCAAGAAGGTATTTTTCACAAAAAATATCTTGCCTTATGTGAAGGCATATTGTCTGAAAAAGAGAAAACTTTGACACATTACTTGTTTAAAAATGCGAAAGAATTTCGCTCTGATATATTCGATACATTTCAAGAAAACACCAAGGAATCTATTTTGAAATATAAGGTTTTACAAGAGAATAAAAACACTTCAATTGCAGAAGTAGAATTGCTGACTGGTCGCTATCACCAGATAAGAGCTCAATTCGGTCATATCGGTCATCCCTTATGGAATGATTATCGCTATGGCGCATCAAAAATAAATGATCAATCCATTATTGGTTTACACGCACATAGCATACATTTTATCAATCCGAATACGAATAAATCCATGCAATTCAATTGCAAACCAATAGGCGAATTATGGAATAACTTTCCTTATTCAGACCATTTTAATCAATAAAAACTTTATATGAAAATATTGTACACGTTAGCATTTAATCTAATATTTATCTTAGCCTATTCGCAAAATAAATGGGAACGAATGAATCCTGTGCCACTTAAAGGACCAGGTGTACATCATCCTGTTACATTTTCCATAGATTCATTCGGTTATTCGGTGACTGGCGGAATGTTTTACGCTGATTCTGCTAGAAATTCAAATGCATTTTTTAAATATGATCCATCCACTGATCAATGGTCTGAATTACCTGACTTTCCGGGTATAGGTCGTTCTTATGCCGTGGGATTATCTTACAATGGTAAAGGATATGTCGCATTTGGATTAAGTAATACTGTCACATTAAAAGATCTTTGGGAGTACGATCCTAAAACTGAAAATTGGAAAAGACTAGCAGATTGTCCATGTGAAGAAAGAATACATCCTGCGTTTGTAGCAACCAATGGTAGAATTTATGTAGGAGCTGGAGGAAATGCGACCAATTTGAAAGATTTTTGGGAATATGATATCGCCACGAACAAATGGACCTCAAAACCAGAAGTACCGGGACCTAGACGCCACCATCCCTTTTATTTTGCAATAGATAGTTTTGCCTATGTGGGTTTTGGACATGGCTCAGATATAGTAAATAATGATGCCATCTATCGAGATTTTCATAGATACAATACTTATACAAATAAATGGACTACACTTGACACATTCCCAGGTCAGCAACGGGTTGCAGGTACTCAATTTGACTCTAGAGGCAAAGGATATGTACTCTCTGGAGATGGTGTTGGTCATAGAACAATGCAAAAAGGAGAATTCTGGGAATTCAATCCTCTGACTTTGAAGTGGAAAGAACTTCCACCGCATGACGGCACTCAATCGCTATGGGCGCCAGGTAGTTTTGTAATCGGTGACTATGTGTATATGATTGGAGGTGAAGATGCCATCGGACTACTTAATGATGTACAGCGATATAAACTACATGAAACGACTGTAAATGTCAATCCCGCAGAAAAATCCAATATTCAAATCCAAACTAATGCAAACCAACTAATCGTAAATGGCTTGGAAGTGAATGCTGCATATTCCATTGAAATAATTGATGAAACTGGACGAATCTTGCAATCTGAACAATTGGTTTCAAATCAAATTAATATTCAACATTTACATGTCGGATCCTATTTTTTACTTATTCAACAAAATAATAAAAATAGCATCCATAAATTCGTGAAGCTATAGGATCTTAGCAAGTTTTTATTTTGAATCATACATTTCTTAGATTTTCGCTTTAATATTGCGGAAATAAAATAACTTGTAAAATATTGAAAACAAGGATAAACAAAGAATGGATTCTACAAGTAACTAAGGATATAGCTCCAAAGTTAGCTGTGGAATTGCATACCCCCATTGCGACAGGTATAGTCTATTCAGCGCTATCAGGGATTCAGAGTGAAGAACCATTGCAGCCGTTAAACGGCACAAACAATGATTGGTCAATTGTCTCTCGTATCGATGTTGCGAATTTCGAGATTGCTAATAAAATTGCCCTACAATCATTACAATTTGGGGCAGAGTGTTTGCATTTTTATTTAACAGAAATTCCAAATTCAAATGAACTGTCAGCACTTTTTTTTGACATAGAATGCAATTGGATTCAAAGCTATTTGTTCATAGAAAAAACGATAAGTGAATCAGATATTTCCGAGATTCATTCAGTCCTATTACAATTTAATCCATCTCTTGATCTATCAAGAATTCGTGTTTTCTCCACTATTGATTCTTCTCCGATAAGAAAAATTACTTTTTCGAATTTAGGAGAAAATGAAAATTCCTATAAAGAATGGGCGTCACAAATTCTTGATCTATTTACAAGTGATTTTAGAAACTTGGATGCAATCACTTTTTATGGCAATTCAAATATATTATGGAATATAGTACAGCTCCGTGCATTGCGATTTCTCATAATCCGGATGCTCGAAATCTATGATCAAAATCAAAATGAGCTTAACATTCATTTTAGCATTGTTTCAAACTGCATCGCACCCGATCCCTACCAAAATTTAATTTCGACTACGACAATTGGCATGTCTGGAATTCTAGCTTCTGTAGATTCAATTGAGTTTCCAATTCACAAAAATGTACAAAACGAAGAAATTTGGATCTTATCTTCAATCCAAGCGCAATATATTTTAAAAGAAGAATCAAAACTAAATAAAGTCATCGACCCATTGTATGGTTCTCATGCAATAGAAGAAATGACAGAGACCTTATGTGAAAAAATTTGGCAACACATTAAAGAAAGTTCAAACACGAATTAATGAAAAAATTATTAATTGCAAATAGAGGTGAAATCGCGCGGAGGATCATTCGCACTGCCCACAAAATGGGTATACGAACTGTTGCAGTTTATTCTGATGCAGATAGAGAAGCCTTGTATGTTCAAGAAGCATACGAAGCAATTCATATTGGACCAGCACCTTCAAAAGAATCCTATCTCAATATGGATCGAATCATAAAGGCCGCAAAAGATTCAGGTGCCGATGCAATTCATCCAGGCTATGGATTCTTAAGCGAACGCGCAGAATTTTCAAAACGTGTTGCAGAAGCTGGTTTGGAATTCGTCGGGCCATCCGCTTATTCAATCAATCTAATGGGTGATAAAATCGCTGCAAAAAAATGTGCAAGATCAATGAATGTGCCTATGCTCGCTGGTACACCAGAAGCTATCACAGATATCAACGAATGTATCCTCATTGCAAAAGAAATTGGTTTTCCCGTATTAATCAAAGCTGCAGCTGGTGGTGGTGGCAAAGGAATGCGCATTGTACATCACGAAGATGAATTGGAAGAACAAGTAACAATTGCTTCGAATGAAGCATTGTCATCCTTTGGTGATGGCGCAGTATTTATTGAAAAATTTCTTACGGCACCAAAACATATCGAGGTTCAGTTAATCGCTGATAAACATGGAAACGTTTGTTACTTGTTCGAACGCGAATGTAGTGTACAGCGTAGACATCAAAAAATAATTGAAGAAGCACCTTCTGCATCTATTTCGGAAGAAGTGAGAAAAGAAATCGGAGAAGCTGCTGCCCGAATGGCGATTTCGTGCAACTATCATGGCGCTGGAACAGTAGAATTTTTACTCGATGATCAACAAAAATTTTATTTTTTAGAAATGAATACACGACTACAAGTTGAACATCCAGTTACAGAATTTATCACAGGATTAGACCTCGTTGAATTACAATTGCGCATCGCAAGAAATGAAAAATTACCTTTTACTCAAGAGCAACTGACAAGACATGGCCATGCCATAGAACTGAGGGTCAACGCAGAAGATCCCTACAATGAATTTGCACCGAGTGTCGGTGTATTGACAAAATATACCATACCAAAAGGTGAAGGAATTCGAGTAGATGATGCATATCAAGAAGGACAAGAGATTCCCATTTATTATGATCCTATGATTGCAAAACTAATTGTATTCGGTCAAACAAGAATTCATGCTATCGAAAAATTAAAAGCGGCTATTAAACAATATCAAATCGAAGGAATTAAAACAAATCTTCATTACGGTGAATATATTCTTCAACATCCAGATTTTGTTAACGCTACAATGACTACAAAGTTTGCAGAACAAACTATGGATGATTTTCTTTCAGGAAATCTAGAACATAAAGAAGAAGAGGTAGCCTGCATCATAGGACTACTCGCCTACCTGCGAGAAAAAAATCTAGTTAAACCTGCAGTAATTCAATCGAATGATTGGTATCTACAACGCAAAGTAAATCGTTAATTATGGATGTAAAGAAACTAGATTGGCAAAGACCTAAAGCTAAAAATAATGAATCTTCAACTTGGACTGTCCAAGAAAAAATAGAACTAAAAAATAGATATCAATATACCGATGTTGAACTAAAAGAACTCTTCACCTCAGGCGCTGGAATTCCTCCATTTTTGCGAGGGCCTTATTCCACAATGTATGTAAATCAAGCTTGGACCATACGTCAATATGCTGGATTCTCAAATGCAAAAGATAGCAATGCATTCTATCGCAAAAATTTAGCTGCAGGACAAAAAGGATTATCCATCGCATTTGATCTTGCTACACATCGAGGTTATGATTCAGATCACCCAAGAGTCGATGGTGATGTGGGCAAAGCTGGAGTAGCGATCGATAGCGTAGAAGATATGAAATTGCTTTTTGATCAAATCCCTTTAGATCAAATTTCAGTATCAATGACGATGAATGGCGCTGTATTGCCTATTCTCGCATTTTATATTGTTGCTGCAGAAGAGCAAGGTGTGACTCCATCACAATTAAGTGGTACAATACAAAATGATATTTTGAAAGAATTCATGGTTCGCAATACTTACATTTATCCTCCAAAGCCTTCCATGAAAATAATTTCAGATATATTTTCATATTGCTCGAAAAACATGCCTAAATTTAATTCCATTAGCATCAGTGGCTATCACATTCACGAAGCTGGTGGGCCTGCAGATCTAGAGCTCGCTTATACTATAGCTGATGGTTTAGAATATGTAAAAACAGGTATTGCAGCAGGATTGGACTTAGACCAATTTGCTCCTAGACTTTCTTTTTTCTGGGCTATAGGAATGAACTTTTTTATGGAAGTGGCAAAGCTGCGCGCTGGAAGATTTTTATGGGCTGAGTATATTGAAAAATATCATCCGAAAAATGTAAAATCATTAATGCTTCGTACACATTGTCAAACTTCTGGTTGGAGTCTCACAGAACAATTGCCATACAACAATATTGCTAGAACTACAGTAGAAGCAATGGCTGCCATTTGTGGCGGCACACAATCCTTGCATACCAATTCATTGGATGAAGCGATTGCTTTGCCGACTGATTTTTCTGCAAAAATTGCAAGAGATACTCAAAAATATTTGCAATCACAAACAGATCTAACGAAAATCGTAGATCCATTGGGAGGATCATATTATATCGAATATCTTACAGGGCAATTAATACAAAAAGCAAGAAAGCACATTGCAGAAATTGACTCTTATGGAGGCATGACGACAGCAATAGAAAATGGAATTCCAAAATTACGCATCGAAGAAGCTGCTGCAATAAAACAAGCAAGAATTGATTCAGGAATTGAAAAAATAATTGGAGTAAATTATCTTCAACAAGACACAGAAGTTAAATTTGATATTCTTGATGTAGACAATCAAAAAGTTCTCAATGAACAAAAAGAAAAATTAAAGGAAATTAAAGCATCAAGAAATTCTGAAAAAGTAAACACTCTCTTAGAATCACTAACGAAAGCAGCAGCTGATGGCAACTCCAACCTACTTGAACTTGCTATTCAAGCTGCTAGAGAAAGAGCCACTTTAGGTGAGATCAGCTTTGCATTAGAAAAAGTATATGGAAGATATCAAGCTGTGACAAGAATATCACAAGGCGTTTATTTAAAAGAATATTCAGACCCACTTATGTATAAGGAGATTTTAAAACTTTCTGACGAATTTGCTCACCTCGATGGACGTAGACCTAGAATACTCGTAGCTAAACTTGGACAAGATGGCCATGACCGCGGAGCTAAAATAATTTCTACAGGATTTGCAGATTTAGGATTTGATGTGGACATTGGTCCATTGTTCCAAACAGCGGAAGAAGCTGCGCGCCAAGCCTGTGAAAATGATGTACACGTCCTAGGTATTTCATCGTTAGCTGCAGGACACAAAACTTTGGTACCAAAAGCTATAAAGGCTTTAAAAGAAATGGGGCGAGAAGATATTCTTGTAATCGTCGGTGGTGTGATACCTGAAAAAGATTATCAATTTTTAATGGATAGTGGTGTCGCAGGAATCTTTGGTCCTGGCACTCCGATACCAGTTGCTGCCAAAAGAGTATTAGAATTGTTAAAACAAAAATGGTATCCTGAATCTCTTTAAATATTTAATACATTCAACTGTATGAAACATTTTATCATCAGCATATTTTTAATAATCACTTTAACAAATGTTGAATCTCAATCTTTAGAAAAAACAATAGAAAAGTTTCATATCGCACTGCAACAAAAAGATATCCAATATATAGATAAACATACGAGCAAAGATCTAATTTATTTACATTCAAATGCATGGATAGAAGATAAGCCAACGTTACTGAACAACCTACAAACAAACTACATGAAATACCAAAAAATTGCATTGGACTCGGTGCAAATAACAAAACACAATAAAACCTCGATTGTAAAAATAAACGCTAACATTCAAGGCATAGTCAATCAAAAAAATTTCGACATAAAACTTTTAATACTTCAAACCTGGAAACGAAAACTTTTTGGAAGGTGGAAATTGATCGGAAGATCTGCAACGAAAATTGCTTAATTAATTAGTTAATTAGAGAATTAAAAAATTATCACATTAACTAATTATCACATTAACTAATTATCACATTAACTAATTAAAAAATTATCAAACCATATCAATCTCAGTATTATCACCGATATTATAACTTTGGTATCGACCTTTTACTATAGCATCACTGCCAATAATCGAATGTTGCAAAACAATATCTTCAAGAATTGTAAAGTTACCGATGATTGCATCTTTCAAAATAGCATTATCCACTTTTGCATCATCTCCTATGGTCACATTAGGACCAATGATAGAGTGTGTAATCTGACAATTTTTTCCTATTGATACAGGAGGAATTATAATACTTCCAGGAATGTCAATTGATGACGATGAATCAAAATTGCGATCAAGCATAATTGCATTCGTCTCCAATAAATTTTCCTTTTGTCCGCAGTCAAACCAATTTTTTACCTCCATGATTTCGATTCTGCTTCCATCTTCGACCATCTTCATAAGGCCATCAGTGAGATGATACTCTCCTCTTGTCTTCAGACCATTTTTAATATTAAAATCCAGTGCATTATAAAGACATTTGAATTCTTTAATAAAATACAATCCGACAATAGCAAGATTTGAAATTGGAATTTGTGGTTTTTCAATTAATTTCTTGACAAATGATTTCTCATTTAATTCTACGACTCCGAATCTTCTTGGATCGTGCACTTTACTAACACCTAATGTAGAATATTTCGAATTTAAAAATACTTGAAAATCAATATCGATTACAGAATCGCCTAATTGTATCACCACTTGATCGCTATCAGCAATAAATTCTCGACAAGAGTATATTGCATGACCTAATCCTTCTCGTTCCCCTTGAATGACATAATTTTTTTCAATATGCTGATAATTTGCATCGAGATACGTTTTTATTTTTTCACCCAAATATCCAATAACAAATACAAATTCGTGGACTCCTGCTCGAATCAATTCATCCAAAATAAACGCAATGATAGGCTTCCCAGCTACTGGTATTAAAGGCTTCGGTTGTGTGTAAGTTATAGGCCTTAGCTTCGTTCCTGCTCCTGCAACTGGGATAATTGCTTTCATATTGACAGAGTATGCAAATAATATACCCAAATTGATGGTTTATTGAAATTTAGTCATCAAATGACAAAATAATTAGAATTAAATAAATCTATATGTATATGTTGCTGATAAACAAATATATACATATTTATAAATTTTATACTTAAAAAACATTTGAAAAACACCTACTAAATAGCTTGCTCAAAAGTTTTTTTTTTTTTTTTTCAACACTAAAAATAAAATTTTTTAAATTGGGGGAGGCCGGCGCCACAAAATTTTATTTTTTTTTTTTTTAAAAAAAACCCCCCCCAATTTCCCTTTCCTCCCCTTTTTTTCTTTGCAAGAAAAAAGAAAGGGGAAGAGAAGAAATAAAATAAATTTTTTTTTTCTATATTAAAAGAAAAGGAAAAGCGTGTGGTTTTTTTTTGGTTTTCCCGCTTTCCACATTCACATAAAAAAATTTCCCCCCAATTTTTTTTTTAAAGGCTTAAATTTGTCCTATTTAGCCAAAATTTGAGTCAAAATCGCTGAAATTTCTTCTGCTTTTGTCGAAATCATAAAATGCCCACCACCACGGATGATATGATCAGGTGTAAAGCCAGTAATAGGTAGAACGAGATCTTGATCTCCATGAATTCGTAAGATACTGCTTTGCGGTTTTTCTCGCTTCCATTGCAATAATTGATTTACTGCCCAACTCGAAAACTCTGGATCTGTATCTTTCAGTATTTCATTCAACAACTGCTTATCTTGATCGCTACTCACACCAAAAACAAAATAATTGACACTTGGTATTTGATTCATTGAACGCAATGAAAAAAATTGATTTAGATGAAATGCTCCAGCTATTCTGTAATGCAAAGGCAACTCATTGCGACTTGCTATTGACGAAATTAGAATAGTATGTTTGGGTTTGACATAATCCATCATTTCATTTGCTAAAACACCTCCAAATGATAAACCAATTAAAGAAAAATCGTTTGCTGCATCGATTTTCTCAGTCATTCTTTTTGCATATGATTCTAATGACTCACTTTGCTCTGGAATAAGCCAAGGCAAATGAATTACCTCAAATTTTGAAGGTAGTTGAATAAACTTGAAAGCGCGGTGATCCACACCCAATCCACTGATAAAATAGAGTTTCATTATTTGGCTTCTTCTGGTGCCAATTCCTTTTGAGGCATGGATTGATCGACTTTGTTGATTGCTTCTTGAGTTCGCTGCCAAAATTCTGAAAAGAATGGCTTTGCCTTTTCGAGAAAATCTTTTGATTTTTCTGGTATCGTAGCAAGTATTGGATAAGTGATCGAACTCGTCTTGACATCCTCTTTAATAATCTTAATCTTATCACAAAAACCTACGATCGAACTATAAATCACTAAAGCAATTAATGCAGATACTACACCACCTGCGATTTGATTAATAAAATTTATATGAGCTGTTTCTAAAAGTTTCTCCACTGCATTTCCAATCATTCGGATCCCTATCAAAATCAACAAAAAAGTCAAAACAAACCCGATGATAATCATGATCCTTGGATCGACATCAAACACTTTATCCAACAAATTCATTGTAAGGTGAGAGAACTTTAAAGTTGCCAACAATCCAATAATTATAGACAATACACCAAATACAGTCTTAATAATGCCTTTTGTATAGCCTAAATAGAAGCAAAAACCAACGATTAACCCACAAAGTATATCTATGATCATTTTTTAGTTTTTTTTAAAAAAGACGAAAAACTGATGAATTTCCGTGTTTTTTAGTAATTTTAACAATAGTTTTGTAATATCTTGGGCAAAAATAGACTTAGTTCAGTATATTTTATTGTAAATTTGTGAATAAATGAATAGAGTCCTCATTTGTTTTTTAACCATTGCTTCCTATTGCATTAGCACTTCCGCTTTTGCTCAAGCAGCTTTTCCTATTTCTAAATATCAAGAACAACCCAATTTACCAAAAGCGTTCTTACTCGGCGAATATGAAAGACCATATGAAGATCTGATCAATATTTATGAAAAATCAATGTTGAATCTTTGTGAGAATAATATCATCCGCACTCATGAAGTTTGGAATTTATTCTTGATCGATATGGAGGAATATTCGAAACAAGTTAACTTTGATTTAAATGGATTAAAACTTTACTTAAATGTATTTTTTAATTCTGATGGTAGTATTCAAAATATAGTGTATTTTCCAAAGCCAAATTGTAAGAACATTATTTTTGAACATCTAACAACATTTCTAGTAGCATTTTCAAAAAACTACAAATTAAAATATCCATTAACGGATAAATGCTCTCATCAGAGCAATGCGTCTTTTCCTAATTTTATTCGTAGATAAAAAGCTGATCAAAGATGCGTATCAAATTGCATTGGATCGCATTCCTAATTCCAATCATTTTTCTTTCATGTAGAGATCAAATTGAAAAAAAATTTATCGTCATCCAAACACCGAGCAATGATGAACTCACTGGCATTTCATTATGGAGTGACAAAGATATTTTTGTTGTAGGCGGTGACACATGGACTCGTGCATTGCGTTTAAGTACAAATGATGGTGGTGCATCATGGAAAAGGGATTCACTTTATGATAAAAAAATATTTGCTATTTCATCTTTCAACTCTTCTGAATTTTGGACTGCTGGAATTGATTTAATAACAAGACATAATTTAACCCAATATAAGAATTATTTCTATCCTTCTTTCCGCTTCTATAAAGGGATTGAAGGTCAAAATAAAAATACTGCAATTGCTGTAGGAGGTGAAGCCTTTCGAATTGGATTCATCGATCGTTTAAATGATTCTGGAAAAATAGAAAACACACTCGAACTAGATCATGAACTAAATGCTATCCAAAAAATAAGTGACAATGTTTATGTTGCAGCAGGTTTCGGAATCGTGTTGAGATCGGAGGACAATGGATTCCATTGGGACACTTTAGATATTGATGGCGATCATTTCAAAGATATTGCTTCATTTGATAAGGCAAGCATTATTATCGGAAATTTTGGAACTATATTGAGATCAACAAATTTTGGTAAAAGCTATGACAAAATTAGAAATGCTTCAAGTATTTTTGTCTCAGATCAATCGTTTCGATGTATAGCGATGTCTGATGAAAAAACAATGCTTATAGCAGGAATAGGTGGACTAGCATGGCTTTCAAATGATGGCGGTGATTCATGGAGCGAAATTGAAAATTTACCTGACATTGATTTTTATGCAGCTGCACACTTTGGGAATAAGTTTTATCTCTGCGGATCAGAAGGCAAGATTTTAGTTATTGAAGATTGAAACACAACTGTATTTAATTTTCAGAAGAATAATTTTTTCCTAAAATAAAAATCTGAGCCAATCTTCCAATCAACTCAGATCTTTTTATATATTTTATTAACAGATTAAAACTGCTGCGTCGCCTTTAAACTAACATTGCTTTGATCAGTTAATACTGCATTCAAAGTAATTTCAAATTTTTTTGTTCCAACAACTTTGATGACTATTTGACCTGATTTCATTTCAACAAACGATTGAGAAACAGGAGAAACCTTTTGCTGAATTACATTACCTGTAGCTGTATTAATACCACTACTAGATAAGCTCTTTATTGGGTATGTTCCTGCAGGAGATGAATTAGAGTTTTCAATATCAAATCCAAAAGTTATTAGCTCATTGCAATCAGAACTTACTCCACCGATCTGGAATCCATGCTCAAAATCACCGAAATCATCGGTTAGTAAATACTGAGCTAAGATAAGATTATTGCTGTTTCCATTAATCACAGCAGTTCCAGTGGTTGGTCCAAATTTATCACATCCCTTTGTAGTAGTATCATCAGAATCTGATTTACTACAAGAAAAAGCAAAAATTAATAGACCTAAAAAGGCGAATTTCAAAATAGATTTTGAGAAAGTATTCATATAATAAGTTTAAATTGTTTTATAGAATTATAAAGATAGATTGTAATTATCATTCACATGATCACATGCAAAATTCATGCCATACCTATGGACTAAATACTTATCCGATTTGCTCCTTCAAATCTTTGATAAAATCTTCAATTGACTCTGCACCTTGATCACCCGAGCCCTGTCGTCTTACCGAGATATTTCCTTCTGCTGCTTCTTTTTCACCGACGATGAGCATGTAAGGTATTTTTTTCAATTCTGTATCGCGGATCTTTTTCCCAATAGATTCTACTCTAGAATCAATGCTACCTCGCAAACCAGCAGAATGCAGTTTTTTACTTACTTCATTTGCATAGTCCAAATATTTATCGCTCAATGGAAGTATGGCAAATTGCTCTGGTGTGAGCCATAGCGGAAATTTTCCTGCACAATGCTCAGTCAATACGCCAATGAATCGCTCCATAGATCCAAATGGAGCGCGATGGATCATCACTGGTCTGTGTTTTTGATTGTCAGAACCGATGTATTCCAATTCAAATCGCTCTGGTAAATTATAATCTACCTGAATCGTTCCCAATTGCCAAGATCTACCCAGTGCATCTTTCACCATGAAGTCCAGTTTCGGTCCATAGAATGCAGCTTCACCCAACTCTGTAGTAGTCGCCAATCCTACTTCCTCTGTCGCTTCAATGATGGCTCTTTCAGCCTTTTCCCAGTTCTCATCCGAACCGATATATTTAGATTTATTCTCTGGATCTCGGAGACTAATTTGAGCCGTAAAATTTTCAAAGCCTAGTTTTTTGATCACGTGCATTGTTAGATCTAATACACCCAAAAATTCTGCTTTCACTTGATCTGGTGTACAGAAGAGATGCGCATCATCTTGTGTAAAACATCGCACTCGCGTCAATCCATGCAATTCTCCACTTTGCTCATATCGATACACTGTACCAAACTCTGCGATGCGCAATGGAAGTTCTTTATAGGATCGTGGTTTATGTCCAAATATCTCACAATGGTGAGGACAGTTCATTGGCTTGAGCATGAATTCCTCCCCTTCTCTTGGGGTCTTGATAGATTGAAATGAATCCGCTCCATATTTCTCCCAATGTCCGCTGGTGACATAAAGATTTTTATGTCCAATATGGGGTGTGATCACCGGTGTATATCCACGAGCTATTTGTTCTGCTTTCAAAAAATCTTCAAGACGCTGTCTCAAAGCAGTTCCCTTTGGCAACCAAATAGGAAGTCCTGCTCCTACTTTTTCTGAAAACATAAACAATTCCAGCTCTTGCCCTAGCTTTCTATGATCTCGCTTTTTTGCTTCTTCCAATAATACCAAATACTCTTCAAGCTCTTTTGCTTTTGGAAATGTAATGGCATAAATTCTAGTCATTTGTTTTCTTGACTCATCACCTCTCCAATATGCTCCTGCTACATTGAGCAATTTTACTGCTTTGATAAATCCAGTGTTTGGAATGTGTGGGCCACGACATAAATCAGTAAAATTCCCTTGATTGTAAAATGTGATCTGACCATCTTGAAGATCTTGTAGCAATTCAATCTTATATTCATCATTTTTTTCTGTGAAATATTTTATCGCATCTGCTTTTGATACTTCGGTGCGCTTGTACTCATTGGATTGTCTCGCCAATTCAATGATCTTTTGTTCGATTTTTTGAAAATCATTTGCAGACAATATTTTATCACCTGTATCGATGTCGTAATAAAATCCATTCTCAATAGCTGGTCCAATACCAAACTTTGTTCCAGGATGAAGTGCTTCCAATGCCTCCGCCATAAGATGCGCCGATGAATGCCAAAATGTACTTTTTCCTTCTTTGTCATTCCATGTGAGCAACTGCAACGTAGAATCTTCTTGAATAGGTCTAGAAGCATCCACTACATTACCGTTTACTTTAGCTCCCAACACATTGCGCGCCAAGCCCTCACTGATTGAACTGGCTATTTGCATAGAAGTAATTCCCTTATCATACTCTGCAACACGCCCATCAGGAAAAGTGATTTTAATCTTCATATTCTGAATTTGAGCTGCAAAGTTAAGGAAAATTGAATAAACTATATATTATAATTTTTTATTATATATAAATATGAATTTTTAATTCTTAGATTTTCTTATTAGTGCTCGAATTTCAATTCAAAATTTAAATTTTTTTGGACAAGCAATACTCACAAATAGTGGCTTTTATTCAATTCTACTCAATTTTTACAAGAATTCTACGTTATTCCTATCTTTGCCATATATTAATTTTTAATTATTTGAAGAATATACTCTTTCGTCTAGTTTTGTTAGTGCTACTTGGTTCTTTTTGTGATCAATTATTTTGTCAGCAAAAAATAACATTATTTGGTAAAATCCAAGATATTTCAACCAATGAGGGATTAGAGTTTACGACAGTTTATATTCCTGAAACAAAATACTATGCTGAATCTGATAAAAATGGATTTTACAAAATTGAAATTCCTTATACCAAAAATCTCCGACTTGGTATTTCAAGACTTGGATTTATAAAAATAGATACAATAATTTTCAATTCTACTCCTCAATCATCATTGCAGCTTGATTTTAATTTATCCCCAATACTCAATCGTGAAATAGTCATAAAAGAAAATGCACTTAGCAAAGGATCTGACATACGCGAAAATGCCAAAGCATTTGAAATGCTTCCTACAGTAAGTGGAAATATAGAAAGTGTTTTACCAAGTATTGCTCTAGGAGTGCGTTCCAGCGCTGGAGGTGAACTAAGCTCCCAGTATAGTGTTCGAGGTGGCTCCTATGATGAGAATCTCGTTTTTGTCAATGACTTTGAAATCTATAGACCGCAGTTAATTCGAAATGGTCAACAAGAAGGACTTTCATTTGTAAATGCAGATTTAATTCGTGAATTGAGTTTTTCATCTGGAGGATTTGGCGCAAAATATGGCGACAAACAATCTTCCGTCTTAGATATAAAATATAAAATACCTGACAGTCTTCGTGCAAGTATTAGTTTTAGTGCGTTAGGACTTTCATCACATTTAGAAGGCAGTAGAGAAATTGCAGGTCGCAAACTTCGATATTTATTCGGAGCAAGATACAAGACCAATAGCTATCTTTTAAGCTCACTCGATGTCAAAGGTGAATATCAACCCAACTTCATCGACTTACAATCTTTTATCACCTACGACATCACTAAATCATTACAGTTTTCGTGGATTAATAATTGGAATAAAAGCAAATTTAGTCTAATTCCTGAGTCTTCTAGTGTTGCCAAAGGTTCAGCTTTTCTTGTTGTAAAATTAAATACTTATTTTGAAGGTAAAGAAATCGATGAATTTGATCAAAGGATGACCGGAATGGGTTTAACTTATTTTCCAAAAAGAGATAAAAATCCCTATTTTATAAAATTGAGTTCCTCCATAAACCAAGGTCGTGAAGCTGAACAGTTTGATATCTTAGGTTATTACAGATTGACAGAAATAGAAACAGGCGGAAAAGATGATGAAGGCAAAGAAGTAAAACTTTGGGGTGAAGGAACACAACATATTTTTGCTCGAAATTATTTAAAGAGCTTTATTCATCAACATGAACTCAGAGCAGGTCTTGATCTTGATGCAAATGAGAATAGCAATGTTGATCATTTTATTCAAGCTGGTCTAGGATTTAAACAAGATCAATTCAATGATCTCCTCAATGAATGGGAACGCATAGATTCTGCAGGATATTCACTCCCATACGACGGTCAAACATTGCGTTTGAACAATGTATATAAAGCCACTGCTAATATCCGGAATGAAAAATACTTTGCATGGATTCAAGATGAAATCCAATGGATCCCAAATCGAGAATGGATCATAAAATTCATTCCAGGAATACGAGCACATTACAGTTCATTAAATCAAGAATTTTTTATAAATCCTAGAGCAAAAATTGAACTCAATCCAAGAAAAAATAGTGATAATCTATTGCTTTGGTTATCAGGTGGTATGTATTATCAACCGCCTTTTTATAGAGAAATGCGGAGTCCATCAGGCGTCTTAAATACAGAATTGCAATCACAAAAATCACTACATGCAGTGCTTGGATTGAAAAAAGATTTCCTATGGAAAAAAGTATCGAATGCTACATTCCGATGGATATCAGAACTCTATGTAAAGGACCTTTGGGATGTAGCGAGTTATGAATTAGAGAATGTACGAATTCGATATTCAGGAGAGAATAATGCTACGGCATATGCCATTGGTTGGGATAATCGAATAAACGGCGAATTCGTATCCGGAGCTGAATCATGGGTAAATATTTCATTCTTAAGAACTCACGAAAAATTTAACAATATCGAACATAAAAGACATGACGCTTCCATTCAAGAAGGAAAAATAGTAAAAGATGTCCCAAGACCAACTGATCAATTGTTTTCATTAGGATTATTCTTCCAAGATTATTTGCCAAGTAATAAAAATTGTAAAATGCATATGAATACTACAGTGGCAACAGGTCTTCCTTATGGATTTAAAGGTGCAAATGATATCTTTAGAAATGAATATCGATTCAAACCTTACCATCGAGTGGATATTGGATTTTCTTACTTACTTTGGAATAAAAATTGGAATAGTTCTAAACCAAAACACATTCTAAGATTTACGAGACAAACTTGGATAAGTGCTGAAGTATATAATTTGTTAAAAATAAAAAATGAAGCCTCAGTTTCATGGATAAAGTCTGTATACAACTATCAATTTGCAATACCAAATTATCTTAGTTCGAGAAGAATTAATATAAAAATTCGAATGGACTTCTAAAATATATTGTTCTTATTTTCTACTAAGTAAATCTAATTGTCTCCAATAATCTGGAAAAGATTTTTCAACCACTGTTGGTTGGTCAATTTTTACTTTCGCTACAAGACTTAATAAACTATAAGCCATCGCAAGTCGATGATCATTTTTTACTTCAACTTCAATTGAATCAAGTAATTTGATACTACGATTATCAATACAAATTTCTATGGTATCATCTAATTCATGCCACTTAATTGTTGCTCCATATTTTTTAACAAATTCTGTTAGTTCAAAAAGTCGATCTGATTCTTTATGTCTTAGATGCTGGACATTTTTACATTCTAATATCATCTTTTTCATCGCACAACACACTGCAATAGCTGGAAATAAATCCGGGCAATCTAAAAAATCAACACATAAGCGTTCAAAAGATTTAGTATTTTTTTTAGTCAGTTGTATAAAATCAATGTGTACTAAAGTTTCGACACCAAACAACGATGCGATTTTGCTAATTTTTTGATCAGCTTGCAAGTCACTCATTACCAGATATGGAAACTTCCAATGCACTTCATGCTCAACAAGAGAAGCTAAACAATAAAAAAAAGCTGCTGAGCTCCAATCTGATTCAACAAACGTAGCCTCCAACGAATATGGACTTGGTTTCACTACAATTTTATTTTTAAAAATCTCCAATTTTGCTCCATATTGTGACATTAATTTACAGGTCATTGTAATATATGGATAAGAAACTGAATTCCCTTCCCAAGTAAATTCAAAAGGTTTAGTAAACAATGGCGCAATCAACAATAATGCAGATAGAAATTGGCTACTTTTTTTTACATCGATTTGAAGATGTGTGCATTCAATCTCAGGCAACTTGCGCCTACAAACTTTTACTGGAAATTTATACTGAGAACCTTGAAATTCAAAAATGGCACCAAGTTGTTCCAAATGTTTAAATAATGATTCATGCGGTCTGCTATTTAATGTTTCATCACAATGAATTATTTTTTCATGATTCGCTATAAAAAAATAAGCGACTAAAAATCGTACAGTCGTTCCTCCTTCACCTGCATGAATTATCCTCTCCTGACTTGACAGACATTTTAGTAATTCAACTGTGTCTTTCGCCTTTGACACATTAGTAAGTTCAACATTTGAATTGGACAAAGCTTGAATGATGAGCAGTCGATTAGAGATGCTTTTCGAAGCAGGCAGCTCAATCTCTGCATCCTTTTTCAATGTTATTTTTTTTAGTAACATTGTCATTTTGTCGCCTTAATTCGCTTAATTCGAGATCCCTCTTTATCAAACCAAACTTCATCTTTTGCTTTTGGATCGCCATGATAATTTATCAAAATTTCATCCCCTGCTTTAATATTCTTAATTGAAAAAAACTCTATAATTTGATTTTCAAAATCAAAGATATAGTTCGCATTAGGAGAATATGAATGATTGTAAAGTGAACCATACCCCAACGCAATCGCAGCTTTTTCATCATGCTCACCCCATACAAAATAATAGTCGTGCAAATCTGTGTGATGAATAATATCCACTTCTGATTCTGGAATTTCGATTATTGGAGCTAGCTCGATAATTGTATTTTTTGGAATATCTTCCGCAGTAAAGACACCTCGTCCTGACAATGGCGATGGTGCATAATATAAGCCTTGAATTCGTTGCATAAGAAATGCAAATCTAATAGAATTTGGAAACCTTGAGGAAAACAATTATTTTCTTATTTTTTAATAGTAGATTTGCATAATTTTTTAAAAATGGAAGTAAAGATTTTTTCAGGAACAAATACGCAATATTTAGCGACACAAATTGCTGATTTTTATGGATCTGCATTAGGTGATATTACGCTCTCTAGGTTTAGCGATGGTGAAATGCAACCAGTCATTAATGAATCCGTTAGAGGAGAGTATGTGTTTTTTATTCAATCTACTTGTGCTCCAACCGAAAATATTTTTGAATTATTATTGATGATTGATGCCGCCAAACGAGCATCTGCAGATTATATTATCGCGGTGATACCTTATTTTGGCTATGCCAGACAGGATCGAAAAGACAAACCAAGAGTTCCTATTTCAGCCAAATTGATTGCAAATATATTACAAGCTGCAGGAGCAAATCGGATTATGACAATGGATCTCCATGCTGACCAAATACAGGGTTTCTTTGACATTCCAGTGGATCATTTGAAAAGTGAAGCGATATTTATGCCTTATCTTGAAGAAACTGGTCTGGAAAATGTCGTCTTTGCTTGTCCAGATGTTGGCGGTGTAAAACGTGCACGTGCTTATGCTAAGCACTTTCAGAAGGAGCTAGTAATATGTGATAAATATCGAAAAAAAGCAAATGAAGTAGAGGGGATGACTGTCATTGGAGACGTACAGGGCAAAGAAATAATACTCATCGATGACATAGTAGATACTGCTGGAACATTGTGTAAAGCTGCCGAAGCATTGATAGATAAAGGTGCAGTTAAAGTGAAAGCGCTATGCACACACCCGGTATTATCTGGTAAAGCTTATGAAACACTTGAAAATTCAAAATTGAGTGAATTAATCGTGACCGATACGATTCCTTTGCGAATCCAAAGTCCAAAGATTAAAGTATTGAGCTCAGCAAAATTATTTGCTCGAGCTATCAGAAATACACACGAACATCGCTCAATTTCGGCGCTTTTTATGTAAAACAATGGGATTAAGCCCAGATTTGAGTATTTTATTTAGTAATATTCAGTCTTTTTCCATTTTTTTTAACAAATTATTGATCATAAAAAAGAATATTGACTTATCTTTGCGCTCCTTTTAGTATAATTTAGAAAAATTAAAGATATGAATACGATCACACTTAACGGTCAAGAAAGCAGTAAAAACGGCAAATCCGCTGCAAAAACGTATCGCAACACAGGATTAGTGCCTTGTGTACTTTATTCAAAAGGTGAAAATATTCAATTCAATGCAACACCAGCTGATTTAAGACATATCATTTATACTCCTGATTTTAAGGTAGTTGATGTTGTTTTAAATGGCGTTACACATCAGTGTATTCTAAAGGAATTACAATTCCATCCAGTCACTGATACTGTAATTCATATTGATTTTCTAAAATTGGTAAAAGGCGAGACCATCCGTATCGAAGTTCCTCTTCGAATTACTGGAAATGCTGCCGGTGTGAAAACTGGGGGTAAACTTCTTCAAAAGCTTCGTAACGTAAAGTGCAAAACCACTCCTGAAAAAATGGTTACTGAAGTTACCTTGGATGTGACTAATCTTGAAGTAGGTCAAACGATGAGAATTCGTGACATCAAGACTATCGAAGGAGTTGAATTCATCAATACTCAAGCGACTCCAGTTGTATCTGTTGAGGTGACAAGAGCATTGAAGTCTGCTGCTGCTGAAACTGCTGCTGCAGCTGCAAAAGGTGGTAAAAAATAATTTCCTTAGTTAATTTTACTGAATTCGTCAAATCTCTATTTTGACAGATTCATAATTTCCTCCAAGTTGGGGATGTTTTGTTATTGCTACAGTACATCGAATACATTGTTCAAATATTTCAACTATTCTTGTTCGTATACGAAGGGCTAAGTTTTCTAACAATTGTTCAGGAATCTCCATTTCAGTTTTTATAAGGTCTGCTAAACTTGTATAATCAATGCAATCTTCTAATTGTATTTTTCCATTTTGTAATTCGTAATCTAGAGATACGTCAACCACAAAACGCTGCTTGACTCTGGCTTCTATCGGATATAATCCGTGGCAACAATAGAATTCCATTCCTTTTATATTCAATGTCACTTTTGTTTTATTCATTAGTTGTGATTTTTATTACATTCTATGGATTAGTCTCGTACCTTTGTGCGCAAAATAAGACAAATTTATGGCTTCTGTGAATCAACGAGTAGATAATTACGAAGGACATGATTATTACAATCTAGACGAATTATTAAATGAAGATCATTTATTGGCTCGTCAAGCAGTACGAGATTGGGTTAAAAAGGAAGTGACTCCTATCATTGAAGATTATTCAGATCGCCATGTTTGCCCTAAACATTTATTCAAAGGATTAGCTGAAATTGGAGCTTTTGGTCCAAGTTTACCCACAGAATATGGCGGAGGTGGAATGGATGAAATAGCTTATGGTATTATCATGCAAGAACTAGAGCGTGGAGACTCAGGAGTGAGATCAATGGCATCTGTTCAAGGAAGTTTGGTCATGTATCCTATTTATCGATTTGCATCAGAAGAACAAAAGCGTAAATATTTACCAAAACTTGGTAATGGAGATTTTATAGGTTGCTTTGGATTGACTGAACCTGATCATGGGTCAAATCCTGCAGGTATGATAACTAATGTTGTAGACGATGGTGATTCATATATTCTAAATGGAGCTAAAATGTGGATAACCAATTCTCCTGTAGCAGATCTTGCTGTAGTTTGGGCTAAAAATGAGGAGGGCGAAATCCTAGGTATGGTTGTCGAAAAAGATGCAAAAGGATTTTCTGCACCTGAAATTCATGGCAAATGGAGTCTTCGTGCTTCCATTACAGGAGAGTTAGTATTCGAAGATGTAAGAGTGCCAAAATCTCAAGTTTTCCCGAGTGTAAAAGGATTAAAAGGACCTTTGTCTTGTCTGTCAAAAGCGAGATATGGCATTGCGTGGGGAGCTATTGGTGCTGCATTAGATTGTTACGATGTTGCATTGAAATACTCACAACAAAGAGAACAATTCGGAAGACCAATCGGAGCATTCCAATTGACACAAAAAAAATTAGCCGAGATGATCACCGAGATCACTAAAGCGCAACTTTTGGCATGGAGATTAGGCTCAATGGCTAATATAGGGAAAGCTAGTCCAGCACAAATCTCAATGGCTAAAAGAAATAATGTGCACATGGCATTAACTGTTGCAAGAGAAGCAAGACAAATTCTTGGTGGAATGGGAATCACAAATGAATACCCTATCATGCGCCATATGATGAATCTTGAAACTGTGTTAACTTATGAAGGTACACACGACATTCATCTGTTAATTACTGGGATGGATGTGACAGGCTTTAATGCTTTTGGATAATATTTTTAATACATTTCTAGTTCTAAGGTTGACTGCAATCCAGTTTTCACACTAATGCTAATGCCTAGTTTTTTTGAACAATGAATTTTTTGCAAATCGACGAATTGCTAATTTTAAAAAAGTATATCTGTGATAAAAAATGATCGCTGGATATTTTTATTTCTTTAGAATCTATTTTTGCGGTAGTAATTCTTTGACCATTCATATCTATGATTTCAAAGTCATGTCCTATGTATTTCTCGTTCAGTAAAATAGTTATTTCTCCACTACTAGGTATAGGATAAATATGAACAGATTCGTTTTCAAAATCATGATTCGCCACATCTTCAAGCAGCGATTTTTTTGTTCTATAAACTCCTTCACCTACTACATGAACAAACAAATAGCCATCATCATTCCAAAGTACATTGAAATATCTTGAAAACTGAGGCAAACCTGCATCAAGTCGCTGCCAAGTTCGTCCTGTATCTAAAGAAACCTCAACATAACTATCATCATAGCCGACAAAATATTTTCCAATCTTTTTTATGGTAGAAAATACACGGTCTGCCCTTTTTGAAATCGTTTTCCCTCGATCATTGGTTATATATGTTCCTTTATCAAATATTCCTCCTTCGGCAGAGATCAAAAAAGTACTGTCATTTACCATTTCAAACGCTGTAACAATTTTATTCATTATGTTTATTACATTCCAATATATACCCTTATTACTACTATAATAAAATATTCCATCCACTATTAAAAACAGATCTCCATTCTTTGCTTTCTTAACAGATGTTGCATTTGTAATCGCATTTGAACCACTATTAACATAACAACTATTCCATGTCTTGCCTGCATCAACCGATGTATAAAAATATTGATTATTTTCTACTAAGACAATTACACTATCTTGATCTGTTATTAAAGAAATAATATTTTTAAAATTAGGCGATCCAGCCAATTTATCCCAATGGTTTCCATTATCAAAGGAAGCTTGAATTCCAGTATATGCTGAAGTTACTACATTAGTTTTCAAAAATGTCTGAAAATTGGGACTTAGGTATGAAATTCTATTTTGTTCTACCCATGTTTTACCCAAGTCTGAAGTTCGAATGACACTTCCTAGATTGCAATCTAAAAGAAGTAATTGACTTGAACCCATAGCTGCGACAAGCATTGCATTAGAAGATCCAAAGTTGGGTATAATAGCTTTCCATTCATTGTTGGCTGAAGATTGCCTTAATTGAAATTTACAACTGTTCATCTGAAAATCTATTATTGAATCATTGGAAGCGTGATAAAGAATTGGTTCAGAATCCCCAGCAGATCTTACAAGCGTCCAGCTACCACCTGCATCATTAGATAGATAATAGTCTCCAATAAAATCTATTGCAAGAATTCTATTCCCATCTATTAATTTCATTGACTTAAAATTATAACTAACTCGGAGATCAACTAACTGATTTGAATTAACATCATATCGACTCAAGCCATTTCCACCAAAAAACAAGTAACCATCTGGATGAAAACAATTATATAATGTTGCACTAAAACTAGGAGAAAAAATCTCCTTAAGTTCTTTCCCGTCTCCTTTAAATGAGTATAACTTATAATTCCCAAGATTATATTTATACATGAAGTTATGTTCATCATCATAAAATATAAATTGTGTATTATAATCTGTGTATGCGGCTGAATTAAAACCGAATATATTTTGACCGTTATTTTTTGTATAAAGTAAATTTGTATTATCCCATAAATAAACCCAACCAAGGCTATTTGTAGCAATTTTATCATTTCTAGTAAGCTTCGCATTTGTCCTTCGCCAAGTACTACTTCCAGGGTCTAAAACATAATAAGATATTGGCGTAAAAATATTACTGGGTTCAGCTATGACATGAACAGCCCCATCAAGGGTCATTGCAAGATCAGTAATTAAAACAAAATCTGAATTTTTAGGAAAAATATTAGTCCAAGTTACTCCTCCATCTGTCGTTCGTAAAATACCTAAATTGGATTCATTCAAGCAATATTCTCTCATCGAACGAAAAGCAATTTTTGTGGCATTCAACTTTTTGGGGCCGTTCAGCGATGTCCAAGAAAGTTGGGAATACAAATTTAAAAAACTACAAAGAAAAATAATTGGCGTCAAACACTTCATAATAAACCAGGGCTAATGACAATCTCTGTCATTAGATGTAACGCATCCAATAATTTATTATTATTTCAATCCTCTCTATTAATTAAATCGTGTAGCATTCATTTAAATTAGAGACATAATAGGAAAGACTCTTATCCCGATGTAACAAGACTCATTCGATCAAATTGCAAATATTTTGTGGCCAAAGATTGAATTTGCTTAGCATCAATGTCTCTAATCGTATTCATGATCATCCTATAAGCTTCCGAGTTATTATACTCAGTGACCAATATTTTAAGAAACAAAATAGATTGAAATGAGCCATCCAATAAACGTTGCAGGTGGCCATGAAGATATCGTTTGACCATGATTAATTCTTCATCACCAATCGATTGAGTTTGTATTTTTAGGAATTCCTTTTTAATCTCCGATAAGGTTACGTCCAATTCACTTGGATTCAATTCTGCACTGATATAAAAACATCCATCAAAAAGTTGAGCATCTAAAGTACTATGTATATCGTAAGTAAAGCCTTTATCCTCTCGAATATTCTTCATTAAACGCGAGCCAAAATAATCTCCAAGTACGGTATTTATAAAATACAATGGATAAAAATCTGAATCCATTTTAGAAAACATTCGACATCCCAATTTCATACTGATCTGAGTAGAATGTTCGATTGGGAAGTGAAGTCGTTTTACCTCCTCAGAAACCGTATGATAGATTAATTTTTCTCGCTCTTTCTTTGTCCTAATTTTTTTCAAAGACTGTTCCCAGAAACTTCCTTTTAAATCTTCTCCACAGTAAAAAACTTTCAATTCGTTCGCGACATATGTTCTTTGATGATACTCTTTCAAATCATCTATTTTAATCTCAGAAATATTTTCCTGAGTCGTGTTGTACCCATAGGTTTTTTCATTACCAAAAATATGTGCAGTAAACTCTCTATAGGATACAAAATCAGGTTCAGCTAACTGGTGTTTAAGTTGGGATTGGATAAAAAGTTTACAGCGATTGAGGTCTTCTTCGCGGAAAGCGGGCTCTGTGATCAGATGTATGATAAATTGCAGTAAAGGTTCAAAAAACTTCTGCAAACAACTAAAAGAAATCGATGTAAAATCTAGATCTGCATGTATGCTATATGATGCGCCATAATAGTCAAAAAATCAGCAACAGCCGCGGAATTATACTCCAATGTGCCTTCTTGCATCATTATCGAAGTAAATCGGGCACTCATTTTTTTATGCTCTAAAATCCTGCCATTGGCAAAAATTAGCTCACAATAGCAAAGATCCTTTGATGAACTATTCAAACTGTACACTTGAATCCCAGAATCTAGGCGTTGATATTGGTATGGAGGGAATTTCAATTCCCAATCAGAAACATTCTTTGACAACCAATGATCGATGTCTTTTTTTGTCTTGATCAATATTTATTTATTAGGTGGCGTAAAAATATACTGATTTTCGCATTTTCGGGCAAGAATTATCGATTTGCTCCTTATTCTCCACTCAAGATTTGCATGGATTCCTAGATGAAATCATACTTCTATTCATAATTATTATGTAGTTTTGTGTTCAATTTGGCTTTCTGGTCAAATTTTAACAAGAAAACTAAGGCAAAAAAATATAGATCATGAATTTTTCTGTATCTTCTTCTGCATTTCTAAAGCAATTACAAGTTGCTAGTGGTGCGTTAAGCTCAAATCCTGTAATGGCAATTCTAGAAGATTTTCTTTTAGAATTGAAGGGCAAACTCCTTACCATTACTACATCTAATCTAGAGGTTACTATCCAAACTTCACTTGAAGTACAAGGCAAAGGCAACGGGAAAATTGCTATTTCTGGTAAAACCTTATTGGAGACATTGAAATCTTTACCTGAGCAGCCTGTTTCTTTTGAAATAAATGATGAAACTAGAGGAGTAGAAATCACTTCTAGTTCTGGAAAGTATAAATTGGTAGGTGAAAACCCAGCGGATTTTCCAGAATTGACTAAACCAGATACGGAGGATAGTATCGAAATAGAGGCAAAAAGCTTATTGGCAGCTATAGACCGAACTATTTTTGCTACTAGCAATGATGAAATGCGTCAGGCTATGAAAGGCGTTTGTATGAACATTGACTTCAATCACATTACCTTCGTAGCAACAGATGCGCACAAATTAGTGAAAAGTGCATTCCTAGATGTCACAAGCGAAACAGCAGCATCACTAATCCTAACTAAAAAAACCTTACTTACACTAAAAGGAATCGTAAGAGCGGATTCAAAAGTTAAAATTTACTTTAATAAAACCAAAGCATATTTTGAATTCGACAATGTGATGGTAACTGCGAGATTAATCGAAGGTAAATTCCCAGATTATAACGCTGTGATCCCAATCAATAATCCTAATAAACTAAGAATAAATAGACAAGAATTATTATCCTCGATCAGACGTCTCTCCATTTTTGCAAATAAAAGTACAAATCAAATTGTTTTTGATATTCAAGAAAATAGCTTGACGATCAATGCACAAGATTTGGATATGAACAATGAGGCTACAGAACAATTGATCTGTAATTATGATGGAGAAATATTAGATATTAGCTTAAATGCAAAATATTTAATCGAGATACTGAGTGTTATGGTTTCTGAAGAAATTGTTTTCGAAATTCATTCAACAAACAAACCAGTAATCATCGTTCCAGCTGAACAAGAACCGAATGAAGATCTTCTTCTTTTGGTGGTTACTAACTATTAATTTTTACAATAAATACGAATGAAGATTGGCCTTTATTTTGGGTCTTTCAATCCTATCCATACTGGGCATTTAATCATTGCACAGCATATACTGAATCATACAGAAATTCAACGACTTTGGTTTGTCATAAGCCCTCATAATCCATTGAAAGACAAAGCAAGCCTTGCCAATGATCGCGATCGTCTTCATCTCGTGCAATTAGCAATAGAAGACAATCCTTCAATGAAAGCATCTGACATTGAATTTAAACTCCCACAGCCATCTTATACGATTGATACACTTACTTATATTAAAGAGAAATACCCACGATATGAATTTGCTTTAATCATGGGGGCAGATAATCTCCTCAGCCTACCGAAATGGAAGAACTATCAATTGCTAATAAATAATTATCCAATTTATATTTACAAAAGACCGAATTACCCAATTGAATCCGCACTTGTTCAACATGAAAATATCCATATCCTAGACACTCCTTTATTGGATATTTCATCTACATGGATTCGCCAGTTGATCAAAACAAAAAAATCAATTCGATATCTCGTACCAGAAAAAGTTTTTGAATATTTAGAATCAAGCCATCTCTACAGAAACTAAACTTATGCAAACAATAAATACAGTTCTAGAATTGCAGCAAACAATTCTAAATCTAAAAAAACAAGGCAAAAAAATATCTTTTATTCCCACTATGGGCGCCTTACATAAAGGTCATACATCATTAATAAAAATAGGAAAAAAACACGCAGATATCACAATAGCTAGCATATTCATCAATCCAACCCAATTCAATAATCCTGATGATCTAAAGAAGTATCCCAGAATGTTGGATAATGATAAATTATTATTAGAAAAAAAGTCTTGTGATATTCTATTTACTCCAAGTATTGAAGAAATATACCCTAAAAATTTAGAAACAAAAGTAAATATCGACCTCAATGAACTCGAAAAACCAATGGAAGGTGAATTTCGTCCAGGCCATTTCGAAGGAATGATGCAAGTTGTCAAAAGATTGTTGGATATCGTAATGCCGGACTATTTAATCATGGGGCAAAAAGATTTTCAACAATTCACAATTGTAGCTTATATGATTAAGGTGCTTAAGATTCCTGTAGAACTCATTGTAGCGCCAACGTTGAGAGAAAAAGATGGCTTAGCAATGAGCTCTCGAAATATGCGTTTAAGTCCCAAAATGAGGGCCATTTCACCAATAATTTATCAAGAATTAGTCAAAGCGAAAGAGGATCTAAAAACTAAAAAAATTGGAAAAATCTGTGAAAATGGTCTTAAATCCTTCTCGAAACACGGTTTAAAACCAGAATATTTCAGAATATGTGATGGCTTTACACTGAAACCTATTGAAGACATCAACAATCACTCCTATATCGTGGCTTGCGTAGCAGCTTGGGCAGAAGATGTAAGACTTATAGATAATATGATATTGAAAAAAGCGAAAAAATGAACTAATTTAATAAAAAAAGACTTTAAGAAGTATCAACTAGTTTATCTAATTTTGCACCATGTTTTTACAGTTTTTTAAATCAAAGATTCATAGAGCCACGGTTACAGAAGCTAATCTCAATTATGTGGGAAGCATCACCATTGATGAAGATCTAATGGAAGCTGCGAATTTGTATGAAGGTGAGAAAGTTCAAATCGTCAATAATAATAATGGCGAACGATTTGAAACCTATGTGATAAAAGGTGAGCGCAACTCTGGACGCATTTGCCTTAATGGCGCCGCAGCGAGAAAAGCTGAAATTGGGGATATCGTAATCATCATCTCATATGCATTCATGACACCAGAAGAGGCTAAAGGCTTTCACCCCATTTCAATTCATGTAGACGAAAAGAACAAATTAAAAGACTAATCCATTGTCTAAATATCTAAAGTCTATCCTACAGTTTATAATTTTCACTGCCTTAGGTTTAGGCATATTCTACTGGATTTACAATTCGCAAAATGCCTCATATCAAATCTATTGTAGTCAAAATAATATTCCATCAAGCGATTGCAGTTTAATTGACAAAGTTGCCAAAGATTTTGGTCGTGTCAATTGGTTTTATATTGCATTGATATTTGTCAGTTTTGTATTGAGCAATGTATTCCGAGCATTTCGGTGGCAAATGATTTTTGAATCGATGGGAAATAAAATTCACTTTGTAAATTCCTTGGGTTCAATTTTTACAGCATATTTTGCCAATCTAGGAATTCCTCGAAGTGGAGAATTAGTACGCGCAGGTTTTATTTCAAAATATGAAGATATTCCTGTAGATAAAAGTTTTGGCACGATCGTCTTAGATCGCATTGTAGATATGAGCTCAATGTGTGCGTTGTTAGTTCTCACGGTTTTTTTACAACGCAATGTTTTTATTTCATTTTATAATCAATATTTGAGTGGCACATCCCTATTTCAAAAATTCATTCCATTTATTATTATCGGTGTAGTAGGAATCATTTTAATTGCAACAAAAAAAATATGGCTCCAATGGAATCTCGTTCAAAAAATCTTTAGCAAACTCCAGGGTTTTTGGTCGGGAATCAGTAGCATCAGAAATATGAAAAAACCTTGGTTGTTTTTATTTCATACCATCATGGTTTGGACTTTTTTCTATTTAATGCTTTTTTTTGCATTAAAATCATTTCCTCCCACAGCTTCAATTCCTCCTTCTGCAGGACTTGCTATTTATGTATTTGGTGCGATGGGTATGATCATTCCAACACCAGGCGGTGTTGGTAGCTATCATTATTTGACTATGTTGGGTTTGAGTTATTATGGTATAAATGAAATTGATGCGTTTTCATTTTCGAACATTGCATTTTTTAGTGCGCAATTTGCGACTAATATTTTGCTAGGAATCATTGCATTAATTGTATTGCCAATTTTTAATGCAAACTATACTAAATCAGAACTTGTCAAATGAAAACACATTTTACTTTAAAAATAAAAAACCCAACTGAACTACTCGATTTAGTATCTAGTTGGAAAGCCTCCAAACAGAAAATTGTATTTACAAATGGGTGCTTTGATATCTTGCATGTAGGCCATGTGAGTTATTTAGCTGAAGCAAAGTCAAAAGGGGACAAACTAATAGTAGCTATCAATGAGGACAATAGTGTAAAGCGATTGAAAGGACCTACTAGACCAATCAATTCTACTCGTGATCGGATGTCAGTTTTGGCTGCATTGGAAAGTGTCGATGCAGTAATCAGTTTTGAAGAAGACACCCCATTTAAATTAATCTCTTCGCTCTTACCAGATATTCTTGTCAAAGGTGGAGATTGGAAAGCTGAACAAATTATAGGTTCAGATATTGTACTAGCTAATGGAGGAGCGGTCTATAGTTTGCAGTTTGTTGATGGAAAATCTACTACAAATATCATAGAGAAAATAAAAGAATAAGAATACTATTGATAGAAAATAATGCTATCAAGAGGTCAAAGCGGTTTTCTTAAATCCAATAAAGTAATACTACTCTCGCAATTCATAATCCATTTGACACACTGGACAAACTCCTGGATTTTCACTCCCACTTCCTTTGCAATGCATGGGACAGATATATTTAGAAGTATATTCTGGACCATTCATATCTTGTTTTTCAATTTTATGTTTTGACCCTTCATTTTTACAAGAATATGATAGCGCACATGCTACTACAAATAGAGAAATGAATATTTTTTTCATATAAATATTATTTAATATGCTTTAGCAAATAAAACTCTTTTCGTCGATGGATTTCCAGTTAAAATACATTTTCCATTTTCTTCTGGAGCATCTAATGGAATACAACGTATCGTTGCCTTTGTTTTTTCCTTAATCAATTTTTCTGTCTCTTTTGTACCATCCCAATGCGCATAAATAAACCCTGGTTTTTCATCTAATATCTTTACAAACTCGTCCCAAGTATCTACGATATGAGTATTGCGTTCTCTCAATTCCTTTGCACGTTGAAATAAATTTTTTTGAATGTCTTCCATCAATTGCATTGTATGATCTACAGCTTGATCTACACTAATACTTACTTTTTCTTTTGTATCTCGTCGAGCAATTTCCACAACACCATTTTCTATATCCCTTGCACCGATGCCAATTCTGACTGGCACACCTTTCAATTCATATTCCGCAAATTTAAACCCAGGTCTGTTTTTTTCATCGCGATCATAGATCACTTTTATTCCTTTGGATTTCAATTCAGACAACATTTTTTGTGCTATATTATCTATAGCTTCACTTGGTTTTGGAATTGGGATGATCACGACTTGAATTGGCGCAAGTTTTGGAGGCAGAATCAACCCATCATCATCAGAATGCGTCATTACCAATGCACCAATAAGTCTAGTAGACACTCCCCATGAAGTCGCATATACAAACTCTTCTTTGTTTTCCGTATTTAAAAATTTTACATTAAATGCCTTTGCAAAATTCTGTCCCAAATAATGTGAAGTCCCTGCTTGAAGGGCTTTGCCATCTTGCATCATTGCTTCTATAGTAAATGTATCATCAGCTCCAGCAAATCTTTCATTCTCAGATTTAGCACCTTTGATGACAGGCATCGCCATATATTCTTCAGCAAAAGTTGTGTACACATCATGCATTTGTAATGCTTCTTGAATTGCTTCAGCTTTACTAGCATGAGCAGTATGTCCTTCTTGCCACAAGAATTCAGCAGTCCTTAAGAAAGGCCTTGTCCTCATCTCCCAACGCACAACATTCGCCCATTGATTAATCAGAATTGGTAGATCGCGATAGGATTGAATCCAATCTCTATATGTATTCCAAATTATAGCCTCAGAAGTTGGTCTCACGATTAATTCTTCTTCCAATTTTGCCTCAGGATCGGCCATCAGTTTTCCCGGTCGGTCTGGATCCGCTTTAAGCCTGTAATGTGTTACGATTGCGCATTCTTTAGCAAATCCTTCTGCATTTTTTTCTTCTGCTTCAAACAAACTTTTAGGAACGAAAAGAGGAAAATAAGCATTCACATGACCTGTCTCTTTAAACATTTTATCCAAGACATCCCTCATATTTTCCCATAAGGCATATCCGTGAGGCTTGATCACCATACAACCACGTACAGCAGATTGATCTGCAAGTCCTGCTTTGTATACCAAATCATTATACCATTGGCTATAATCTTCAGCGCGCGTACATATTTCCTTTGCCATTTTATTCAAATAAAATTTATGCAAAAGTAGTTCAAAATAGGCTTTAATTAGCTAATCCATCTCGAAACTGAATGATTTCTTGTTCTTTAACTGAATTTAACATGTTTTTTCTTAAATTTTAAATGGATTTTAACTAGAGTGCATTAACTATTGTCATAATTTGCAGTCAAATAGAAAAGATCATTTTTTAAAATATTATAAAATGAAAACAATTAGTAAATTTTCTCAATTCGCAACAGTACTCCTTTTGTTAAGCACTAGTCTAGTAGCGCAATTTGATGATGTCTATTATGACCCAGATCGTCAGTCTGAAAAGTCGACTAGAAGCTTGCCTAAAGAAAATTATTCAGATGATCAAAACACTTCAACTGACTCAAAATCATACAACAACCAAGAATATGGTTATGATGATGAATATAGTGAAGATTATGATTATTACTATACTTCTAGAATCAAAAGATTTCATCAAGGCAGAACAAATTTCGATTACTATGATCCATACTTTGTAGATGTATATCACTATGATCCATTCAGCGCATTCTTATGGGGCACAGATATATATGCAATAAATAATTCATATTCAGATTATTGGAGATGGAGACGATGGAATAGGCATAATCGATGGAATGCATATACATACTGGAATCATTGGGATTGGTGTTATGGTATGTCGCCATATACGATGAGCTATCGCTATTATTATCAACCATATGATCCGTGGTGTTATTACGGAGGTTATAATTCGTATGGCTTCAATAACTATTATTATGGAAATAATTACAATAACCATCATGGTGGTTACAATGGAGGCTATTATGGAGACAATAATCGAGAATATGGTTCAAACAATCCGAAAGGCACCTATTATGGCTCACGTCAACATGGAGTGACACAAACTTCAAAAAATGGGCCTGTCAAGTATAGAAGTCCAAGATTCACACCTCCAGTAAGTGACAAACCAAATGTCATTACAAATGGAGAACATAATAGAAAAGTATATGATGTCGATCAAGGTCAAGTTGTGGGATCTCCAAAGCGTGAAACGATAGATCCAACAAGCCCAAGAAATGAAGCTGGTAGAATTGATGAAAAGGCAACTCCAAAAGAATCAAGACCTAATAGAAATTCTGGTCAAGTACCTAATTCACCTTCAAATGATAGAAGTAACAAGGAAAAAGAAATATTTCCAAACGAAAAGTCAGATGACTTACCGCGTAATAGACCTGAAAAATCTCGAGAAGAAGTAAGACCTGAAAGACCACGTGTTAATGTGCCTCAAGTTGATGCACCTCGTGAAAATGCGAGACCTGACAGAACTCGAGAAGAGGCTAGACCTGATAGACCACGTGTCGAAGCACCTCAGGTAGATGTTCCTCGAGAAAATACTCGACCAGAAAGATCTCGCAGTGATTCACCTCGTGAAAATGCGAGACCTGAGAGACCACGTGGTGACGCACCACGTGTAGAAAACAATACAAGGCAAGAAAGAAGATCAGAATTTAAATCTAGTGCACCATCATCTACTCCTTCCCCTAGATCAGAATCATCTTCTTCAAGATCTTCCAATCGATCAGAATCAAATTCTAATTCTGGTGGAAGGAGATCACCAAGATAAAACGTAATCAGAGTATTTTTTCAGATAGTAGGTAGATCGGATAGCAGATCAAACGAAAGTTGAAACTCTGCTATCCTGATTTATTATTAAAAAATAAATAAAAAGCAATGCAACTAAAATTAATACAACTCTTCATTATAATTACAACTACTATTAGTACACTTTGTGCACAATTAACAATCGATGCTTTGCGTATTTCAAGCCCAACAGTAAATGGTACTGGAAGATTCATGGGAGTTTCTGGAGCAATGGGTGCTTTGGGTGGTGATTACTCTGCTATCTGTGTAAATCCTGGAGGCATTGGTGTATTTAGAAAAAGTGATTTTGCTTTTTCTGGAATAATAACTAGTTCAACACAGAATGCTACACTCAAAGATGAATCAATTCAAAATAGCAACTTTGAAACAATAAAAAACAAATTTAATTTTGGAGGCGCTGGATTCGTTATAGGCGGCAGTCCAACTGCTTCGAATTGGGAAAGAGTTAACTTTGTCTTGGCATTCAACCAATCTGCTCAATTTGGTGTAAATACAAATTTTGCAGGTGTTTCTTCTGGATCTATTTTAGATAGATTCTTAGAGAGATCATTAGATCCAAATGGAGTCGAATTAGACGGTTTACAACCTGATCAACTTGATGGTTTTGAAGCCGGGCTTGCTTATGAAACAGGAGCAATTTATGACCCAATTACAACTGATTCTAAAACTACATACATTCACGATTTACTTCCATTAAAAACTTATAAAACAAGTAAAGCACATAGTTTAAAAGAATCTGGAAATATGTACAATTTTAATATTGGCCTAGGAGGAAATTATAAAGAAAAATTATTTATTGGTGGAAATTTAAACTTCCCAATTTATTCACATTCTAGTGTCAAAACTCACGAAGAAACAGCACCATCAGGTACAAATCTTTCTCCATTCTCTAAATTAAAATATAGTGAAACCACAAATCAAGAAGGTGGCGGAGTAAATATTGCAGTTGGTGCAATTTTCAAACCAGCAAAAACATTGCGACTAGGCTTAGCATATCAAAGCCCTAGTTACATTTCCATCACAGAATCTTATTTAAATACGTTGACTTATTCATATGTAGAAAATAATGCCATCAAAACCAACACAGCTACTTCTCCCGATGGTTTATTTGAGTATGCTGTTATTACACCACAATTTGTAACTGGATCAATTGCATTTGTATCAAAATTTGGATTTTTATCTGCTGATGTACAATTCAAAGATTACAATCAATCCAAATTTTTACTTACTGTAAATAGTGACAGTCCAGCAGATGCTACCTATCAAAATATTTTAAATGCTGATATAGATAAACAATTTAAACCTGTATGGACTACGAACTTAGGTGCAGAAGCTGCATTGAAAAAGTTTCGTCTTAGAGCTGGAACAAAAATTTCACAATCAGAATTTGCAAACGATGATAAATTAAAAATATCCTATAGCGCAGGAGCTGGCTATAGAGGAAATAAAGTATACTTCGATCTTGGATTTTCTAAAAGAGTTGAGGATGGAAATTATTTACCTTATTTGACAGGAAACTCTGATTTCAATAATGATGGTAAAATAGATGCGATACAACCTCTTGTCTCTACCAAATTAAATCAATATCAATTGTTGATGACTTTGGGTTTTAAATTTTAATCTCTTTGGCGATTGTTTTCAACGAAGAAAAATTTTCAATCACATAGTTTGGATTGGTCTTTATAAATGCATCGTGATTTTTATCATGGCGTTTGCCTATGCTGATTAATCCAAACTCTTTTGCAGCTTGAATATCTGAATCACTGTCTCCGATGAAAACAGAGTTTTGAATATCGAACGGTCCAAAATCTTCAACAGCTTGTTTTAACATTCCAGTTTTTGGTTTCCGGCAGTCACAATTTTCAGCTGTTACATGTGGGCAATAATATATTTTATTGAGTATTACTCCTACTGATTTTAATTCTATCAGCATCATATCATGGATACGGTCTAATGTATCTGAAGTAATTATTTTCTTACCAATACATTGTTGATTGGTTATCACAAAAACAAAATCAAAACGCTTTGTAAAATCTGCCAAATGCAAAAAAACATCGTCACAAAATTTAAATTCGCTCCATGTTTTTACGTAATCATTAGGAATTAAAGTATTAATGACTCCATCGCGATCAAGGAATAATGCGCGTTTATTTTTACTATTTATGTTCATATTTTTAAATAAACTTTGTGCACGAATGAAATCTTCTTCAATTCCTATATCAATAAAGAACTCTTCAAACTTTGAGCTTCCTATTGAAAATAAATCTAATTTCTTTTCCAATACGTCTTTTTCAAAAGAAAAAACTTCAGGCATTTTTTCCTCTTCAAACAAATTAGTGCGTAGCGCATAAACTCCTGCATTAATAAAACCGCTGGATATTTCGGCTTTCTCCTTGAATTGCAATACTCGCTGATTGTGATCAACATCCAATGTACCATAGCGATACGGTTTTTCCATAAGCTTTGACGCTATGCTAATTTGGAACTTATTTCTTCGACATTCTGCTTCAAAATAATTTAATGAAATTGGGAAATATGTATCTGCGTTCAAAACAAAAACGAGATCTTCACTAGTATATTTTAATGCACTTTTGATCGCACCACCTGTCCCTAGAGGACTATCCTCTTCTACAAAACTACACTTTAGATGTTGAAAATTACGATTAACAAATTCTATAATAGCCTCTTTTTTATATCCAATGGAAAATATAAAATGGTCAACATTTTGTTCTAATAGATAAGTCATCAAATAATGCAAAAAAGGATGACCAGCTACTGGAGCTAAGGCTTTTGGCAAATCTGGAACAAGATGTCGCAATCGAGTACCAAGTCCACCTGCAAGAATAATTGCTTCGCGCATGAATTAAAAGTTGAAATACTTCTCTTCAACCAATTGACACAATATATGTCCAATCAAAATATGACTTTCTTGAATACGTGGTGTATCTTTCGATGCAACTGCAAACAAATAATCCGAGAGATCCGCCATCTTGCCACCACCTTCACCAGTGAAACTTGCTGTAATCATTTCTTTATTTCGAGCTGCCTCTAATGCAAGGACTACATTTTTAGAATTTCCAGATGTACTAATTCCAATAAGTACATCATTCTTTTGACCGACTCCATCGATCATTCTCTTATAGACTACATCATAACTATAATCATTTGCTACAGCAGTCAAATATGATGTATTCACATGTAATGCCTCTGCAGCAAGGGCAGGTCTATCATTATAGAAACGACCTGATAATTCTGCTGCTAAATGTTGTGCATCTGCTGCAGAACCACCATTGCCACAAAAATAAACTTTTTTATTGTCCTTTAATGCACTGACAATCTTATCTGCGAAATCATTCATTTTTTCACTAAAGCTTTTATCTTCCAATAAAGCCTGCTTTACACGAATAGATTCATTTATTATTTCCTTGATTTTTTCCATAAACATCATTTCATTTTCCAGCGCGCCAACTATTAGCACCCACTGTGGTAAATTGATAATCGAGAAAGTAGCCCTCGTATTTTTTTAAACTTGATTTTACTTTATATCTTGTATTGTCGGGGCAGTAAAAAAACATAAATCCACCACCACCAGCTCCAGAAATTTTTCCTCCTGTTGCACCTCCCTCTTTAGCTGATTCGTATATTTCATCCAGCAATGTATTAGAAATATTTTGAGCTGTTTGTCGTTTTTGCTTAAAACCAAAATCTAAAATATTTCCAATTTCATTGAGTTGTCCTCTAAGAAGTACTTCTTTCATTCTTCGCGCCTGATCTTTTAATTGATGCATGGCCTCAATGGAACTTGCATTCTTGTCTTGAACATTTTTTTGCTGCTCTTTGATAATCGCTGACGAGCTTCTGCTTTTTGAAGTAAAAAACAATAAAATATTATTTTCCAATTCATGCAGATATTCTCTTCGTATCCTTAATGGATTTACAATAACTTTATCATCAGCATAGAATTCCATAAAATTCACCCCACCGAATGTAGCTGCATATTGATCTTGCTTCCCACCTGCAAGTTTTAAATCATTTCGCTCAATATCAAAAGCTAAATGTGCTATGTCATAATCACCAAAAGGCAAACTCAAATATTCAGTAAAAGCTTTTAAAATCGAAACCATTAGAGTACTTGACGTACCCAATCCTGAACCGGCAGGAACATCCAAAGAAGTTGTCAATTTTAATCCTTTCGTTGTGTTTAAAAATCCATCTTTCAATAATCGATTATAAATACCTGCCTGTAGATCGAGTTTATTACCAATAGGTATAAACTCACCACAAGGATATTCCAAAATACAATCCTGATCAATAGAATCGAAAATTATTTTGGGTTCAGGAATGACTTCCAAGGAAGTATGTGCGTATAATGAAATGGTTGCATTTAATATTGCTCCTCCATACAATTCACTATATGGACTCACATCTGTGCCTCCTCCTGCTAAGCCAATTCTGAAAGGTGCTTTACTTCTATAAATCATTTTTTTCTATCTAATGGCAAAAATAGTAAAGAATTCTTGCTTTCAATTTTTTTAAATTGAGAATTGCAATTTTTCAAAACAATAACTTATTCTTTGTTCTGATTACCCAAAATCTCTTCAAACACTGCACTAATACTTGAAAAACTATTCTTCTCAATATAGCGAGAAATCTCAGCTGTAAAATCAACTTTTTGACGCAAATCAAAAAACGATTGAACTCCAGTGGCAACACTGCGAGCTTCTGATAATTCTACAATGACACCTGTCTTATTTCGATCTACAAATTCTGCCAAGCCACCGACATTTGTAATTACTACAGGCTTTAAAAATCCATAAGCCATATTTAGAATTCCACTTTGTGTCGCTGTACGATATGGCAACACTACGAGATCGGATGCATAAAAATATTCTCCAACATCTTCATTGGAAATAAATTTATTTTCCATGACTACTGCATCTTTCAATTTTAACTCATAGATACGATTCAAATAAATTTTCTCATCTTCGTAGGATTCTCCTGCAACCAATAATTTGTATGAAGGATCTGTCTTGCGTAAAATTGATAATGCTTCTATTAGAATATCCAAACCTTTGTAATGTCGAATGTAACCAAAAAACAAAAGCACTCGATCAGATTCTTTAAATCCAAACTTTTCTCGAATGGAATTTCCATTCAATGCTTTATTTGTATCATAACAATTATAAATAGGCAATTCAGATTTATACACTATTTTAGACGGATATTTTGAAGCAATTTCTTCTTTTACTTTATTGGATAAAACCAAAAATTTAGAAGCATTACTCAATCCTAATTTAGTAAGAAATCGGTCGATAAAACGTGATTCATGTGAAACTACATTCTCTGTAATAAATAGAATTTTATCCTTGTACTTTTTTTTAAGTAACGATGATACTGCATAATGGCATGGACCAAAAAAAGGTTGCCACCAGTCAAACACAATAAGATCAGGTTCAAACGAATCAATCCGTTTTGCAGTCTTATACCATGATATAGGATTTATTGAATTAAGGATACGTTCAGTCTTCAAGTCTCTAATTTCTTTTACTACTTCGTTGCTTTTATCATACTGAGTCTTTCCTGGAAATAGAAGTTCAGGATACAAAAGCGAATAATTGATTATTACTAATTCAAAATCCTTTTGTAAAGCAACACATAGATGGCCTATAAACAATGAATTCCCGCCACGGTATGGATAATTAGGACCAATAATTGCAATTTTCTTTTTCACAAAGCCTCAATTTAACTATGTTGTATAGAAATATAATATATATAAAAAATCTGTATATTTGAGCTTTTATTGAAACGACTTGAAGCGTAAATAGTTTATAATGGATTCAAATTCAATTCTGATTACAGGGGCTTGTGGTATGGTTGGCTCGCATCTCATCGATCATTATTTTGATCTACATGGAATCAAACCAATAGCTACTTTTTACAAGCCTACTACGGATATTCAAGAAATCCAACATAAAGCGATCTGGACAGAATGTGATGTTCGCTATGGAGATAAATTGCGCAACTTGATCTTTGAGTATAAACCATCTAAAATATTCCATCTAGCGGCACAAAGTTATCCCACTGTCTCATGGGAAAGACCCTTAGAAACCAATGATATCAATGTCAATGGAACAATCCATGTATTCGAAGGTGTTAAATGGATGCGAAAATTTGATCCAAACTATGATCCTGTAGTCGTCGTAGCCTGCTCTAGTGCAGAATATGGCGCATCTTTGACTCCAGAAAATGTTCCTATTTCAGAAGACACAATATTATTGCCTTTGCATCCATATGGAGTGAGCAAAGTAAGCCAGGACTTGCTATCATATCAATATTTTGTAAATGATAAAATCAAATGCATTCGCGCAAGAATTTTTAATACTACAGGACCAAGAAAAATAAATGACGTAGCCTCAGATTTTGCAAAAAGAGCTGTTCAAATTGAAAGAGGTGAAGAAAAGGTGATGCGTGTGGGTAATCTTGAAACAAAACGCGCGATTACCGATGTTCGAGATCTAATCCAAGCTTTGTTACTATTAAGTGATCGAGGTATTATGGGCGAAGTGTATAATATCTCAGGTCAAAATGTCTATCAAATCAAAGAAATCATCCCTATACTCGAATCCAAAATTAATCAAAAAATAATCATAGAGCAAGACCCGAAACTCTTCAGGCCTACAGACGAACCAATTATTTTTGGAGATTCATCTCGATTGAAAAGAGATACAGGGTGGACACAAAAATATAGTCTGGATCAAACACTTGGAGATATGATTCAATACTTTAGGGGAGTACGTAATTAGTTTGTTATTTTTAGATTTTTACCTTGAGTTAACCAAGTGCTCAGAATTAATCACAGAGTTACACATAATCACAGAGTTACACAGAGTATTTTTTATTGAGCCTCTTCGAGTATGTAAAATTTAACCACAGAGTTACACAGAGTATTTTAACTACAGTAAACAACTTCTACTTCCTACTTTCAACTAACCACTAACCACTAACCACTAACGACTAACTACTAATCTAAAACCTCAGAAACATGATATGAATTTCGTTCAGGTGCATTGCGACTAATAAGCTCCGCTACAAATCCTGTCAAGAACATTTGAGAACCTATGATCATCATTAAAAGCGAGAGATGGAATGCAGGTCGAGATGCCATACCAGTTTGACCATATGCAAACTTTGTAAAGTATAAATAAGCGACAAAACAAAAGCCGATAAAAAAAGAAATCACACCTAACACACCAAAAAAATGCATTGGTCTCTTGCCAAACTTCCCGATGAACAAAATAGTTGAAAGATCAAGAAATCCATAAAGAAATCGGCTCATACCAAACTTTGATGTGCCATATTTTCTAGCTTGGTGTATCACTACTTTTTCTCCAATATTTCGAAAGCCAGCCCACTTGGCAATGACTGGAATATAGCGATGCATCTCGCCAAAAACTTCGATACTTTTGATTACTTCCTTCTTGTAGGCTTTTAACCCACAATTCATATCGTGAAGTTTAACTCCACTCATCCAACCTGTGATTGTATTATAAACTTTCGAAGGAATATTTTTTGTAAGTGCGTTATCGTATCTGACTTTCTTCCAACCTGAAACTAGATCATAATTCTCTTGTATGATCATGTTATAAAGTGGAATAATTTCATCAGGACTATCTTGAAGATCGGCATCCATGGTTATGACTACCCTACCTTGACATGCTTCAAATGCCATATTGAGCGCCGCTGATTTTCCATAATTTCTACGAAAGCGTATACCCTTTACGAAAGGATACTGAGCTTTCAATTGTTTGATCACATCCCAAGTCTTATCTGTGCTTCCATCATCTACAAACCATATATCAAAAGACAATCCTTTACCTTCAAGTGTGCGCGAAATCCATGCTGTCAATTCTGGTATCGACTCCTCCTCGTTCAAGGCAGGAATGATCAATGAGATATCTAGTTTTGCATCCAACATATTAAAGACAAAGATAATGCATTTTCCAATATAAAGGATCTGAGCATATACAGTTTGGACTTTACTAAAATAAACAAGCCGCAGATATGCGGCTTATTTATCTAACAATAATCAGAATAAAACTGGTTATATAAAAAACAGGGATTATTTCAATACTTCAATTTTTTTAATGATTGGTCCAAGCTTAGTCTCCACTTTGACCATATACAAACCATTCTGTAAAGTTGTCAAATCAATTACTTGACGCTGACCCGAAAGATTTGTCTTAGTAAATAATTCTCTACCACTTAGATCTAAAATCGTGTACGACTTCAATTCATTTGAACCATTAAGATGCAAGTTCACAAGATGACTGGCTGGATTCGGATAGATGACCAACTTAGAGGCATCTAGTATATCTGTCGTCTTATTTTTTCTTAGATTGAGATGAACTGTTTTATCTTCAAGTTGAATCATCTTGCCTTCTCCACTTAGAGATACGATATTCTTGAAATAGAACGGTACTTTAATGCTTTCGTCATCTCTGCGGAATAAATCAAGATCATCTTCAACAATAAAAGATAAAATTTCTGCCCTTCCTTTACCACTCACGAAATTGCCATTCGCTCTTACAAATCCAGACTCCAATCGACCATCCCAAGGTTTTTTGTACAAATCCAATGTTGTAGCACCTCGAGCAAACCAACTTTGGTCTAAAAATTCTACTTGCAGACTTGGTTCGTATACAACATCTGTATTATAATCCAATTCGTATGCAAATGAAGATTGATTGATTACTGGATAATTATCGTCACCTAACACCAATGCGATAAATGCTGTTTCTCCAGAATCCACATTAGGATTCAACAGCTCGAATTCAAAAGGGAAATCTCCTCTTTCATAAACTGGGCTTGGTACTAAGGAATGCTCTTTATGATAAAAATTTGAGATCACATTCACATCACTTTGATTCACCACACCGTTGCCATCTGTATCGGCATGCTTCATATTGTGAGCATTACCTTTTAAACTTTGTGTCCAATCCTCTGCGATTAAGGCTCTATAGCTACTTGCTCCATAAGTTCTACTATGACCTGTAGCTCCCAAAGCATAACCTACATGCAGAAGATCGTGCATATTTACATGGCCATTGAGATCGACATCTCCTGGCCACACACAATCATCTCCTATACAATGCTTGTTGCAATTGCGCTGCTCATTAATTACAATCATAGAGCAATCCACTGATTTGCATGATCCACCTGAGCCAGTGACACAATACTCTATTGTAAAATCTACAGTATCTGCAAAATTGTATGGGGGGAAATAAATTAATTGATTGTAACCTATGAATGAAGAATTACAAAAACTATTGATCGTATCCCATCCTGGATAGAACTTTAAAAATGTATCAGTGCTTGTAAACTGATACGCATCTATAGGAATATTGTATGCCAATAAAACAGGCGTATTTTTATAAGTCGAGAATTGGTAATCTATCGTAGTATTCGGCTTGTAATCACCAATTAATAATGTCACTGTGGCAGTTTCGCAAATACCCTGAGGGCAAGTACGATATGTAAATGTCTGCACACCTTCATAATTGCTCTCTGGTATATATTTCATCAAGCCATCCATGTTCAAGGCAGTCAATGTCCCTTTCGATGGGTATTGATCAATCAATAAATTATTGTCATAAACTACTGGATAGACATCATTTTTGCTCACATCAAATATAATTTCTTTATTTCGTGGAGTCACAAATTTATCACCAGCAATAATGCTATTGTTTTCAGGGGTAGCGATAATAGTAATATAGATTTTTCTAGAGAAATTATTGCTTGTTAGATAGATACTATCTTTACCATTTACGTTTTTGAATGGTCTATAATGTAAACCATAATCAAATGCTTCCATACTGCCCTTCGAAGCACTATCAACGATAGTAAAACCAGCTAAATCTAGAGAGATAGAAAGTTCAGTATCTTCTGCTGTTGATATATTTAATGTATCTGATTCTTTTTGAGTAGCTGGATCGACTACTTGGATTTGAACTTTCCCATCCGAACAAGTTCCGATTGAATCACAAACTTCATAATTGAGGTAAGCAATACCTACAAAGTCTTGTGTCGGTGTATAACTTATTGAATTTCCCGATATAGTAGCGGTTAAATGGTTAAAGCCATTGACGTTTTTCAAGTTCAATGTCGGATTACCATAGCTGGTTGAGTCATTGAGTAGGGGTTCAAATGATATATTCTGTGCATTTTTATTACAGCTTAAAAAATCATGCCTCGCTACAACAACCGAATGTACGTAATTTAATATATATGCTATTCTAGAAATTTTAGCACCAGCACCTACCCTATTCTTATATTCTATAACGATAGTATCCCTACCTATAAAATTAAGATTGGGAGTGTATTTAATCTCATATTTAGCCCCACCCAAATTGTTCATCAGGATTTCACCAGAAGAAGATGAATCTCGAATCACAGGGTAATAACAAGGGTACAATCTCTCTGAAAAGGCTGCATTTTTTACTTCGGTGCGTAACTCATAAGCCATCTGTCCATGCAATATACATGTACAAAAAGCCACAATAAGGCTAAATAGAATATGATCCCTTATCTTCATAACACTATAACCAGTGCAGCAAATGTACAAATCCTTTCATATTTATAATAATTATATTCATATTTTTTTTTAATATATTTCAAATATTTTCAATGTATTGTGTGAAATTACTGTAAATCAGGTGGTAATAAATGTGTTAATTAGTTAATGTGTTAATTAGTTAATTTGCAAATGTGCAAATTTGTAAATGTGCAAATTGAAATAGTTAATGGAAAATAACGAATAGTTCTAGTTCTTGCAAATCATTGAAATCCTAGCAATCCATTTCCGATAAATCCTGAATATCCTTGAAATTTCATAAATCCTGTCCTAGAAATCCCAATAATCCTATAAATCCCGTTAATCCTTTTCTGACAAAAAATGGTTAATAGAGAAAAACTAATAGCGAATAGTTTATTACTAGTGCTGAATGAAAATGAAATCTACTATTTAGCTAGGAAAAATCATAACAAATTCTATTTTATTCAGCTTTTTTAGTAAATTTGTAGTCTGTGAAAGATACCAAAATATACGATTTTCTCTCTAATCTTAGTGCTACTGAGCTGAATCGATTCCATCGTTATTTGGATTCGCCATACCACAATCGGAATGTTTGGTGCAAAGAGCTTTTTAATCTTTTGGAGACACATATTCGATCTGAGGATGATGCTGAATTAAGTAAGCATAGCTTATTTGCTCAAATCTTCAACAACGAGAATTATGACGATAAGCGTTTTAGAAAACTTTGCTCAGATCTCTTGGATTTAGGGGAAGCATATTTGGCACAAGAAATCTATCAATCAAATCCTTTGCATCAGGCAAATTATCTCCTTCAGGCTGTGCATCAAAGGCAATTAGAAAAAATGTATAATAGTGCAACCAATTCAGTGAAAAATCTATCTGCAAAACAATATCAAAGACCTGCTTCATATTATTATTATCAATATGAGATAGAAAAAAAACCTCTATAAATTACAAAATCTTGAGGTCAAGCGAGCCAGTAAAGATAGTATTCAGCTAATTAATCTCAGCGAAATCGTCAATAATCTCGATTATTTCTACATCTCAGAAAAACTTAAATACTATTGTTCTCTACTCTCTTGGAATAAAATCGTAAGTCTTGACCACAAAGTATTATTTATCGATGATATCATTCAAATCGCAGAAAAAAGAAGAATTCAAACATATTCCCCTATTGCAATATATCTTAAAATTTATTATACTTATATTGAATTCAGAAAATGAAGAGCATTATTTTGACTTAAAAAAACTAATTACTAATAATCTTGATATATTTCCAATCGATGAAGCAAAAGATATAATGGATTCTGTAATAAATTATACCATCCAAAAACAAAATAGTGGTAAATTAGAATATGCCAAGAAAGCTTTGATCTTTACAAAATTTCATTAGAAAAAGAAACAATATTTATTAACGGGGAAATTACACCTTGGTCATTTAAAAATATTGTAACAAATTCTCTAAGGCTAAAAGAATATGAATGGACAGAAAATTTTATAAATGATTACAGTCAAAAAATAAATGCAACTTATAGGCAGAATGCAATAAATTACAATTTAGCATTTTAAATTTTATAAAAAAAATATAATAAAGTAATACCATTATTACAAAAAGTGGAATATGATGAAGAATATTACGGACTAGATTCAAAGGTTCAATTATTAATTACTTACTATGAACTTAAAGAATTGGAAGTTTTGTCAGCTTTTCTAGATAGTTTTAAAATTTACATTAAAAGAAATAAAAATATTCCAGTTGAAAATAAATTGAGATATTCAAATTTAATATCTTACTCAAGAAAAATTATGAAACTAGAAGATGCCGATACTATTCAAATTAAAAAATTAAAATCGGAAATAGAACAATCTACATCTGTTGCTAAACCATGGCTATTGGAAAAGTTAGATGAACTGCTTATAAATTAAACTTAATGTGATCCAAGTTATAGAATTAATACCTTGTTAGTAGCACAATCATTGAGTTATTTCTATTTTATTCCTGTACTCCTGCAAAGAAAACAAACTCCCTATCCTTGGTCATAGATATGAAGAGAATGGTAAAACGGTTTATTCTCAGATTCCAGAATTTATATTGATTAATCAAAATGGTGATACACTTACGCGAGACAGTTTACGTGGTAAAATTCATGTAGCGGATTTCTTTTTTACTTCTTGCCCGACGATCTGTCCTAAAGTGATGCGCGGTATGATGGAGATCGAAGAGACTTTTCGCAATAATCCCAAACTCGCATACCTCTGCTTCAGTATCGACTATAAAAGAGACTCAGTTCCTAGACTTTTAAATTACTATACTAAGCTTGGACTTCAGAATCCAAACTTTCACTTATTGACTGGACCAACAAAAGAAGCTATCGACACATTAGCTGATGATTATATGAGTATAGCAAATGAAGATCCAGATGTTCCAGGTGGATTTGATCATAGCGGATATATACTTTTGTGGACAATTCGTATCATATTCGTGCTTATGCACTAGGAACTGATGCAAATGATGTAAAACGACTCATAAATGACATTAATTTACTCCTAAAAGAAACAAATTAGGACAAAACACTGCTCAACTTGTACTGAAAATTTAATTCTTTTGGTGGCCGCTTATTTGCAGTCCTACATTTGTACCATCGACACCGAAAAAGATTAAATTTTTTTTAACCCCAAAATTTTTTACAAATGAAATGGTTCCTACAAGTTGCAATGATTGCAATCTATTTAACTGCAAGTTTCGCTTTGGATGCGCAAGATCATCGATCAAAATTCCAATCTACAACATTAAATAATGCGAATAGCCAAATCGCAAATTCGATTTTTTCAGCAATTGAAAAAAACGAAAAATTTAACAAACAACGGCCATTCCAAAAATTCAAAAAAGCATCGATTGACAAGTCGATTTTGAAAGACGGAATTCTGGCTGAAATCGACCCGCAATTTTTAAATGATATCTACCGCAATGCCCCAGACTATGTGGAGATAGAACTACCCAATGAACATGGTGAATCACAACAAATTTTTCTACAAAAAACAACGCTCTACTCTGAAACTTTTCGTGTAACAAGTTCATCAAGCGGAGGAAAATCAATACCCGCAGCTCAAGGCATACATTATCATGGAATCATTGAGAATGAAACTTCATCAATCGTTGCATTGAGTTTTTTTGAAGGAGAAATGATTGGAATGGTCAGTACTGAAACTGGTGGGAGGACAGTGATTCATCCTTCCACTTTTTCAAATTCAGAATATTTAATTTATAAAGATTCTGATTTGAACTTTAAACCTAATATGGCTTGTGGTTCTGAGCTATTAACAGATCATCCATTAGAAGAAATCAATCCAAACAAACCCGAAAGTAATGGTGATTGTGTCAAAGTATTTATCGAATGTGATCATGCATTATATCTCAATAAAGGCAGTGTGGTGAATACAACAAATTATATTTCAGCTATTTTTAACAATGTAGCAGCACTCTATGCAAATGAAAACATCACTGTAAAAATTTCTGAAATTTTTGTTTGGACAAGTCCAGATGCTTATAGTACAACTAACTCAGTGAATGCATTATATCAATTTCGTTCTGCTCGACAGAGTTTCAATGGTGATATAGCTCATCTAGCTGCTTTAGGCGGTCAAAATATTGGAGGAGTGGCTTGGTTAAATGGATTGTGCTCATCATATAAATATGGCTACAGCAATATTCATGCAAGCTATCAGAATGTACCAATCTATTCTTGGAATGTAGAGGTGATAACTCATGAGATAGGTCACAATCTTGGATCAAATCATACACAATGGTGTGGATGGTTGGGTGGACCTATTGACAATTGTTATAACCCTGAAGGTACATGTAATCCAGGTCCTGCACCTACCAATGGAGGAACTATCATGTCCTATTGTCATCTCACTCCATACGGTATAAATTTTGCAAATGGCTTCGGGATATTGCCAGGTAATGCAATAAGAAATAAAATACTCAACGCGACCTGTCTTAGTTCATGCGAAAGTTCTGGTGGTGGAACAAGTTCTTGTGGTGTGCCTGAATCATTGACTAGTACTAATATAACACAAACCAGTGCTATAATTAATTGGAATGCCATAACAGGAGCGACTAATTATAAAGTAGAATACAAAGCAAGTACAGCTAGTACATGGTCTTACATCACTACTACCAGTGCAAGTTATGCATTAACTAATTTATTTGCCAACATGAATTATCAATTTCGTGTCCAAGCGAATTGCGGAACTACTAGTGGTTCATTTTCTGCTACAAACTCTTTCAACACATTACAATCTGCAGGATACTGCGAATCAAAAGGATTGAGTAGTGAAATGGAATGGATTGAATTCTTTAAAATTACAACACTTGAAAATTATTCAGGAAATAACAATGGCTACTTAGATGTCTCAAAAATAACAAATCCAGTAATTGGGAGAGGAAAAGTAATACAAATCTATTTTTCATCTGGGCAAGTTAATCTGCCAAGAAGAATGTACTGGAGAGTTTGGATAGACTACAATCAAAATGGAAATTTTGCTGATGCGGGAGAATTGCTTGTGAGTGGTTATAGTTCTAGTCTTTCTCAAATTTATGTAAACACATTAATACCAACTACCGCTAAAACAGGTAAAACGAGATTACGTATTGCAATGAAATATGGCGGATTGCCAAATAACTGTGAAATTTTTACAAGAGGTGAAGTTGAAGACTATACAGTAGATATCCAAGATGTGAGCTTCTTAGACAATAAAATAGCCGAATCTAAAAATGATTTTTTACTTACTCCAAATCCAGCTAGTGATGAACTTAGATTACAATACCTATCACTCAAAGAACAAAAATGTACTATTAACATTGTCTCTCAGACAGGAGTACTCTTAGGTTCAAAATCACAAATCAACTCGATAGGACAAAACTTCCTTTCGATTCCAATAGAACATTTAGATGCGGGAATTTATTTTATAGAGTTTCAAACAGAAGGTATACGGAAAACACAAAAGTTTATAAAGATTTAGGATAGAGTGTATGAGGATGTAAGCCGATCTTTAAGAAGGTCGGCTTCTTCCATTTTATTTTCAACGTTGAATTCTATCTTTGATAGAGTAAATAAATCCTAAGGTCATTTCCATAAACAACTCTTCCTCATTTATTCTAACAGCATTTATTCCTTTTGATTTGAGGTCGAATTTTTTTAAGATTGAAAAAGAATTGTGGATTTCTTCGATAGAATATTTTGCTGCAACTTCTCTATATTCTTTTATTAAACCTATAAATGGCAACTGGATTAATTCTGAAATCTCCTTATCGGATCGATGAAGATTAGACTTCACAATCCATAGTTTAGAAAAGTAACTATACAATGACCCAATGATGAGAAGTAAAGGCGTGTTTTTCAATTGTTTTTGCATGTTCTGAGCGATAAAATACAATTTTGAATAATCCTTTATGGTCAATGCTTTTTGATATTCAAACGCATTAAATTCGCGACTAACTCCAATCGCATCCATAACTTCTTCAACCGTAATTAGTTGCTTTGCTTCTTTGCCAATAGCTAGTTTTGAAACTTCATTTTTCAATTGTTTTAAATTCGCACCAACCATATCGATCAATGCTTGATTGGCTTCATTCTGTATCTTCACTGATTCTTCTTGACAAAGATCATTAATAAATTTTGTCAACTGGAATTCCTTTAATGGCTTTGATTCAAAATAGCTTGTTTTTTCCTTTACTTTTTTTGACCAAGCCAATCGTCCATCAGGTTTTTTATTTTTATAACAAATGATTAAAATATTTTCTTCTGGAAAATGATCTATAAGTGGAATAAAATTTTCCCATTCCTTATCTTTAATTTCTTGAGCTTCTCTGAGTAAAATAAACTTATTCCCTCCAAAAAATGTTTTTTGTCTCACCAAATCAGAAAGTTCCTTTATACTAATATCTTTGCCGTAAAGGATATACTGAGAGAATTCCTTAGATTCTTCAGGAATTATAGTAGACTCAGCAAGAATAGCTAATTCATCGATAAAATAAGTCTCTTCGCCACATAAGAAATAAATGGGCTTATAGTCTTTCTTCTTGAAATCTGAAATTATATCGCTATATTCTACTTGCATCGTCAAATAAGGGTAAAATTAGAATCAAGACTTCATATATTTGCATTAGTTTAGAAAATCATGAAAAAAAAATTAATTTTAGTCACAAATGACGATGGCATTTTTGCTCCAGGCCTAAAAGCGCTAGTCAACATCGCTAAAAAGCATGGTGAAGTCATCGTGATTGCACCTAATTCTCCTCAATCTGGGATGGGTCATGCCATTACAATAAATAAACCCCTTCGCATTCATAAAGTAGATGTGTTTAAAGGGATTGAAGCTTATGAATGCAGTGGCACCCCCGTAGATTGTGTCAAATTAGCAAAAAATGTAGTACTGAAAAACCGCAAAATAGATCTATGTCTTTCTGGAATAAATCATGGATCAAATGCTTCAATAAATATTATTTATTCAGGAACAATGTCTGCAGCGATGGAAGCCTCTTTAGAAGGAATTCCTTCAATAGGTTTTAGTCTATTAGATTATTCCTTCGATGCCGATTTTTCACAAGCTGCTTCACATCTTTCTACGATTATTAAACAAGTATTAAAGACTGGTTTGTATAATTGCAAACTATTAAATGTCAATATTCCTAAGTTGAGTAAAGCCAAAATTAAAGGAATCAAAGTATGTAGACAAGCTGAAGGCAATTGGGTAGAGGAATTCAAAGAAGCCGTTGATCCACGAAATGAAAAATATTACTGGCTTACTGGTAAGTTTGCCAACATAGATCAGGGAAAAGATACTGATTTACATGCCTTAGAAAAAGGGTACATCAGTATCGTACCAAGTGGACATGATCTCACTTTACATAATAGTATCGAGCCATTACGTTTCTTAGAAAGATAAACAAATGAATCCAATTTTAAAATACGATAAAATTCTTTATGGATTACTATTAGGGATAGTTATACCTGTTATAGCATATGCCATTTTATTAATGATATATGACCAATTAGATGCTTGGGATATTCTAAGTGGCACTGGTCTTGCACCCAACTTTAGAGAACGAACAATAGGACTTATGGCGATTTTGGCGAACGCCATTCCTATGCAAATGGCAAATAATAGATATTTAACAAATGCAATGCGTGGAATTATTTTTCCCACATTATTTTATGTTTGTCTTTGGATGTGTAACTATGGCTTTGAACTAGTAGGAATCAATGTCTAAAAAAATCTATGTTATCGCAGCAGAGGCATCAGCTGATCTTCACACAAGTAGAATCATCTCTCAGCTTAAGCATTTACATTCTGATTGGCAATTTTATGGATGGGGAGGTCAAAAAATGAAAGATGCAGGTGTTAACATTCTTACTCGATATGAAGATGTAAGTTTCATGGGATTCTATGAAGTTATAAAAAACATTAAAACGATTTTTTCTCTCTTTAAAAAAACAAAGAAAGAATTACTGGAACTTAAGCCAGACTACGTACTATTAGTTGATTACCCTGGATTCAACCTTCGACTTGCAAAATGGCTTTCTGAGCATAATTTTCCTGTATATTATTTTATTTCACCTCAACTCTGGGCATGGAAACCTGGAAGAATAGAAACCATAAGAAAATACATCACAAAACTAATCGTTATACTTCCATTTGAAAAAATCTATTTCCAAGAAAGAAACCTAGACGTACTATATGCAGGTCATCCTTTACTGGATACGATTACCAATTTCGAACCAGATCTCAATTTTCGAAATAAAAATAATTTAAACTGTCAATCCATCATTGCATTATTACCAGGAAGTAGAAAACAAGAAATCGAGACCATGCTACCATTTTATTTGGAGGCTAGTCTACATTTTCCAAAATTTCAAATCGTAATTGCTGGACTAAAACAACATCGAGAATTATATGAGAAATTAACAGTTAAATACAATTCTGTAAAAATTATTTATAATCAAAATTACAATCTGTTACATCACGCTCGATTCGCAATCGTGACTTCTGGAACAGCGACATTGGAGACAGCTCTATTCAATGTCCCTGAAATAGTCTGCTACAAAGGCAGTTCCATATCTTATCACATTGCAAAACGATTGATTCAAGTAAAATATATTTCTCTTGTAAATTTAATCATGGATGAAGAAATTGTAAAAGAACTTATCCAAAATGAATGTACAGTAAAAAACATAACTGAAGAATGCAAGAAATTGAATAAATTGGAATTGCGAAGGAAAATGAAATTAAAATATCAAGTACTCCATTCGCGATTAGGTAATGGTAATGCAGTAGAGCAAATTTCTACATTTCTAGAACTTCAATGGAATAAATAAATCTATGAAAGGAATTACAACAATTACATTATTAGTAATCGCTAACCTTTTTATGACTTTTGCTTGGTATGGTCATTTGAAAATGAAAGATATCAGTTGGTTTTCAAAACTCAATCTATTTGCAGTGATTCTCTTTAGCTGGGGTCTAGCTTTTTTTGAATACTGTTTTCAAGTGCCTGCAAATAAAATTGGATATGTAGACAATGGAGGTCCATTCAGCCTTTTCCAATTAAAAGTAATCCAAGAAATTATTACACTTACAGTATTTATTGTATTTTCAACTTTATACTTTCCGAATGAACATTTTAAAATGAATCATTTCATAAGTTTTGTATTACTCATAGGTGCAGTATATTTTGCTTTTAAAAATTAAGCAATGACATGTTAGAATTTTCAAAAGAGAATCGATTCGTTGAAGTAATAGTACCCTTACCTTTAGAAGGATGCTTCACGTATTCTATTCCTGACACAATTGAACAAATTCCAAAACCTGGCTGCAGAGTAGAAATTGAATTTGGCAAAAGAAGACATTACTCAGCCATCGTAAGAAGAACTGTCAACTCTCCAGTTGTAAAAAATATAAAACCTATTATTCAAGTTCTAGATCAAGAACCTATTGTTACAGAAAATCAATTGGAATTCTGGGATTGGATGAGTAGATATTATATGGCATCGATAGGAGATGTTATGAACACAGCCCTTATCAGTGCCTTCAAATTAGAAAGCAATACAACAATTTTAAGAACTGATAAAGCTTATGATTTACATGAACTCACAGATTATGAATATTTAATCCTTGAAGCGTTAGATATAAAAAATCAACTTTCTATCCTCGACATCCAAAGCATTCTTCAACGAAAAACAATCCTACCAATTATTAAAAAACTTATTGAATTGGATTTGATTGTGACTAGAGAAGAACTCAATGAACAAGAGAGCGCAGTCAAAGTAAAATGGATAAGGATATCTCCAACTCTACTCGCTGATCCCATTGCATTAAATAAAACAATGACTGAGCTTGAATCTTCAGAAAAAAAAATCCACCATTTATTATCCTATTTGAATCATTGTAAAAAAGGTGAATGGATTAAAGTAAAAGTATTTCATCAACTTTCAAAATCAGAATCAAGCACGACTGCTAGTCTAATTAAGAAAAAGATTTATGAACAAATAGAACTTGACAAATACGATATCCCTGAATTACTAGAGACTCAAGAGGAACATAAATTAAGTGACGAACAGCAACAAGCTATGGATGAAATCATGACTTGTTTCAAAGAAAAATCCGTCGCATTATTGCATGGCATTACAGGGAGTGGAAAAACTGAAATTTATACACAAATCATAAAAGAGAATTTAAAATCTGGCAAACAAATTTTATTTCTCGTACCTGAAATTTCATTAACTACTCAACTTGTAAAACGATTAAAACACTTTTTTGGAGATCAGATCATAGAGTATCATTCTGGTATTTATGCAAAGGATAAAATTGCTATTTGGAATAAAGCAAAGAACAATCACCCGATCATCATCGGAGCAAGATCAGCAATACATCTCCCCTTCAGCAATTTAGGATTGATCATCATTGATGAAGAACATGATGCCTCTTATAAGCAACATGAATCGAGTCCCTATTACAATTCTAGAGATGCTGCAATCTATTTAGCCAATCTACATAAAGCTAAAATAATTTTAGGATCTGCTACACCTAGCATTGAATCCTACCACAATGCAATAACAGGCAAGTTTGGCCTCATCACATTATCTAATCGATTTGGAAATAGTGTATTACCTGAAATAAATGTGATTGGTCTTAAAGCTGAAGAACAATTGGGACATATGAAAGGCCATTTTTCAAAGCCGCTCATCGAAGCTATACAAACCGAACTAGCAAAAGAAAAACAAGTTCTAGTCTTTCGAAATCGACGAGGTTATTCGCCTATTGTAAAATGTAATAATTGCAACTTTGAAGCATTATGTGACCGTTGTGATATCCATCTTACTCTGCATAAATTTTCAAATAAAATCAAATGTCATATTTGTGGTGCGCAAAAAGCAATGCCATTAGTTTGTCCTGAATGCAATAAAGCCACACTCAAAATTCTTGGCTTTGGAACTGAACAACTAGAAGAAGAAATGAATACTCTTTTTCCTTCTGCAAAAATCAAACGACTTGACTTAGATGCGGCTCGCACTCGTAAGTCGCAACGAGAAATCATTGAAGAATTTGAAGATGGCGACTTCGATATCCTAATTGGCACGCAAATGATTACCAAAGGATTTGATTTTGAAAAAGTAGGACTTGTGGTAGTCATACAGGCTGATCAAATTTTATTCTATCCAGACTTCAGATCTCATGAAAGAGGCTATCAATTGCTCACTCAGGTGGCTGGAAGAGCAGGTAGACGATCTGAAAAAGGAAATGTAATCATTCAAGCCTATGCGATGAACCATCCGATCTTATTACAAGTGATTGATCAAAATTATATTGAATTTTTTAATCTAGAAATTCAAGATAGACACATCTTTGCCTATCCACCATTTACTAGGCTTATTCGATTAGAATTACGGCATACAAAACCAAATATATTAGCCGCAGGATGCGATCTACTTCAGAAAAGACTGACTGGGTTACTAGACAAAAAATATATTCTTGGGCCAGCTGAGCCGCATATCTCCAGAATCAAGGGAGCTTACATTAAAGAGTTTATTATAAAATTAGAAAAAGAAAAAATAGATTCAGCAAAATTTAAATCTAAATTGCGTGAAGAATTACTCAGTCTAAAAGCTACCGAAGGATATTCTTCCATTCGATTGAAAATAGATGTTGACCCCTATTGATTTTTATCAACGGGAATCTCTTACATGCTTTTTACTTCGTTGACCAATTTTACTAATGTATCCTTTGCATCACCAAACAACATATACGTCTTTGGTTGATAAAATAAGGCATTATCAATTCCTGCATATCCTGCTTTCATTGAGCGCTTCATTACAATAATATTTTTTGCATTTTCAACTTCCAAAATTGGCATCCCGTAAATAGGAGAACTTGGATCAGTTTTCGCAGCAGGATTTACGACATCATTTGCTCCAACAACTAGTACAACATCAGTTGTAGCGAATTCTGGATTAATATCTTCCATCTCAATTAACTTGTCATAACTCACATTAGATTCGGCAAGCAAAACATTCATGTGACCAGGCATCCTACCTGCAACAGGATGTATTGCATATTTAACTTCTACGCCACCTTCTTCTAAAATTGATTCTAATTCATGGCAAGTATGTTGAGCTTGTGCAACTGCTAAACCATAGCCGGGAACAATAACAACTTTCTTTGCATATTTCATCAATATAGCTGCATCAGATCGTGTAATCTCTTTAGTCGTCCCTCCTCCTGTGCTTGAAGTTGGTCCAGAAGCCGTAGCTCCACCAAAATTTCCAACAAGTACATTTAATAAAGAACGGTTCATTGCATTGCACATAGTCACTGTCAGAATTGTTCCAGCTGAACCAACAAGGATACCTCCTATTAACATTACATAGTTATCATAAAGAAATCCACCACAAGCTGCTGCAACTCCTGTAAATGAATTCAATAAGGAAATCACAACAGGCATATCTGCACCACCAATTGGAAATACAAATAGAATCCCATAAAGTAATGAAACTATTAGTATGATATAAAACCACATTGATCCACTGATCGTACCTGTATAAAATAAAATAGACAATACCAATAAAGCCAATAAAAGACCAATGTTTACGATTTGTTGACCCTTAAGGCTAAAGTCGTTTATTTTGCCTTCTAGCTTGCCATACGCTATAATACTACCTGCAAATGATACAGACCCAATAATTAATCCAGCGAGAATGATAATAATTTTACCATGGTGGTCTGCTGCCATTTCTGGTGTCATTGTACTAGAAGCCAATACATGATTCAAATGATTATATTCAATGATAGAAATAATTGCTGCACAAGCACCTCCCATTCCATTGAAGAATGAGACCATTTGAGGCATTGCTGTCATTTGCACTTTTTTTGCCATGATCCAACCTATCGCGGTTCCAATCACCAATGCCAGAAAAATCCAGACCAAATTACCCAAATGATTTCCTTCGGAATCTTTGTATAAAAAGATAGTCGCAAAAATGGCTAAAATCATACCTGCAGCTGCGATTAGATTTCCATTGCGTGCAGTGTCTGGCTTTGAAAGCATCTTTAATCCCCACATAAATGTGACTGATGCTATAAGATATATGACTACTAATATATGCTCCATTATTTTTTCTTCTTAAACATTTCTAACATTCTGTCAGTCACGACAAATCCTCCTACAACATTCAATGTACCAAAAATCACAGCGATAAATCCTAAGACCAAGCTTAAGACTCCTTCCGCTTGACCCATTACAATGATCGCCCCTATGATGACTACACCATGTATCGCATTAGCACCTGACATTAATGGTGTATGCAATACTGAAGGTACATGGGATATCAATTCAATTCCCACAAAAATCATCAAAATGACCAAATAGATCATTTGAATATTTGAACTTATAAATTCTAAAATCCCCATTGCTTTTTATTTAAGAGTTTGACCTTGGTGAACAATCAATGTACCTTTAGTAATTTCTTCTTCCATGTCCCATTTAAACCCTTCATTGGTTGATAAATGGTACAATAGATTTTGCAAATTTTTCGCATAGAGTTCACTTGCATTCGTGGCTAATGTAGAAGGTAAATTTCCAATCCCCACGATTTTTACTCCGTGCTTTATTACAATTTTATTTAATTCAGAAACTTCACAATTTCCGCCTTGTTCAACAGCCATATCCACAATAACTGCACCATATTTCATTTGTTTCACTTGCTCTTCTGTAATCAGTACGGGTGCCTTTTTACCCATAACTTGAGCGGTGGTGATTACTAAATCTGCTTGAAACAAGGATTTGTTTACTGCTTCCTTTTGCTTTGCCAAATATTCAGCGCTTACTTCTTTTGCATATCCACCTTCAACTTTAACACCATCATCTTTAACTGTAATAAATTTGGCGCCAAGAGATTCTGCTTGTTCTTTGGTTTCTGCTCTTACGTCAGTTGCTTCTACCACTGCACCAAGTCGTTTTGCTGTGGCTATGGCTTGCAATCCCGCTACTCCAACACCAAAAATTAAAACCTTTGATGGTGTAATCGTTCCTGCAGCAGTCATCATTAATGGAAAAATCTTAGTCATATGTTCTGCTCCTAGTATTACAGCTTTATATCCTGCAAGGTTACCTTGAGAACTTAAAACATCCATACTTTGAGCTCTACTAATCCTAGGAATCGCATCCATTGAAAAACTAGTCACTTTCTGCGCCGCTAATTTTTGAACATACTCAGGATTAATCAAATGATACATCAAGCTAAAACAAATAGCATTGTTCGGCAAGGAGTTGATTTCTTGATCTGTAAATGGATTAATTTTTGCAAAAACTTGGGCAATCTTGCTCAAATCAGTTGCATTAGCACAAATTTTTGCACCTGCTTGTTCATAATCTTGATTCTGAAATGAAGAGGACTCCCCTGCTCCAGATTCAACATACACTTCATAACCTTTGGCAATCAATTGCTTGGTTATCTGTGGTGTGATGGCTACTCTTTTTTCACCGTCCCTTGTTTCTTTTAATACAGCTATTTTCAAAGCTCAATTTTTTGAGCTGCGAAGATAGTAAAAAATATGTAATTTCATACTTTCTAATCTCAAAAAAAACAGCCCATTTTACTATTAAATCTTCCTAAAACCAACCAGTTCTCCTTTTTCTTGGTGCGCTTGTTTTGATCCCAAACATACCTAGTAACCCTCTCGTAAGCTCTCTTGCAACAGTTCGTCCTACTTGCTTTGTTACTGTATTTCCCATGATTTTATCCAAGGTACTTTTCTCTGGTCGTCTAGATCTACTACTATCTTGTGGAGGTGCTTTCTCCTCCATTTCTTCTGCTTGAGCTGCTTCCGCTTCTTCTATTTTTTTTGTCAAAATCTCTGCTGCTGATTCCCTATTGATCTCTTCATTATAATATGCTGCAATCTCAGAATTACTCACTAACTCATCAATTTCTTTTGGACTCAAAACATCCATTCTTGACTCAGGGGCTCTCATCATCGTATGTACTAAAGGAGTTGGAATTCCTTTCTCATTTAATGCAGTCACAAAGGCCTCCCCAATTCCCAATTCCGTAAGAGATTGACTGACGTCGTAGAACTCAGTAATTGGATAATTTTCAGCAGCCATTTTTATCGCTTTTCTGTCTTTGGCCGTAAAGGCTCTTAAGGCATGTTGTATCTTTAATCCCAATTGGCTTAACACAGAATCAGGAATATCCGTAGGATTCTGAGTGATAAAAAACAAGCCAATCCCTTTAGACCTTATCAACTTAATTATTGTCTCTAGTTGATCCAATAATGCTGGGGTAGCTTCTTCAAACAGCAAATGAGCTTCATCTAGAAAGAGCACTAATTTCGGTTTATCTAAATCTCCAGCTTCAGGAAATTTGGAATAGATCTCTGCCAATACTTGTAGTAAAAATGTAGAAAAAAACTTCGGTTTATCTTGTATATCATTGGCGCGTAAAATACTTATCACGCCTCTACCTTTTCGATCTGTGCGTACAAGATCCTCAACTTCAAATGACCGCTCTCCAAAAAAACTTGTGGCCCCTTGTTGCTCCAATTCGATGATTTTTCGCAAAATGGTACCTACACTTGCAGGTGATATTGCTCCAAATTCTTTTTGTATATGTTCTTTACCTTCATTAGATACAAATTGAAGCAATTTCTTCAAATCTTCTAAATCCAATAATAGCAAACCATTGTCATCTGCAAACTTGAATATCATTGAAACTACACCTTCCTGTGTATCATTAAGTCCAAGTATTTTAGATAATAGCACTGGACCAAACTCAGATACTGTGGCGCGAAGCCTACAACCGTTCTGAGATGAAATCGTCAGTAGTTCTACATAATTATTTTTAGCCTCCCAAGGAATATTTATGCTGCAATGTCTATCTTCTATTTTTTGATTTGAAGTACCCATCATCGAAATACCACTCAAATCACCCTTTATATCCAATAAAAAACATGATACTCCTGCGTATGATAGTTGCTCTGCCAATAATTGGAGCGACTTGGTCTTTCCAGTTCCAGTCGCACCTGCGATCAAACCATGACGATTCATCATTCGTAGCGGAAGATGAACAAAAGTATCTGGAACTACCTTGCCTTGTAGCATCCCACAACCAATCGTAAGGAAAGCTGAATTGAACTTATAACCGCTTTGTACCTGATCTACAAATGCTTGACTCATATTAATTCTTTTTATAATGCAAAAATACTTAGAAAATTGTAACTATGGTAAATAAATTAATACCTAACTTGCACTGTTATTTATGACTAGATCATTTACTTGTTCAATTTTACTTGTTTTCATTGTATTTTTTCTATCTGATAAAATACATGGACAATATTCACTAAATACATCAATAGCCAATGTAAAATCAATCGCATTGGGAAATTCAGGTATTGCCTACCAAGATAATTTATCGCATCATTTCAATCCAGCTCATTTGGCTTGGATAGAAAGTCACAACGTTGAAGCATTCACCTCAAATTATTTCTTAGTAAAAAATCTATTTCAATTTGCAGGTCACTTTCAAGTAAAAATGAGTTCAAAAGATGGCCTAGGGTTGAGTTATGTTACAGTAGGAAGTCCTACACTTAGAGAAAATTTATTGCAACTTTCTTATGGTAGAAAATTAAGTAAAATTGCTAGCTTAGGCATCACAGGAAATTATAATTTTGCACAAGGAGTTGAAAATTATTCAGAATCAAATATCGACTTCAATACTGGTCTATTTCTAGCCTTAAAGCCTTATTTAAACATTGCTCTCATTGCAAAAAATCCTTTTCCGTTGCGCCATAAAGAAAACTATAATCTGCCTTCACTCTTCGCAATAGGATTGCAATACAAAATCTACGAACATGTGAGTGTTCTAGTAGATTTACAAAAGAAGTCTACTACTTCAACAAGTGGACATATTGGTCTGATATATAGGATTCAAAATGCAGTTTCCTTGCAAACAGGCTTCAACACATCTAACAAAACGATGAGTGGTGGAGCGAGTTTTATTTTGTATAAAAATCTTGAACTCAATTTTGCAGTACAATATCATAGTACATTAGGCACTTCACCCGCTTTTAGTGTTCGCTATCAAATTCCTAAAAAGTAATGTTGAAAGTTATTTTAGTTTCCGCTACTAATTTTGAATGTTTAAAAACAATAGATTATTTAGAAAAAAATTTTGAACAAAAATCTTTTACTGAATTTACTACCAGTGCAATTTCTGTTTCTCCTTTTGTAATGGGCATTGGATTGGCTCAATCAAGTTTTGCATTAGGAAGACATAAGAATTTAAAAGACTTTGACCTGTTGATTCATATAGGTATTTCAGGAGCTTATCAACCAGAAAAATATAAATTAGGCGATCTTATTGAAATCACCCATGAACGGTTTGCTGACATAGGTGCTGAAGAGAAAGATGGCTCATTGATTGATTTATTTGATCTCGATTTTTTGCCTAAAAATCAATTCCCTTACAATGAAAAATGGATATCAAACCCAACGAAAAAATGGATTAGCAAATATCCCAAAGCAAAAGGACTTACAGTAAGTAAGGCCTCAGGAAATGCAGATACCATAACAAAATTATTGCCACTAAATGCAGATGTTGAAAGTATGGAAGGTGCTGCCTTGTTTTATGCTTGCCGATGCATCGATATTCCTTTTATTTCATTACGTGCGATTTCAAATTATGTAGAGCCTCGCAATAAAGACCGTTGGAATGTGCCATTAGCTTTAGGAAATTTAAATGATGCATTAATTCAAATGATAAAAAATCTCAACGAAACACAATCTCTTTAATTTCAACAGGTGCCATTTTTTCTTTAATCGTTTGTAGCACTTTTTCTTTATTTAAATTCATCTCATTTCGCAATACGGAAGATGTGAATTTGACAAAAACTACATTTTCTTTCAATCGAATACTCTCTGTCAATTGAGTAATGTAATCTCCATATGTGCTCGACCAAATACTTTGTATTTTAGCCTCTTCTAATTTTAATTTCAACTTAACAGATTGGCTTGAAAAATTATGTAACGCTTCGCCTATAGTAAAATCATTCTTCCTCTTCGCCATTATGTTATATTTAAATTGATAATCGAACTAGTTGAACTAAGTTGAGATTTCAATTTTTCAACCCTCTCAAGATGTGTATCTGTTATGAAACACTGTTCTACTTTCTCTTGCTCCAGTAAAGCTAATAAATTATTCACTCGAGATTCATCCAGTTTCGCAAAAATATCATCAAGTAAAACAATTGGTGATTTTTTTCGGATAGATGAAATTAACTTATATTGTGCAAGTCTCAAGGCAAGGATAAAAGACTTTTGTTGACCTTGACTTCCGAATTCACGCAATGAAACTTTTCCCAATCTTGCTTCAATTTGATCTTTATGCACTCCAACAGATGTCCTTTGTGTAAAAATATCACGAGTCCTGTTTTTCAACAATAAATCTCCAAAATTTTGATCAACCTGAGTTTTATACTCAATAGTAGATTCTTGCATACCTCCTGAGATTTCAGCCATAAATTGGATGATTATTGGATCCAATAAATTACAAATTTCTGCTCTTTTTTTTGAAATATAACTTCCCGACTCAATCAAATAGTTATCATAAGAATCTAGCAAATAAGAATGATCTAACGCTGGATTAAATATTTTCAAAAGTGCATTCCTCAACTTCAATGCTTTAGAATACTTCATAAGATGATCCATATATATTGGATCTATTTGAATAATCGTCTGATTTAAAAATTTTCTACGCTCTTCACTTTCCTGAAAAAAATAAAAGATATCGTCTGGCGAAATAAAAATTATTGGAATACGTCCAATATGATCGGTACTTCGCTCTATCACAGATCCTTCCCATTTTGATTCTCTTAGATTGGAAGCTGATTTTGCCTCAAATTGATAATTCTGTCCATTCTCAAGAAACTTTGCATCTATGCGATAAAAATCTTTATCATTCTGAATCATTTGCTTTTCTGAATTTTGAAAATAACTTTTCAACATAGAAGAAAAATAAATTGCATCCAATAAGTTGGTCTTCCCTACCCCATTTGGACCTACAATAAAATTAAAGCCAGACAGCCATTGTCCAAAAAAATCAGAATGGTTTTTAAATTGCTTGAGTTTTATGGATTCTAGAATCATACAAGTGTGCAAAACTAAGCATTATTATAAATATTAAATTTATTGAATTTAATCTTTCTAAAATAGGTTTAAAAGATTAATTTTTACAAATTTTCCAAAAGACCTACCATAGTGTCTATTAAACTTGCATTAAATTATTCTCTAATAAAGACAATTGATAAACAAACTCGAATGTGTTTTTATATAATGAAATCGATCCAATAAATGAACGTTAACCCTAAAAGGCTTCCCCTAAATAAATTTGACAATTTAGACGCAAGTAATTATTTTTGCACAAATTGCATACATGTCAAAAACAATTTCTAAAAGCAAGGCTAAGGTTGAAGGCTCACTTACTGAGAAGAAATATGATGCGAAAACCTGGCGCAGCTGGTACGAAACCATGCTTCGAATCCGAAAATTTGAAGAAAAAACCCTTTTGATGTATAGTCAACAGAAAATCAGGGGTTTTTGCCATGTGTACATTGGCCAAGAAGCAATAGCTGCAGGAATGGTGACTGCTTTACGAAAAGAAGATGCTGTAGTTACAGCATATAGACAGCATGGCACTGCTTTATCTCGTGGTTTGAGCGCAAAATCATGTATGGCAGAACTTTTCGGCAAGGCTACAGGCTGCGTGAAGGGTAAGGGTGGCTCTATGCATTTTTTCTCGAAAGAACATCGATTTTTTGGTGGAAATGGTATCGTCGGGGCGCAAATTCCTATCGGAACTGGAATTGCCTTTGCAGAAAAATATAGAGGAACTGATCTACTTTGTGTCACGATGTTTGGCGATGGTGCCGCAAGACAAGGCGCGCTTTACGAATCTTTCAACATGGCTATGACTTGGAAAATTCCAGTCTTATATATCGTAGAAAACAATGGCTATGCAATGGGTACTTCGATCGAACGGACTAGTAATGTAACGAATCTTTACAAAATCGGTCTTGCATTTGATATGCCCTCTATGCAAGTAGATGGTATGAAGCCTCAAGCTGTTCACGAAGCGTTGACTACAGCTGCAGAACATATTCGCGCTGGTAATGGTCCTTATTTTCTAGAAATTAATACGTATCGATATCGCGGTCATTCAGTTTCCGATCCTGGAAACTATCGCACAAAAGACGAAGTGGAATATTACAAATCTTTAGATCCAGTTCTTGTAACTGAAGAGTATATTTTGAAAAATAAAATACTTACTGCAGAAGAGGTAGAATCGATCCAAAATACGATCTCTGAAGAAATGGAAGAGGCAGTTCGCTTTGCGGAAGAATCTCCATTGCCAGAACCAGAAGGTCTTTATGAGGATAATTATTCTGAGCCTTATCCTTACTTGAAGGATTAAATATTTTCAGGATAGATTCTTACTTATATGGAAAATATTCCTGATTGGGAAATGATAATGTGACAATGTTAATGAGTAAATCTTTTCACTCTTTCCCAAATTGTATTCAACTTATTTTTCACCAATATAAAATAAGTCTAGACATTCGCCAGTTGCCTTTTGAATTGAAAAATCGTTAAGACGAATGTTTTGAGTGATTTCACGATTTGAATTTGCTACTTTTTTGCGATTCATTCGATTCATTAGATCATAAGGTATTTGCAACCAAGTTCGAGGAAGTTTATACTGCAAATTAAAAATATCCCATCTTGTGATTCGCTGGATGCTTTGTTTATTTTTCTCCAAATAAGAATCTACATTCTTACTACCAAAAACTCCCGATGCATTGACTTTAAATCCGCATTGTTCGAAGAGTGAAACTAGCTCATCTACTGTATATTCTCTCACATGCCATGGATTTCGAGTTAAGGATTGAATTTTATTTGGTGTAGTTAAAATTAATTTTCCACCAGGCTTGAGGACTCTATTTATTTCTTGAAGAAAAGATTTGTCATTCTCAATATGCTCAATGACTTGAAATGTGATTACATAGTCAAATGTATTTTCTGCTATTCCTGCGAATGGAGGAATCTCCATTTGAATAAATTTTACATTTTTATATTCTGAAAAATCTAACTCGCATCGAAATTTATCAATCGTTACAAATTCATCACATACTGGTGCGATTATTCTGACACCATATCCGCTTCCAGTACCTATTTCACAGACTTTACCACGTACGATCTTTGCCGCTTCGTGATAAGCAAAAACACTTCTTTGGTAAACATAATTATCTGAAAAATCTGTTGCAGAAACGCGCTCTGCGGTTTGAATTTTGCTCATGAGTTTTTTAACTTAAAAATATAAATAATGGAGCTCGTAGTTTTGACATTTCGCAATGATGAAAAGTAGGATCTCATTCCACTAAAAAATCCGCGCAGAATTGCCAATGAATTTCCTTTGTATTGTTCAGATAATAAAGACACATAAAATGCATCAAATGGTAAAGCATGGATTCCAATATTCTTAAATCCTTGATTCTCCATCCAAGGGATTAGAGTCTTCGCCTCGAAATGCCAGAGATGCCTTGGCACATCATATCCTGCCCAATATTGCTGATACTTTTTTCCATCAAATGAATTGTGATTTGGCACTGCGATTACAAGTATCGCATCTTTCGACATATTTACTTTAATTTGATTCAAATAATCCGCTGGATTATACAAATGCTCTAACACATGCCACAAACTGATGACATCAAATTTTGATTTGATCTCACCGCGCAAAAATGTTTGCGGTGACTCTATTTGTATTTTAAATTTATCTCGTGCTTGCTGCGCAGTTTGCTCGCTGACTTCTATCCCTAAAACTTCATTTCCATTTGACTTTGCATGATTCAAAAAATAAGCTAAACCACAGCCAATATCTAAAAAGTTTTTACCAGAGGAATAATTACGGATTAGTTTATACTTTTTCTCTAACATCAAATCGCGTATCCCGAAATAAATACGATTGACAAAGCTAGCACTATCTTCTGTGTGAGAAATATATTTCGAAGCTTCATAGTAAGGTGCAATATCGATTTCTTTAGGAGCATCTGAAGTAAAGCGAAAATGACAAGACTTGCATTCGCTCAAATGAAATTGCTCTCCGCTTATACCATGATCCTTAACAGAAAACAATTTTTCTATTTGAGTTCCACGACAAAGCAAACATGTATTTGTATCCAAACTATTTTACATTTTTTCGAGCTGCAAATATATTAAATATTTTTTAATATGTTTACAGTGTGATAGTCCCTATTTTAATCAAAGATTGATTTCTTACTATCAACCCTGTTTGATTGAGACAATTTTGATCTCTACCCGCTGATTTTTTTGTCTACCAGACTGTGTATCATTAGAGGCTATAGGTACTCTTTTGCCATAACCTTTGTAGGATATTTGGGCTTCTGGTACGCCTTTATTGTAGAGGTAATAAGCGACGTTTTTTGCCCTTGCATTGCTAAGTCGATCGCAGTATTCATGAGATGGGGTGCCGTTCGTATGTCCGCCTATTTCTATTGAAATATCTGGATTGGATTTAAGAAATGTCCTGATTTCATCTAATACTTGATTTGACTCATCGCTAATAATGGCGGAATCTGCTAGAAAGTACAACTCATTAATACGCAAAGTTTGTCCTATGACGATTTTTTCGCGGATCAATTCTGGCAATACTTTTGGCTGTTCTATATACAGCTCACCAATCATTTGACAATGATTTTTATCTGCTATTTTTACTGTATGTTTCCCACCACTTAAATTTCCAACAATTAAACCAGATTTACCATTGCTCCATAATGTTCTATATGGTTCTGTCCCACCAGTAATTTTAATTGTAGCTTTTCCATCTTTTCTATTAAGCTCTGACACAGCTTGTTTGCTTACAAGCTCCATTTGTAGAGGTTCTGGCGCTTTCACCGCAACATTTGCGACATACTCTTCTCCTTCAGCATCTGTTACAGTGACTGAGTAGGTTCCTCCGCCTATACTATCCAACTTGCTTCCTTTATATGAGGGATCGCTCCATTGGTATCGATAAGGTGTCTTTCCACCATTCACTACCAAAATAATAGATGCAGTCTTGTCATTAGGACATTTGATCTCACCTTTTGAAAAAGCTACTACTGTAAATTTTTCATCTTCTGAATCAATCATATCCATTTTAAATAATCCGCGATCAGCTGTTCCAACCCAGAGATCATCATTTTTATCACATTTTAATGACAACGTTTGCGAACTGACAAAACCATAATCTTCATCTATTTGCAAGGCTTTATCAGTAACTGGATCGAATTGAACTAAAATCTCCGAAGCTACATAGATCCTTCCTTTACTATCAGCAGCCAATGCTCTCACAGGACCGCGACTCAAGCCTCGCTTCACAGCAGCATCTTGCCATCGATCTCTGCCATCTTCTTTGTATATCAGCCACATTTTTTTTTCTGCTAAAAGCCAAACGCCTTCACTAGTATTGATGGCGCCTGTGATCTTGTGATCCGCTTCATAATAATCCCAATCCTTTTGATCTATTACTGCAACACCAGCATCAGTACCTACCCAAAGTTTGTTCTCAGTGTCGAGGTAAAGCATATTAATAGCGTTGGATTTCAATTTAGAATTTTTTGTGTTGTAATGATTCAATATTCGAGATTGATCATCAGAGACTCGATACAAACCTTCAGTCGTTCCTACCCAAATATCACCATTGAAATAATTCATACATGTGATTTCTCCCTTGGCCTGATTCAAAAATATTTTTTGACTGAGATCTTCTGAACTTAATAACAAATTACGATTGCCATACCAGAGTAATTGCTTTTTATCTTCAGTAATAGCCGTGATGCTGTCTGTAACGATGAGTTCAGGATCGTTCTCAAGATTGATCATGCGATAAAGTCCCCTGTCTGTGCCGAGCCACTTAAAATTCTCCTTATCAATAAAAATACATCGAACAGCTTCATTTGGGCTTAACTTTTGATACCCTTCTACGATCACTTTGGAATCTTCTTGTGAAATTCCTAGCTTACTAAATCCTATTACACTGACTATCAACAACAAATACTTCATGGGCTGCAAAATATTAATTTTTCATGTATAACGCAATATTTCCTCAAATTAGTTTCAATTCGAGGAGCAAAGCCTTTAAAATATTACTTAAATTTTTTCTGGAGAAAACAATTCTAAAATTATTCAATACATAGAATCTCAGTTCAAAAATATTTCTATGTTAAAAATTAATTAATTCAAGACAATACATTAAATTTGTTAAGTCTATTCAAAATTATTTTTTTGATTGGATTCAAAATATATATCCCTAAGCTTATGAAATCTATGAACTATGTACTAAAATTGATCTTTCTCTTAAGTTTATCCCAATATGTATTGGGACAGCCTTATTTTAGTAAAAACTTTGACTATGATCGATCAGAAAACACAGGATGGAAAATTATAGAATTAAATAGTTTTTATTTTGGACTATAGGTGGGAGATTTTGTTCTCATCCTTATGGAGAATGCACACTTGTGCATAAGTTTGACCGAAATGGTTCCTTAATTTGGTCACTCGACTTCCCAGGATATAATCCTAGGACTATTGGAAATATTTGTACAGATGGCAAACATGTCTTTATTGCAACGCATTTTGATATTGCATTCCTTAAAAATATCACTATCTTCAAGATCTCTCAGGATGGCTGTCATGGCTGATTCTATTTCATTTGGACCTTTCAAGAAAAAACCATATTGCGAGAAGTCTTAATTTTGTTAATAATGAATTACAACTTCTCGTTGTATTTTGGCACGATCACCCTAAACCAGGGCTTGACTCCTCTGAAATATGGGTGATGGATCACAATCTATTGCGAACGAAAACAATACATTTTGAAGAAAAATATTTTTATGAAGATTATAGATCTTTTGAACCAACTTATGACAATCAATGGATCGCTGCAAAAGCCATTTCAAATGATTTTGTGACGAATTATTGTAGAGTAATTAAGATGGATTCATTGGGCAATAAACTATGGCATACGGACTTGAACAATACTGAAGGATTTTTTTTATATCAACAAATCACACAATGTCCCGATAGTGGATTTGTGGTCAATTGGGAACGGTTCAAAGATTTTATCAGAGATACTTTTCCTTCTACACATACTTTAACAAAGCTGGACAAACATGGCAATATATTGTGGGAGCGAAGATTTCCAAAATGGGACAAGAAATTTATTGTAAATCACTTTATTACCAATGATGGTAATATTTTAGTTTATGGCACTGATCAGAATGTAAGATATACGAAATACACTGGTGCAGGCCTATTGATGAAATTGGATCAACAGGGCAATGTTCTCTGGGATCGAAGGATTATTCATCATACTTCATCTTCAGGACACTTAGTATTTTTTTCAGGTATGGAGCTTCAAAATGGCGACTTGCTTTTATCGGGAGATGTAATCAATATGGATTCTACAAAATGGAGCAGTCAAGACTTTTGGCTGGTTGCACTTACCAAAGATGGATGTTACTATGATTACTGCGATACGACCATGATCATCAGCCCAAGAAGCACGAATCTTTCACCAGATATAGACAAAGAAGTTCCTCCGAAATTCTTCAGCTGTAATACTTTGATTCAAGACAAATGCAAACTAGTCTCTCATTCCTTTGTGCTCTCTTCTCTTGATGAAAGCACACTTACGATACACGATCTGCAAGGACAGCTTGTTCTCAAAAAACAAGTGTATTCTTTTCCTCATGAGATTGATTTTTCTCCATTCCAATACGGAGTATATTTTATCCGATTGTTCGATCCGCAGCAAAGGTTGATACAATGTGAAAAAGTGGTGAAAATGGGTGAGTAGTATTTTTTTAATGCTCATGTAAATATTTATTTTTTATGACTCAATGAGTAGAAAGAAAATATTCTCAAATCAATAAAATTTCTACTTTTAGATTAGACTTAAAAAATAAAGTTTAATAAATTTGTCAAATTAATAAAAACTCGTTACCTTGTTTTCTAAATTAATTTGAATTGAGATAATAACCAAAAATGAAAACAAACAATTATTTAACTCTAATAGCATTTTGCTTTTTTATTTCCCACGGCTTAGTTGGACAGCCTTATTTTAGTAAAAATTATGATTATAATAAATCACAAATACTGGTTGGAAAATCATCGAATTAAATAATTTTTTTTATGGACTATCCTTGAGATCATGTTCACATCCTTATGGTGATTGCACTCTAGTCCACAAGTTTGACCGAAAGGGTTCTTTGATTTGGTCTCTTGACTTACCAGGATATAATCCTAGAACTATCGGTAATATTTGTACTGATGGTGAACATGTCTTTATTGCTACCCATTTTGATAGTGCTTACCTTAAAAATATCACTGTCTTCAAGATCTCTCAGGATGGCACAGTAGCTGATTCTATTTCATTCGGACCGTTCAATAAAGATCATATTGCAAGAAGTCTAAATTATTTCAAAAATGAATTACAGCTTCTCGTTGTTTTTTGGCATGATCACCCTAACCCTGGGCTTGACTCCTCTGAAGTCTGGGTGATGGATCGCAATCTAAGGCGAACGAAAACAATACATTTTGCAGAAAAATATTTTTATGAAGATTATAAATCCTTTGAACCAACGTATGACAATCAATGGATCTCTGCCAAAGCCATTTCAAATGATTTTGTGACGAATTATTGTAGAGTAATTAAGATGGATTCATTGGGCAATAAACTATGGCATACGGACTTGAACAGCACTGAAGGATTTTTTGTAAATCAACAAATCACACAATGTCCTGATAGTGGATTTGTGGTCAATTGGGAAAGGTTCAAAGATTTTGTAAGAGACACGTATCCTTCTATTCACACTTTAACAAAGCTGGACAAACAAGGCAATATTTTGTGGGAGCGAAGATTTCCAAAATGGGACAAGAAATTTATTGTAAATCATTTTATTACCAATGATGGCAATATTATAGTTTATGGCACTGATCAGAATGTAAAATATACGAAGTATGCAGGTGCCGGACTAATAATGAAATTGGATCAAGAAGGCAATGTGCTTTGGGATCGAAGGATCATCCATAATACTTCGATATCTATGAAATTTTTTTCTGGAATGGAGCTAGCTAATGGCGATCTTCTACTTTCTGGAGATGTAGATAATGTAGATTCAACAAAATGGCGAAGTCAAGATTTCTTGTTAGTCTGTCTCACTAAAGATGGATGTTACTATGATTACTGCGATACGACCATTATCATCAGCCCAAGAAGCACGAATCTTTCACCAGATATAGACAAAGAAGTTCCACCGAAATTCTTCAGCTGTAATACGTTGATTCAAGACAAATGCAAACTAGTCTCGCATTCCTATGCGCTCTCTTCTCTTGATGAAAGCACGCTTACAATACACGATCTCCAAGGACTGCTTGTTCTCAAAAAACAAGTGTATTCTTTTCCTCATGAGATTGATTTTTCTGCATTTCAAGACGGAGTTTATTTTATCCGACTATTCGATCCCCAGCAAAGGTTGATACAATGTGAAAAAGTGGTAAAAATGGGTGAGTGATCATAATTCAATAGAAATCCTAACTTGTGAACTTTCCGTCTAATTATTATGTTGTACCATTAATTCTCGTTGAAAAATGAAATTACTACATCTATTATTGGCTTTAAATATATTCCTTTCTAGTACTGGGATTACTATTTTTAGTCATATATGTTCTGCCAAAGGAACAAGTGTAGAAATATTTTCACCAAATGGTCATTGTTGTTCGAAGAAAAAACAAAAAAAATCTTGTTGTAACAAATCGAAACAGTTCAAAGATCAAGAATCAAACCAACTGAAATGGACAGCTAAACCATGTTGTACAAACGATGTAGATTTTGTACAAGCTGATCTAGAATCTACTTTGCTGCAAGCAAAATATGATATTCAATTAAATTACATAGCCGATTTTCTTTCATTCTGTCAAGACTTTGAACTGATAGAAAGTCCAACTTCAAATCACAAAACAACTCTTTTCGCACTGTACAAAGCGCCTCCAGACCAAGGAGATCTTATACCGCTTCTACAGTCGTTTCGTTGCTAATCCGTAATCAGTTTTTTATTTTTATTCAATCTAAAATTTTCATTTTAGATTATTTTATCATTTAAATACTGATTAACATGTATCAAAAAAATTTATATCTTCTATTATTAGTAATAGGAGCACATTTGATGTTTGCTCAAGGTCCACCAATATTACTGGACAAACCGATTATGCTCGGCGCAAACAAAGGCACGATAAGACCTTTTGCAAAAATACTTAATCAACAAGTGCATGACTTCACAGCATTCGTATTGGAAGCTGATTACAACATCAGTAATCAAATCGCAATCGGAGCTGAAATTCCCACAAGTCATCATTTGAATAAGCTCTCACTTGGTGATCTCGCCTTCATGGCTAAATATCAATTTTACAAAAAAGATGGCACAGCGAAAACTACGAGAGTCGCAATAAAGGCAAAGCAAATGTTTGCTACCGGGAAATCGCTTGAAACCATGATCTTAGGAATGGGTCATCCTATGACTTATCTTGGATTCTCTGGTGCGAAAGAAAGTTTAAAACTAGGAATACAATCGGAGTTGGGTTATTATTTTTCACCCGCTGCCAGTCATTTAAATTTCTTCGCAGTTAAAGCAGGTTTTGGCCTTCCTTTGCTCAAACCTACTTATCCTGTGAAACAGATTAATCTGTATCTCGAGTCAGAAGCTACTATTGCTCAATCTCATGATGGACAATCACAATATGGGATATATATAGCACCAGGCATTCAATATGCAAAAGGAATCTATACATTTGACTTTTCATATCAACTGCCGATTACACAACGTTTTCACCATTTAACCACATATCAAAAACACTCTTCGATCTTTATAGGTACAAGAGTTATTATTTAAAAATATTAAAAAAATTATCATGAAAAACATTATTTTATTTATCATATTAAGTAGTCAATTTCTTTTTGGACAAAACGATCAATTTACTTTACGTGTAGAAGGACTTGGCTGTCCGTTCTGTGCATATGGATTAGAAAAAAAATTCAAAAAAGTAAAAGGTATCCAACAAATAAAAATAGATATTCAGTCTGGAAAAATGACCTACAATGTTCCAACAAATAATGCGATGACATTGAATGATGTAGATGCATTGGTGACCAAAGCGGGATACACTGCAAAAGGTATTAGCGTGCTGCGATCCAATGGAAAATCTGAATCAACAGGAGATGTGAATTCAGAAGTTAAACCAACCGCCATGGGCAATCAAACCGCAGAAATAAAAGTATCGGGCAACTGTAAAATGTGCAAAGCGAGAATAGAAAAAACTGCAAAATCTTTGCCAGGTGTTTCATCCGCTGTTTGGAATGTAGATACAAAAATACTCAAGGTAGGTTTTGACAATTCAAAAGTAAAAAGTATAGATATTCAAAATGCAATTGCGAAATCTGGACATGATACAGAATCAAGCAAAGCCGATGCGTCAGTTTATAATTCACTTCCCGCATGTTGTCAATATCGTTAATTGTAAAGATTCACAAACATGAATAATATAAAATTAGCGATATGCGTATTAATTATCGGAACGATTGCATGCAAATCACCAGAGAAAAAACAAGTATCAAGTCCAAACTGGAAATATGAAAAAACAATTTCATTAGATAGTATTGGCCCTGTTGGTATCGCTCTCGATAGTGATGAAAATCTATACGTCTCCGATGCGGATAACAACAGGATTTTCAAAATAAACCAAGACGGTAAAGTTCTAGAGAGCTTTGAAAACTTTGATCGCCCCATGCACATCTCATGGGGAGATCAGGGTCTTGCAATAGCAGAATATGGATCTGATCAAATTGTCGTACTACATCAAGAAAAGAAAGATACAGCAAACTCCAAATTTGAATTTGATGCAATCTCTGGAGTAGATGCTTATGAAGGAGGATACTTTGCGGCTGACTTTTACAATCATCGCATTACCTGCCAAACAGAAGATAGTATCTTCACTGTAGGAAAACAAGGTAAGGCTGCAGGTGAATTTACATATCCCACAGATATTCAAATATTCAATCAGAAAATATATGTGGCTGATGCCTACAATCACCGTGTCCAAATCTTTGATCTCAATGGAAACCATAAGTCAACGTTAGCAGAAAATGAAAAAATAAATGCTGCAACTGGACTTTTTGTGACTAATCAAAATATTTTTATCACAGATTTTGAAAATAGTCGTATTTTGGTTTATAATTCAATGGATAGCTTGAGCCAAATCCTAACTGAAGGGTTGGATAAACCAGCGGATGTAATTGTAGTCGGCACAAAACTTTTCGCTGTGAATTATCATGGCAGAAGCATTGCAAAATACAATTTTAATTAATTAAAAAAACAAGTAACTAAATTCAATATGAAATATTTATTTTCATTATTTCTAGGAATCATACTTCAAGCGAGTTTTGCTCAGAGCAGTGAAGTTGAACTACAGATCCATCCCAACTGGGCAGGCAACGCTTTTAATTTTTCAACTGTATATTCTGGTGGCGATTGTGAATATAAAATCACTCGCCTTCAATACTATGTTTCAGAAATCAAAATTAAGTATGATGGTGGAAAATCATATTTAATAAAAGATCTCTACTTTTTGGTTAGTGCAGAAAAAGACACAGTACTTAGTCTTGGAATACTTCCTGTATCCAATATTGAAGGCATAGAATTTTCAATAGGTGTTGATCAAGCTGCCAATCATTTAGATCCATCAACATATCCTTCATCACATCCTTTGGCTTTAAAAAACCCATCGATGCATTGGGGCTGGACTTCTGGTTATCGATTTATCGCATTGGAAGGAAACTCAAATGGTGGAACAGGGACTACATTTAATAAGAATTTTCAAATTCATACGGTTGAAGATCTAAATTACAGGACTGTAAGCTTTCCAGTAAAAGCACAACTAACTCAATCTGGAAAATCAATTTTGCATTTAAATGCAGATTACAGCAATTTGCTTTTTAAGCTGAGTGTAAAAAATGGTCCAATTAGTCATGCAAGCACTGGAGCATCAGCAACGATCATTAACAACATGGCTTCAAATGTCTTCACTGTAGCCACTCCAACTGCTGTCAATAAAATAGATGAATCTGAGCTTCGTTTTTTTATCAGTGGCTTACGTTCAAATACGATCTCAATTGATGTACACAATCCAAATGTAATAGCGAAAGAATTTAACATAATGGATTTGAATGGAAGGCTGATTCTATCGAGAAAATTGAATCAAGAAAAGGAAAATATATCATTCTCTTCTGCTTCAATACATGGTAGTCTATTGTTGGAAATGCGTTCTGAGCAAAAAACATTACTCGCAAAAAAAATATTTATTAGATAATGTGAGATATAAAAGCCTCATATATTGTCTTTTATTATTAGTATCTACAATACTATCTTGTTCAAAAAATGAATCCTCATCTCCAGAAATTTTTGAGTTAAAAATCCCTCAAGGATTTCCGGAGATGACTTTTCCTAGTGACAATGAATTTACAGTTGATCGCTGGATCTTAGGTAAAAAACTTTTTTACGAAAAAGCACTTTCAAAAAATAACTCAATTTCATGTGGTAGTTGCCATCAACAATCACTTGCATTTACAGATGGATTAGCGAAAGCTAAAGGCGTCGAAATGCGACTTGGAGTAAGAAATACACCAAGCCTAGCCAATGTCGGTTACCAACCTTATTTGCTTCGAGAAGGTTCTGTGTCGACTCTTGAAAAACAAATACTCGTGCCTATTCAGGAACATGCTGAATTTGATTTTAGTATGCCTGAGATCATAGATCGACTGGGCACATCAACGACTTATCGAGAATTGGCACACAAAGCCTATTCACGGGATCTTGATGCCTTTGTGCTCACAAGATCCATTGCTACATTTGAGCGGAGTTTGATCAGTGGAAATTCAGAATATGATCGCATTTACACCCAAGGAGTTTTAGAGCCAATCGATTATAAAGTAGCATTAGGAAAAGAACTATTTTTCTCAAATAAAACAAATTGTAGAACATGTCACAGCGGATTTAATTTTACAAATTATAGCTTTCAAAACAATGGCTTGTATCTAAACTATGTTGATCTTGGCAAACAAAGAGCCACAGGAAAAACAGAGGACCTTGCCTTATTCAAAGTTCCAAGTCTTAGAAATATTGAATATTCTGCACCATATATGCACGATGGATCGATAAACACACTAGAAGAGGTAGTAGAACATTATAATTCGGGTGGAAAAAATCATCCACAAAAAAGCAATTTAATCCAAGCACTTGGATTGACAGAAGAAGAAAAAAAACATCTTGTCGCATTTTTAAAATCATTATCCGACCCTAATTTTTTAAATGATAAAAATTTATCAGAATAAAGTAATTTTGAAATCGAGATTTGTTGTTCTAAGAAATAAAATACAAAATTAAAATCTAATGAATCCTATCGATAATTTTTATGAAAATCAAATAGAGCCTTTCTATTCTACAATGAATTTCATCCGTAGGTTCATACTCAAAGAAATTCCAGAAATAACTGAAAATTGGAAATATGGCACACCATTTTTTATTCTGAAGAAAAAAAATTTTGCATATCTATGGATAGATAAAAAATCTCAATTTGTCTATCTTGGATTTCCTGCTGGACATTTAATAGAGCATCCAAATTTAATACAAGGAGATAAAAAGTTCGTTAAAAAGTATTTCATTGATCCAAATCAAGATATTCATATTGAAGAGTTAAAAAATATTCTATTACTCATAACCCAGAAGATTCACAAAGAAAAAACAAACAAATAAAAATGGTATAAATCCGTTACCCTATCGATTAATAGTATTTCTAACAGCACTTATATGTTAAAATTGAATTACCTTTGTCTTATCACTTTTACTAAACTGCGCCTATGAAACAGTATTTTGTTATATTTATTTTCTTTATTCAACTCCCAATCCAAAATAGTTTTGCTCAAAACAGACATACAATTCACGGCACTATTACGGACACAAACTCAAGTGAGCAGTTAATTTCCGCAATAGTATTTGACCAAAAAAGTAATGAAGGCACCTCATCGAATAATTTTGGATTTTATTCCATCAGTCTGCCTAGAGGAGAGGTCAAACTAAAATGTCAATATGTTGGTTATGAACCCAAAATCATCTCTTTATTCTTAACAAAAGATACACTGATCAACATCCAATTAGTTTCAGGATTAAATCTAAAAGAAGTCCAAATCATCAGTAGCAAAGAAGAACAAATAGATAGATCGACACGTATGAGTACAATCGATGTTCCCATTGAACAAATTAAAAAAGTACCAGCCTTGTTCGGTGAAGTGGATGTATTGAAAGTACTTCAACTCTTGCCTGGTGTAAGTGGTGGCACAGAAGGTACGAGTGGTCTCTATGTGCGTGGCGGTAGTCCAGATCAGAATCTCATTTTACTGGATGGTGTGCCAGTATACAATGTCTCTCATGTCGGTGGAATATTCTCTACCTTCAATAGCGACGCCTTAAAAAATGTAAGTCTCACCAAGGGCGGTTTCCCTGCGCGTTATGGCGGAAGACTTTCCTCTGTTTTAGAGATCAATATGAAAGAAGGAAATATGAATGAATTTCACGGTGAAGGTGGAATTGGCATCATAGCATCAAGGTTAACTTTGGAAGGACCAATAAAAAAAGATAAGGCATCATTTATGATTTCTGGTCGACGCACCTATTTAGATTTAATCGGAAGATTATTTTTAAATGCTAGTGCTGAAGAAGAGAATGAAGTAGATGATTTCGATTTATTTTTTCACGACCTCAATGCTAAAGTTAATTGGAAACTAAACGACAAACATCGTTTTTATCTAAGTGGATATTTCGGAAAGGATAAATTTGGCGTAAGCTATACGGATACATATGCAGACACTTTGTACAATAAAGGATTGTCAAATATCAATTGGGGAAATATTACTTCTGCGTTTCGATGGAACTATGGTATTAGACCAAATTTATTTGCAAACACAACACTCACATATAGCAAGTATCAATTCAATATCATTGGCGAATTCGAAGATAAATCATTCGATGGCGTGAGTAGTTTTGCGGCAAAATATTATTCTGGAATTGAAGACGTAGCAGCCAAAATAGATTTTGATTATTTGCCAATCCCAAGTCATACGATTAAATTCGGCACACAGGCAATCAATCATATCTACAGACCAGGTGCGTTTAATCTTAAATTTGAAAATGGAGGTAGTAATCCAGAAAAACTAGATACCTTGTTAGGACCACCAAAAACGCAATCTGTTGAGACCGCAACCTATGTAGAAGATGACATGAAATTCGGCGCATTAGGCATCAATGCTGGATTACATTTTAGCACATTTATTGTTCCTTCAAAAACATATTATTCATTACAGCCCAGACTAGCTGCAAGATATTTTTTATCTAAAGAATACACTGCCAAAGCTTCGTTTGCAACGATGACACAATTTATAAATCTACTAACGAATGAAGGTGCAGGATTGCCTACTGATCTTTGGGTGCCGAGTACAAAAAAAATTATACCGCAAGAATCATGGCAACTCGCAGCAGGTGTGGTAAGAGTTTTTAAGGACGAATATGAAGTTAGTATTGAAGCATTTTACAAAAGAATGAATCAAGTGATCTCATACAAAGAAGGATCGAGTTTTATAAACATCAGTGAAACATGGGAAGACAAAATCACTCAAGGCAATGGCAAAGCATACGGTACAGAATTTTTTGTACAAAAGAAAAAAGGGAAATTCAATGGATGGGTAGGTTATACGTTATCTTGGAATTACCGTCAATTTGATGATGTCAATAGTGGCAGACAATATCGATTCAAATATGATAGAAGACATGACTTTGAAGTTGTAGCCAATTATCAACTCAGTAAGAGATGGTCAGTAAGTGGATCTTGGCAATTTGCTACTGGAAATTCTATTACATTACCTGTAATAAAATATTTAAGTTTGGTCGAATATTATAAGGATCAATACTATACAACAGAAAACCATATCAATGGAAATAAAAATGCTTATACCATGCCACCCTATCATCGAATGGATTTAAGTTTTGAATATCGAAAAATAAAAACGCGCTACGAATCTGCTTGGGTATTTGGTCTATACAATGCGTATAGTAGAGCAAATCCATTTTTCATTGTTGCAGCTAAAAAATACGACACAAAAACAAATGAAGAAAAAACAATATTCCAACAAATAAGTATCCTACCAATAATTCCAAATATTTCATATCAATTTAAATTCTGATATTATGAATAAAATTATTTATTTCGGAGCAATATTACTTCTATTTACGGCATGTGAAGATTTCTTTTTAAAAGAAGTTGATATTAAAGTAGACAAATATCCTGAGGGAATTGCACTAACAGGAATATGGAAAAATTCGCTCCAAGGAGGAGCAGTTTTTATTTCAGAAGCGAAAGCAATACTTGATTCTACACCATCACCTATTGAAAATGCAAAAATAGAAATCACCACCACTAAAAATAGAACATGGAATACAACATTTAATACTAGAGAAAAAATCTATAATTGTCAATCTGATTCAGATATTGAAATTGGAGAAGAAATTAATATTAAAGTTACAATACCAAATTTCCCAGTTCTGGAAGCTAAGCAAATTAAACCAGATACTGTGAGTATAACGAACATTGATTTTATTGTTAATGGACATACTGATATCGACGGCTACAAATCAGATCTTATCAAAGTTCAACTCAATGATCCTCCACAAAAAAATTATTACGGAATTAAAATCTTTCAATATGATCAAGATGGCAATATCTACAATAGATACTTAAATTCCCAAGATCAAAATTTTAAAGGTCTGACAGAAGATGATGTATTGGTATTTAATGATGACTTATTCAATGGAAGAAAAATGACTATGAATTTATATGGCTATATTGATAATTCAACAGGAAATTCTTTAGAAGTTGAGTTAATTAACTTAAGTGAGGATTTATATAAATATTATTATTCCCAAATCATATCCCTTTCTTCGGGTGAAAATCCATTTTCCGAACCCATTACCATACATCAGAATGTATTGAATGGTTACGGAATCTTTGGAATTGGAAGTTCTACAAAAAAAATCCTTGAATTTTAAACAAATAATGTATATTTAAGCCCTAAAACAAACTAAACATGAAACAAATATTTACTATTTTACTCAGTTTTATTGCTGCTATTACCCTGGTGGCACAATCTCCGAAAAAGGCGGTTATTGAGCATTTTACTCAAGCTTCTTGTCCTCCTTGTGCAGGTACAAATCCGATCATTCATCCAATTATGGAAGCGTATAAATCTAAAATAGTACGAGTTACTCATCAAGTAAGCTGGCCAGGCTATGATCCGATGAATAAAGATAATCCAGGTGATGTGTCTACAAGAGTAAATTATTATGGTATTAATGGTGTTCCTGATTCTAAAATTAATGGCAAGGATTTTGGCACTTCTATAGAGACTATTACCGCTGCAAATATTATTGCAGAATCTAATGGAACTAGTCCTTATGAAATTACAATCGCACCAACAATTAATCCAAACTTAAATGAAGCTGAGATTAAAGTAACTGTAACATTAACTGGAACATTTGGTGGCAATCCTGTGCTCTATGTTGCTGTCAATGAAAAAGTAATCTCATGGAATAGTCCTCCAGGATCAAATGGTGAAATAGAGTTTCACCACGTGATGAAAAAATATCTACCAAATGCTTCTGGAACAAATATTAGTTCATTGTCAAAAACTGGTGAATCGTTGACTTTTAGCTTCCCATATACATTTAATAATATCTACGATCTTGACAAATTGGAGACTGTAGTATTCATTCAAAATGCGTTGAACAAAGTAAACTACCAGGGAGAAAGTGCAGATATGCTTATCACAAAATTCAACGGTGTAGATGCAGCATTGCGTTCTGGTGTTCCATCAAATCAATCAACTACTGCTAAATTTTGCGGTACGAAATTATCTCCAGTAGTGAATATTATCAACGCTGGAAATGAACCAATCAAAACAATAAAATTCAGTTCAAGAATTAATGCTGGACAGATCATAGAATATACTTATACTTCTACTATTGCGCTTGATTACTTATCGCATAGAGATATTGTCATTCCTAATATCCCTATGAATGGTCTATATCCAACTGGTAATGTCATAGAAGTAAAAGTGGTAGAAGTTAATGGTAAGTCTGATGACCAATTAGTTAACAACAAACTATTCATTCCATTTGATCCAAGTCCGCAGACTACGATTAGTTCAAGTATAGAAATCAAACCTCGTACAAGACCAGATTTAATCACGTTCAGTGTTACAGATGATCTAGGCAAGACCATTTTAACAGGCGGACCATTTACAAGTACAACAGCTGTTAAGTTTCCTCTAGCCTTTGAAAAAGATCGTTGCTATGCGATCCAAATCAATAATGATCACACAGGATTCAATGCTACTACAAAAATTTTCAATGATCAAAATGTAAGTGTCTACAGCGTCCATTCATTAACTCAAGGTACGATATTGGACTATGTGACCACATCTTCATTCATTACAAGTACAAAAGATGTTTTTGTGTCAGATATAAAAATCCAACCAAATCCAATTACAGATCAAGCGACAATTGAATTTCAAAGCGAATCAAATCAAGCATTGGGAATTCAAATCCTAGACATCAAAGGAAGCGTAATTCTATCACAACAGAAATCTGTTTCCCAAGGTCAAAATAAATTAGCATTAGATCTTTCTACAGTTTCGCCTGGACTTTATTTTATGCAAATGAAACAAGGAACAAAGATGACTTCTAAAAAAATTATCTTCGAATAAATAAATCTTATTTTATTTTCTAAAAAATAAAAGCTGCAATCTTGGTTGCGGCTTTTTTTTTGTGAACCTCCGATAAAAATTATTATCTATGTGTTAAAACTCTGTGTAACTTTTAAATAATTTAATTGCTTCAATTTACTAATATAAGTTTTTAAATCATTGATCATATTCAATTTCTTTGTATTTAACAAAAAAAAATTTAAAAATTACCCTAAAAGTGGTATTGTACAACAACAAATTCAGATTCAACTTTGTGCGTTAAAAATATTTTATAATTTACTAAACCTACACGAATGTTTAAGCGTTTAGCACACAAGCACACAAGCACACAAGCACACAAGCACACAAACACACAAACACACTAGCTTAGTAGAGCAAAAAATCTTAGTGCGAATCCCAAGTTTCTTTTTTTTATTATTTTTTGGACTGACTTTAATATTAAGTTCATGCCAAAAAGATAATTTTATTACACCAGAAGCAGAAAAATTCACTAAACAAAGAAGGAAAATTGATCTAATTCAATTACTTGATTTCGTTAGATTGTCCAACAAAACTTCTTTTACAGGTGAACTTCAATCAGCTGTGCCTTTCAATCTAAAAATTGATCTAAATAATTATCATTTCAATTCTGATTCGACGGTCATTTTCTTTCAAATATCCGATACATCTTTTTTTAGAAATGAATACTGCGGAGGAAATATAAGTTTCCATTATGATGATAGCTTAAATTTTCAAGGGCAACTAATGGGTTGGATGTTTGACTCGACCAATACTTACCTTTCGAATAGATTTCCCTTAAATTTAACAACTGAAAATGGCTATTTATTTGCATTTGATGAAAATGAAAATTTAATTCGAATTTTAAAAAGCTATAATAACCTGCAGACTGGATGCAATATAAATATACCAATTTCAGAACTTAGAGATTCATTAAATGGAATTCAAAATTTCTTTAATTCAGATTGGCCGCCTAAAATTCGTTGCTATGACTGGGATGGTACTTGGTGGAGCAGATTATGGGATAACATGGGGGACTGGTGGGAGACATTTGGAGATTTCCTATATAGTATAATACCAAGCAATTCGGGAGGAAATGGAGGAACTGGAGGAAATGGATTTGACACTTTCTTTTTTGGTGGATTTGGCAATTCAAATAATGGTACCAACTCTGGATCGGGTAATTCTGGAGGCGGTGGATCTGGCGGTGGTGGATCAGTGCCAAAGAAAATTTGGGATGAATTCTGCGAATCATTAAATAAAGCAAATAATGGTACGTATGGATCTCAAAATGGTTCATCTACAGTAGATGAAAGCGGAACATCAAGTGGTGAAAATAATAATGAACTATCAGATTTCGATAAGAAAATGACAATATATAAAGACTTATTGTTATCTGGAAAAAGTTGTATTGAGATTTATTCATTTTATCTTAATACCCTTAATTTAAATGCGGAGGAATTGGCTGACATTTTGGAACATGGAATCTCAATATCTGATTGGAACGAACGGCCTAAAATTGATGATCCGACAACGAGTACAGAAGATACAGATATAATTGATCTTTCTGCCGTTGTGAAACTTTTCATTTGTTCCAGTATCTCAAGGGGGAAAATATCATCCTGCGGGAGTAAGTAATATCGATGTAGATGTAACTTTTGAGCATGATTTTATTCCACTTCAGACTGTTGTAAAAGAATATGTCTTTCCATTATTCTATTTTGAATTTCCTCGAATAAGAGAAAATGGTGATTTTATTACAAAAGGTGAAGCTGCTGAATTTTGTGCAAACATTGTTGATAATTGTGAAGACCAATTAGAAGATTTTTGCGAAGATCATAAAGTGTTATCAAAAGAAATTGTAAGTGCAAAATATTACAGTTTACTAAATGAAGCAATTAAAGTACAAGGTGGTCGGGTAGTAAAAACAACAAATTATGGCGCAGTACCAATAAATGAACTTAAAAGAACTATATTTGATAAAGTTTGCAAATAACTAAATATAAAAATGATAGATAGCTTACCAATCTTTTAAACATTTACCCATCCATATTCTATTCCTTTTATACTGATGATTTGAAGATCACGATTTTTCCAAATTTGAAAGTTGGCATCCAAATACTTTTTCATCAATTTTCAACTTAATGAATGGAATTTTATGAGACTAGATTTGGCTTTTAGAATCAAGTAAACATATTCAATTTCTAACAAAGGATTCAATTTTTTTGATAAACTGAATATTTTTCTTGAATTCTCACTTTGATAAACATAATTGTTGGATTAAAGATCGGGTTAAGCCAATAGATATTCAGTAAAATCCTATATTTAAAAAACTATTCCTATTAAAGTAATGAAAATGAGAAATCAATGTTTATTGGTGTTAATAAAGAAAAAAAAATTTCAAGGGTTCAAATTTTATATTTAGCATTCTGTAGAAGGGAAATTTCTAAATCTTTGTTTAAATTCTGAATTCAATGCCTTATTCGAAACTGAAAAAGGATAAAGTTGCATTGCAATTTCAAAGTAAACTTTAAAAAGAATATTCCAAAAAAAAAAAACCAAAAGGATTTATCTGAAGATATTAATTTTAAAGTGAAGGGCACATTCCTTGAGGATAATATCTTTCTTTGCATGGAATTAGAATAAATTTTAATGACAATGAAGGGTAATTTATTGCCCTTCAGTTGTCATTACTCATTCCCTTATCAAATCTGGTCTACGCTCCTGTGTCTTTTTCAAACTCTCTTCAAAGCGCCATTGATCAATTTTTTCCTGATGCCCAGAAAGCAAAATTTCTGGCACTTTTAGTTCTCTAAATTCTGCGGGACGAGAGTAAACTGGAGGTGCCAAAAGATCATCTTGAAATGAATCCGTCAAGGCAGATGTTTCATCATTGAGCACTCCAGGAATCAATCTCCCTATGCTATCGACTAGAATCGCTGCACCAAGCTCTCCCCCACTCAATACATAATCTCCTACTGATATCTCCATAGTGATCCAATGGTCTCTCACACGTTGATCGATACCCTTATAATGTCCACAAATAATGAGAAGATTTTGCTTTAGGGAAAGTGAATTACAAATACGTTGATTAAGTGTCGCACCATCTGGAGTGAGATAGATGATCTCATCATAATTTGTTTTTGACTTACGTTCTTCAATGCAACGAACTAAAGGCTCCACCATAAGCACCATTCCTGCTCCTCCGCCAAATTGGTAATCATCAATTTGCCGATAGTTGCCTACACCATAATTGCGAAGGTCAATAAGATTTACAGTCAGTAAACCTTTCTCATGAGCTCGCTTCATGATCGAATGCTCGAAAGGAGATCGTAGTAATTCTGGTATAACACTTATGATATCGATTTGCATAATCTAAAGTTTATAAAAAAAGGATAGCAAATTTCTATTTACTATCCTCCTTTATTTCAAAAAAATAAAAAAACTATTCTATTCCTAATAATTCAACTTCAAAAATCAAAGTTGAAAAAGGTTTAATATCAGCACCTGCTCCTTGTCCCCCATATGCTAAATTTGAAGGAATGAAAAATCTAAACTTTGAACCAACGGGCATCAATTGCAATCCTTCAGTCCATCCTTTGATCACTCCATTAAGTGGAAAAGATATCGGTTCACCTCGGTCTACAGAGCTATCAAAAACTTTACCATTGATCAATGTACCGTGATAATGTGTCTTTACTTTATCAGTTGCTTTTGGCTTTGGTCCATCTCCCATTTTCATCACTTCATATTGAAGACCTGATGGTAAACTTACGATACCATTCTTCTTAGCATTTTCAACTAAAAATTTCTCACCTTCTTCTTTTACTCCACCATTTTCTTTTGCAGCCTTTGCTTCCATAATAGTTTGCAAATTAGCATTTGCTTGATGAACATTGATTTTCTCTTTTCCCTGCAACACATCCTCTATCGCTTCAACAAGGTCAGGAGCTGATAATTTATCAAATCCTTGTTGCTTTAGATTATTTGCAATCAATACTCCCAAACTGTAAGACAATGTATCCATTTTTAAATTTTTGTTTTGTGCATGGATTACAAATTGTATACTCATGCATGCAATTAATAAATATGTTTTTTTCATTTTAATAAATTAATTATTTTTTAGTAGATTTCATTTCTGCGTAAAACTTGAAAAAGTGTGGAATCGTTTCAATTCCTTTATAGTAATTGAACAAACCATAATGCTCATTTGGAGAATGGATATTATCAGAATCCAATCCAAATCCCATCATCACCGTTTTCACTTTCAATACTTTTTCAAACAATGCTACAATTGGAATACTTCCACCACCACGCACTGGAATTGGATTTTTCTTAAATGTAGTTTTCATAGCTTGCATAGCCGCTAAATATTCCGAAGTATCTGTCGGAGTAACAGCAGCTTCTCCTCCATGGTGTGGAGTCACTTTTACCTTCACAGATTTAGGTGCGATTTTTTCAAAATGTTTTGTAAACAATTTTGTGATTTTCTCCGATTTTTGATTTGGCACTAATCGCATGGACACTTTCGCAAAAGCTTTGGATGGTAATACGGTTTTTGCACCTTCCCCAATATATCCTCCCCACATTCCATTGACTTCAAAAGTTGGACGTGTAGAAGTTTGTTCAATCACTGTATATCCTTCTTCTCCACGTGTCTCTTTTATGCCAAGATCTTTCATATACGCATTCAATTTGAATGGTGCTTTATTTAATTCCTTGCGTTCGCTTGGTTTCAATTTAACGACATCATCATAAAATCCAGGTATTGTGATGCGGCCTTTTTTATCTTTCATCGATGCGATCATTTCACAAAGAATCGACACTGGATTTCCCACAGCACCACCATATACACCTGAATGCAAATCGCGATTTGGACCTTCCACTTCTACTTCAAGATAAGACAATCCTCTTAGCCCTACTGTCAATGATGGCACATTGTTGGCGATGATTGAAGTATCTGAAATCAAGATCACATCACAAGCTAATTTTGCTTGATTCTCTCTACAAAATGTCTCTAAATTTTTTGAACCAACTTCTTCTTCACCTTCAATAAGAAATTTGATATTACAAGGCAAACTCTCTGTTGCATTCATTGCTTCAAAGGCTTTGACATGCATATATACTTGTCCTTTGTCATCGCAAGAACCTCTTGCAAATATGGCTCCATCTGGATGCAATGCAGTTTTCTTAACCACAGGCTCGAAGGGAGGCGAGTCCCATAATTCCAAAGGATCTGGAGGCTGAACATCGTAATGTCCATAAACCAATACTGTTGGTTTTTTAGGATCGATAATTTTTTCAGCATATACTATTGGATGACCTTTCGTCTCATGAATTTCAGATTTTGAAACTCCCGCTTTATCCAAAGAATTTTTTACAAATTCTGCTGTGCGGCGCACTTCTTTTGCAAATTGTGGATCTGCTGACACTGAGGGTATCTTCAAAAATTCAAGCAATTCATCCAATTGCCTTTGTTTATTTGACTTTAAATAATCTTGTACAGAACTCATTATTTTAATTTTTATGATTAACTAATTAATGTTCGGTTTTATTTTAAAATTATAGAACATAAATGACAATAAATCAGCTGCCTCGTCGATTCGCTTAGAAGTAGGTTTACCAGCTCCGTGTCCAGCGCTTACATCAATACGAATCAACATTGGATTATCACCTTGTTGCGCAGCTTGCATAGCAGCGGCGAATTTGAAAGAATGTGCGGGAACAACTCGATCATCGTGATCTGCAGTACAGATCATTGTAGCTGGGTACTGCGCTGGTCGCGCATTGTGTACTGGCGAATATTTGATCAAATAATCAAAGCCTTCTTTAGTCTCACTTGTACCATAATCTGTAGCCCATGCCCAACCTATTGTAAATTTATGATAACGCAACATATCCAAAACACCAACAGCTGGAAATGCGACTTTACACAGATCAGGTCGCTGAGTGATACATGCACCTATGAGTAATCCACCATTCGATCTTCCTTCGATAGCTAAACGATCGCGAGAAGTATATTTTTCTGCTACGAGAAAATCTGCCGCGCCAATAAAATCATCGAATACATTTTGCTTACGAGCTAATGTTCCTGATTGATGCCATTCTTTACCAAATTCACCTCCTCCGCGAATATTTGCAACGGCATAGATTCCATCATTTTCAATAATTGGTACTCTTGTGATGGAGAATGAAGGCAAAACAGATATATCGAATCCTCCATAAGCATATAGCAATGTTGGTGCATTTCCGTTTTTCACTAAAGATTTTTTTGATGTTAAAAACATGGGAACTTTAGTTCCATCTTTTGAAGTATACCATACTTGTTCTGTCTTATATTCGTCTGGATTAAATTCCAATTTTGGACTAAAAAAAACTTCTGAAGTCATAGACTTCATATCATATCTATAAATCGTATTAGGTCTGATAAATGACGAAAACGAATAAAATGCTTCATCATCATCTTGATCTCCGCTGAAGCCACCAACTGTTCCAATTTCGGGCAATTCCAACTTCTTTAGCTCCTTTCCCTCTAGGTCAAATATTTTTACTGTGCTCGACGCATCATGAATAAAAGTTGCAACCAATTTTCCACCAAAAATGCCAATATTTTGCAATACATCTTTTCCTTCAGGTATCACCTCTTTCCAGTTTTTTATATCTGGAGAAGAAGCTGAAAAAGAAAGTACTTTCCAATTTGGAGCATTTTGGTTGGTGTGCACAAAAATCTGATCTCCAATATTGCCAATCACACTATAATCATCTGAAAATTTAGATACTAACCATTGTAATTTTGAACCTGGCTTAGACATATCTTGAATGCCTAATGAATTACCACTTGTAGATTCAGATCCCGAAACTACTAAAAATCGTTCATCTTCTGTCAGACTTGCATAGCAATTACGCAATGGAAACTTTTTGTCTTGAAAGATCAATTTATCTTCTTTTTGCGAAGTTCCCAATTTGTGAAAAAAAACAGCATGATATTCATTCTTTGCAGACAAGAGTCCTGTTCCTTTAGGTTCAGGATATCTACTATAGTAAAATCCATCTTTTTGCCAAGCTGCACCAGAAAATTTAACCCAAAGAATTGTATCTGGTAATATATTTCCAGTCACTAGATCCTTGACCATGATTTTATTCCAATCAGAACCACCCTCTGAAGTCATAATGCTAAGATACTTTCCATCTTTAGAAAACGAATATGAACTTAAAGAAGTCGTCCCATCCTTAGAAAATGTATTTGGATCAATGACCATGCGCGCTTCTGACTTTAATTGATCAGACACATAGAGTACATCTTGATTTTGCAGTCCGTTATTTTTGAAAAAATAGTATTTTCCTGCTTTTTTAATAGGTGTGCTTGATTTTTCATAATTAAACAATTTTTCTACACGAGCTCGTAGGAGCTTTGCGGAAAGGGATTTGGTCTAAATAGTCAAAACTAACTTTATTTTGACTTAAAACCCAAGCTTTTGTTTCTTCTGCATGATCATCTTCTAGCCAACGATAAGGATCTTGTATCGTAGTGCCAAAATAATCAGATGAAACAGTATCCTTCCTCGTCTCTGGTGTCTTACTACTAATCTGGGCAAAAGTTTCAGTTGTTGGAGCTGCTTGATGCGCTGAACTTGGCTTGTTTTTACAAGAAAGAAGAAGACTCATAGAAAGAAGTAAACTAAAATATTTATTCATTATATAACGGATTACGGTCTGATTCTTGTTATAAATATAATTTTTTAATTTCAGACGGGTCAAAATTAGTAGTTTTACACCGTTTTTAGAGGAATTTAATAGAAAAATGTTTAGAAAATTCATATTGATCACTTTTTTAAAGCTAGGATTTTTCCTCTTTAGTATAAATTCTACAGCGCAAAAAACGATCTCTCAAGATTCCATTTTTAAAATTGAGAAAAAACTGAGCTAATAATTGAAAATCTTAAAGCGATATTCAATGAACGAGAAGACCAACAAACCTATTTAATTGAGGAAAAAAAACGCTATTTATCAAATAGAGATCAAATTATTAAAATTAATAAGCAGATAGCTTCGGTAATTTCTGAAAACAAAACTACAAAAGCTTATATTGATGCTTATGAAGAATTGCTAACACGAATTCGACAATTGAATTTTAGATCTGGTCAGGAAAAAAGCAAAGAAATACATTCTATTTCAGCTAAGCATAAAATATTGTTAGATCAAAAGCTTGAAATTGATTTTGACAAAGTTCAAACACTGCCAAAGGTTGTACAAGATGAACCTCTATTGTTTCAAGTTAAAAACAATTGCAGTCTGGAAAAAAATAGAGACAACAATTTAGTTTCGACACGTTTTGAAAATTTGTTCAGTTATACAGATCCAAAAATTGAATCTTACTTCATCGACAAAGAATTTGTGACTTGCGAATCCAGGCTAATTAAATCGCAAAAAAATATTTTACTAGAATTAAGGTTAAAATTTAGTTCAATTCGAGCAGGAAAAATATATGGTACGATTGATCCATCAAATCCTATCAAGTTGACCTTCCTAAACGACGATTTTATCTATCTGAGACCTAGTCATATTGTCACTGCGAATATTGAAGAAAAAACAGGTAACACGATTTATAAAATTCAGATTCCTCTCGATAAGGAAAAGCAAAAAAAAATAAAAAAATTTGAACTAGATAAAATTATTTTCTTGTTTACTTCAGGCAAAGAAAGTTTTGATATCTATAATTTCGATCTACTTAAAAACATGCTCTTGTGCATCAAAAAGAAATAACAAAACTTGGATTACATCTTCCCACTGATCCTCGCTGGGTCAATCTTGCTAGTTATTCGCTTGAAGAAATACTTTCTGACCATGCCTATTGTGAGCAAAAAGCTGCAAGTGCTTGCATTTCTCTCATCCAATTATATCCAGACAAAGTTGAATTGATTGAACAAGTCTCTCCCGTCGTAACTGAAGAATGGGGACATTTCAGAATGGTAATTGCAGAACTCAAAAAAAGAAATTTAACTTTCTTATTCCAACGTAAAGATGAATATGTAGCCAAACTGATTCAATTTCAAAAAAAAGGAATGAGTAGAATGGAAAGATTGCTTGAACTTTTATTGACCTGTGCCTTAATAGAAGCTCGAAGTTGTGAACGATTTAGACTCCTTTCACTACATTTAGAAGAAGAAAAATTGAAAGAATTTTATCATCACTTTATGGTCTCCGAAGCAGGACACTATCGAATGTTTCTAGATCTTGCTGAGCTTTATTTTGGCAAAGAAAAAACAAGGATACGTTGGCAAGAATATTTAGATTTCGAAGCCTCAATGCTTAAGACATTTGAACCAAGAGGTGATCGAATGCATTAATAGTAAATCATTGGGGAATTAGCTCAGTTGGCTAGAGCGCTACACTGGCAGTGTAGAGGTCACCGGTTCGAGCCCGGTATTCTCCACAAAAAATTATTTTTCTTCATAATCCAAATCTTTTCCAAAGGTTTCTTCCAATTTTGTAATGGAAAAAATCGCGAGACCAAAACACACCAAACCTACCCATATCGCACTAGCATTTAAACTAAGTTGTAATGTATTCAATAAAAAGAAAAAACTTAATCCGATAGGAATCACAGCACCACGTACAAAATTGGGTACGGTCGTGGTCGCAGTAGCTCGAATATTAGTTCCAAATTGTTCAGAAGCTATGGTAACAAACAATGCCCAATATCCTGTGCAACATCCGAGTAAAAAAATTAAAAAATAGAAACTATTCAAACTCAAATTCCGAATAAAGAAATAAGACAGAATAATTATAATATTTCCTAAAAGATAGGCCAGAACAACTTTTTTTCTTGTCTTGAAAATTTGACTTAACCAACCACAAAGCAAATCACCTACACTCAAGCCAATGTAACAAAACATGATACAATAAGCTGAATCGATTTTGCCATCTGTAATTCCAATTTGATCTGCAAATCTTCCCGATAACTTAACCAAAGTGCCAATCACATACCATACTGGTAATCCAACTAGAATACAATAAATATAAGTCATCGTTGTCTTACGATCACGAAACAACAAGAAAAAATTTCCCTTGCTCGAGCTACTTCGTAACGATTTTTCAAACATGCCTGATTCGAATGTCCCAAAGCGCAATAATAATAATAGTAAACCCATGATGCCTCCTACAATATAAGCCACTTGCCAATTCTCCAAACCAAATAAGTTCAATTGTCCACTAAACTTCTTTACAAATGCAGCAAACACAGCACCTAGAGCACCAAGTGTCACGATGACCATCGTTCCGTATCCACGATTCTCTTTTGTCATGATCTCTGAGACCAATGTAATCGCAGCTCCTAATTCACCTGCTAAACCTACACCTGCTATAAATCGAATTAATTGATATTGTGGAACAGTGTCAACAAATGCATTTGCAATATTTGCAATGGAATACAATAATATTGAACCAAACAAAATAGATTTTCTACCTTTTAAATCCCCTAAAATTCCCCATAATAAACCTCCGATTAACATTCCAGCCATCTGCCAATAAAACAAATTGTTTTCAAACAAATGCGCTGCAATCACTGGGTCTGTAATATTGAGTCCTTTGGCACTCATGATACTTTCCTTCCCGATGATATTAAATAATTGCAAATCATAGATATCCACAAAATATCCTAGTCCGGCAATAATAACGGTGGAATTAATAACCTTGTCTTGTAACACTTTCGATGACTCCATAGCCGAAAAATACGGAAATAATGGATATGCTATCTATTTTTTTACATAGACACAGGCATTTCAAAATGCTTTGCTCTAATCCAATAAGAATATTTTAATCCTTACTTTTTAACTGATTTCTTAGGAGCTGCTTTTTTGGCTGCGGCTGGTTTTTTTGCAGCGCCAGTTGCTTTTGTAGCAGTAGCTTTTTTCTTTTTGTCAAATGCAGTTGGAATCTGATCTAATATAATCTTTTTAAAATCTTCCAATGACATCGTAGCAGCAACTTCACTTGTCACTCTTTGGTCATTTACTTTTGGAATATTGATCATTTTCTTACCAAACTTAATATATGGTCCCCATCGTCCATTTTCTACACTAAATCCATCTTCTGAAAATTGATGAATATAGCGGTTTGATTCTTTTTCTTCTTTTGCATCGATCAACGGAATTGATTCCTTTACTGATATTGTCTCTATATCAATTCGTTTTGGTACATTGATAAACATTCCATTCCATTTGATAAATGGACCAAAGCGACCTTTGCCTTTTGTAATTGGCAATTCTTTATAAAAACCTATTGGTGCATCTTCTGCTTGCTTTACTTTTACCAATTCTATTGCTTGTTCTAATGTAATCTCTAATGGATCAATAGATCTTGGAATAGAAACAAATGCCTCTCCGATTTTCACATATGGACCAAATCTACCTGCACCAACACTTAACGCTTCATTATTATATTCTCCAAGATCTCTAGGCAATTTGAACAATTCCATCGCTTCTTCATAGCTTATGGTTTCCATATTTTGACCGCGCTTTAGATTTGCGAATCTCGGCTTCTCGCCTTCTGGCAATTCATCTCTATCGCCTATTTGAACTACAGGACCAAATCTGGTCAATTGAACTAAAACCATTCGACCTGAGTCTGGATCTTTTCCTAATTCTCTTCTGCCTTTTGCTCTTTCTCCTTGCTCCATGACAGTCTCTACGGTACCATGAAATGGCCAGTAAAATTCATCAATCATTTTGACCCAATCTCTCTTGCCATCTGCGATCTCATCAAAATCTTTTTCTATCTCGGCAGTAAATCCATAATTCATAATATCACCGAAATGTGTAGTGAGATAATCACTTACTACCATTCCAATATCTGTTGGATAAAGTGTATTTTTAGTTGTGCCTGTAATCTCAGTTAAAATCTCCTCTTTAATTTTTCCACTTGCTAAGACGATTGTATTGTATTTTCTTTCCTGACCTTCTCTAGATTCTTTTACAACATATCCTCTTCCCTCTTCCATAATCTTACTGATCGTAGGAGCATAAGTAGATGGACGACCGATGCCAAGTTCTTCCAATTTCTTCACTAAACTAGCTTCAGTATATCTTGCAGCAGGTCTTGTAAATCTTTCTATCGCAGATATTTTCTGATAATTTAAATTGTCTCCTTGTTTCATTGGAGGCAATAAGGATCCATTTTCTTCATCCTCTTCATCATTAGATTCAATATAAAGTTTCAAGAATCCATCGAATAATAATACTTCACCCTCTGCTACAAATTTTTCTTCTTTAGCCTTAGATATAAGTATATCAACTTCAGTTTTTTCCAATTGAGCTGCAGCCATTTGTGACGCCATAGCGCGTTTCCAAATCAATTCATATAATTTCACTTGATCTGAATCTGCTCCTGTCGATTGCATCTCCATATATGTAGGACGTATTGCTTCGTGAGCCTCTTGAGCAGAAGCATTTTTTGTTTTGTATTGTCGAGTATGTAGATAATTCTTTCCAAACAGTTTTTCAATTTCTGATGCCATAGCACCTAATGCCACATCAGATATACTTGTACTATCGGTACGCATATAGGTGATCATTCCAGATTCATACAATCGTTGAGCGGCAGACATTGTTCGATTTACACCAAAACCAAGTTTTCTGCTTGCTTCTTGTTGCAATGTAGAGGTAGTAAATGGTGGAGACGGATTTCGCTTTACAGGCTTCACTGTTACAGCTGCGACACTATAAGTAGAATCAACACATTTTTCAACAAATGATTTTGCATCTTCTTTGCTATCATATCGCTTAGATAGTGTTGCTTTAACTATATTTTTTGACTCACTTTGTGTATTGAAAATTCCTTCAACTTTAAAATAAGGAGTTACTGGAAAATCTTGTATCTCACGCTCTCTATCCACGACCAATTTTACAGCAACTGACTGTACTCTTCCAGCAGATAATTTATTTTTTACTTTTCTCCATAAAATTTCTGACAGCTCAAATCCAACTAAACGATCTAATACCCTTCTAGCCTGTTGTGCATTTACTAGATTCAAATCTACATTTCTAGGTACTGTGATCGCTTTTTGGATGGCCGGTTTTGTAATCTCACGGAAAACAATTCTCTTAACCACTTTTGGATCAAGACCCAAAACTTCACATAAATGCCAAGATATCGCTTCCCCCTCGCGATCCTCGTCCGTCGCAAGCCACACTTCACTTACTTTGCCTACCCAATCTTTAAGATCTTTGACAACCTTTGTTTTTTCAGGTGAAACAATATAATTCGGTTTGAATTTATTTTCTATTTCAATTCCTTTTACTCCTTTGTCTAAGTCTCGAATGTGACCAAAACTTGACTTAACTTTAAAGTCACTTCCAAGATATTTTTCTATGGTTTTTGCTTTTGCAGGAGACTCGACGATTAGTAATTTAGTAGCCATTGGCTTCAATTCTGTTTAAAAAATCGCGGCAAATCTATGCAAATAAATAGAGAATTTGCAAATCTATTTTCTAAGCACCTGACTATTAGTCACTTATATTTTTTATTTTAAAAAAACAATCCTTAGTCATAAGTAGAATTCAGAGTTTTGTTAAACGTATTATCATCTTCAATTCGAAATTAAACAAATATCCTTCATTTTCTATTATACTCATAGCTTCATTTATAATTTACGAATACATTTCACGAATTATATACCTTTTGATTATGAGGATTTTTTTAGGACTTTTACTATCACTTTTTATTGTTCAACACGGACATTCGCAACTTTTAACTGGGATAATTAAAGATGCTACTGATCAACCACTCGCCGGTGTAACTGTTTATTTTTTAAATACTTCAAATGGCACTAATACTGACCAAAACGGGGCTTTTGTTTTGATCAGGAAAAATAATGAAACTCAATTAGTCATTGCATATACAGGCTTTAGATCTGATACCTTATCTATCCCTAAAGATCAAAATTTCCTTAAATTACAATTAAATGAAGGAACATCCCTCAATGAAGTCGTGATTCAATCGAAAAGGGAGTCTACTAGTTTTTCATTGCTTAATCCTTTAAACGTAGAAAGCATAAGTAGTGAAGAATTTAAAAAAGCTGCATGTTGTAGTTTAGCTGAGAGCTTTCAAACAGGAAACACAATAGATATTAGTTACTCAAATGCAGTTTCTGGATCAAAAGAAATTGTGTTTTTAGGGTTAAGAGGTCTTTATTCGCAATTGCTATTTGAAAACTATCGATTTTTCAATGGCATTATGACTTCGCAGGGCTTTGACTATATTCCAGGAACATGGCTAGATAACATCAATATTTTAAAAGGTGCATCAACTTCTATTTATGGTGCTCAAAGCATGACAGGAGCGATCAATGTAGGATTAAAAAAACCAGACAAAGATCACCGAGTATTTACTAATCTTTTTGCAGATTATCATGGACGGTTGGAATTCAATCAACATTTCAATAAAAGTTGGACAGCTAGAAAGCATTCAGGAGTTTATCTCCATCTTTCATCGCATCGCGGAAATAGAGATCACAATAATGATGGATTTCAAGATGATGCAAGGACAAAAAAAATTGCAGTAATGCAAAGGAATACAATATATGGTAGGAGATTTGAGGGACAGATAAATGTATATGGTTTGCATGAAGAAAAAAACGGAGGTCAGATCACTGTTCCTGCATTGTATAAATTCAATCAAAAAAACACTCATCTTCAACTCTTTGGTAATTTAGGTTATATTGGCTTTAGTAATCCAGACAGAAATTCAGGTTCAATATGGGAAGCTTCAATTTCTAAAATTGATGCTTTTTTTGGGGAATCAAAAAATAAATTTGCAGCTAATGAATTTCGATTTAATTCGCAACTATTTTACTCCGAAATATTTAGTGAAGGAAAGCACAAAATCACTTTTGGTCCAAACCTTACAATTAATATTGCAAAAGAAAAAGCTTCAGAATTTATCTCAGATACAATAGCATATAAAGAAATAACACCATCAATTTTTTTTGATTATGACCTTGCATTAGGTTCAATCGAAAACACCGAATTAAAGAAATTCATGCTTACAATAAGTCAAAGAGTAGATTATATTAATTCCTCAAAATTGCTTTACATACCTCGAATTAGCGCAAGATACAATTTGAATTCAAAATGGACACTACGTTCTTCTATTGGCTATGGCTATCGATTACCTAGAGTTTATTCAGACAATATGAATTTATTTTTTATAAATTACAAACGGACTAAACTCAATATTCCAAGCTATGAAAGCTCAATAAATTATGGTCTTAATATTGTAGGAAAACCTATTCTTGCAAACAAAGAATTAGATATCAATTTAGATGCTTATCATACCATATTCCAAAACCAATTAGTAACTGATGTTGAAGATCAAGATCACAATAACTATATTGTAAAATACTATAATGTCATAGGTAATTCAAGTACTACCAGTTTAGGTCTTACGATGAGCTACCCTGTATTTTCTTCCATCAATTTAAAAATAGGTGGAAAGTATATTGATTCAAAAACTGGCTTTATACATGGTCAAAAGAAAACTCCATTGATCCCGACATGGAGAGCGATGAGTACATTAGATTTCAATTCAAAAAACAAAAAATGGACAGCAAATCTTACTGGACAATATGTTGGCAAAATGAGATTAAATAATAAACCAAATAACCTTCCATTAAATGAAAAAAGATACAGTGAAGATTACTATCTAATTCAATGCGCATTAAATTATATTTTAGTAAATTGGGAATTCTATGCTGGATGTGAAAATCTTACAAATTACACGCAACATCATGCGATCTATTCCGTCAATGAGCCCTTGAATGAACGCTTTAATGCAACTGAAGTATATGCTCCGATAAATGGTATAAAACCATATATTGGATTACGATACAAATTCAAATAAAAATAAAAACATACAATTTAGAATCGCAACAATCCTTCATAAACCAAATCCATAGGCAATCCCATTACATTAGAATAGGAGCCTTCGATTCTGGAGATTTTACATAATCCGATCCATTCTTGAATGCCATATGAACCAGCTTTGTCAAAAGGCTTGTATTTTGAAATATACCACTGAATTTCATCATGGGAGAATTCGCGAAAAAACACTTCAGTTTTTGATGTAAAACTAACTCGTCGATCTTTATCCATCAAACAAACTCCAGTATAAACAGTATGAATTTTTCCAGATAAAAAGCAGAGAATTCTATAAGCATCTTTTTCATCTGCTGGCTTTCCATAAATCGCTCCTCCTAAGGCTACAACAGAATCAGCAGTAATTACGATTTCATCCGCAGTTGTTATGAAACTATAAGCCGCATCAGCTTTTTGATTAGCGAGATATTCTGCAATTTCATATACTGCAAGAGATTCCGGATAATTTTCTTCACAATCTGTTTTTTGAACCCTGAAATTCAAACCTGCCTCCTCCATTAATTGTGCTCGTCTTGGAGATCCTGACGCAAGAATTATTGGTCGTTTGATCATTCTATGTTTTTTTAATTCAATAATACAAATATCAATCCTAACGCCATCATTATTTTGGCATATTGACTTAATTGATGAAATTCTTTGTCAGTGGATGATTTAATACTAAAATAGATAAGAAATATTGTTGGCAATAGTAAAAAAATTGAAAAAACAATTTTCATATTCATACTATGCAAACTATACATATAAAACAATGCGACAATTGCAAAAAAGAGTAACATCATTATTGCAATTTGTTTGGCTCGAGGTACCCCAAGTGCTACTGCTGTAGATCTGCATTGATTCATTTCATCTTGTGTTCGATCTTCAATATCTTTATAAATTTCTCTATAAAAATTTAATAAAAATGTAAAAATAAACAAATGCAAGAATGCATGAATTAATTGAAACCACATCGCAGGATCAATCATTCTTAAAATCGTTAATTCATTCCAATAGGCATAAGGAACCAATAAAACAACCGCTCCAGTAAAAATTGCAATCAACACATTGCCTAGAATAGCAACACACTTTAAACGATATGAATATAGCCAAAGAAAAAATACAGTTAATGGGTATAATAAAAATGAATTGTAAAAACCGTATCTAAAACTGAGATAAACTGCAAATACAGCCCCTACAATCACTAAAAGAAAATAAACAGTGATCAACTGCTTTCTCGTAAAACTAGATTTAACTTTTAATGAGTTGGTTCGGTCTGCTTGATAATCATAATAATCGTTGATCACATTACCAGATGCACATACGATGCATGTCGTAAAAACCAACAATAAAAAATCGACCAAACTCAAGCTTTGACGTTCAAAGGAAATTGTATTGTGTATAAATTTATAATAAAGCAGAATTTGGGTGATAAAAATTAAAACTAAATTTTTCCAACGGAAAGCAATTAATAAAGTGCTTACCATTTTCCTTGGGCTTGGAGTATTTTCTCAATGATATCTCGTACGCATCCTTCTCCTCCATTGAATTCGCTTATAAAATCACTTACACCATGCACTTCTTTCACTGCATCCTTTGGACAAGTACCTAAACCCACATATTCAATGCATTGAATATCCAACAGATCATCACCCATATAAGCAATCTCACTTTCTTTCAAGTTCCAAAGTTGTAGCAATTCTTTAAGCACTGGCAATTTATCTTCTACTCCAAGATAAACATCTTGAACTTGTAGGATATCCATTCTTTTTTTAGTTCCAATAGATCGACCACCAGAGATGACTCCTATTTTTAACCCTAATTGTTGAGCTCGCTTAATCGCATACCCATCGCGTACATTCATACTTCGAAGGAATTCACCAGCTTCGGTGATCAGAATTCGATTATCAGTTAGTACACCGTCTATATCCAGAACAAGTCCCTTAATTTTATCAATGGATTGGTAGTAATTCATATGCATTAGTGGACTATTGATTATCGCGCCATTCATAAACCCATTTCGCTTGGATTTGCTCTAGATGAGCTTCATTGCAATCTTCTTTTTTACCTTCAAAATTTGGTAGTGCCAATACCCATTCGATCAGCTCAGTGAATCGAATTCTATAAATTTTGCTTTCTGTAAATTCATCTCCAAAACGATGATATAATTCCATTGCTATATCCTCATGGTCTGACCAATGTATAGGAAGGTCTTCGATATCTTTAAAATTGCTCATACATTTAATGTTCGTGGCCTATAATTCGAGATTGATTAGGAACTTCAACTTGCAATACTGCATTTTCATCCAAAATAATACACTGACAAGCTAATCTAGACTCTAATCTTGGGTCGATCGCCCGATCAATAAAATCCTCTTCCTTATCACTTATTTCTTCTATGAATTGATCTCCTTTTTGCAAATAGATATGACAGGTAGAACAAGCACACACCCCGCCACAATTGTGATTTAGATGAATATCAAGTACTTCTGTCAACTCAAGAATAGATTTATTCTTGGCTAAAACCTCTACCTCTCTTGTTGGAATAGTCTTATCTTCAAAATGGAAAGTTATTTTTGCCATAACAGGATTGTAAACCTTTCAAAGAATTATTAGTTCAAAAATCCAACTATTTCTATACATTTGAGAAACTACTAGAGCTAGAAAAACGTTATTTGATTTAATTTTTTAATGATTCGGTATTATTTTTGAATTAGAAAGAGATCACATGGAAGAGAGTTTGGAAGAAATCATCAAATCAGGCGACGTCAAGAAATTCAAGTTCAAAGAACTAAAAGTCTATGCCTCAACAGAATGGCTAGCTGACAATCGCAAAAAATATCGTCAAGTATTTGATCGGTTTGAGACAACTTATATCTATGCCGAACTATCATTTTACAATAAATACTTTGAAAAAGATGCTTGGGACGCTGATATTGAGTTAAAATGCTTTAGTTTGATAAAAGCTAAAAAAGAAGTATGTAACCTCAGTTTCCGTCGCAAAATATCTAAATATGACCACACCGTTTACATTCGAGAAGGTTGGGGCAATAAAAAAGAAGGTTCTTTTTGGAAAAAAGGAAGCTATTACTGGGAAGCATGGCTAGACGGTGAAAAAATTGGTTCCAAATACTTTTATATAGAAGATCCAGGTGCTGGTCAAGAATTTGAGGAAGAACCTTACACAGAACTAAGTAGTTTAAAACTTTACGAAGGGCAATTCGACGACCTAGCTGAGTCAGATCGTCGCTATGTAAAAGTTTTTCAAGGTGAAGAAACTCGCTACATATACGCAGAAATAATATTGAAAAACAATTGCCTACAGAATACTTGGCAATGCGAATTATTCGTAAAATATCACAATGAAGCAAGAGAGCTCAAAGGCCAAGTCATTCGACTAGTTCCTGTGCGAAAAGAAGATGAGTTCATTACGATTACTGCAGGTTGGGGTTCTAATGTAAAAGGATCTTGGTGGCCAGGACTTTATACTGTAGAAGTCATATTTATGGACAAGTTATTGGCAGTCATGCCTTTTGAAGTTGGAGACGAATTCGAAGAAGGCGTTGCACCTATTTCTTTACCACATTTACAGCAGCCATTGATTTTGCAAGGCAAAGAGGATGATACGGAGACATTTGAAGATTTGATGAAAGACCTCGATAAATTAATTGGCTTACGAGAGGTAAAACAAAAAATGCGGGACTATGCCCATTTTGTGAATTTCATTAATTTGCGTAAAGAAAAAGGAATAATAGAAAATGACAAGATAACACTTCATACCGTTTTCTACGGCAATCCTGGAACAGGAAAAACGACTGTCGCCAAAATGATGGGAAAGTTGTACAAAAAAATGGGTGTGCTATCCAAAGGACATGTGTATGATGCAGATAGAGCAGAACTCGTAGGCGAATATATAGGTCAGACGGCTCCTAAAGTCAAAGAAGTCATTGAGAAAGCCAGAGGCGGCGTATTGTTCATCGATGAAGCCTATGCACTTGCGAGATCAAATGATGATAGCAAAGATTTTGGCCGAGAAGTAATCGAAATTTTGGTCAAAGAAATGTCCAATGGACCAGGAGATATCGCCATTGTTTTAGCAGGATATCCTAAAGAAATGAAGTACTTTTTGGATTCGAATCCTGGGCTTCGATCTCGGATAAAACATTTTTATGAATTCCCTGATTATATTCCACAAGAATTGTATGAGATAGCGGATTTTGCTGCTATTGAAAAAGGTGTAATTTTCGCTGAAGATGCTTTGAAAAAATTAAAATGGATCATCCTTCAGTCCTATCGCAAAAGGGATTCAAGCTTTGGTAATGCAAGATTTGTTTTTGATCTAATTGACAAAGCAAAACAAAATCTAGGTATACGAATCATCTCCACTGGTCAATCAGTTGATGCAGATGAGACAGTCCTCTCATTAATTACGTTAGCTGATATAAATAAGATACAATTAGATCCTATAAAATCTAAACCAGAAATCCCTGTTGACAATGAATTGCTCACAGAGGCTCTACATGAACTAGATAGCTTGATAGGAATTAATTTAGTAAAAAAAGAGATCCATGAACTTGTAGATATCGTGCGATATAATTTAAAAAGTGGACATGAAACTTTAAATCAATATTTCCTCCATACCGTTTTCTTGGGAAATCCCGGTACAGGAAAAACCACTGTGGCAAGAATTATTGCAAAAATTTATCGAGCACTTGGTATCATTGAGCGTGGCCATTTAGTAGAAACAGATCGCCAAGGATTAGTCGCAGGTTATATAGGTCAATCAGCTATAAAAACTGGTGAAAAAATTGATCAAGCGATTGGCGGTGTACTCTTCATTGATGAAGCATATTCTTTAACCATGGGACTAGGTGGACAAGGAGATTATGGCAGTGAAGTGATTTCCACTTTACTTAAAAGAATGGAAGATCAAAGGGGTCTTTTCTTTGTATTTGTCGCTGGATACACTGAACAGATGGAGACATTTTTAAAATCAAATCCAGGACTTAACAGTCGCTTTGATCGCGTATTGAAATTTGAAGATTACGACACCAATGAACTACTACAGATCGCTCAAAAAATGTTGACAGAAAACAACAAAAAACTGAATGAAGAAGCTGAGTCTCATCTAAGAAATTATCTCGATTATTTGTATCGAACAAAGGATAAGTATTTTGCCAATGCAAGGGTAATCCGCAATTTAATTCAAGATATTGTCCGTCAACAACAAATTCGATTGTCAAAAGGTAATGCACCATCAGTCGATCCCGAATTTGATAAAATCATAACAATGGAAGATCTCGAAACAATCGTTATAGGCAAAGATAGACGAGATATATTCAACAAACCTCGCTTAGGATTTATGCCGAATTAGTGGAAAGTGGAAAGTGGAAAGATAATGGTAAAAGATAATGGTTAAAAGATAATAGTGAAAAGTAAAGTTAAAAGTGGAAAGTGGAAGTAAATAGTAAAGAATTAATCATCACTATTTACTATCGACTAATTACTAACAACTAACCACTATTATCCCATTAATCTTGTTCTGACAAAATAGTGAAAAGAGAATAATGAAAAGATAATAGTTACTAATTAAAAGTGGGAAAAAATTGACAATCCAAAATCAATAATCAACTAGATGCTCTACTCCCAATTTTTAACCATTTTTTGAATTTAGCAACCTTTGCTTTGGGAATTGTTATTGGAGATTTTGTATCTATTGCGGTGGTTACTTCCAATTTTCTTGCAGGAATAGCTTTAAATCCTAAGGCTAATTCACGTTTCAAGATCGTTTTGCGATTTGCTCTATAAAATACTACTGGATTTAATATTAATTCTAAAAATTCTAATGTAGAATTTAAAGGGATCTTTCGACCTGCAAATGTATATAAATAACAGATTTTATATTCTATTGCAAAAAATGCGATATCTGATTCTGGAACTGGAAAATTCGCTGCTTTTAACTCTACCATGATTTTAAACTTTATAGAATTAAGGTAACTAGTTCAACAAAAGGTTGCATGCCATTCAAAAAAAATAAATAAAAAAATTTGGAATCTACTAACTGCTAGCTGTTAGCAATAAAATTCTATTAAAGCACATGGTGCATTCGCTATAGAATTACCACTTTACAGTACTTAGCATTAGATTACGAAACTTATCCTATACTCCCGAAGATCATTCTAGACATTTTTGGATCTTCTCAATTAGTTCGATTTTCCAAGATTCTATGTCTTCTTTTGTAAATTCATGGCGAATTGGACCTACCACATTCATTAAAGTCAAATCCTTGGAAAGAATAAGTGTCTTTGGATACTGCTTTACTCCTAGAAGGTCAATATAAGATTTGGCTTCAACAATATGTTCAAAATAGAACTTTTTTAAACCTTGTATCTTTTCAGCTTTCGCAGCATCTTCAAATGTCATCGCTACAAAGTTCACGAGTGTATCTGAAAATTTAGATTGAATTTCACTTAAAACAGGCATTTCAGCTATACAAGGTGCACAATTTGAAAACCAAAAATTTATAACTGTCACTTTCCCCTTCCATTGATTTACTTCAAGTGAATCACCATTCAATGTCAACAATTTACAATTCGGAATAGTCGAGTCAATAAAAGAAAAAATAGCTTCTGGCTTTCTATTCTTCATATACAAAGCTACCTTTTGTTCAAAGCTTAACGTGTCTTGAGAAAAGGTATTCTGACAAATACCTACAATAAAAAATATAATACAAAACCATTTCATCTAGCAATACTTATTTTATTTGATAATTCGCTTTTAAATTCTTGCATCCATCGGATGTGCCCATAAATAGCTAATCCTAAAAAAATTAAATATTCAAATGACACAAATATGATTCCCTTTGAAAAATATAAATAAACACAAATTATGTCTACAAGAATCCACAGGATCCAGTTCTCCAAAATTCGTCTAGCCATTAATGTATTTGCTACGACACTCGTCACCGCAACAAATGTATCTGCATAGGCAAAGGCGGCAGGATTAGGAAATAGAGAAGGCAACCAAATGTGAATTTTTGAAATGCAAAATCCAAGCAACAATGTTGCCACAACAATACAAATAGACCATTGAATTCGTTGTCGATGTGAAAGCAACTTTATTTTTACTTCAATTGTATTCTTTTTTAACCAATAAATCCAACCATAAATTCCAATAGCAAAAAAATAAACTTGTAGAAACATATCCGAATACAAATGCACTCGATAAAAAATTATAAAAAATAATACGATATTTATCAAACCAATTGGCCAAGTATAAATATTTGATTTTGCAGCAAGAAAAACCGCTATAATACCGGCCAAAGTCCCTACAAACTCAATATAGCTGACAGGATAATTTAAAATTTCAAAAAACACATGATTGATATCAAAAAAAGACAACCAATTCATTTTCAATGAAGATTATTTCAATTCAAAACAAAAGTAGACAGAAAGCTTCAAATTATATTCAAAATCATCTATTCTAAGAAGGAAATAGGAATTGAGCCAGAAAATTCCGACATTTGCACTTCAAACAGACAAATAATTTTTTATGAATCAAAGAGTATATTCAGACTCAGAGATCTATCCATTAAAAAAAGTCATCATACATAGTCCTGATGAAGGGATTGCTAGGATCAGTCCTAGACGAGCTGAGGAATTGTTATTCGATGATATTGTTCATTTACCAACGATGCAAAAAGAGCATCAAATCTACCGCGAAGTACTACATACCTTCGTTGGAGAGGAGAATGTGCTCGAAACTGAGCAATTAATATTGGAAGGTCTGAATGCTGCACCTGATATCAAAATAGAATTACTTACTTTAATTAAAGAATTCGAAGAGTTACCAAGTCAAACTGTAAAACTACTAAAGGAATTACCTAATGAGATATTAGCTGAAGTCCTGATCTCTGGATACTATAAAAATGAAGATTTAATCGTTTTTGATCCTATACCAAATTTTATTTTCACTAGAGATATAGCCATTACGATAAACGATCATGTCGTCATCACCAAGGCTTCAAAATATGTGCGACACCGAGAGAATCTATTGACAAGATTTATCTTTCACGCACACCCATATTTTAGTTTTTTAAACACTCAAAACAAACTTATTAATCTCAATTTAGTAGATGAATTTCCTCCTTCTAAAAAAGGGGAACCGATATCTATTGAAGGTGGCGATATGATGATTTTGAATAAAGATTATCTACTCATCGGATGCAGTGAACGTACTACTGATCATGCATTACAATCTCTCAAAAAAGTTCTATTTGAAAGAAATATTGTAAAAAATATAGTCGAAATTGATGTACCGAAAGAGAGATCTTTTATGCACATCGACACCATCTTCACACAGATTAATCACAATCATTATGTGGGCTACAAACCCATTGTCAAAGATGGATTGGGATCATACGTGACTGTTCATCGTAAAAGTGGTGGAATGGTAGAGTATCCAAGTGTGACTGATTTCCTTTTATCTGAAATCAATTCTAATATTGAATTCATATGGAGTGGCAATGGTGAGTCACCATATCAAGAGCGCGAACAATGGACCGATGGATGTAATCTACTTACTATAAAACCTGGGGTTGCATTAACATATGATCGAAATCCTTTCACAGAAAAAGCCTTTATTGCAATGGGATATAATGTAATTCACGCTACAAATTATTTAGCTGAAGTAATGGCTAAAAACATTGATCCGTCGAAATTAGAAAATACAATCATCACATTATCCAGTAGCGAATTATCAAGGGCTAGAGGTGGTACACATTGTATGTCTTGTCCCGTATTACGTGAAGCTCAAGGATAACGCAAACATGTTTTCACATACCATCCAGACGAGAGTGCGATATAGCGAAACCGACAAAATGGGTTATGTATATTATGGCAATTATACCCATTACTATGAAATAGGAAGAGTTGAAACATTGCGAAGTTTAGGTATCGAATATCGAATGATGGAAGATGATCTACATATTTTTCTACCAGTAAAATCATTGAATGTCCGCTATTTGCGTCCGGCCTATTATGACGATTTGATCACGATCAAAACTTCAATTCTTCATATTCCAGACACAAGCATTCAATTTGAATCATTATTATACAATGAGAAAAATGAATTGTTAAACCAAGCATTAGTGCAACTTGTGTTTGTCAGTTCAATTACGAAGAAAAAAATTAATGCACCAGATTTTATTCTTGAAAAATTAAAGCCTTACTTTGAAACCCAAAAAAAGAATTAGTTGGTCTACAAGATTTGCTTCACTTCCTGTGATTCAAAACATTATTGATTGGTCAAAAAATCATACTTTTCCTGGATTCCAAGGTATAAGCATGTATAACATTTTTACATTTATTAAAAATGAAATCAAAAACAATGATCTCAATGTTCGAGCCAGTGCGATTTCATTTAGCTTTTTTCTAGCATTGTTTCCATCCTTAATATTTATTTTTACGCTGACAGCATATTTGCCAAAAAGTCTCGACTTTTATAAAGTGCTAGAAGATTCTTTATTTGCCTTAATGCCAGATAAAGCAGAGGATTATTTTTGGAAGAATATTGTTTCAGGAATAAGACCAAGAGCTAAAGGCGGAATTCTATCTGTCGGAGTATTATTGGCTGTCTATTTCGCTTCAGAAGGTATGATGTCTCTTATGCGTGGATTTGATAAAACATACAAATCTTCTTTTCGCAAAAGGTCATGGCTGGAGAAACAAAGCATTGCACTATTTCTCACATTTCTATTTAGTATATTGATGATTTTTTCTATACTAGTTTTGATTCTGGGCACTCAAATTTTTCAATGGATATTTGGAATTTTAAAGTTGAGTAAATTGGCATTAATTTCAGTAAAATTATTGCAGTACATTATAATTTCAATCCTGTTTTATACCATAGTCGCATTGATCTATCGCTATGGCCCGGCACTTCGGAAACCCTTAAAACGATTTACACCTGGAGCCATATTTACTACTTTTTTTTCTATAGTTAGTTCAATCCTATTTGGCTATTTTGTCGATCATTTTTCAAATTATCACAAAGTCTATGGCGCCATATCAGCCTTAATTATTACCCTGGTTTGGATTCGAATCAATGTATTAATACTTATACTAGGATTTGAATTAAATGCTTCGATTGCTGTAAATCGGGATCTTCAAGAAGCGAATAAAATCAATTTATTGCGCGAGATAAAAAATGATTCATTGGCATAGCAACTTCAGCAACTTTCATAATTTGTTGTAATAGTTTTGGAGAGCAAATCCATTGTTCATCCATCACATGAAAATAATAAAATGCTTTGTTGAAAATCAATGGGTGCGTATCGCTGTAGATCTTTAAATCTTTGGGCAACACTTTATTTCGTGCGCCACGTATTTCTCCAAATGTAGATTTAAATTTTTTATTGGTGATGATTTGATCTAATTCTTTGGAATTAGTAGCAATTCGCTTTCGGATCGATGTCAAACTATTCGCATCAGGTTCATAAATACCCGAATAAACTCGAATCTCATTTGCTTTTAATTCAATATAGAATCCAGGATTCCTAAAATCTTTTCTTCCTCCGGGAGCAATGATGGCAGACATATGAATTTTATATGGACTTTTATCTTTACCAAATCGTACATCTCTATAAATTCGAAAAATGGATTCCTTGGATGTAATTTCCATATTGGGAAAAAATGCCTTCATTGGTTCAATCAAATCAGTGACAAATTTTTCAAAAGGCTGTTCCACATGAACTTTAAATATCTCCTTATTTGCAGCAAACCAATCGCGATTATTATTGACTTCCAAATCAGCTAAAAACTTTTGTGTTCTTTCAGTAAAATATACCATTGCTTTTTTTTTGCAAAATTAATTCATTTAAATCAAAAATGAAATTATGGATTAATTACCTTTATCTCATGATTTATAAATTCAAAGAATACATTCCAGTCATTCACCCTACTGCATTTGTACATCCATTAGCAGCTGTGACAGGATGTGTAAGCATTGGAAAAAATTGTTACATTGGTCCATTTGCTGCGATACGAGGAGACTTTGGTGAAATCGAAATAGAAGACGGCTGTAATGTGCAAGAGCATTGCATGATTCACATGTTTCCTGGAGTCAAAGTACTATTGAAACAAAACGCTCATATCGGTCATGGCGCTGTGATTCATGGCGCAGAAATTGGGGCGAATTGTCTCATAGGGATGAATTCTGTGATCATGGATGATAGTATCATTGGGGATGAATGTATTATTGGTGCTATGAGTTTTATACCTGAAAAATCTAACATCCCGTCACGATCCTTAGCTGTAGGTAGTCCTTATAAAATTATTAAATCTGTAAGTGACGACATGATTCATTGGAAAACAAAAGGCACTGCACTATATCAAACACTTGCTGAAGAATGTCACCAATATCTTTCACCATGCGAGCCTCTTGATGAGAAGCCACCAAACTATCCCACACCAACGGGTGAATATCATTCTTGGAAAAGATAAATATACTTCTATATTTTATTTTTGATATTCATAACATCCGATATCGGGTGATTGAGGATCGCGTAGTTTTTGATCTAAATCAAATTGAATTGAAGTAACATATTTCGCCTTATTCTCTGCTGCTGAAAGTGTGTCAAGATGAAAATTATCTTTGGATATATCCTTAAATAATTTTGCTGATGAAATCCCATTTAAACAATTCGTAGTATAATCAGTAATAAAATTTGGAAAATTGCCTTGCTTCAACAAATCTTTAACGCGAAAGATACAATGATCAATGCTCACTTGAAACCCAGCACCGCTTATACTATCCATCCAAAATTCATCATCATTAGAGCCATACAAGATACTATTTGATATGCTACAATGTAAATCATACCTAATGATTGATTGACAAAATGGTGGATCTTGACATCGAAAATTAGACAACTGAACCGAAGATTCTTCATTCCCATAATTTGCAAATGTGCAATATTGAATAGTATAATTACCACCGGTAGAAAAAGACACGGACTGTTGCCCTTGATTAAAAAACAAACAATTTTCCACACTGACATTTGCTGAATTAGCAGCAACTCCAGAATATGTATTGTTATAGATGATACAATTCTTCAACTCACATTCTGCAAGTGAATCTACATAGATTCCCAACAAATTATTTTTAATCACTGCATTATTAAATATATTCCCTTTACTTTCTTGATCAATCGCAATCCCCGACCATTGACCTCTTATATTCTCATAACTTTTTTCCAATCGTACGCCTTGAAAAATCACTGGCTCAGCATAAGTACCATTAACTTCAATACTTGCATTTTTTCCAATTATGATTCTTCCATCATTATAAAAAAATGTCTCATTTGCGAGTTCTTTGCTTTCGTTATTCCACCGTAAACGTAGATTTTTGTTCCTTTTGGAATTTGCAATTTTCCATTATCAAAATAAACTACGCCATAAAATATATTCGGCAATGTGTTATCTAAAACTAAAGTCGTTCCTTGTAGATCAAGCAAACTTATTTGCCCTTGATTGGACTTGGCTGGAAAATAATTGGCATTTTGTCCCCAAGCTTCTAAATAGATTTTTTGAGCTACATTATTAACGAGCAAATTAAGGGAATCCAAAATAATAAATGGACTTTGACTAACAGGCATATCTGGATTTACAGTTACTTCCACAAATACATATAGACTGTCTTTTGGGCGAATCTCTAAATTTTCGAAACTATTTCCCGGGAGTCCATCAACATTCAGTCGAAAAAATGATTGTCCTAACTCTATTTTTTGAATCTTCAGAAACTTGTCATATGGATTATAAATTTTAAAAATACGAATAGCAGAACCCAATGTGGTAAACACAGTATCGAAGCGAATGGTATCAGTAGAATATTTTGGAAGATCTGTATTGCCATCCGCAAACTCCATTTTATCACAAGAGTTTAAAAACAAAGTACTTATAAAAGCGAACAGCAATGCATAGTGCAGAAAGTATTTTGGCATTGTTAAATATTTGATGCAAATGAAACGAAGATATAACAGAAATTTATACTATTTTTGCATAAAATTCTTGAAATGGCAGAAAAAAGTGAATCAAGGTCAAAAGATATGATGATTTTTGTGGTTTCTACAATAATCATGTGTGTATTATTGTGGTGTTGCCCAGCATGGTTTTGGGTGCCATTGCCCTTCGTTTTGACTTATTTGACCAAAGCGTTTGATGCTATTTAACGCATTGTTCTTACTATAATTAACGCAGGATGATCGTCGATGTGATTATCCCTGCTTTGAATGAAGAAAAATCCATAGCTCTCGTCATTCAGGACATCCCAAGTTATCTTGTTCGCAATATTTATGTATGTGATAATGGAAGCACAGATAATACTGCAGCCAATGCAAAATCTGCTGGAGCTATCGTCGTCCATGAAGCAAAAAAAGGTTATGGTGCAGCTTGTTTAAAAGGAATCTCGACTATATCTAATACCAATGCCCCACCCGATATCCTCGTCTTCATTGATGGTGATTATTCTGATTATCCTCAAGAACTAGAATCCCTTATCAAACCTATAATAGATTCAAACAAAGATTTAGTGATTGGATCACGAGTACTAGGTCTTGCAGACAAAGGTTCGTTGACACCAGTTCAAAAATTTGGCAATGCATTATCGACCAAACTGATTTCATTATTATTCAATGAGCATTTCACAGACCTTGGCCCATTCAGAGCTATTCGATGGGAAAGCCTTATGAAACTGAATATGGTCGATCAAAACTATGGCTGGACAGTGGAGATGCAAGTCAAGGCTGCAAAGCTAAAAATGGATTGTTGTGAGGTTCCAGTCAACTACAAAAACAGGATCGGCAAGTCCAAAGTCTCGGGTACAATCAAAGGCTCAATTTTGGCTGGATATAAAATTTTAAGCACTATTTTCAAGCATTATAATATGTTTATTAAATAAGATGTCAATGTTTAGCAAAGCATATTTATTTTGAATAAAGTTCTAATATGTTATCATACATTTGGTTTCAATTATGGAAAGATTTCAAATTATTCTGATAGCGGTTTATACTGCTTGCTTATTGTACATGACTATCTTCAGTCTCATTCAGCTTGGATTACTCAAAGAATTTCGAAAAAAGCGAAAAGACAATAAGCCACTTCCACCATTAACATCTGAAGATCCACACCCGATGGTTACGATTCAGTTGCCATTATTCAATGAGATGTTTGTGGTCGAAAGATTGATAGACAATATCATGAAGATCAATTACCCAAAAGATAAATTAGAAATTCAGGTCCTTGATGACTCCACTGATGACTCTGTACAGTTGGCTATCAATAAGGTCAACCATTATAAAAATCTTGGATATAATATAAAGCATATTCATCGCACAGATCGCAGCGGCTACAAAGCTGGAGCATTGAAAGAAGGGATGAAACATGCAGAAGGTGAATTTATTGCAATCTTTGATGCAGACTTCTTACCAGAGCCAGATTTTTTGATCAAGGCAATGCCTTATTTTCATAATGACAAAATTGGTGTAGTTCAAACTCGCTGGGAACATTTGAATGAAGACTATTCATTATTGACCAAACTTCAAGCATTCCAGTTGAATGTACACTTTACAGTAGAGCAAGCAGGAAGATGTGCTGCAGGTCATTTTTTACAATTCAATGGTACAGCAGGAATCTGGAGAAGAACTGCAATCGACGAAGCTGGAGGATGGCATTCAGATACATTGACTGAGGACTTAGACTTAAGTTATAGGGCGCAATTGAAAGGTTGGAAAATTCAATACGTAGAAGATATCATTTGCCCTGCAGAATTACCTGCAGAAATTTATGGATTGAAATCACAGCAATTCCGTTGGATGAAAGGTGGTGCAGAAAATACAAGAAAATTATTACCTACAATATTAAAAGCAGATCTACCTGCTAGTATAAAATTCCACTCCGCAATGCACTGATGGCTTCAGGAATTTTCTTCATCATCCTTTGGGTTGGTATCTTAAGTGTACCAGTGTTGTGGGCGATGGATGATCTTGGACTAAAGGCGACATTCATGGGATTCTGTTTATTGGGTACATTGGCAGTGATGTCTGTGTTCTATGAAGCAAATGTAATGATGTGTTGGAAAGAAAAAGGAGTGACAAATCGTTTTTGGAAATTCGTAATGTTGTTTCCACTATTCATGGCAGTGTCGATGGGATTCAGTTTACACAATAGCATAGCAGTAATACAAGGATATTGGGGTAAAAAATCAAGTTTTGTTCGCACTCCAAAAATGAATATTTTGAATGTAAAAGATAAACTAAAATCAAATCAATACGTGATCCAAAAATCGATCTTACATTGATCGCAGAAGCTTTGTTCTTTTGCTATTTTGTCTTTGCAATTGGTCTAGGTGTTTATTTGGAATATTTTGCATTCATGTTATTCCACATCTTATTGTTGACAGGTTTCGGAATTAATTTTTTCTACAGCCTACGTCATTTGAGCTTAAAGTAAAATATACTACATGAAGATTTGGAGAATTGTCATTGGTATTCTCCTCTTGCTATGCTTTGAAATTCATTTATTGTATTTCGTCAAGCAATCTGATTTCTTTGTTTTATTATTTGATTATACAGGGCTTTTTTCAGTCTATTATTTTCTACTTTATTCTTGCAAAGAAAAGCTAAGCAATAAATTTCTATTCAGTTTTTTCTTTGCGACACGAGTCGTAGGACTTTGTGCGTTTCCATTGTTGTCTGATGATATCTATAGATTCTGGTGGGATGGATATTTTAATTTGCAAGGTTTTAATCCATTCCAATACAAGCCGAATGAATTGATTGTATTGCATCCAGAATATCTACAAGATGCTTCAATTAAAAGTATCTACCGTCATCTCAACTCACCAGAGTACTACTCAGTCTATCCTGCTATTTGTCAATTTATATTTGTTATGGCCGCCAAAATTAGTTCGACAAATATTGCCTTATTTGCTATTGTCTTAAAAGTTATATTTACAGCAATAGATTTTATCATTGTTTTTTATCTAAAAAAACTATTAGATACTTTCAATAAAAGCAATCTTAGCTCCCTACTCTATATTTTAAATCCATTAATACTCATTGAGATTCATGGGAATTTGCATTTTGAGATACTCATCCTTTTGGGCTTATGTCTTTCGCTATATTATCTGTTTCAAAATTCATTTTTTAAATCAGGATTATGGTTTGGTGTCTCCATCATTGGAAAATTGACTAGTGGGATATTTGCACCAATTTTTATTACATTTATTTATTTAAAACAAGCTAGAAAAGCGACTCAATTTGTCGCAGCTTTGACTCTTAGTGGCATTTTCTTTTTCCTGTACCCAGGAAAATATTATTCCAATTTTCTACAAAGCATTAGACTATATTTTAAACAATTCGAATTCAATTCTCTTTTGTTTAGACCACTTTACCAATTTAATTTCAATGCAAATTTCCATGAATTAAATGCACATCTTGGGCAACTATTATCTAGTTTGTTTATGGCAGTATTTGGTTTTCTATTAATCTCATTTATTAGAAAAAAATTAGACTTTTTTCAAGTAATTTGGCTTAGTCTATTTATGTACTTAATATGCAGCGCTACGATTCATCCTTGGTATATCTCTACATTGATATTACTAAGTACATTTTGTTTTCCTATTAGTACTTTGGCATGGAGCTTTTTGATTGTGGTGAGCTATGCTAAATATAACACTGTTACATTTCCGTCTCTTAGAAATTTCATCTTTTTTGAGTACATGATTGTAATTTCAATTCTTTGCTATGAAATATTGAAGAGAGAGTAAAGTTAATAATCATTCTAAAATATTAAGTTAACACAACTGGGCTCGATGTTGACTCTTAAAATTTTTACTAATCACTTTCCAATATTTGACCTAGGGACAATATCGGATCTAAAATTACAAGAAGCAAAATTGTTTTTATTAAAAATCATTTTTCGAAATCAATTTATAAGTAAAACTCTAAGAGAAATAAATTTTCATAATATACTTTCTGAACTAATTCTCTACTCAGAATAAACCATTTTAAAACTCTTGGAGACAATTGGGCAGCCTTCTTTATCCTCAATGTGGTATCTACAGAACCATAACTTCCTCTTTTAAAACTTATAGTATGGAATAAGCGAATATATGTTTCTGGATATGAAATATATAAATGTAAAATATCACTTGGATCTGGAGATTCAAATCCTGAATTATAGTAATAGTAAACTAAGTGTTGGATAATCTCATGATTCTTTTCACTTAAAATTTTATTCATAAAATAAGTTGAATCAATGGATTCCCTTACATAGCACAATAGATCAGATTGATTTACTATTAAAGAATCAAGTAGTTCTATTTCTTTCAAATTACAATATTCAAAAGAATACTTTATATTTCTGAAACCCGAAAAATGGTGATCGCGGAAAAATTCCATGATCCAGTCATACTTATTGACTTTATCGGCCATAGTGCTATCGCAATGAAACATTAACTGTTCAATTAACAATTTACTTCTTTCGACCATTTGATATAAATTGTCAATAATATTATCCGGAATCGAAATTATATAAACACTATCTTCTTGTGAGTAAATTGTATGCACTTTGATCGTAGTATCTATAGAGTCCAACTTTAATAACAGCTCATCTAATCTTGCTTGAGACTGTAAAGCAGAAAAAGATATTAAGTGAATCAACAAACTAAGATAGCTTTTCATACAGATAGTCTTCACAATAAAATTCAATCAATAATCCTCATTACTATAATATTTAACTTTGGATTTTCTACAATACCAAAGTTTCGCTTGACCGACTATAGATTCTACCCTCATTTAATCAGTTAACGAAAAATTGAAAAAAACAAATATTTTGAAATAAAAAAAAAATACGCTCACTAGATGAAATCAAAGATTCTAATACACTTTACTCAACTCGCATGTGCCTTCGTCTTCAAGATCCCACCTGAAGCTTCTTTGATGCTCTCTACATAAATAAAGGCAAAAGGATCGATAACCTCGAAATATGACATCTGAGCTAAAACTCAAAAAACACTGATAATAATATCAAACAAAAAATGTGAAAAAATAGAACATCCTCACACAATGAACATCATTTAATTTTTAAAATCCATTTCAAAAGGAATAATAACATTTACTCAACAGCATCCAATTTTGAAATTTCAACCTTGAATTTGTTTGACATATTACATGCCTTAAATATTGGATCAGCAGTAGTTATTTTAGTAATTTCTTGGAACTCAGATTTCAATATTTTCTCTTTATACCAGGCAAGAACTTTATCACAACAACAATTATCTAACTTTTCAGTTGGCTCATTACAACATTCAAAATTCTGTTTAAAATAACTGTTTAATTGTTGAACAGAATCAATTTTAGCTTGCACTGTCTTTTTTAATTCGACTACTTTAATATTTGCTTTTTTAGATCCTTCTTGTTTGACCAAACTATCTTGAATTTCCGAAAGAGATAAAGCAAGTGTTGTATCAGATAATATACTCACTTCAGTATTCCGTTGTTCAACTTTATTACAAGTACAGCTTACGAATGAAAATAAAAAAAACAATAGAGAATATTTATAAATCATATTTCTTTAAATTATCGTTCAAAAACTAGATCTCCAGGGGTGTTGTTCACAATCTTCTTTATTCTTCTGTAGGCAATATATGAAATTATACAAATGGTAATTAAAATTAATATTGGTAAATAAATAGTAAAAAGTGCAATACTAATTTTAAATTTAAGTAACCAAATTATGAAAACAATAAATAAACACAATAAAAATGCCAAGAAAGAGCTGAGCACAAGTAATACAACAACAATCAACAAATAATTTTGTAGAATATACTTTTGTTTAAGTCCAAATGCCATAAATGTTCCAATATTAGGCTTCATTCTTTCTAAGTGGCTAATCACAATACTATTCAAATAAAACACCAATGATAAAACACAAAACAGCAACATCATACCACTCAAACTTAATGTTAAATTTACGACCTTAGCAAAATTGTCTTTCGACTCAATTTGGTCTAAACTGATTTGGAATTCGTATTGATCATTCAAATACTTACTAAATGGCTTCACTTGATCTAGATTATTAAAATTAAAAGCTATATAATGAGGATGTTCAATATCATTAAATTTATCAGAGCAAGTCCACTCTACATGTGGGAACAAATCGGGATTTCTCTCAAAAAACATACTTCTTTCCTCTTGATTTGGAAAATCAGATACATTATAAATAATCTCATACTTTTGAATAGTACTAGATTTAAATAAATCAATACTCTCTACTTTAATTTCAACAATATCTTTATCAGGAAATTCTTTCGATAAAATTTTACGAATAAATTCAACATTAGAATTTTTTGAATAAAAAGTAAAATAATTTGAAACATCCTCAGGTGAAAAAAAATCAGTTTTAGAATAACTTCCTTGAAGGAAATTATACAAAGAATGAGATGAAAGAAAATCACAATAATTTGGCAACTCCTTGACCACTGAGACTACTGGTAATAAAAAAAAATAGCCACCAGATTTTAATAAAATATTTTTAGGATTCTTCGACTCATAGCCTAAATTATCCACTAATTTTTAGTCACTATCAATCCGCAATGTTCGACGACTACAGTATCTTTATCAGTTAACTCTAAGCCAGAAATAACATTATTATGTTTTAGATCCTAAAATTCTACGAAATAAATCGGAATTAAAATCTATTGATCTTCCTTTGGTTACAAATAAATCACCTTTCAACTCTGCGTTCATAAACTTAGGATGATAAATACAATATCCTGACAAATCTTTTAACTGATATTTGGCTAGAACTGTTTTATCATCAAATTTTTCATACATTTCCGGAAGTTTCGATTCATATTCACTTCTAATATTTAGATCAACCCAATTCGTATAAGGATTATCCATTCTTGTCTTTAGCTCCTTTAATCCTCCAATTGCGAATCCAATAGCGAGATAACTAATGCTAAGATACTAGTCAAAATTAGCAATCTTTCATATCGAGAACCAAGCAAGGATAAAATTCATTTTTAAAAAAGAAATCTGACTTGATCCTTTATAAACTTTTTTTTAAAAAATTATCAACTTTCATTTTTTGTTTAATTATTCCTGCCAATTCATTATACATATCATTTATTCTGTTATTCTTTTTCTCCCATCCGTTTTCTTTTTTATGGTAAAATTTTATCTTGACTGATGAAGCCTAAATTATTTTCAATAGCTATAGGAACTATCATGTCGCCATACTTAATGGCCAGACTTAAATCATGTGATACAATAACTGCAGTAACTTGTTTTTCAATTACCTTTTTCCTCAATATTTCCATTAAAATATTTGCAGAGATCGGATCCAAATTTCCAGTAGGCTCATCACCGAACAGTATTTCAAATTCTCTACATATCGCTCTTATAAAGGCGACACGCTGTTGTTGACCACCAGACAAATGCTTAACTTTTTTATCACTAAATAGTTCTAGGCAAGCCCAATTCATCCATGTTTTTCAAAACTTCAGCTTTGACTATCCTCTCTTCAATTCCTTGTATATACGCAGAGATACACATATTCTCTCCTGCTGAGAAATTCGGCATTAGATTCGTATTTTGAAATAAAAAACTAAAGCTCTTTGAACGGATATTGTCCATTTGATCCAAACCGGTCTTCCATAATTGATCGAATGAAACTACGGAATCATGAACCAGTGAATGAAATTCAAATGTTGGCGGCATTGCCTATTTGCGTATTGTTCACATCAAAGCTAATGTTTCAAGAAAGTTGACTTTCCAGATCCTGAGACTCCACAATAAAACCATAGACCCCTTGGCAATTCAAGTTCATCTAAATAAAAACAGGATTCGATGATGAATGCCCATGTCAAGTTTTAATTTAAAATATATGATTCCATAATTTCAACTAAAATGTATCTTCCACAGGGATCCAATAATAAAGATTATCTCCAGACTCATAGCTGGAATTCCGTATTTTTTTCCTAGTTTGTTTTATTTTATTTAATTTCTCAACTTTTGTATGATGTTTTAGTCATCTGTTCAATCATTGCATTTGAAACTAATCTCTCATCAGTAATATCTCCAATATTTACATTTTGAAGATTGGGAGTTAAAATAAAACCTTCATCTTTTAATCCATTCATTCGATTAACTAGGTCATTTATACTCACTTTTGAGAATGACTCAGAACTCAGATTTTGTCACCAGACATTTCCTCGTACAGTTTCTTTAAGCCATTGATTGCTTCTCTTTTCTTATCATAAGAACTAGAAGCTGCATTGAAAATTCCTTCCTAGATTTCGGAATATGTACTGATCTAGGTCCACGTCGGCATATATAACACATAAGAAAATGATTCATGGTTTGCTCCTTTTACTTTTGAAGGAAAATAAACCTCATTATACAATTATTTCTCTCCTGTAATATTTTTTCATGTCTTCAGAACTGAGATCAGTTTATTGTCCCTCATATTAACGTATTGGAGTAAACTTAGCCATCGGCGCTGCGAATGACCTAACACTGACATTTTCTTCCTTCAGAAACATAGCTGCTCCTGCAGAGAAGGTTTCGTCTAATAGTTTATTAAACCTTCCATATACTTCTTAGTATCATTAATCGTCATTATAATTGCTGGATTCAAATTGGCACCTGAAATATCATTATTCACACTAGGCTTCTGGATCGAACTGGTCACAGCGCCATCAGACAATTTAAAAACACCACCCATCCCTGTTTCGGGTAGATTAATTTCTGGCGTTGGTACAGAATAACTCGGTGATGTGATCCTTAATCTGTTGGATTGATGTATATTGAATTTTGCACTTTCAAGATCAAAGATTGACCTGACTTTGGAAAACGATCCATGGCTGGAGTACCGTCATTATATATTTGAATTTGTTAGATGAATCCCAATATTTGCAATATCTTGAACTAGATCATCAGTATTATCGATGAGGTATTTGCTTCCTGTTGATTGAGCTGTTGCCTTACGCGATCAGAATATTTAAAGTCACCATTCTGACCGATCCATAAAATAATATTGGTTTGCCCTGGGACAAACTTTGCTTCCACCAAAGATTTTTAAAGCATAAATGCGCAGGTATAAGGATCATTATCATTTCCATCTAAAGACAGATTTCCTTTAAGACTAGAATAAATTCATCATAATTTTTAGTCAAAGGAAAAATATTGACTTTTATCAGAATTGGTAAGAGCATCCCGACTCATCTCTGCAAATTCCATAAACCCCATTTTTTTAATTTTGTGCTGAACCTAGTTCTGAAACAGCTGATCGAATAGATGTATAAATTTTCTCCTTATAGGCTTAGCATTGAAGATGTACCTTCAATCAAGAAAAAAACTACATTTTCAATTGCATCTCTTGTTTTTGTATATATCAACCACATTAGCATAAGTATTTTCTTCAATCACTTCAATTTTGTTTGTCCTGCTTCTCTACGCACTTTAATTTCTCCGATCATTCCAGAGCTGTAAGGACAAAACTCGATTTTGATTTGTAGTTTTATCGACTTAATCGCTCTAACATAGGGGAATCGAACAACGCCACCTTTAAAACGATAGTATTGCTACTAGCCATCGTTCCTTGTATCCAACAACACAGGATCCTTATCCCAAAAACATCTGCACCTACAACATTTGCCATCGAACCCATAACTTTGGCTGACTGTTGGTTACTGAATGCTCTTAT
>JADKGL010000009.1 GCA_016722295.1 Saprospiraceae bacterium
AATGTCTTTAAACTTCCGTCATGCATATATGGATAAGTAAGCGCAATATTTCGCAAGGAAGGTATTTTGAATTTGCCTTCATCGCTTGGATTTTGGGTAAGCCTCATTGCTCCTATATCTTTGTATACAGAATAAAGTCCATTGTTCTCAATGTTTTGATTCGTTAATAAAAAACCTGAATGGCAATTACTGCAATTTGTTTTATTGCTCATAAAGAGATTCAATCCTTGCTCTTCAATAGCAGTTAATTTTGTTCTCCCATTTAAAAATTGATCATACTTTGAATCGCCACTAAATAGCGTTCTTTCAAAAGCAGAAATCGCTCTTGTGATGACATAGGGATCGGGATCCCGTTTATATGCAGCTTGACTCATTTCAACGTACTTTGGAATAGTCATGAGCTTATCTGAAATCTCAACAATATTATTATCAAATTCAGCATGTTCTTGAATTGGTACAAGGACTTGCATCTCGAGTGTGGGCAATCCTCCTTCTTTTAATAGTTTTTTTGATAGACTACGTTTGCCAATGAAGGACTGTTTCTATTTCCCAATCTTCCTTCAACTCCTGCAGAAACACTCACAGTATCTGCAAATGCTAAACTTGGCTTATGGCAAGAAGCACAGCTTAAACTTCCATCTCTGGATAATATAGGTCGAAAAACAATTTTTTCCTAAAGTAAATTGTGCTTCAGTTGGTATGCTATCTGGATTCGAAATCGGTATTGGAAAATGTGAAGGAATAAAATGTGAATAGTCATATTTTATTCCTTCTTCATCTTTATTGCAAGAGCTACATAACAATATGCTTATTACAATGTAATTGAAAATTGAAAACTTTGAATTATACCGAATAAACATATCATTATTTTTAGCGAATAAAAATTTGTTTGCTCGCCATTTTTCTCCGTCTATTATAGTGATGACATAATTACCACTACTTACTTCGCTGAGTTCGTGATTAAAGACAGCGTTTTCTATTTTTTCTGAAAATACCATTTGACCAGACTGTGAATAAATAATTACATTCTTGGAAGATAAAACATCATTGAAGTTAATATTTAGACTTCTATTGTTCTGATTAAAACTTGCAATGCTTTCCAACTTCACTTCATCCTGTGATGAAAGAATAATCTGGGGTGATATAAATCCAGCATTTGCTGCATTGAGAAGCATGTTTTTATTTAAAGTACCACTGCCATGTTGAATAATATTGCCACTCATAGATATTGCGTTAAACAACTTGACATAATCGAGATTAATAACAAAAGGATCAGTGGTGATTTTTTGACTTGCAGACACATCTAAGAATGTAGTAAATAGTAACTCATCTCCTAGACTGTGGATTTGGAAATTTTGCTCTGGAATGCCATCATTATTATTATCTACATATCCTTCAATAGCCATAAATCTATATCCAGCGGTCCAGCCCCAATGCATATCAGGAGTCTTTGGTCCAAGAGGATGTGTAGCTAAATATAAATTGGGATCTCCATGATTTTTTCTCCTTGTCAATACCAACAAACATTTTAATTTTTTTAAAATTATAATTGGATGGAAAAGTTCCAGCAGAATGCTTAATATCCGGATTCTTTGCATTCACCAATAGATAGGAATCTTCTACTTTAACTGAATCATTGTCTGAAGAAAATAGCAGAATATTGCTTAAATAAAACTCTGCTCTTGTCAGTTTTATTTTCTTGCCATTGTGAATCGTAAATATGGTTTTATTCAACTCTAAGGGTTGACCTTCAGCTGTATGTTTAAATTGAAAACTTAGACTACTGGTTTGAGAAAATGAATTGATAGTCATTAGACAAACCATGATAAATGTAAAAAATACCGATTTCATATAATATATTTTATTGTTTACTAATTGTTCGTTTATTAATGCGACATAAATTTCTTTATCTCTTTAAGAATTGATACGATATATAGGCACTTATTGCTTGCTGGTGAAACCAAGAAGTATTGTTTTGATTAGGATGAATGACTATTTCAGGGCCAATACCCATAAGAATTTTTGGGTTTAGTTTTAGTTCAACATTTAATCCAATAATGCCAGATATAGACAGTTTATTTTCGACTTCACTCACTATTTTTGGTTCGAATCCATTGACAAAGCAAAGTTCTTTACATGACTCCGTCTGATGATTCAAAGTATTAGAAATAATGGAATGAAGTTTAATATTTGTGCCCAGTTTAGTATAAATCTTTATTTTTTTATAACTCGCAATTTTTCTTTCCAAAAATAGTGGCATTAAGAAAGTATGAGTTTTTCTGGTGATCGACATATTTAGGTCGAAAGTGTCATTATGGTTTATCATTTGATTTTGTGCAATTTCAAAAAGAGATAAGTTTACTCTTGATTGAATATTGCCATCAAAAGTACTGTAAGTAAATTCATATTTTTTTATCCCATTGCCTGTTGAAGCATACGAAAGTCTTTCAGGAGATAAGTTGACATGATGGTCTGTTATGAAAGATGAGTAATTGTATTGTAAACCCAAGCCATATCTCAATTTCTCAGTTTTTTGATAGTATAATGATCCCCCAAGATGATACCCTAACTTAGTTTTTAAAATGTGTTCGTGTATTGCCAATGGATCCTTTGTCTGATTATTGTTTTGTTTAGTATCGAACAATGGACCAGTAAATAATCTTAGGTAAATCCACTTATTAGATTTGGGTTTAATTAAATTGGGAAGCAATTTCAATTCTAAGAATTTGTTTTCATCATTTTGAATTGCCAAGCCTGTAGAAATTGTCTGAATAGGATTAATGTAGTCTAGTTCAAAATTGGCATCGGGAATAATTGCTTCATTTTCCTTTTTTGAGCCTGTCATTGGAAATGAAGAAGATAAAATATTTTCATTTGTTATTATTGTGTGTAAATTTGGACCACTGTTATTTTTGGCATTGTTCTTACTAATTATTGTATTCTTAGGTTTGTGACTAATTTGAATTCTTGAACTAAAATTCGCTTCAATACTTGTGTTATGAGATGAGCTTAAATAAGCATTCTTTTTATTTCGTGGATTTTCAGTAGTATTTGTTATTGTATTATTAGAACAGTTTGAATCAATGGTTCCTTTTTTAAGCTGAGCAGCAATAAGCTTATTTTCTACGATTTGAATTGCGGGTTTTTTAGTTGAATTTTGAGAAATGAAAGTAATAGTTATAATTGTGAGGAATGCTAGTAGAACACTCCAAAAATAAGCGAAGGCTCTTCTACGCTTTTCTTTTTTGGATAATTTTAGCGATAGCGCGTTCCAATCCAATTCTTTATTGGATGAATTACTCTGCAATTCATTTAGCTTTTCAGCATACGCCTTATAAAATTTATCATCCATATCTTAACAGTAACTGTTATAATAGTACTATTCAAGAACATTGACAAAATGGTTGCCTGAGCTATTAAAATAAAATATAAAATTTTGATTTTGCGATGAGCTTGGCAAGAAAAGTTCGAGCTTTGAATAGATTGGATTTTGATGTTCCTACATTAATTTTAAGCAGTTTGGCAATTTCTTCATGGCTATAACCTTCAATAGCATAGAGGTTTAATACCATTTTATAAGCAGGTGGTAGCTTATTTGTCAGAGCTAATAGTTCCTCAACATCCAAATGTGAAAGAGTATCGGGGTCAGCAACATAGTGATTCGATATTTCTGTTGAAAGCTCTGTAGTAATAATTTTGTTCTGATTCTTGTGATAATGGTTGATAATGGTTCTTACCAATATTAGTCTGAACCAAGGAAGAAATGGCTGTGTTAAATCATAATTTTTTAATGAATCAAAGGTTTTGACGAAAGTATCATTGAGAATCTCTCTGCTATCTTCAATTGAATTACCATAAGCCATCACTGTTTTAAGACCATATGAGTAAAATTGATTATATAGTTCTTTTTGACACAATCTATCATTTTTAATACAGCCTTTTACAAGCTCTTGAAAATTCATTTTAAATTTTATAGCATAAAGCAAAAATAGAACATAACTCTAGGATTAGTTGCTTTATAGTCATTTATTTATCTGAATTCGTTTTTTAATTTTCCTTTGTTTGTAAGACCACTTCAAATAATTGATTGAAGTTAGAAAATTTATATTATTTATCCAATAAAAGCAAATAGGGGAGTAAATTCGATAAAGGTCGTTTTCTAATAGTTTGAGAGTTTTAGCGCTTAATAATGATTTCTTAAGCTGCCTAGATTTTCTAACTGCCAATATTATTATGCTCTGACTCTTTCTGCAAAGCCAATGAAATGCCAAAAGGGATCAGAGAAAAGCAAGTCCAGTCTCCATAATCATGACATAAAATTGAACTTATTAATGTAGCAGCAATTTGACAAGTATCCTTAAATTCTACTCATGCTTGCATTTTCGAATCTATATGCTATGAAAGACTTTTCAAAAGTGCTAAGATTAAAAACTTATCAGGTAGAATTTGTGTTCCGCAATAAATGCTGATGATATTCAAGAAACATTGACTTATGTCAGTGAGGGTAAAATAGTTTCAAAAATTAAAAAGCAAAATAGATGAAGGCTTTTACAATAAATAAATATAATAAGACAGACAATCTTCAATTGATTGATTTGCCTATGCAGAACCAAAGGAGCATGAAGTCTTGATTGAGATCCATGCTGCTAGTATAAACATGATAGATGCAAAAATTAAATTCGGCGAATTTAAATTATTTTTACCATATAAATTTCCTTTGATATTAGGGCACGATATAGCTGGGATTGTTCGCAAAGTTGGAGTGAAAGTTCAAGCATTTAAAGTAGGTGATGAAGTATTTGCAAGAGCTTCAGATTTTCACATTGGAGGATTTGCAGAATATATTTCAATACCAGAAAATGATCTCGCGATGAAACCAACAAATATTTCAATGGAAGAAGCTGCTTCACTACCCTTAGTTGCATTGACTGCATGGCAAGCATTTTTCGAAAAAGCAAATTTGCGAAAAGGGCAAAAAGTATTCATTCAAGCTGGATCAGGTGGAGTGGGAACTATAGCGATTCAAATTGCAAAATATTTTGGAGCAACAGTGGCAACGACTACGAGTAGTACTAATATTGATTTGGTAAAAAGTCTAGGAGCAGATGTCGTAGTAGATTATAAAAAAGAAGACTTCGAATCAAAATTAAAAGATTACGATCTTGTATTGAATAGCCAAGATGAAAAGACATTAGAAAAATCTTTACAAATTCTAAAACCTGGTGGAAAAATAATTTCCATCTCAGGTCCACCAGATACCAATTTCGCAAAAGAAAGTAATTTGTCCTGGTTTATGAAAATAGTGATGTATTTCCTAAGTCATAAGATAAAAAAGGCAGCCTCAAAGAAAAATGTTGAATATGCTTTTCTCTTTATGAAAGCAAATGGAAAGCAATTATCAGAAATAGCTTCATTGGTACAGGCTGGTAAGATCAAACCAGTCATAGACAAGATATACCCTTTTAATCAAACCAATGATGCATTAGCTTATGTTGTTGAGGGTAGAGCAAAAGGGAAGGTTGTGATTAAGATCAAGTAGGGTTTGTATCATCATCAATTACATTTTCTTGAAATCCCGAAGGGATTGAATGTCTTTAGAATTTATGTGAAAAATTTATGCGACCCCGATGGGGTCGTATTTGTTATCATGGTTGTGTTGTTATAAAGATATGAATCCTTCGGATTCTTATTTAATGACACAATGTGATTAATTGAAATGAAGCGAGATTTCTAAGCATTTTGGAATCCTGAAAAATTACATATTTATAGAAAAGTACGTAAAAATTGTTGAGGGGTCGTAATTGTGAGGTTGTTTAAAATTGACCTTTGTTCATTTAATCTTACAAATATAAATTTAAGTTTATTAAAGCTTGAACTTTCAATTATTATTCAATAATCCCATGGGGATATAGTTTAAGAATGAGCGTCGTATTTGTTGTAGGTTATGTTGTTATAAAGATATGAATCCTTCGGATTCTTATTTAATGACACAATGTGAATTATAACTTGTAAATGAAGCGAGATTTCTATAGCATTTTTGGAATCCTGAAAAAATTACATATTTATAGAAAAAGTACGTAAAAATTATTCGACCCCGATGGGGTCGTATATTTTGTCATAGTGAGGTTGTTATAAATATTTGAATCCTTTGGATTCATTTAATCTTACACAATATAAATTTAAGTTTATTAAAAGCTTTCGAACTTTCAATTATTATTCAATAATCCCATGGGGATTATATGTTTATAGAAAATGTATGTAAAAATTAAGCGACCCCGTCGGGGTCGTATTTTGTCCCTAGCTATCTTTCTATTTATAGTAGTGCCCAAAGTATCCTTTTATTCAATTAATTCAAATAAATATTCATCCTTATATTCAATTTCAAACGCTGTCAAAAACTGCTTGTATTCATCAATGAAACTTTGTTTTTTATGGTGTGTCTTCTGATTGTTAATATAATCGATCACATTATCCAAAGAAGAATGACTATATGAAAATGCTCCATAACCTTCTTGCCATTGAAATTTGAATTTGCATAATTTTTTCTCTTTTATAAATTCATTCGAAGATTTTTTTATTTCCCTTACTAAATCAGATAGACAGCATGTTGGCTTCATGCCTATAAAGAAATGAATGTGATCAGGCATACCATTTATTGCCAATAATTTTTGCTTCTTGTTTCTGATAATGCCAGTAATATACTTATATAGTTCTTCTTCCCATGAAGAATGTATCAGACTATTTCTGCCTTTAACAGCAAATATAACTTGAATGTAAATTTGTGAAAATGTGCTTGGCATATTAATTTTTTTTATTATTTAAAATTTGTTTAGCATGCATTTTATGCGACCCCGATGGGGTCGTAATTGTTATCATGGTTGTTGTTATAAAGATATGAATCCTTCGTATTCTTTTATTCAATAGATTCAAATAAATACTCGAATTAAATACAATTACAAGCAAGTGATTAAGTAACTATTAATCATCTATTCCCTTTCCATCCAGTATTTTTGGAAGATACTTTTCTATTCTGTCGATTCTAGTTTTAATTTGTTTTGCAGATGAGAAATATAATAGATAAGCTCTTTGTCTTCCAGGAGTTAATTTGTAGAATGCAGATTTTAATCCACTCCTATTTTTTAATGCTGCTTTAAATTCTTCTGGAATTGTGTATTCAGATGTTTTCTTTAGTTCTACTTTGGCGCCAGATTTTTCAAGTTCGATGGCTTCTTTTATATATGATTTTAGAATTGATTTTTGCTTAATAATTTCTTCGACACTTGTAAATCTTATTTGCCGTGCGGCTTGAACATTTTTGGATTGTTGAATTAATATTGAGTTTGGATCCTTCATTAATGCCCCTTTCATGAACAGTAATGCACAATATTCCTTGAAACCATGAATTAGAACAACATTGTGATCATTGCATGTGTAGCACGGACTAGACCATTTCAACTCCTCAGCCAATTTCGTAGAAAGAATGATTTCTCTCAACGCTTGATATGCTTCTAGCCATTTACTTTTATCCTCAAAGAAGAAATTTACATTTGGATTCATCACTAAGATTTTTTGTAGAGATGTGTTTGGGGTGTAAAATTTGCGAAACGCGATGTATGATCAAGCCAAAGTCTAATGATTTATTTAATTGCAATAGTTGATTATAATTCGTGAATCGCAAATTTTTTCGAATTAAAATAAAATTTTTATTGTGCAGGAATCTTAGTAATATCCATAAAAAATATTTCCCAAGTATTGCCATCTAGATCTTCGATCGATCTCAATTGCATAAAGCCATAATCTTTCATTTCATTGGGTTCGGTTCCTCCTGCCTGAAGTCCATTATTGACTATTTTATTCACTTCTTCTAGACTATCTAATGATAATGAATATATTCCTGCAATGGTTGCCTTTGTATCAGCAATTGGTTTCTTTGTAAAACTTGCAAATTTTTCATGCGATAAAAGCATTACAAAAATGTTTTCACTCCAGACCATACATTTGCCAGCCTCGTCAGAAAATTGTGGATTATTTGTAAAGCCTAATGCCGTATAAAAATCCATAGATTTTATAGGATCTTTTACTGCCAAATTGATAAATACTTGTTTTGCCATATAATTTTTTTTATTGTCTTAAAATTGATTCCATCTTTTTACCCTTAGCCAATTCATCTATTAACTTATCTAAATACCTCACTTTTTTCGTTAGGGGATTTATGATTTCTTCTACTTTATATCCACAGATAGAACCTTTGATTAAGGATGCATTTGCGTTTAAATTTGCGCTTTCAAAAAACTGTTCAAATGTCACTTTTTCATCAACAAGTTTTTGTAGTTTTATTTCGTCAAATCCAGTGAGCCATTCAATCACTCGATGCAATTCTTGTACACTTCTACCTTTGGTTTCAACTTTCTTTATATAGTGTGGGTATACAGAAGCAAAAGTTATTTTTGCAATGCGCTGATTTTGTTTTTCATTTTCTTCCATGACAAATTTTTAAATTAAATTACTCAAATTTCCTAAAAAAGTAAAGATTTAGAAGAACTAAGTTCATCAAGGATCTGCTTTCCTTATAGCTATCCTCGAATTCACACTTTCACATTTTTATCTAAATTCAAAACAAATTTAAGTCATAAATTTTGTTTGTCAAAAAAAAGTTTTTATAAGTATTAGTTATGATTTGCAGTGAAATTTAGTCCAAAATCCATTTTATTAGACTCTTGCGTTCTACGATATTCCATGAATGCGGATGTCGTTCTCCATTGGCTCTTATACCTCTATTTGTGGTTTTAATAAATTCAGTTTGAGTAGAACCTATAGTAAGCAATGCTTGATGTACTATTTCCATTTTATATGCATTGAGGTCCTCGTAGTTTCTCTGTCTATTTTTCATTTGCCAATCTAGATCTGGCTCGCAATAAAATCTTGTTTTAATCTTTGAAAGATTTTGCATATTTGTCGTGGACTTGCAAGAAATCAAATAGGGAGACATTGCCTTATAACGATCTATATCTTCACTTGGCTTTCCTATTTCTTTTTCAAATAATTCAATGATAAAATTTCCTTCGGCAACTGCATCGGGATGACTGTTTTTTTTCACATCTTTTATGGCTCCGTAATATAATTCTTCTAAATCCAAGGGCGAGTCAACTACGAATAAAGCTTTAGGACTAATCTTATTTTTTGTTTCAAGCAAATAGTTGGAAAGTAGGAATGCAATATTTCCACCACTTGAAAAGCCTCCTATATAAATATTCTCATTTTTAATCTTGTTGCTGTCTAGAATTTTATTCAATAAATTAGCTAGTTCTTTTTTATCGGAGTCAGCTAAAAATAGTTTTTGGTTGTAGTTTAGCAATAATGTAGTGATTCCTTCATGTTCTATATCTTTTAGAAATTTCGCTTCTGTTTTGGTATTTTCAATATCACAAGGAAAACATGGGAATAGGATTAGAATTGCTTTTTGTTTTGGCGATATCCTTAATTCATAATTTTCATCATGAATTTGTTTTATCTCTGGATTATGAACTTTACATGCAATTACAATTGAGCTTATTAATATGAATAGACAATTAATTTTCATTCTGCGAATATAATTGAAATAAACATGCCGATCTTGATAGTTTATATTAAAACAGCATTTTCTTAATTTTAGTTGGTAGAATTATTCGTCTTTCATTGTAGCAACATTTTTTCCAAGGGTTTTAAATCTGACGCCATCCTTTTGTACAACCGTTATTGTAATATGACCAGTTTTACTAGTGTTGATATCTTTTACCGTTCCTGATTTTCCTTTGTGGGTTCCATTGATGACTTCGCAATGGTCACCATCTTTCAGTTCTTCTGTTTTTTTAATGCTCATTTGTGATAATTTTTTGTATTGTTAAAAACCTAAGTTTCATTTGTTGTCTAGAGAGTATAAATTTACTTAATGAAGAATCTTCGTTCTATCATTTAGTTAAATGTGATTCTCTTATTTTTATTCAGTCCCAAAGAATGGTTTCATTTCTTCTTCAATTATTGACCTTAGATCTTTTAGTTTGATCGCATATTGTTCTAATTTTTTTTCTTCCTCGCTTACAGCAATCCATTTCTTAACCTGTGTTGGTTTCCCCTTTCCATCCACTGAAACAAAAACAATAATGCAATGTGTTTTCTTTTGAAATTTTTCAGCTGTAATTTCTTTGGAATATACATCAATTCCAATGTGTATACTGGTATTTCCTGTGTAGAGTACATAGGCTTCAATTCTTACAATTTCACCGATGTTGATTGGGCTATAAAATCGAATTCCACCGACATATACTGTAACGCAATACGTTTCTGCCCATGCCCTTGCACAAGTGTATGCGGTCTGATCTATCCATTTCATCACTACACCACCATGGACATTTCCTCCATAGTTTACATCTGCAGGTTCACTTAGAAATTGAAATGAAATTTTTCCTTTTTGATCCATAATATTTTTATTTAAATTAGTTTTTTACAAGAATGTAAATTTTGAGGTATAAGTTTATAAATAATCAGTTTTTCCAAAGGTTCAATTGAACTTGAATCTTTTCAATTATGGTCTGTACGTTTACTAAAATTGAAATATTTTACTGTGATAATGTAGAGTTAGTTTGAATACAACAGCATTGATATTTTGACTGCTATAATTTATAAAAAATTAGTTAATTTTTTTTCTTAAATTAATTTTTTTAAGAATCTTCAATTTGAAGTTTTATGGGTGATATTCTTGCTTAATCAATTTAATGAATGGTGCTTTTAAACCAAAGGAGAAAACAATACTTGAAGTATCTACTTTTTAATGATGTGTAGACAGACACCAATGACGAATGCGAAGTATAAACCAATCGAAATGGCATATTCCATTCAACAAATATAGGAAATAAATCGGAAGTAAAATATTTTCATTATCTACCTACATAAGTTTTTTTGTAAAGTTTGTATCATTTTGAAATATAATATAATACTATATTGGAATTTTCATTTCAAATTTATCTTTTTATTTTGCTTTAATATTACTCGTTACTAAAAATTCAAGATTATGCTTATATCTGAAAGCAATGAATCAATTCAAAATCCTAGGTGATAGAATAGCTCAACTAACGATATTTCTTTTGAAACTCCTAGTTGATCAAGGATAATTTTAGTTTCCAAAAGCTGTTCACTTTTGAATTAAGTTAAGTAGTTAATGGCAGTTTATAATTCTCTTTTTTACTTTAGTAAAAAGACCGATTCTTTAATTTAAAAAATTGTAATTTTTGGAATAGAACTCCAAAGTAATGAAATTTATTACTTCCACCCACCACCTAATGCTTTATAAATATTAATTTTTGCCATCATTTGTTTTAATTTAGTTTCGACAAGTTCAATTTTGGATTCAAGTGCTTCCCTCTGAGTCAGAAGAACTTCAAGATAATCCGCACGTGCTGAAAGAAAAAGGCTATTAGATATATCAATAGATTGATTTAGAAATTCAACTTCTTTTTGTTTTATTCTAACACTTTCAGAAAAATTTTGAAGTCCATTCATTTGATTTATTACTTCCACATATGCATTTAGAATTTTCATTTCATATTGATATGCAGATTGGATTTGCTTTAAATTAGCATTATAGTACAAACTTTTTATCGCGTTTCTATTAATAATTGGAGCAGTAAGATCACCTACAATATTGTACAATATAGATTCTGGATTTAATAGAACAGTTGGGTTAAATGCTTGAAAGCCTAATCCAGCACTTAGTTTGAATGATGGAAGGAAATTGGCTTTTGCTACTAATACATCAAGTTTGGAAGAGGCAAGTTCTTTTTCTGCCATTCTGATGTCGGGTCGATTTTGTAACAATTGAGAAGGTAATCCTACATTAATAGTATCTAGGTTAATCGAATTAAATAAAGAAGAATTTCTTGGAATTTTTTGAGGAAATCTTCCAAGTAATAAGTTTATTTTGTTTTCAGTTTCAATTATTCGTTGTTGGATTTCATATTGCAGATTTTTTGTGTGTAGCAATAAAGCTTCAAATCTATTCACGGCTAATTGATTGGCTTTGGCAGCTTCTTTTTGTAATTTCACTGTTGTCAATGCATTGGATTGATTTTTAATATTATAATTAATAATCTCGGACATATTATCCAAAGCCAATAATTCATAATAAGATGAAGAGATTTCTCCTACAAGCTGGGTTACTAAGAAATTTTTTGATTCTATTGAAGCAAGATATTTCATTACTGCAGATTTCTTGCTGTTTCTAAGTTTTTTCCAAACATCTAACTCCCAAGTCATATTGGCAACACCTATGAAATCTCCAATATATTTAGGACCACGATTAGGTGATAATTTAAGATCTTCCTCCGAGAATCCATCCCAAGTATATTTACCTGCTTTGTCAGGACCAAGTCCAGCTCCTAAATTGATAAAAGGTAAATATTCTCCTTTTCTTACGTTGACTTCATTTTTAGACATCTCTATTTCTTGTAGAGTGATATTTAATTCCTGATTATGATAAAGCGCTGTATCGATTAATGCCTCCAAAAAAGGATCGGAAAAATATCTTCTCCAGCTTATACTCGCGCTGTTTAAGCTATCCACAGAATTTAGATATTTTGGAGGCAAAGTACTATTTTCAATCTTAGCTGCAATGAATGGAGTTTTACATGAGGCTAGAAATAAAAGTAACCCTGAAATGAATATGTTTTTTATTAAATTAGTTTTCATGATCTTCATTTGAAATTTTCTTTAGAATAGTTTTGATTTGTACTTCTAATGCTTCTTCAGAGTTATGTTCTACATAATCTTCTGACAACGGGTTATCATCTTCATTCCTTATCATTTTAATACCTTCTTGAAGACTTCCAAAAATATAGTACAATCCAGGAACAACAATAACACCGAATATAGTACCGAATAACATTCCGCCCAAAGAAGATGAACCTATGGTATGGTTGCCGACTGCTCCAGGTCCAGTTGCAATGATTAGAGGTATTAGTCCTGCAATGAATGCAAATGAAGTCATTACAATTGGTCTGAAACGAGCCCTTGCCCCTTCAATTGCAGCCTCAAGTACTGTTAAGCCTTGATGGTGCTTTTGAACTGCAAATTCAACAATCAAAACTGCATTTTTTCCAAGCAAACCAACAAGCATAATAATTCCCATTTGTGCATAAACATCATTAGCAAGTCCAGTAATTTTAAGCATTCCAAACGCTCCAAATATTCCAGGTAACAATGAAAGCAATACTGCAAAGGCAATAGAAAACTTTCATATTGGGCGGCTAAGATTATATAAACAAAAAATATTACAATTAGAAATATGTAAAGCGCTTCGCTGCCTCTTTTAGCTTCATCATAAGATAATCCCTCCCAAGCTATATCATATCCTCTAGGTAGTGTATTAGCTGCGACTTCTTTTATAACCGAAAGTGCATCTCCTGATGAATAGCCTCGAGATGGTGTACCATTAATCAACGATGAAATATATAAGTTGTAACGTGCAATTTCGTTTGGCCCTTGAGTCTTTGTTATTTTCATAAAAGCAGAATAAGGAACCATTTCTCCATGATCATTTTTAATATACATATTGAGAATGTCGGATGGTTGTTTTCGGAATTCTGGACCTGCTTGAGTATACACTTTATAATAATTATTAAAGCGAATAAATCCTTGTTCATAAGTGCTGCCAATCATAATATTAAGGTTCTCCATAGCTTCTCCCACTGAAACTCCTTTTTGCATTGCTAATTCATTGTCAACAGTAATTTCATATTGAGGATATTTAGCAGAGTAAAATGAAAAAAGTCCAGAGAGTTCTTTCCTTTTTTTAAGTTCAGCTACAAAATCAGCATTGACTTTATCAAAATCTTGATAATCTACATCACTTTTCTTGCATAATAGACGCAGTGAAAAACCATCAGATGTTCCGTATCCTGGAACTGCAGGAGGTTCGAAATACTCAATAACAGCTGGTAAATCTTTTGATTTTTCTTCAAGCTCTTCAATAACTTGCTTCACAGAATGTTTTCTTTCTGACCAATCTTTTAAATTGATTAGACAAGAACCTGCATTAGAACCTCGACCCTCAGTAAGTATTTCATATCCTGCAAGTGAAGTTACGGATTGAATATCTTCAATTTCTTTAGCTAATGACTGAAGTTTCCTTGAAATTTCATTTGTTCGTTCCAAAGTTGTACCAGGTGAGGTTTGGATAATTGCATAAATTTGTCCTTGATCTTCAGATGGGATAAACCCTGCTGGAAGTACTCGATCAACTCCTACAATGCCTATACCGAAGCCAATGAGGATTAAATAAGTCACTAGTTTTCTATTAGCTATCAATTCAAGCAATCTTGTATAACGACCAGTTGCACTATCAAATTTGGCATTAAACCAATCTATAAATTTCCTAACTAGAGAACGTTTTTTAGATAGTCCATGTGTATTTTTTAATAAAATAGCACATAGAACAGGTGTTAGTGTAAGTGCAACAAAACCTGATATTATAATAGACCCCGCCATAGTAAGTGAAAATTGTCTATAAAGAACTCCAACTGGACCAGACATAAATGCAACAGGCACGAATACACAAGTCATCACCATTGTAATGGCTATGATTGCACCACTTATTTCATCTATTACTTTTTTTACAGCTTCATAGGGAGATAAATTATCCTCCTCCATTTTAACATGAACAGCTTCAACAACCACAATAGCATTATCCACCACAATACCAATTGCTAAAACCAAAGCAAAAAGTGTTATAAGGTTAATACTTAGACCAAAGAAATTCATGAAAATAAATGCACCGATCAAAGAAACTGGAACGGCAAGAATTGGAATCAATGTGGAACGGAAATCTCCAAGGAATAGAAAAACTACAAATGCTACTAAAAGAAAAGCTTCAAGCAGCGTGTGTAAAACTTTCTCAATTGATGCATCTACAAATTTTGATACGTCATAATTTATTTCGTATTCTACACCAGGAGGAAAATCTTTTTCAAGTTCTTTGAGTTTTACTTTAACTTCTTCAATCACTTTATTCGCATTACTTCCTGGATTTTGTTTTAAAACTAAAGAAGCAGAAGCTTTACCATCTTTATTCGAATATATGTCTACAAATTCACTTCCCACTTCAACTTCTGCAATATCTTTAAGCTTTAACATTTCACCGTTAGCATTTGCTTTTACAACAATATCCTGATATTGTTCAGGTGTATTATACCACCCTTTATATGTAAAGACATACTCTTGTGACTGGGCTTTCTTTCCAGAACTCAAACCTACACGCCCAGGTCGTGCTAAAACGCTTTGTTTATCAATAGCTTTAAGGACTTCTTCAGCAGATATACTATAAGCTCGCATTCGCTCAGGATTCAACCACACCCGGATTGCAAACGAGCGACTTCCAATTGCTTGAGCTAATCCCATGCCTTTTATCCTTTGTAATTCAGGAAGAATATAGGTATTGGCATAATTAAATAAGAATTTCTCATCTACGCTATTGTCTTTACTATAGAGATTGAGGTACATCAACATACTGGGTTGTAAAGGAGAAATAATAACTCCTTCTCTTTGAACTAATGGTGGTAAGTTTGGCATCACTTGGTCTACCCTGGATTTAACTCTTACAGCAGCTAGAGTTGGATCCGTACCTGGCTCAAAAATTACTTCAATACTAGCTTCACCTGCACTAGTAGCGTCTGATATAATATATTGCATTCCCTGAACTCCATTGATGGCACGTTCAAGAATTGTCAAAGTGGATTTAACCAAAACATCTGCATTGGAACCGGGAAATTCAATAAAAATATTTACCCTTGGTGGTGCAATTTCAGGGAACTGTGATATAGGTGATAAATTAATTGCCAGTAAACCCATAAACACAATGCAAGCAGATACTGAAATAGCTAGTACTGGTCTTTTTATAAACTTGTTGAACATTTTATATAGTTTTTAGAACCATGCTTATTCTGCATGCATTTGATTTAAATCTAACATTTCTTCCTCAAAGCTTACGAATTCATATTCTATTCTTTCGTTGCTCTTTACTTTTCCTAATCCGTCAGCAAGAATCTTATCTTTATTAGAAAGTCCTGATCCAACCACATACAAATGGTCTAACTCATTAGCAATTGTAATTTGTTTAGCTTGTAAAATATTTTGTGCGTTTACGACATATACATATTTTTTATCTAGAATATCGAAAGTGGATTTTTGCGGAATTAAAATGGCATTCTTTAGATTGACAGACATTAAAATATTTCCAGTTTCACCGTGTCGCAGTAATCCTTTAGAATTTGGAAAAGTAGCCCGAAATGCAATATTTCCTGTCTCATTATTAAATTCTCCTTCTATGGTTTCAATACTTCCTTGTGATTCAAAAAGTTCTTTATTGGCTAATCTTAATTGTACTTTAGATTTGAAATTATTTTTACCTTTACCTACATAATTAAGATATTCTGATTCTGGTACATTAAAATAAACCCATATATAGCTAATGTCTGACAATGTTGTCAAAAGTTCGCCTTCCTCTAGCAAACTACCCACCCGAGTATGGAATCGATCCATAATTCCGTCAAATGGTGCTCTAATTTCAGTAAAGCTTAAATGAGCTTCAGCAAGTGCGAGTTCTGCTTTGGCCTTTTCTACTTTTGCTTTTGCAAGTGCGAGTTCATTTACTGAAACTACATTTTTTTCAGCCAAACTTTTAGTATTATTATACTCTATTTCTTCAAAATTTAATTCTGCTTTGGCCTTTGCCACTTCAGCTTGATATATTGTAGGCATGATTTTGAACATGAGCTGCCCTTTCTTTACAAATTGACCTTCATCAACGTAGATTTTTTCAAGATATCCTCTTTCTTGAGATCTCAATTCAATGTGATTTGAAGAGTTAATCTGAGCCACATACTCATTGTAAATTGTGGTATCTTTCATGATAGGACTTGTTACCAAAAATTTAGTTTCTTCCTTATGAGTTTCTATTTTGTGGTTACAAGAAATTATGATAATAAGTTGCAATGCCAATAAGGCACAAATAAATTGTTTCTTCATTTACGAAATTTTGAAATAAGAATAAATGCCTGTATAGACAAGCTTAATAATAATATTTAAATGGAGATTTGAAATTAATGTATAACTTTCCTAGGTCACATAATGAGCTATATGCAACAAAACAATAAACTACTATAAAATAATGAATTAATTTAGGTGACTTTTCCAGGAATGGAAAAGAATAAATAGTGGAATGTTATTAGTATTGTTTAGTATTCTAATGATTTGACTTATAGCAATATTAAAATGAAAATCTAAAAAATGAAAAGTGTAAATCTTAGAATTAAAAAAAGCTAATTGATCTTCATAATCATTAGATGATTCATTCTCATTGCCTATTTCTTGTTCTACAATATCTGATAATACCAGTTTATTGTTAAAACTATCATTAATCCCATTTAAAAGAAATTCATTAGAAACCTTGCAGCTATGTAAAGTTATTATTTGTGAGAGGTTTATTGAATTCTTTCCAGCTAAGGATTGAAAGGAGTATAAATTAAGTACAATTGAAAGAAATAGCAACCAAAAAAATGCAGCATTTAAGTATAACCGTTTAGTTATTATTGATTTAAGAATAAATTTTTGCGCACGAATTGTTTTGCCTGACATAAATAATTTAGTTAAATAATGTGTTGATCAAATCAATTTTTTTATCCATTTAAATTTTAATTTGATTAATTTTATTTGTTAACTATTTTTTTGCAAATTTACCAATAAGATTAAATTCTGCGCAAAGATATATCTAGAATTTATCTAATCTTTTAAATAAATGTTAAATTATTTCGTGTAGTATTATTTATAAAATAAACTGTTTGATCCAGAATGATTTACAGGATTTTGAAATTATCATTATTAAATTTTGACTTTGAGTTTAAAAAGATTTTGGTTCTTAGTAATTTTTAAATCGCTTTTCTGAAAAAATGGTAGTGGCCATTTACGTTTTTATCGAGCAAATTTTACAATTTGAAATAAAGCATTTTTCTTTAATGGTTTTCCAGTTATAGAATATTAATAAAGCAGCGATTGCTAAAAAACCAGCATCCCATAAACAAAAAATACCTTTCTTATAAAATGGGAGGAATTGCCAATAACCGAATCTATCTATTATAAATTCTTCTATTATAACCCATGTGTTGAAGCATGTGAGCAGTATTGCAAATTTGGCAATGAACGGTAGTTGTTTGAACTTCATGTTTTTAGTTAAATTTAAGCTCTAAATTTTTCAAGTATTGTGTCCAAGCACTTGAGCATCTACCGTAACATTCTATTTTTGGAATTAATCCTTCATGAGTAAATGTTACTTTTGTAGTATCGTCTTCTATAGATATATCAAAGCCATACTTAGTATTATTCCACTCATCTGTTTTTGTCAAAAACGAAAGCTTACTGTCTGTCACAAGCCATTGGATTTTTTTGTTTGGAATAAGCTCAACTAATTTCTGATTTGAATAATGAGCACCACCACCTGCGCTAAAAGAAAATTCATCTCCAACTTTCTCACTTTTTCCGAGTACTGTTTCATTATATAATCCACTCCACCATCGCTCTACTTCAAGTAAATGTTCATATACTTCTGTTGGTTTTTGAAATGTAGTAAAAGTAAATTGAAAATTTTTATATTCCATATTGCTGATTTTAGTTTCATACAAAGATAGAATAACAATCTCTTATATAAGAATGTAAATCATCAATTTTTAATACAGCATCATTTCATACTTTGAATTTCATTATTTGATGAGCAGTAGATGACACTCAGTAACTCCATCCACCCAATGTATCACCATTGGTTCTATATTAATATAATCTCCAGGTTTAAGAGTTTCTTTTACCCCCTTTTCATTTTCAAAGTTCACCTGTCCTTCGACACAAACCAAGAGTGCAGGTATTTTACTTATATGTTCCTTTAGTTTTTCACCTTGTAGTATTTTTATCGCTGTTGCATTGCCGAGTTCACTTTTAAAAAGAGAGATAGCAGAAACAGGTTTTTCTGATGTATGTAGTTCTTTGATATTCATTGGAAATATTGATTAAATGTTGAGAATAAGGTTTGGATGTTTTCGAATTGAGTTGAAGCTTCAGTTGCATTTTTGGTTTCTGAAAGAGATTTACTATTTTAATGTAGGGTAAAACCTGATTGTGATATTGTTTTTACAGTTCATTTTATAATATTTTTTGAGTAAGTGAATATTCACATACAAATGTAATACAAGTTGTCTTCACTCAGGATTATTTCTAAAAATTGTATAAAAACTGGCTAAAACCATGGAAAAGGCTGATGAATTGGAGTTTTTGATGAAATACTATGTGGATTTGGCTTATATGTCATAGTTGTGGATAAGCGTATTTATAAGCTTTAAGATTAGATTAGCGCCGAGCATCAGGAGTTTTAATGTGAATCATGTTTGTCAAGGCATTACTTTTTGGAAGCAGTCCAATAGTGGTTCAGTATTTGTTTGTTGAATTTTATCTTTATCCATTTCTTTGATGTAAATACGATTTATGGTATTTTTTAATGGTATGAATTTGCTTTAGTTTCAATTTTATTGAGTAAGTTCTTAGACATTGGTTGTTCGCTTTATTCAGTAATTTGTTTTAACCACTTTTTAATTTGTTGGATAATTTTTGTATCAAGTTTTATAATTTTTATGTGTTTCAATGTGTTTCCTTCGCCTTGAAGTAAATTTTCAGGATCTTTAAGTTTGTCAATATTATAGAAACCTAAAGTTATATGCTTTTTGGCAAAACGCAGATACGCAAAGTCTTTTGATTTTCCGAATACAGGCATATTCCATTTTATTTCTTCGCTGACATTTTTTACAGACTCGTGAATAAGTTTTCTCAATGTTTCAAGGATGGCTATTTGATCTTCACCTGCCTTTTCAATATAATCTGTCACTTTTTGATTATATTTCATAGTCCATATTTTAAATGAATGTATACAAAACAGTCACGTATAGTTTTTGTTTGCACGAAATATAAAATAAATGTATTAAACGAAATCGGGATTAACAGGATATAGAATAAGATTGGCCTAAATATAAATATAGTATAACATAGCTTCATATTCCCAATAGTTTATAGTTTTCCAATCTTTGTTTTACGTCTATGATTAGAGAATGCAATTTTTCTTCCAATTCTTTTTTGGGTAGTATTTCTGTCCAATATTCCGCCACCATAATTCCATCTTTATGCATATCTAACAATTCTATTTGTTCTTTGCTTTTTCCTGAGCACAAGATCAATCCTATTGGATTGTTTTCACCTTCTTGTTTTTCGTATTTGTCCAACCATTTCAGATACAATTCCATTTGACCTTTATGGCTAGCTTCGAATTCTCCCAATTTTAATTCTATGGCAACCAATCTTTTTAATTTTCTGTGGTAAAACAATAGATCTAGATAAAAATCTTTTCCATCAAGAATCATTCGTTTTTGGCGCTCTACAAATGTAAAACCTTTACCTAATTCCAAAATAAATAGTTCTAATTCTTTAATAATAGCGGATTCAATATCATTTTCTAAATATCCATCTTTTAGGCCTAAAAAGTCTAAGAAATAAGGGTCTTTGAATGTGTGTTTTATCTCATCAATTTCTTCTTGAATTTGCAAACTGGCTATTTCATTTCTTTCGTATGCTATTCGTTCGATTTGTCTGCTTAATTCTCGTTTACTCCAAGTGGATTCTATTGTTTTTTGGGCATAATTGCCTTGCTTTGGCATTTTTTAAAGGATTTAAAACTATAAAATGTGACCAACTCAAATGTCGCGACAGTGTCACGACAATCGTAAAGTCACCAAAAACTTTGGCAAATTGCATCATTCGTCGTAAGTTTCGTTCTGCAAAACTTTTACCAAATTGTTGTTCTAATTTTTTAGCTAAATTAATAACAATTTGTTTACCATATTCAGCTCTTTCGCTTTGTAGTATATGCTCATTGATTTTTTTTCCGACTTACCAATAGGTGAGTGTCAATACACTATTTACTTGTACAGCTACCTGTTGTTTGCCATGCTCTATTATTTTGGCAAGGTCGCTAAAAAGTATTTTTCTTTTTCTAGATTCATATCTCTGCTTTGTTATTAGTATTAATGGATTATTTAAGTGCTTTTTAGTTTTTTTAATTGATTTTATCTTTTCAAACTATTTCCATTTCCCAGTGGCATGGAGCATAGAAAATGGTAGAGCTAAAAGAATTAGCTTTGAGATTATACATGACAAAAACCAATTGGATCAAGCTTGAACAAAGATACAAAATTGAAACATTATTTCAAAAAGATTTATCTCAAATAAAAGCTAAGATGATATTAGTTGTAGCTTATGGAAAATCTAAGTAAAGCGAGAATTAAAGATTAGTGTGCCAATTGAAAGTCCTTCCTTTAGCAAAGTATTTACAAGCTGTTATTTAAGTCTATCAATAAATTATTCTCCGCAATTTTGCGGCGAATACTATGGTTTTTTCACCGCATCAGGGTAAAGGTAGATTCTTGCAATTCATTTATTTAGTACGACATGCTAACTTAAATTCGTTAAAATAAATGCAACTAAAAAACCAGCTGATACAAATAATCCTGTTGTGTTTCCTCCTTCTTTGAACGCTTCTGGCAGCATACTGTCACTTAGCATGGCAAGGATGGCACCTGAAGCAAAAGCCATTGCAAATGATTTAAATTCTTGGCTAGCATTTCCTAAAAAGAGAAATCCAATGATTGTAAAGGCAATAGTAGCAACAATCATGCTTAGCCATATGACTAGAATTTTAACTTTACTCATGCCGGAATTTTTCATGGCTATGGTTCCAGATATGCCTTCTGGAAAATTGCTCAAAAACACAGCGATCACAAATACAATACCACTACTACCACCCGCTGCTAAAGCTGAACCCATCACTAGCGATTCTGGGATTCCATCGAGCAAAGTTCCGAGGAGTATTGCATTGCCAGATGTAGGTTTTTCTGCATCTGGACTTGGTGTCTGTGATGTCGATTTTCTTTCTTCACCACCGATATTATCGATAAAATAATCTCCGCCAATAAATGTGACTGAACCCAATAGAAAAGCAATACTAATCAAATAAATTTTTTTGCTCAGTTCAAAAGCTTCTGTCATCAAATCTATACTTAATGAAGAAATTAATACACCGCAACCAAAAGCCATGATTAAGGCTATCCATTTTTGGGAATTTTTAAATATAGGCCTACCAATGAGCCAATGAAAAGTGCAAAGCCTGATAAAAATCCATATAGTAAAGCGATATACATTATAATATAATATTATTTTTTGCTTGTAAAGCTGGAGGTAAATCTGTTTCTCCTAGCATTTCTCTCATATCAATTTCAATAGTTCGACTCATTTGTGAGATAGGAACATCGTTGGCCGATCCTTCGAATGGATTCTCCGTGCTTTCACCAACTTGTTCCAATGATGTGTAAACCCATGAAATTAAAACACTAAATGGAATTGTTAACCAAACCATATTGCCCTTCAGTATTCCTTCTACACTATCATTGAGTTTGTCAAAATCTTTAAGCATACCAAATGGAAGCAGGATGCAAAATAATTTTATAAACAGTGAATTGATGGTTGCAAATTGTCGCGGATAGGGAAAGTTTTTTATTCTTTCACTCTTACCTTGTTGATCGTAAAAATCTTTAACCATTCGTTGCATTTCTACGAATTGATAACTGTCGATTTCTTTCTTAGCAAAAAGTTCTTTTATCGTTTTTGATTGCAAACTCATCAACTGTGTAGCTTTGTTTTTTGTGGTTAAAATATATTTCAAATCATCTGGTGAAATATATTTTTCCAATTCTGTTTCAAGTGAGGTTTCTCGTTCAGGAATGACATAGAATTTTTGATATTCCGAGTTGTATGCATTGCCCGCTGTTTCCCATACACGACTGTCTCTCATTGCATAGCGCAATGCGGTGAGCCAAGCAAAATGGCGATAGAATAATATTCTTGTCGCATCAGCGTTGTTCAAAAAATCTCTACTCATCGTCCCAAAGGCTCTACTACTATTTAGTATTGCTCCCCAAATTTGTCTTGCTTCCCAGGTACGGTTATAAGTTTGTGTGTTTTTAAAACCGACGAGGAATGCTGTTGCTGTTCCTAACAGTGCTACGACTGTCCAAGGAATAGCCATCCATTTTAAGTCTACAACTTGATATAATATTACTGGAATAATTCCAATAATAAGTGTTTTATAAATATTTCTTCTAGTCCAAATTAAAAATTCTAATAATTTATATGATTTACCTGAATGCATTACTATTTATTATTTGAAGTGAATTTACTTATTAAAATACCGACTAAAACTACTGAATAAAATTGTCCTGCAATTCCAAAGAATGCAGAAATTAGTTTCGTATAGTGAGTGTTGGGTGTAATATCACCAAAGCCGATACTGGTAAGTGTTATAGAGCTAAAATAGACCAAATCCATAAATGTTAAAGCAGGACTAGTCAAATCAATTCCTTTGAAAGATTGTGAATTGTGATAAACAAAAAATTGTAATAAAAAAGTACTAATTTCTATTAGTAAAAAATAGCCACAAGCCGATGCAGAAATAATATCAGTATTGATGTAACTTGGCTTCACCAGAAATGTAAGCACTTCCCAAAAAATAAAAATGAAGAAAATCACATATGCAAGATTTAAGAAAAGAAAATAATGAATATTATTACTAAAAAAAGTTAGCCCAAATGGAAGTGCCAAAACAAGCAGAAAAAGTATTTTTTGAATTAGCTTTTTCCAATGTCCTTTTTCTATAAAAACGCCCATACTAGCTGTTCCTATAATAAGCATATTGATTGGCCAAATTACTTTTGTATAGAATGGTAAATCGCTTAAAAAAACACCGATAAAAAGGTGTTGAATTAATGCAAGAAGCAATAATTCATATTTTTTTCTCTGTATGTAGCTAATGATTTTTTGCATTATTGTGCTTGTTCAATTTATTTTGCCTAAAGTATTAATCTGGAATTTGAAATAGACCTTAAAATCACCCCAGCCGTCAATATGAATATTCCCTATTCGCCAATCTTTAGACGCTTGTTTTATAGTTTGATTTGTAAGTACAGCAATATCCATTTTGCTCGTTTTTGTTTCTTATTGCCTTATTTTTTGTTCTAGTGTGTGGCGACAAATTGTATTATTATAGCTTGCAAAAGTAATTAAAATGGTGATTAATTTATTTATCTCAGTTAAATATTTGATGAGAGAAATGAGAGATATTTCTCGAAGCTTTATAGCAAATAGCCATTTTAGTTTTAATATTTAGCTATATGTGGAGATTATCTTTCTACAGTATCTTTTTTTTGGGTATTCTTTTATACGACTTAATGATGATGGTCATGATAATATCTGCCTAAAAGATTACTCCTTTCCGTCTAAACCATGAAGAAAGTTTCTGGTAGACTTCACTAATAGTATCACCCTTAAATTCTTTCGTATCATCCATTTCTGTTGACAGAAATGAATCATAAATTTCACTTTTTATTTTCAAAATCACTGGTTTGGAAGTCCGATTATAAATCGTCAAAAGTCCAATGTACATAATCGATTCATTAGATTTTAAATGTTTTCCTATAATTTGCTCTTTTGACTGAAAAAGTTTTGTTGAATTAGACATAATTAATATTGTTGAATAAATTGAAATCTAGTCATTATGGTATTCTTAAGTCGATTTTTCTTGCAATATTCAAAAAACTTATCCAAGTCTACTATTACTACTTTTATCTCAAAACCTTCATTTGTTAACACTATCTTTGTTAGATTAAAAGCGTTATTCCGTTTTTCCCATTTCAAATGCATACTATCTCTGTAATTAATTAAATCAATTTACTTATTCCGATCTACTTTTTAAAATATCCTATTTTTATTTGATTCATTATCATTGAGTATTTGTTGTAGCATCCAAGCTAACTTAAAAGAATTTAATGTCCAAATCAATCTTACTTTTTTCTGTAAATATAGGAATTTAGCTTTAAGGGTGCGATAGTCTCTCGAAATAAATCAAATTTTGTGAGATCTTGATTAAATCTGTGTTGAATTTGGTGTCATATGACAAAATGATATGATTGCTAGTAGTGATTCAAAAAGCCTATTCAGATTTCATTTTTATCTAATTGTGGAGATTAGCTTTCCATTGTATCTTTTGCTTTGGGATTTCTACTATTTGGCTAAATGTTAGGCGTTCGGGCTTTCATTGTCGATAAGTTTTTCAATCAATTTGTATAAATTTGTCCCAATAGATTTTGGATAGTCCTCTTCTAAAATGTCGTTTGATTTTGCTCTTTCAATTGCAGTTTTAGTCAAAGGGAGATAAATATTCGGATTTGGTCTTTTGTTATATCCTCTGTCACCACCTTGTAGTTGTGCAACTAAAATATCAATGTAATTTTTGTTGCCAATTTTTGCATTTTCAAAAATCAATGCTTGCTCTTCATCCGTAAATTCTGATAAGTTCTTTAAATGGAATACCAACCATATTTCAAAACAAGGATTACTCATTGCAAGATAAAAGTTTTCTTCCTTTTTACATTCTTTAACTAAGTCATCAAAATTGAGTTTATGAATGCTTTCCCAATCATCTCTATCTATAATCAACCAAAATTCATCACTAATTTTGAAGCCGTATTCTTTCTTAGCCCAATTAAGCAATTTTTTCACGCTAAAAGGATCTGAACCTTTGTCTTTAGGTCTTTTTAGAGAAACAATTTCAATAAGTCCATTATTGTTGAAATATACAGAAGCTCTGAAGTCTTGAAAATATTTTTTCTCTGTCACCGTTCCTTCATATGAGAGAACAAACAATTTTTCAGCATCAATGTGCCCACCTTGTCTGATTAATGGAATTGGTTCTCATGGCATAACTAACCATTATTAAATGGTAAAACAGTTAATTTGTTCCTGTTGCCAAGTTTAGGTATTCCTTTATAACGTCCTAAAAGATAGTCTCTCCGAACTTCTTTATCAAATCTAATATTGTAATCTTCTAGCGAATGTAAATGACTTATTCCCTGCTTGTCTTTAACCGCAAACCAGATTTCATCTTTACGTAAAAGCTTCTGAGTTAATAATGTTGACTCGTGGCTTGCAACAATAAATTGGCTATTGATATCATCGCATTTTGACAAAAGGAAATCAAATAAATCATAAATTAAATTAGGATGTAAACTTCGTTCCATTTCATCTACAATGAATACGTTGCCTCCTTTGAAAAAATCAATAATCAATGGAATTAAATCCATAATTCTCCTTGTTCCATCAGATTCATCTTTCAAATCAAATAGTTCAAATGTTCCTCCAATTACTTTATGCTTAGTTTTTAGAAGTTTTGCTTCTAATTCGTTTTCTTTACTTTTAGTTATTATATAATATTTATCATCTTGAGGATTAGATAAAAAAGCACCTTTTTTTTCTGATTTCTCACTCAATAAATCATTTTTAATGTCCTCTTTAACCTCATTTGGCACATCTACTTTATTGAAATCGATTTCTTTAAAATCAATACCATCAATGCCTGTGTCAAAATAATCAAGCATTTCGGTAAATAATTTTTGTAAATCTGTATTTTCAAGCAATTCGAACTTTTTACCAATGTTTTTTGAGTTTGGATAAATAACAGTCAGAGCATTTTGAAACCAATCAATAATATTTAGTATATCAGAAATTTCACTTACGTTTTCAGTCACATTAGTATTTCTTATTTGGGTTAAGAACAATTGATTTCTAGGTGTGCCTTTCGCAGTAAATTCAATGAACTGAATTTCTTCTTTTTTATTTTTTTTGCTCAAAAATGTTAAATCAAAATGATTCGAGTTTGTTCTCTCGAATATTTTTGTTTCTGATTTTTTATTTATTTCAAATAGCCATTCTTCAATAATTTCTTTTGAGTTAAATATAAATCCGTATGCGTAATTTTTATTCTTGTGTTGAATTTCATATTCAATCCTAGATTTATCCTTAACCGATTTTTTATCTAACTTGAAAACATCAA
>JADKGL010000010.1 GCA_016722295.1 Saprospiraceae bacterium
TTTCTATCCTTTGATCGTTTATGGGGAGACTTATGAAACATGAGTAGAGATGCCCGAAAATGGACATCTTTTGAGTACCACATTTTAGTGGAAAGATCATGAATTCAATGAGACATTAAATCAATTGACAAAAGATGCCTACAGTAGTTTATTGGGCTCTGGTTATTCGAGAATTGATATCGACAAAGGAGTACTGATGGAAAATTGTTTGTATTGAGCTGATGCACATGTGGAATTAGTGAAGATGAAATTTTACATCTATTGGAGCTATACTAAGAGTATCAAAAATTAGTTTCACCGAGTTATGTCGTCAAATTTTAGAAGACACACTCATCAATCAACATAGCTTATATTTATGAAAGTATGCATACTTCAAGCTGATTATTCTACTACATCTGTAGATTATAAAATTAGGATCCTCCTAGGGATCTCTTGTTCTTATTGTAAAGAGCATGAAGTGGATCATATTTTTTAAATAAACTGACCACTTACAAGCAACTCTAAAATCTTGTAAAAAACTACGTTATTTTTTTATGAATCTGTGCGGGCATTCTATTTAGATTGGGAAGTACCGTCAATTGACGTTATACATAGCTTAGAATTATTAAATTTACCCTATACAGGTCTAGTGCATTGCTCTACGATCCTTCAAAATATTGATGAAATATGTTGCCGATTGTGCAGGTGTTAAGACACCAAATTATTTTATTGTCAATAATATAGAGGACGTAGCAACAGGTGATTTGCCAATTTCTTTCCCAATGTTTGTCAAGCCTTCTAAAGCAGGAGATAGTTTAGGTATCGATGATTCTTCATTGGTTCACGACAGAAAATCTTGGTAAAGAAAATCGCTATCTCCTACCATTTTATTCTGATATTATGGTAGAAGAGTATATTGCTGGACGCGAATTTACAGTATTAGTCTCAGCAGATCCATTATCAACCAACGATACAAAATCGTATAAACCGATAGAGTATTTTTCCAGAAGGGAAAGAATTTAAAACCTATTCATTAAAAACATACGACTTACATGGCGAAGCGAATATCCCTTGCAATAATCCTGCTTTGGAATCTCAACTGAGCAAACATTCAATAGATATCTTCAAAGGTTTTAACGGTGTAGGATATGCTCGACTAGATTTTAGGTAAATGAGGTTAAACCATGTTTATTTTTAGAAATCAATTTTACTTTAGTGTTTTCTATAAGGACGGTTATGAAGGCTCTACAGACTATATCCTAAAACACCTCTGATCCCGATGGCCAAAGAGGTTTTACTACATATAATAAAAGAGGGAATACACAGACATCAGTTGAAACAAAAAAAATATCAGCTCTTGCGAAATTCAATCTCTGGTTATGGAATATATGCAAGGCAAGATATTAAGCAGGCGATATTATTTTTCAAGGAGAAGGACGACCACAGCGTATCATTTCTAAAAATATATGGAAGAGCACTGGACTGAAGAAGAGAAAAAGTATTCAAAAACTATGCCTATCCTATAAGTAATGAAGTCTATATCCTATGGGATTCAGATCCTAAAGAATGGGCACCACAAAATCACAGCTGCATGGCAAATTGCCACTATGAAGGTTTGAATGTAGTCGCCAGTGTACCTATAAAAGCTGGGGAGGAACTTACCTTGACTATTCTTACCTATTGAATGATTATGCTGAATCGTTCGATTGCACATGCAACACAAGTAAAATGCAAGGGGGGAAAATCCAAGGCAAAAGAACAATTCAATCTCGACACAGAACCTTCCAAAAGCTAAAATCTGACAAAATCAACACTTTACATATTAAATATATAATATATGTATAATAAAATGCTAATAAAGGTTAATTTTCATTTAATAGCTTGGGTAATCTCGTAAAAATAAAAGAATTTTGAGCTTTCTTGTGACGCAGCTAAAGAATTTGCGTCGTAGAGATGTTAACTTTCAAAATAATCCTTATTTAAATATGAAAAATTTAGTACTTTTAGCTTTACTTTTCTTAGGAGTAAATGCATTCGCACAAACAACTTCATCTGACATTCCATTTTCTGACCTTCCACCGACAAATGAATTCGGTAAATGTTACGCAAAATGTCGTACCTGATGTTTGTGAGACTTTTGATGTTCAAGTTTTAGTTCGTCCTGAAACTAAAAAACTATCTAAAGTTCCAGCAAGATATGAGACACAAACTGAAAGAGTGATGATTAAAGAAGGATCTAGCTATTTCAAAACTGTGCCTGCTACTTTTAAAACTGAAACTGAGCAAATCTTAGTTGAAGGTGAGAAAAAAGTAGTTAGAACTGTTCCTGCAAAATACAAAACAGAATCTAAGCAAGTATTGGTAAGCGAAGCTCAAGGTTCTTGGGTTAAGAAAAAAAGAGCTCCAAACTGTTTATCTCAAAACCCAGACGATTGTTATATCGTATGTTATGAGCAAATTCCTGCTAAATACAGAACTGAGACAAATACATATGAAGTATCTCCTGCTACAACTACAGAAGATGTAATACCAGCTAGATATACTACATTATCTAAAAAAGTATTGGATCAACCAGCTCGCACTATTGAAGTGCCTATCGAGCCAGTTTACAAAACTATAACAAGAAGAGTATTAGTTGAGCCTGAAACTGTTCGTGAAGAAGTTGTTCCAGCTACTTATAAGACTGTAAAGGAAAGAAGATTGGTTAGAACTGGTGGATTCACAGTTTGGACTGAAATCCTTTGCGAAAGCAAAACAACAAACTCAAAATTATCAGCAGTTCAATCAGCTTTACAAGCAAAAGGTTACAATGTAGGTGGAGTTGATGGCAAAATGGGTTTAAAACTCAGACTGCATTAAAGCAATATCAAACAGATATGGGATTACCTACAGGAAATCTTAATATTGAGACATTGAAGTCTTTAGGTATCGATGTTGAATAATTTTTAGAATTACATAATAAATTATCAGAATAGAGCTCTTCATTTGAGGAGCTCTATTCCTTTAGTAAGTCATACTATATCTTTCTATAGCAGCTTGGATTACTTTTAAGGCTTGCTCTCTATCGTAAAATTCACCAACAACATGTTTGCCTTCTAGAACAGTATATTGTTGAAAAATGTTGGATTTCCTTTTCAAGAAAATTGGCACATCTTCAATATTGTTATATTCATTTACACTAGGGTCTGTACAAAAGGACAGCAATAATTTTATCATCTCCTTCTCCCCTATCATTCATCCTCAACATACCAATCGGCCGTGCATAAACTAAACAAAGCGGTTCAACTTCCACTTGAGTAAGTAATAATAAATCCAAAGGATCGCCATCCTCTCCAAGTGTCTTAGGAAAAATCCCATAATTGATGGGATAGACAAATGAAGTAGACAATACTCGATCCAATTTCAAAAGCCCTGATTTCTTATCGATCTCATACTTGGCTTTCATTCCTCTTGAAATTTCAATTACCCCATTTATTTCAGAGCCATTGAACTCATGGTCAATACCATGCCATGGATGTGCGATGAACATATTTACTAGAATTTTATTATAAATTGATTAAGAATAAACTGACGTGAAATTAATTAATTCTCAACTATTTTATGCCTTGCCTTGTATAGTTGCTTCAATCTTCTATCTTGTTCAAAAAAAATACATCTGTGTTTCAAAACGAATCATTACCGACAACTATTGGAAATTCAAATTATCCATACCAATTCACATTACAGCGACTGATTTAAATTCTATGATAAACAAATTGGTTGAGAAACATTTTTCTATACCAATGGTATTAGATAATGGTTATCGAATTAAAATCCAAGTTCAAAAAAATATTACATTCAACGCAAACAACAACCAAATACAATACGGAATACCAATTGCAATTGAAATATATCCCTCAGCAGAAATAAGCTCTGTGAAAGCCGATGGTATCATTTTAATAGAATTGTCTACATTCTTAAATTTGCTTAACAATAAAATAGTAAGTAAAACGGAGTATACAAAGCACTCATGGATTCAGACTCCTCTCTTAAAATCATTGGAATACCAATTCCAATCGGCCCTATAGCAGAAGCCTTTATAAATAAATTTAAACCCAAATTATGCAGGACAATAGATGAAAATATTGCAAAATCATTAGATGCAAATGCTATAAAATCAAAATTGGACGCATTCTTTATGAATCCTCTTTTTACTACAGAAGACAATATCATTGGGCTTTATGCTAGTCCAAGCCAATTTGCCATAGGACCATTTTCCATGCAACACGATGAACTAATTATTCCTGTACTCATAGATGGTGAAGCAGTCATCGCTGAAAAAAAACCACTAGATCTAATTAATATTCTCAATTTTGAAATGCAACCAGCCTATGATGATATTTCAGAATTACAAATACAATCTAGAATTCCTATGCAATATATTGAGCAACTTTGTCGCGAAGGAATGGAAAATCAAACTTTTGGCTCAAGTTTTACAAAAATAATAGTCCAAAAATCAAACTCGATGGATATAAAGAAACTTTACAAGTTAAAATAAATACAATTGGTGCTTATAATGGTGAATTACAATTGAGTTTTATTCCAAAATTTAACTCAATCAAAAAAAATATCCAACTTGAAGATTTTCGATTGACATCAATCTCTGGCAAAAAAATTGAAAAAACTATCTTCAATCTGATACACGGACTTGTACAAAGTAAACTTAAATCAACTATGGAAGATTTTTTTAATAATACTATTCAAGATTATGTAATATCCATTATCACACTTTTGGAAGGAAAAGAAATTATGCCTGCCTATACTTTAAAAGGAAAATTACTCGATTACAATATTTCAAAATTAGAAATATCAGATTCCAGAATGTACTTTAATTTGACTAGTAAATTTAGTGGACAATTGAGTGTAAGAGAGTTTTAGGAAGTAATAACATATTAATTCATTCAACATCTAATTGTGGCATACGTAAAAAGCAATTTAATCTTTTTCAAAATACTTGCTAAATCAAACTAAAAATAATACATTTGTAGACTAAAACTAATTTCTTAACTTTCAAGTTAAAAGTATAACTATTAAATGGATGCTAAAATCGACAATAAATGACAACCCTAGAAAAAAACTATGTAAAAGTTGAGCTAATCGGAAGTGTAGATGCACTATTAGCAGAATATAGAAAAGCTATAAACGAGCTTATCTGTGTAATCGAACCCATAAGCGAAAAACAACTTTCCTTTGTAATTGATCATACAACAACTGACGAAGATTGCAAATCAATTCAGACAATCTTGACACATGTTATTTGCTCAGGCTATGGTTATATCATTTATATCGAAAATTACCTCGGCACGAATAAACCGCGTCTTGATAAAATCACATACGAGAATGTAAACAATTATATTGAGCAATTAAATTTAATGTTTGAATATTCGCTAAATTTCTTCCAAGAGAATTCCAATTTAGAAATAGAACAATTAGACAACACAAAAAAAATTAATGTAATTTGGGGACAACAGTACGATATTGAGCAATTAGTAGAACATGCAATTGTACATATCTTAAGACACAGACGTCAAATAGAAAAATTTATAAAACACGAAAACATGCAAAAAGAATAATACGAAACTATTAGCAATATTGAATAAACAACACTTCGAATACACTACTATGATAAAAAGTCAACTAGTTATGTTTGAAATCAATAATCGCAAATAAATGAGATCATATGAATAAAAAATATATTTACTATTTCTTATTTGCGGCAATTCTTACCGATGTGACTTATTCATTTTTGCAGCATTATAGCATGCCACTGGATGGTGACTTGGCTGGAGGAATTGTTCCAGCAGAAGATGTAAAACGAATATTAAAAGACCCATTCGGTATATCAGTCATAACTGAAAATGCAATTTATCCAAATCCAAATCGCTACTTTGCACATTGGGCCTTTTATACATTCTTTAATAATGCGCCTCAGTTGATCCAAAATTTTGTAACACCAATAGACAGCGTATATATTTCGGCAGCTATTGCCAAAACTTGTATTCAACTATTAATTATTGTTTTATTAGCACTTTATATTATTGGTCGAAAAAATTTGTTTAATTCAGATTTTTTAATTACCACAACACTGCTTGTTCCACTTTTTCAAACAAATGGTTATAGAAGTTACATGGGTATTATTGACCCTTCAATCACGTACACATTTTTCTATGCATTACCATGCGCGTTACTTTTATTATTCTATCTTCCTTTTTTTTTCGACTCATACTATGGGATGACATTAATGAAGAAACCTATTCTAAAAACATTCGTCTTTATTTTAGCCATTATCGTTGTTTTTAATGGTGCGTTAAACCCTGGTATCATCTTAACAATTACAATATTGCTGATTGCTAATGCTTTCTTTAAAACAGATACTAATTTATTATTATACAAAAGAGTATTTCAAGTCTTTACTAATGTTCCGAAGACAATGTTATTTTGCACAGTATTTGTAAGTTTGTTAAGTTTATATGCTATCTATATAGGGACAAATAATTCTATATTCTTAGGCGAAACAATATCTCTTGCAGAAAGGTACTCCAGAATTCCAAAGGGATTAATGAATATTGTCACTCAAAAAATGGCTATTTCAATATTTCTACTTATTATAAGCATTAATATTTATTTATTACGAAGAAATATTGTAAATGAAGAAATAAATAGATCTCTTCGCTTATTTAGCTGGATCGGGCTATTTTCACTTTTATATATTATATTCTTACCACTTGGTGGTTATAAAGATTATAGACCCTACATATTGCGATATGATACAATAATGCCTATAACAATTGGCCTCATTTTTATCTATGCTAAGTCAAGTTTTCAGTTATTAAAACTCTTTGAAGGCAAAAGAAAGAACTCATATATCTTATTCATTGCATTAACTACTATAATTTTTTCATACGCAGACAAACCCGAGTTTAATAAAAATAAATGTGAAGCAATGGCATTAGAAAAAATATCCAAATCCAATACTAAAATAGTCTATATTGAAAATGATTGCACCATTCTATCATGGACCAAAATTTTAGATTCTGAGAAGTCTACACTTAATGGACAATTATTGCAGATATGGAATATTGCAAATGAAAGCAAGAAATATTATCAGAACAAATAAATGTCATTAGCACAACGCTAAAAAGAATAATGAAAACAGCAACTTGAAATAACATAGAATTCTCTATTCGACATATTCGCACTAGGGCGCACTGTAATATTATGCTGCTTCTGTAATTATAAAAAAATATTAGTACTACCCTTTTAGTTTTACATAATCAATCTTAGAATGATGTCGAGGATCTCTCGGAATATGAGTCATAAACTTTACTCTAGAAATGATAGGAAATTTGGTCTTGATTTCTTGTTCAATTCTTTTGTTATCACTTTCAGGCTTTGACTGAATAACACAAATTATTTCTCCGTCATTTTTAAGAATTGTTCCGAGTTCTACACTTGAAATCCGTCCAAGTTTTTCTTCAAAAACAAATGGACTAATTAGTTTTCCTTCGCAATGAATCAATTGCTTACATCTGCCCGTAAGGAAGAGTCTGTTATTCTCATCGAAATAGCCACTATCACCTGTGCGATGCCAAACCGACTTTTCTGTGATAATCTTATTCTGCTTTTCAGCAACTTCATTATCTAGATAATTTCGAAGCACATGAGGTCCTTTAACAATAATTTCTCCTATAGAATTTTGTTTCAGTTCTAAATTCTCCAATTCTATTTCATTTAATTTATGCAATTCGTGATCTAGCACTGGGATTATTTTAACATTAGTATAGTGATGAATTGATCCAACTGCTAATCCTTGAAACTCATTCAAATTATAATAATCCAAAAATTCTTCAGCGAGTATAGAACTTATTGGCTCAGCTTCAGTCGAACCATACACAATGCGAATTATTGCATCCGGAAAAGCAAGTTTAATGATCTCAACAGTTTTAGGATAACATGGTGCACCTCCTATAATAATACTCCTCAGTTTACTTTCTTGATTTGTTTCTAATAAATAGTGAGCATACCGCTCGGCAAAAAAAGGTGAACAAGACAATGAATAAATCTTGTGATAAACCATTTGATTATGAATTCTTTTTGAATCCATATTTTTTAATTTTTTAAGATTGGTATCAGGAATTATGGTTGTTTTTCCTAGTCCAAGATTGATCATCAAGACGATAGGTAGACTTGTCATATCTGAATTTTGAATATTCAAGTCTATATAGATTTTTAAAGCTTCAAATTGATTTTGCAGCATTGAATAAGTGCGTATCGCTGCCTTAGGCTTGCCTGTGCTGCCTGTACTAAAAGTAATCAATACAGGATCATCTTTAGATACTGCTGCAATATCTACATTAACATAATTATTATTGCTTTCACTTGGCATAATTTTTAACTTAATGGATCGCAATCCTTTTATAAACCAAGCTAAAATTTGTCCCTTCCACGTTGCAATTAAAGCTTTACATTTTGCAGTTTCAGCTGCTTCATTCAATCGTCGAACCGAAGACCATTCATCGAGAAAAACTGGAATGGCTCCAAGATGAAACAATGCCAGAATAATTCGATACAATTCAATACTCATAGGAACAAAAACTAGCACTTTATCCCCTTTCCGAATTCCCTTTTTATGATATGAGGCGGCTGTTTGTTGTACTTGATTAGAGAGCTCAAAATAAGTAATACTTCTCTTCTTACTTACTATAGCCAACTGCTTTGGATGTAGTATGGCTTGATTATAAAATTGATTCACTAGATTTCCTTCCATTAACAATGCTATATTGAACAAACTGATTTTTCCTCTATTTCAACTACTATTTTTATATTCGACAAATTTTGTTTAAAAATGTCATGAATCCTATATGCAACAAGATATGTCTTCATATCATTCAAAAGTCCACACATCTCTTTTTTGTAAAAAAGTCTAAAAATAAGCTTTGTCTCATTTGGTCCAATTTGATCATAAATTTGCTCAGTAAGTAAGCCTCCTGCTGTAATTGTAAAATTCTTAAAATTGTAAATAGCCAATTGTCTTTTTTTATTAGGTTTAACCTCTGTAATAACTTCATCCCAATAGGCATTATCCAACTGCACATCCTTAACAAAACATCGTCTAATGCTATTTACACTTCCATCTAAACAAGTGTCAGCATTAAGAGGAATAATATCCTTCACAAAAACAGACCACTTACTGGCATTTTTGCTATTCCCCAAGTAAGTAAAAACTTCTTCGATAGGTTTGCAAATCAATATTTCATTCCTAATCTCTTTGATCTCCGAATCATAAGTCTTATAAGGACTAAAGAAAACAAAGGCAAAACAAATTATAAACAAAACAACTAATGTACCTAACACTACTTTAAACCGATTTCGCATACAAAAAATATTTTTTAAAAACTTCTCCGGAATTTAATTTAGATAAAGCCAATGATCTATTCTCACTATAAATAAATGCATGGATAATTGACACATAATCATTCGCTTTAGCTGCAAGTACAATTTGTTTACTCAGCAACTGACCTAATCCTGACCATTCTTTCACTTGCTTACGTGCCATTGTTTTTACAATAAGAGATTTTTCATTGGAATTGTAATAATCATGAATACAGATCGCGTAACCCACTACTTTTTTTTGTCTATCTTCTGCTATAAAAACAAATTCAGATGTAAGCAAATCTTTTATTGGCATATACTTTCGTATATATGCCTCCTTATCAATCGGTGTAAAAAACATATTATTTTCGAAAGCATTCATTGTGATTTCATATAGCTTCTCAAGCTCAGCTTCATAATCAGTCAAATCAATATTTCGAATTTTCAATCCTTGTTTGTTTAACTTCTCTTCAATTGCTTTTGTATCCAAGTCAATATTAATGTTGCGATCAATGGAAGAGTAATAGCATCCCACTTCTTCAAAGCCATTTTCTCGAAACTGCTTAATATAATAATCCTTATTGCATTCTTCAGTAAAAAACAAATTAAAGTTATCAGATGAGATTCTGTAATTATTCCACGTACTTCCATTCATTGGACCGATCAAATAACTTACTTTACTTCTTTGCGCCAATGCCGTTGCAGTCGAAAACAAAGCATAGGCCACCTCTTCACGATCTATACATTCGTACAAACCTAATGTCCAAGTCAATTCATTATTATAACGTAATAAATTATTTGAGAAAATAGCCAAACGACCTAATGCAGCGTCCTCACTTTCGCCATAGGCACATAATCCATATTCAAGAGTAGCTCCTACAAATTGAGTTGATTTAGAACGCAAAAAAAGGGGGTTCTCATAATGAATGGTTGTAAAATCTAAAAAAGATTTATCTAGTGTCGAGGAAATTTTTACTTTTATGTTCATTTACGAATGAATTAATTTATTGCAACATAATACAGAAATAACACTCATTGGTATTGTAATATTATCAAAACCATTCCTAGAATACAATTCTATTACTCCACTTGAAATTGAGACAATGACAAGTAAAACAACAGAATATTGAAAACTAAAATAATAATTCAGAACAATTGAAATGATCAATGCACTAGCAATAAAAGTCATAGTACCAATTAAAGATCTCGTTTGATTGCCTATAGCTATTTTACAACTATTTGTATGTTGGCCCACAATTGCTGCTATTGGATCCGATAAAGTTAAAATCGCAATTGGCAAATAATAATATGCAGCTTCATCAGTACTCTTATAAACATAAAAGCACAACAAAACTGAAAGTGGAAATAGTTCGCTACCAAATGACTTTCTCTCAATGCAATTGATTCCCTGCAATTGTATATTTCTCTTACTCCACAGCAAAATAAATAAGAATGACAGGCATAAAATAAAAACACTACTACTACCCAAGAACCAAGGAAAACTTTGTGCTATCAATCCTGAAATTATATGAATCATTTTTCGGGTATACTCAGCTCTTATTTCTAACTTTAAAAAGCAATATTCGCCTATACTAAACAAAACTACATAAATAAGACTATAACAGAATACTCCAATTAGGTTTTCCATCATCAAAAATTATTTACAATAAAATCTTTATAAAAAAAGCCCCTATCAACTACATCAGGAATTCTCATCGTCTTACAATGCCTTGGAAATAATTCCGAAATATTTCTAGTCACCATTAAATTCCAATAAGCGATCTTACCAAAACATGAGGTATGATTCACAACAGATTCTGCAACTTTAACAAAAGTAGTATCATCCATATATTCAAAAATATTTGATAAATTAATTTTGTCAAATGCACCGTATCGATCAAAAGCATCTTGTGCATAGCCATGAAAAAAAACTAAACGATCTATGTTCTGCTTTACCAACTGGAAATTTTCTTGCAACAGATAATTAGGAAGATGAAGTCCAAAATTTCCAGTTAAACAATAATGTAAAAAAATATTATTTTGCGCTTCCTTCTGATTTAAATGAGCTTGTGCTTGTTGCAATATAAAATCTGAAACTGGAATCTCAACCTGTTTCATAAACTCTGGATCTCTTCCAAATTTTCCAAGTACCCATTTACTAAAAAACAATTTAAAGAAAAATCGCCATCTCCACGTATTCCATTCTTTATTGTAAAATTCTTTCTGATCTTCAACAGATTTTGCTTCAAACATTTTATCTATAGTTTTCTTGTTGTGGATTAAAGGTATAATGTACTTAGCAAATGATCGGATATATCTTTCAAATTTACCTGAATGTACTACCCCACTTTCTATAACACCCAGATGATTCTCCCAATAATGAAATGCCTCTGAAGACAAGTTTGATTTAATTCTTTGATAAATTTGCAATCTATAAATAGAACTCCTGTACCCTAAAAACTCAATTGTGGCTTGCTGTGATAAATTTCTGATTGCCACTTTTTTTAATTCAGCTAGATACAACTGTGTCTTATTAATATCTACAGCGACAACTAATGAAGGTTCGTTAGTTAAAAGAGAGAAACTATTATCTCCTCCAGAACAAACAGAAAGCACTTTATCATTTTTTTGACATCCAATGCCTTACAAAGCACATTCGCATCTTCCCAACATGTGCTATATCGTATAAAATCAAAAGAAGTTATTTTATGGATTTCCATATCAAGTTATTTTTTTTAGTTTTACTATTTCTTTCTAAAATTCGAATCACACCAGTGCTGCCATTGATCTCTAGTTCATCTCCTGTGCAAATCTGCTTCAACAATCCAGTCACTCCAACAATACAAGGCTTCCCCATTTCTCGAGATACTATCGCAGAATGACTTAGGAGACTACCTCTTTCTACAATTATTGCGGCGGCACTAGGAAAAAGCACTACCCAACCTGGATCTGTGCTGTGAGTAACTAATATTTCACCATTTAGTCCTTCGGTTTCTTCAGGATGTAATACCACTCTCGCTTTTGCTCGAACTATACCAGGACTACATCCGACACCTTTCAATATATCTTTAGATTCTTCAACTAATGGGTCTGAACTAAAATTATTCTCTTGATATACTAAACCAGAACTCGTGATGCGTTCTGCTATCAGCTCCATTCTTTTATAAGAATCAAACTCAATTTTTCGCAATGCGACCAACTTTTTTAAATTTTGATCCACTGATCTTCCATCGCGATATGCTATGATCTCTTCCCTAGTAAGATAAAATATATCATCCTCATGATCTAAAATTTGAGCAGAAGACCAGTTTCTACCTATTGATGCAAAAAGCTCTCTCACAATACCAAATGCCCTACTTCTTTCATATCTCAAATTTTCTCTAGCACTTATAAGTTCACGAGTTTTGCGAACTATTAAATTGATCCAAAATTTTCTGATTGGCTTATCATTTACTAATGTCTCAAGTGTGCGCTCAGCCTGATGACGAATTGATTCATCTATTCCAGTGCGAAGCATTTCAATATTATTTATCAAATAAGACTTCAACAACTGAATAAATTTGGAAGGTTTATTCTGATATGATTTAGTTTCCAACTTAAGTTCACCAATGCATCGTTCTCCAAAATCGTTTAAATAACGTTGTATCTCATAATACAAATGGTTATACCTACTATCAGTCTGTATTAAATGAAAAATAAATTCATTATCATCCTCTTGGAACAACGAAACATATAGTTTATTGCTTCTAATCAACGTTGCAATTTCAATTGTTCTATAAATAGGTTGAGTAGAAATAATATCATTACTACCACAGAGCAAATTATTATGTAAATTATTGTCCGCGCTTTTAGTTAAATATAGACATTCTTTTTGCAGCAATCCAAACCAAATCATTGCAAAAAAATCATTGAGCAGAGGAGCCTTCCAATTATCAAGTAATTTGCGCTCAAAAAGCAAATAAAGATCAATAAGTTCTACTGAAGACTTTGAGTGAAAATCTATTGCCTTGTAACTTGAAATTGTTTTTTCTACCAAATTCATAAATTTGGTTCGCTCACTAGATAATGAAAAATGTCTTTTAAATAATTTCAAAACAGAAACGAGCAATTGCCAATGTGCTGCTTTTTTTGACATAATGAGTTCATCAGGCACATCAAAACTTTCCTTTACACCCATCATCTTCTCCATAAATCTTGCATTAATCTTGTATCCTGGAAGCATCGCTAACATATGATACCATGTCTTAAGGTTATAATATACTCTGCCATTCAATAGCCCTAGTGTATTTTGAAAAATCGATTCATGCTTTTTAATCGTCTCTTCCTTGACACCCATGAAGACTGAAAAACTTTTATACGCATACTCATATGATCTGCTTATAAAAGAAAAAGTAAGTGGTGTCGTAACTCCAGGGTAAGATTCAATGATATTGCTGTTATCCCATACTATTCTATTTTGTAAATTTTGTAGAGTTGTAATAGGTCTAGATTGCAATAAATACAACTTATCAGACTCAAAGGCGAACTCTATATCTTGTGCATGCCCAAAATATTTGCCACATTGCTCAAGTAGATCGACAACCTGAATTATTTGTTCATTGGAAAGTACAGAAACACTTTGCTTCTCCTTTGGAATTTGCACTTCTATACAACCACCATCTTGTTTATCCCGCAAAACAATTTGGAAAGGTTTATTTACAATTTTCGAATGAATCTTTTGATCAGTTATTGAATAAAAATCTGAATCATATTTGCCACTTACTAAAGCTTCTCCTTGGCCATAAATAGCATTAATGACTTTTGTCTTTGGATTTAGTGACATTGGATCTACACCAAAAGCTACACCTGAGATGTCACTATGTATCATTTCTTGAACAATTACAGATATTTTTAATGTTTCTTCTATTTGATGAAATGTTTTATATCTATTTACATGATTTGATTTAGTAGAGTTGTAAACATTAAAAATTTCTGTATGCAAATCTTTTTTATGTACAAATAAAACTGTAGAAAACTGACCTGCAAATGAATGCTCCTTTCCATCTTCTGAAATAGCAGAAGATCTCACTGCATAAAAATTATCAGAGGACAATTGATCAATATAGTTTTTTATAGTTATCACATTTTCTTCATAATTTTCCAAATCTCCATTAGAAAAAATGTGAAATGAAGGTATTGGAAAATTTTCTTTACGCAACAAACAAAGATTATATGCTTTTGCTCCAATCAATTCCTTTCCAGGAATATCGTATAGAAATTCACTATTGTAAATCATCTTAAATTAATTTATTTATAAAGTTGTAAAGCATAGGAAATCCACCTAATAAAATATACATTGATAAAGCCCATACACCAGATGCGAGCTCGATCGTTTTAGAACCTGCGATAGTTTTTCTTTTAAGAAACCTAAGACCTACTATTGAAATTATAAACCAAAACAATAATAGAATCACAATTGAAGATATTTGGACAGTAGAATAATAAATTGCTAGCACAGCACACACACAGGTAATCATCAAAGTAAAAAGCCAAAGTTGGGTGGCTTTATCCGCACCCAATAAAAATGAATACGTCTGAACTCCTTCCCTTTCTTGTTCAGGCGCTTTAATTTTTCTCCCAATTTCTAGAACGATTCCATTAAAAAAAGAAACTATAAAGAAAAAAATTAAAGTAGTCGGTGCAGAAATTCCAGTTTGATTCCAATACAAAGCGCTTGCGTAAAGATCAACCAAAGGAATAATCAACATATGCGATGTGACATACCAGAACTGATTTTTCCTCAACCACTGCTCCACAAAAAATTCTTTTGTCATTAAAGCGAGATATAGCATGACCATAATGTAAAGCCAAAACATATGAGGAATAAATAGTAATTGAATCACTATTTGAAAAAGAATTATACTTATTGCTAAAAATTTCAATTCAGATAAACTTATTAGACCACTTGGGACAGGTAATTCGGGACGGTACTTTTTATCATCATCTGAATCTTTGAATTCATCAGCAATTCTTAATAGCAAAAATGTAGTCAACACTATCACAAAGCCTGGAAGAAACACAGAAATAGAAATAAATTCGTTCTCTCCATTGCTCAACAAGGCATAGGAAACAGCAGAAAAACTAAATGCTAAAATAAGAATGCCATGAGTTACTATTGGAAATCTCACTTTCTGATAGGTATTCCACTTACTCAAAAATTGTGTTACTTGCTTCAGTTTATCGATTTTGATCGTTGTGTCCATATTATTTAATTTTAGTATTTTTTCTTCCTAGTGTTTGATGTGCACTCGCAAAATGACCTTCAGCTAGAGCAGCCGCAATCGATAGCTCACCAGCCAGTATTAATGCAGCTGTGATTTCAGCTAATTTCCTACTACTATCCTTTCCAATACAATTCAATGACTTCAAGCACTCAGATTGAGTATATAATCCTGTGCCTCCTCCGACTGTACCTACTATAATATTTGGCAATGTAACAGCTATATACAATGAATCATGATCAACAATTTCCATTCTTGTCATTCCCACAGCCGATTCTGCCACACAAGCTACATCCTGCCCTGTAGCAAGGTAAAGAGCAGCAAGACCATTTGCAAAATGTCCTTGAGCGCCGATGGTACCACTTTGAATAGAGGCACATGTTGAAGCTTGCCAATAATCTGTAATTCTCTTAGCAGTTGTTTTTAAAACATTCTGTAGATGTACTTTATTAATGATAGCTTCTGCACTTACGCGTTTACCTCGAACTTGGGATAATACATTTGCAGTCGCTTTTTTATCTCCTGAAAAATTACTCTCAAGATACCATGTTTGAGGTTTAATTGGGCAATCCAAAAGTATTGCTTCACAAATTGCATTGGTACAAATTGTAATCATGTTTTGACCAGCAGCCTCAGCAGTATAATAATCAAAATTTACAATGACAACATTTCCTTCAACTACGGTATCAACTTTTTGCAAATAGGCATAGCTGCTATGTCGTGTAATAAGATATTGGAACTGTACAAAATTTTCATTCAACCAAAGAACAAATACTTTCACTTCATTAAGAGTGTTAAATTTAAAAAGTGGACTTCGTTGAATTCCTTCCTTAGAAATAAAAGTGGTTGCCCCTCCACTTGCAGAAACAGCATTGCAACCACGCGAATAAGATGCCACTAATGCACCTTCTGTAGTTGCCAATGGGATACAAAAACTACCTTTAGCGTAATCACCATTGATTAGCAAGGCTCTAGTTATACCTGTAGGAATTTGTGTCCAACCAATGAAATTCTCAATATTTCCATGAAGCCCTGCAGACTCATTGCTTAGATTTGTAAAAGTCTTTAAAGCGTGACTTAAATCAACATCATTCCGTTGAAAAACATTAGCATCTTTTACTTTTTTCATCGTTTTTATACTTTATAACGCAAATCTCTGACGAAAAATCATCAAAATATGAAATAATACATAAAACAAAGAAGTATTATTTTACACATTGTAAACAAATTTAATTATATTTGCAATTTATACACATATGATAAAATTTGAATAAATAAGCTTATAAAGCATAAAATATGACCACACAGGAGCAAATTCAAAAACAGTTTTTTGACTATCTAGTGAAGCGACGAGGCTTAGAAAATGTGATTCATGGCACTATGGAAGCATTGCTGATAAAAAAAGGAGCTACATATAAAAGGATGAATGGGGAGACCGCACTCACCACTGCTGAGCTAATTACATTAGCTAGGCATTTTCACATCTCTCTAGATACGATATTCAGTCCAGAAAAATATATCACCTTTGAACATCCTTTTACAAGTCAAAAAACGACTGCTGACTTCATGTCCCATTTTACGTATTTCCTAAAACCATTAGGGAGTATGGAACAAAGTCAATTGACTTACTTAGCTAATGAATTGCCTGTATTTTATTATTTTTCACATAAGTATATTTTCAACTTTTTGATCTCAGTATGGAGTCATTTGCATTGGACAGATACGCGATTAATAATTGAAGAAAATATTGAAGTGACACAACAGATTGAATTCATACGAAATGAAATCACTACCTACTACGAAGGACATCCCGTGACAGAAATTTGGAACAGCAACATGTTTGCGAATCTCTATCAACAAATTATATTTTCGATCACAATAAGGGCATTCAAAGAAGAAAAATACATCTTCAACTTGATCAAAGATATTGATGAGTTAATAGATCATCTCAGAGCATTAGCTATGAATGAATTCAATGAGAGCAATGGAAATAAAACGCAAGAGAGAAAAATATACCTCAATGATTATGGCAATTATCTCAATTTGGTATTATATGAATCTAGCAAAATAAAATCAACATTTATTGGTTTTGACATTCCACAATTTATGGTCTCATATAATCCTGCCTTTAATGACTTTGCAAAATCATGGGTTCGCAAAATTAAAAAGAGATCTGTTTTGATTTCCTCAGAAGGCTACCAAAATAGAGAAATGTTTTTCATAAAAATGGAGAATGATCACAAATCATTTATTGACAAAGTAGAAAAACTACTTGCTATATACTATCGATAATTGCCAAATAAATAATTATTTTCCCTTCACCATTAAATGCAACCAAAGCGAACGAGAAAAACGAAATAAGTAAACAAATAATATTGCCAATATAGCAATTAGGATTACGATAGATAAACGCCATTCAATATTAAAGCCAATAATGCAAATACCACATACAGCTAATGAAAAAAAAGCTGAAATTATATATGATAAAAACATTGCTCCATAATAAAAGCCCGGTTCACGCACAAAATCTTCCTTACAATGTGGACAAGACTTATTTACTTGAAATTTAAAATCAAAAAAATCATTATTGGGAAATAAATCACCTACACTGCATTTCGGACATTTGAATCCAGCTATTGATTTTAACCTACTAAACATGCTTTGTTTTTAGAGAAATTATCTGAGACTATTAATTCTTTTGAACCTGCAACATACTTGTAGAATCCTTCACCTGATTTTACTCCTTTCTTTCCCGCTGTAACCATATTTACTAACAAAGGACAAGGTGCATATTTTGGATTTCCAAATCCATCATGCAATACTTTTAATATGGCTAAGCATACATCCAATCCAATAAAATCAGCTAACTGAAGCGGTCCCATAGGATGAGCCATTCCCAATTTCATTACTGTGTCAATTTCTTCAACTCCTGCTACTCCTTCATGTAAGGTACAAATAGCTTCATTGATCATCGGCATTAAAATACGATTTGCTACGAATCCTGGATAATCATTTACTTCAACAGGAGATTTACCCAATTTTGTGGAAAGATTTAAAACAGTAGAGCATACTTCATCAGAAGTATTATATCCTCGAATAACTTCTACAAGCTTCATGATTGGAACAGGATTCATAAAATGCATCCCGATCACTTTATCAGGTCTAGAGGTTACTGATGCGATCTTTGTTATTGATATTGAGGAAGTATTTGAAGCTAAAATACAATGTGCTGGAGCGTGTTGATCAATATCTTGAAAAATCTTCAACTTTAATGCTTCATTTTCAGTGGCTGCCTCCACTACAAAATCCGCAGATTTTAAACTCGTTTTTAGATCATCTGTTGATGTAATTCGAGAAAGAGTTTGTGTTTTCTCAACAAGCGTAATTTTTTCTTTTTCAACCAAACGATCCAAATTTTTTGTAATCGTCATGATAGCCTTTTCTAAGGCAGATGCTGAAATATCAGTTAACACTACTTGAAAACCAGACTGAGCAAACACATGGGCAATCCCATTTCCCATAGTACCCGCACCTATTACAGTAATATTTTTCATATATTTTTTTCTAGTAAAAATTATATTTGATGAATAAAATTATATCGAAATTGTTCAATGGCATTGTATTAACAAATAGTGAATGTTAAATTTCAACCTGTATCCGATTAATCCAATTTCAAAACATCTAAGAAAGCTTTCTGTGGAACATCCACTGAGCCAATTTGTCTCATTTTTTTCTTTCCCTCTTTTTGCTTCTCAAGGAGCTTACGCTTTCTAGAAATATCTCCACCATAACATTTCGCTGTAACATCTTTTCGCATGGCTGAAATTGTCTCTCTTGCGATGACTTTCGCACCAACAGCTGCTTGGATGGCGATGACAAATTGATGTTTAGGCAATAGTTCTTTTAATTTTTCACACATTCTTCGCCCTACAGACTCAGCCTTCTCCCGATGCACTAAAGCAGACAATGCATCCACATTATCTCCATTTAATTTTATGTCAAGCTTAATAATATCAGATTTTCTATAATCTAATGGCGCATAATCAAACGAAGCATAACCTCTTGTCGAAGACTTCAATCGATCGTAAAAGTCAAACACAATTTCCGCCAATGGCATATCAAAGTGCAACTCTACACGATCTTGAGTCAGATAATGCTGTTTTATGAGAATCCCACGCTTATCCATACAAAGCTTAATAATCGTTCCAATATATTCTGGCTTTGTGATAATTTGAGCTCTAATATATGGCTCCTCAATATAATTCAATTGATTTGGCTCAGGCAAATCATTGGGTGTATTGATCGTGAGTACTTCACCTTTAGTTGTTTCAGCTACATAAGATACGTTTGGTACAGTGGTGATTACCTCCTGATTAAATTCTCTTGAAAGCCTCTCCTGAATAATCTCTAAGTGCAACATTCCAAGAAATCCACATCTGAATCCAAATCCCAATGCGATTGAAGTCTCAGGTTCATAGACAAGTGAAGAATCATTCAATTGCAACTTCTCCAAACTATCTCGTAAATCCTCAAAATATTCATTCTCAATAGGATAAATTCCAGCGAAAACCATTGGCTTTACTTCTGAAAATCCGTGAATTGCCTCTGGACATGGATTTACTACGTGAGTCAGGGTATCTCCTACTTTAATTTCTTTTGCATCCTTTATACCAGTGATAATATATCCTACATCACCACAATGTAATTCTTGTCGTGGTGTTAATGTCATTTTTAAAATTCCAATTTCTTCTGCTTCATAATTTTTAGCCGTATGGAAAAATCTTACTTTATCTCCTTTTTTGAGATTTCCGTTTAAGATTCTAAAATAAACAATAATTCCTCTAAAAACATTGAATACCGAATCGAAAATCAAAGCTTGCAATTGACCATTAGGATCCCCTTTTGGAGGAGGAATTCTATTGACAATCGCAGTCATCAATTCAGGTACTCCAATACCAGTTTTTCCACTTGCTAATATGATATCTGATTTCTCACAACCGATCAAATCAATAATCTGATCAGATACTTGATCGATCATTGCACTTTCCATATCGATTTTATTCAATACTGGAATTATTTCGAGATTGTGTTCTATTGCGAGATAAAGATTGCTTATTGTTTGGGCTTGAATACCTTGCGTAGCATCTACTAGTAGCAAAGCGCCTTCACATGCTGCGATAGAACGGCTGACCTCATAGGAAAAATCCACGTGTCCTGGCGTATCAATGAGATTAAAAACGTACTTTTTACCATCGGTATGGTCATAATTAATTTGAATCGCATGAGCTTTAATTGTGATTCCCCTTTCACGCTCCAAATCCATATCATCCAATGCTTGATGCTGCATATCACGCTCTGAAATGGTCTTGGTATACTCTAATAATCTATCAGACAAGGTGGATTTGCCGTGATCTATGTGTGCGATAACACAAAAATTCCTAATTTGCTGCATGAATACTACTTTCTCGCCGCAAAAGTAGTAAAATTAATATAGAATTTCGTTTATTACTTATACTTTTGATAATTAATAGGTTACATAATGTAATTTTAGTTTTTTTGCATAAATTTTCATTCGATGTCAAGAATAAATCATTCGGAAATAAACTTAATCAGTGACACTGTTACAAAACCTTCAAAAGCCATGCTGGATTTCATGTGCCAAGCGAAAGTTGGCGACGATGTATTCAAGGAAGATCCTACTGTCATTGCATTAGAAGAAAAAATGGCTCGTATGTTTGGACATGAAGCTGCATTGTTTTGTCCCTCAGGAACGATGACAAATCAAATTGCGATTAAAGTACATACAAAACCTTTGGATGAACTTTTGTGTGAAAAAAACTCACATGTATTTCTATATGAAGTTGGTGGATACGCTTTTCATAGTGGCATAGCAATTCAACCAATAGATAGTCCAAATGGCAAACTAAATCCAAGTTTAATCCTTGAAAACATCAAAGCAAATTTTGACTGGCTCCCAAATACGAAACTAGTAGTAATCGAAAATACTGGAAATAGGACTGGAGGAATTTGTTACTCATTAGAAGAGCTAGAAGAAATAAGCCAAACTTGTAAAGAAACTAAATTAAAATTACATTTAGATGGAGCGAGAATATTTAATGCTATTGTAGAAGAAAACTACACAAGCTTGCAAATCGGACAGTTATTTGACTCTATTTCTGTCTGTCTCTCAAAAGGACTTGGAGCACCTATTGGTTCAGTTCTGATTGGTTCAACTGCGTATATCGCAGAAGCCAGAAAGGTGCGTAAAGCATTTGGTGGCGGAATGAGGCAAGCTGGTTTTCTTGCAGCTGCAGGTATTTATGCATTAGACCACCATATTACTGATTTAAAAAACGATCATCAGAATGCAGCGAAAATAAAAGATGTCTTATTCAAATCTAGTTATGTTGATACAATAAAAGATGGGAATACCAATATTATTATTTTTGATTTAAAAAAAGAAATTAAGCCTACAGAATTTATTCAAAAATTATCTGAGAATAACATTCGGGCAACAGCATTTGGAAAGCAATCTATTCGTTTTGTAACCCATCGCGATATCAATTCCTCTCAAATAGATATTGTTTGTCAAACACTTTCTGAACTACAATTTGGAATAAAGGATTAAAATAAAATCATTCGAAATTTATTTAATCAAAACAAATCCTGCCCATTGATAAGGATTAAGGAATCTTGCCCTCATTTCCTTCTGAGTTGCTAAAAATGCTTCAGGCAACCTATTTATATTTCCGTTGTCCATAGACAACCAAATTCTATAAAAAGTAGTCATAAACTCTTTGGTTTCTTGATCGGGCACTTGCCAAAGACTCATAATTATATTTTTTACTCCTGCAGTTTTAAAAGCTCTTTGAAGACCATAGACTCCTTCATTGCCTTTGATTTCACCTAATCCAGTTTCACAAGCTGAAAGAACGACTAGATCAGTATTACTTAAATTTAATTGGCTAATCTCATACGAAGTTAAAATACCATCTTCTACATTTGAATTATATGCATGACCTTTTTCCCAAGCATAATTTGCATTGGCTAAGATCAAACCGGATCGAATCATTGGATTGTCGGACCATTTAAACACAGGATCATTATCCGCATTTTTTCTTCCATTGATATCTGGATAGAAAAAACCATGAGTAGCTACATGAATAATATTGGGAGATAGAATACTATCTTTACTATATTTCTTAAAAAAATCCTCTGAAGCTTCATGACCACTCTTGTATGAGACTTTGTAACCCTTCTTTTTAAATTTTGAAGAGATCTCTTCAGATTCTTGTTTTGTCCAATACAAATACTGCCATTTTTCAATTGTTTTTATACTATCTTCAAGAAGAACATCTAAGGATCGATTGGCAGAACTCAATAAAAAATTACTATTTTGAATACTTGAATCGACTTCATAATTAATATTACCAAATATCAAGATATCTTTTTTTGGCTTCGATTTTTTTACTTCTACCACTTCCGATTGATAGACTATCTGGCGAGTACTTGACATCGTTACAAAACTATACTTATCAGACAAAACACTAAGTTCATCTATTGAGATCACTGGTAAGTTTATTCGATTGAGCACCCCACAAGGTGAAAAGTATATTTTTGAAACTCGCTCTAATCCAGTTGCCTCTATATTATTCCAGACAATCTCATAAAGTGAACGTCGACTTTTTCCAGAAGGCATTACTCCTCTTGCTCTGCTTGAAAAAAGTTCATTTACAAAATCTGATTTCTTATTCGACTTTTCATCTAAAAAATAATTCAATTCAGCCTCATAAAACAAAGGAATCATCTGAGGCAATCTACCATCTGGCCTTACAACCATAGCAACATACAAATTGCTATCAATTGTATTGGGATACAATATTGGGAAATTAATAAACTCTATTGCAATTTCATCGGGCTTCAACTTTTCTTGTACTTGCTTCCATGTAATAATTCTTGTCGCATCAGCATATCCACTAACTGCTACCGCCATTTCATCCTTAAGCTGATTGCATTGAAATTGAATTTCATCTACTTGATTTCGTTGACTTAATGGCTTAGAAAATTCTACAGTCAACTTACGTTGTTGTACTTTCAGTTCTTGATCTATGCGGAAAGTATGTGAAGAATAGTTTTTTAAATTATTTAACTTACTTGAATAATTCATTAGGAAGCCTTTGTAAACCAAACAATAATTGTAAGCTAGTTCCAATAAATAATTCTTTTCAACATTATTTCTTTGAATGCGCTGATTTAAAATAGAAAACATTTTATGCCCATTACTTTCAAATTTACCAATAAATTTCAAAAGTTCAAATTCAGATAAAAATGAAGAAGCTCCGTTTATATATTCTAAGCTCACATTAAATATCTCATCAAATCGCCTTTCTGTTTCCTTATAATTCGATTCCATCTCAGATATAGTAGCTAAATCATTAACACAATCTACATAATTATCATGTTTTTTTCCTAGCACATTTATCATATGTTCTTCAGCTTCTGAAAGGTATAATTTAGCTCTTGAATAATTTCTCATTTTTAAATTTACTAATCCCAATCCATATAAGCTAGTTAAATAATATGGATGCTCTTTTCCTAAAGATTTCTTTCGAATTAGCATTGCATCATAAATATACTTTTCTGCCTTTTCTAGTTCCCCCAATCTACTTAATGTTAATCCCAAATTATCAAGTGTTGTAGCATAGTGAGGATGAGTTTTACCATAAAATATTTCACGAATAATCAAAGCCTCTTCTAATAAAACTTTTGATTCTTGATAACGACCCATATTATCATAAAGAAAGCCCAAATTATTTAAACTTTTTGCATATTCGAGATTGTTTGTTCCAAGCTTATCTTTCCTAATTTTGAGTGCTTCTTTATGCAGAATTTCGGAACGTTCAAAATTACCTAAATTATGATAATATATTGCCAAATTATTAAGATCTTTAGCAACTGCAAGACTATTCTTCCCATACTTAATTTCAGCAAATTTTGAGGATTCAATATAAAGTTTTTCAGCATTTTCCATATCATCCATGCTTGAATACAAATTTGCAAGATTTGTCAATAACTTCCCATAATTGACATGTGTTGTAACTTCAAGGTTGCTATAGATAGATTGAATTTCTAGATAAGCTGCCAAAGCTCTACTATAATCACCCATTTGACTATAGTTCATTCCTAAACAAAACAAAATAGAAGCATGCATCTGGTGGTCTTTCCCATAAATGTGTTTAACTCGAGTTTTAGCTTCGACATACTTTGCTTCTGCTTCTGAATAAATTCCTTTGCTAAAAAGTAAATTCCCCATTGCTATTAAGTATTCAATATAATTTGGGTGATCCTTTCCATAGTTATTTAAAATTAATTCTTTGGCGATAGTAAGAACTGAATCTGACTTTGCGAATTTTTGCTTATTTGCTGAAGTCCTAACTGAGAACAATAAACTACTAATTTGTACCTGTTTGAACCAAGGTTTGTGACTAAAGAGACTTTGATCCGGCAAATTTGCTACAACTGAATCAGATTGCTTATATTTACCTTGTTCACGCAAAATTCTTGCAATTTGAATTGTGTTGTGAAAACGACTATAGCATAATTCGTTAGGTAATAAAAAGAGTGCTTCTTCATAAAGAGAAATTGCTTCTGTCTCCAGCTCCAAATTATTCATCAAGTCTGCCATACTACTCAATGCAGAACACATAGCTGGGTTCTTCCTTCCTAAGATCTGTTCTTTGATTGTAAATGATTCATTCAATAGTTTTTCGGCTTTATACAATCGCCCAATTTTTTGATGCATCTGACCTAAATCTTCGATTACATTCGCTCGATTTAACGAATTGATACCTTCTTGACCCTCATATACTTGTATAGCTTCCTCAAATTTTTTTTCTGCAACATAAAATTCGTATTGCAAATGATTCAGCTTTGCTTCTAAATGCAATATCCTTGCATAAAGAGAGCTTTTTTTACCAAATTTTTCGACAATTAAGTTCTCAGCACTTTCGCAATACTGTTTTGCGGCATTGAAATTTTGATTCTCAAGATTGGTTTCTATTTTTTTAAAAAAACTATCGAGTTCGAATTGAGATTGTGTCTTGTTGTTAGGGCTATTCATTGAATAGCAAAAAAGTGGTATAAGGATGAAAAAACAAGTTTTCATGGTTGGGCTTAATACTAGTTAGTGTTAACAAAAGTTAATGTGTTACCGAAAATTGAAAATTATTTTAAAAAATCTAAGATATAAGGTCCTGTCGGAATGACTTTCTCCCCTATTATTTAACAATATCCAAGTGGATAATGTGATACCTATGTTTTAACTAGACAATAAAAAAAGGGTTTCCATTTCTAGAAACCCTTGATAATCAACGTGATCCCGTCAGGATTCGAACCTGAGACCCTCTGCTTAGAAGGCAGATGCTCTATCCAGCTGAGCTACGAGACCAATAAGCCTCATTAATAGCAATTTCTATTAATGAGGCGCAAATATATAACTTATTTTAAAAATTTACCTAATTGAAAAGCTGAAAGCCTTTCTTTTCATTGTTGTCGTTGTATACATTAATGATAATCAATCCCTTAGGAAAATTTCTTGTTTGAATTTTATGCTCTTTTTGTGGAACAAGGTTTTCAATCTTTATAAGTTTACCATTTAAATCAAAAGCTTCCACACGAACTAGATTGTGATTTGATCTCAATTTAAAATCTCCATCTCCTTCAAATATTTCTATATAATAACTACTTTGGTTGTAGATGCCAACAGTTGTGCCAATGACGAAACTAAAGTTTTTCTGACAGCCATTCGCATCTGTTACAGTCAAATTGTAATTTCCAGCATTTTGATTGATTAATTTACTCACATCAGCACCATTTTGCCATTTAAACTTATAAGGAGGCAATCCTCCCTCGATAGCTACTTCAATTGAGCCAGATCCTGTACCATCATCTTTTACAATTGTTACATTTTTTGTAGTCAATTCTGCTAGAAAAGTGAGGTTAACATTATGCAAACTATCGCAACCATCAACAGTTCTCAATGGAAATGAATGGCTTGTTTTATTTTTATTAAAATCAATATTATTGATTCGCAAAGTAGCATCATTGCAAAGTGTATCAGTAAAATTACTTTGTGAAACAGCCTTAAACTCGACGGAAACATTCACTATTGAATCGCATTTATTTACTGTAACCGCTTTTAAAGTATCAGAGCCTGTAGATCGACCAGCATAATACTTATTTCCGTTGACTAAGGCAGTATCGCCCAAACATCTGCTAATAGAATAATTTGAAATCACTGGGCTACATTCAAATAACTTCATAATCCATAAATCTGGAGCTTGTGTATTGGTCGCATCCAAATCTCTATCTTTGCTAAAGCTCTCTCCAACAGTATAAATATAACCATTTCCATCAGAAATTAAATCGCCTCCTTTGTCTGTTTCTTTTCCACCAAAATTTTGAATCCATAAGATCTTTCCTGCTGTATCCAATTTTAATAAATTTATATCATTACTTCCATAATTTGCTTTAAAATCTCCGTCACTAGAAAGACTATTTGCAAGAAGATAAATTTCATCATTTGCAGTAATTGTCGCTTTAACTGGCTCATCATCCTTTGTACCTCCAATTAATTTTTTCCAAAGCAATTTGCTTGCTTGATCATACTTCAATACCCAAATATCTTTGCCTCCTTTAATCGTACCTACTTGACCGCCACTCATGCTAACTGTTGCAAATATCATGATACTGTTGTCTTTTAATACAACTGCATCTACCAAAAGGTCATCGCCTGGACCACCGATCATTGTTTTAGCTCCAAACTGCAATGCTTGATTCGATTTGATCATAAAAATGTCTCTTCCTCCAGCATTAGTTAAACCGGTAAAATCACCATCATTTGATTGCCCATCTCCTAGTATAACAAATGTGCGCAACTCAGATTTCAATAACTTTTTTACAGCTTCAGCTTTTGAACCAGCTATCACTTTGAATAAATTGTCTGCTTTCGCTCCAGTTTCAGTTATAGCTCCAACAAAACCATCATCACCAAAGACAGCCCTTGATGGAAGGTCCTTATCCACACTTCTCGACATCCCTGCGACCATGATACGACCAGACTCAACAAATAAAATATCATTAAACTGATCTGTATTCGTTCCTCCAAAATTTTTATCGAAAATCTTTCGGTTATTTGTTGGGTTAAAAGCAGTAAGAATTGCATCTGTGCCGCCATAACTCGCAGGAAAATCACCACCTGATCCCAAAGAATACCCTACTAAAAAGGCTGTGGTATCGTTGATTTTCAACCAAGAATTGTATTGTTCATTAAGAGATGTGCCATAAGATCTTAACAGTCTTACTTGGCCATTCGTATTGATAGAAGAAATTAATGCATCAAAACCACCTTTATTCCCTAATCCTGGAGACAGTGTTTTGCCTACATTTAAAATCAAGGTATCATTAAAAAAACCTGAACTATAACAATAATCAGCGTCTGTTCCACCCACCAACTTTGTCCAAAGCTTAGCTGGTTGGGCAAAAAGAAAGGACGTTATTAAACAAAAAACAAAACTAAAATGATACTTTTTCATGATAATGACAAATATTTATACAAAGTTATTCAAATTTGTTGCCAAATCAAAATAGTTGGAAGTAAAGATTCATCCTTCGTGGTATAATTTGCTAAAAAATGAAATCAATAAACCCTATTTTAGGGCAATATTGAATTTGGTAGAAGAAGAAACTTCAAATGGAAAAGTTGTATTTCCTCCATTAAATCAAATTTTCAAAGCGTTTGAAATCTGCAAAGTTGAGGAGATTCGGGTTGTTATACTAGGCCAAGATCCCTATCACAATGAGGGTCAAGCGATGGGATTGAGTTTTTCTGTCCCAAAAGGGATTAAAATTCCCGCTTCCCTAAAAAATATCTATAAAGAAGTCCAAAATCAATACGGTGGCAATATTCCTGAACATGGCGATTTAACGCATTGGGCAGAGAAAGGAGTCTTTTTGTTAAACTCTATCTTGACTGTGGAGAAAAACAAACCTGGTTCTCACAAAAATTTCGGCTGGCAAAACTTTACTGATAGTGTTATTTCTTCTTTATCCTGCAATTTAGAAAATATAGTATTTATGTTATGGGGTAACTTTGCTCAGACTAAAAAAGTCTTTATCGACCAATCAAAACATCTCATCTTGGAATGTCCTCATCCTAGTCCTTTGGCTAGAGGTGGCTTCAAAAACAATGGCCATTTTTTGAAATGCAATGATTTTCTTACAAAAAAAGGGCGAGCCCCTGTAGTTTGGATTTAAGCAAATAAATATTTGACACATTAAAATAAATTATATTATCTTTGACTAAATATTTTGTAACCAAAAAAACTTTATATGAAAACAAAATTTTTCTTTTTCTTGGCGATTATTTTAACAACATCTATGATTCGCTTATCTGCTCAAGATTATACCACTGCAGTTGGTTTAAGAGCAGCATGGGGCTATGGTTTATCAGCAAAACATTTCATTAGCGATAATGCAGCTATTGAATTAATTGGTAGATATAGAAGCTATTCAAGTTCTACCATATTAGGCAAATTCAGTTATAACTATTTATCAATTACTGGTTTATATCAGATGCACAAAGAAATTGATGCGGTGGATGGCTTAGCTTGGTACTGGGGCGGTGGAGCGTCATTAGGATTTTATGGAGGAGATTTTAAAGATATCAATGTTGACGACAAAGGAAGTACTAATATCGGAATTTGCGGTAATCTTGGATTGGATTATAAATTTGCAAATATCCCTTTAAATATAAGTGCAGATTGGATCCCTACATTTTTATTATCTGGATATGGCAATGGCTTTAGTTCAGAAAGTGGTGGATTAGCGATTCGCTATACTCTAAAATAAAAAATTAAAAATATAAATTAAAAGCCTTTTTGTTTTGGGACAAAAAGGCTTTTCCATTTTTATAATTCTTCCAATTGTAAAAACAAGTTCTCCCATTCATTTGATTTCAAGGCATGATTGGATTTAATCTGTTCATAATCTTTTAATTTGGTCTTACCTTCATTTGAATTAAAAAATTGTGGATCTATCATTAATGCTTCAATCTCTTTAATTTTTTCATCCAACTTTGAAATTTCTTTTTCTACATTTTGCAAATTGCGCTGCAGCTTCTTTTTAAGTTCTGGATTACTATTTTTTATTGTTGAAACCGTCGGTTGAATCTGGATTGACTTACTTTTTTCTTGTTTCAACAAATCGATATTCGCACTTTCTTCTTCAGATTTTTTACTTAAAAAGTAGTCTATATCACCTTCGTAAACTTTAATTTTTTTACTTTCAAATGAATAGGTCTTTTCTGCTAAATCTCTTAAAAATTCTCTATCATGTGACACTATTATAACAGTACCAGTATAATTTTTAATTGCTTCTTTTAATGAATCTTTAGACATCATATCCAAATGATGTGTAGGCTCATCTAGTATCAACAAATTATGGTCTTGCACTAAAAGCATTGCTAATCTTACTCGCGATTTTTCACCTCCTGACAATACGCCAATTCGCTTATCGATATCATCTCCTTGCAATCCTAATCCCCCTAATATTCTTCTTACATTAGTTCGCATTTCTGGCAATGCTGCATCTTCTACAGTCTCAAAGACTGTTTTCTGCATATTTAATATATTCTGATGCTCTTGAGCAAAATATGCAATTTTAACTTCATGTCCTAATTCGATGAGACCATGTTCTGGCTTAATTTCATTGCAGATCAATTTCACCATCGTACTTTTGCCATTTCCATTAGCACCGACAAAAGATATTTTCATCCCTCTTTCGACATAAGCGTCGACATGATCCAGCACTAACAATTCTCCATATTGTTTCACCAAGTCTTTTACTTCAAGCACTTTTCGTCCACTTTGTCTCGATGGCTGAAATCTCAAGCGAATTGAACTCGTATCGACATCTGGCAGTTCTTTGACATCCAATCGATCCAGTTCTTTCTGCAGTGATTTTGAAAAACTTGCTTTACTCGCTTTCGCACGAAATTTGTCAATCAACATCTCTTTGTGCTGGATCATTTTTTGTTGTGATTTAAACTCATTGGTTTCTATTTCAACACGCTCTGCCCTATAGGCTTTGAATGCAGAATAATTCCCCACATAATCCATGACACGACCTCTATCGATTTCTATAATACGCTTAGCGATCGCATCCATAAACTGCAGATCATGCGTGATCAATATCACTGTCCCTTCATAATTCTTAAGATACTTTTCGAGCCATTGAATTGAAACAATATCCAAATGGTTATTTGGCTCATCCAACATAATTACATCTGGTTTTGAGAGTAATAATTTCGCCAATTCAATTCTCATACGCCATCCACCAGAAAACTCTGAACATTTTCTATCAAAGTCAGTTGACTTAAATCCAAGTCCTGACAAAATTCGTTCGATCTCCCCATCTACTTTATCGATTTGAAGATAGACTAATCGATCATGAATATACGATTGCCTCTCTAATAAATCCATGAATTCAGAAGATTCGTGGTGAACTTCATTAAACTTCTGAATTATTGATTCTTCTTCATTTTGCAATTCAGCGATCTCTTCTAAACTTAATTTTACGTCTTCGCGAACAGTGTATCCTTTGTCTTCTGGAAGTTCTTGTTTCAATAAACCCAATGTATAATTTTTAGGATATTCTATTTGACCTTTTGTAGGACTCAATTGCCTTGTTAAAATTTTAAACAAAGTAGATTTTCCACTGCCATTTCGTCCAGTTAATGCTACTTTTTCTCCATGATTTATTGAAATATTTAAAGAATCCAATAAGGCTCTATCGCCAAAATATAGACTTAAGTCGACTACTCGTATCACGTTAGTGTAATTTTAATTAATTTGATATGACATCCAATTGTATTTCTGCCAAAGCTGAATAATGGCCACCTTTTAAATCTAAGGTCAATTTCCATAAGTCTTGGATAGTTGGATTGAATATAAAATTAGGATCCATCTCTGATTGAATCCATGTGTTTTGTTTAAATTCTTCTATCAATTGCCCTTGATCCCAACCACTGTATCCAAGAAAAAACCTCACTTCATCTTCCTTTAAAAATTTAGACTTAATTAAAAAAAACAAATCATCTAAACTTCCACCCCAATAAACTCCATTACAAATTTTTACTGCATCAGTGATCACATCTCCTACAGAATGAATAAAATGAAGTGTATCTGCGCCAACAGGCCCACCTTCAAAAACATCTGCATTAAAACCCTGTAAATCCTCAATCAAATCTGATATGCGTATTTCCAATTTTCTATTTAATACAAATCCAACTGTACCTTCTTTAGGTGTATGATCTGCAATTAAAACAACCGATCGTTTAAAATTTGGATCATCCAAAAAAGGCTCAGAGATGAGAATATTTCCAGTTTTTATTTTTTTCAATACAAGTAAATTATTATGCTGTTCTAATGATGGAATTTCTATCAATACGCTTCATAAAACCAGACAATACAGTTCCATTTCCACCTACTTCAACAAACTCTTCAATTCCATTTTTTATCATAGCTTGAATTGTTTGTGTCCATAAAACTGGAGCAGTAAGTTGCTGGATTAAATTTTCTTGAATTTGCTGAGGGTCAGTCTGAGGTAGTGAATTTACATTTTGATATACTGGACAAATTGGTTTACTGAAATTTGTATTGTTGATCGCATCTGCCAACTTTTCTTTGGCTGGTTGCATCAAAGGAGAATGGAATGCACCACCAACATTCAGTAGTATCACTCTTTTTGCACCTGCAGCCATCAATAATGACTCAGCTTTTTTAATCCCTTCAATTGAACCCGAAATCACAAGCTGCCCTGGACAATTATAATTGGCCGCCACACACACATCATCTGTAATGTTACAACAAATATCTTCTATTTGAGCTTCTTCCAATCCTACGATTGCTGCCATTGTGCCTGGATTTTGGTCACAAGCTTCTTGCATTGCTAATGCTCTTTGTCTAACCAATCTGAGACCATCCTCAAATGACATAACACCGGCACAAACCAAAGCCGAAAATTCACCTAACGAATGTCCAGCTACAGCGTCTGGTGTTTGATCAACTAACTTACACTGGTAGCTAATTATAGAATGTAAAAAAACTGAAGGTTGCGTAATATTTGTTTGTTTCAATTCTTCTTCTGATCCATTAAACATCACCTTGCTCAAATCAAAACCAAGTATTTGGTCTGCTGTTGCAAAAAGTTCAGTTGCTTTTGGATAACTTACAATTAATTCAGTGCCCATTCCCACAAATTGACTCGCTTGTCCTGGAAATAAAAATGCTGTTTTTGGCATAAAAGACTTTCTTATCGATTAATTAAATTTAAGAATTCATTCCGAGTTTCAACTTTTTGAAATATCCCAGTAAATGCGGAGGTGGTAGTCATAGAATTTTGTTTTTGAACACCACGCATCATCATACACATATGACTTGCCTCTATTACTACTGCAACACCCAATGGTTTTAATGTCTTATCGATACATTTTAAAATCTGGTCAGTCAGTCTTTCTTGCACTTGTAATCTTCTAGCAAAAACATCTACAACCCTTGGAATTTTGCTCAATCCTACAATCTTCCCATTAGGAATATATGCTATATGCGCCTTCCCATAAAATGGCAACATATGATGTTCACACAATGAATAAAGCTCAATATCCTTTACCAACACCATTTCACTGTAGTCTTCCTTAAATACCGCCGATTGTAAAATTGCTCCAGCATCTTGTGCATAGCCTTGCGTCAAAAAATGCATCGCTTTTGAAGCTCTGCTAGGCGTCTTGATCAATCCCTCTCTATTGCTATCTTCGCCAACTTGCTTAATGATTTCCAAAAAATGGGATTCCATGACTTTATCTTCCATCAATTTCCAATTTTTTTATTATTCTTATAAATTCTAAAGCTGAACGAAAGATGGGCAAAAAGGTTTATATATCCAAATTATTCAAAGATATATCGAAAAAATAGTTAAAAAGCTGTAAAAGACCATAATTTCGACCCGATAATTCAACCAATGTATAAAAACATAATTTTGATCAAAAATAGTGCAACAACGTGGGCATTTGTACTATTTTGGGTAATTTTTACATTATTTGTTGGATATGAACTTTCGACGAAGACTTCTCTTTCAATTTCACTTCTATGGAGTTTCATGAATTCTTTGTTTTATTTAGTGATCATTTCAATAAATATTCGCTACTTACTTCCCTATTTCTTAAAATCCAAATCGCCCATTATTTATGTTGCCTCACTTTTTGGAATTGCTTTAGTCCTCACACCAATACAACTCCTTAGCTAATAAAATATTTCAATCAAGCTTTACTATTTTTCATTACACCAATTTCAATGATTCAGTTTTTATTTTTATCAGTCTTGTAGTTTTGAGTGCTATATCCTCATTAGTAAAAATTACCTTGCATTGGTTTCAAATTCAAAATGAAAAAGCGGATCTCATTACAAAAAATGTTCAAACTGAATTACAATTTTTAAAAAGTCAAATTAATCCACATTTTCTATTTAATACGTTAAATAACCTATATGCTTTGACCCTAAAGAAATCAGATTTAGCACCAGATGTGGTGATCAAACTATCTGATATGCTTCGCTATATGCTCTATGAGTGTAACGAAAAAGAAGTTGCATTAAGCAAAGAAATAAAATACATACAAAACTATATAGAATTAGAAAAAATTCGGTTGAGCAAAAATGTCGACATTCAAATTAAAATAGAAGGCGATATTTCAAAGACATATATTGCCCCTCTGCTTATTATTCCATTTATTGAAAATAGTTTTAAACATGGATTAAAATATAGCTCATCGAATGCGTATCTACACTTTAATGTCAATGCAAATCAAAATGAATTAGCATTCTATATTGAAAATTCAAAAGCAAATAATATGGCTGGAAGTATTCGCACAAACACTACAGGTGGAATAGGCTTGGTGAATGTAAAAAAAAGATTGGAATTAATTTATCCTTCAACACACAGTCTCAAAATTCAAGAAAGTCCAAATTCGTATACAATTGATTTAAAAATAAAATTTAAAAAAACAACAAATGATTAAAACGTTAATCGTAGATGACGAACCTTTAGCGGGAGAAATCCTAGAAACCTATATTGCTCAATTACCAAATGTAGAATTGGTCGGCAGGTGTTACAATGCAATCGAAGCAAATGATTTTCTCAATTCTACAGATGTGGATTTGATATTATTGGATATTGAAATGCCGCAACTTAATGGCATTGATTTTGCAAAAAATCTGACACAAAAAGCACAGATCATATTTACCACAGCTTACCCAGAATTTGCGCTTGAAGGGTTTAATTTAAATGCGGTGGATTACCTGTTAAAACCAATTGCTTTTGACCGATTCTTGAAAGCGATAAACAAAGTATCTGACAAGCTAAAATTGCCACAATCACAGAACACAGAACAAGACATAAATTACATATTTGTAAAAGCAGACAAGAAGTTAGTAAAACTAAATTTCTCAGAAATCATTTACATCGAAGGATTAAAAGATTATGTTATCATTAAAACAGAATCTACTCGAATCATTACATTACAAACCATGCGAAGTCTTGAGCAAAAACTTCCACAAGATATCTTTGTAAGAATACATAGATCCTATATCGTAAATTTCAATAGAATTCATGCCATCTCCGGAAATGACATCGAAGTCATTGAAAAAAATCAAGTAAAACAACTTCCAATAGGAAAAAACTACAAAGAAATTATTGACAAAATTGTCGAACTAAAAAAACTGTAAATTCAGCTTATTTTTCAATTTCGACTTTCTTTGCAGATTGCCAAAGCAACTCCATTTCTTCAAGTGACATTTGATCTAATGACTTAGGTGCATTTGCTTCAATGTATTCGAAGCGCGATTTAAATTTTTGATTTACTTTACTTAGCGCTATTTCTGGATCAACGTTGAGAAATCGACCATAATTAATCAATGAAAACAAAACATCGCCAAACTCCATTTCTATCTGCGATTGTTCCTTATGTAAAACAGCTTCTTTTAGCTCGGCTATTTCCTCAAATACCTTATCCAATACTTGATCAATGTTGTCCCATTCAAATCCGACAGTCTTTGCTTTTTCTTGCATCCTCCAAGCTTTCACCAATTCTGGCAATGAATTTGGCACACCAGATAAGAGTCCTTTGTCTTGTTTTTTTGATTTTTTGAGTTGCTCCCAATTTTTTCTCACTTCCTCTTCTGTATCAGCAATCGTATCGGAATAAATATGAGGATGTCTATAAATTAATTTTTCACACAATGCATTGATAACATCATTGAGATTAAACTGACTGGCTTCACGAGCAAGTACTGAATAGAACACAAGATGCAACATCAGATCACCCATCTCTTCTTTAATAGCTTCATAATCCTGCTTTCGAATGGCATCAATTAATTCATACAACTCTTCGATACTCAAACTTTGGAGGCTAACGAATGATTGCTTTTTATCCCATGGACACTTCTCGCGAAGCTCTTCCATGATGGTCACCAATCGAGTTATCTGAACTTGCAATTCATCCTTATTCTCTGCAATCATATGATATGGCCCATTTTTGTTCTCTTTGTTTCAAGATATTTTTTATTATACACATTGGGCTCAATAATTATGGATACTCGTTTTGCTATTGTGATACCATGATCTTCGAGGTAACTAACCTTATCTGGGTTATTGGTCAATAAATTAATTTTTTGAATCCCTTGCTCTTTTAACCAATCAACTACTTCTTTGTATGTTCTTTGGTCAGACTGATGTCCTAGTTTTAAATTAGCACTTACTGTATCTTCACCTTCATCTTGAAGATTATAAGCCTTTAACTTCTCTTCTATTCCTATGCCTCGCCCTTCTTGTCTCAAATAAAATAAAACACCACCATGATCATTTATATATTTCAAAGCATACGATAGCTGTGCACCACAATCACAGCGCAATGAAGCAAACACATCTCCAGTAATACATTCACTATGAATTCGAACATTTACTGTACTTGTTTGTCGCAACGAATTGATAAGGACAAGATGAGGGTTTTCAACATCGATGTTGGATATGGTTTGTATTTTAAATTCACCATGGGAAGTGGGCAATCTCGTAAAATTCTGTAAATCCATAAATGAAAAAGATTCTAACTTTAGATGGTTTACTCTAAACGTTTGGGTCAATTCAAATTAAATTCTAAAAGCTAATCTACGCTCTAGAACTTCTGCTTTGTCTGTATGTAATGACTAATCCAAATAGAAATGCAGTACACACAATACTTAATATTAACATTTTGCTTAATTCGTTTGCTTGATTGAAGCTGCAATATCGGTATAATCCAGTAAATTTTTAGTCATTTTTCATTAAATAATGTTGAATTTTCGCAAAAAAACTCATGTCTTGAGAAAAAAATGAAGATTTATTCGTGATCTCGCACTTTGATTTCTCTTTTTTGGACATGTAAGGAGTCTTGACTTTGGACTATGCTTTCTTCGTCGATTTGATTTGTCTCTAGGATTGGTTGCCCTGCATCGACCCATGCTGAGGTCCAAATACTTCCTATAGCAAGAATACTAGCCTGCATTCTCCGCTCTACTTGTTGATCCAACATCTCATTATACAATCGTGTATACGTCTCGCAAGGCAATTTGGTCAATACACCTAGCCGAGTCTCAAAACAATATTGTTCATCTTTCGGATATATCTCACTAATTCGCTTTTCTATACTCAACACACTGTCTACATAGGCATGACTTTGTCCTATAATTTTCCAAAAGTAATCATTTGTATTAGGGATATACTCTGCTGCCCCTACCAAAAAATCAAACTCTTTCTCAGCTAGTAATTCAGGTATTCGACTCTCCCAAAAAGCATGAATACCATTTTGATTCGTCAACTGACCATTATAGTTTTTTGTAGTATGCAATGGCACATGTGCGTCACCAATATAATGTCCAATATCTGCAGACAATTTTAAAATCATCGAATGATCTTTCGCACGAAACGCATTCACCAATCTTCTATAAGCAAAATCTAAATTATATGGTAAAATGCCGTGTGTTGTAAAAAGATCCTGAATCCAAAGTCTTGTGCCATTGGGCAATCCACTGATTTTCAAACTGTCCATGACAACTATCCATTGCAAAGGATCGTGCTCTCTCCATGCATAATTTTTCATCCAATTCGAAAACTCTTTTGTCTGAAACTGCGATTTTAAAATAAGGTATTTTGATAAAATTTCATTTGTAAAAACTAATTCATTCTGTGCATAATGTAAGGTATCAAAAAGCAACACAGTGTCTTTTTCATCAATCACATAAAAATTCGAATGAAATGTAATCGCTTTAAAAAGATCCCTGTCCAAGGTATTTATCGCATCTTTTCCCCAATTGTCTAAATCGATATAATGTTTTATTGCTTCACCATTGACAGCATATCTGCGTTTGTCGGGATCTACCGCATGATCGGAAATATATGAAATGTTCCTTTTGTAAAATTCAATAAGATCCTCAGGGCAAGTATAGACTGCCATCCTATTGATTAACTTATGACCATAAAATCCCCAATCATCAACAGTTGCAAAAGAAAACAATAAAAGGCTTGTACCAATTATTAGTAGTAAGCGACGATTCATAATGCTAAGATATGTTTATTTGGTGAAATCTGACAAACTAAAGGAAGCATCTCCCAACTGACTATATTGAAGTAACATAAAATCGCCATCATTTCGATTTACAAACATTCGAAAGAAATCACCTTTATTTAAAAATTCTCTAGACAAATCCAATTTATCAGTTGATTCATTAATTGGATAAAAATCACAAACAATTTCCTTCATCGTCTTTGTCGTCAGTTTAATTTTCATAAAAGGTGTCATCGTTGAAATAAGTGAGCGCTCAGGGTTTGTATTTTCAAAAGCTTCGAAACCAATATTGCTAAATGAATTTACGTATCTTACTATTGTAGTGGGATCTTTAATTTTCTGAAGATTGCCATTAAGATCTGTCAAATCAAATTTTTCACTTCTAGAAGTTATTTTGAATGACTCTTGATGATCAAATGGAAAATCTACTTGAACTGATTGAATATTCTCTGGAACGACTTTGAATAAAGCTTTTTCTCTCCAATCTATTGCTGCAATGTCATATCTTGCACGAATATTAGATACGCCTTTATTTAAACTGACGACATAAGGCTGTTTACTTCCTTCCATCATAAAATAGACTCCAGACTCATCGTTTGTTACACCTCCGATATAATATGTTTTTAGAATCTCATCATTCTTTCCAAAGATTTGAGTTTTCAAACCAAAACTTCCAAAGTCTCGAATTATTAAATCATAAGAAGGTTTTGGAGGAATCGCAACCATAGAGACGTTTCTTATTGCATCAAGCAAATTACTAATCACATTGGGATGTACATCAAATTTACTATTAAGTTCCCAGTTCTTTTCTTTACGCTGAAGAACAATAGATTCCGAACCTCTTTTTGTTAGAATAATTTTATCAATTTTATCAACATTTTTTACTGCGAAATCACGATCCCAAATTGACGCTTCTTTAGTTTTCTTTTCAGAATAAGATCGCCACCAGAGCCCTAAACCTAAGGCAACTAAAACTAAAAATAAAATAGTCCAAATATTTATTTTCATAACGTATTCTTTATATATTTTCTCTTCCTCCAGTATTGATTAATAAAACCAAACACTATCAATAATAGAATAGGCAAGCCTACATTTAAAAATTGCCAAAAAGATTTTTCTTGAGTTGCCTTCACTGTGTTCAACAATCGCATTTTAACTTCTTTTGATCTAGCAGATAAAATATTCTTGTCATTCGTCAAGTACTCCAATGCATTAATTATAAATTCTTTATTCCCATTAAAAGGCAGATCTTCGAATTTATTATAACCCATAGGTGCATACTTACCAGACTTCTTGTCGTACATATTTTTTACCAAATCACCATCAGCGATCACAATCATCTTATTGTTTTCAGTACTTGCTGTAAAATCTAAATTCAATGATTTTAGACTGCTTAGCATGCTTTCTTCTACGCGATTCTCATAGTTAGAATAAAATTTACCTTCTAACAAATAAGCTATTGGTAGGTGTGGTTTGTCAAACTTTTCAATATCGGGTTTATATCGCATTATATCAAATCCCACTTTCATGGGTGATAATTGATACCTACTATATTTCGAAGATAAAAGTATTGGTGTTTTCACAACATATCCCTTTGTCTTTACAGTATCTATACTCGAAGGAAACTCACTCGTCAGACGATCAATGTTTCTTACAATTGGATGAGAAGAAACTGGACCTATCAATGGATGATAATACCAAGGAAACAACTCTATTTGTGCTTTCCCTCCTTGTTGACCAATCACTTGAGGAATCTTTGCGCATTCAATATCCAAAACCAAATTTGGCTCTATTCGCACCCCATATTTAAACAATAGATCTCCAAGATTGACATCATTCACTTCTGGGATATATTCCGTCCTCGTGTTCAATGAATCCAAATTCATTCGAATCCCATCAACTAACCAAATTACTTTTCCACCATTCATGATGTATTGATCCAAAATAAATTTATTTCGTTCAGAAAACTTCAAAGTAGGTCGCGGTACTATTATCGCTGCAACGGATTTGTCAATAGAAATACTACTATCTAAATTTACTCTCGAATAATTATAAAATGGATATAAAATAGATTCCAAAGATTTTACTTGTTCGCTTTCGAACTCACCATTTCCTTTGGTAATTAAAATGTTTTTCTTCTCGGGTGAGAAGATTTTTTGAATCGCATTAGCAAATTTGTATTCTAATAATGAAATTGAACTATTCAGATTTGTTTCTTGATTAGCACCATAAACATTCTCAAGAAGATTGACCTGGATTTTGCGATCTGCAAAAGCAAAAACAGCATAAGGATAAATTAATTGTTCTTTATTCTCATTGGAAGATTTAATTCGCAAATTCACAGGCACAATGCCTGATTTCGCCAACTCTTGTTTGACATTATTCATTTCTTCAACTGTGCCTTGCATTGGGTTCTCCACCACAAATTCAAAATTTGGATTCACATTGCGAAATTGATTGCACATATCAATTGTTGCTTTTTGTAATCTTTTGAATCCTGCTGGAAAGTCACCATCTAGCAATATTCTAACATATATTGGATTGTCGACTTGATTCAATAAAGTCTTGGTCGACTCTGTCAATAAAAACCGCTTATCTTCAGTTAAATCAAAATATGTATAATAAATAGATGAAAATATATTGAGAAGCACTATTATTCCTAATACTATAAATATCTTGGAACTCTGCTGCAATGAATTAAAAATTGCCTTCATATTAGTTCTTCTTTTGATTAATATTCTGAATCGTCAACCAAATAAAAAAGAAGATTACAGAAAAAAAATAAATAATATCCCTTGTATCTACCACACCGCGACTAATACTATCATAATGATCTTGCATCCCTATGCTTTGAACGATATCATCTGTTTTACCAAAAAATATTGGTAGCTTCGAAAAATAATAAAATGCATAAAAAAGAAGATATGATAGCGCTACACCAAATAGAAATGCAATGATTTGATTTTTCGTTAAAGAAGAACTAAATATTCCAATTGCAACAAATGAAGCAGACAATAATAACAATCCTAGGTATGACCCATAGATAGCACCATTATCCAAATTACCAACTGGTGAAGCAAGTTGATATACTGAATAATAATAAATCAAACTTGGCAATAAGGCAATCCAAACTAATAACAAACAAGCTAAAAATTTTCCAATCACTATTTCAACTTCTGAAATCGGTTTAGTAATCAATAATTCCAATGTCCCATTTTGCATTTCTTCTGCTATGCTTCTCATTGTTATTGCTGGAATCAAAAACATAAATATCAGAGGGACTGTAAAGAAAAACTGATCCAACGAGGCTGTATTGTAATCCAAAATACTAAAATCTGGAAAAACCCACATCATCAATCCTAGAATCAATACAAAGACTCCAATCACCAAATATCCAATCAACGAACTAAAAAATCCCCTTATTTCCTTTAAACAAACTTCCCACATAGATTATTATTTTTGATCTGTATTTGTCATTTCTGCAAAAATATTTTCTATTGAACTTTTATCTTTTACCATTTCTCTAATAGACCATCCCTGTTTAACACTTTCTGCAAAAATCAAATCACGCACTTCAATATCTTTCCTTGCTACAATTTGATACTTCGATTTTCCCTCAGAGCTTACTTTCAAAACACCTTTGATTTGCTTCAATACTTCAGCATTTATAACATTCGTAAATTCAAGCCAAATCACCTGCTTTTGATCCATCTGATCCTGCAAGCTTTCTATCGAGTCATCAGCTACTTTAATCCCGCGATCGATAATGATCACTCGATCGCAAAGCGCACTCACTTCTTGCATAATGTGTGTTGAAAAGATCAATGTCTTTTCCTTTCCAATATTGCGGACTAAATTACGTATTTCAATTAATTGATTCGGATCTAAACCTGATGTTGGCTCATCGAGAATCAATACCTGAGGATCATGTACCAAGGCTTGTGACAATCCTACCCTCTGACGATATCCTTTTGATAGAGAGCCTATCAATTTGTTTTGCTCCCTCGTCAATCCTGTCATTTCAATAAGATCTTCCACTCTTTTGGTAGGTTTATTAACCTTTGTAAGTCTAGCAAATCCAAGCAAATATTCTCGTACATACATGTCTTTGTACAATGGATTGTGCTCGGGCAAATACCCTATACATCGCTTTACTTCTATGGGAGATTTCAATATACTAAACCCACAGATTTCAGCATCGCCTTCTGAGGGACTTAGAAAAGTCGTAAGCAACTTCATTGTAGTCGTTTTTCCAGCGCCATTTGGCCCAAGAAAACCCAAGATTTCACCTTTAGAAACAGTGAAGCTCAATTGATTTACGGCGATCTGTTTGCCGAATGTTTTTGTTAATCCTTTTACGATTACAGACATTGTTTGAATTAAAGTCTATGAATAGTTTTCTTAGTAACGATTTGAGATTGGGAACGTTGACATTTCAGATAATATTTCTTGAAACTCTACCATTTGCCAAGCTGAAGATAGCTTATAATCACCTATTTGATCCCTTTGTAAGGTATTTAAGTAGGCTCCAGAATTCAAACGTAGTCCAAATTCATGCGCAACTGACCTGATATAGGTCCCTTTTGAACAACTTATTTTAAAATAAATGAGTGGTAAATTAATTGCACAAATCTCAAATTCATGAATCTCAATTTCTTTAGGTTTTAGTTCTACTTCCTCTCCTTTTCTAGCCATTTTATAGGCTCTTACACCGTTCACCTTTATTGCACTGTGGATAGGTGGCACCATAGATTGCATTCCGATAAAACTTTTCCTCACAGATTCAATTTCATCAAGGATTATATTACTGATATCAAATGTTTGATCGACTTCAGTTTCTTTGTCTTGACTTGGTCTGGTCGCACCCAAAAAAATAGAGCCTGAATAAAACTTCATTTGAGCTTGATAACTATTGATAATCTTAGTATCTTTTCCAGAACATAAGATCAATAATCCTGTGGCTAAAGGATCTAATGTACCTGCATGTCCAATTTTAATTTTAGAGTTAATGTATTTGGAGATCCATTTACGTACATTCATTACTACTTGGAAAGAGGTATAGCCCAATGGTTTATTTACTAATAATGTACATCCTTTTAAAAAATCCGCTTCTTTTATATTATCTTTTGTTACAATCACTTTATTACAATTTATTGTTCTGCTATTTTGCTAAAAAATTTTGCAATCTTATTTTTTATTTCACTTCCACTACAATCATAATGATTTATAATCAACGATATCGCATACTTCGGTTTATCTTTTTCCATAACATAACCAGAATATGATCTCACGCGCTCCATGCTTCCACTTTTCAATCGCAATTTTCCTTTAATACTTTTGTTTAATGCTAATATACCAGCTAGAGAGCCCTCGATAGTAGATTCTGGCAATAGTTCCCAGAAATTTGGGATTGCAGGATTCTTAGAAATAGAGACTAAAGCTTTTGCCAACTGGGCACTTGACAATAAATTTTTTGGCGATAATCCGCTTCCATCTTCCAACACCATTGATTTATCCAGACCCTTATCAATCCAATATCGTTCTAAAGACTGCAATGCCTCTTTTCGATCAGTTGACTGATTGACTTTGTCACCGAAAGTATGTACAAAACTTTCGCAATACAAGTTTACAGATTTGCTTAATGCGCGATCTGCCAATTGCCTCAATGGCACTGATTCATATGTGTAAAGCAAATATTTTGTTGATGCTGCGTTTGACTTTTCAATTGGCAAAAACTCTATTCCTAGTTCTTTTAATTTCATCGTAAGAATTCGCTGAAATGTCAAAGGAGGATTGGGGATCGCCGCCTTCAAAGTCAAAGTATCTGAACCACAACATTGGATAGATCCATGCAGTGTATAGTTATTATCTTGAGAACTACCTAGTACAAAAATATCTTCATCACTTTTCGTAACTGAAGAAACTACTTCAGAACAAAAATATGGATACAATATGTTTGGTACAACTTTTACGATGTCGCATATCAATCCAGATTTTCGCTCTTCTTTTATACTCACCCAAGTAACATTTTCATATACATTCAAACCAAAGCAACCTGCACCATAATAATTTCCTAAATCATACCACAACCATTCTGGATTTTCTGGAATATCCTTAATGTAATTACTATTAACAACCACATTACCTTTGATTTTTCGAATGCCCATTTGCAATAATTTATCTCTAAGTATAAGCATCAATTCTTGAGCTCCCATTGCCCCTTCTTGTGCATAGGAACAAAAACTAGGATCTGCTACACCTTCTACAATAATTTTACCAATGAACGAGCTATCACCAACACTCTTCATTCCTTGCAAATAAAAATTTGTTTTATATTTAAAATCCGATCCTGCTTTATCCAATAAAGCTGCTGTCGACAAGACTTTCTGTGAAGATGCTGGAATCAGAGATCTATTAGGATCAAATTGGCCAATAAATTTATTGTGTTCAACATCAATAACTGCGATACTAATACTAGCAGAATGCAATACTGTATCTTTTGCAAAATCATTTATTATTTTTTGCACTTTATGGTTCAATGCAACTTTTTGAGAAAAAAGTAAATTGCCACAAAAACTATAAAATAGAATTACTACAAAATTACTTACTTGGCAAATATGCAAATTTCTCTTCTTCATACGCTATATGTATCATTCCATCACCAATATTAACTACAGGCGCATTATTATGGCCTATAATAAATGCATCCCTTGAAGCATACATTCTAATTTCTTTTAATGCAAATGGATCATTGATGACGACTATTGTTTCACCTTTTTTTATAAAATTTCCTGCTTGCCGAATATAAGTGACCATTCCACCCTCAGGGGCTCTCTCCCATCCTGTTTTTTTAAACACATGATTGATCAAGGCTTTATTTAAATCACCTTGGATCATGCCATTATTTATTAATAAATTTTTGATTAAACTCATCCCTCTTTCTACTACAAATGCCTCTCTTCGCAATGCTTCGCCTCCTTCAAAAACTAGAATTGGAATCCGCATATCCTTTGCGATTTTTCGAAAAGATTTAGAAACAACTGCTTTCTCTATCAATGTGCCAAACACTGACTTCAATGCCATTGCTTTAGCTTCTGGATGTTTTGGCGAAAAACGTATTTGAGGATGATTCCATATGTCTTTTCCACCTGTATGAAAATCAATTCCAAAATCGACATGAATCAATATTTTCTTTGTAATTATCCTAGCAATACGCGATGCCAATGAACCAGACAATGAACCAGGAAAACTGCGATTTACATCTTTCCCATCGGGAACATCTCTACTAAAATTAATAAATCCAAAAATATTTAACAAAGGGATAGCGATGACCGTACCGCATTTCAAATTTGAAAAAACGCCTTTCTCTATCGAGCTTCTTATGATTTCTACACCATTAATTTCATCACCATGCATTCCTCCTGTAAACAATACAGTTGGCCCAGGATTTTTACTCCTAAAAATATACGTGAATATGGATATCCTATTGCCAGAAGGCAATTTTCCAGCATTTATTCTGACAAGACCTGAACTACCTAATGGAAAATCCTGTCCATTTAACTGTATCACACTCATGACTTAATCACATTTACTCTACGCTCAATAAATTGTATGATTTTTCCAGCAATGTCAACTTTTGTTGTTCCTTCAATGCCTTCAAGACCCGGAGAAGCATTCACTTCTAAAATAAGAGGCCCTCTTTTCGATCTCAAAATATCGACTCCAGCGATGTCTAAACCTAAAATTTTAGTTGCGCGAATGGCAATATTTATTTCATCAGGAGATAAGTCTGCTATATAAGAACTCGCTCCTCTGTGAATATTGGATCTGAACTCGCCTGGAACTGCTTGACGAACCATGGCACCTACTATTTCACCATCCACAACAAATGCTCTAATATCTGAGCCCTTAGCGTCTTCGATGAATTCTTGAATTAAGACATCTTGACCTACGCGATGAAAACCTTCTACGACAGATTGTCCTTGGTTTTTTGAATCAACCAATATAACGCCAAGACCTTGAGTGCTAGATAGCAGTTTTACAACAGCTTTCCCCGATGAAATATGATCATACACTGTAGGTCCACAAGTATCACCTGCAGAAATACCTGTTTTAGGAACATCCAAGCCATTTGCTGCCAAGATTTGCATACAAGTCAATTTATCCCTTGCTTTGACCAATGCATCGGCTGTAACCGTAGTAAATACACCCATTCCTTCCAACTGGCGAATCACTGCCGCCCCATATGCTGTCGCAGAGGCCCCTATTCTTGGAATGACGGCATCGACATGTCCAAGTATGTCATGACCTGTTAATAATTGCGGTTTTCCTTTCTCAATAATAATATTGCAATGCAAATGATCAAACAAGATCACTTCATGACCTCTATCTCTTGCTGCTTTGACAAGGCTTTGTGTGCTATATAATGAACCATTACGAGAAAGTATTAAAATCTTCATGATTTGAATTTAACAGCAAAATAAACTCAATTTACGCAAAAAATATACGGTTTCTTTGTATTCTTGCCAAATGAATCATTCAAATCAAGAAATAAACAAAAAAGCTGAATTCGGCTGGGTTATGTTTGATTGGGCAAATTCATCCTACTCGTTAGTTATATCAACTGCCATTTTTCCAATCTTTTTTATTGCAAATACCGATGCGATCATAAATATCTTAGGATTTCAAGTGACGAATTCATCTATTTATGCCTTTTCGGTTTCTTTTGCATATATTTTGATTTGCTTATTATCTCCTGTGTTATCTGGAATAGCAGATTACGGCGGTAGGCGAAAATTTTTTATGATTATTTTTACAACCATCGGGAGTATAGCTTGCTCAAGTCTATATTTTTTCCAAGGAATGTCGACATTAGTACTAGGATTAACAGCATTTATAATCGCATCGGCAAGCCATGCTGGGTCTTTAGTATTTTATGATGCTTATCTTTCAGAATTAGTTCCACCAAAGCGTAGTGATAAACTCAGTGCTAAAGGCTATGCATATGGCTACGTTGGAAGCGTGATTTTATTGATTTTTAATATTGTCATTATTCAAAAACCAGAATTAATTGGACTAGAAAATGCAAAAGAAGCATCTAGAATTGCTTTTTTGAGTGTTGGACTCTGGTGGTTTCTTTTTGCACAATTTTCATTTCGATATTTACCAAAAGACATTCCTAAATACAATGAAAGTTTTAGCTTGTCTCATGGCATCATTGAATTAAAAAAAGCATGGGAAATCATCAAGATAAATCAAGATATCAAAAATTATTTAATGGCGTTTTTCTTTTTCAGTGCAGGAGCCCAAACAGTGATTTATTTGGCTTCTTCATTTGCTCAAAAGGAGTTAGGCTTTGAATCGCAAGAGTTAATTATTATTATATTATTACTCCAAATCGTTGCTATCATAGGAGCATATACGTTCAGTGCATTGTCAAAGCACAAAAATAATTTGTTTGGAATTAAAATAATGCTTTTTATTTGGATCGTCATTTGTATTATGGCTTACCTCGTGACAGAAAAATGGTTTTTCTATGTCATCGCAGCTTTAGTCGGTATGGTGTTAGGTGGAATTCAAGCTATCTCTAGATCGACCTATTCAAAACTAATTCCCGCCAATCACAGCGACAATACATGCTTTTTTAGTTTTTATGACGTGATCTATTATCTATCTATTGTCACGGGGACATTTGCATTTGGACTTGTAGATCAAATCACAGGTAGCATGAGGTACAGCGTATTGGTCTTAGCTATCTTTTTTGTTATTGGGCTTTTTTATATCCGAACAGTGAGGACTTCTGCAATACGAGTGTAGATCGTATAAATTACTTGATTTGTCGATAAAAAATAAAACTTTGAACTATTCTACTCAAAATTGAATTAATGTATCAAACAAAAAAAATTAAATATGTTATATCTTATTATTGCCTTAGTTGTTTTAGCACTTATTGGAATGTCTCTTTACAATGGATTGATCAAAAGCAAAGTAAAAGTTGACAATGCATGGAGTGATATTGCGGTTTTCTTAAAGAAGCGATATGATTTAATACCAAACCTTGTAAGCACAGTGAAAGGATATGCAGCGCATGAATCTCAAACATTAGAAAGAGTGATTGCAGCTCGTAATCAAGCGATAAATTCAAATGGTGCGTCAGTATCTGATGTAGCAGCAAGTCAACAAGCCCTTTCATCAGGAATTCGATCTATTTTTGCTTTAAGCGAAAACTATCCAGACTTAAAAGCAAATACGAATTTTATTGAACTTCAAAATTCGTTAAAAGAAATTGAAACAGATCTTTCATCTGCTAGAAGATATTACAATGCTACAGTAAGAGATTATAATACAACAATCCAAAGTGTTCCTCAAGTGTTTATTGCTAATGCAATGAAATTACAAGAGCGTGAGTTTTTCGAACTTGAAGATCAAGCTGAAACAAAAAACATCAAAGTAGAATTTTAATTATTCAGTTCAAATCGATTCATGAGGCTATTCGCTGCTTTTTATTTATTACTAACTAGTCAAATTATATTTGCGGCTGGTGCGTTTACAATCAAAGACTATTACATTCGCTTACAAATTAATGAGAAGGGATACATAGAAATTGAAGAAAAAATTAAAGTAAATTTTTACGAACAGCGCAGAGGAATCATTCGATCTATTCCATATAAATTTGAAGTGGTAGCCAATGAATTCAATACTGAACGCGCAGAAGGATTTGAAACAGTTGGAAAGTCAATTCAAACCAGCATTACCGATGTAAAAGTTCTAGATTGGGATTATGAAGTCAATAAGAGCAATGGAGTATGCCATATCAAAATTGGAAATCCAAATCGCAGGATCATTGGTGACCAAATTTATATTATCAAATATAAAGTTCATGATCCAATAAATTTTTTTTCCAATCACGCTGAACTCTATTATAATTTAATAGGTACAGAATGGGGCGTTCCTATTGATACAGTAAATTTTGAAATCCTATTTCCTAAAGACATCCCCGGTACTCCAGAATACAATATTTTTACAGGAACAAGAGGATCTACGGAAAATAATAGTTTTTCACAATGGACGACTGCAAGATCACTAGTAGGTCATAGCACTAAAAAGTTAAATATCAATGAAGGCCTTACTGTTGGAATAAAATTCCCTAAAGATTTAATCTTAAAAGAGAATTCCTCTAGCAAAGGCAAATGGTGGATAGGACTTTTACCTCTACTCTTTACTGGATTGTTTTATTGGATTTGGACGAGATTTGGTAAAGATGAACGATTTAGCATTCAAACAGAATTTACAGCACCACAAGGAGTCTCTCCTGCAGTTGCTGGTTATTTAATGAATGACAGACACAAAAAAAGAGACCTGACTTCATTAATTCCATATTGGGGTGAAAAAGGATATCTAAAAATAACAGAACATGAGAAGAGTGGATTTCTTGGTTTTTCAAAATCAAAAGAATTAGAATTTACACAATTAAAAGAACTTCCAAGCGAAGCTCCAAATCATGAACATCGAATGTTTGAAGGATTGTTCTCATGTGGAAGTCCAGTCATGCTAAGTGATTTGAAAGACAACATCTACCAAAAAATGGAATATAGTTCACAAGAACTAGAACATTATATAGACGCTAAAAAATATTATACCGAATCGGGTAATTTATGGCGTACATTAATGCTGGTAATTTCATTTGCTCTGATTGGTATAGGAATTTTTGGTATCATCACTTTTAGCTCAGCTGGTAATTACCCTTATTTATATTTTTCTATAGGATTAGTATTATCTGCATTACCAGGTTTTCTCATATTTAGTCACATGCCAAAGAAGACAAGAATTGGAACAGATATCTATAAAAAACTGTGTGGCTTTAAAGAATTTATAACTACTGTCGAAAAAGAAAAATTAGAGATGTTTCTAAAAGAAGATCCTGGGTATTTCGACAAAGTTCTACCTTATGCGATTGTATTCAACGTAGCGCAAGAATGGAAAAAAAGATTTGAAGGTCTTGAAGTTCCACCTCCACAATGGTATGTAGGAAGTTCCCCTCACTTTAATTATTTATATTATATGAATACAATAGATCATGCCTTAGATGATGTAAGTGATAGTATTTATTCGGTTCCAAATACATCAGGCAGTGCGGGAAGTGGCGGAAGTTTTGGAGACTTTGGTGGTGGATTTTCAGGTGGCGGATTTGGTGGTGGTGGTGGAAGTGATTGGTAATTGAATTTTTCATTTTCTTTCACCAAATATAAATTACACAAGATTTGCATTGACTCATAAATTCAAAACAATACCAAATTATAAGAAAGTAGTTTATTGCAATAAATCAATCTTATGAACAGTTTTAATCTAGTGAGTTATTTAAGTTCAAACATTGATATTGATGAAAATCAAATAAAAGTTTTAGTTGAAAACTGCAAATCTAAAACAGTAGTAAAAGGAAACTATTTATTACAAGAAGGAGAAAAATGCAAACATACATTTTTTGTTGAGCAAGGTCTCTTAAGACAATATTCCATTGACAGCAAAGGAAAAGAACATATATTACAATTTGCTTCAGAAGGTTGGTTTGTGTCTGATAGAGAAAGTGTCTATTTCAATCAAGCAGCTAATTACTACATTCAAGCTTTGGAGACTAGTAAAGTATTATTTCTTGATGAACAGTTCATTCTTGAACTTTCAAAAACCTCATCCAAATTTGTAGAATTCAATAATAGGCTTTTGCACAATCACATCCGAAATTTACAAAAAAGAATAAATTTACTACTAAGTGCTACTGCAGAGGAACGTTACTTAGATTTCATATCTGTTTATCCCGATGTATTAATGCGTGTTCCTCAGAGCATGGTAGCTTCATACTTAGGTATTGCACCTGAAAGTCTGAGCCGAGTTCGAAAAGATATGGCGAAAAAACATTTTACATCTAGTTCTTAACATAGGTCAATGTGAGTGTTATTTTACCGTCATACTTTTGCATTAAAATTTAAAATATGTCAGTAAAACAAGTTGAATTAATTGCGAGTCCAAAAGAACCACATTTCGTAGGTGATGGATTTCGTGTCCATAATTTTATACCTAGTGGATTTAGATTGGATATGCAGCGCATGACCCCTTTTATTATGTTGGATTATGCGTCAAAACATTATTTTGAACCTAGTCCTCAACCTAAAGGCGTAGGTGTACATCCACACAGAGGCTTTGAGACTGTCACTATAGCTTATAAAGGCAAAGTTGCACATCATGATAGCGGTGGCGGTGGTGGTGTCATTTCAGAAGGTGATGTACAATGGATGACTGCTGCAAGTGGTGTTTTGCATAAAGAATATCACGAAGAAAATTTTAGCAAAACAGGAGGAGATTTTCAGATGGTGCAGCTATGGGTTAATTTACCCTCAAAGGATAAAATGTCCACACCAAAATATCAAGCTTTACGTAATGCTTCCATCAACCGATATACTCTTGAAAATAATGGAGGTGAAATAGAAGTTATTGCTGGAAAATACAATAATATCATTGGTGCTGCATCTACATTTACTCCAATACATCTTTACAATGCGAAATTAAAAAGTGGAGCAATTGCTAGTTTTTCATTTCCTGCTCATTACAACACAGCTTTATTGGTCATTGAAGGCAGTATAACTGTAAACAATAAAGAGAAAGTGCCAACCGATCACTTTGTCTTGATGGGAAATGATGGCGAAGATTTCAACATTCAAGCTATAGAAAATGCCATTGTACTAATCCTAAGTGGAGAACCTATCAATGAACCAATAGCTGCACATGGACCTTTTGTAATGAACACACGACAAGAATTAATGGAAGCATTTGATGACTTTAACAAAGGCAAATTTGGCTATTTGGAAGATTGATTAAAATATCAAAATAGAAAACAAATAATTGGTTTTATTCAATAAAAAAATGAAAAGAAAAGATTTTTTAAAAAAGACAATAATAGGTTCAGCTCTAGCAGCTGTAGGATTTCCAATAAGTAGAAATTTATTTGGCAAAGAAAAACTTCAAACGAATATAGGAAAAAGAGGCATTGAAGCGATCTGTTCACCGACTAATACACATATGGTTGGCAATGGATTCAAGGTTATGAATTTTTTTCCTAATGGCAAAGGATTTGAGGAGCGCATGAGTCCATTTTTTCTTTTGGATTTTAATGCAGAAGTGAATTTTCCAGCATCAGATATTGCCAAGGGTGTCGGTGTACACCCTCATCGCGGTATTGAGACAATTACTTTCGCATACAAAGGCGCTGTTGAGCATCATGACAGCAAAGGTAATCATGGCATCATCCTCGCAGGAGATATCCAATGGATGACCGCAGGTGGCGGCGTATTACATAAAGAATATCATGAACAAACATTCAATCGATCTGGTGGCGCTTTTGAGATGTTACAACTTTGGATCAATCTACCTAAGACACACAAAATGACCCCTGCTAAATACCAAAGTATAAAGCATACTGAAAAACCAAAAGTCGAACTTCCCAATGGCCAAGGCGTAGTCCATGTTGTCGCAGGTGAATATGAAGGAACTAAAGGAATTGCCTCTGCCTTTTCGCCAATTCACATGTATGATATTCACTTAGATGCAGGAGCTGATTTCTCATTCCAACTTCCCAAAGAGTTTAATTCTGGTATCCTCGTCGTTGATGGAAGCATTAGTGTAAATGATAAAAAAGCTCCGGAAAATCACTACGTTCAATTAAAAAATGAAGAAGGTCAAATCCATATAAAAGCTGATAAAAAAACAATCTTGATGGTATTAAGTGGAGAACCATTAAATGAACCTTATGTCAGCTATGGCCCATTCGTAATGAATACAGAGGAAGAAATAAAACAAGCCATCGATGATTACAATAATGGATTATTTGGATTTTTGCAGGATTGATTTAGATTGCTAATGCCAAATATTTTTCTAGATAAAAAACCTTACTCTAGATGACTTGCTTCGTACAATACATCAGGACAAAAATCTAAAATTCTTAAATCCGGGTCTTCATTCTCAAAAAAGTTATCCCAATATATCGTTTGACTTTCTGGGTTATATTTTACTTTCTCAAACAGCTCAATTGAAAGTAATCTTTCCTTTATACTATTATTGTCTTTTAAGAATTTTACAAAATTATAGATCGCATTTCTCCATTACTCCATTCACAGATGATTTTGTATGGTTCAAGCTGCTTAATTTGTTTGATTCTAATCAACTTCATATCAGTGGATCAATTTTTTTAAATGAAGGAAAATCCTTTTGACTTTCATTAAAATTAAACATAAGTTCTTCGCGAAATTACAATCCCAACTAGCTACTAATAACTAGCTTAACCGATTGTAATTAATACAAAGATACTGAATTTGAAGGATGGAAAAATAATAACGAGTTGAAAAGATTATATATAGAGTATAAAAATATTCATACCACTTGGTGAAATTCAACAATAATTATGCTTTAATCCTACTCTGCTTCAAATAATTAGAAAAATTTTATCAAAATACTTGTATCCTATACAGGAAACAATTATCTTTGCTGAAAATGAAATATTGGAACCAAGATTTCAAGTAAAATTTCTTGAGGAAGCCAAAGAGTTTTTAGATAAGCTTGATGACAAAACAAGAGAAAAAATCTTTTATAACATCTGGAAGTCTACGAGTATAAATGATAAAGAACTGTTTAAAAAACTTGAAGGAGAGATTTGGGAATTTAGAACCACTTACAATAAAATTTCCTTTAGGCTTTTTGCCTTTTGGGATAAATCCGAGAATTCTATTGTACTTGCAACACATGGATTAATAAAGAAAACAAATAAAACACCTAAAAAGGAAATTGTAAAAGCTGAAAAATTAAGAATCGAATATTTAAAAACAAAGAAATCATGAAGACTTATAGTCTAGAAGAATTAACCGATAAATACATCGGAAAAAAAGGAACTCAAAAGAGGGATCGATTCGAACAAGAACTTAGAATTGATTTACTTGGTCATGCTGTAAAAAAGGCAAGGCTTGAACGAAATTTAACACAAGAACAACTTGGTGAAATGGTAGGAGTCCAAAGAGCCCAAATTTCGAAAATAGAGAACTCAGCTACAGATGCAAGGTTTGATACGATACTAAAAGTATTCAAAGCATTAAAAGCAAAAGTGAATTTCACAGTTGAACTTGACAAACAAAAATTATTATTAACAGAATAAAAGAAATTCTAGAAACTAACGTAGTAATGGACATAATATAAATAGAATGCGCAATACAAATTCATATTGAGAAGCTACCCGAAGGTTATTATTTAGCCACTTCTGATGATGTCCAAGGTTTAATCGCACAGGGCAGAACGATCACCGAAACTCTTGAAATAGCAAGGGACGTTGTTAAAAAATTAATTGAATCACAATCCCAAAATCAAGTTAAAAAATTGAGCAACGTTAAAAAGAGGCGTAAATTATACTGGCTTTGTAATATTTAAAAAAGATATAATATGACAGCAATAGTTAAGTTATTAAAAAGAGATCTTAAAAAAGAGCCTATATTGCTTATAAACAAAAGACTAAACAAATACAGAAATTCTGGAATACCAATAGAAAAAAGAGAAAAGACTGAAAACCTTCTTTCAAATTCAAATATCTACGAAGCTATTGTGAAAGCAAGAAACACAAACTATTTACCCAGACTATCATTTACAGGACCTCTACCTTAATCTAACAGAAGTGTAAACTTGAAATAAACTCTTCAAGGAATTAAAATCAAAAAAAATCAAATGCATTAAAAAATATATGTTAAAAAACTTGACAATTGATTACATTCGTCATATATTTGTATATAGATTATTTGAAAAACCTGCATATATGGATAAACTAAAATACCTTCAATCCCATTCATCCTTTAACTCCTATTTTGAGCCACATGAGTTAATGATTTAAAAATATTAGAGATAAATACTATCAATTAAAATGTTATCAAAAATAGATATGTAAAAACGGATAACACATTGTGGTGAAACATGCATAACTGAATATATAACTTTCTAATCCAATTTTATGTATAAACTTACTTTAATGCTTTTTTTTGTATTGAACTTTCAAATATCGAATTCTCAAATTTTAAAAATATTTATAGATAATTTAAAAAATGAACACGATACAGTTATTATAGGATTTAAAGAAAATGCAAGCATTGGTATTGATGAAAATATAGGTGAAAAGGAAATTTCAGAACTAGAAAAAAACAATTCTTTGTTTTATATTCTTCAAAGAGATTCATCACACTATAATTGCATAAATAGTAGCTATCCAGAATATAGAAAAATATATTTTAAAAATAATTTTGATTCCAAAATAAATTTGCGGAACGGAACAGATAAAGACTTTGAGTATTTTGAGATACTAAATTTAAATCCAGCAGATAAATTAAATATTACTTTCACTTCCGATTATCCATTGCAAGATATTGCAGAATATTTTGAATATGACACAAAAAATTGTGTAGATTTGAAAGACAGAATTAATTTTAACAATTCTAAATCCTATGTTTTTTTAACAAACAAACCAATATATTCTCTAAATATACGGATTAAAAGGATTCCTGTATCAGTAATTCCTCAAGTTGCAGATAAGAATTATATAATATTACCAGATAGGATAATCTTCTCGTCAAATACTATTAAAATCAAACTAATAGACCTAAGTGGGAAATTAGCTAAACAGACAAAAGATTCCGAAATTTAAAAAAAAAAAAAAAATTAGCTATCTATTAGATACTCTTGTATTTAAAAATGTCCTATATATAAAAATATTCATTCTACTTTTGATCATGGGTAAAAATCCCCTCAAATCATTAAGATTAAAAAATATCATCATTGAACAATGTTAATAAAAAAAAATCTTATAGTTTTCTGTCCGATACTGAACCAACTAAAGAACAGTTGGACGATTTGATGTTAGCTGTATTGGAAGATGTAAAAGAACGCGCCGCAAAAGCTGAGGCAAAGTATAAAGCATTGCAAGCCACAGCACTTGAACAAGCGCAAGAAATGTGGCAGAAAAAACTAAAGAAAAGATGCCAATACTTAAACCTACACTCATCGTCATTGCAGGACCAAATGGCTCTGGAAAAACATCACTTACTGCACAAATTTTAAAACATGAAATGGTTGATGGCTGCATAAAAAATACCATTTGGAAATTCCTCAATACTCTAGATTTTCAAATTTAGAAATACTGTTCAATGAAAAATAAAAAAGTTATAAAACAAAAAAAAGTTGAAGAATTAGATTTTTCTCATTTAGGTCCTAGAGTGACATTAAAACAAATATAAAAAAGATTAAAAATCACAAAAAAGACTTGATACGTGTGTAGAGGATCTAAGTCAGCAAGAAATACATTGCCACAACACAGACTATCTAAACCCCCACCCTTTCGACCATAAAAATAAATTTAAGAAAAACCCACCAAATTAAAATATTCTTTTTACATTTGTTTATTCATCACATAATAAACCTGCACAAAATGGATAGAATAAAACTCTTTAAACAAATTCACCCTTTAATCCTAATTTGAATCATATGAGGTCTTTAAACTTTAGTATTAATAGTTATCTGCCTAAATATAAAGCATCAATGAATTTAAACATTGTGCACAATAACTAAATAAATAAATCAATCAAAAATTCCAAATGGAACGCACGATAATTAAAACATATGGTTTATTTTGGAGAAGAGATCATGTTAATTGGAATAGAGCCGACGATAAAGGTGAATTATTAGGATTTAGCCAAAATAGAAAATCAATAGAAAATATAAACTTCAATGGACAAATAGGTCTATACATTTTATACCATGACTTTAAAATTGTTTATGTGGGTCAAGTTGGAAAAGGCGATCGAAAAACCCTATACTCTAGACTTAAAGCCTACACTCGCAACTTAAAAAATCATAGATGGAACCAATTTTCTTGGTTTGGTATTAAATGGGTTAATAAAAATGGAGGGCTTAGTGGAGGTGGAAATATTTCGGCAACTAAAGAAGTTTTACTATCTACTATTGAAGCTATATTAATTGATGGATGCGAACCAAGCTTAAATAAGCAAGGAGGTCAATGGAAAAATGCCATTCAATTTTTCCAACATGAACTTTCAGAAAACCCATCAATGAGTCAAAAACTAGATTCTTTGTTAGTTAAACAAGAAAAGCTTGAAAAAATTATAATAAAAATTGAAAAAAATATAAAAATAATCTTTGCTAAAACCTATACTAATTTTATGAGTAATGACATGATTTTGGATAAAACTTGATTATTGCAGAATAAGTCGCAAATTTGGCTTAATACATTAGGTGTTCATTTCTATCATAAATGTCTTACTTCAATAAAATTCAAAACTATTGTTATACAATTTAATCCAATTATAAACTACAAAATTTTAAATATGAACATTAAAGAAAAAATGGACAATCAATTTAATGAACTTTTTGAATTGCAAGATCAAATGATAAATTTATTCAAAAAGACTTATAAAGATGGTAAATTTGATTTGTCTTCTAAAGGAGAATTAGATAATATTATTCAACTGATTGAAAAAAAATATAAAATATTGAAAGCAAATTTACAAAACGAAGGGAAAGCATTTACTATTTACCTAAAATGGGGGAGATATTTATAAGGCAGATTCTTTCACCATAAATGAAGCTCAAGAATCCATAGCATGTAATAAAACTTACAGATGGGTATTTAAAAACTACCTAGGAATTGGACTTTAAATTATTTAAATTGAGAAAAAAGATATTAAAAACAACATAGATCATCCAATATAAAGTGAATTTAATAGCAAAAATAAGGCCAAGAAAGCTGCAAACATTTCATTGATTGAAATTCTTGATTCCTAATGTTAATGTCTTAAAAACTAAAAATGAAAGGATTTGACAAAGATAAAATTTATATACTGTACCAAGATGCCTTCAAAGAAGGCTTAAACTTTGTTTACACAAATTATAAGGCTTACAAACCTGATCCGTGGGATAATAAATTTCATAATAATGTATTAAAAATAGAAAAACATTACCACACAGGCATAACTTCAAGTTCAACTTCAGCACAAAAACCTGTTAACTATTCTCATTATCTTAAAGAGAATGGAGAGTTTTTGCAATTCCATTCATGGAAAAAACTGAGGGAATATATACTAACTTCAGAACCTTTCTTAAAGCATTTTCAAATTGGAAAGTATTCCCCTTATTTAAATGAAACAAGACAAAAGTGGGAAGAATCTTTAACTATTGAATATAAAATTGCCCAGTTTATTGACCATTATATCCACAAATTCAGAAGTAAAATATTTAATGAAAAAAAATTCAAATTACTATTTGATAATTGGTTTAATTCCATTAACAGAAAAAAATTATCATATGAGATTTGGGTTCCGATAATTTATACGAGTTTTGAAATTAATTCTTTTAATATATCAGATACTATTTGTATCAAAAGAATTTCAGAAGATTTACAAATATCTAGGCAATTATTTATACAAAGTGATATAAGTCTAAAAGGCGCAAAAGAACTTTTAATAAGCAGCTGCTCTCACGCTATTGTTATAAGTGGAAACCATTTTAATGATATTTCCAATAATGCATCTATATACCAATCTTATAATAAATTATTAGATAATGACAAGTTTAATTTGGAAATGAACAATATAATTGGTAGTATTAGGATTGTTACGGGAATAAATATAGGCTATTACCAAGTATTTGCGAAACCTGTTGATTGGTCAATAGATTGGACTGCTAAATACGAATCAGTCATGACAATATATGGTGATTCTTATCCTCCAGAATACGAAAACTACCATTGGAATAAAAAGCCGGATTCAGTTTCTAAGAGACAATTAAATAAAATCAAAAAAGTATTTAAATCAGTCTCAATAAATAGTAATAAAAAACTAACCATTTCAATCCAAAAATTTAATTCTGTAATAACACGAAAAAAATCAGATGACATAATTTTTGACATAGCTGTTGCCTTAGAATCTATACTTTCACATGATTCAAAAAGCGAAACCACTTTTCGATTATCAACTAGAGGTTCCTATATTTGCATATTAAGAAAGTTTGATGATTATAATCCTTATGAAATTAAATTATTACTAACGAAGCTCTATGATTTTCGTAGTGCTGTAGCTCACGGTAAAGGAAGAAAGGTCATTGAAAAATCGGAAAACATTGACATTAAAAGAAAAAAAGTTAATCTTTTGGATTTCGGAATTAGCTTCTTAAGACATTGTATTGAGTTCCTTATAGATAACAAAGATTACAATGATTTAAATAAATTAGATGAAAAAATATTAAAAGACACATATTCAAATTTAAAAATGCAAAAGCGTAACAAAAAATTTGTACAAATATAATTTACTGACCATTATCAACATAAGGTTCCACACACCCACCTCACCCCTTCCCATGCTCCCTCACAGTATATCCAAACCGCTTATGAATCTCAATCCCAGCCTTCTGTAAAAATGAAGTGGGCAACTCTCCTCCTGCGAAAATATAAACGAGGTCATTTTCTATCGTAAGATTCTCGCTGTCTTTTTGTGTGAGACTTACAGTTTTGTCGGTGATTTCGATGACATTGGATTCCATCAACAATGTGAGTTTATTGGTCTCTGCGGCTGTTCGGATGTTTTCTGCGTTGAGAGGTTTTAGTCTTCCGAATTTTTCTCCGCGATAAGAGAGATGGACAGTGTTTTGGTCTGCGAGTAACAAGGCATTCTCTATTGCAGAATCTCCTCCTCCTACGACTAGAATTTTCTTTCCAGAGATGAGTTCTGGTTCTAATATGCGATAGGCTACTTTCTCTAGCTGTTCTCCTTTTACTCCCAATTTTCTAGGTGTCCCTCGCCTACCGATGCTGAGCAATACTTTCTGTGCAGTGTATTTTTTTTCTTGCAATGTAGTGACTTCAAATCCTTGTGGGATTAATGTGATGGATTCTACTTTTTGATTCTCTACGATCTTGATTTGATTCTTGTTGATGACATTCGTCCACAGTGTGAGCAATTCTGTTTTACTGGTGTGGAATAATTTTAGTTTGCCATAGAGCGGCAGATCCATTGGTGCGGTCATCACCACCTTTGCCCGTGGAAAACTAAACACTGTGCCACCGATAGAATCTTGATCCAGTGTGAGCGCATTCAATCCGTGATTTTTTGCTTGCAGACTTGCAGAGATTCCTGCCGGACCTGCTCCGATGATGATCACATCATATTCATTGCTGTGGCCTTTTGTGATACTTTTTGCGATGGAATCAATGGCTTGTTTTCCTTGCTCGACACTGTTCTTTATCAATCCCATGCCGCCCAATTCTCCTGCGATAAATATCCCTTCCACATTGGTCTCAAAACTTTGATTCACATGTGGAAGATCAACACCTCTTTTTTCTGTGCCGATGCGCAGTGTAATCGCCTCCATAGGACAAGCGTGAAAGCAAGCACCATGTCCTACACAGTGTGTTGCATTGATCAATGTCGCACGACCACCTTGAATGCCTAGCACATCTTCTTCAGGACAGGCTTCGAGACAGGCGCCACTCTTGATACAGGTATTGAGATCGATATGTGGATGCAGTGATACTGGCTCGAAGATTCCAGATTCTTTGGCTTGCTCTATTTTGCTTCCAGTGATCTGATCTTGTGTCTTCATCTTCTTGATATAGAGATAAAATACGATGCCCATCACCGCTGCCACACTCAAGTATATCAATAGCTCCAACATGATTCTTTATATTTTTTCTTTTGGGATCTTTTCAAAATATTTTCATCAAAAAATAATGTGATCAAAAAATCCATCGCGCTCCAAAACTTATCGTCACGATGACATGCACGATCATGATCAATAACATAATGATCGCAAATGGAAGATGCGCCACATGCCAATATCGAAATAATTTTTGCATCAACTGTAGTCTTTCTATTCTTCGCAACATGGAGAGTTCTTTGGATGCAAAGAGGCTTATCTCTTTTATTTTTTCTTGTGAAAAATTGTTTTGTTGCAATTGTTGTTTCAAATTTTTTATTTGAGTTCGATCCTCAAAATATTGTCCCCACATCGAAAACAATAATTCTTTATTTGATTTCTTCACATGTGGTTTTTCTTTCAAAAAATCAAATGCGGCTTCATCAGCAGTATGTGACTTCAAATCAGAATTCAGTTGATTCTTCAAGTCTCGTATCTCTTGTAAGCTCAATTCTCTTCCTTGTATCGTGCGTGGAATTTGTCGATAGATAAATCGTCCTACGACACCACTCGCCACCACTGCGACCATACTCCAAAAACTAACAGATACTATTCCACCAAATTTAAACGCTGTGTGAAATAGAATCATCACTGGTCCAAGCGTACAAAGAAAAATATGAAACTCTAACCAATACTTCAACACACCGACACGCTGCAGCGATCGATTTCGCTTTCGGATCATATAACCAAATACTCCGATGAGAATCAAAAGTGTTCCTACGATTCCGAGTCCATGTCCTAGCACACCACTAGGCTTCAATGCGGCATGATCTGGATGATAAAATCGCTCCTCTAAACTCGTAGTATAGTAAGAATATCCCGCATAACAGAGATAAAAAAATGTAGCGACTACAATCGAAACTAATACACCAATATAGATGCGATGACTGCGTGGACTCATGAATTCTTTTTTACAATAATAAATCAGATTTAAAATTTTGTTTATACCTGATATAGGAAACTAAACTTAAAATGCCGAGTGCTATACAGCTATAATACACTTCATTGGGCAATGGCACTGGATCTCCTGCTGCATACGAATGTAATCCCGACAAATAATAATTCACACCATAATAGGTCATGATCACTGTTGCAAATCCAAACAGCGAAGCAAAATTATACGCAAAAATACTTTTCAATCCTGGAATAAATCTCATGTGCAAGATAAATGCATACACTAATACCGTGACCAATGCCCAAGTTTCCTTTGCATCCCAGCCCCAATATCTGCCCCAAGATTCATTCGCCCACACACCACCGAGATAAGTCCCTATACTCACCATGATCAATCCACCAGTAACCGTTATTTCACTAATGATGGTGAGTTCTTTTATAGAAGTAATGATGCGCTCCTTATTTTTTTCTTTGATAAAAATCAACAACAATAAATTCAACATTCCGATTACCGCACCAAGCATCAAGAATCCATAGCTCCCTGCTTCCATAGAGACGTGTATCGTGAGCCAATAAGATTTTAACACTGGCACCAATGGCGTGATCTCTGGATCCAACCAACTCATTCCTGCGACAAGCAGTACAGTAGCTGCAAGAACCGCTGTAGCAGTCAATCCACCTAGAGACGTCCTTGAAAAATCACTCCTGCCATGACCGTAGTCAACGCGATGTAAATCATAGATTCATAGCCATTGCTCCATGGCGCATGTCCCGATATATACCATCTCAATGCCAACGCAATCGTATGAATGATGAAAGAAATCAATAAGATCAAAAATCCTATTTTACCTATTCGCACTCGATCCCATTTATGAAATAAAACACTGCCTAAAAATGCAAACAAACTGATGATTCCAAAGAGACCATATACATTTCTCAATTTGCCAAAAATATTCCAATCATTGAGAAATAACTCTGCCTTCACTTGAGCAGAAGAAGGCAAGACTTCACGATTCACTTGATACTGATATTCACTAAGTCTGTCCAACAATTCATTTGGCTTAGACCAATCTTGTGTATTGCGTGACTCATCTATGGCTTCAAGATATTGTTTGAAATAATCTCTTATAAATGGATTAAAATGATCTGGTGCTTCGCGCACATCGAGGGCGAGATCCATGTGTGATTGTCATCTTGTTCTACTGGAAGAATACGTAACAATCGACCAGAAAAATCATGTTGGCGATGTTAACTTTTTCATCAATTTTAATCAATGCTTTTTCAAACACGCCTTGATCTTTTGGATTCATCATCTGCGCAGATCGAATTTTTCTTGCAGCTTATAGCTGCCATCTTCTTCGAAAAAATCGTGATAACTAATCAAGCCTTCTTTAACATTCAATATTTTTAAAATCTCTGGATGCATTCCAGATTGGATCAAAGGAACTTTTTCCCAGATCATGGGATCATCGATCATCGAGATTAAGATCTGTTCTGGAGTTTGATTATAGAGTTCATCTTTCTTTGCAAGTTTGCGCAAGACTTCAGACGCAAGACTATTGATAGGTTTGAATCGCCCTTTGTGATCTTGGACTAATACTTTTCCAAATTTATCTGCATGATCTTTGTTGATCGAAACAAAAGGATCTGCTGCATACAAATTATTCGAAGCATAAAAAAACAAGATTAAAAAAATACTTATCGTTGTTTTCTGCATAGCGGATAATTTTTTTGACAAATATTCAAAACGTGTCTTTGGAAAAACAAAAATCATCAGCATCCCTATCGTAAGTAAAATATATCCGATATAACTGATCCACGTTCCCCAAAAATCATGATTCACGCTGAGATAAGTTCCCTTCTCATCGGGATCATAAGAAGACTGAAAAAATCGATAACCGCGATGATCCAATACGTGATTCATATAAATGCGCTGTTCACGTCGAAGCTGCTGTGAAGGATCCATAAGCGTGACTTCACTGGCATAAGAACTCGGATTGTCTGTGCCAGGATAGCGATCTAAAATAAAATCCCTTAGACCAATAGAGAATGGCAATTCTATAGTCTTTGCACCATAGGATATACCGAATTTGACACCATTGGATTCAGCATACTTTATATTGCCAATTTCTCCTTTTCTCCCTGTGAGAAAAGATCTTGCTTCGATCCATCGATATCGCATTCCAATCGCAATGCGACCATACTTTCATTCTTGATCTTTCGATCTTTTGATTCAATATTCAATATTCCTCTTTGTTGATATTGAGAGATCACGAAATTCCGATCACCTGAACTATACAGTGCTCTCGTCTTAAGTGGGCTTATAGAATTCGCTGGAAAAGTATCTTGTTCCCGTGTTGCCATCACCATACGAGACCATGTATCGCTTGATGTAAAAAACAATGAATCACCTCTTAAAATAATATTGTCAAATCCTGGAATGATTTCATCGCCAAAATTGAGACGCATACCGCCATACTGTTCTTGTGTACGAAATGGAACAATATATTCCTCTCGTCCCTGCGCTCCTGAAATCACCAATTTCAACATAGGCTTCCCGTTCTCATCATCCAATATTTGCTCTACTGGATTTGGGATAAATTCTGTAAGTTTTACATGTATCAATTTTCCTGCGATGGAATAAGATTTGTCAAATTCATTCTTTCCTTTGCTTGCTAATAATATTGGCTCTGCAAAAGAATACGATTTACCTTCATGAATCACTTTAAAATTGAGATAAGTCTCTGCTGATACTATCGAATTAGATTCTGAATTCTCACGGATATGCATAACGCCTTCATATCCAAAATATCTTGTAACTCCAGCTCCCAAAATAATGATGATGATCGAAAAGTGGAAAGTCAAAGAAGCCCATTTTTTTTGTTGAATCAATCGAAATCTCCAAATATTCACAAGGATACATACCCCAAATAAAAAGAGCAATACTTCAAACCAAAATGCTTTAAAGACCAACTTCTGAGCCGCCGATGTCCCATAATCATTTTCAATAAATGTTGCAATCCCTATTGCAGCAGCAAAGATGAGCAAATATAATCCTGCCGCCCTTGTAGAAAATAGAATATCAACGAGCTTGTTCACATATTTTAAAATCAAGGATTTCGACATGATTAATTGGCGTTTTTTTGAATAACAAAATGAAAAATCAATAGTTTAAACAATTCAATCTCTCAGATGAATAATTCTAAAAACTAAACTTCAAATAAATCAGATATGATTTTATCTGAAATCATTCTACCTTTTTTTGTCAAACTGATAAAATTAATCTTTTCAATAACATCACCAGAAACCAAATATTGTTGAAAAATCTTATAAATTCGTGGAAAATATGCAGTAAAATTTTCTTCAAGTAGTGCTAAATCAATTCCTTCAATTTTCCTCAAATTTAACATAAGAAATTCATTGCAACGATTTTTATTGCTCAAAATCTCAATATCAAAATAGTCCAGTCCAGTAGATACAGCTTTAATATAGTCCAAATTGTGCGAAATATTCGCTCTACGGTTAACACCATCATATGAATGAGCTGAAGGACCAAATCCAAGGTATGGAATGCCTTTCCAGTAGTTTGAATTATGTATGGCCCTATACCCTTCTTTTGCAAAATTTGATATTTCATAAGCTTCAAATCCACTAGCTTCAGCAAAATCCAATAAATAATTCATTTGCTCAATAGCAATTTCATCAGTTACCATTTTAACCGAAGAATTTTTAACATCAAAACTAAGTTTAGTGCGATCTTCCACAGTCAATAAGTATGCAGAAAAATGATTCAAATTATACTCAAGCAATTTATTCAAATTAGCAGCCCAAGTTTCCGTTGATGATTGCGGCACTCCATAGATCAAGTCTATTGTCAAGTTTCTGTATCCAAAATCCTGTAACAATCTAATCGACTCATTACTAACATTAGCATCATGGACTCGATTCATAAATTGCAACTCACTATCGTGAAATGATTGAACTCCTAAACTAATTCTATTGATTGGTGTGCGTACCAATTCCTTAACATAACTGGATACCACATCATCAGGATTCATCTCAAAACTAATCTCAATTCCCTCACCAAGCTGATAATGTTGTAGTAACATATCAAAAATACGATTAAGCTCTATACTATTCAATACTGAAGGAGTGCCTCCCCCAAAATAAATTGAGGAAACTCGCATATCTTGCGCTTCATGTTTTCGCGCTTGAATTTCCAACAAAATAGATGAAATTAAATCATCTTTTGTCGAAAAATTTGTGGAGAAATGAAAATTACAATAACTACATTTGCGTTTACAATATGGAATATGTATATAAATACCGATATCTTTCATAATTAAATGAACAAAATTAAACTAAATTTAATAATAAAATTGGTCTATTTCGCTGTATTGCAAAATATAGCTTTTACTCAACAAAATACAACTATTGAAATTAAATACGAAAACACTAGCAAACAACAAGTAATAAACTCTATAGATACAAATGAAGTTTTATTTGCGACAAATAAAATTATTCATCAATTACTATCTGAAAATTATTTTACAGCAGCTGTTGATTCTATAAACAACTCAAAAAATACTATTTATATTTCAAGCGGTCGACAGTTTACAACAAAAACAATTCGATATCGAACAAATTTCGCAGATAGTGCAATTCTAAACAACAAAGAATTGACACAACTTTCTCCATCTTCTTTAGAAATTGAAAATTCCTTGCAATCTCAAATAAAAAAATTAAATCAAACCGGATTTCCTTTAGCCTATGCACAGTATCAGATTCAAGAGCCTATTGCAGATACTTTGGTGATCGATTCATATATAAAATCAGGAAACAAATATACATTCGGCAGCTTCGAACAAAAACTAAATTACATCTTACATCCTAAATTTCTCCATCATTTTCTGCAAATAAAATATGGGCAGAATTATAATCAAGTCCAATTAGATCAGATCAATGAAAAACTATCAACATTACCATTTTTACAAGTTAAAGATAATCCGAGAATAAAATTCTATGGAACAGAAGCAGACATTTGGCTGATATATGAAAAAAAACCAATAAATAGTTTTGATGTTCTACTAGGAATAGCACAGAAAATAAATTCAGGAATTACCAAATACCAACTTTCTGGGCAGGTAAAAGCTGAATTTGTAAATACCTTCAAATGGGCTGAAACAATACTCGTGAACTATGAGAATTTAAATGAATCATCACCAAAATTAAAAACATTTTTATCGTTTCCATATATCAGAATTGCACCACTTGGCATTAGCAATCAATTCGAATTGTTCAAACAAAAAGAAGAATTCCTTCTATTACAAACAAAAACAAATTTATTTTACAATCTTGACCAAAATCAAAGCATTGGACTTTTAGTCAATACTGAATCAAACACAATTTTGCAAATAGATACCACTTCAATTATCCGAAGTAAAAAATTACCTTTACAACTAGATTATAAAATACTTCACACAGGTTTAAGCTACAGCTATACTAATTTAAATGACAGATACAACCCTAGCAAAGGAAATAAACTAAAAGTAGAAATAAAAACAGGCAATAGAAAATATTTATCCAATCCTTCCATAGTAAACACAAGGCCAGAATTAAGCTCTCTATTACAACAGCAATATGACAGCTTAAATAAAACAAGGACACAACTCTCTACTCTACTAGAAATAGATTGTTATCTCAAATTTACTAAAAGAAATATAATAAAATTATCAGCAAAAAACCAATCCATATTTTTCGCATCCGTGAGCGACAATCAAAAATATCGCCTTGGCGGATATCAAACATTAAGAGGATTTGATGAAGAGATTTTTATAAGTCCTAGTTACTTTATTGAAACAGCTGAATATAGATTTCTATTAGATCAAAACAGTTTTCTCAGTGCATTTTTATCCACTGCACAAATAAGTTCTACTCAAAGTATCGATGATCGGTACAAGCAGTTTTTCTCCACTGGAATAGGCTTACAATTTAAAACAAACATTGGATTCTTTAACTTCCTAATAGCTGCTGGAACTGACGAACAAATTACATATAATTATCAGAATACAAAAGTTCATTTTGGTTATGTGAGTTTATTCTAATCTTCTACCATGAGTAGGAATAATAATATTCTGTTTCAGGAGAAAAATCCTTCATAAACTTGGCAATACTTGGCATTGTGGATCCAGAAAAATCAAACACGGTATTAGTCTTAGCGTATTCTTGCCAAATTGTATGTAATAAAAAGCTAGTTGCGTAATTCTTTTTTCCTAGAGCATTAACAACAGGCAATAAAAACTGCAACCGATCACCAACCCACTTAAAAAAACAAACAGCTACGAGACTTTCTTCAAAATACACCCCTTTTAGTAATCCCTTATGATTTGCAAGTGTATCCTCTATCAATATTCTAAATGATGAAATCGCTCTATAACTTTTTGGTATTTGCAAATTAATATTTTGATTTGCGAAAAGATCAAAAGTATGGAAGTCGATATCTTTAAGTTCAAATTTTTTTTCTTTGTCAATTATTCTGAGAACTCTTCGAGGATCAGATTTAAAATTATTGAATATCGACTCATACGCTGAGTTTAAATGTAATATAAAATTAGGTTTGACTTCTTCTTGTAGTTTATGATATCCTTGAATAGGAATATTTGATTGAAAGATACCTTTACGAAAAGAATTTTGCAATACATCCAAAATAGATGCATCCAATGGAAAATCTAATGGAAAATTAACTCTTTGTATAAATGGCGCTCGAATTGCTTTTTTAAACAAGAAAAAATTTCTATAAGCAATAGGTACTTTCAAATTAGAATTACTTAAAATTGCATAATGAATAGACAAAAGATCCAACGTTTTTTTATCCTCAAATGCAAAGTCAGAAACTGAATTTTCTTTACTAAATGAAATTTGCCAAGCACTCTTCATTACTTCTTGATTGATATACTTATACCATCGCGTACAGGCATTAAAACAGTTTCAAAAAGTCCTTCATTCACAATCAACTTATTCAAATCGTCAATGATCTTTGTATCCAAATCTTTATTGCTATCCAACACCTTTCCTGACCACAAAACATTATCTACTATCAAAAGCCCTCCTTTTCGAATTTTGTTTTTCACAAGTTGGTAATAGTCGAGGTAAGCTTGCTTGTTCGCATCAATAAATACAATATCCCAAGCTTCTACATCAAGAGTAGGAATGATATCGATTGCATTTCCAAGCAGCTGCTTGATTTGACCACGTTTTGGATGTCGATTGAAAAATTCAGAGCGTATATGCTCATAATCGTCATTTACATCGATTGTATACATTAGCCCGTCCTCTCCAAATCCGTCCAGTAATGAAATACAACTATATCCAGTAAATGTCCCAATATCTAGTACGAAATTTGGCTGAACCAGTTTACTCAACATACTCAATAATCGACCTTGTAACTTGCCTGATAGCATTTGTGGAGAAAGTGCAGACAAATACGTCTTCCGCTCTAACTCTCGCAACAAATCCCCTTCGCTACTAGTATGATCATCTGCATACTTACTTAATTCTTCGATCCAATTTCTAACCATATTATCTCAATACTGTAATTTCTCCAAAACTTTGTTTTTTAACACCTTTGATCGTGTAATTTAAAAGATACAAATACACACCAGGGTTTACTGTTTGTCCGCGTATTGTTCCATTCCATCCTGCTTTTTCATTATTCGAAGTGAAATTTGTGTTACTAAAAACTAATTCTCCCCAACGATCATAAATAGTCATTTGATCAATTGTAACTTCACTTTTACTTTTTGGAAAAAAATAATCGTTTGTTGTATCAAAATTCGCACTTATTACATTTGGAAAATACAATTCTTCTTCCGAATTCAAAACTTTTATCTCAATCAAAGTGCGAGATTCACAACCATCTATATCTATTACGAGCAACTCTATAGTCTGATTTTTTTGTGCAATGAGAGTTGGAGAAATACAATCTGAGCAACTCAGTTGATCCGAAGGAGACCATAGAATAGATTTGATCTCGGAAACAGGTCGACTTGATGTAAATGTCAACTGTGAGGATTCACTAATTTTCAAATTCAACTCACTTGGCATAGTGACAGTTATTCCACCGCTATTGCTAATTATTACTTCTTGTTGGAATATACAATCATTTTGATCTTTAGCAATAACTATATATTTTCCACTTTTCAACGCAGAAAAATCATTTTGAGATAAAAAAACTTTTCCGCTATCAATTGAAAATTTATAAGGACTAAGTCCTCCTTCAACTTTGCAGAAACAAATGCGCCCATTTTTATTACTACATAACTCATCGTCTACTACAAGGCCAATCTCTCTAATTCTATTCGTATCTTCTACAAGTTCAAATACATCAAAACTGCTACATCCGTTAATAGTATCTGTTACCATACATGCATATAATCCACCTTTATTAACAGTGATCGTTTTGTTCAATGAAGTATAATTATTTGGGCCAGACCAATTACATTGGAAGTTTCCATTTCCAATTAGTGCAATTAATGAAGCTTCACTTTTTGTACATGTTAAAGAATCTCCTTGTATTTTAATTACTGGTTCATCGGTATTCTCAATTACTTTTATCTCGATAGAGTCCTTACATCCATACTCGTTTTGCACTACAACTTTATAGACTCCTGCTTCATAAATTGTTGGATTCTGTTGTGTCGAATTAAATCCATTTGGACCAGTCCATATCACTTGATTGGTATTATCTTGTAATCGCAGCACATTTTGCACAATCAATTTCTTACAAGTAATCGTATCATCTACTGCTTCAAATTTCGGCAATTCACGCTTATCCAAAATCGTTTTTTCTGCAAATGCAGTGCAACCAAATTCATTTTTCAATTCAATGCGGTACAAACCTGGTTCAGTAATTACAACATTATTGTTTGTACTAGAATATGCATTAGGACCTTGCCATAAAATTGTATTATTATTGGACTGACTAGAATAACTTAATTGTAATGAACTCTTCAAACAACTTATGGCGCTATCACCAGAAATTATAAATACTTCGGGTTCAAAATCAAATTTAGAAATTCGGATTGCCTTAGTTGCTACGCAACCATTCGGATCTTCTACTCTCAATATATAAATTCCAGAATCAACAACTTCTGGCTGTTGAAGATTGGACATAAATCCATTGGGACCAGTCCATGAATACTTCACATTATTTGAATTCGAACTGGCATTTAAAATAATCTTTTTCTTTTGGCATGTTAAGGTATCATCTTTTGCAATAATACTCGGCACTTTATCTTTCTGATATACAAAAATTGAATCCAAGCCCACACAACCATTTAGACCAGTTTGTGTAAAGTAATACCAACCAGTGATATCGACCCCTGTTTTCAAATCCTTACTTTGAAAATTACTTGGACCAGTCCAAGAAAAATTACTAACTCCTTGCTTGTTCACAGCTTCTATAAAAGCTGTACCATTGCATTGTATGGTATCTGCATATAAATCAGCTAAAGGCTTTATTTTGTTTTCTACAACCACTTTTGTAATCGTAGTTTGACAATAATTTTTGCCTTGAATTTCAATTGTATAATTTCCTGCGGAACTGATTCGAGATTGTGAATTGCTTGAATAAAGTTGACCATTAAAATACCACGTAAAAGAATTTCCAACAGTATCTCCAATAATCAAAGGATAGACATCTGCTTTACTACAAGTTAATGTATCTATTTCAATTTGAACATTCGGCAATGTAGTATCTATACTAATATCAACTGAATTTTCATTGCTACAACCAAATGCATCAAACACTTTCAAAATATATTTACCTGGTACGTCGACAACAGCATTTGAATCTGTTGAAGCAAATCCATTTGGACCACTCCATTGAAACTGCACGAGGCCTTTGCCTACGTATGATAATCGTATTGACTTCTTCAAACAATTTAAAGTATCATTGAATAAACTTACTTGTGGTTTATCTAGCTTTTGTGCAACATAAATTTGCTTTTGGTTATCACATCCATTCTTTGAAATAACTCTTACTGTATACCATCCAGAATCTTGAACAGTTATCGATAAAGAATCTACCAGTTTCCCAGAAGGATACTTCCATTCAAATCTCACACCATTCGTCGATGAAGTTGCAGTCATCAAAACCGAAGTCTTCATACAAGTTAACGTATCAATACTGTTCAACCCTAGATCAGGAATTGAGACATCTTTTGTAACATAAACAGAATCGAAACCAATGCAACCATCTTTAGTTAAAATATTCACATAATACCAACCACTGTCCTGCACTGAGACTTGTTTTTGAGTCGAAGTAAAATTATTTGGACCATTCCAACGTACTGTACCACTTGTGTCTGACTTTAATTTTATTTGAACTTTGGAATTGATACAATTCAATGTATCCGCAGACAATGAGATAGGCAGATTTTTTTTAAAATCTAAAACAAAAAAAGAATCAATTGCTATACAATCGATACTATCTTTTACGGTTAAATAATACCAGCCAGTATCTTTAGCCGAAGTTTTGTCCTGAATGGATATGGTGCTTCCTTTATACTTCCATGCGTAATTTAAATTCGATCTTGCTGTTTTGGATCGAAGAGTTACTGAATCTTTTAGACAAGTAATTGTGTCGCCTAAGATCAAAAGGTCTATTGGGATTCGTTGATCTCTTACTTCAACAATTGATGCTGCAGTGCAACCATACTCATCAGTTACCGTGATGGTATATTGACCAGCTTCATAAACTTTTTCTTTAACACTATTACCCATAAAATCATTTGGTCCTCGCCAATCATAACTTAATTGACCCGCTCCAATGACTTCTATAAATCCATAATTTAATTTACAATTAATTGGAGTAGACTTAGTTTGGATCACTGGTGGTTTAACATTTCCAGTTACAATAACTTCCTTTTCCGCTTCACATCCATGTAAGCCTTTTACAGTCAATTTATAAGTACCTGGTGCGTCTACTTTAACTTTATTTGAAGATGTACTTCCAATGATTTTACCATTCGTAGTAGTCCATTCATAACTTATTCCTGTACCAGAAGTAGAACCAGATCCATCCAATTCTAATGGTCTATTATTACATCCAATTTCATCTGGATCTGCGATATCCGCTACTATTTCATAAACAGTGACTGTTACCTCATCTTTTTCCTCACAGCATTCTTTAAATGAGACATCGTCAAATGCAGCCATGTTCCCCTGACCACCTGAAGTAGCATTTGAAAAACAAATCGTGGCACTTGTTGCAGCTCCAGAGTTCCAAATTCCACTTGCATCATCCCAGCTACAAATTCCACTTGTTGATAAAGATGAAACTGTGTTTCCATTGATCTTCATTGTGATGACAGGTGTAAAAAAGAAATTCACTACACTCATTACCCAATATTCATATTTATAATCTCTATTTGGAGTCACTGCTACAGTTTGACACCAAAAATTTTGCCCAACGCCACCGCTTCCATGAATTACCATAGAGGCAGCTCCACGAGTTTGACAACCGAAAGCTCCCGAAATTTGAGGATAAGATAATACTGCATAGTTTGAACTTGAACTTGTGACAATAGCCAATCCCGCCACTGGAGTATAAGATGAAGTAGATGGAGCAATCCCTCCACCTTCCATTCCTCCATTAACAATTAATTCTTGTGAAACTGCCCTAGCTGTCAAAGTATATGTTGTAGTAGCCATTGGGTTGGCTATTGGTTTAAGTTTTGTCGGATCATCTAATCCATCTGGAGGCTCCCATTCATAAGTAGCTTGAGTAGCACTGGACACATTTGCATTTAACACTTTTCCCTTGCCCAAACATATTGTAATATCTGGGCCTGCATTTACTGTTAAATTACAAGCATTTGCTGTAGGACTAAAACTTGTTTCTGTAGGACAATTTACTACTTTGACTGTTGGAAATGATTGAGAAGTACCTAAAATACAAAATAAAATAGCTGATATAAAAATGGACCAACTTTTACTATTTAATATCATACCAACAATTATATTTGAATATTTCGCACAAATTAATACAGTTTTTTCAAACGAGAAAAAAAAATATCCTACCTTTAAACATGAATCGTAGAAATGCAATAAATCTTCTGGGTACGACAGGAGCACTTTCACTAGTCAATCCAAAACCTATTCTTGACTCATTTTCTGAATCACAATCTGCATTAGCTCAATTCTCTAAATTTGATCCAGAAGACAATTCTGAAGATTTTTGGCATCAAGTAAGACAGTCATATTCAGTTTCTGCCAATATTATAAATCTTAATAATGGAGGAGTTGCTCCAGCGCCTAAAATAGTTCAGGATGCTGTTGATCATTATAACAAGCTTAATAATGAAGCACCTTCTTACTACATGTGGCGCATCTTGGATCAAGGTAGAGAACCACTTCGTGAAAAAATGGCAGACTTAGCAGGATGTTCAGCCGAAGAATTAGCATTCAATAGAAATAGCTCGGAAGGACTAGAAACTATCATATTTGGATTGCGACTAAAGGCTGGAGATGAAGTCGTACTGACAAAGCAAGACTACCCAAATATGATCAATGCATGGAAACAAAGAGAAAAGCGAGATGGGATAAAATTGGTTTGGTTAAACTTTGAATTACCGATAGAAAACAAAGAAGAAATTACAACAAAATTCACAAGTGCATTTACTTCAAAAACAAAAATTGTTCATATTACGCATATGGTGAATTGGGTAGGTCAACTATTTCCAGCTACAGAAATAGCTGAGGAAGCACATAAGCTAGGAATTGAAGTTATAGTAGATGCCGCTCATAGTTTTGCACATGTACCCTATAAAATACCAGATTTACAGTGTGATTATTTTGCCACAAGTCTTCACAAATGGCTCAGCGCCCCAATCGGGTCTGGTCTACTTTATGTAAAAAAAGATAAGATTAAAAATTTATACCCACATTTTGCCGCCGCAGATCCAGAATCAGATGATATTAGGAAGTTTGAAAATTTAGGCACTAGGTCTTTTGCTATAGAACAAGCAATTGGACATGCTATTGATTTCTATCATTCAATTGGACCAAAACGAAAATTCGAAAGGCTTTGCATGTTAAAGGAAACATGGGTAAATGAAGTTCGAGATCATCCGAAAGTCAAAATTATAAGTCCTCAAAACAGAAATTATGGAGGTGCCATTGGCAATATTCACATTAAAGACAAAAAACCTGAGGAGTTAGATACATTTCTGTTTAATCAATACAAAATACATACAGTAGGTATTAATTGGGAAAACATACAAGGTGTACGAATCACACCGAATGTATATACTTCACTTTACGATATTCAGAAATTAATCAAAGGACTAAAACAGTTTCTTACTCTGAAATAAAAATTATTCCTTACATTTTTGATACTGTGAACTGATATTCAGCCACACATTAATTTCTCTATCCACAGAATGAATTACAGGATAATAAAAATCCTTTTCTTTATTTTTGATTTTTTTAGCAAGGCTTGAACAGTCTTTTACTCTACTTGAAACTTTATCATCGAAATCAGGTTGAAAATATTTGCCGTCTGCACGCAAACATTCATCTTCATTAGGAAATTGAACATAGTAAATATAATTCGTATAACTATTACTAGTTGCTATATTATTATTAAGATCGGTAGTTGTTGTAATTTTTTCATCTTCATAAAGTTCAATAACATTTCCTGCTGGTGTTATTCTCTTCAACAATTTAGTAAATGGTCTTTCAAACAAACCATAAGTAATAGTCTTGGGAACATAGATGACATTTCTGATTCTTACTTCACTAATTTCTGATAATTGAATTTCTTTAGATTTTGAGTTTTCGCTCTGGGTTACTTTAATATAATTTTTGTTAGCTTTATTTGATCGAATATTGGCATTAATCTTTCCTTCTAGTTCCTTGCCATTTTTTAAAAGAACAGTTCCAAGAATTAATTGCATTTCATTTGGAGTCCTAAAATATGTACTGGGTGAACATGAAGAAAAAAGAAATAAACCAATAATAAAGCAAGCAAATTTCATTGTACTATTTTAATTTATCAAAAAAAAAGAAGTCAACCTAAAATTATCGTATTTATAAATAGTTTTACCAACCCAAGACATAGGCAAAAATCAAAGGCGCAACAATTGTGGCGTCGGATTCAACAATATATTTTGGTGTATCAATATCTAATTTTCCCCAAGTAATTTTTTCATTTGGAACAGCACCTGAGTATGAACCGTATGATGTCGTGCTATCACTCACTTGACAGAAATAAGACCAAAATGGAACATCGTGCATCTCAAGATCTTGATACATCATAGGAACCACACAAATCGGAAAATCACCAGCTATTCCACCGCCCAACTGAAAAAATCCAACTCCTCTTCCTCCTGAATTGTGTTTATACCAATCAGCAAGGAATACCATGTATTCAATTCCACTTTTCATAGTGCTTGCCTTCAAATCATTCTTTATAATATAAGAAGCAAAAATATTTCCCATTGTTGAATCTTCCCAACCTCCTACTACTATTGGAATATTTTTCTGTGCAGCAGCCAACATCCAAGAGTTCTTTGGATCGATCTCGTAATATTGCTCAAGCACTCCACTCATTAGCATTTTATACATATATTCATGTGGAAAATATCGCTCACCTGAATTGTCAGCCTTTTTCCACAATTCATAAATATGTTTTTGCAATCTTCTGAATGCTTCTTCTTCAGGAATACAGGTATCCGTTACACGATTCAAACCTTTTTCTAATAATTCCCATTCGTCTTGCGGCGTAAGATCTCTATAGTGTGGAATTCTTCTATAGTGACTGTGTGCTACAAGATTCATAAGGTCTTCCTCAAGATTTGCACCTGTGCAAGATATAATATCAACCTTTCCTTGTCTGATCATCTCTGCTAAAGAGACTCCAAGTTCAGCGGTACTCATTGCCCCAGCAAGAGTCACCATCATTTTTCCTCCTTCTACTAGATGTTTTTCATATCCTTTTGCAGCATCAACTAATGCAGCAGCATTAAAATGTCTATAATGATGTGTGATAAATTTCGAAATTGGTCCTTTTTCCATAATTATTTTTTATCGAATAAATAAGCTAACATTTTATAATATAATTTCGCTGTAAGAAAATCTGGTGCTTGATTGTTTGGATTTGGTGCAAGTTCAACAATATCAAATCCTACAACATTTCTTCTACGAAACACCATCCTTAAGAATTGCAATACTTGATACCAATGCATTCCACCTGGTTCTGGCGTGCCTGTACTCGGCATAATCGATCCATCAAAAACGTCGAGATCTAAGGTAATATAAACTTGATCTGTCATTTTACCAATGCATTCCTCCATCCAAAAATCATTATCCATGATCTCATGAGCAAAATACACTTTGCCTTTTTGCAAATATTTTTTCTCAGAAATATCCATTGATCGAATTCCAACTTGGAGTAAATTGGTATATCTCTGAGCCTCGGCGACTGCACAAGCATGATTATATTTTGTGCCGTGATATTTTTGGCGAAGATCTGTGTGTGCGTCCAACTGTAGGACCGTAAGGTTTTTGTATTTTTCAGCAAATGCACGAAGTATACCAATACTTACTGAATGTTCTCCACCGAAGAAAGTTAAAAACTTTTTCTTCTTCAGTAACTCTTGTGTCTTTGCATAAACCTTTGCAACCATTTCTTCAGGAGTATCCTCTTTTACTTTCATTGGAGATTCTAGGTAGACACCATGTTTATAAGGCTCGGTGCCTGTCTCTATATCGTACAATTCCATATTCTCTGAAGCATATAGAAATGCTTCAAATCCCTTGTCTGCACCTTTACCCCAGGTACTTGTACCATCATAAGGGATAGAAGTAAGAATGACTTCCGCATTTTTTAATGTGGCCATTTCTTCTGGGATTCCGGCGTATGTATTTGTCTGTAATTTCATGTGTTAGTTTTAACAACTTTTACTTAATATTAATTCCCTTTAACGATCAATTATTTATAACCCAAGATTTGCAACATATCACGAGAAGTTTGTTCTTCGCTATATATCCAATCCACAATATTTCCATTTTCATCGCTGTCGACCAAAATATGTTTTGGAGATGGAATCAAACAATGTTTTATACCTCCATAACCTGATAATGCATCTTGATAAGCTCCTGTATGAAAAAATCCAAGGTATAATGGTTCTTTATCATCACGCTTATACATTGGCAGAAAAAGTTGCTGGTTTTGCGCTTCAGAATTGTAGTAATCCGAATTATCACAACTCAATCCTCCAATATTAACTCGACCATAATCATTATGCCATTTGTTGATCGGCAATAAAATAAATCTCTCTGCGATGCCCCAGCTATCTGGCAAGGTATTCATCAGTGAATTGTCCACCATATACCAAATCTCTGAATCATTCTGTTGTTTTTGTTCCAATACTGAAAATATAGTTGCGCCACTCTCGCCTACTGTATATTTTCCAAACTCTGTAAAAATGTCAGGTTCATGTATTCCGTCTTCATCACATGCTTCTTTAACCATTTGCACGATCTGTTGGATCATATATTTATAGTCATACTCAAATCCTAGTGAATTTCTTATTGGCATTCCCCCTCCAATATTCAATGCGGTGAGAGTTGGGAATAGCTTTTTTAATTGAATATAAGTCTTAATTCCTTTCTTCAATTCTCCCCAATAATATGTGCTATCCTTTATTCCTGTATCTACAAAGAAATGCAACATATACAATTCGAATTTTTTATTCTTCTTCAACCTGTCTTTGCAAAATTGCACTACTTCAGATGAACGAATTCCTAACCTAGATGTATAAAATTCAAACTTAGGCTCTTCTTCTGTAGCGACCCTTACACCAATCTTGGTCTTACGCTGAATCAACTCTTCAAAATGGTCCAACTCAAATTTATTGTCGAGCACAGGAATCACATTCTTAAATCCAGAATTAATCAGATTGGCAATATTGTGAATATATTGCTTTGTCTTATATCCATTATTCACTATTATATGATCCTTGTCTATCTTACCATTTTTGTATAGATTTAAAATAAGATCAATATCAAAAGCAGAAGAAGTCTCTAACTGAACTCCATGTTGCAACACTTCTTCCAATACATAAGAAAAATGGCAACATTTCGTGCAATAACAATAGACATACTTTCCTTTATAGTCCATTGTCTTTATCGACTTATTGAAAAAGTTTTTTGCTTTCTTTATTTGATCTCCAATTTTTGGCAAATATGTCATTTTGAATGGCGTCCCATATTTCTCGATCAATGGCATAATCGGAATGCCGTTGAAGACTAATTTATCTTTTTCAAGATCAAAGCCATCTTGTGGGAAGTAATATGTCTGATCTATTAAATTGAAATAACGATTTACCATTTATCTGGATTACATTGATTAAATGTGCAAAAGTAAATGAAAATTAGTATTTCTAACTAAATAAAACTATTTTATACACTTCGAATAAAAATATTGAAATTCTACTGAAATATTATACTTTTGCAGCCAGAATTAGGGTGTTTAGCTCAGTTGGTTCAGAGCGCCGCCTTGACAGGGCGGAGGTCACTGGTTCGAGCCCAGTAATACCCACTTGCTTTTACTTCAAAACTGTAATATGAATTTTCGCATTGTTTGTACATTTATAACAATGTTGCTCATTGGTCTTTTAATTTCATGCCAACCAAACAAACCAGAGCCTAGCCTTATTGAACAAATTGATAAGATACAGACTAGTAATGATGTAAAAACTATCCTTGAAAAGATTCATAAAACGCACAGAGACACAAGATCAATCTCAGCTGAGATTGAGAAAAAATCTGGCAAATCTTCTCAAGAATTTAGAGATGCAGAAAATGAAATTTTTGCAAAAGATGCAAAAAACTTAGAAGCCATTGATGCCCTAATTCAAAAAAAAGGTTATCCAAAAGCTTCAGAAGTAGGAATTCAAACAGCAATGATTCCTTGGATAATAATTCGAAATCATTTCCATATACCGACGAAAGAAAAACATCTTCCTATTTTAAAGCAAGCTTGGCAAGAAGGAAATATTTCTGAAAATGAATATCTATACATACTCCAAGATATCTATAAATCCAAAAAGAAAATCGAGTTTGGCTCTTTAGATAGCCTATCGAATCAAGATAAAATTAGAATCATCAGCGATTCGCTAAAATATACTTTCTAAAAAGGATAATTGACTGCAATGTGGAATGTACTATTCCGCGATAAGTTCTTTACTGAAACTTTATACGCATTATTATAAATCCAATTCTTGTTGTTCTCATTTTTAAACGCGTTTCTCAATTTGAATCCTAAGTCAAATCGAATTACAAAATAACTCATATCCAATCGCAAGCCCGTGCCTGTTCCGACATTTAATTGATCGAGAAATCGTTTACTAAATTTTGCATCGCGAGGTGCATCAGTGGCAGTAGGCAAGATCCAAACATTGCCCACGTCCATAAAAAACGCGCCTTTCAACCAAAGAAATATATCATATCTATATTCCAAATTTGTTTCGAACTTGATGTCTCCTGTAGAAAAAAATGAATTCGTAGATAAACCCGAAGTAGAATAATTGCTTCCACCAGGACCTGGCTCACGCACATTCCATCCCCTAATACTCTGTGGACCACCAACATAAAACTGCTTAATAAATGGCACTGAGTTTGTATCAAAAAGAGGCAGAGCGACCCCTATATTAATTCGATACACAAATTGGGATGAATTAGAAAGTTCAGTAGTCATTCTTTGATCTAATTCTAACTTTACGAACTTTGAAAATTGATTATTTAAAAAAGTAAATTTTTCATTTTTTTCTTTGAATAGGTTATAAACACCATTGACAAATCCTACTTCAAGACCTGACACATCAAAATTGGCATAAAAATTTACTTTCGTCCTATAATTGAATTTACGTTGCGAAAAATACTGTATGTCACTTAAGAAAAATGAGGTAAAAAGTCGATTTCCCGTAAAACTTTGTTTTAACAACTGATTTGAATCAAGGAACCCATTAAAACTTTCACTCGTCTGTGGAATATAAAGTGAAAAATTTAGTGTATTGCAATTAAATTTTGAATTGCGCGAAGGAACGAAGCTATACCCGATTGATGAGTTAAAAGATTTATAATTATACTGTTTATATAAAGAAACATAGTCAAATCCCACATTAATATTAGTAAAACTAAAAAAGTTATCATGCTCATTGCGACTAAAACGATTCAAACCCCATTTTACTAATTTTATTCCATATGTTAAATCTACCATTTTAGGTAAAACAAGTTCATTTGAATAATGTAAATCTATAGAATTAATACCTCGATTATTAAAAATAGAAAGCTCTGCCCCTCCCTGCATTTTCGTACTAAAAGATTCTGCTCCTCCAAAAACATTTCTGTTTTTTAAATTCATGTATGCCGTCAATCCTAGTAAATTAGAACCTTCGGCTCTAACAGTCGTAAAATTAAAATCTAGACCAGAATCAAAAATCCACTTTTTATTCTTCGACAATAAAATATCAACATTCACTTGTCCATTATTGATTGAATCTATCTTAGTGTCAAAAGAAACGAATCGATAAAGTCCTAATTGTGACAAACTCAAATATGTTTTAGTCAATTTTGATTTATTGTATAATTCACCTTCTTTGAATTGAATCATACTGCGAATAAAGTTCGGCTTTACATCAAAATTTTGCATTGAATCTTGTGCTCGCTCGTCATATTCAAAATAGACTTGCTCATTCTTAAATTCTGCTCTGTATTCAGGAAAAATTCTAAGCTTTCCTATTTTATATATTCTATGTGCATTGCTTCCTGTCGGATTCTCAATATTTAATGTCACTTTTGCTTGATTCTCTACTGTATCCGTTTTCAAATTACTAAAGTAAATAGGATTAAACTCTGCATATCCATTATTAAAAAGTAATTCTGATAATCTCAATTTTTCAGATTGAAAATCTAAGCTATTCAACTTTTTACCTTTAGTTAAAATGGCTTCATCTTGATTCTGATCTACTATTTTTTGAATCAAACTATCTTGAGAAAAAATAGAATACGATTTGATGAGAGTAGGCTCATTTAATTTAACAATATAAACTACCTCTGATTTTTTATTCTTGGTTTTAATATCATAATAAACACTTGCATCAAAATAACCTTTGTTGAAAAAATAATTTTCCATGTTTCGACAGGTCTTAGAACACAAAGCGGTATCTACAATCATTGATGGTCTTGCATATTTTGCCATTGTTTTATAAAACCATTGCTTTTTATTTAGATGCTTCTCTATATAATAATGCCACCAATCTCTTTTAACACCTAAAAAACGTGTATTCGGCTTTTGTTTATACAATGTTGCCAACTCTTGGTTCAAGTTAAATTTTTTATCAAATGTGTATTCATCTAGGATTTGAGTTCTGTTTTTCCAAAGTAATGATTCATTTTTTGACAAATATTTAGTTGTATTGCAACCGAATTGGACAAAAACTATTAATACAAATAGAAATTTAATATTATTTAATGAAAATTTTAATCGTAACATCATGATATCAAAAAATCAAATACAATTTATAAAATCACTCCAAAACAAAAAAGAGAGATCTGATAAACAAATTTTTACTGCTGAAGGATCGCGTCTAATTCTTGATTTGATAAAAACAGCCCAAAACCTAGTTAAGCATATTTATTGTACCGAAGCATGGTTTAAAGACTATGAGACAAAATTAAGTCAAATTCTTGGATTGGTCACTATAATTCATGATGATGAGTTAAAAAAAATAGCTAGTTTAAAAACGACTGAACAGGTTATTGGCTTATTTAAATTCCCTGAGTTGACCCCATCCCAACCAGATGAATTAAAGCTGAGTTTATACTTGGATGATTTGAAAGATCCTGGGAATATGGGAACGATATTCAGATTAGCAGACTGGTTTGGCATAACACATATTTTTGGAGGCGAGTCTTGCGTTGATCCATTTAACAATAAGTCAATTCAAGCTTCGATGTCAAGTATTTCTAGAGTCACATTCCAATCTTTGCCATTTCAACAGTTAAAAGCAGACTTTACTCAACATAAATTTGTTGCAACTGGATTATTGGGCGTTGAATTAAAAGATGTCAAACAAGATGATTCGAGCAAAATAATATGTATTGGCAATGAAGCTCATGGACTATCTGAAGAAATTGCCAAATTGTGTGATATTACAGTATCCATTTCATCGAAGAAAAGTCTTGGTGCCGAATCACTAAATGCAGCAATCGCTTCAGGAATTTTGCTCCAGCATTTTTCATAAAAGAACAATTATTACCTATTCATCATCATCGGAATCGTCATCTTCTCCTTCCTCTTCGTCTTCCATATCTCGTTCAATTTCTTCCATATGAACATATTCGATAGATTCATCTAAGGTGGGAACGATAGTCAAAATTCCGTCTAATTTTGATATTTCGATCAATTTCTGAACGCTTTCACTAGCGATATTGGTCAAAATAAACGAGCCCATATTCTTCCAAAGCCTATTTGCAGTTAAGATCGCACTTAACCCTGAAGAGTCTACATAATCTACTGTAGCCATATTAAAAATCAAATTTTTTACGCCTTCATTGTTCAAAAAAACAAATTCTGACTTCAATTGAGGAGCCATAATTGAGTTTATTGTCTTTTCATCAAGCGTAAATACACAATACCGATCTTGTTTATCTATTTCGTATTTCATATCATTTTAAATTGTAAAATCCTGTTTATGAAAGGATTAATTATAAAAAGTAGAAAAAGCACCAATAAGAATTAAAAATATTTTTGTATCTTTGGCGAGCAAAATTAATATAATTTTGTTTTGATCTTATGGATTTCATCATGAAGTTTTATCTTTATCACAAATTTCCAGTCAAAACAAGAACAAATTCAAACCATTTAACATAAATGACAAGAAAATTTTCACAGATTGTTAAAAAAGTATTGGCAAATAGCCGTGAAGAGGCTTTACGCTTAAGTCACGATTATATTGGCACAGAACATATTTTACTTGGATTGATCCAAGAGAAAGAGACCTTTGCTATGCGCATTCTAAAATCATTAAAACTTGATTTAGATGAATTAAAAATCAAAATTGAAGATTCTATTCCTGTTCGAAAAGGAGAAGAGACAAATTTTCAAGTAGGCAATCTGCCTCTAAATAAGCATGCTGAAAAGGTTTTGAAATTCACTTATCTAGAAGCAAAAATAACAAAGGAAGAAGAGATCTACCCTGAACATTTGATTTTATCCATTTTAAAACATCATGAAAATTTAGCTAGCAATATTTTGGAAGATTTTAATATAGATTACGATATTTATAGAAATGAATTGGAGTATTTAAGCCAACAGACTCAAGAAGATTCAGCGCCTGACATCAATATGGACGCCACATCTGAGCCTTTTGATGAAGAAATGCCAAGTTCAAGCATTAGTAGAAAAGGCAATTCAAAATCTCAAACTCCAGTACTCGATAACTATGGACGAGATATCTCAAAACTTGGTGAAGATGGAAAATTAGATCCTATCGTAGGACGAGAGAGTGAAATCGAAAGAGTCTCACAAATCTTAAGCCGTCGCAAGAAAAACAATCCAATACTCATCGGAGAACCAGGCGTAGGAAAAACAGCTATCGTCGAAGGGTTAGCCCTTCGTATTTTGCAGCGCAAAGTAAGCCGAACGTTATTCAATAAACGCATTGTCATGCTTGATTTAGCCGCATTAGTAGCTGGAACAAAGTATCGCGGACAATTCGAGGAGCGTATCAAAGCCATCATGAATGAGCTTGAGAAAAATCGAGATGTAATACTTTTTATCGATGAAATCCATACGATCATAGGAGCTGGTGGAGCCACTGGTTCATTGGATGCATCCAATATTTTCAAACCTGCCTTAGCGAGGGGTGAACTACAATGTATTGGAGCATCTACACTTGATGAATATCGTCAACATATTGAAAAAGATGGCGCTTTGGATAGAAGATTCCAAAAAGTACTAGTAGATCCACCGTCGTCTGAAGAAGCGATTCAAATTTTGACGAACATTAAACCTAAATATGAAGAGTTCCATGCTGTAAGCTACTCAGATGAAGCGATCAAAGCCTGTGTCGTAATGAGCGATCGTTACATTACAGACCGATTCCTGCCAGATAAAGCTATCGATGTACTTGATGAAGTTGGTGCTAGAGTGCATTTAAAAAATATTCATGTACCTAGTCATGTAGAAGATATTGAAAAACAAATCGATATCATCCGTGACGAAAAAAATATAGCTGTAAAGAGCCAACAATATGAAAAAGCAGCTGATCTCAGAGATACCGAATCGAAATTAATTCGAAAATTAGAAATCGCAAAAACAGAATGGGAAGAAGAATCTAAAACTCGTCGTTTCCCAGTGAATGAAGAAGATATCGCTGAGGTAGTCGCTATGATGACTGGTATTCCAGTTAAAAAAGTAGCTCAAAGCGAAAATAAAAAACTAGTCAATATGGCCGAATCCATGAAAGCTGCCATCATTGGACAAGATGAAGCCGTGTTAAAAATCACCAAAGCAATCCAACGAAATAGAGTCGGATTGAAAGATCCTAAAAAACCAATTGGGACTTTTATCTTCCTAGGACCATCAGGAGTTGGAAAGACTGAAACTGCTAAAGCATTAGCTCGCTTTTTATTCGATACAGAAGACGCCTTAGTGCGCATCGACATGAGTGAATATATGGAAAAATTCACAGTGTCTCGATTAATCGGAGCTCCTCCAGGATATGTAGGCTATGAAGAAGGAGGACTTTTGACTGAAAAAGTAAGAAGAAAGCCTTATGCTGTAATTTTATTAGATGAAATAGAAAAAGCTCATCCAGACATCTACAATATCCTTTTACAAGTACTCGATGAAGGTCAATTGACCGATGGATTGGGGCGAAAAGTTGATTTTAAGAATACAATCATCATCATGACTTCCAATATTGGAGTGCGCCAATTGAAAGATTTTGGTCAAGGCGTTGGATTCGCTACTCAGACGAGAATGGACAATCAAGATGAAAATTCAAAAGGCATTATTAAAAATGCATTGAAGAAAACATTCTCGCCAGAATTCTTAAATAGAATAGATGATGTATTGATTTTCAACTCATTAGAAAAAGAACATATGAGAAAAATCATACATATTGTAGCTAAATCACTTTTAAAACGAATAGAAGATTTGGGATTAAGTCTAAAGATTGAAGAAGACGCAATGGACTTTTTGGTTGAAAAAGGATTCGATCCACAGTTTGGTGCGAGACCGCTGCAACGAGCGATTCAAAAATACCTTGAAGACCCGTTAGCAGAATTCATTCTCAATGAAAATCCAGTAGCTGGAACAGAAGTAGTGGCTGTATTAAACAATGAAAAAGATGGCCTTCAGGTCAATCCGATTTTGAATAAAACAAATCCAGTTAAAAATAAATCGTAAGAGTTCAAAAATAAGTTTATAAATTTGCAGTAAACAATCTTATAATTTGAGTATAAATAATCCAAGACCTCCATTCAGAAGACCAATCTCTAAAGCAGACGAAATAAGAGGTCAATATACCTTGAACGAGAATATACGTTCAGCATCAGTGCGCCTAGTTGGTGAAGATCTTGATGAAATCAGTAGAATAGCTGGAAAAGAAATAGAAGCTGGTATTTACACTACTTCCGAAGCTATCAAATGGGCTTATGACTTGGGCATGGATCTAGTGGTCATCACTGACAAATCCAACCCACCAGTATGTAAGATCATAGATCTCAATAAATTCCTCTACCTCAAAAAGAAAAAAGAAAAAGAGATCAAGGCGAAATCTGCAAAAGTCGTCCTAAAAGAAATTCGATTTGGACCGAATACAGACGATCACGATTTCGATTTCAAACTTAAACATGCCATTAAATTTCTTGAAGAAGGCGCAAAGGTAAAAGCTTATGTGCAGTTCAGAGGACGAGCAATCGTGTATAAAGAGAGAGGCGAATTGGTCTTATTAAAGTTTCTTAAAGAACTAGAATCCTACGGATCAGCAGAAGAATTACCAAAATTGGAAGGAAAAAGGATGAATTTGATCATTTCTCCAAGAAAAGGTAGCTCAAAATCATAAATATTTCTTTGTAATTAATAGAAAAGACGTAACTTTGCGTCCTTAATTGAAAGGCTATGCCAAAAGTAAAAACGCATTCCGGTGCAAAAAAGAGATTAAAAATTACGGGAAAAGGTAAAGTAAAGGCTTATCAGACAAAGACTTCGCATAGAATGAAGTCAAAGACGAAGAAGGCAAAACGACACCTAAGAAGCAGCTTTGTTTTAAATGCTGTTGATCAACCGAAAATGAAATCACTTTTAGGAATAAATTAATCAAATTAGTTAACGGGCAGAGGTTAAGCAGTCAAGCAATTGATTCCCTTTGTCATAAAAATTAAAAATTATGCCTCGTTCAGTCAACGCAGTAGCATCCAGAGCAAGAAGAAAGAAAATACTAAAAGCAGCCCGTGGTTACTTTAGTGGAAGATCAAAAGTCTACACAGTAGCTAAAAATGCTTTAGAGAAAGCAATGAAATATGCTTTCAAACACAGAAGAGAAAAGAAAAGAGCATTTAGAAGATTATGGATCGCCAGAATCAATGCAGCAGTTAGACCTCACGGTTTAAGCTACTCAGTTTTTATCAATAAATTGAGTAAAAGCAATATCGTATTGAATCGTAAAGTGCTTGCAGATCTTGCATTACACAATGAGCAAGCTTTCTTGGCTCTTGTGAATAAAGTAAAATAGTTTTTTTTAAATTAGTTAATTTGATAATTAGTTAATTTGATAATTAGCTAATGTCATAATTAGTTAATGTGATAATTAGTTAATGTGATAATTAGTTAATGTGATAATTAGTTAATTTGCTAATTTTTGCGAAAAAAAAAATTTCGTTCCATTACATGATTTTAGATAATCTATTTTTCTGGCAGTTTCATTTGCACATTTTCAAATTTGCACATTTGCACATTTATTCATCTAGCTCCAGAGGAGCGAACTGTTTTTAGAACAAATCAAAAAAACAATAGAACCCCAGAGGGGCGACCTGAATTATATAATAATAATAAGCTAATTTATGTTCAACAATGACGACTAGGTACTTAGCTTAACTAAGCTTTAATCCTATTCTATTCAAAATTCAATGTATATTTGTAAAAAAATACATCTTGAATGCTTTAGATCTACAAAAGAAATTACTTGAACTAGCCATCGACAAACTAGGAGAAAAAAATGGTAAAAAACTATTGGCTGTCCCGATTTTCAAAAAAATAATCCAATCAGTATTATTTCTCATTCATTTTTATTCATATTAGATGAACTTATATTTATTTTTTGTGAATATATTGATTTAACTAAGCATTTGGACTGGTTGGAAGAAAAGCTTTTGGTAATGTTTTGTGTAAGCAAATTGGAATCTTATTTCAAAAAAAAAAAGGGACAACAAAATGTCATCCCTTTCTTAATTAACTATTCAACATCTATTTTTTCACATCCTCATATTCTATATCTGTCACAGTTTCTGACTCCTGATTGTTTCCAGAAGCTTTTTCCTGAGTTGCACCTCCTGTTTCTGCAGTCTGTTGCGCCTGGTAAATATCTTGACTAGCTACAGCCCAAGCTTGATTTAATTCTTCCAATTGCTTGGTAATCGCATCTATATCTTGAGATTGATGCGCTGCTTTTAATGCTGCTAAAGAAGTTTCAATAGTGGCCTTTTTATCGGCAGGAATTTTCTCTCCTATTTCTTTCAATTGTTTTTCTGTTTGGAAAATCACTGAATCTGCTTCGTTTATTTTCTCAGCTTTTTCTCTCACTTTTTTATCGGTATCAGCATTCATGGCAGCATCATTTTTCATCTTTTCGATTTCTTCTTTGGACAATCCTGTAGACGCTTCGATTCTAATATTTTGCTTTTTCCCAGTACCTTTATCTTGTGCTGATACATTCAATACACCATTCGCATCGATATCAAACGTGACTTCGATTTGAGGTATTCCTCTTTGCGCTGGTGGAATTCCATCAAGGATAAATCTACCTACAGATCGATTGTCTCGAGCCATTGGTCTTTCTCCTTGGAGAATGTGGATCTCTACAGATGGTTGATTGTCTGCAGCTGTAGAATATACTTTTGACTTCTTCGTTGGAATCGTAGAATTAGACTCGATGACTACATCATATACATTACCCATTGTTTCAATTCCCATTGAAAGTGGAGTCACATCCAAAAGTAAAACATCTTTTACCTCACCAGTCAATACTCCTCCTTGAATAGCTGCACCGATTGCTACAACTTCATCTGGATTAACTCCCTTGTTTGGCTTCTTGCCAAAGAACTCTTCTACCACTTGTTGTATCTTTGGAATACGAGTAGAACCTCCTACAAGGATTACTTCATCGATATCTGATTTCTGAAGTCCTGCGTCTTTCAATGCTTCCATACAAGGCTTTAGAGTGCGCTGTACCAATTGATCCGCTAATTGCTCAAATTTTGATCTACTCAATTTTACAACTAAGTGTTTAGGCACTCCATCTACCGCTGTTATATAAGGTAAATTAATTTCAGTTTCAGCTGAACTAGATAACTCTATTTTCGCTTTTTCACCTGCTTCTTTCAATCGCTGTAAAGCCATTGGATCTTTTCGCAAATCAATATTTTCTTGAGATTTGAAATGATCCGCCAAAAAATCAATGATCACTTGATCAAAATCATCTCCTCCCAAATGAGTATCTCCATTGGTAGATTTTACTTCGAATACGCCATCTCCCAATTCTAATATAGAGACATCAAAAGTACCACCACCGAGATCATAAACCGCGATAGTCATATCTTTTGTTTTTTTATCCATACCGTAAGCCAATGCCGCTGCTGTTGGCTCATTGATAATTCTTCTCACCTTAAGCCCTGCGATCTCACCTGCTTCGATAGTAGCTTGTCTTTGGGAATCGTTGAAATAAGCTGGAACAGTAATAACTGCTTCAGTTACCTCATGTCCTAGGAAATCTTCAGCAGTTTTTTTCATTTTTTGTAATGTGATCGCTGAGATTTCTTGTGCAGTATATAGTCTACCGTCGATATCCACTCTGCAAGTATTATTATCGCCTTTCACTACTTTGTACGCCATCCTAGAAACTTCAGAAGTAACTTCATCAAATCTCGCCCCCATAAATCGCTTAATAGAAGCTATGGTTTTCTTTGGATTTGTAATAGCCTGGCGCTTTGCTGGATCGCCTACTTTTCGTTCGCCATTATCTAAAAATGCAACTACCGATGGGGTCGTTCTTCTCCCCTCATCATTTGCAATTACTACCGCTTCATTTCCCTCCATTACGGATACACAAGAATTGGTTGTTCCTAAGTCTATTCCTATTATTTTTCCCATGATTTATTGTTTTTTTATTTATATGTATCAATTGGTATGCCATCACATAAATAGTGAACTTTTGTCATGTATCAACTGACAAAAGCGCAAAAAACAAATAAATAAGTCAATTTATAAAGCCAAAATGGCACGATTACTCTTAAAAACTAAAATCCCAAGTTTTTAGTCTCGTCCAACGTTCGCAACAAAATCACAGTATTCGGTGATACAAAATAGTTCTTTGTCCAATAACTAGAAGAAGTAAGAATGCCAAACCCTTCTGAAATATTAGTATATCGAGGAATCTCTTGTGATGCAGTGATCCCTGTATTTGCATTTACTATATTTAAAAACTCTCTTAACTCTTTTGCCCCAGCTTTCAATTCCAAAGTTACAAACTGCACTGACCGTTTAATTTGATTATCTGGTGTAAAATTAGATTTAATTGCATCAAAAAATGATTTTCCATTATATGAAAAGCTTGTCTCTAAGCTATTTACTAACAAATTTGAGCTAATTACTTTTATTTCCTTTTTGCCTGTTCCGATATTCAATTCTTCTACTTTAATATTCATTTTAAATGTAAAAACTTGCACATCAGCAGGTGCATTCCAATAAAAACTAGAAGATTTGTTTGGATCAAAACCCAATTCTCTAAATGAGGTATCTACTTCAGCCAATCGTACATCTTTTATCATTTGGATATTGGATGTAATCAATTTTGACCCATCACCTCGATCTACTTGAAGCTCAATATTATCTTGTGCTCTCAAAATCATATCCTTTGTCTTAATCTTATACATATAGTTTGGACTTGTCACAAAATCCCCTTCATTTCTTGTATAATTCTCTTGGCTCATATCGACTTTACTTAATTGATATGATTTGTTTGCAGTTTTATTGATTAAAGTAACTTTTGCATTTTTATAGTAAATTGAATCTGGATACTTTGCTAATTCACGAGCAGATAAATCCTCACTGACAAAAGCTTTCTCAAGTCTTATATATTGTGCAGAGTCAAATCGATTCAACATTCCATACACAACTGGAATATCTTTCCACGGCTCTGTAAGTTGAAAGTCTTCGTTGCAAGAACTCACCAAGAAAAATCCGAGAAGAATTTGAAATAAAATGGAATATTTTAGCATTTTCATGGCTCAAAAATACAATGATTTATAAAATTGTTCGAAGTTTCTGCAAAACTCTATTGAATTCAACGATAGTTTTTACTTTTACAGCATGTCAGTACATAAAGAAATAAAAAAAATTACAACCCATACTTTGCACGAAATGAAAGTTAAGGGGGAAAAAATAGCAATGTTAACAGCTTATGACTTTTCAATGGCTAAAATGCTGGATGACGCAGGAATCGACATACTTCTTGTAGGAGATTCTGCCTCAAATGTCATGGCTGGTCATGAAACAACACTGCCAATAACATTGGACCAAATGATTTATCACGCACAATCGGTGGTTAGAGCAGTAAATCGGGCATTGGTAGTTGTAGACCTTCCTTTTGGATCATATCAAGGCAATACAAAACGCGCATTAGAATCGTCAATACGAATAATGAAAGAAAGTGGGGCTCATGCGGTGAAGTTGGAAGGAGGTTCAGAAGTTGCCGATTCAGTTCGGAGGATATTAAGTGCTGGAATTCCAGTTATGGGTCATTTGGGACTAACTCCCCAATCCATTTATAAATTCGGGACTTATACAGTAAGAGCAAAAGAAGAAGTTGAAGCAGCCAAATTGATATCTGACTCAAAAGTTTTAGAGCAATCTGGATGCTTTGCAATAGTCTTAGAAAAAATCCCATCAAAATTGGCCGAAGAAGTTAGTAAAAAACTTATTATCCCAACGATTGGGATAGGCGCTGGTCAGCATACTGATGGACAAGTTCTTGTCACTCACGATATGCTTGGAATCAACAAAGAGTTTCATCCAAGATTCTTGCGCAGGTATTTGAATACTTATGATCTAGTGAGTGAAGCCGTAAAAAACTATAACGCTGATGTCAAATCAGGAAATTTCCCTAACGAAAAAGAATCGTATTAAAATTTATGGCGTTACAAAAAAAATGGCTTTCCATTTTTGGTGCAATAATAATGTTTAGTTCAGGATTATTGTATTGGATCGTATTTACCTCAAATACAAATTTCAATACGAAATCAAAAGAAATCATTATCACCAAAGACCTTTCTTCTGATAATGTCGTATCCAAGTTAAAGAATGATAGCATTATCAATAACAATACTAGCTTCACCATCGTAAAATCACTTTTAAAATATAATGACCAAGCTGTAAAGCCAGGTAGATATTTATTTAAATCTGGTATGTCAAATCTCGACATGATCAGAAAATTGCGATCCGGAAATCAAGATCCAGTGTCTATAACTATTAATAATGTGCGAGATACAAAACAATTGTGTGCAAAATTTGGTCAACAGCTCATGCTCGATTCTACAGAGTTGTTTTCAATGCTATCAGATACAATACTATTGGATTCAATGGGTTTTAATCGAGAGAATATCTTAAGCTTATTTATCCCAAACACTTATGAAATGTATTATACCATTTCACCTAGAAAACTCATTGCAAAATTCAGTTCCGAATACGAAAAATTTTGGTCAAATAATAATCGTAGAGCCGAAATTCAAAAAAGAAATATCACCGAAGCACAAGCTTATACTGTTGCCTCTATTGTAGAGAAAGAAACAATCTATGAAGCTGAAAAGAAAACTATTGCTGGTGTCTATCTCAATCGATTGAAAACTGGAATGAAACTCCAAGCTGATCCTACAGTAGTTTTTGCTTTAGGTATTTTTGGAATTCAAAGAATCTTGTTTGAACATTTATCCACGAATTCTCCATACAATACTTATTTAGTTAATGGCTTACCTCCAGGTCCAATTTGTATGCCATCCCAAACGAGTTTAGATGCGGTGATTAACTCTGAAGAACATGATTTTCTCTTTTTTTGTGCTAAGCCTGGCTATGATGGTTCTCACTCATTTGCAAAAACTTCCAAGCTCATAGTCAAAATGCAAATGAGTATCGCAAATGGTTGGACAAGGAAAAAATCAAATAAACTTAGTTAGAAAATTCATTTGGATTCCAATTTATAATTATTGGTGATTTACAATAATTCAATCGTTAAATAGTCAAAAATCAAATTGACAAACAACAGAATATCAATCAAATACACATTTATATACTTCAAGCAAATACTAATTTAAATTATTATATTATCTTAGTACTTTAAATAAGTGGTTCTTTATGCAGGATAGACCTTCCGAAAATAGTGATGAGCTTCGAATTCAATTAGATCAAAAACTAATTAAATCCGCATATCGGAGATTATTGAGAGCGACAGGAAGTATTGCAATATCGAAACATGACAAAGCTGAAATAAGAAAAGCTTTTGTCTTTGCAATGAATGCCCACGGAAGCCAACGCCGAAAATCAGGAGAACCTTATATCACACATCCTCTTGAGGTGGGTCGTATTTGCTTTGAAGAAATGGGACTCGGATATAAATCGGTTATCGCTGCCATCCTTCATGATGTCGTTGAAGACACACCAGTGACGTTACGAGAAATACAATTAGAATTTGGGGAGAAAATTGCAAAAATTGTTGATGGTCTGACGAAATTAGATGGACTATATAATGTAGAAAGTCCACAAGCTGAAAACTTTAAAAAAGTACTAAGCACTTTAGTAGATGATGTGAGAGTAATCTTGATAAAAATGGCTGATCGGCTGCATAATCTACGAACTATAGATGCAATGTCAAGGCATAAACAAATTAAAATTGCAGCTGAAACTTCATACATATATGCTCCGTTAGCACATAGATTGGGTCTATACAATTTGAAATCCGAGTTCATGGATATTTGTCTTAAAATTAATGAACCAGAATTATATACAAGTATAACCACCAAACTTAAAGATACTACTAAAGAAAGAAATCGTTTTATAAGTGAATTTATAAAACCATTAAAAGAATCCTTAGATCACCTTGATGTAACGTATGAAATACACGGCAGACCAAAGTCCATATCTTCCATTGCAAATAAAATAAAAACAAAGCACGTTAGTTTTGAAGAAATCTATGACATTTTCGCAATTCGTATAGTCGTTGATGTCCCAAAAGAAAAGGAAAAATCCATCTGTTGGCAAATCTATAGTATCGTTACAGATGTACACAAACCAATTCCAGAGCGATTAAAGGATTGGATCACTACACCCAAATCGAATGGCTATGAATCTCTCCACACTTCCGTAATCGGACCTGGAGGACGGTATGTTGAGGTTCAAATAAGAAGTCGAAGAATGGATGATATTGCCGAAAAAGGATATGCCTCACATTGGAAATACAAAGGCATTGCAAATATTCATGGAATCTACGATCATTGGTTTGATAGTATACGAGAAGTATTAGAAACGCCACACAATGATGCGATTGAATTTTTGAATGATTTCAAATCAAATCTATATGGAGAAGAAGTTTATGTTTATACCCCAAAAGGTGAAATGAAAGTTCTGCCAAAGGGTGCAACTGCATTAGACTTTGCATTTGGCATACATACTGATATTGGATATCATGCGACTGGATTCAGAGTCAACAATAAGTTGGTTCCAATGAACTATGTTTTAGAATCTGGAGATCAGATTCACATCATTACAAACAAAAATCAAAAACCAACAGAAGATTGGCTAAAAATAGTCAAAACGGGAAAAGCAAAATCTAAAATCAGATCGAGCTTAAAAGATGAAATCAAGATTCAAGCAGAATATGGCAAGGAAGTACTAGAAAGAAAATTAAAGAACAGTAAAATTCTTTTTGAAGAAAATCTTGACATACTTCAAAACACATTAGGATTTAAATCTAGAATTGACTTGTTTTATTCATTGAGCAATGACAAGGTTGAGCTTTCTGAAATTCTAAAACCATTCAATATCGAAAATGGAAAACTTAGTCTAAAACCTGCACCAGATGAGATCCAAAAAAATAGTAATCAAGAACAAAAGATCCATAGGACAATTGATCCAAACACAAAGATTCTCATTAATGGAGAAAAAGGAGAACAATATCAATATGTATTAGCTTCATGTTGTCATCCAGTTCAAGGAGATGATATTTTCGCCTATATCTCCACCAATTCAGGATTAAAAATACACCGAATTAATTGCAGTAATGCTGAAGATCTAATGGCCAATTTTAGTTATCGTGTATTAAAAGCAGAATGGGTAACAAGTGAAGAAAGTAATTTTACTGTCCATCTTTTCATTACTGGTATTGATGAAGGTGTGGGGGTCATTGAGCGAATTACACAATTAATATCTTCTAGGCTTGGTATCAATATTAAATCATTTAATATCGAGGGACATGAAGGAACATTCGAAGCTAAAATTTCTCTCATTGTAAGTAATAAAGATCAGTTAAACTATATCATGAAAAGTTTATCAGAATTACCAGGTATTTCACATGTAAAAAGAGCTAACCAACTTAGCTAAATTAACTCAAGAGAGTTTATCTTCAAAAAATCCAGTTTTTGTATTTTTAATTACTTTATTCCAATCATAACAACGACCATTCATTGCTATATAAATTCCTGGTTGCAATACTTGGACAAAAGCCAATGCACTACCTAGATTAAAAAAACCATCAGATGAAGTACCAAATGCATAAGGAATCATTGCACCAGTGAGCACGATCGTCTTATTCACTATTTTAGCCTCGGCTATTTTTTGTGCGGTTTGGACTATAGTATCTGTGCCGTGTGTAAGAATTATTTTATTTGACTTTGTACGCTCACAATTATGTATGATTATCTCTCGATCGTCATCGGTCATCTCCAAGCTATCGACCATCATGAGCATTTTAACATCGGACTCTAGAGTACATCTTCCTCGTTGTAGCATCTCAGGAATATGTGTATCTTTAAAATATAATAGGCCATTAACAAAATTGTATTCCTTATCAAAAGTCCCTCCTGTCACAAAAATTTGAATCTCTTCCATACTTAAAATTAATATCAAACATACAAATCCTATTCATAAAAATTCAAATTTTTCAAAATAAAATAAAAATAACCGATCACCTTACTTAAAAACATCATATATTTGCATATATCTACAAAAACATTTCATCTTTTCAACAAACTTAATTTAATATTTAACTCTATTTTAATGAATAAAATATTGATTATCAATTAATTACAAAATAATCTGGCACTTTACTAAATTAATTGTTTTCCCATTGGCATGACTTTTGAAATTTATATACATTATAGTCTGGAAAAAAAAATAAAATTATGACAAATCTATTTAGAAATCTACTCATAGCTACAATATCTCTATTTTATTATACTGCTACATTGCATTCTCAATGTGCTTCTGGAACTATCGAGATTAAAACAGTTACAGGGACTCCTGGAACAGGAAGCTATAGCAATCCAGCGCTCAATCATGTTGAATATGAATTTTGTTTTACATTAACTAAATATCTTGAATTGAGTACCAACTGGGTACATGGTATATTTGTGGCATTTGAAGATATTCCTGACGGCTTTAAAATTGTAGCGGGAACTACTGGAGCTCAGCATACACAGGCATCAGGAAACAGAAATTGGGTATTCTTCGATAGTACTCAAGCTGCTAATTTAGGTCTTCCAGGACCTGGTTATTATGTAGATGACAATGATATGAATCCGACAAATAATTATGGTGACAATGGATTAGGCACTCCTATGGCAACATTTCCCAATTTAGCACCGTTCTGTTTAAAAGCAATAGGAAATTGTGGATTACCTCGAATTATCCGACCATGCATTACCGTAACTGGTGATGGTACCACTGGAGCTTGGAGAAATCCAGATTGCAATGGAGATCAATTTTGCACTATCACTACTGGTCCAAATAATGATGGAACAATTATAGTTTGTGGCACTATTAATATTTTATCATTACAGTTAAATTCATTCACTGGTTATGGGGAAGAAACTTCAAATCAAATAGAATGGTCTGGTGTAGCTGACAATCAATTCGAAGCTTATGAATTAGAAAAAAGCATAGGCAATGGAAATGAATTTAAAATAATCTACAAAACTGGTCTTGCTGATCCAAATTCAAGTGCTCTACATTATAAAAGCTATGTAGATCTATATCCAGCACCTGTTACTTATTATCGGCTTAAAATGATTTCTCAAAACAAGAATATTCAATATTCGAAAACCTTAAGAATTGAAAATAAATTTTTAAGTCCAAAACTTACAGAATTTAACTTTAATCCAATAAGCAATGAGATTTTTGTAAAGTTAAACAATCCCTCTTTCCTCAATTTGAGTTTTCAGATATTTGATCTCACTTCAAATCAATTATATTATTCAAATGACTACTTTGGAAAAGGCTTACAAACTAAACAGATTACTCTTGAACATTTACAGCCTGGTGTTTACTTTTTGAGTATTTTCCAACAAGGCGAGCCAACGAAAACGTATAAGTTTATAAAAACTTAGTGCAAACACTGTATTTTATAGATTTTTAGTTAAGTATTACTAAAAACTTATCCAGACAATATAAACTAAGCTATTTTTACAAGATTGAAATTGAATAGCTGTTATGTTTAGATCTATTGGAATCGTATTTTTGACTATTGTCAATACCTACATTCTTACTTCTCAATTATTGAAAACATATGATGTTCCTTTCACAGTGAATAATAAGACTGTGCAAGATGCATTAGCTGGAGGATTGAATAACCCACAATTTTCTGAGGGTGATTTAGATTTTGATGGTAAAAATGAAATATTCATTTTTGATCGAACAGGTAATATGATTTTGTGTTATTCTTTCGACCAATCGACGTCGAGATTCAAACGAAGAAATGATCTAAGTAAAAATTTTCCGTATATCAGAGATTGGGCTACAATTGTAGATTTCAATAAAGATGGAATTATGGATATTTTCTCTAGCTCTTCTTCTACACAAGGACCAGCGGGAATAGAAATCCACCAAGGCTATCGAAAAGGAAATGAAACAAAATTTAATTTAAGAACATTCAACCATCCATTTAATATAGTCTATTATCCTATAGGAAACCAATTTGCAAATCTAATCGTCAACTATTTAGATCTACCTACTTTTGACGACGTAGATCATGATGGCGACATTGACATCATCACCTTTAGCCCAAATGGTACAACTGTCGAATGGTATAAAAACGTAGCAAAAGAAAGAGGATGGCATTTGGATAGTTTGCATTTCATCCTAGAAGATATGTGTTATGGTAAATTTACCGAGGCAGGCTTATCCTCTGATATTCTGTTAAGCAACTCTCAAGACAAATGTGCAAGTGTATGGAATCCTAAAAATGAAGAGAGGCACTCTGGATCAACATTATTGAGTCTTGACTTAGATGGAAACAATCTTCAAGATCTTCTCATTGGAGATTTATCATCTGACAAAATAGTCGCCCTTTACAATACTGGCTCAACCACTAAGGCCTGGATGACTAAAATAGATAACGATTGGAATGTCAATGATACCGAAGTCAATCTTTTTACTTTTAATGCAGCATATAAGGCTGACATTAATCAAGATGGCAAAGAAGATGTAATTGTAGCTCCTAATGCTAGAAATGTATCAGAGAACACAAATCAAGTTTGGTATTATGAAAATATAGGAAACACCGCGAGTCCTAATTTTGAGTTGCAACAAAAGAATTTATTCGTAGGAGATATGCTTGACTTTGGTGGTGCAGTGCATCCTGTTTTTGTTGACTATAATCAAGATGGTTTAATAGATCTATTGATCGGTACTGAAGGTATAATTCGACCTAAATCCAATCTTAGTCCAGCATTGGTTTTATTTGAAAATATAGGAACAAAGAGCAGTCCCCACTTTAAATTAATTGATAGCAATTATCTCGATTTTAAACGATTCTCCTTCGGGACACAACCAAAGTATAGCTTCTCACCTACATTTGGCGATTTAGATGGTGATGGTGATTTAGATATGCTAGTTGGAGAATATTATGGCGGTTTCTTTTATTGCGAAAACATAGCAGGAAGCGGAAATCCATTTCAATTTAATAACCCAATCTATGATTATCAAAAACTAAATATAGGAGTTCATTCCATTCCAGTACTTGTCGATCTCGATCGAGATGGCTTGTTGGATATCGTAACCGGATCAAGGAATATGTTCAATGATCAAGACTTCAATGTATGTGGTAGCATGGTTTTCTTCAAAAATCAAGGAACTAAAACTAATCCTATATTCAATGATGATTTTACAAAATTTCCAAATACACAATGCTTAGGAAAAGCAAAATTAAGTGGTGAAGGATCTAAAGTATATTCAACTCCAACTATTATTGATTTTAATGGTAAATACAAAATTATCTCTGGTTCCATTTATGGTGAGACTTCCATTTGGTCTGATATTGAAGCCAATATTTACAGTACTTTCAGAAGAGAAAATCCAAATTATGGTCAAATGAGAGATGGCGCATTAACCCATCTCGCTCTCGCTGATGTAGATAATGATATGGTATTGGAAATGTGTATTGGCAATCAAAGAGGCGGTTTAAGTTTCTATAAAACTGATTTAAAGATTGATGGAACCTATGTAAATACAAGTTACCTTTCAAAAAATGATGTAGAAATATTTCCTAATCCTACGAATCACTCATTGACAGTTCAATGTGAATCCAATATATACGGATACCAAATACTTGATATCAATGGCAAAAAAATATTGCAATCAGAAATTCATCCAAACACGAAAGTCCAATTGAATTTATCCATATTACCACAAGGGATTTATACAATTTCTATAACTCTAAAGGATGAAATGCGGCAAAAAAAATTCATTATTTCGCCAAATTAGACTAAATCAATGATAAATTGAAGTCACCAATTCTTGAGTATAAATTTCTTTAGGATTGTGAATAATTTCATAACTTTTTCCTTCTTCGATTATCCTTCCTTGTTTCATCACAAAAATACGATCAGCAATAAAATTGATCACTGATAAATCATGAGAAATAAAAAAATAACTCAACTTAAATTTTTCCTTAAGCTCTTGAAATAAATTTAATACTTGGGCTTGAACTGAGACGTCTAAGGCTGATACGGATTCATCACAGATAATAAATTCAGGTTGAAGTCCAATAGCTCTAGCGATACAAATGCGTTGTCTTTGACCTCCACTAAACTGATGTGGATATCGATCAAAATGATCTGCTTGTAATCCCACTTCTTCCAACAACTCAATTGCCTTTTCTTTGCATTCCTGGGCAGTGCTATACAACTTATGAACCAGCATTGGCTCTACAATAGCCTTTCCTATACTCAATCTTGGATTAAGAGCAGAATAAGGATCTTGGAATATAATTTGCATTTTCTTTCGCAAAGGACGCCAATCATGAAAGGACAAATCACTAATATCTTTACCTTTAAATTCAAGCTTTCCAGAATACTTTGGAGTTAATCCTAGAATAGCTTTACCTAAACTTGATTTGCCACTGCCTGATTCTCCTACTATACCAATCACTTCTCCAGGATATTGCAAAAAACTAATATTATCAACTGCATTAAAATAAGACTTAATCCCACCCCACCAAGTCTTCTCCTTAGTATAAGCAACAGTTAAGTTCTCTACCTCCAACAGAGGTTGTTTTGCACTTAATTCATGAATCCTTCGATCACATTCAGAATTTTGAAAAGTATTAAAATCAGAAATAAATGAATCAATAGAAAGATTTCGTTCTGTAAAATCCTCCACAGTGGGCAATCGTTTCAACTTTTTATCCATCGGAGCGCGACTATAGATAAGTCCTTTCGTATATGGGTGACTCGCTGATAGAAAAATATTGTTTACCGAATCAACTTCTACTATTTCACCTTTACGCATCACGATCACCCGATCACAAATATTCTTAATCAACCCAAGATCATGGGAGATAAAAATCAAAGTCAAGCCGAACTCTTTTTTTAAATCCTTCAGCAAATCAATAATCATTCGCTGTACTGTAACATCCAACGCTGTAGTTGGCTCATCGGCAATAACCAATTTTGGTTTACATACAAGTGCTAATGCGATCAGCACTCTCTGTAATTGTCCCCCAGATAATTCATGAGGATAAGAACTGTAGATCCTGTTCACATCACCTAGTCCAAGTCTTGTAAACAAATCTAGCACAATGCGTTTTGCCTCTTTTTTAGAAACCTTAACGTGGGCTAAATATCCTTCTATTACTTGATAGCCACACGTGAGCACTGGATTTAATGAAGACATCGGTTCTTGAAATATTATTGAAATTTGCGCCAAACGAATCGATTGAAATTCAGATTCTGTATACAGAAGTAAATCTTTATTTTCAAAACGAATAAATTCTGCCTCACGGATTGCAGTAGGTCCCAATAAATTCAAAATACTCATCGCCGTGACCGTCTTACCACTCCCCGACTCTCCTACTATACCCAAAGTTTCACCAGCATAAACATCAAATGTAACATTACGTACAGCATCAACTATTTGATTAGCTTGCTTAAACTGAACATTGAGATTTTTTACTTCCAATAATTTCACTGCGCCAAAATACCATCTTTTTTGATGCCAAAGGAGAGTTTTAAGCTAAATTCTGACTTTTACCAAAATAACATAGAGAAAAAGTTTGAATTAAAAGCAATTATATAACTTTAAGAAATCTTTAAGTTATATATCTTTGCTTTTTAACATGAGTTTTCGTTCTAATTAATAAGATTAATTTTATCATGAAAAAAATATTCAAAGTCTTAGGACTCTTTCTTATAGTGATTTTACTAATGTTAATTTTAATTCCTTTGCTATATCAAAAGGAAATAAAACAGAAAATTGAAAAAGCAGCTTCTGAACAAATTAATGGAAAAGTTACTTTTGGTGATGTAAGCGTAAGTCTTTTGAAAAAATTCCCGAGAGCAAGTGTTAGTATACAAGATTTCCAGCTAATTTCGTATGCAACAAATGATTCTTCTGAACTATTTAAAACAGATCAGCTAGATCTTGCTTTTGATTTTTGGAATCTTTTTACTTTAGACAAAGGCATTGAGATTAAAAGTTTACAACTGAACAATCCAAAAATTAATATATATATAAATCCATCAGGAAAAGCTAATTTTGATATAAGTAAATCAAATCAAACAGAAACTTCAACATCTACACCATTAAAATTACAATTATCCGACTATAAAATCATCTCAGCAGATATTACTTACAAGGATGACTCAAGTGCTATACTCGTACTTATAAAAAACATGAATCATAGTGGTAATGGAAATTTTGATGAGAACATCGTAGATCTAAACACGAAAACAACAATAGATAGTTTAAGTATGTCGTCTGGAGGTATAAAGTATCTCAACAAAGTAAAAGTAAATTCAATTTTAGATGTGACCATAGATCAGAGTAAAAATCTGTATACGTTGAAGCAAAACAATATTTCTTTAAATGCACTTACCTTACAATTGATCGGCACTACGCAACTTTTTGATGATGGCAAAATAAATATGGATCTCAAATTTAATAGTCCAAGCAATTCATTTAAAGATTTATTTTCCTTAATTCCCAATGCATATACCAAGGATTACAACAACGTTAAAGCAAACGGAAATTTTAAATTGTTAGGCTCAATAAATGGAGATTTTCTCAGTGGAAAATTGTACCCATCATGGGATTTCAACATAGATGTAAACAATGCCTTTCTTCAATATCCCGATATGCCCGCTGCATTAGAGGATGTCAATCTTCATATAGAAAGTAAAAACACAGGACCAAAAACAACAAATCAATCTTTACTCATTAACCCCTTACATTTTGCTGTTAATAAAAAATCTATCGATGGTAATTTAAGTATTTTACAACTTGAAACAGATCCTCACATTTCTGGGAAATTGAAGGGAGACATACTACTAGAAGACTTTGCTAAATTTATGCCTTTAGAACCTGGAGTGACTTTAAGTGGTTCGATTTCGAATGATATAGCGTTTGATTTTTTACAATCTCAAGTTCAAAAAAATTTGTATGATGAAATAAAATTTGAAGGTAAATCCAATCTATCAAATATTCAATACAAAGATCCAACAATGCCATTAGTTCAAATACCCACACTAGATCTAAGCTATAGTCCAAAACAAATTTCTATTTCTGATTCAAAACTATTATTGGGAAAATCAGACCTTGCTATTTCTGGTTTTCTTTCAAATCCACTTGCACTTGTTGTTAAAAATTCAGAGACTTCAGGAAAAATAAAATTAGCGAGTAATAAAATGGATATTAATGAATGGACCTCTTCCGAAGAATCTGAATCAGAAACTGCCGACAATCAATCCATGCTTGATCTTGCACACAAATTAAACATCGAAATTGAATCAACTTTCGGTGAATTAAATTATGATACCTATAATCTATCCAATCTAACTTTCAATGGGAAGTATGCCAAAGATAATTTAGCCATGAATCAATGCCAATTCCAACTCAATGGCGATCAACTCAAACTCAATGGAAATATTCAAGATTTAATGGCCTATGTGTATGAGAATAAAACACTCTCTGGCGCGATAGCTGTCGAATCTCCGAACTTCAATCTCACAAAATTCATGGGTGAAGAGCCAGCCACGAATGAAGCAACTGCTGAAGAGCCTTTCCTCGTGCCAGAAAATATGGACTTTAAAATTAATTTCAACATTGGTAAATTAATTTATGACAAATTACAACTCGACAAACTAAGGGGTAACCTTGTAGTATCAAACAATACAATCCATATCAATGAGATGATGTCTTCTGCACTTGGTGGAAACATGGCACTTAACGGAATCTATAATACTGCTGACAAAAACAAACCTACTTTTGATCTGAAATACGATCTCAGATCTGTCCAATTCCCAAAAGCATTAGACCAAATCTTAAGTTTCAAACAACTTGCACCTATTACAAAATTTATCGAAGGTTTATTTAATTCTTCTTTTTCTGCCAAAGGCATACTAGGCAAAAATATGATGCCAGACCTAAGCACTCTTTCTGCTAGTGGATTAATAGAAACATTAAATGGAGCAATAAAAGGCTATAAACCAATCGAAGGGTTAGCAGAAAAATTAAATATTGGAGAATTAAAAACATTAAATATCCAAAACACAAAAAACTGGTTCACCATCGAAAATGGATTTGTCAATATCAAAGAAATAGATAAAAAAATAAATGATATCGATATCAAATTAGGCGGCAAACATAAAATCCAAGGAGATATGGATTACAATATTAAGCTCAAAATACCAAAAAATAAATGGAATCAAAATATCGTAGGAGCAACGGCGGAAACCGGAATGAATTATATCAAGAATCTGGCCAAACAAGCTGGAGTTCCATTAGAAATTGGGAGTCATGTAAATGTTTTGATCAATCTAACTGGAAAATATGACAACCCAAAAATAAATTACAAATTACTGGGTAGCGATGGACAAAGCGTAGAAGAATCTTCAAAAGAAATGATTAAGGAAATAGGAAAAAAAGCGGAAGATTCAATTCGAAACAGAGCAAATCAAGAGATAGATAAAGCAAAGGAAAAAGCAATGGCAGAAGCAAAACGTATTGAAGATAGTCTGCGCATCGTTGCTAATAAAAAAATAGAAGAAGCTAAGAAAAAAGCCTTGGAGAAAGCTGCTGAAGAAGCGAAAAAACACGTTGATACAGCATTAGTTAACAAAGGCAAGGTTATAATAGAAGATAAGCTTGGTAAAGAAGCGGGAAAAGTGCTAGGTGAAGGAGGTAAAAAAGAAGTTGAAAAAGCTAAGGATAAATTAAAAGATTGGGATCCCTTCAAGAAAAAAGAAAAGAAATAAAGCAATGTTACGTTTACTTATAGAAAGTGGATCTACAAAATCTGATGTCGTCATTTATAAAAATTCAATTGTTGTCAAAGCATTTGCAAAAGCAGGCATCAATCCGACGACAATGTCAGAAGATCACATTGCTAAAATAGTGTTTGATATTAAATCAGAATGCACAGAAGAAATTGGCCATATAATATTCTATGGTTCGGGGGTAAAATTTGAAAACAAAGAAATTTTACAAAGACTAATTCATCTTGCTTTCCCAAACGCTTCAATTGAAACATACTCAGATATGTTAGCAGCAATTAGAGCTAGTTCCAACGGATTACCTAGCATTGTTTGTATTTTGGGCACTGGCAGCAATTCTTGTCTCTCAAATGGGCATGACATAACACATCAAAAAATTTCATTGGGTTATCTTTTAGGGGATGAAGGCAGTGCCAATGACTTAGGAAAAAAACTTTTGATCAGTTACTATTATGGTTATCTGAAAGAAGAAATCAGACAAGAGCTAGAGCAACAATTTCCAGAATTAAAATCAAATTTTATCAGTGATTTATATCTTAACGAAAACAAGGCAGAACGATTAGGTCAGTTTGGGAAATTTGTCATTGAACATAAATCACAATCAGAATTGCACGACATCATCTTGCTTTGTTTAAATAATTTTTACAATAGAAGATTAAGTTATTATTCTGACCATATTGACTTACCAATCTATTTCATAGGAACCATTGCTCATCATCTACAAACTGAGATTTGTCAAGTGATCCAACCCTATGGATTTACTAATATTCACTTTTCAAAAAAACCAATTGAGGATTTAATGCGTTATCATCTTCAGCATGAAAGAAATTAAAAGGATCGGAGTTTTTACATCAGGTGGAGATGCACCTGGCATGAATGCAGGTATACGGGCTATTGTGAGATCTGCTGCTTATTACGACCTCCATGTTTATGGAATTCAACGAGGATATGAAGGTATGATTGATGGAGAAATCAATAGACTGGAAGCTACAGATACTGCAAACATAATTCAAAGAGGTGGCACCATACTCAAAACATCTAGAAGTGCGCGATTCATGGAGGCTGCAGGTAGAAAAATTGCCTTTGAAAACCTTCAGGAGAATGATATTGATGCACTGATTGCAATTGGAGGGAATGGCACCTTCGCTGGAGCAATTAAATTATATGAAGAACACGGAATTCCAATCATTGGATTACCAGGAACAATTGACAACGACCTATTTGGTACAGATTTTACCATTGGATTTGATACGTCGGTTAATACCGCTATAGAGGCTGTTGATAAAATTAGAGATACAGCAGACTCTCATAATAGATTATTCTTAGTAGAAGTCATGGGTCGTCATTCTGGGTACATCGCTTTATATACAGCCATTGGATCAGGTGCGAGTGCTTTCTTAATACCGGAAAAAGAAATTAGTATATCTGGTCTTGAAGAAATGTTAAAAAAATCATTAAAAAGAAAAAAATTATTTGGACTCATCATTGTTGCAGAAGGTAACAATTTAGGTGATAGTAATGAAATTGCAAAACAGCTAAAACAAATAGCACCTCAATATGACATTCGAGTCACGACTATAGGGCATTTACAACGCGGTGGAGCGCCGTCTCAAGCTGATCGCATATTGGCTAGTCGACTAGGTTATGAAGCCGTTAATGGGCTTATGGGGGGAAAACTAAATTGTATGGCTGGTATAGTCAATAATAAGATTACGTTTACAGATTTTTCAGAATCAATTCTAAAGAAGAAAGAGCCTGAGGAATCCATGATTAAAATGGCCGAAGTACTCGGTATGTAATTTAGTGATTTCTAAGCAGCGAAATAGAAATTCAAACGTTTAATAATTGATTCAAATCATAGGCCATCCCATCTACTTTCTGAAAACAGGCGTTAAATTTGAAATAATAATATTTTTATTTGAAAAATGAATACAACTCATAAAAATGTATTATTTTCGTGTTAATTTTCAAATAGTCAATTCTTTAATCAACAAATAATTTGTACAATGCAAAAAATTTTTACAGTTCTTTTAGCGATTTTAGCCTTTAGCTCAAACCAAGCACAAACAATATTATGGGGAGGGGCGAATGATCCAAAATCAACTTTTACAGGAGGATTAGCAGCAAGTGGTTGGACCACTGAGGCTATATCATCTTCAATTCCAGATTCATTAGCTAATACAATTTGGGAATTTTCTGCTAATGGTACTGCTTCTAAAGGAGCATACTGGGGCACACGTACTCGAATACAATCACCTACAGGAGCAACAGGTGCAATGTTATTCAATTCGGACTATCTTGACAACAGAGGTGTTGCAGGCAACTTTGGAAATGGTCCATCAGCTGCTCCACACTCAGGAGCTTTGGTATCTCCAATAATTGATTGTTCGACTTTCCCGTCTGTAGCAATTTCTTTTCACCAATTCTACAGAGCATTTCAATCTACTTGTTATATTGAAACTTCATCAGATGGTGGAACCACTTGGGATGGAAAGATTCAATTAAATCAAGAAATTGCAGCGAATTCACAAACAGCTAACGCTGTGACTGCAGACACAAGAAAAATATTCAATTTATCAAGTTTTATCGGTGGAAAACCAAATGTTAAAATCCGTTTTACATTTGAAGGTGAGTATTACTTCTGGTTAATTGACGATGTTACTTTAATTTCAGTACCAGAAAATGACTTAAAATTAACAAGCGCATTCTATACACCTTTCGCTTATGCTCAACCAAAATCACAAATTTGTGGTGATTTATTCTCTTTCAGTGGAACAGCGTCGAATATTGGTTCTAAAAATCAATCCGACATCGTTTTCAAAGGTGAGATTCTTGATTTAGCAGGAAAAGTTTTGTTTGCTGATAGTTCAAGTATTGGAGAACTTACAACGACAGATGTTGATTCACCATTGACTACAGTTAATACATTCGACCCAGGTCCTTTAGATATCGGAAAATATTATATTAGATGGTCTGTTTATTCAAAAAACAACACTGATTTCAATTTTAGAGATAATATGATCAGAGACTCATTTGAAGTAACAGATATCCAATATCAAAGAGAATCACGAGTTACGGGTGGAAGTAGAGCAGGTGGAGGAGCTGCTTATACTTATGGTTGTCTATATAAAACTTCTAATTGCTGGGGCCCAAATGACAAATTTCAAGCAGAATCTATGCAATATAACATTGGCGCTGGATCTGCTACCACTTTAGCTGGATTTAATAATACAATTTATTTATTCAAAGTTAATTCAGACATCGCTGATGATTGGAGCAATTTTGAACGCAGCGGCGGTATCAGTAATACTGGAATCACAATGCTTGGAATCACAGATTTTACATTTACTAACCAAGCTAATTATCAATTCGTAGATGTTCCCTTAAAAGATATCGATGATAATTCAATTCCATTAGAGCCAAACACTAGATATTTTGTTATGGTTGAAACTGCTGACCAATCATCTTTACCTAATACACAATGGCATTTCATGGGTGTTAATAATTCAAGAGATTTTGGACACAGATATGCTACTCCAGTGATCGATGCGTCTGGTATGTGGTTCGATGGATTTTCTGATCAAATGGCATGTGTTAGATTTAAAATGAAAATTCCAGATGCAAACGATGATATTGCATTACCAGAAAACTCAATCAATATCGCTCCGAATCCAGTAGTTACAAATCAATTAAGAGTATCTATCAACTTAGAAGATAAGAAATATGCTAACTTAACTATTTTTGATCAAACTGGTCGAGTTCATAGTTTTGAGCATTTCACAGAATTTGCTGACAAAGTAATTCCAATGAATGTAAGTGAATTACCTAATGGCGAGTATTTCATTAGAGTATCAAATGATCACGGCACAAGAACAAAGAAATTTGTTGTATTGCGTTAATATCATTTTAAATAATAAAAAAGCCCATGTCATTATTGATATGGGCTTTTTTGTTTTAAAAAGCTACTTTAATTAAATAGTTTCTATAAGCCATATTAACTTAATCTGATACATTCACGTTGTATGCTACAATTTTATACCTATTTGAAATTCAAATTCAACTTAATACAATATTCAATTCAATTAAGCCCTAATTCAACAAAATAAGTACATCTTGATCAAAAACACGCAATTCAAAAAATCTGCTATCATATATTTGCAGCGGATTCTTCAAGAATCTGTAGGTTTCAAACATTCATTATTAAGAGCATTTCAGCCGTGAAGTGCTCTTATTTTTTTAAATAAATCCTAAATTTACACACCTACTCTTTGAAAAGCTTACTATCATTTCTATATAAAATCAATTTATTTTTTGACTTTTTACCAATTTTGACGTCATAAATACAAATTATTCCTATCACGAGAATGAATAGGTATGATTTTTGATAATCATTTGTTTATTAGATTTTTAAACATTTAATTCTTTATTAATATGAAGCCTAATTTTTACCAATTACTATTGGGGATAGCTCTATTCGCTGTTGGTGTCTCAAGTTGTTCTAAGCCGAATTCGACTGAAACATTGACAAATTTTGTATCTGAATACGATTCTGAAATAATCTATTCATGGAATGAATTATACCTCCAGATAGACAAAGATGCAAAAGGATATCGCCCTGGCCCTGGTCCAAGAGCCTTAGCCTATATGGGATTATCCGCATATGAAATCTGCGTTCCCGGAATGCCTTCTTTTAATTCACTTAGAAATCAATGGGGTTCAACTTTACAATTACCGATTTTGGAAACTGGAAAAAGAATCCATTGGCCAACAGCCTTAAATACAAGCTATTCAATTTTATTTCATAACTTTTTCAAAAATACAGAATTTGAAAGCGGAAATGGAAATTTAACGAATAGCGAGGTTCACAAAATGATTGATGATCTAAAGTATAAATATCAATCTAAATATGAGATTCTCATTAATCCTGAAGAGATCAAAAACTCAATTACCTGGGCTACAGAGGTAGCCAACGCTGTATGGGATTGGTCGAAAACAGATGCATATGGATTTGAAGCGGATTTAAATCCACTTAATAATGATCCAGCTAAACCAAATTTTTATGATTGGCGGAAAGAAGTTTTAGACGCAAATGGTAAATCCATTCCGGGAATATGGAGCCCGACTAACGATAATCCAAATGGTGGAATGTTTCCTTTATGGGGCAAAGTAAGAACATTTGCGACGACAGAAACACAAAAGTTATGCAAAGCACCAATACCATACAGCAACAGTCCAAAATCAGCATTTTATGCAGAAGCTTTACAAGTTTATAATACGTGCAATGCATCAATGTCATATGAAGCAAAATGGGTCGCTGAATTTTGGAGTGATGATATCGTAGGTCTTACATTTAGCCCACCATCAAGAATGCTTGCTATTTTTGATCAAGTCTTGAATGACAGAAGAGTCAATCTAGAGAAAGCAATAGAAGGAGTAGCGAAGTTGGGATTAGCGTTAAATGATTTTGGTGTAAGTTGTTGGCATTCAAAATGGCATTATAAAGTAGAAAGACCAGAGAATTTTATTAAAAGGGAAATAGATCCAAATTGGGAACCCATTTTGGTTAACAAAGTAAATAATGTCTCAGGAATTACACCTGCATTCCCAGCTTATCCTTCAGGACATTCCACATTTGGTGGAGGCGGAGCTGTTATACTGGAGAATATTTTTGGAGCAAATTATGAATTCACAGACCGATGCCACGATCACAGAACTGAATTCTTAGGAAAAGCAAGAAATTACTCCTCATTTATACATGCAGGAGATGAAAATGCTATATCAAGAGTTTTATTGGGCGTACATTTTAGAATGGATTGTGATGCAGGAGTTGAACTTGGAAGACAAGTTGCTTCACGAATTTTAACTAAGATTCCTTGGAAAAAATAAGAAAATTCAGTCCTTAAATAAACAAATGATTTAATTTTGTTTTACTATTGGTATGAAATTAATTAAAATTACAATCCTACTTTTGAGTATATCATGTACCTCAGAGAAAATTAAAGAGGAAACTAAGCTATATACCAATGGAAAAATTCGAGAGAAGTACACCACAAAAAATGATATTATTCATGGCAACTATCAACAATTTTACCCGACTGGAGAATTGATGAGTAAAAAAACATTCGTAAATGGAAAAGAGGAAGGAAAATCAACTTCATTTTACGAAACTGGAGAATTAAAGGAAGTGCAATATTTCAAAGAAGGCAAAATACATGGCGGTGACACAGTGTATTACAAAAATGGCATAAAAAGATATACTTCATTTTTTTCAAACAATTTAAAAGACGGAAAATTCCAGAGGTGGTCTGAAACAGATAGTCTTGAATTTGAATCTATTTATAAGTTAGATTCTCTTATTGAAGTGATAAATTATACTAAACCGGAATAAAATTTTACGTTAATAGAAAGCAATAAAGAAAAAGCCTAGCATGACGCTAGGCTTTTTTTGTCAGTATAATTTGCTATAAGCCGGATTCTGTCTCTTTGCAGAGTTCTATCATTTATCTAGTCTTGCAATCACTCACAAAATCTATCTGCCTACCCTTCCATCAGTATTTGAACACTTTGGTGAATCAACAAGATCCGAAGATCAATGGATATACATGGCATTTTAGCATACGAGGTTTATCCCCAAATCAAATTGCTTTGATTTACTGTGCGCTCTTACCGCACATTTTCACCCTTACCTCAATCACTTAAGGCGGTAATTTTCTGTGACACTTTCTGTACGATGACCGACAACATCGCCCCATTTGTTAAATGGCGTATTGATTCATTGCTATCCAGACTTTCCTCTTTTTATAAAAGCGATAGAATACAAATCGAGCAAAATTACAAAAAAAGGCTCATTTTCATTACTAATATTATGTATTACAGGAAATTATAATATATTTTAGTAATTTTAGGCGGATTTTGGAAATCCAATCATGATGTCTAAAATACGATCCAAGTGGCATTTTCTTTGGATTGCAGGCTTTTTATGTCTTGCAATGGGTAAGGCGTATGAATTATTTTATCAAACATTAGAACATACTGAAGGACATCGATATCAAACCATTGCAAATGCAAATATTCAAAATTTGCAAAAAGAAATAGATCAATTTGCTAAACTACTCCCAAATGAACTAAAAAGAAATGCCAAAACTGAATCAGAAATATTTAATATTATAAGAAATTATTTTTCCGAAAATCCTACTTCACATCACTTTATTCTATGTGATCAAAATAAATTAATCTATTGGAACAATTCAGGATTATACAATATCAACTGGTGCCCTTGCGAACAAAACACTGGGCAAGGAATATTCTTACAAGAAGGTTACTACTATTATGGCATTAAGTCGAAATTTGATTCTGGTGAAAACTCCTACTGCTCTATCTTCTACACTAAAATTTTACCAGAATTTGTAGAAACACGAAAAATTAGTTTGCATGATAATAGTAAAGCGAAAAAACAACTACAAATTCAAGACATTGCTAAAAAGCCAATTAGCTATTTTGAAAACTTTAATTCAAATTTAGCAGGTTCAAAAGCCAATTTCTTAATACTTTTTTATTTTCTTGTTTTGTTTTTGTTTTATAAGCCTTTTCATCAATATACAAAACACTTTTTACATTATAAAAATTATTCTTGGGCTTTATTAACTTTATCTACTGGAATTGTTTTATTGATCTCGCTTTCACAGTGGATAGTTTCTGATCATTTATTCTATAATTCCTTCTTTACCCTTAAATTAATACATACCAACTGGTTTAAATATACCCTATTCGAATTTCTAATTCTTTCTTTATTGATCTTTCATGTAGCTTATATATTTCATAAATATTATTCACTCAATTCAAATTATGTTCTAACACAAAAACATGAAAAGTACATTATCCCTTTTCTGAATTATTTTATAATTTTTCTATCACTTCTCGTTTATTGCGCTGCTTACAAAGCCGTATTTGTAAAATCAGAATTTGCATTTGACTTTGGGAATATATTAAATAGTCCAGCCGAAAATTATCTCTTGTTACTTTGTTTACTCTTTATTCTGGTTTCCATTTTTTTAATATCAAATAAACTAGTTCAAAGCACCTTAAGTTTCCAACTTTCATTACAAGAACGTCTTCTTGTATTTTCTGCTTCCTTTATATTATTTGCTCTATGTTTTAGTAGAATAGAATTAGATATCAGTATCATTTCATTTTTCTTAGCGAGTGCTATTGTAATTTGGCTGCAAGATTATTTTGCTGATGAATATCAAGTAAATATTTTATGGTTGATCACTTGGATAATTCTAATAAGCTTTCTGAGTTCTGGACTTATATTCCACTATCAAAATATTAAGAAACGAGATTTTGAGTACAAAACATATAAAGATTTTTCAAACCAATTATCTGTTCAGAATGATAGTATTCAATCGATCGCTGTTTCAGATTTAATTCATAAAGCAAGTACCAATGCCTATCAATTATATTATTATGAAGATGGCATTCTAAAATATGCTTCAGACATCAAACGGCCTGATCTATCCTCCATCCAAGAGAATATTGGCAAAGAAACCTATGGCAGATTTGTAGATGCTACCAAAGATGGACTCCTTGGGAAAGTTGGAAAAAATAAAATTGTAATATTAGCACATTCTAAAGATCGAATTATAAATGCTATATCACTGTTCTCTTACATTTTTACCATTTTAATATTGTTTTCTTACTTTGTAAATTTAGTTAACAATCGATATAATTTTTTACCACAAGGCATTCATTTTAGCTTATCCAACAAACCCTCTTTACGAACTAAAATTCAATTTTACATCATATTAGGAATTGTGTTATCTTTTGTAATCATTGCTGCAGTAACTGTGTTTTTTACAAAGAGAACTGACTATCAATTAGAATATGAAAACGTGTATTATAAAGCAAAATCCATAAGTTCCTATTTAGAAAAAAATATTCAAGAACCTTTGAATGAATATGATACTAAAATAATCATTCAAGAAAAACTCAAGCAAGCACAAAATTTATTGGATTATGAAATAGAATTATACGATCACAATGGAAGTAAAATAAGTCAAAAATCAGTATTTGAACCCAATGCGAATATTGTTAAACTCTGCAATCCTGAATTTTACTTTGGGTTCCCTCAAGATATTGAAGACATCATTATTCTAAATGATAAAAATGTGGATCAAAACAAAAATTCACTCAGTGCATATAGGAATTTATTTCAAAACAATCAAAGACAATTTACTCTTAAAGTAAGTCAATTTCAAAACACCGGCAACAATTCAAATAATCGTCTTGCAATTCTTATAAATACCTTATTAAACATCTACGTCTTTCTCTTTTTGATAGCAGCTAGTTTAGCTACTTTTTTAGCTAACTCAATAACTTCACCTTTAGAAATCTTACGAAATAAACTCAAAGAAATAAGACTTGGAAAAACAAATGAAACTCTTGAATATCCAGGACAAGATGAAATTGGTGAGCTCATCCAAGATTACAATAATATGGTAGGACAGTTGGATGAAAGCGCTACCTTACTAGCGAAATCTGAAAGAGATAGCGCATGGAGGGAAATGGCAAAACAAGTCGCGCATGAAATAAAAAACCCACTTACACCAATGAAATTAAGTATCCAATACTTACAACAAATGATTCGATCAAAGTCTGACAATGTTCCTGAAATGGTCGAAAAAGTAAGTAATACTATCCTCGAACAAATCGATGGACTTACTAAAATAGCTACTGAGTTTTCAAATTTCGCACAAATGCCGAAAGCTGAAAATGAAAAATTACTTTTAAACGATATAGTAAGTTCCGTACATGATTTGTTTAGAAAAAGAGAAGATATTGATATTAATTTATTCGTCTCCATTGAAGAACAATATGTCTATATGGATAAAAACCAAATTATACGTGTATTAAATAATCTTATCAACAATGCAATTCAAGCAATCCCTGAAGACAGAAGAGGAAAAATAGAAATCTCCCTAGAGCAAAAAAACAAATATACCTTAATTAAAATCAAAGATAATGGTGTCGGAATACCAGAGGCAATGCAAGAAAAAGTATTTCTACCAAATTTCACAACTAAAAATTCTGGAACAGGTCTTGGGCTTGCAATGTGTCAACAAATCATAGAACTATCCAATGGGAAACTTTATTTTACTTCAGTAGAAAACATTGGTACAATATTTTTTGTTGAATTGCCTTTAATAAAATCAAACTAATTATTTTTTATCTTTGGTTTGATCAACAATCTCAATCCTTGATCAAAAAACAAATATGCCCAAACCCAATTGAACATAACAACTATTTTATTCTTAACTCCAATTAAAAAATAAATATGTACACCCAGCCACATAACCCATGCAGCAAATCCTTTTAAAAATAATTTACCTCGTTCTGCAACTGCTTTATTGCGACCGATAGTAGCCAAAGCCCCTTTATCAAGATATGTAAATCCTTTCTTGTGCGCTGTATCTTTCTTTAGCAATTTGATAAAAAAATTAGCTAGATAATCAGCTTGCTGCATTGCAACAGGTGCCACTTGAGGATGACCATTTATTCCTTCAACAAAAGCTACATCTCCGATAGCAAAAATAGATTCAGATGTTTTAAGTCTTAGAAACTCATCAACGATCAATCGCCCATTCTTATGATAACTATCATCAGTTAATCCTGGCATTGTAGCAGCAGCAATCCCAGCAGCCCAAATTACTTTTTTTGTAAAAATCTTATCTCCTGAACTAAGTGTCACTTCGTTATCAGTGATATCCAACACCCTCGAATTTAAATGAACTTTAACGCCCATATTCGCTAAATTATCTAAAGCTGTAAGCGATGACTTATCTGACATTGCATCAAGAATTCGTGCACGACTTTGGACCAAATGAATATCCATTTCATTCAAATTCAACTCTGGATAATCTTTAGGCAATACGTGCTTTTTCAATTCAGCTAATGCCCCAGCAATTTCAACACCTGTAGGACCACCTCCTACGATTACTATATCTAGAAATCTCTGTCTTTCCTTTGGCTCAACCTCCAATAATGAAGCTTCAAAATCCTCTAGGATTCGGTTCCGTAAAAACAAAGCTTCTGAAACTGATTTTAATGGCAAGCTATATTTTTCAAAATTTGCATTTCCAAAATAATTATTCTTCGCGCCAGTAGCGATGACCAAATAATCAAAATTAACCACCCCTAAATTCGTATTGAGTTTCTTATTCTGTGAATCAATAGATTCTACTTCACAAACACGAAAAAAAACATCTTTTCTATTCTGAAAAATTCTTCGAATTGGAAAACAAATTGAGCTAGGCTCTAGTCCAGCCATAGCTACTTGGTAGTATAATGGTTGAAATTGGTGATAGTTATTCCGATCGATTAAGACGATCTGATAGCCTTTCCCTTTCAACTTCATTGCCATTCGAAGCCCACCAAATCCAGCGCCAATAATTACAATCCTCGGCAATCCAATTTCTGGTAAATTAATGCGTTGTGTCATATTGCTTTTTGTTTAAATGCTTTGGCGAAGCTAAAGTACAGGTAGTGGAAGAAAAGAATTTTCTATTTTTAGCGACAAAAAAATATATTGAGTCAGCCAACTTTTTAGGAATAAAAGTTAAAAATTTAGCTACCAGTTGATAAGGTAAATTCATATGTTTCAAAATAACAATAATCGCTTGGGAGGCAAGATAAACTTTTGATTTATAAATTACGACAACTGTATTCGATATTGTATCCCCTAGTTGAAATTCATGACTCAGTTCGTTTACTTCGTGGTCATACTGAGTTAATAATTTATACTTTCCAGAACTATTTCTCTTATTTACAAATTGCATCCATTGCTTACAAAAATTACAATCGCCATCATAAATAATATAAATTGTCTTTTCTTCCATAGTTTTCTAACAATCTTTACGAATAATAGTTATCATAGGATTAAAAATTATGTAATTTTACACAAAATAAATTTTATGAATTTTCATTTTCCATCCACAGCTGAACGTTTTATTAAATATGCTAAAATCGACACTCAGGCTGATCCATTTTCGACAACTTCACCCTCTACTGAAAAACAAAAAAACCTTAGCAAATTACTTTATGACGAATTAACTGAAGCTGGTATCAAGGCCGATCTTGATCAATATGGTTATGTTTATGCTAGTCTAGAATCTAACACAACGAAGGTAGTTCCGACGCTATGTTTTTGCTCTCATGTAGATACTGCGCCAGATTGCAGTGGGACAGGGGTTAAACCAATTCTACATTCAAATTACAATGGTGATGACATAATTTTACCAGATGATCCAAGCATTAAAATAAGCTCATCTGAATTTCCAGAACTAAATCAAAAATTAGGACATGATATTATTACAGCAAGTGGTGAAACACTCTTAGGATCTGATGATAAATCAGGGGTGACTGCGATCATGGAAGCAATGCTATACTTACAGAAAAATCCTCAAATAATCCATGGAAAAATAAAGATATTATTTACAACTGATGAAGAAATAGGTCATGGCGTTGATCATGTCGATATGAAAAAATTAGAAGCTGATTTTGGTTACACAATGGACAGTGGAGATGTTGGACATATTGAAGATGAAACATTCTCAGCTGATGGTTGCTCTATATATATCACCGGTGTAAGTGTACACCCAGGATATGCAAAAGGAGTTATGGAAAATGCCATTAAAATCGCAGGAGAAATCTTAGCGCAGTTGCCAAAAGAATATCTATCACCTGAGAGTACCGATGGCATGGAAGGTTTTGTACATCCCACTAAAATTGAGGGACAGCTTGAATCTGCAAGAATCGATTTTATTATTAGAGATTTTGATACGAAAAAATTACAACAACATGTAGATACAATACAAACCATTTGCGATAAAGTACTATTGTCTTATCCAAACTCTAAGGTAGAAATTAAGCAAAAAGAACAGTATCGAAACATGAAAGAAATCCTTGCAAACCACCCACAAGTAGCAGAATATGCAGCACAAGCAATATCTGAGGCAGGACTACCAGTAAGAAAAGGCAAAATACGTGGGGGAACAGATGGTTCACGTCTTTCATTTATGGGTTTACCATGTCCTAACGTTTTTGCTGGTGAACACGGAATACATTCAAAAAAAGAATGGACTTCAGTACAGGATATGAATAAAGCCGCAGAAGTAATTGTAAGAATTTGCACAATATGGGAACAAAATGCATGAAAATAGTTATAGTGCTATTCCAGTTTTCGCTCTACCAATAGTAGTTTTTCCTGAAGAAGAAATACGACTCCATATTTTTGAAGAGAGATACAAAGAATTAATTCTAGATTGTGACAATTATGGAATTTCTTTTTGTATTTGTACAGTGATTGAAAATCAATTACAAAATATAGGTACTATAGTTCGTTTAAAATCGATTGAAAAAAGATACTTTGATGGAAAAATGGATGTCATCTTAGAAAGTATAGGTATTTGTAAAATCATTCAATATATTTCAGTCACAGCCAATAAGTTGTACTCTTCAATTCTGTATGAAAACATAGAATTTGATAGAATTTTTAATGCAGAAAAAATACATATCATACATAAAAAATTTGAAGAGCTTTGTTATATAAACAATATAAAACCATATCATCAGGTATCATGGGACGATTTTTTAAGCTATAGAATCGGGCATTTTGTTGGATTTAGTTTACAGCAAGAATTTGACCTACTTACAGTACTACCTGAAAATGAACGTCTACAAATTTTAGATATCCAAATTACAAAGATGATCCAAATCACTAAAAAAAGAACAGAATGGATTCATAGATTAAGTTTGAATGGTGAATTCAGACAATTTACTTAATTCAAGCTAAAATAAAAGATCAATACTGACCAGTTCGCAACAAAACCAAAGTACAAGCTTCAACACATTCGATACCGTGTGCTTCGAGCAATGTCTGAAATTTTAAATTCTCAGTGCCTGGATTAAAAATAACTCTCTTCGGTTTTACATTCAAAATATAAAAATACCAATCTTGTTGTAACTCAGGATTAAGATAAAGAGTAACTGTATCAATGTTTAGCAATTCAGGTCTATCCTTAATAATTTCAAGGTTTTGAATTTTACCATTTTTAATTCCAAGAGGGAACACTTCATGATGATAATCAAGCAATAAATTCACAGCCATAAATGAGTATCTTTCTGGATTATTGCTTGCCCCTATAACTATTGTACGCTTACCCATTAATTGATAACAAGATCAAAATAAAAATGTTTATTTCGGAAAATTAGACCATAATTCTACTCTCTTTGCAAGCTCTTGAACTTGAATATTTTTCACACAGTGACAAGCTTCGTCATTGGAACATCCATTGCAAGAATTTTCAGCCATGAAGTACTCCGCTTTAGCGCCTATCGGTCCCCATCGAGAAGGATGCATTTTATAAAATGGTACAAACAAACCCATTACATTTTTGCCAAAGGATGCTGCTATATGCATAGGACCAGTGGAATTGACCACCATCCCGTCACAAATGGAAATCAAATAGATAAACTCTTGTAAGCTTAACTTTCCTGCCAAATTTAAAACACCATCAATAGTAGTATCAAAATATGGATTTATTAATTCACTTTCCTTTTGACTGCCTGTGATTATAATTTGAAGTTTTGGCCTCTTTAGTAAAAGTGCCAATTTCTTAAAATTCTCTAAAGGCCAATTTCTAGTATTGCCATGGCTTAAAGGATGCAATATCAACTTGAAAGAATCACTATCTAAAACTTGATTTAGTTTAGATGTAGGCTGTTGCAAAGCACTATATTTCTGCAATTCTTCTAATGAATAATTGGTCCGTTTCACATAAGGTTCAAGCAATTTAAGATTTAATTGAGCTTCATGCAAGGGTGATTTTTTTCTCTGAACTTTAATTAATTTATTGCAATACAACCAATGAAACCATCTCCTGGATGAGCCTACTCGAATTGCAATATTGCATTGTTTCATTAATGAAGCTAATTCTCTTTGAGGAAAGACCAAAAAGCAAATTTCAAACCGAGCAAACAAGCTCTTTTTTTGAACTAAAGAAAGTTTATTCACAATTTGGAGCGTAATGATCTCATCTACAAAAGGACTACAACGAACCACATCCGCTGTATATTCATTAACTAAAAAAGCAATATGGCAATCAGGATAATTTTCTTTTAAAATGCCTGCCATTGGAAGAGTTAAAATCACATCTCCAATATGGTCGGTTCGACAAATCAAGATATTCTGTAGCGATTTATTGTGCATCCCAAAGTTTTTCAAGTTTAGAATATTTTTTATAATTTGCCAAAGCAGATTTTGTCGCAATCACCCAACCTACTCGTCCATCGAGAAAACCTAATCGGAGTATATAACAATAAAAAAATTTATATGCAGCACTCGCAAATTTCATCAAGAATGAATGTTTAATTTTTTTTTCAAAAAGTGCTTTTGAAGAAATATCAGAAAAAAAATCGATTTGTCGATCATGTTGCTCTATGCTTGTGTAACTATAATGCAATATATTTCCTTTTAACTTCCCAACTATAGATTTTGTTGAATAAGGCAAAAACTTGTCATGAGGATTTTCGCCCTGCCAATCACCAACTGCCTTTGACCATAATCTAATCTTGCGATCAGGATACCAACCACTATGATAGATCCACTTTCCACAATAATTATTTACTCTATTAATTTGATATAAATCAGCAGTTGGATTCAACTTAAACTGGATTATACTTTCCTTTAAAACCATATCAATTGACTCATCTGCATCTAATGATAATATCCAATCAAATCTCGCTTGATGCATTGCAAAATTTTTCTGTTCAATATGACCTATAAATGAATTTTCCAAAAAACGAACACCATATGACTTGCATATATTTTTTGTATCATCTTTGCTATATGAATCAACCACCACTATTTCATCAGCTATAGACAATACTGAATCCAAACATCTTGCGATATTCTTCTCCTCATTGTACGTAATGATGACCACAGAAAGTTTTAACATAATAAATTGACGATTCCTTGCACAAAATAAACAATAAATAAATTGCTTTAATAACTTTGTGCTTTGATTTCCTTATAAATGAAAATATTAATGGTTTGTTTAGGCAATATTTGCCGATCTCCTCTAGCTCATGGAATCCTTGAGAAACTTATAATAGAGAATCAATTGTCATGGACTGTGGACTCATGTGGCACAAATGGCCTGCATGATGGAGAATCCCCAGACCCAAGGTCGATTCGCGAAGCAAAACTTCACGATTTAGATATTTCCAAGCAAATTTCTAGAAGAATCACAAATGATGATTTTATACACTTTGACTTAATTTTAGTCATGGATCAAATGAATTATTTTACTGTAAACAAACTTGCTCCACCATATCAAAAAGAAAAAATTCAATTTCTTACCGAATTTGCATTCCCAGGAGAAAACAAACCAGTACCAGATCCCTATTATGATAATAAATTTCAAGAAGTTTATAGCCTCATTGAAACTTGCTGCAATGCCATAGTTACCAAATTAAAATAATATCAAAGAAAATTTGCAAAATTATATCCAATGACCATAATTCAAGCAATCATAATAGCCATCGTTGAAGGCATCACGGAATTCTTACCGATATCATCCACAGGACATATGATTATGGCCTCTACTTGGATGGGAATTGAGGAAAATGCATTTGTCAAAACATTTGAAATTTCAATCCAACTTGGCGCAATACTCGCCATCGTCATGATATACTACAAACGTTTCTTTGAAGGACTTGATATCTATTTTAAACTTTCTGTAGCATTTCTTCCCACAGCCATTATTGGATTCTTAGCATACGATTATATTAAAGCATATTTATTTAACCCTACTGTTGTCGCATTCTCTTTAATCCTTGGAGGTATAATATTAATTTTAATTGATAAAAAAATTACATCTACAGAAAGCAAAACATTGAACCTCAGTCAAGTTTCTTATAAAAATGCATTTTTTATTGGAGTCATTCAATGCGTATCTATGATACCTGGCGTCTCAAGAGCAGCTGCTACGATTATTGGAGGTGTATTCAACGGCTTTGACAAAAAACAAGCTACAGAATTTTCCTTTTTGCTTGCAGTGCCAACCATGTTTGCCGCTACTTCTTATGACTTACTAAAAACGAATATATCATTTAGTTCCAATGAGATTTTCTTGCTTTGCATTGGTCTTGTTATTGCATTTCTCACTGCTTGGCTCGCCGTAAAAATGTTTCTAAAGTATCTGGAACATTATGGCTTTACACATTTTGGCTATTATAGAATTCTTATCGGATTGATTTTCCTTTTATTCATTAAATTCTAATCTAGTTTAGATTACTAAACAAATAAATTCCTTTGGCTAAAGAACAAATCGTTCAAATTGGATCTCAAAAAGTAAAACTATCAAATCTTGAGAAGATTTTATTTACAGAACCCGACATTAGTAAAGCGGAATGGATACACTATTTATACCAAATTAATTCATATTTCCTAAAATACAATTCAAATAGACCATTAAGTTTGATACGTTATCCCGATGGTATAGGTAAAGAAAAATTTTACACAAAAAATGCACCCGATTGGACACCAACTTATATTTCAAAATACAAATTAGGCGAACAAAATTACCTTACCATACAAAATCCAGAAGATCTCATATGGATAGCAAACTTGGCAAGTTTAGAAATACATATTACAAGTTTAAGATTACCATATGCACAACCTGATTTTATTATTTTTGACTTAGATCCAGCAGAAAACACTTCCTTTCAAGAACTAAAAAATCTTGCATCCAATTTAAAAAATTACTTAGAACATCTTGGATACCATCCTCTACTCAAAACATCAGGAAGTAAAGGCTTACATATATTTGTGCCAATAGTACCACAATGGAATACTCAAGAAGTCATAACATACACTGAAGAAATAAGCAAGCAATTTGTGGCGGATAATTTCAGTCTTTGTACTTTGCGAATTCGAAAAGATCAAAGAGATGGAAAAATTCTTCTCGACATTAATAGAAATCATTCAAGTCAAACCATCATAGCTCCGTATAGTACAAGAGCTATTAAGAATGCGCCTGTTTCATTACCACTTCATTGGAGTAGCTTGGAATCGTTGCATTCAAGCCAAGATTACACCATTCATAATGCACTTAAATATATTGAGACATACGGCGACGCTTGGGTCAACTACAAAGAAAAACAGATGCCCTTACACAACAAAAAATATGTTACCGAAAATAAAGCTATTGATACTAAGTTAAATACCTATCAAGAAAAAAGAAACTTCGAAATAACTTCAGAACCTGAAGCAAAGATAGAAGAAAGTCAAAATAATCGATTCGTCATACAGTTACATAATGCCAGTAACTTACATTATGACCTGCGATTAGAACATGAAGGTGTGCTTTGGAGCTGGGCCATTCCAAAAGGACTTTCATTATCAGAAGGAATAAAAAGATTGGCTATACGCACAGAAGATCATCCGACAAAATATCTTGAATTTGAAGGGATTATTCCAAAAGAAGAATATGGAGGTGGACAAATGTGGATCATCGATTTTGGAAAATTTGAATGGATTCAAAACAAGTCAAAGTCATTACAATTTAAACTACTGGGAAATCGAATTCATGGAATATTTCAAATGATTGAAATTGAAAAAGACCAATGGTTGATTGAAATGAAATCAGATTTCAAACCGAGCATTTTTGATCAACAGTATAAACCAATGCTTGCTGAACAAATAGCAAATTTTCAACTCAATTCAGCTTATACGTATGAAATAAAATGGGATGGTATCAGAGTTCTCATTTATATAGATCATGGAGAATATAAAATCATCAGTCGCAATGGACGAGATATTACTTCACAATTCCCTGAATGCAAAGAGATTTGCAAATGGATACTTGTCGAATCCGCAGTATTAGATGCCGAAATCGTTTGTCTTGACGAGAAAGGAAAACCAATATTTGCAAATGTAATAAGTCGTCTCCATTCTAAATCAAATCTCTCATATGGTGAAAAACTCAAAAAAAATCCCATCTCAATCTATGCATTTGATCTGCTTACTATTGACCAATTAGAACTTTTCAATACGCCACTTTACAAAAGAAGAGAATGGCTTACATGCATTTTTCAACCAAACAATACCCTGCGTTTTAGCGATTCATTTGAAGATGGTTCTCAATTATTAGAAGCTGCAAAGCAGCTGCAACTAGAAGGTATTATGGCAAAAGATCTTTCTAGTTTTTACACACAGAATTCGAGATCTATAGCATGGAATAAAATAAAAATACGTCAAAACACAGATTGCTTAATTTTGGGTTTCACTTATGGACAAGGCGATAGGTCTGAATATTTTGGATCACTCCATATAGGACAATATGAAGACGATAAGCTGACCTATAGAGGCAGAGTTGGCACAGGCTTTACACAAAAACGGTTGGCAGAAATTAAATTATATCTTAGCAAATTCTCTATTGGCTCAAAGCCTGTAATTCAAGGAGAAATAGAAGAAGAACAAAATAGTGTTTGGCTCGCTGAATACCCTTGGATCGAAATACAATATGCCTCGATGACAGGAAATGGATCATTCCGAGAACCAGTTTTTGTAGGATTATTGGAAAATATCGAGACTTTAAAACTTTAATCAGAGACTTGGAATAATTCTTGTAATAAAAAGGAAAAATTAGTAATATGAAATCAATTTGGAAAGGACATATACAGTTTAGCTTAGTAACTATCCCAATTCAAGTATTCAATGCTGTAGAGGCTGATTCTCAGATTAGTTTTAATCAACTTCACAAAAGTGATAATGGAAGAGTTTCATATAAAAAAGTATGTAAAAAATGTGATCAAGATTTAGCCACTGAAGACATTGCAAAAGCTTATGAATATTCTCCTGACCAATATGTCATTATTGAAGATACTGATCTCAGTAAAATTAAATTAAAAAGTACAAGAGCGATTGAAATTAATCACTTTGTAGAATTGCACGACGTACATCCTACCCTCTTCGAATCTGTGTATTACATCGGTCCTCATGGTGACATTGCAAAAAAAACCTTTCAACTTTTGGTACAAACACTTGCGAAAAGTAAAAAAGCTGGTGTAGGAAGAATTGTATTGAGAGACCGAGAAGATATGGTTTTGCTTACAGCACATGACAATGGATTAATCATGTATAAATTGCGATTCCCAAATGAAATAAGAAAAATTAATCAAGTACCAGATCTCGAAAACACTACGATCGATGATGGCCAATTAAAGTTAGCAGAAACATTAGTAGATTCTCTTAGCACTTCGTTCGACAAACTTGTTTTTCAAGATCGTTATCACGATGCATTAAACGATATTATACAAGCAAAAATACAAGGCAATGAAACGATCAAATCTGAACAAACTGTAGAAACTACACCGGTGATTGACATCATGACTGCATTAAAACAAAGTATAGAAGCGGCCAAAGATAAAAGAATCGGTGCATAAACATGACACTAAAAATTTTATCGTGGAATATACTTCAAGGCGGTGGTTCTAGAATTCAAAGCATCGTAAATTTTTTACTAGAGCAAAATGCAGATATCATTTGTCTTAGCGAATTTCACAACAATACAAATGGATATTTCTTGCGAAGCAGTCTTCTGAAATCAGGATGGATCCATCAATCAACAGGCGCCAATGCCGCAGAAAACAATACTGTATTCGTTGCTTCAAAAATTCCATTCGAATCATCCTATCCTGCAAAAAATTTAGACACTTATCAAGATCTAATGATCAAAGCAAATTTCTCTGCTTTCTCTTTATACAACAATTATTTTCCACATAAAAAAGAGCATAAATTATTTGACATACTTTTTGAAGAATTGCACTCTAACTCAAATGCAATCATCGTAGGCGATCTAAATACTGGAAAAAACTATATTGATCAGGTTGGAGATTCTTTTTGGTATCAAAAGGAATTCTCGACTTTAGAAAAAAATAATTTTATAGATGCATTTCGATTTTTTCATAAAGAGAAAAAAGAATACTCATGGTATAGTCATCAAGGAAATGGATATCGATATGATCACACATTTTTTTATCAAACATTATCAGCTATTGCAAAAAACTGTTATTATCTACATGAAGTCCGGGAACAAAAAATTTCTGATCATTCACCTATGATATTGGAACTTGGCATCTAGTGACTTATAGCCTATATCTTCTCTCTTCTCTGAGCATTTTTTTGTTTATAAAACATTTTATCTGCAATATAAATTGTCTTCTTAACTTCACAATAAACAGTATCACCAATCTTATTTGTCAATATTGTAGATTTACTAATCGAAATTTCTTTTTCAGACTTTACCCTTGATTTAATTTCTTCAACTTCTTCATTTGAAAATTCAAACGTTGCAAATAAATTTTCCTTTGCTGGTCGCTTAAAATATATCTCTGCAGACTTATCCCATACTACATATTCTTTGCCTAATATAGATACCAATTGAATCATAGGAATTGGATCTACCGCCGCAAACATGCTTCCCCCAAACATAGAATTCATATAATTAACATTCTTGTAGGTCAATGGAAGTCTGATCTCAATTTTCATGAGGTCTTTTGATACTGCTATTATCCTTGCATTGGATCTCCGATACATGGGTGACCAATTAAAACCATATTTAAACGCTTTCGAAACTCCAAAATATTTTGTTGCTATAGTTGCAATTGCTTGATAATAGGACATTATTCTTCTTACATTTTATGCATTCTCTTGGCAGATACTTCGGATAAATCGAGCCATGACATCGAGTGCTTTATCAAAATTATGATTATTGTTAACGATTAAATCCACATACTCCAAATAAGGAACAATGAATTTATCGAAAGCTGGAGCTACATGATGATTATACCGATATAGCACATCATCTAATGGATAATTTCGCTCTGCTTGATCTCGAAGTATTCGTCTCGAGATTTTCTTTATATCACTGGCATCAATCAAAATGATTAAATCCAGAAGCCTCCTTACTTCAGGCTCATGCAAGATAAACAAACCCTCTACAATATAAACTTTTGCTGGATGAATTATGATCTCTTTCGCATTTGCCTTTTCATTATTAAAAGTATATTCCTTTCTACGAACAAGCTCATTCCCCTTTAATTTCTTTAAATCAGTTATAAATCCATGATGATCTATAGTATCAGGCAAATCGAAATTGACTACCCCATTCTGATCTTTTTTAAGCTGGTCTCTAGGCAAATAATAATTATCCGCCGAGATTAATGCAAGGTCCTGCTCAACAAAATTCTGTCTTAATCGCTTTATGAATTCAGTCTTTCCAGCCCCTGAACCACCCGTAATTCCTATTAACATGAATTTTTTATTAAAAATTTCGGCTAAGATGCAGAATTTTATCTAATTTTCAAGCTTTATTTTAATACAATAGAAATGGAGTCATACAAAGGGATCTTAGGCGTAATATTTTTAATAGGAATATGCTATTTATTAAGTAAAGATCGCAAATCAATAAATTGGCGTCTAGTGTCTATTGGCATTGGTTTACAACTCGTATTCGCAGTTTTAGTATTGAGAGTTCCGATTGTTAAAAAAGTATTTGAAGTGATTGCATCAGTTTTTGTAGTCTTTTTGGATTTTACAAAAGAAGGTTCAAAATTTCTATTTGGAAAAGAGCTAATAGAAAATATTCCAGCTCATGGATTTATTTTTGCAATTCAAGTTCTACCAACAGTCATCTTTTTTTCAGCATTTACTTCCCTATTATATTATTTGGGGATACTACAAAAAATAGTATATGGCATAGCTTATGTTATGAATAAAACCATGCACTTGTCTGGTGCAGAAAGTCTTTCGGCTGCTGGTAATATTTTCTTAGGACAAACGGAATCGCCACTACTTATTAAGCCTTATCTCAATGACATGACAAAATCCGAAATACTTTGTGTCATGGTAGGTGGAATGGCTACAATTGCAGGAGGAGTGCTAGCAGCATATGTGGGCTTCCTAGGAGGGAATGATCCTGTGCAACAACAAATGTATGCCACTCACCTTTTATCTGCATCTATCATGAGTGCACCTGCGGCAATTGTCGCATCTAAAATTTTATATCCCGAAACTGACCCTAATAAAATTAATAAAGACTTAAATGTATCAAAAGAAAAAATTGGATCTAATGTTTTGGATGCTATAGCGATTGGAACCACTGATGGCCTAAAGCTAGCAGTAAATGTAGGTGCGATGTTGCTTGTTTTTACTGCATTAATTTATATGTTAAATTATATCGTCCAGAACTCAATTGGTGAATGGTTTGGATTGAATGAATATGTAAAAGTTAATTCTGCTGGACGCTATGATAGTTTTTCATTACAATACATATTAGGCATGTTATGTGCCCCAATAGCTTGGCTCATTGGAATTCCAAATGCAGATATCATTTTGGGTGGTCAATTATTAGGGGAAAAAACAATCTTAAATGAATTCTATGCATACACGACATTAGCTAGTTTTAAAACCGAAGGAATAATGTCCGAAAGAGCATTAATTATTTCTACATATGCGCTTTGTGGATTTTCAAATTTTGCATCCATCGGTATTCAAATTGGTGGAATAAGTACAATTGCACCATCTCAACGAAGTACATTAGCTGAATTGGGTGTATTAGCTTTAATTGGAGGTACTGTAGCATGTTTATTTACAGCGGCTATAGCAAGTATTTTAATTTAGCAAATTACTCTTCTTCTTGAGGATCTTCTGATTGAATAAGTGGGGCAACTGCAATTTCTTCAGCTGTTTTTTCCTCTACCCAGAATTGATTCAATTGATCTCCTTTTGTTATTTTCAATTCTTGAAGATTCACGAGTTCAAGTAAAGCTAAAAATGTAATGATCGCATGTATTCTATTCTCACAATCTTCAAATATTTTTTCAAAATCAGCTTTACCTTTTAAGCGAATCGCATCTTTGATTTTCTCTTGTTGCTCTCCAATAGTATATTCATAATTATAAATTTTATGAACAACAGCCTTTGTTTGATCTAACCTTTGAACAACACTTTGAAAAACCTTTAGTATATTAAATAATGAAAGTGTCTCCCATTCTGCGTCTACCAACGCTTTTTGTGAAAGATTGGTAAACTCGGATTGAAGATTACCTCGAGGGATTCTGAAATAACGATCATCTTCCATTGAACTCAACTCAGTAATTGCTTCTTTTACCGCTTTATATTCTAATAGTTTTTGAACTAACTCTTTTCGAGGATCTATCTCTTCGTTGTTTTCATCCAATTCTTTCCTTGGCAACAACATCTTTGCTTTAATTCGTATTAAAGTCGCCGCTACTAAAATAAATTCACTTGCTAAATCGAGGTTTAGCGCCTCCATCTCACGGATGTATGCTAAGAAATCAGCTGTAATTTTGGCAATTGGAATATCATATATATCAAGCTCATCTCGCTCTATAAAAAATAAAAGCAAATCAAATGGCCCCTCAAATTGGCTCAATTTTATGGTATAACTGACATTATTTTCCATAATGGACTGCGAAGATAGCGAATCTTCAGAAATTGACTCGAAATTGTAAGTTTTTAATACCTTCGACCTATGGAAACTAAAAATTCAGCCCTACATCTTATCCCAGTACCATTAACTGGATCAACAACTTCTTATCTATCCACAGAATCGATTGAAACAGCTCATAAAATAACACATTTCATCGTCGAAAATGCAAAATCAGCTAGACTATTCCTAAAATCTATCAATCACCCAACTCCATTACAATCCATTGAAATAGAAATCATTACCGACAAACCAAAGGAAAATTGGCAATGGGTGAAATCAATATTAGAAAAAGGCCTCGATGTCGGGATCTTATCTGAAGCAGGTCTACCAGCTGTAGCTGATCCTGGAAATGAAATCGTAAAAATAGCCCACCAAAACTTATGTAAAGTCATTACACATTCAGGGCCAAATTCAATGATTACTGCTTTAATGGCTTCAGGAATGAATGGTCAACAATTTATATTCCATGGCTATCTCCCAGCTAAAAAAGAACAATTGAGAGAAAAACTCATTCAAATAGTCAAAAGCCACAATTACCCTAATTTTACACATATATTCATGGAAACTCCATATCGAAACAAGCAAGTTATGGAAATCATTTTCAACAATGTACCAAATAGTTATTTACTTTCAATTTCTGCAAATCTTCATACAAAAGATGAAATAAATTATTGCAAAACAATCGCGCAATGGAAGGTATTTGACAGTAGCATTTTTTTAGATGCACCAGCTATATTTTGTTTTACTAAAAATTAAACGAGTTTACGCAATAAATGTAATCTTTTTGGCTATTTGAATAGAAGATAAAGTCCAAATACAATTAACATTACAAATATAAAATACTGCAACATTTCAATTTTCGTTTTTTTCAAAAACCTATTTCCTAGATAAGCTCCAATAAATGATGCAATCACAGCACTTACTATTGGAATAGTCAATTGTCCAATATCATTTATGAAAAATATTCGATTGTAAAGCAACAAACGACTACTATCAATAAGGCAAGCAATAACAACACCAGTCGCAACTAAAGACTCTTTCGAGAGATTTAATTTAAGTAAAAAAACTGAACGAATAGCTCCTTGGTGTCCGGAAAAGCCTCCAAACAAACCACTTAAAAATCCTCCAATTGGCAAAAATTTTACATTGAATCCAATTTTCTTTTGAGAACTAAATAGTTCCAAACAAGCAAATAATATAATTAAAGCTCCAATAATTTTTTTTAATAAAACTACTCCCATATCTGCTTGTTCTTTAACGAACAACAAGAGTAATAGAGCACCACAGATCGAACCCACAACAGATGGAATTCCAAATCGTTTGACTGTATCTTTATCGATATGTTCATAAGTCAAAAATAACTTAAAAATATTATTCAAAAAATGCACAATTGCAGTCATTGGGATAGCTATCTCTATAGGAAAAAAGAGACTAAAAACAGCCAATAAAATAGTACCCAATCCAAAACCAGAAAAGAATGTCAATAATGAGCCAATAAATGCAGAAAGGATAATTATTACTAATGCCAAACCTAAATATGATTTCGTACGAACAAATATACGATTAACTTGATAATTAATAATAATGCAATAATGCCCCACCATATATGTTTCGTACTTTCATTTTTAGACTTGGACAAATATTCATTAAAAGGAGTACTAGATTCAGTATCCGAGGTAAAATCATATTTAAATTGGTGCTCTCCAATTTTTTGTATTGAAAATCTCATGAGCTCATGATTGATATAAAAGCTATATTGCTTTTCAGCTAGAATCATAAAGTCGATATGCATAATCTGATTATCAAGGTAAGAAATGAAATGCCCAGATTCTTCACCATGATAAATACCAAATGAATGATTTACCCCAAATTGATCTTTAAAATTCCAAACCTGTTGTGCCATTAGAAAGCAAAAAAAAAGTGAATTTCAATACGATAAAATAAATAACGCCTCAATCGCATAAATAATTTCAAGAATCAACAATATTAAACTAAAGGAATTAAATTTCTGAGTAATTTTGTACATTATGAAATATTTTATATTGAATTGCTGTGTTTTTTTTTCAATTGGTATGGTAAATTGCCAAAATCTAGTGCCTAATCCTAGTTTTGAACTTTGTCAAAAATGCGATAATCGAGGATTCAAGGAGCTTTACATTGGAGAAGGTGCAAATACACCGATTGACTGGACAGCTGCTACATTTGGCACATCTGACATTCGATCAGAGTTTCCAAGAACAGGCAAACGTCACGGTGGTTTTTTTCTCGGTATCCCCAAGTTTGAATATCTTACTACAAAGCTCACACAACCGTTAATTGCTGGCTACACTTATCGATGTATTTTCCATATTCGACTTCAAGAACTCAATGCATATTATGCTTTAGATCAATTTGGGGTGCATTTTCATACTGGGATTCCAAATTATCCTCAAGCAGAACCATTATCGCAATTAAACCTCCAATATGAAACACCTAATGATGAATACATAAGTGATTATTCTTACAAAAATTATAGCTTTAATTTCGTCGCTTGTGGTGGTGAAGATCATATCATTCTAGGAAGATTCAAAAAAATTGGAATAGGCGACACTTTGTTTGTTGGAAAAGATCGAAACATTAATCCAAATCAAGCAGCTGTTTATTATTTTGTAGATGATATTTCGGTAGAACTCATCGATAGTGCGGTAAGCAATATCGTAGTTGATCAAATTAACCTCTGCGAAGGCGAAACAAAAACCGTTGAAATACCAGATTCGATAAAACTGGCATCCATACTTTGGAGCACAGGGGAGACTTCAAGAAAAATTAGTATTCCAAAAGTTGATACATTATGGGTCGAATATAAATTTGATGATAAATGTGCTTCAATTCGAGAAACTATAAAAATCAATAGAAAACTTCCACCCACTCTAAGTATTTCTGGCGATCAATTTATTTGCACTGGAAAATCAACTATTCTCACAGCATTTTGTAATTCATGCAGTTCCATTACATGGAATACAAATGAATCCACAAATCAAATTACTGTATCGTCGGCAGGAACATACTCAGTAAAGGCAAAATGGGAATGTGGCGAAATCATAGAATCGAAAACAATAAGGGCTCAAAGTACACCAAAATTCGAAATTGAAACGAAAGGTACTATATGCAATAACAATCAACTAAATTTGATTATAAATTTTGAAGACACACCAACATGTGATTCAATTGTGTGGAATAATGGGGCTAAAGGAATACTTCAAAAGGCAAGTTCCTTTGGTTTGTATTCTGCCAAAGCTTATTGCGAGTGTGGTATTTACTCCGATTCAATTATCATTAATCCTTGCGATAAAATCATCAAATTCCCAAACGTGTTTATCTCACAAAGTGAGATAGATGAGAACGAATCATTCGGTCCATATATTGATAAAAAAGATTTAGATAAAATAATTTCGTTTACATTAACAGTTTACAATCGATTCGGGAATAAAGTATTTGAAACTGCCGATATTCAAAAACGCTATATTCCTGAAACTAATGATGTCTCTCAGACATTTATATATTATGCAGAGATAAACTTTGCAAAAGAACTAAATCTACCGAAAGAAAGTCATAAAGGAGAAGTAACTTTTATAAAATAAAAAAATAATGAATCTAATCAATCAACATGCCTTAGTTTGTGGAGGTAGCAAGGGAATTGGAAAAGCAATCGCTATTGGTTTAGCGCAACTTGGAGCATCTGTAACAATCGCAGCTCGAAATGCTGAACTTTTAGAAAATATCATCCACACACTTCCAAGAATTTCCAATGAACAAAAACATCAATTTTTGATAATAGATTTTGAACAAACTGAAGATGTAAGAAAAAAAATTCATTTATTGACACTCAGTCATCCTGTTGATATCTTGATTAATAATACAGGAGGGCCAGCTTCTGGCTTGATCCAAAATGCGGCAATTGAAGAATTCACCAAAGCATTTTCTCAACATTTAATTTGCAACCATCTGATTTCTCAAATTTGCATTCCCTACATGAAAGAAAGAAATCATGGTCGAATAATCAATATAATTTCAACATCTGTGAAACAACCACTTGACAATCTAGGTGTCTCTAATACAGTAAGAGCAGCTGTGGCCAATTGGGCGAAAACACTTGCAAATGAAATTGGTGAATACAATATTACAGTCAATAACGTACTTCCAGGAGCTACTAGAACAGAAAGACTTGAAGCCTTAATTCAAAAAGAAAGTACTGCAAAAAATAAAAGTATAAGCGACATTGAATCTGAAATGAAAAAATCAATTCCATTGCGCAGATTTGCAGAACCTAAAGAAATTGCAAATGCTGTCTGTTTTCTTGCCTCACCATTAGCAAGCTATATTACAGGAATAAATCTTCCTGTAGATGGTGGTCGAACAAAATCACTTTAATTTACTTATTTACCAATATTTAAATTAATCCCTTTACTATGTGCTGCGAATTCAGGAGCATACATACTTTGTATCGTTGATATTCCATTTGAAAATATGCCTATTTGTGATGCTCTGGTATCGTATTCGATCACATATGTTCCTTTGCTAAGCCATTGGATAAAAAAATGTGTTGCTAGATCGCCTGGACTTTCATAGTAGCCAAGTCCTCCTTTCCATTTATAACCAGATAATTGATCGATCACTTCAAGACCAGAGGCACGCATATCTTTCAAATGAACATATTCCATATCACGATCCACTTTGATAATAATTCGAGATGTCATGATATCTCCTACTTTTAACGTTGTAGATCCTTCAATTTTTGTCAGTGATGGTCCTTTATCAGTATTCTTTTTTAAGTATACTTCTTTTAATAAAACCAAAGGAGAATTCACTGAAGATTCGATTTTGTCCAATTGCTCAAAATATTGATAATAGATAGCTCCCCACGCAATAGATGTGTTAGGATTGCTAACTTTTACATTACCCAGATAGGCATTAATATCAGTTCCATTCAATACTTTTTTTGAATATCCCGAACCTATATCTTTTGTTCCAAAATCAATTGGTTTTTGATTCAATTCAATCACAACATCTTTATCTTCTTCTATGTAATTTTTTCCAAATGCCAACAAAGCGTAAATTGCAGCTGATGTCGCTTTTGTCGTCTTCCAATGCGTCGTCTGTTTATTTTTCAATAGCCAGATTTTCAACAAGTCAACTGTTTCCATATCTTTATCAACTTCGTGGAATAACTCAATCATCAATGCTTGAGATTCTACTGGCATTTGATACCAATAACAATTCCATGAATTTTTCCAATACATCCCAAGTTCATCATTTACAATAGCTCTTTGTCGCAATGATTCTGCGATTAATTTAGCGTTGACAGTTGCATTTGATTGTGGATTGAAGTGTAAAATCAAAGCGCACAATCCTTCCCAATAGATATTATCATTATGCCAATATTTTTGAATTTGAGAAAGATAATATGTTCTAATTTTATTTACTTCAGAATCATCGATTCGATCTTGCAAAATATACTCTATATATAAATAATGCAATGTAATAAAATCGAGATGATTATCATCCCATTTTGTCTTTCCTTCTTCGACCGCTTTTTTCAATGAATTAAATGAAGTCTTTACTGATTCATTACAATAATTTCTTGCATTATTAAGAATCTTTACTGCTTTTGTATCCTGATCATTCAAAACATTCAACTTGAATAATTGAGCTAGCATTAAAGCAATGTGTTGTGTCATATATCTATCTACTTGACCACCTTCCATCCAAGGGAATCCTCCATTAGGATATTGCATCGCGTCCAATTTACTCAATGCCTGCTCTTTCTCAATAGACATCTTGTTGAGATCCATTAATAATGCAATCTGAGCCATTTGTTCAGATTCATTTTTTGCATTTCGAATCCATGGAGTTTCTTCGAGAAGTGCAGATTTTAATTCTTCATTTTTCTCAAGCGGAGACTGCAGTTGTGAATTACTCGACTTCAATACTTGACTAACTTTTGGAAACTGCGTCATGATTTTTGCGCCTAATGCATTAGCATAAAACCGGCTCATGGTTTGTTCAGCACATTGGTGCGGATATTCCATAATGTACGGCAACGCTTGAACCGCATACCAGACAGGATGAGAAGTTCTCTCTATTGTCAAACTATGTGGTATTGCAGAACTACTTTTAATAGATTTAATCAATTGAGAAATATCGAATACTTTTGTTTGTTTCCCTTTAACAGGCAATGGCAATGTCTCAGTCACAAGCATTCGATTGCTCAACACAGGAATAATACTTTCTTCCCCATCACTATGTGTCCTCCCAGCTGCAGTGAAACGCACGATATAACTGCGAATTTCATCTTTAGGCACATTCAATTTCCATGTTACTGATTTAGATTCATGGGCCAATAAAACTAATTGCTGTGAGCTATTGGCAACATTTAGTTCTTGCAAAATGGATTTATTCGTATGCAGATCAATGATATCAATTGCAACATCAAGTTGTTCATTGGATTCTGATACATTAGACACTTTTGTATTCAATTCAATCGCATCCCCTTGTCTAAAAAATCTAGGATAATTTGGCTGCACTTGAATTGGCTTCCAAGTGACAACATCAAACGATGCAAATCCAGTTTTCAAATCTTTTGTATGTGCAAATAAATTCAGTTTCCATTTTGTCAAAGCTTCATTCATTGTGAATTTTACTTCTACATTTCCTGATTTATCAGTCTTAAGAAATGGATAGAAAAAAACAGTTTCAGCCAAATTCTTTCGCACCACAGGTGGAGAAGTCACCAGTGAGGACTCTCCTTTTGCTCCATCTTGCATAGGACTTTCCTCCATCTTTGATTTTGATCTAGCTTTCGTTTCGGTCATTTCACTATCAAAAACAGCCCCAGCTGGCATAGCTCTCAAATATCTCATATTATTCTGTGAAATAAATTCACACCCAAACAAATTCAATTCGTAAAACTCAGAAACAAGATTGTAATTCACCCAATAGTGTCCAGAATTATTTCGAGCAACTATTTTATTTCCCACATTCGACTCAAAATGCATTCTTTGATAAGATGAAGGAAAAAACTCACCACTCCATTGATGAGGATAAATTTTATCTAACGAGACATCATACATTGAAGCCACAAGTTCTGCTGAAGATTCAGGTAAATTTTTTGAGGAAACAGTGAATGTCCATTCTTCCTGTGAGCCCGGCAAAATTTTTTTTCTAAAGCTTTTAGATACTATTGAAAGCTCCTTTTCCCAAGGAACTTCAATCTGATTTTGTACATTATAAAAACGATTCTGAAAAACACAGGCAAATCCAAACTGAATACCTCCCTTATCATTTTCATCAGCTGAAATTTTCCATTCATTGTCTTTTTGTATTTTCTTCCACTCTTGTGAATACTTACTAAAACTTGTTTTATACTGATAGATATAATAAGGATTGTTTAAGCGCGGAAACATGACCAATCCGCTAGTTCCAGCAGTCAATTTTTGCTCTTGCTGGTAAATCATTGGAGTCAAATAAGTATATTGTTCCTTAGCATGAAGAACTGAAAAATAATCTTTCAATTCTACAACTTTTCCATTTCTCTTTGCTACTATTTCAATTTTATAACTTATCGAACTACATATTGAGCTCAAATCTAGATCAACAATTCCGTTACTCTTTACTTCCTTTTGAAAAACCGTGCTTTTCACAGTCCAAGTTGACATATCATCTTCATCTTTATAAACATCGTAAGGAAACCAAGACTTATATTCTTCTTTCGCATATTTGAATACATCAGGCTTTGCAAACAATCTTGGTCGAAATACTTCCTTTGGTGCCTCCAACTCATATATTTTAATTTCTAAATCTGCATCGACTTTCACTGCATTCAGATTTTCTGTTTCTACTTGTAAAGATTTCAGTTGCGATGATATCATTACATTTTTTAGATTAGTTTTCAGAACAAAAGGATTGTTAGACACTTGCAATAAAGATTCACCTGTTTGAGTCTCACCGTTTTTATCTAATGCATCTATAGTTAATCGATATTGATACACCTTTTGCAAATCAACAGAACCCTCTTCAAATTTTGTACTTTTTACTTTAATAGAAAATTTCCCATTAGCATCTGTAGTTAAACTTGCATTCTCAATTTCTTCTTCCTTTGGCGAAAAATGATGCCCTCTATAATAAAACCAACATGGAAAATAAAGCACTCTTTCAGTGCGTACGACCCTATAATTTGCTTGAATCTTATCCAATGGTACTCCTGAAAAACTCATTACTGAACCCGAAAAAATCAAATCATCACCAGCCACAAAACTCTCCTTAACTGTATCCATCAACACCTCAAACTTTGGCCGCTTATATTCTTCAACTTGTATTTGATGAATATAATCATCCCCTATCATTATAGAATACGATCCTTTAAGACCAGAAATTGGAATTGCAAATTCACCAGCAAATGTTCCAAACTCTGATGTTACTACAGCCTTTTTTGTAACTTCATTTCCATTTACATCGATCAAGCGAATAGTCAAACTGGCAGCAGTTCTAATTTTAGGAATATTATTTTTTCCATGATCTAAATGCAATCCTTTAAAAAAAATAATTTGACCAGGTCTATACAAAGATCTATCTGTAAATAAAAGAGTTCGCGGTGGGCTCACATATTCATGATGCTGATCAGCATGAAATTGCATCCAAGCAGCTGAATAAAACTGATCATTTCCTTTCTTTAAAATAAAATAATTATAAGTCTCCTTTGAATTTAATTCAACAAATCCATGTTTATTCGATTTGACTGTTGCTGACAGTATTGCTTTTTCTTCTCTTGCATTTCCATAATCCATTCTATACAATTCACAGCTTACACCTTCGATCGGCTCACCTGTGGTGCGATCGACGGTGGCTATCTTTCCACTTCCGATTTGATCTCTTACTATAAAATGTGCCAAATTGCTCACTTGAAAAAAACCTGAGACATAGTTTTTGTCATTGTAATTATCTTTTACTTGAACTTGAAATTCCTCATAGCTTGCAGCTATAAAATATAGCCCAACATCCAATGCATCTACCTTAATATCGATTCTATGATTCAAGATTGCTTTTTGCTCGTTCCAAATTTCTTCTTTTGTTCTGACCAATACAGCGTCTTTATTAACATCAAAATTCTGATTGCGAGAAAATCGATTTTGTTTATAGCGATTATCGCTATTTACTTTATAGATTTTATAAACTAACTTATTTGTATTGCGGAATTCAACTTGTATTTTTATAGGCTGTTGTGGCAATGCAACTTCTTCAAAGTCAATTCCCAATTTTTTTTCGTATAATCCTGCTTTTATTTTCGATGCAGCTTCTGCCTTTTTACAGGATGGATACTTTTTAAGAATAACATCCATGATTGAATCGCAATGCAACAAATCATGTTCTTCTGCACTTGCAAAATATCTTGTGTAATATAATTCTCCCTCAGCAAACAAAACCTCTCCAGCATATTCCTTATTCTTATATTTCTCAAACAAAGAATGCAATGCATTAATATAGGCTTTCTTTGAACCTGAATCAGATTTACCAGCATAAAATGTTTTTAATCTCTGCAAGTCATAATAAATAACAGCTTGATGATTTTCTTTTCCTTTATGATATCGTATTGCATCTTGAAACAACTGGACGAGCATCTCTTGTGGTTCTTTCGGCTCCTGTAGCTTATAATTCAGAAATTCATCGATAGTTGAAAATAATATTTCTCTACTTACTGGACTTTTGACATTTGGCAATTGAGATTGTACTTCAGAAAAATTATTAATCGCTCTGTATAGCAACATATCATACAAATAAGGCTGAGACATAGAATCTCCTTGGCTTGTTTGAATCTCTTTCAAATCTATATTCAATTCATCAAGCGAATTTTCAATCTTCACAGAATTCAAAAAATTTTCATTAGCCTTTAATATTAATGCCTCTGGTGACCATGTCTCGATATCCTTTTCATCTTGCTCTACTGCAGTAATATTTGATCTAGCGCCGCCATAAAGGCTTTGGGAATATACTGCTTTATAGGCAGATCCCAAAACTGATGAAAGCAATGATTTAATAGGTTCTTTTGCCTTATCCTTCTTTTTCTCAATACGTGTGATAAATCCCTTTACTCCATCTTCATCAGATTGAATCAATTGGGCTTCCAAGGTCATAATACATTTATACTGTTGTGGTAAGTTATTCTCTCTTTCAGCCCTAGCAAGGAGTTGCTCGACTAGGTTAATGACATCCTTTCTTAATCCTTGACTTTGCAACTGATTAATTTTCTCCCATTCTGCGCTGTAGCTTGGGTAATTTTTTTCAGGCATTACGTTTCTTATTTGAGTCATTCCCAAAAATGCTAATAAAATTATTGAACAATAGCTGGCTATTTTCATCTCTATATTTTGCTTTTATGATAAGATAAATCATTTCCAAATAAAACGTTTAATATGTATTTCTTTATCAACATTTTCGCCATTTAACATATATTTCACCAATTGGGTAACACAATATGGAGCTAAAGAACTTCCCTTTGTACCCAATCCATTGATTATATATATTCGTTTATAGTCAGGGTGACTTCCTACGACTGGTCTACGATCTCGCATAGCAGGTCTTATCCCGATAGTTTGATTGACTATTGTTGATCTAGGCAAAATCACATTATTTTCAATAAAATTTCTTTGCGCTTCACATTCTTCTTTATTTAATTCAACTGATCTATTATTGAACTCATAGTTTGATCCAATCCAATAGCGATGTTTATCAATTGGAATGATTGAATAATTCAATTTAAACACATTGTTATCAAACAAATAGTCTTTACTTTCTACAATGGATCGATGTCCTTTTACAGCCATAAAGGGCAAGTTTTGAAAAAAGGGATTATCCATAACAAATGAACCTTCTGAAAACACAACTCCTCCTTTTATTTCAAATTTTTTCCAAACCAAATGTGCTGGATCAAAATCACTGTAATCAAATTTTTCAATAAACAACGCCCCCTTTTGCTCTAAATAAGTAAATATTTTTTTTAATAATAAATTAATATCTAGTAAATACGCCCGATTAATCTTCAACAACGGAAATTTATCATTCTCATTCACTTTACTTTTGTCAAATTCTAAATAATTTTGATACTCAATATCAAGCATTCGTGATGCACACTGATTTTCCTCTTCGATGGAATTCAAATATTGAAAAATTGAAATACTTCTCAATAGCTTACATTGAAAATCCAACTCTAGTTTTGTATAAAAATCAACAAACACTTGATGAAGTAATTCCCACTGCCATGTTTTGACAAACCGTTGTCCTGTGATCGGATTAATTAAGCCCGCACTAATAGGACTAGCCTCACCGTTAATGGATGCATGGACAAGCTTGACACTTTTGCCAGATTCAACCAAAGCATAAGCCAACAGTGCTCCCGCTATTCCACCTCCAACGATCAAATAATCTATATCTTGCTTTCCCATTTTACTTCGAACTATTATTTCGCAATAGTTCTTGCTCCACTTCTTGTTTTAATGACTTTGACAAGGTTTCTACAACAGACAAATATGAATGATCAATCCATTCCTTCAGTAGCTTCAAACTCAGTTTTGCATCAAATTCCACAGTATTCCAATGTTTTTTGTTCATATGATAGCCAGGTTTAACTTGCTCATATTTATCCCTTAAAATCTCAGCCTGTTCAGGATCGCATTTAAGATTTACTTTCAATGGAGTTTCATTTAAATCAGTAATTGCAAAAATCTTTCCCTTCACTTTCAAGACTAAATTATCAGGTCCAAAGGGAAATTCCTCAGTCACAAAAGGCTTTTTGTTACAATATTCAAGAAATTGCTCAATATTCATAATACAGGCAAATATCGTACAATTTTTTATTGTATTTTTGCACAATGCGTCAAATATTGATTTCCGTAGGGTTTTGTATTTTTTATACTATTTCCAGTTATAGTCAATGGAAAACGATTGACATCCTGAAATCTGATACAGGATTCTTTTTGATCAATAAATTGGCTTTGCAGTATAAACCGACTCGTGTGCTTGACTACTCACAAGCTCGTGTCAAAATGTACACAGAGATTTACAATGTAAAAGATACAGTGTATTGTGTTTATAGCAAGCATGCGTTATATTTGAGTCCTACAGCAATTGATCCAATCGGTGATTTAATTAAAAATGGAAATGCAAATGGCATCAATTGCGAACATACATTTCCACAAAGCAAAGGTGCTGAAGTCGGCAATGCAAGATCTGATATGCATCATCTCTTTCCTGCTAGAGCCGCTGTAAATGAAGCTAGATCAAATTATCCATTCGCAGAAATAAATGACAACAATACTGATAACTGGTATTATAAAACGCAAAACCTTAGTATCAAGCCTAATGCATTAATCAATGAATATAGTGAAGGCATTAACGGACAATTTGAACCAAGGGAAGATCACAAAGGAAATGTAGCTAGAGCAATATTTTACTTTTTTACCATGTATGAATTCCAATCTGATGCAAGTTTTTTCAACCAAATGAAACCAACACTTTGCGATTGGCACAATTATGATCCTGTAGACTCCGCTGAATGGAATAGAACCTATGCTATCGCAAAATACCAAGACGATAAAGCCAATCCATTCGTGCTTGATTGCAGTCTTGCGAAAAGGGCATATTGCCCAAATAGTAGTTCATGCAAAATCAATTCATCAACAATTGATTTATTCGAAAAAATTCAAGCAAACTATGATGCTACATCAAAAGAAATAAAACTAAATGGTATCGAAACAGAAGATAATATTTCTTTTCATATATTTAATTCAATTGGTCAGATACTTATTACTAAAACCAATAGTGAATTTAAAAATAAAATATCACTAGCATCATTCCCGAGTGGTATTTATTTCTTTGTCATGAGAATAAATGAGCAACAACTTGTTTTCAAATTTCAAGTTATCTAAAAATATACAACGTCAATCATTCAATGGATATTCAATTCAATCAACATGAGGATCAGATGAAACTAATGATCTCACACTTCCAAAAAGAATTACAAAAAATTCATCTCGGAGGAGGTCAAAAAAAACTAGATCATCAGAGAAGTCAAGGCAAAATGACGGCTCGAGAACGCATTGACTATTTGTTGGATGAAGGATCATTTCAATATGAAATCGGTGCCTTTGCTGGATATGAAATGTATGAGGAACACGGTGGCTGTCCTGCAGCAGGTGTTGTCGTAGTCTTGGGGTATATTCATAAAAAACTTTGTGTCATTGTTGCCAATGATGCCAGTGTTAAAGCAGGTGCTTGGTTTCCTATCACAGGAAAGAAAAATTTACGCGCTCAAGAGATAGCTATGGATAACGAAATTCCGATCATTTATCTAGTAGATAGTGCCGGTGTTTACTTACCAATGCAAGATGAGATATTTGCAGATAAAGAACACTTTGGTAGAATATTTAGAAATAATGCAGTAATGTCTTCACGCGGCATACCCCAAATTGCTGCAGTAATGGGTTCATGTGTCGCAGGTGGTGCATATTTGCCTATCATGTCGGATGAAGCGTTAATAGTTGAGGGCACAGGCTCGATTTTTCTTGCCGGGCCTTATTTAGTAAAAGCTGCCATAGGTGAGGAAACGGATAATGAATCTCTTGGTGGTGCTAAAACACACTGTGAGATCTCAGGAGTAACTGACTACAAAATGAAGAACGATCAAGAATGTCTTGACACTATCAAAAAATTAATTTCAAATACAAGTGTTTCAGCTAAAGCCCATTTTGATCACATCATTGCAAAAGAACCTAAAAGAAACAAAGAAGAAATTCTCGGCCTTTATCCTGCAAATCAAGCAAAGCCGTATAGCATGATTCCTATTTTAGAATGTTTGGTAGATGATTCAGAATTACTTTATTATAAAGAAGAATATGGAAAATCAATCATCTGTGCATATGCGAGAATTAATGGTTACGCAGTTGGAATTGTGGCTAATGATCGCAAAGTATTCAAATCTGGAAGAGGTGAAATGCAAATGGGAGGTGTAATCTATTCTGACTCCGCAGACAAGGCTACAAGATTTATTTTAAATTGCAATCAGAAAAAAATTCCACTTGTCTTTATCCACGATGTCACAGGATTCATGGTGGGTAGGCGTTCGGAACATGGAGGCATTATTAAAGATGGAGCAAAAATGGTAAATGCTGTTTCAAATTCCACAGTTCCAAAATTTACAATCATCATCGGAAATTCGTATGGAGCTGGAAATTATGCGATGTGTGGCAAAGCTTATGACCCAAGATTGATCGTAGCATGGCCAAGTGCTAAAATAGCAGTCATGGGCGGAGCACAAGCTGCCAAAGTCCTTACACAAATACAAATCTCAAGCCTCAAATCAAAAGGTGAAATAGCCAATCCAGAAAAAGAAAAAGAACTATTTGACAAAATCTCACAACGTTACGAAAAACAAACAACTGCATATTATGCTGCCTCTAGAATTTGGGTTGATGCGATTATCGATCCACGACATACAAGAGATTGGATTGCTATGGGCTTAGAAGCTGCTACTTTTAAATCAATCGAAAAATTTAATGTAGGTGTAATACAAGCGTAATATTTATGTTAGAAAAACTTCAGGCAAAATGGAAGGTTTCCCTCCTCCAAGTAATACTAATTCTTTGTGTATTTACCATTGGAGGAAGTTGTACTGGATATCTAGCAAAAAAGATTATGCCTATATTAGCACTAGACAATAAGTTCCTTTGGACTATTTTTTATATTTTAATCATGACTGCTATTTGGCCAATAATGGTATTAATCATCAGTATTCCCTTTGGTCAGTTTACTTTTTTCAAAAACTATTTATATAGAATGTATAGTCGGATGCAAGGCAAAAACAAAAAAATCTAAATTGAAAAATGGCGTTGTATAATAAAAAATAGTATGCGAAAAACACTCATTCCAATAATTTTTATCATTGTTGCTTTTACTAAAGCTAATGCTCAATTTTTGCCACAAGACTCACTTATTCTGAAAAATCCCCATCGTTTCTTTTTGGATTTAAAACCTAAAAAAGCATTCTTTTGCAGACTAGAAGATCGTATGATACAAAAATCAAAACTTAATTTTAGTTTTCGCTTAGGTTCTAAGGATTATACGAATTATATGGAATATTGGCAAAAACCAACTAATTAATTTCAACCCAAAGATCACTGATAGATTGAGGATATTCGACATTCACTAAAATTAACCCATGAGCTGGAACAGACCATGCTTTGGTGATTTGAGCTTTATTTTCTAAATCAAATTTGATTTGATCAATAGAGATTTTGTTTGTACCCAGATTAAAATAAGTACCAACTAGCAATCGGACCATTCCTCTTAAAAATCGATTAGCTGCAATATGAAATTCCCAATTTTTGTCATCCTTTTGAATCCAAATTACTTGCTGTACTTTACAATTAAAATTCTCTACACTAGAGTGTAACTTAGCAAATGACTTAAAATTATTTTGTATCAATAATAAATTTGATAAAGTTTCAAATTCTGTTTGATTATAACTTGCAAAGCGCTCATTAAAACAACTTGTATCATTATTGAAACTTGTTTTCTGAGTATGGAGCTTATAAATATATTTCCTGCTAATGGCATCGAACCTAGAATGAAATGGCCCATTGCAGAAATAAAGATTCTGTACAGAAATATCTTTGGGTAATATTGAATTGATACTCTTACGATTCAAAGCAATTATATCCTCCTGTTTCCCTTCAAAATGTGCGATATAATTTATCGCATGTACACCAGTATCTGTTCGGCCACATCCTGTAATATCTATGGTTCTTTTCAGCAATTTTGACAAACTTACTTCTATGACTTCTTGTACAGTAGTCTGACCAATCTGGCGTTGCCATCCACAATATGCTCTGCCATGATATTCTAACTTTACTATGATGATCAATGTATCGTAAAAAATGATCGGTTTTTGGAATAATATTACTAGCCAATTATAGAATTGTCTCTTGCATGGCTGTGTGCATACATCAATGCTCCACCAACTAAAGCCAAATCCTTTATTAAGGACATCGTTGCCATTTGATTTCCAGTAGTTGCAGATTTCAAATGTACTAAAGCAACGAAAAGCAATAACATAAATGCTAACAATACTGCAGCCAATTTATCATATTTGCCGATGAAAACACTTATTGCAAATAAAATAAGACATGCTCCTGTAAAATAAACTGAAATAACACCGCCTGGTGCCATAGCAGCCATCTCATTAGCACCCATAAAATGGAATACTCCGAATATCAACATGGGAATTGCAAAAAAATACTTCCCTAGTCCTGTAATTGCATTCATAATTAGATTGGTTTTAACGTTTTGATTAAATTATTTACTCTCGCAAGATACGAGAAATTTCTTTTTTCCAAAAAAAACAAAATAATTATGCCGAAAGTGGGATTTCTGCAAGATTCAGTTTGGTCTTCAAGTATTCAGAATCTACCACTAAACGAGATTCTTTAACGCCATAAAACATTGGATCTGTGAGTACTTTTTCACATATTGATCGCAAACCTCGTGCTCCTAATTTATTATCGATTGCTTGTTGAGAAATCATTTCAAGAGCATCTTTTGTAAACTCAATCTCAATCCCGTCTATTTCAAATAGTTTTTTGTATTGAGACACTAATGCATTCTTAGGCTCTGTAAGTATTCGAATTAAATCATCTTTAGTTAACTTTTCTAAGTATGCCAATACCGGCAATCTTCCCAAAAGCTCAGGAATAATTCCGAATTTTTTTAAGTCGTGATGATTGACCAAATGGATCACTTCGTCCCTTGAACCTGAATGATTCTCAGCCCCTGATTTAAAGCCGATTACATTTGTATTCAAACGCTTAGCTATGATTTTTTCAAGTCCATCAAATGCACCTCCACAAATGAAAAGTATGTTTTGGGTATTCAATTTTAAAAACTGTTGTTCTGGATGTTTCCGA
>JADKGL010000011.1 GCA_016722295.1 Saprospiraceae bacterium
AAGCAATCAGAATCTTCAAAGTTATGCGGAAGTGGCTGCATGATATCAATGGCCATTGCATAAATTTTAATGATTTCTGATATCCTAAAGACTAAGTATTTGAATTTAATGAGCAAAGACGATAATCAATTATTTAACTATATGTCATCGAGTTGTTGATTTGATTTCTATGACTATTGATTACTTCATTTCCACAATAACCAAAAATTTGCCAGAGAAGAGGAGGTAGATTTAAAATGAGATCGTTACCATGTTAAATCAAATTGTTGGAGGGATCATTCAAGCTCAAGTAGTAAGATTAATATTGAAAACGAACTTCCAGATTTTTAATGGACATAAATCATTATTCCAACAGTTGTTCCTTAATTTATTTTCCAATTCCATCAAGTATTCAAAAACAAATGAACCACTTATTATTAATCTTAGAAATGAACTTTCCCAAGATAGCTATTGTAAGATTTCAATTTCCGATAATGGTATGGGAATTCCATTGGTTATCAATCTCGAATTTTGATCTTTTCCAAATATCCATAAAACGGACAATATCCAGGAAATGGAATTGGCTTGTCACTTGTAAGAAAATAATCAATTATTATGGTAGGAGATTGGGGTAAATTCTGATGGATATACGGAGTGCTACAATTTATTTTAGATTCCTGTTTGATTTTAAGTAGCAACTTGAGCAATTAATGGTTTTAACCTTAAAAATGACATTTTGTAAATTTTCTATACAGATTTGATACTAGGGTGCTGATATTGCAACATTGTTATTAAGTCCAATAAAGCTGGTCTAATTTTTGGATTTGCAATATAAGCATCAATGCAAAGTTTGTCTAATATAATCGCTTTGTTTTTCTTATCAAGTTATCTCTTGTTAGGCCAGTCACCTCATGGCGATAATTTACGGATAGATTGTGCCAAATGCCATAGCCCCGAATCTTGGAATTTTGACCAAAAAAACAATAATTTTAATCACGACAGCACTGATTTTTCCCTTCATGGACAACATAAACAATTGGATTGTAAGAGTTGTCACAGTTCCTTGAAGTTTGATGCAGTGGGCTCTGATTGCAAATCTTGTCATACTGACATTCATCAGACTACCGTAGGCAAAATGATTGTCGAAGATGTCATCATACAGATTCTTGGTTGGTGACGAATATTAGTGAGATTCATGAGCAAAACGGATTTTCCCTCGACTGGTGTTCATGCCAAAGTGGATTGTAGGAGTTGTCACAGCTCAGAGACGAATTTGAGATTTAATGTGGCAGGTGTCCAATGTATTGATTGTCATAGAGCAGATTTTGAATCGACGACAAAGCCCAATCATAAAAAATCCGGCTTTTCTCAGAATTGTACAGAATGTCATGACCTAGAAGGGAATGGATGGAAAACCGATCGAATCAATCATGATTTTTTTCCTTTGAATAAAGGACATGATATTCAAGACTGTGCGCGATGTCATACGACTTCAGATTATTCCAATATTTCAAAAGACTCCACAAAGATCAAAATGATTTTTCAAAATTTACTTGTATCAGTTGTCATCTCAATCCTGAGACAGATGATTCACATAAAAATGTTGTAGGCTATCGATATCGCGATGATGCTTGTCTTGCTTGTCATCCAAAGGGTGATGCCGATATGGCGTTTGATCACAATGCTACAGCTTTTCCTTTGACAGGAGCGCATCTTACTGTTGATTGTGCCAAATGTCATATCAATGGATACAAAGGCACTCCAAGCAATTGTGTGGATTGTCATCAAATGGATTTTGATGGATCACAGAACCCAAATCATAAGAAAATTGGACTCTCTACAGATTGTATCCAATGTCATACTACGACACCAAATTGGACACCTGCCAAATTTGATATTCACGATCAATACTACGAACTCAAAGGCGCACATAAACAGATCGCTTCAGATTGTATAAAATGCCATCAAGGCGATTACAATAACACACCCAATACATGTGTAGGCTGTCATCAAAATGATTACGATAAGACCATAGATCCAAATCATAAATCGGCTCAGTTCCCAACAGACTGTGCTTCTTGTCACAGCGAATCCTCATGGGTGCCATCACAGTTCAATCATGATGGCATGTATTTTCCGATTTATTCTGGAAAGCATAAAGACAAATGGACACAATGTGTCGATTGTCATGCCAATCCTAGCAACTATGCAGAGTTCCGCTGTACCAACTGCCATATCAATCCTGAGACAGATCAGCTTCACACTGCTGTTCAAGGATATATTTATCAAGACAGAGCTTGTTTTGCTTGTCATCCTACAGGTGATGCAGATGTAAAATTTGATCACAACAATACAGCATTTCCATTGACTGGTGCACATACTGCAGTGAATTGTTTAGAATGTCATACCAAATCATTTCAAGGGACTTCTACAGTTTGTGTGGACTGTCACCAATCAGATTTCGATGGATCACAAAATCCAAATCATAAGCGCATTGGACTTTCTACAGATTGTATTCAGTGTCATACCACGACACCAGATTGGGCTCCTGCCAAATTTGATATTCACAATCAATTTTATGAATTGAAAGGGGCACATGCGCAGATTGCACCAGATTGTAAAGCATGTCACAATGGAGATTACAACAACACACCGAATACTTGTATAGGCTGCCATCAATCCGATTACAACAATACAAAAGATCCAGAACATAGTAAAGTTGGTTTTACTACCAATTGTGCTTCTTGTCATTCAGAGTCTTCGTGGGTGCCTTCGACATTCAATCACGATGGTATGTATTTTCCTATTTATTCTGGAAAACACAAAGGAACCTGGTCTCAATGTATCGAGTGCCATGACAATCCAAATGATTACTCACAGTTTACTTGTATCTCTTGTCATAAGAATCCAGAGACAGATACCAAGCATACAGGAGTTCAAGGATATATTTACCAAAGTAATGCTTGCCTTGCTTGTCATCCGACTGGTGATGCAGCGGTGAAGTTCGATCACAATATGACTGCATTTCCATTGACTGGTGTGCATACTACTGTGAATTGTTTAGAGTGTCACAGCAAAGGATTCAAAGGGACGAGCACAGTATGTGTAGATTGTCATAGAGCAGACTATGACCAATCACAGAATCCGAATCACAATAAAATCGCATTGTCCACAGATTGCGCTTCATGTCATACGACGATGGCAAACTGGGAACCTGCGCGTTTTGATATTCACAATAATTTTTATGTCATTGAAGGGGCTCACACTGCAATAGCGCAGGACTGTAAGCAATGTCACAATGGCAATTACAACAATACACCAAATACATGTGTAGGCTGTCATCAATCCGACTTTGATGCTGCCAAAGATCCCGATCACATAGCAGCGAAATTTACTACTGATTGTAGAACTTGTCATAGTCAATCTTCATGGACACCTTCTACATTCAATCATGATGGCATGTATTTCCCGATTTATTCTGGTAAACATAAAGGTGTATGGAATCAATGTAATGAATGTCATCAAGTGCCAAATGATTATACGCAATTTACTTGTATCACTTGCCACATGAATCCGACTACAGATGATCAACATAAAATGGTTGGCGGATATCAATATCAAAGCAATGCTTGTCTAGCCTGTCATCCTTCTGGTGATGCCAGTATGCCTTTCGATCACAATGCTACTGCATTCCCTTTGACAGGAGCACATACAGCAGTCAATTGTGCAGAATGTCATACCAAAATGTACAAAGGAACAAGCACGATTTGTGTGGACTGTCATCAGAAAAATTTTGATGAATCTATCAATCCAAATCATAAGACTTTGGGATTGTCCAATGACTGTATCCAATGTCATACTACAGCACCTGATTGGACACCAGCTAAGTTTGATATACACAATCAGTTTTATGAATTGAAAGGCGCTCATATTCAGATCGCACAAGATTGTAAAGCATGTCACAAGGGAAATTATAATAATACGCCGAATACTTGTGTAGGCTGTCATCAGATGGATTATGATGAAACAAAATCGCCAAATCACAAGGTTGCGCAATTTCCAACAGACTGCGCATCTTGTCATGCAGAGTCCAGTTGGACACCAGCCACTTTCAATCATGATGGTATGTATTTCCCGATTTATAGTGGAACGCATAAAGCAAAATGGTCTCAGTGTGTTGAGTGTCACAATGATCCAAATGATTTTAGTAAATTTACTTGTATCTCTTGTCATGTCAATCCTGAAACCAATACGCAACATCAAGGTGTAGGAGGATATATTTATGCAGATTATGCATGTTTAGCTTGTCATCCTACTGGTGAAAAAGCAATGGCATTTGATCATAATTTGAGTATGTTTCCACTCACTGGTGCGCATACTACTGTAGATTGTAGAGAATGCCACAAGACCACATTTAAGAATACACCAAAAGAATGCAATCAATGTCATCAGACAGATTATAATACCTCGCAGAATCCATCCCACACACGTCTGAATTTATCTACAGACTGTGCATCATGTCATACCACTGCGCCAGGTTGGGCTCCTGCAAGATTCGATGTGCACAATAATTATTATGTCCTAGATGGCGCACATCTTCCTATAGCTGCAGATTGTGCAAAATGTCATCACGGAAATTATAATAATACACCAAGCAATTGTGTAGGCTGCCATCAAGCAGATTACAATGCTTCTTCGAATCCAAATCACAGAGCACTGAATATTCCTACGAATTGTGTCAATTGTCATACCACGACTCCGGATTGGAAACCTGCAACATTTGATATCCACGACAATTATTATCAATTGATTGGTGCACATGCTACGATAAGAGATAATTGTGCTGCCTGTCACAATGGAAATTATAATAATACACCGAATACATGTGTAGGCTGTCATCAACAAGATTATAATCAAACGACCAATCCAAATCACAGCTCAGCGCAGTTCCCTACCAATTGTGTACAGTGTCACAGTCAATCTTCATGGACACCTTCTACTTTTGATCACGACGGCATGTATTTCCCGATTTATTCTGGCAAACATGATAATGAATGGAATACCTGTTCTCAATGTCATACCAATCCAAATAATTACAGCGTATTTTCTTGCTTTGCTTGTCATCCAAAAAATCGTACTGACAATGATCATAATGGTGTGAATGGATATCAATATTTGAGTTCAGCTTGTTATTCTTGTCACCCTGATGGAAAAGAATAAAGTGATGAGATTTGTTTTTGTGATCACCTTATTATTTGTTTTATCTCTAGAGAATGCTTTTGCACAAACTGATCCTATTCAAGCAGAAGTCAGTTTTATAAGCAGTCAATATGTTTATGTGAAATTTAATTCTACCAAAGGATTAGAATCAGGTGATACTTTATTTATAGAAAAAATGCAAGGACTTGTTCCGGCATTGATTATAGGCAATTGTTCATCGAGGTCATGTGCTTGTCAAAAACTCGGAAATGAAAATCTCGCTGTAGGGCAGAAGTTAAGTATGAAATTGAAAATGGCAAAGGAAGTAAAAAATGAAGAAAAAAAAGATACACAAAATATAAGTCCAAAAGTTATTCCATCACAAATACCAGAAAAATTAGATTCAGTAGATGTGCTAGAAGATAAATCAAAAACGGTGCGCAACGAAAGAATGCAAGGAAGATTGTCAACATCATTTAATGGCGATATATCAGAACCAATCAATTCTCGTCATTCTGGAATACGGATCTCAAGTTCATTCAATGTGTATAATTTGAATAAGTCTAAGCTTAGTTTGTTTTCTTATGTAACTTATAGACATCGCTATGGTGTACAAACAGCCAACAATGATTTTATAAATAATTGTAAGGTGTATTCGCTCAGCATGAGTTATGATTTTAATGCTGCAACTTCTTTAAGTTTTGGAAGAAAAATAAATAATAATATATCAAGTCTTGGCTCAGCAGATGGATTGCAGATCGATCATAAATGGAAATCATTGCAACTCGGTATAGTCCTAGGATGGAGACCAGACCTCAGCAATTATGGTTTGAATTTCAATCTACCACAAGCTGGAATTTATATAGCCAATACCATCCAACGCAAGAATCAAAATTATCAAAATTCATTGGGATTCATTGAGCAACGAGTGGGATCAAAAGTAGATCGCAGATTTTTATATTTTCAAAACAATTCTCAGTTGTCCAAAAAATGGAGTGCATTCTTTTCAAGTGAAATCGACCTGTATGAGAATGTGAGAGATACTGTGAGCATAACGCCAAAGTTGACAAGCATCTATGCCAACCTAAGATATCGTCCTTCGCGAAAAATCAATTTCCAATTGGGATACGACAATAGACAGAACGTAGTCTATTATGAAAGTTACAAACATCAGATTGATCAATTGTTGGATCAAGCGACAAGACAAGGTTTGAGATTCTCAGTGCAATACAATGTCTTGAAAAGTATTTCAGTCAATGCTTCTAGCTTTTTACGATTCCAGTCCAATCAAAGTGAATTCAGCAAAAACTATCTAGTCAATATATACAAAGCATCCACGCCAAAGATGAAGTGGATCATCAGCATTAATGGCAATTATCTAGAGACAGAATATCTCAAAGGAATCATCCTAGGAGGCCGCATATCAAAAGACTTGTTCAAGCAAAAATTGAATATAGAATTAAATTATCGCCGTGCAGATTACCAATACCAGTTCGGAGAACTCCACAGCATCCAACACATCATCTCACCAAATATTTCTTACTACATAAGCAGAAGATCCATCCTCCTTTTCAATTTTGAATCTAATATATCGGACTACGCTTATCATCGATATTATTTGACTTATAATTATCGGTTTGGGAGGTAGGGAGAAACAAAGTGATGTTAATTTTTATATTAAAAATATTTTTATTTAAAATAAACAAAAAAATAATTATTAAAATATTTGGAAGTTAATAGTATTAACTATATATTTGCTTATTAATGTTATTGTAAAACCTGAAACACATGAATAAACTACTATTTCTAACCCCGTTTTACCCAGAAAAGCCATATTTACGTCCGCATGAGTTGCATAAATCGTTTAGATAATAAGAGATAAGCGAACATTTGAATGTTCGTAGATTTATATGTTCTCAAATATAAATAAGAAAACAGCAAATATATTTTATTTTGTAAGTAAAAATATATTTGGAGATTAGCATGTGTCATTATTTGTTTTTTTATTTTGGCTTAATCAAATTCTTTAATGTAATCAAAATTAATAATTATGAAAAATATTAGTTCCTTAAAACATCAAGGTAAAATGCTCATTTCTATTTTTTTATATTTAATAGTTTACGCTATCAATGGGCAAAGTGTAATGAATATTTTAGAAACAGCCCCAACAGTTACCTCAACTGAGAGTTATTTATATCAAATTTATAGCCAATTACCTACTTCGCAACAAAATTATTGGGTCACATTTGCATCTTTTGAAACGGCAGCAGAAGATGGTATAATAGAACTTAATTTGCCGAATTTGTCTACGACTTTCAAGATGAAGGTCACCCAATGTGAATACACAAACTTAAGCGAATTTACTTGGTCAGGAATGAGAATTTTAGAAACAGAATCTGATCAGCCTGCTTCTATTTCTTTAACAAAACATCTTGGTCTATTATCAGGAGAAATTAATCTTTTTGGAGAATTTTATCAGATATTTCCAATAAATGAAAATTACCAAATACTAATAAAAACAAACACGCTTCCAACGCCTTATGAAGGATCAATAAATGAATCAGGTGATCCTGAACCACCAATTGTGGATTGTTCTAACGCAAACGGTGCTTGTGTTATAAATCTTATGATTTTATATTCTCTAGATGTGGAACTAAAGTATATAAACTTGACACCTATTGGGTTTATGCTAGCTAATCAGATTAATAATGCCCTAAAAAATTCTAAAATTTCGCACAGAATTAATCTTGTGGCTGTATTACCTATAGATGATAATTTTCCTGAAGGTAATGAAGAGCAAGAAAGAGGATTATTAAAACAACTTTTAGCTGATCCAATAAGTGTCACAGGAATGAATAAAAATTTTCATAAAGCCGACTTAACAATGGTTTTAACTTCTGGTAAAAATTATAAGACTAATAATGGATTTAAAACTGTAGGTTTTGCCTTTACACCATCAACTAATGCAAACGAAGGGGCTGTGATAAATATTGATTTCGCTCTCAGTAGAAGTTATACATTTGCTCATGAGTTTGGGCATTTATTAAATGCAAGGCACAATGATGACAATGGAGCGCTACCGGGTAGAGGTCACCAAATTAGTTTTCGAGCAAAAAATTACTCCACTTTATTAGATAAAAGGGATCTTTCAAAGAGAGTATTATTTTATTCTAATCCAAATGTGAATTACTATGGTCAGGTACCCACTGGATTAGCTGACTATTATAATGCTTGCAACATGGAACAGCAAGGATGTAACGCTGCTTTGTCAGGCCCAAGTGAAGATTGCAAATTTAGAATAAAAGGAACTTTCTCTCCAATCGGCTCATTACCATGCAACCCTCCCGCAACTCAACTAACTTTAGAAGCAACATTGGCAAATGAAGCAACAAGTCTTTGCCTACAAAAGACTTTTTTTTATAAATTTGAAATAAGTCATTTTGGTATCACTTACAATTCTCTTTGTGACTGGAGTACCAACAAGATATGTATTTTTTCACCATATATAAATTTTAATAATTCTGTATTTATTAGACTTTCAATAAAAGAATCTTTGAATGGTCCAGTAATCGCAATAGTATTTAATAAATTTGATTACCCTTGCCCATTTGGAGTACCTTATTTAGAACATCGAGCCAAGCTTAGTGCTTCGATTTCTAATAATATTGTATTGGTTTCAAATACTGTACCATCAACTTCGTTTCTAAAGTTTTTTACAGATCCCATTGAAAATAATGTGATTGATTATAAAATTTGTAGTATTTTCGGCAATGCAATTATATCTACAAGAGTCAATCAAACTAACGGTGATATTATCATACCAATAGAAGGCAATTATCCTCCTGGAGTTTATTTAGTATATTTTGAGAAATATCAAAAATCATTTAAATTTATAATCCAATAGCATGAAAAACATAATTAATATTCTATTAATCCTTTTTCCAGTAATAATATATTCACAAACAAAGGGGGAGAATTTTAGTCAAAGAAGAAATCCATATCCTTTAAAAACACCTGATTATTTGTGTTTTAAAAATAAATTCGATACCGTAACATTGTATAATGATTTCATAAGTGTAGGTTATGCCAATGCTTTGAAAGACAAAAGGAAAGTCAAGTTGTTTCCAATTGCAACTTCTCAAATTAGAACGAATGAAGTTTATAATTCTTTATATGTATACATTTTATTTGGAGATGGAGAAACAATGGGATCATTAGCTTTTATGAGGCCGTCGTTTGAAAAAGGTATATATGAGTTGAAAAATATTAACTTTATGGAAAATGGATATTACAGTATAATAACACAACATGGGTGTAGCGGAAGAGAAGTATATCGAATAACTGTGAAAGAATTTTCTAAATCATTTTTAAAAATTATCAGTTACAATGAAGAAACAGGAGAATTAAAAGCAAGATTTAGAGTTCATTATCAAATGGATGAAGCAGAAAAAATCACTTATCCAGATTCTCCATCTAAAGTGTTATTTGAGGATGGCGTGATTCATACATATGTTGAAAAAATCTATGAATAGTAGGAATCTTAAAATAGGCTAATATTTAACATAGAGAAGGAGAATACTATTTGACAACAATATATTCATGTAGATAGCTGCCTTTGGATTAGAAAGTTCCAAGTGGAAAATTTGAATAAATCTTTTTATCTTGGCTTTGGGCAGAATTGAAAGACAGCTATCGCATTGATACAAAAAAATCTATATTTCTGCAGAGGACTCCACAGCATTCAACACATCATCTCACCAAATTTTACGTAAACATAAGATCCATCATCCTTTTCAATTTTGAATCCAATATATTGGACTACGCCTATCATCGATATTATTTGACTTATTATTATCGGTTTGGGAGGTTGGGGAGCATCAATTTTCATATTATGAATTTATTTAATATGAATTTTAGTTTGGAATTTGTATTTCATTACTTGTGCATTGATTATTTTAGTTTTATATTTGTATGATTTAAAAAAAAACTGAAATAAGCGAGTTTATCTTCATGGAGTTTATTTAGTATATTTTGAGAAGTATCAAAAAACATTTAAGTTTATAATCCAATAGGATGAGAAAATTAATTAATATTCTAATAATGCTTATCCCAGTTATAATATATTCACAAACAAAGGCTCAACAATCTGTGACTTGGAATTTCACTAATTCTGAGAAATCGAAATTGACATGTATTATTAATTAGCCATCAGGTCTAGTGACTATTTATTGGGAGAATGTAACAATTGCTGATAGCTACATTAGCTACAGCCAATTTGTAACCAGTGGATCAACTTATTTAAGCTCTTGCAGATTTGTGCCTAATTAGAACAAAGAGTGAATTTTGTAATAAGCAAGAAATAATTGAGCTATATATAACCAAGTAATCATTCTTTCCTCGATCAGGTTAAGCTATGTTTTTCATTCATAATATGAGAGATTTGTAGATTCAAAAATTTATGTTAAACTTTAGAAAGTAGCTAAACTCGTAGTATATTTGTTTGCAAATGATATCTTGCAATTTGATGCTGTATAAATAACTTTTAATAGATTAAAAATATGAAAAGACTAATTTTATTGATTTTATCTTTTGTTTCATTGAGAATCGCGGTTTCACAATCAATCATAGTTAATCCAGATGGTACTCATTCTACGATTTTTCACAATGGAAATACCTCGACAATAGTTAATCCCAATGGAACACATTCACCAGTCTTCCACAACGGAAATATATCAACAGTAGTAAATCCTAATGGAACGCATTCTACTATCTTTCATAATGGCAATACTTCAACAATGGTAAATCCAAATGGCACGACTTCAACTATTTTTCACAATGGAAATATTTCTACAGTTGTCAATTCCAATGGTACACAATCAACGATCTTTCATAACGGAAATAATCCTTTGCAAAAAACAAATCAAAACAATGCAAATGCCTCAGCCGAACCAACTGACTCTGTAAAATTAACTAAGAGGGATTCATTGTCGATTTCTGACGCAGGGAAACAATTGAAAAGTTCAAAAAGAAAAGCAAAGAGAGGAAAAGAGCCGAAAAGGGAATAAAAACTAGTGATATCTTTCGATATTATAAACAATACCACAAACTTTTTTAAGCCCAAGGTTTAATTTATCAGTAAAAACTCGTAGAAATGTATGTCGATAACAATTGTTACAGAAAATTAATCATCAATCCAATTTTTTAGAGTTTGTCATTTTATTTCGTAGGAACTGAACATAGGTAGAAAATAATTATAATAAAATCAAATCAGTTGTCCTTTAGGGACTACACCTTAAAAAATGTTTGAAGTTGAAGCTGAATCAGCACTTCTTAAAACTAATTTTTTCCATACCTTTGTAACTCAAATCAAAAAAATGGCCAATCGAATTAATTTCATACTACTTATATTTTTGATTCTTAGTTGTGATTCAAAGCCTAAAGTAATTGTAGCAGATGCCAATTCAAGAGATACTGAGGCACCATTAAATACAGAAGTTGCAAAAGTTGAATCTGAGTCGATAGCGGACGATCTCCATCAAGTAGTTGCGCAAGAGATATTGAATACTGATAAATATACTTATGTTAATGTGACAGAAAAATCTGATAAATTTTGGATCGCTGTCTCTAAGCAAAAAATAGAGAAAGGACATACCTATTACTTTCGAGGCGGATTGAGGAAAGAAAATTTTTACAGCAAGGAGTTTGATAGAACCTTTGATGTGGTTTATCTGGTATCAAGTATTATTGATTCTGAAGCTCATCCAGGTGGTCAAATTGCTTCCCCAACAACTGCTACTGCATCCATGTCTGAATCAAAACCAACAAATACAAGCGATGCTAAAAGTACGGGCAAAGAAATCGCAATCAAAGAAATATTGGCTAATGGTTCAGCCTATAAAGGTAAAAAAATACAAGTTTCGGGTGAATGTGTGAAAGCCAACTATCAGATCATGAATCGCAATTGGTACCATATACAGGACGGGCAGAAGAATGATTTGACAGTTACATCTGCAGATCAAATTAAAGTAGGTGATAAGGCTTCTTTTGAAGGGGTCTTAGCTATAGACAAAGATTTTGGGGCAGGGTATAGATATAAGGTCATTTTGGAAGAAGCAAGAGTGAGTAAATAGCATAAACGAAAAAAATAATTAATACCATACCTAAAGCATTAAATTGTTGAATAACAATTCATTACATATTAAAATTATTGCTTTTTATTTAATTTCTGTGAATCTTTTGCAAATTCTTAAATAGATTTTTAAAAATTTTATGGAATATATAGAATTGTTATATCTTTGCATCTCGTTTCAAAGAGGGGTACAGAAGTGTGCCTTTTAGTTAAATTATTTGCCAGTGTAGCTCAGTTGGTAGAGCAGCTGACTTGTAATCAGCTGGTCGGGGGTTCGAGTCCGTCCACTGGCTCAAATTTAAATTATTTATTGGGAATTCGGGATGAAAATTCGTGTTTCATTCCGATAGATTCTCATAGACGGGGGTGCGCCGGAGTAGGAGAGCCGGGCTAGACTGTAAATCTAGTGTCTATGACTGAATGGGTTCGAATCCAATCACCCCCACAACATTTACTTAAATGAAAGTAAATGAACTTGAAAAGTGGAATCTTGAAGTTCAATGGAGCTTTTACATTGGACAATAGAGTATAATTTATGCGGGAGTAGCTCAGTTGGTAGAGCATCAGCCTTCCAAGCTGAGGGTCGCGGGTTCGAGTCTCGTCTCCCGCTCAAGAATCTTCTATTGGGAAGTCAATTTCTCAAACGTGCGAGATTGAAGTAAAAATGGAGTAATATTCGGCAATTAATATAGAGAATATATTTAAAGCCAATGTAGCTCAGGGGTAGAGCACTTCCATGGTAAGGAAGGGGTCAAGGGTTCAATTCCCTTCATTGGCTCTACATTAAAATGATTAACAATTATTATCAATAACTTAGTATTAAAATAGTTACCAATGGCAAAGGAAACTTTCAATCGTTCGAAACCCCACGTCAACATCGGTACAATAGGCCACGTTGACCACGGTAAAACAACTTTAACTTCTGCAATTACTTCAGTTCTTTCTGAACAAGGTTTGGCGCAGAAAAAAGATTATGATTCTATCGATAACGCTCCTGAGGAGAAAGAAAGAGGTATCACAATCAATACTGCTCACGTAGAATACGAGACAGTGAATAGACATTATGCTCACGTTGACTGTCCTGGTCACGCGGATTATGTGAAAAACATGGTTACGGGTGCGGCACAGATGGACGGAGCGATCCTTGTTGTAGCTGCGACAGATGGTCCTATGCCTCAAACACGTGAACACATCCTATTGGCAAGACAGGTAGGTGTACCACAAATCGTGGTTTTCATGAACAAGGTAGACCTAGTTGAAGACCCAGAAATGTTAGAATTAGTTGAAATGGAAGTTCGCGAACTTCTTTCAAAATATAAATTCAACGGAGACACAGCTTCAGTTATTAAAGGTTCAGCTTTAAAAGCACTTGAAGGAGATGCTACAGGAAAGCAAGCAATTTATGATTTGATGGCTGCAGTTGATGCTGAAATCCCTGAACCAGTGCGTTTGGTGGATCAACCATTCTTGATGCCTGTAGAAGACGTATTCTCTATCACTGGTAGAGGTACAGTAGCAACAGGTAGAATCGAGAGAGGTGTTATCAAAGTTGGTGAGACTGTTGAAATCGTAGGTATGATGGCAGCAGGTACTAAGCCAATGACTTCTACAATCACAGGAGTAGAGATGTTCCGCAAATTGTTAGATCGTGGTGAAGCAGGAGATAATGCAGGATTATTACTTAGAGGTATCGAAAAAGACGATATCAAGAGAGGTATGGTTATGTGTGCTCCAGGTTCAGTAAAGCCTCACATGAAATTTAAGTGTGAAGTTTACGTACTTTCTAAAGATGAAGGTGGAAGACATACTCCATTCTTTAAAGGATACCGTCCACAATTCTACTTCAGAACTACAGACGTGACTGGTGAGTGTCAATTACCAGATGGTGTTGAAATGGTTATGCCTGGAGATAATATCTCTTTGACAGTAACATTGATCAACCCAATCGCGATGGAAAAAGGATTGCGTTTTGCGATTCGTGAAGGTGGAAGAACAGTTGGAGCTGGTCAGGTAACAGAAATTATTGAATAATATTGTTAATGTAAATATCAGGGTGCGCAATCACCCTGATATCTACGGGCATAGCTCAACTGGCAGAGCGACGGTCTCCAAAACCGTAGGCTGAGGGTTCAAGTCCTTCTGCCCGTGCAATAGTAAAGATTAGAATTATGGAGAAATTGACATTATATATTAAAGAAAGTTATGCAGAGTTAGTTGAAAAAGTAACTTGGCCGACTTGGCAAAATCTTTTTGATTCAGCTAAAGTGGTGATTATCGCAAGTATAATTATCTCTTTAGTTATTTTCATTATGGATATACTGGTAAATGCAGTATTGAAATTTATCTATAATATCTAATAAATCTTTGACTCTATGTCTGACGATAAAAAATGGTACTCATTACGAGTAATTAGCGGAAAGGAAAAGAAGATCAGAGATAGAGTAGCATTAGAAGTGCAACGTTCTGGATGGAGTGAGATTGTTACACAGGTAATAGTCCCTTCTGAGAAAGTTTATAAAATTAGAAATGGAAAAAAGGTAATCTTGGAGAGAAATATTCTTCCAGGATATTTGTTGATAGAAGCTATTCCAGGTAAATTCAGCGGGGAGATGGTTCAACAAATTTCTAATATGCCTGACATTATACATTTCTTGGGAAAAAATATTCCTATTCCAATGACTCAAGCCGAAGCAAATCGAATGCTAGGTAAAGTAGACGAATCCATGGAAATGGTTGAAACTATGATTGAGCCATTCATTGTTGGTGAAACAGTGAGAATTATTGACGGACCTTTCAACGACTTTGTCGGAGATATCAAAGATGTCAATGAGGAAAAGAAAAAACTAAAAGTAATTGTAAAAATATTTGGACGTGGTACTGAAGTTGAATTAAACTTCATGCAGGTCGAAAAAACGAATTAAATTAATCTATCATGGCAAAGGAAATAGAAGGTTATATAAAACTTCAGGTAAAAGGAGGACAAGCGAATCCAGCTCCACCAGTAGGCCCTGCTTTGGGATCTAAAGGGGTTAATATTATGGAGTTTTGTAAGCGTTTCAATGCTAAAACACAAGATTCACCTGGTAAATTACTACCAGTAGTAATTACTTTATTTAAAGATAAATCATTTGAATTTGTAGTTAAATCGCCACCAGCATCTATCCAACTTTTGGAAGCTGCAAAATTAAAAAGCGGGTCTGCAGAATCAAATCGTAAAAAAGTAGGTACAGTAACATGGGCTCAAGTAGAAGATATTGCAAAAGTTAAAATGCCAGATTTGAATGCATTTACTATGGATTCTGCTATGAAAATGGTTGCTGGAACAGCGAGAAGCATGGGTCTGACTGTGACCGGAGTTGCGCCTTGGGAGAAATAAGTTTATTAATTAGGGAGTCAATAAATATTGACGTTTGACCTTTAAAGTGTATATATGGCAAATTTAACAAAGAAAAGAAAAGAAGTTAACACTAAAGTAGATGCAGTAAAGCTATACGAATTAGCTGAGGCTTGCTCATTAGTAAAGCAAGTTAGTACACCTAAATTTGATGCATCAGTAGATTTACATGTTCGTTTAGGTATTGATCCAAGAAAAGCTGATCAAGCGATTCGAGGTACAGTAACTTTGCCTCACGGCACTGGTAAAACGAAAAGAGTTCTTGTACTTTGTACTCCAGAGAAAGAAGCTGAAGCTACAGGAGCTGGTGCTGATTATGTTGGTCTTGATGAATATATTGCTAAGATTGAAGCTGGTTGGACAGATGTTGATGTAATCGTTGCAATGCCAACAGTCATGGCTAAACTTGGAAAAATCGGTCGTATTCTAGGACCTAGAGGTTTGATGCCAAATCCTAAAACGGGAACTGTTACAATGGATATCGCTGGTGCAGTAACTGAAGTTAAAGGAGGAAAAATTGCATTTCGTGTTGATAAATTTGGTATTATTCATGCTTCTGTTGGTAGAGTATCTTTTGATGCAACCAAGTTGAAGGAAAATGCCGATGAGTTATTACATGCAATAGTAAAATTAAAGCCTTCATCTGCGAAAGGTGCTTATATGAAAACAATCTCAATGGCATCTACAATGAGCCCAGGAATAAAAGTTGATCCAAGATCAGTTCGTTAATCTTAAAAGAAAAAAATCATGACAAAAGATCAAAAAACACAAGCAATACAAGAATTAAAGGAGAAATTCGATAAATCACCATTCTTTTATATTACTGACTCGTCATCTTTGACTGTAGCTCAAGTAAATCAGTTCCGCAGAATTTGTTACGACAAAGGTGTAGAAATGATGGTGGTAAAGAATACTTTGGCAAAGAAAGCGCTAGAGAGTTTAGGAGATAGAGGTTACGAATCTTTGTATCAATCATTAGAAGGTCCGACTTCAATATTGTTTACAGAGACAGCATCTTTACCTGCAAAAATCATAACAGATTTTAGAAAGACAAATGAAAAACCAATCTTAAAGGCTGCTTATATTGATACTGCAGTTTTTACTGGAGATGCTCAATTGAAAGCTTTAGTTAGCTTGAAGTCAAAAGAGGATCTCGTTGGGGATATCATAATGTTGTTACAATCTCCTGCTAAGAATGTCATCAGTGCTTTGAAGTCTGGTGGAAATACAATTGCAGGTTTAGTAAAGGCTCTAGAAGAGAGAGCTTCAAATTAATTTGGCTTCCAAGTCGTGCACATATATATTATTAAAAACGAAAAAAATTAAGTAAAATGGTTGATGTAAATGCTTTAGCAGAACAGTTAGTAAGCTTGACAGTAAAAGAAGTAAGCGAATTAGCTGCTGTATTAAAAGACAAATATGGTATTGAGCCTGCTGCTGCTGCTGTAGCTGTTGCTGCTGCACCTGCAGATGGAGGTGGCGCTGCTGCTGTTGAAAAGACAGAGTTTGATGTTCTTTTGAAATCAGGCGGTGCAAATAAATTAAACGTAATTAAAGAGGTTAAGAATATTCTTAATCTTGGATTAAAAGAAGCTAAGGACTTAGTAGATGGTGCTCCATCTATGTTAAAGCAAGGAGTTTCTAAAGAAGAGGCAAACTCTTTGAAAGAAGCTTTGACTGCTGCTGGTGCTGAGATTGAGGTTAAATAATTAATCAAAATCGACCAAGCGCAGTATGCCTTTAGCTAAAAGGAATACATTAATGTTTGGCTTAGATCATAATCAGTATGGTCTAAGCCTTTCATAGTTTAAATTATTTTGAAAATAACGAGCGTATGCTCTTTAAATAAAAATTAATATGGCAACCATCGGTTCCAAACAAAAGACTAGAACAAGACATTCATTCGCTAAAGCTCCTCTTTCAGCTGCATATCCTGATTTTTTGGATATTCAGCTAAAGTCGTTTAAAGAGTTTTTTCAATTAGAAACTACTCCTGATAAACGAGGAAATGAGGGTTTGTTTAAAGTGTTCAAAGAGAACTTTCCAATCTCAGATGCAAGGAATATTTTTATTCTTGAATTCTTGGATTACTATGTGGATCCACCTCGTTATGATATTGAGGAATGCGTACAGCGTGGATTGACATTTAGTGTTCCATTGAAAGCGAGATTGAGATTATCTTGTAATGACGAAGAGCACGTAGATTTCAAAACTATTGAGCAAGATGTATTTTTGGGAAATATTCCATATATGACTCCAAAAGGTACATTCGTAATCAATGGTGCTGAGCGTGTTGTCGTAAGCCAGTTACATAGATCTCCTGGTGTATTTTTTAGTCAATCGTATCACCCAAATGGAACGAAGATTTTCTCTGCAAGAGTAATCCCATTTAAAGGTGCTTGGATGGAATTTGCGACAGACATCAATTTAGTGATGTATGCCTATATTGATCGCAAGAAAAAATTTCCAGTAACGACCTTGCTTCGCGCTATTGGATTTGATTCAGATAAAGATATTTTGAATTTATTCGGTCTATCTGAAGAAATTAAAGCAACACAGAAAGATTTAAAGAAAGCCGTAGGAAGAAAGTTGGCTGCTCGAGTACTTCGTAAATGGACTGAAGATTTTGTCGACGAAGATACTGGTGAGTTAGTAACGTTAGAGCGTAATGAAATTATTCTTGAACGAGATGTAATACTCGATGAAGAAAATATTGAATTAATTGCAAAAGCGAAAGTCGATACAATCATCCTCCAGAAAGAAGATATTGAAGAAGACTTTTCAATCATATACAACACCTTGCAGAAGGATCCATCTTCATCTGAAATGGAAGCGGTGATTCACATTTATCGTCAATTAAGAGGTAGTGATCCTCCGGATGATGAGACTGCAAGAGGAATTATTGACAAATTATTTTTCTCAGACAAACGATATAATCTTGGTGATGTAGGTCGCTACAAAATCAATAAGAAATTGAATCTTAATATTTCATTTGAAACATTGGTATTAACTAAAGTTGATATCACAGAGATCGTGAAATATTTGGTTTCTTTGATCAATCAGAAAGCAGAGCTTGATGATATCGATCATTTATCTAATAGAAGAGTACGTACTGTTGGTGAGCAGTTATTTGCACAGTTTGGTGTTGGTTTAGCACGTATGGCACGAACGATTCGTGAGCGTATGAACGTCCGAGATAATGAAGTATTTACACCAGTGGATTTGATCAATGCAAGAACATTGTCTTCTGTGATAAATTCATTTTTCGGGACTTCCCAATTGTCTCAATTTTTGGATCAGACGAATCCTCTTTCTGAGATTACTCACAAAAGAAGAATTTCAGCCCTAGGGCCAGGTGGTTTGTCGAGAGAAAGAGCGGGTTTTGAGGTTCGAGACGTACATTATTCACATTATGGCCGTCTATGTACAATTGAAACTCCAGAAGGTCCAAACATTGGATTGATTTCTACACTTTGTGTACACGCTCGAGTGAATGGAATGGGATTTTTGGAAACGCCATATTGGAGAATTGATGCTGGTAAAGTAGCTTTAAAAGAAGGTATTCGATTTTTATCAGCAGAAGAAGAAGATTATGCACGTATTGCACAAGCAAACGTACCAGTAGATAAAGCGGGGATTTTCCAGCAAGTGAAATTAAAAGGTCGCGAACATGGGGAATTTCCAGTGTTAGGTCCTGAAGAATTAGACTTTATGGACGTTGCCCCAAATCAGATCGTTGGAGTATCAGCATCATTGATTCCGTTTTTGGAAAATGATGATGCAAACAGAGCCCTCATGGGATCTAATATGCAACGTCAAGCAGTGCCTTTGATTAAACCTCAAGCACCTATTGTTGGTACTGGATTAGAGGGTAAAGTGGCTTTGGACTCAAGAATGCTTATCAATGCAGAAGGAGAAGGAGTCGTTGAATTTGTTGACGCAACGAAAATAGTAATTAAATATGATCGTTCAGAGTCTGATGATTTAGTTTCATTTGAAAGTGAAATTAAAGCATACCCATTGACAAAATTTGCAAGAACGAATCAAGCTACTTGTATCAACTTAAAACCTATTGTAATGAAAGGTGATCGGGTTGATGCTTCTACAATTCTTTGCGAAGGTTATGCGACAGAAGGTGGTGAATTAGCATTAGGTACGAATTTGCAAGTGGCATTCATGCCTTGGAAAGGGTATAACTTTGAGGATGCAATTGTACTTTCAGAGCGTGTGCTTCAAGAAGATGTATTCACTTCGATCCATATTGAAAGTTTTGAATTGGAAGTTCGAGATACAAAATTAGGCGAAGAAGAATTGACTAATGATATACCAAATGTGAGTGAAGAAGCAACAAAAGATCTTGACGAAAATGGTATTATCAGAATCGGAGCTAATGTCGAAGAAGGTGATATTTTGATCGGTAAAATCACTCCTAAAGGAGAGACTGATCCAACACCTGAAGAGAAATTATTGAGAGCGATATTTGGAGACAAAGCTGGTGATGTAAAAGATGCTTCCTTGAAAGTACCACCATCCATAGAAGGTGTCGTGATCGATAAGCAATTGTACGCTAGAGCGAAGAAAGATAAATTTCAAAAGATTCAAGAAAAAGATCTCTTGACTCGATTGGATGATAAACATAATATAGCTTTAAATGAATTAAAGACAATCTTGATCGATAAGCTAATGAAAATTGCAAAAGATCAAGTTTCTCAAGGTGTGAAAAGTATTTATGGAGAAGAAATGATTGCGAAGGGTACAAAATTAACCAACGCAATTTTAAAGAAAATTGATTTTGTAAAAGTAGATTATTCCAACTGGACAAAAGAAGAAGATAAGAATCAATTAATCTCTCAATTGTTGCACAACTACAATATTAAAGTAAGTGAAGAAGTAGGACGATATAAAAGAGAGAAATTCAATATCAGTATCGGAGATGAACTTCCAACTGGAGTATTAAAATTAGCTAAAGTTTATATCGCGAAAAAGCGAAAATTGAAAGTTGGTGATAAGCTCGCAGGAAGACACGGTAACAAAGGAATTGTATCGAGAATAGTTCGTGTAGAAGACATGCCATTCTTAGAAGATGGAACGCCAGTGGACATCGTATTGAATCCATTGGGAGTACCTTCAAGGATGAACTTAGGGCAGATCTTCGAAACAGTTTTAGGTTGGGCTGGAAAGAAAATGTCAACACATTTTTCTACCCCGATTTTTGACGGAGCTACAATCAAAGATATCGATGAATATATCCACAATGCTGAATTGCCACAGTTTGGTCAGACTTATTTGACTGATGGTGAGACAGGAGATAGATTCCATCAACAAGCGACAGTAGGGGTGATTTATATGTTGAAATTATCTCACATGGTTGATGATAAGATGCATGCTCGTTCTATCGGTCCATACTCATTGATCACACAGCAGCCACTAGGAGGAAAGGCTCAGTTTGGAGGTCAGCGTTTTGGAGAGATGGAGGTATGGGCTCTTGAAGCTTATGGCGCAGCAAATATCCTACGAGAATTATTGACAATAAAATCAGATGATATCATCGGTAGAGCAAAAGCATACGAAGCGATTGTGAAAGGTGAAAATTTACCAGAACCAAATATTCCAGAATCATTCAATGTATTGATTCACGAATTAAGAGGTTTGGTGTTGGATGTAAAATTTGAATCATAAACTTAAACGAACTAAGAAACATGTCATTCAAAAATAAAAATATAAAACTCGATCAAGAATTTGATAAAATAACCATTGCGTTATCTTCTCCAGATGAAATATTGGAGAGATCATTTGGTGAAATATTGAAGCCGGAGACAATTAATTATCGTTCATATAAACCGGAAAGAGATGGTTTGTTTTGTGAGCGAATCTTTGGTCCAATCAAAGATTACGAGTGTTATTGCGGTAAGTATAAGAGAATAAGATACAAAGGCATCGTATGTGATCGATGTGGTGTTGAGGTAACTGAGAAGAAAGTTCGACGTGAACGAATGGGACACATCAAATTGGTGGTACCTGTAGTGCATATCTGGTTTTTCAAATCATTACCAAATAAAATCGGATACCTTTTAGGTATTTCATCAAAGAAATTAGAATCAATTATTTACTACGAGAGATTTGTTGTTATACAACCAGGACTCGCAGCAGGTAATGGGACTAATTTTTTAGATTTATTATCTGAAGAAGAATATTTCGAAGTATTGGAATCTTTACCAAAAGAAAACCAACTTTTGGATGATAAAGATCCAAATAAGTTTATTGCAAAAATGGGTGCAGAATCTGTTTTTGACTTGTTAAATAAACTGAATTTAGATGATCTATCATTTGAATTGAGACATCAAGCATCAACGGAATCATCACAACAAAGAAAATCAGAAGCATTAAAAAGATTGCGTGTTGTTGAAGCATTCAGAGAAGGTTTAAATAGTAAAAATAATCGTCCTGAATGGATGATTATTCAGTATTTACCTGTGATCCCACCAGAATTAAGACCATTAGTTCCTTTGGATGGTGGACGATTTGCAAGTTCAGATTTAAATGATTTATACAGAAGAGTAATCATTCGAAATAATCGTCTAAAAAGATTATTAGATATCAAAGCGCCAGAAGTTATCTTGCGTAATGAGAAAAGGATGTTGCAAGAAGCTGTTGACTCATTGTTTGACAATTCACGAAAATCAAATGCAGTTAAAGCTGAAGGTGGACGTGCATTGAAATCATTGAGTGATATCCTCAAAGGGAAACAAGGCCGATTCCGTCAGAACTTGTTGGGAAAACGTGTCGATTATTCAGGTCGTTCTGTAATCGTCGTTGGACCTACATTAAAGTTGCATGAATGCGGTATTCCAAAAGGAATGGCTGCAGAATTGTTCAAGCCTTTTATCATTAGAAAACTTATCGAAAGAGGCGTTGTAAAGACTGTAAAATCAGCAAAAAAGTTGGTTGACAGAAAAGATTCTGTGATTTGGGATATCCTTGAGAATATTTTGAAAGGTCATCCAGTATTGTTGAATCGTGCGCCAACACTCCATAGATTATCTATCCAAGCTTTTCAACCACAATTGGTGGAAGGAAAGGCAATCCAGTTGCATCCACTAGTTTGCGGTGCATTCAATGCGGATTTTGACGGTGACCAGATGGCTGTTCACGTACCTTTAGCACATGCTTGTATTTTGGAGGCTCAACTCTTAATGTTGGCTCCGCACAATATGTTGAATCCTCAAGACGGATCACCGGTGACTTTGCCTTCACAGGACATGGTATTGGGTCTTTATTATTTAACAAAAGAGAAGATTGTAGATAAAGATAAGAAAGTTAGAAATTTCTACTCTCCTGAAGAAGTTCGAATTGCATTCAACGAAAAGCAATTAGAATTGCACGATGCAGTGAATGTGAAAATTCAAGATTTTCATGGAGACGTAGAGTCTAAATTGGTTAAGACTACAGTAGGTCGAGTATTATTTAATGATGCGCGTCCAAATGAAGTGCCTTACATCAATGATGTAATGACCAAGAAAAACTTAAAGCAAGTAATCAGTGAGATTATCACAAGAACAAATTTTGCAGTGACTGCAAAGTTTTTGGATGATATCAAAGAACTTGGGTTTTATTGGGCTTTCAAGGCTGGTTTGTCTTTCAATTTAGGAGATCTTATTACACCATCGATAAAGGCAAAAACTTTAATCGATGCTCAGAAAGAAATCGATGAGATCTGGGATAGTTACAATATGGGATTGATTACGAACAACGAGCGTTACAATCAAATTATTGACAAATGGACTTACGCAGATAATCGTATCACAGATAATTTAATGAAAGAACTTGCTTTGCACAAAGGCGGATTCAATTCAGTATATATGATGCTTCATTCTGGAGCAAGGGGATCAAAACAACAGATCAAACAGCTTTGCGGATTGAGAGGATTGATGGCTAAGCCAAGAAAATCAGGAGACACAGGAGGTTCGATCATTGAGAATCCGATCCTGTCTAACTTCCAAGATGGTCTTAGCGTCCTTGAGTATTTCATCTCAACGCATGGTGCTCGTAAAGGTCTTGCAGATACAGCCTTAAAGACTGCTGATGCAGGTTATTTGACTCGAAGATTGGTTGATGTTGCACAAGACGTTGTAATCATTGAAGAGGATTGCAATACCTTAAGAGGTATTGAGACGAGCGCATTAGTTGATAATGATAAAGTTATCGAGAATCTTTCTTCTCGTATTATTGGTCGTTTTTCATTACATAATATACTTCATCCAGAGACTGAAGAATTAATCCTTGCAGCAGGGGAGTACATTGACGATAAAGTAGCTCACTATATTGAGAAAGAAGGTGTTGAAATGGTTACGATTAGATCAGTATTAACTTGTGAAGCAAAGAAAGGCGTTTGTACAAAATGCTACGGAAAAAATCTAGCTTCTGGAAGAATTACTGAAGAAGGTGATGCAGTAGGAATTATTGCAGCGCAAAGTATCGGTGAGCCTGGTACACAGTTGACATTACGTACGTTCCACGTGGGTGGGGTTGCAGCAGTATCAAAGACAGAGTCAGAAATTATAGCGAAATTCGACGGAATTGTAGAATTTGACGCATTAAGAGTTGCTGATACAGTTGAAGGTGGTACAAAGTCAAAAACTGTTTTATCTCGTTCTGGTGAGATACGTTTGTTAGACTTAGAGACTAAAAAACTCTTATCTAATGCACACGTACCTTACGGATCAACATTGAATGTCAAAGAAGGCCAAAAAGTAACAAAAGGAGATCTTTTGTGTAGCTGGGATCCATTTAATGCCTTGATTATCTCGGAATTCACAGGTATCATTAAGTTTGACTCTATCGAAGAAGGTGTGACTTATCGATTGGAGCGCGATGACCAAACTGGATTCACAGAAAAAGTAATCATAGAATCAAAAAATAAAAAGAAAGTACCGGTAATGCAAATTTTAAGCCCATCGGGTGAAGAATTAAAGCATTATACATTACCAGTAGGAGCTTATATCACAATAGAAGATAATACTGAAATTCAAGCTGGACAGAAGATTGGAAAGATTCCAAGAAGTGTTAGTAAAGTTTCGGATATCACGGGTGGTCTTCCGCGAGTTACTGAGTTATTTGAAGCGCGTAATCCTTCGAATCCTGCAGTAGTATCGGAGATCGACGGTATTGTGATCTATGGTAAAATCAAAAGAGGAAATAGAGAGGTTTTTGTTGAAGATGAAAAGACTGGACAACGTAGAAAATTTTTGATTGGATTATCAAAGCATATTCTTGTTCAAGAAGGCGATTTCATTAGAGCAGGTATGCCTTTATGTGACGGTACTATCACTCCAAGAGATATTTTGAATATCAAAGGTTTGTTTGCAGTACAATCTTATTTGGTTAATGGGGTTCAGGAAGTTTACCGTTCTCAGGGTATCAATATCAACGATAAACACATTGAAGTAATCGTTCGTCAGATGATGCGTTGGGTTCAGATCGAAGATCCAGGTGATACTACCTTATTAGAAGGAGAGCCAGTTGATCGATGGGATTTTGTAGATGCGAATGATGATATATTTGATAAAAAGGTGATTACGGAATCAGGCGATTCAGCAAAATTGAAAAGAGGACAGTTGGTATCCATGAGACAAATTCGTGAAGAAAATTCATTCTTAAAGAGAAATGATAAAAAACTCACTGAATTCAGGGATGCGATTCCAGCCACATCAAGTTCATTATTACTTGGTATCACAAGAGCTTCATTAGGTACGAGCAGCTGGATTTCAGCAGCTTCATTCCAGGAAACGACGAAGGTATTGAGCACCGCGGCGATAGCAGCTAAAGTGGATGATTTATCAGGTTTGAAAGAGAATGTTATCATTGGTAAGAAAATTCCAGCTGGTACAGGCTCTAAGAAATACAAAGACTTATTTGTAAAAATTTCAAATAAGCCAAGAGTAGCTGAGATCACAGACTAGACAAAAGATTATTTTTGGGTTAATTAGTTTTTTTCCGCAAAGAAGCAATTAACCCAAAATATTTTAAACTATAATTTATAATTTTCCATATCTTTGCGGACTTAAAATGAAGATTTAATGTTAATAATCGATGTAAAAGAGGCGGAATCAATTGACCGCGCATTAAAAAAGTACAAAAAGAAGTTTGAACAAACTCAAACTGTAAAGCAATTGCGAAGAAGAAAACATTTCACAAAGCCCTCTGTAGAGCGTAGAAGTGAAGTGCTAAAAGCAATTAACAAGCAGCTATTTATATCTAAAAACGTATAGTTTTAAGTATTACTACATTGCAAATTGAGATTTCTTTTCTGTTTGGAATGTAGTAATTTTTTTTATGACACTAAGATCGTTGTAAGTGAATACTTATAACTTTTTGATACTATGGTTTTTCATTTTTAACTTTAAATAATTCATACCCTTCTGTTAAAAATGCCGCAAAGTTATCAATGGAAACTATTCCTTCTTTTCTTAATATTTCGATACCATTTGAATTTACAATCACATAATTTGGATAGGAGACAATATTGTATAATGCTCGAATATTAGCGCCCTGCTGCGTCTCGCCATTCAAATTCCAATAGATGAAATTATTGAGTTTAGATTGAATCTCTCCATTTGATATTACATTTTTTTCCATTTCTCTACAAGGGACACACCAATGCGCAAAGAAATTAATTAGAATAGGTTTCTGCAAAGAATCAGATAATCTAGTTGCAAGAGTAAGGCTTGGTTTAATCAATCCTAGCTCTGTATATTTAGTTTCTGGTTCAATGCATAGCTCTGAGTCGAAAGAAGTTGATTTGCTCGCTGATGCAGTCTTATTGCTTCTACACGAAAGTATCGATCCGGAGAGAATAAGTAAAAGGGTAAAAATTTTGAATGAACTGGACAATAGACAAAAGATTAAATTGAAAATTAAACTAAATTCACAAATATATATTGTAAAATTAGAAGTAAAATCTTTTTTTCATGAAGAGAATTCTTGTCACAGGCGCATGTGGTTATATAGGAAGTCATACATTGGTCGATTTATTGCAAGAAGACTATGATGTTGTGAGTGTGGATTCGCATTTTAATTCTGACGATTCAGTTTTATCTGCCATCCAAGAGATCACTGGTAAAGTGATAAAAAATTGTTTTTTGGATTTATCAGATGAAAAGGCTACACGTCATTTTTTTACCCATGTAGGAAAACTTGATGGCATTATTCATTTTGCTGCTTTAAAGGCTGTAGGCGAATCAGTGGCAAAGCCTATCGAATATTATAAGAACAATTTAAATAGTTTATTAAACGTCCTAGAGGCTGTTCAAAAATACCAAATTGATGCATTTATTTTTTCCTCCTCTTGCACTGTTTATGGTCAAACAGAAGTACAGCCTGTTACAGAGGACAGTCCTTTTTTGGCCACAGGATCACCTTATGGTCGTACAAAACAAATGGGAGAATCTATAATTCAAGATGTATTTCAGAATCTGCAAACAAAAGCTATTTCACTGCGCTATTTTAATCCTGCAGGGGCGCACCATTCAGGTAAATTGGGGGAGCTACCTATAAATCCACCATTAAATCTAGTGCCAAGTATCACAGAAACTGCTTATGGAATCAGATCGTCTCTCCAGGTTCATGGGACAGACTATGATACTAAAGATGGTTCTTGTATTCGCGATTTTATTCATGTTGAAGATTTAGCTCGTGCGCATCGACTTGCATTAGAATTTATATTCTCAGGTCGACAAGAACAAGCTTATGAAGTTTTTAATATTGGCATAGGAAATGGCGTAAGCGTCTTAGAAGCAATTTCCTCTTTTGAATCGGTGAGTAATTTAAAATTGAATAAAATTATGGGACCACGGCGACCCGGGGATATTCCCTACATTTATTCTGCATCACAAAGAGCAAGAGACCTCTTAGGTTGGACACCACTATACGATATTAATGATATAATGCAGACTGCTTGGAATTGGGAGCAGAAGCGACGAGCTACTTGATGCTGCCATGAGTTGCACTGATTTTGAAATCAGTCGGTCATTCTTTCGGTTTAAACGCAATGCCCGGTGCATTTTTAACAACCATTTGAATAGTTTTTCGAATTCGTTCTTCTAATAATATTATCTTTTCTTCAGTTAGTTTTGGGAGCATATGATCTAGATAATGTCTCACTGTGATTAATTCTAAATCTTGATCTATAACAACGCGAAATTCATTTTTTACTTCTTCGATCATTCGCGAAATTCTCATTGGGTCATTTGTGACACAAACTGAAAATGAAATCGCTGTATTGCGCATCATATTTACTTTAATGCGATGTGCTTCAAATAAATTAAATAATCGAGCTAAGTGATATTCGGCGATGAATGATAAATCATTTGAAGAAAAATGCACTAAGGCTTGATTTGGTTCAAGAACGACGATTGGAGGATACTCAAGGTCAATATCACCAGTTATTACACTGCCGTCACCCTCAGGTGCTATAAATGATTTTACATATAATGGAATACTTTTTAGTTTCAATGGTTGAATCGTCTTAGGATGGATTACTTTCGCACCATAATACGTCATCTCAATAGCTTCTGTATAACTCAATCTGTCTAACTTTGTCACATTCACAAATTTGGCAGGATCTGCTGTAAGAATTCCTGGAACATCTTTCCAGATAGTCATAGCTTCTGCCTGTAGGGCACTTGATAAAATAGCAGCTGTATAATCCGAACCTTCTCTCCCTAAAGTCGTCGTATTATTTTCACTTGTGCTGCCAATAAATCCTTGCGTGATAATAATTTTTCCAGTCTTCAGTAATGGTAAAATTCTAGATTGAATTTTTTGATTTGTTTCATTCCATTGAATTCTTGCATCGCGATACGTATCATTGGTTAGAATCAATTCTCTAGCATCTAGCCATTCAGCATGTAGCCCTATTTTTTCAAGCCATCTATGAAGTATTCTACTGCTTATTAATTCGCCAACGCTTACAATTTGATCATAGGCATAATCAAAAGGCATTTCGCGATCTTCTTCGATGACCCATTCTGCTTCAACTATATGTTCATGGATTTCTTGGTAGATGCAGTGATCGGCTTCAAATTCTAATTCTTGTGCAATGTGATTGTGCTTTTCTTGTATGGCTTTTAATAATTGTACAGCAGGATCAGATTGCACAAATTTTTGTTTGATGACTTCTTCTAATTGATTTGTTGTTTTTCCAGTTGCGGAAACTACGATTACTAATGGTTTTTGAACTCCATAAGTTTGTATAATATTTGCTACATTGCGAATCCCTTCGTGATTTTTGACTGAAGCACCTCCGAATTTGAATACTTGAATGGACATGTTAAGAACTAAGATTTGAAATTAGTGATTTTCAATAATTATTTTTTGAGTTTGACGCTGAGTTCCATTTTCTATTTTAAGAAAATAAATACCAGATGGTAAATGTGATATATCATTTGAACCACTTTGGAGTTTACAAATATTTTGTGCGAAAGAATTCAATAAACTGATTGAATAATGTGAAATATGAGAAGGTATAAAAATCTGTTGCGATGCAGGATTTTGAATATCTATTAATTTAATTTTTGTTTCCGATTGAATATCTGTTGTGATGCATGAATTGGTAAGAATGTATTGATAGGCATGTGTCAATATTTCATTGCGGTTTGGAAAATCTATGGTGTGCCCTACATCATTCAATATAGAATCTTTTACACAGGCTTTTGAATCTATTAATAGAGTTTTAGCAGGTGAAAATCTATTATTTACATCGTCCAAGGATCCATGTATTATGTAAAATGTTTTATCCTTTGCATTTTTTGCAAGACTAACTATTTCATTAGTTCCATTTATTGCTGCACCAATAGGAATAAATCCAATGAAATTGTTCGCATGACTCAATCCATAAGTATAGGTAGCTAATCCACCAACACTAAATCCCATCAATACCAACTTACTTCTATTAATTCCATAGATCGTATGTATGGATTCAACAAGCATAGAAGTAAACGTTGTGTCAATTGGATCATCGATGCGTCCATCTGTGCCGCCATCTGGGCAGATAAGGAAGCATTGGTTTTGTTCAGCAAAAACACTTAACGTATCTCTCCATGAGGTGCCATTCCATCTTGCAATATTCAAAGGATGTAATGCGACTACAGCATTTGTAACGCCTTTTTCAAATTTTGAAGGAATATAAGCTGCAAATTTTTTAATCGTTCCATTGATATTCATCACTCCTTCAAATTTACCTTGGCAGAATACTACAATGTTCAAAAAAATACAGATTAAAATTACAATACCTTTTTTCATTTATTTTTAGATTAAATATTTTTTAATTTTTGATTTTTAATTATCGGATTCCTTTTCACTCTATAGTATTCACATTTAGTTTTTTTACTTTTTACTAACCACTAACCACTAACTACTAACAACTACAATCAAACATCGTAATCAATAGAAACAGTTTTAGACTTTGGATATGACTGGCATGTTAATACATATCCATTTTTTATTTCATCTTCTTCTAATCCATAGTTGACTAACATTTCCACTTCGCCTTGCAAGACTTTCGCTTTGCAAGTACAGCACACGCCACCTTTACATGCATAGGGTAGAGCTAGATTTTGTTTTAAAGCCGCATCAAGTATGGATTGCTTTCCATAGTCAAGATCGAAAGAAACAGTGCGACCATTTAGTTTTACTTCGATTTGTGCATGTTGACCAATTTGTTCTTTTTTTAGCACAGGTTTCTTCTGATTAGCTGAAGAAGTACCAAACAATTCAAAATGTATTTTATTTGGGTCGAATCCCAATTCTTCTAGAGAAGATTTTACTTCAAGAGTCATCTCCTCAGGTCCACAAATATAAACATCATCTATAGAATGAGCATCAAATAGAATATTATTAAAGATTTTAATTTTTTCAGCGTTTATGCGCCCATAAAAATTTTCCTCTTCAGTAATTTCTTTGCTAAGCAAAAAGTGTATATGGAGCTTCTGTAAAAATTTATTTTTTAAATTTAAGATTTCTTCGCGAAAAATAATTTCTTCAGTTCTTTGATTTCCATAAAGTAGACAGACTGTACTCTTTGATTCGTTATTTAAAATTGATTTTAGAATCGAAAGAATAGGGGTAATTCCACTTCCCGCAGCAATAAGTAAATAGGATTTTGCTTGGTCTGATTTTATAGTTGGAGTGAATCTTCCATCAGGAGAAATCACATCGATTTCATCTCCAATTTTTAATTCATTGTTCGCATAATTTGAAAAACGACCATCTTCTACTTTTTTGACAGCGACGCGAAGTTCATTTTCTTCTGGCGAAGAGCAAATAGAATAAGATCTCCTCAATTCTTCTCCATTAAACTCCTTGCAAAATGTTACAAATTGTCCAGATTTGTACTGATATACGGCATTAAGTTCAGTTGGAATATCCAGAACGATGGATACACAATCTTCTGTTTCTCTAGTAATATTTTTTATTTTTAGCTTGTGACGAGCTGCCATAATTGTATAATTTTATTGATTTCACACCAAGTCTATAAATTAAGAGCCAAACTTAATCAATTTCAAAGAATCTAATTATAATTTATTATATTGAATTAAATTATATTTATAATGTACTGATAATAAACACTATAAGTATTAAAATAATTTAGCACTTTATAGTGATTGTTTTTAAAAACCAAATTATCTTTGCCTTGCCTAATGTTACATAGTTGCCAATGGCAAAATGCATGTAGAAATAGGCCTAACCAATTAAACTCAATATTTATGTTACTTAGTTTATTATTGCAAATTGACACGACAGGCTCAGCAACTGGAATTGCTTCACAAAGTATATTCGATATTATTTTGGGTAGTGGTCCATTAGGTGTTACGATTATTGGCATTCAATTATTGCTTACGATTATTGCCATTTATATATTTATTGAAAGGTGGCTTACGATTGGTGCGGTTGTAAAAGAAGATGATCGTGTGATGCAAAACCTTCGTGCCAATATTACAAGTGGTAATATTGCAGCAATTCAAGGAATTTGCGCTTCTAGCGATACACCTTTGGCTAGAATGGTGGAGAAAGGATTGTCTAGACTTGGTCGGCCGATGCCAGAGATTGAAAGTGCTATTGAAAATGTAGGACGTGTAGAAACGTTCAGACTAGAGAAAAAAATAAATTACTTATCATTGATTGCGCGATTAGCGCCAATGTTTGGATTCTTAGGTACCATTATGGGGGTAATTAAGATATTCTATGATATTTCATTGACTGATAACCTTTCGATAGGAGTAATCTCTGGAGGTTTGTATCAGAAGATGATGACTTCAGCTGGAGGACTATTAGTTGGTATTATCGCATTTTTGGGATATTATTTTTTGACTATGATGCTCGATGAAGAAGTCAACAAACTAGAAAGAAGCAGTATTGAATTCATGGACATGTTACACACTCCAGTTAAGTAATCTTCAAATTTTTATTCTATGAATATTCGAGGTAAAAAAGGAAGAGAAGGAGCTGAACTCAGTGTTGAGTCACTGAATGACATCATGTTCTTTTTGCTCTTGTTCTTTTTGATTGTATCGACATTGGCTAATCCAAATGTAATAAAGCTAATGCTTCCTTCATCAAAGCAAAGTGAACAAACGAGCAAAAAACCAATTAGTATTTCTGTCACAGGTGACAAGAGATATTATATAGAAAAACAAGAAGTTCCCTTTGACCAATTAGACGCTAAGTTAAAAACATATCTAAAACGTGATGAGGACTTGACCATCGTACTTCGATTGGATCAATCGTTGAATATTCAAGACCTTACCGATGTGTTGCAAATTGGCTTGAACAACCATGCTAAAATGGTATTAGCTACAGAAAGAACAAAGTAAGTTTAAGATTATTTCGTATCGATTAGATCTTGCTTAGTCCAATGATTCTGTTGAAAAGTTGAAATCTTTTCATTTATTATATTTTCACAAAACAATGTTGTTGCTAATGCGTCATTTGAATTAATAATTGGCTCAAAATAATGAATCGAAATTACTGTTTTCCATTTGGAAAATGTCTTTAAAAACTGAATTAAAATATTGTCGTGTAGCCAAAAATCTTTCGAAGGATTGTGATACTCCATGGCAAATGGAATTATTGGTGTATTTGTTTCTATTGCTGCTTCAAAAGCGCCTTTTTTGAATGATAATGTTTTCTTAGTTCTACTTATTGTTCCTTCTGGAAATAATACAATCGAGAATTTCTTTTGCATTGCTTCCACTATGCTACTACGAGCAGAATTCCTACTGTCTTTATTTTGTCTATCTACAAAGATGACACCAGACATTTTTGCCCCAGCTCCAATCAAAGGATATGCTTCAATTTCAGCTTTGCTTACAGCATAAGCTGATTGAACTTCGGAAAAAACAACAATAGGATCCACCAATGATCTGTGATTGCCCACATAAAGTGTGCCTTCCTGAAGTTTAGAATTCCCAGTTTTGATTATTTTTAAACCTAAAATTTGAATTGCGACTTTGCAAAATATTGCACGCAATTGGAATCCAATTTTTACACTCGTTAGTCCTAATAAAAATGGTGGAGCACCAATTCCTACTATGATAATAATCCACAATATTATAAGCAACATACGGATAAAAGCAAGAAGATGTCCCATCATATTATTTAGGAATATAAGTCAACGTAAAGTTTGTGCCTAATACATTTGTATTGACTTGAAAACTATCTTTAGTAATAAATATAATATTTGCTTCAGTAGTCAAAGGAACGCCTGAGAAAAACTGAGTAGCTTTTATAGTTGAATCCTGTTTGATCAATTGCCATGTCCCTTCTAGTTCATTTTGTTGCGGGCCCCACGAACACAAAAGGGGACCTAAAATTGATTTATATTTAAAATCGGGTAAATAAAATATTATATCATCTTTGTCGCATTCATTTAGATCCACTTTTCCATTTTTAATAATGGATTTGTATTTCCAAGGATGAGAAACCAATGTTTCACCTACTGATAAAGGAATAATTCGTTGAGGTTCTTTAATGCAGGAATTAAATAATATTCCTACAAGGAGTAGTAAGCAAATTGTATAATAATTTTTTTGGTTCATTCTATTTTTATTGAATTAAAGGAATTGCTTTTTGAACATTGTTTACTGGTAGTTTGCATACTTTGTTTTTGCAAACATAGATATAGGTATCGCCTTCTTGAAGTTTTTCTTTCAATAATTCTAATGTTCCTTCATTTTTACCTCCAAGCAAAATCATGTGTGGGATATAGTGAGATAAGATTTCATTTTGTAACGCTGTAACATTCTCTCCTACGATTGCAACCTCATACATTGGTGTCGCAAATTCATGATAAATTCGCAACCAATTACTATAAAAGAATGGATCACTTTCTGCTTTTTCCGCTATGACATGATATACCATTTCTTGACTTCGCGCTACATAGGAAGCAATGTTAAAATATAGTCCTAATCGATGTAAATTATCACACATCACGGAATTGCTGCTAGGTGTGACTTGATCATCCATTTCGATTTTTCGGGTATTAACTTTGTTGTCGGTTGTGGAGCTATAATAAAAATATGGATTATTTTCTACACTGAAATTAGCAATTGCAAATTCACTCAAATTCTTTGCTAGGTATAACCATTTTTCATCAAAACTAATTTCATAAAGTCGAATAAATGCATCTATACAGAAAGCATAATCATCCAAAAATCCCATTGATCCATGCTTGCCATTTGAAAATGAACGATAAAGTTTTGTTGAGTCATGTAGCATGTATTTTATAAGAAAATCTCCACTAGATATTGCAATATCTTTGTATGCTGTGTTTCCAGTGGCAGCGAACGCATCAGCATAAGCTTTCGTCATCATTGATGACCAAGAGCAAATTATTTTTTTGTCAAGATGTGGTTTTGTTCGATTGGATTTTGCCGCGATTAATTTTAGATTTAGAGCTTCGATTTTTGATTGAATACTGTCTAATGGAAGTTTGTATTTTTTAGTTAACGCAGTCTTATCAGCACTTTGGATTAAAACATTTTTATTATGTTCCCAATTTCCATTTGAAGTGATGGAATAATAATCGATTAGTAAATTCTGATCTTGTTCTGACGTTATTGCATTTTTAATTTCATCCATTGTCCATGCATAGTATTTTCCTTCTTGATGATCAGAATCTGCATCTATGGATGAATAGAATCCAGATTCAGGTGATCTTAAATTTTGCTCAGTGAACTTTAGCAATTTTTGTAAAGTATACAAATAACTTGGCTTCTTTGTCTTTTGATATGCTAGAGAATACATGCTTGCCAATTGGGCATTGTCATATAACATTTTTTCAAAGTGTGGTACTTTCCAAAGTGGATCAGTAGAATAACGAGAAAAGCCTCCTTCCAATTGGTCATGAATTCCACCTGCTAATAATTTGTCCAATGTTGTTTCTGTAAATGATAGTAAAGAATTGTCTTTTTGGCGGAATCCAACTTCATAACATGATCTCAAAAGGCTTGGCAAAGGAAATTTTATATCTGTTTTTTTACCTCCATTTACAAAATCTAATTCATTTTTTATGGCTTTTGTCATCTCTGAAATTTTGGACGTTTCAAATTTTAAATTTGCTTCTTTTGCAATAGAAAACTCATCATTGCCTTGTCCAAAATTTCTAGTCATTTTTTCAATTTCATTTGGATCTTCCTGGTAGGCAGCTTGGATAGATTGAAGCGCTTTCAACCATTCATCTTTTGATAAATAGGTTGTTACCCATATTGTTTTTCCTTCAGAATTTGTTATTGCATTCAATGGCCATCCACAAGCGCCACCATTTGATCTTTGGCAATCTGACATGTACATATTGTCAACATCTGGCCTTTCCTCTCGATCTACTTTTATTGAAACAAAATGGCTATTCATAAATCGACTGACTGTCGTATCTGAAAAAGATTCTTTCTCCATTACATGACACCAATGGCATGAAGAATAACCGATACTAACTATAATTAGCTTTTTTTCTTCTTTGGCTTTTTGCATTGCTGCATCTGACCAAGGATACCAATCTACTGGATTCTGTGCATGTTGTAATAGATATGCAGAATTTTCATGTTTTAGATGGTTACTTGAGTCTGTTTCTTGAGTGGTTTTGGTTTTGCATGATGTCAAAGCATAGCATAAAACTAGATTTGCAACTAATGCAAGAATTCGAATCATCGTTTGATTTTTTTGATAAGTTCGTTATAATACAGTGCACTATCTAATTTGTTTAGATCATCCCTATATATTTTAATTAATTGTGAGATTGGTTCCTCTCTAGCAGGATTGATTTGGTGGGCTTTTAGATATGAAGAAATTGCTTCTTGATACTGCTTATTACCTCTAAAGGCTAGTCCTAAATTATAGTTTGTATCATAACTATTTTCATTCACAGTTTTCGATTTTTCTAAAAGCCGAATAGCTTCAATGAAATTCTCTTGCTTTAATTCGGCTATGGACAAAGAGATCAATGCTGGGTAGTAGCTTGTATCTGATTCATATGCATTTTTATAAGCTATTTTTTCTTCATTCTTCATGTTTTTTTCTCTATATGCCCAACCAAGAAAATGATGTGCAACATGAAATTTAGGATAAATCCGAAGTGCCTTTTGATAATACAGAATTGCTGAGTCCAATAAAATTGATTTCTGTTGTATATTGGTCATCGGCTTTGCCTCATTGTAGAAATACCGTCCATAAAACATATTGGTCCTTGCACTTTCGGGGGCGGACTGTATTCCACTTATAAAGAGTTCCTTGTCATTCTTCCATACTTTATTTCTTGTGTAGGTTGAAATGCTGAATAATACTAGTACTATGGCATATAGAATTGTCTGATATTTTTTCGAAAAAGGAATTTTATCATGATGCGTTAAGAACACAGCAAAAATAAAGATAGATATACCAGCTGAAGGCGTAAACATAAATCGCTCAGCCATTGTAGCGCCAGTCAAAAAAATAATATTACTGGTTATACTAATTGTAATTAAAAACCATAATGCCCCAATTGCCAAAGAAGGTGTCGTTTTGAAATATTTAAATACATAGTAGACCATGCCAATGAAAGCTAGAAGACAAAGAACAAAAGGAAAACTAAAATAACTCTGGATTGGTATTTGATTATAACTATAGTCGTAACTTAAATTAAAGGGAAAAATAAAAAGCACTAGATATTTGAAAAGTATATAAAAGGCAGTTGGAAATCTATCAATAATTCCATTGCATTGCATTAGGCTATTTTCAAGTAAGGTGAGCTTATCTGTGTTTGATAGATCAATAGTAAATCTTATGATTAGGAAAAATCCAAGGGTAACAAGATAAGGGACTGTTTTTTTTGCAAGAATTTTCCAATCTGTTTTAAAACTGAAGTGATCAATGAGTAGTGGAATTGCAATAAAACTTAGTGCAATTTCTTTACTAAGCAATGCTATGAAAAATCCAAACACACCTATGCATTTCCAAAGTAGGGATTGCTTTTGATTGAAGTAGGCATTCAGCATTATTAGCAACCCTAAAAAGGCTAAAATCTCGTCTCTACTTTTAATGTTTGATACGACTTCGGTATGTAATGGATGTATAGTAAAAAGCAGAGCAATCGCAAATGAAATAATATGAGTGAATTGCAGTTTTTTGAGGAAATAATAAAAACTTATACAACAAAATATATAGTAAATAATATTCCAGACGTGATGTGTTTTCGGGCTGAAGCCAAAAAGCTGCCCTTCAATTGCGTACGTCAATAATGGCATTGGACGGTAGAGTGGGTCTGCTTCTGCTGTATAGCCATGCATGTAGCTATGGCTGAATATTTTTTTTATTCCGCCAAATCCTTGTTTGACATATTGATTTCCAGTAGTCACAAGTACATCATCGCCACAATAATCAAAACTCGTGGTTTGACCATAGAGGATTAGAATTGCGAAACCAAGAATCACAGGAAAATACCAATAGTTGGAACTTGTAACCTTAAAAGTATCAATTTTTACAGGAGCTTGGTTTTTAGCTTTTGCATGCATAGTTTGTGTTTCAACGAAAATGGTATCAAAAGTATAAAGAAAATTTATTTTCAAAGCTACTAATCCTGTTTACATGCTAATTATATGTTTGATTTTGCTCGAATATTCATTAAAACACAATAAAATTAAAGTATTTTAATATTTATTATATAAAATTTGTATTTTTGTAAACAAATAAGAACCAATAGTATATGAATAACGTAATCACAAAACACCATTTTTTACTTAGTTTTTTATGTTTCAGTTTTCTTAAGCTTTCGGCATTTACATTCGTTTGCCCTGGCGATATTACCATTCCATGTGATTCAGATTTGAGTGATTTAAATCGCTACGGGAAAGCATACACAGAACACAATGGATATAAGACTTGGGTACACGACTGCAAGGTTGTCTATAAATTAAATGATTGTGGTATTGGGACTATTACAAGAACTTGGGGTGTCGAAGATACTGCTTGGCATTGGATCACATGTCAGCAAGTAATAACTCTTTCCAATACCAATGTTTTTACATTAAGAGATATCGATTGGCCAGATGATCTAACGATAGAATCATGCGATCCATTGACAGATCTTAAGAATTTATCAAAACCTTATAATAGACCATATTATCCAACCAAAGTATGTACTCGTCCTATGTATTCATATTCGGATACCTGGTTTCGGGTTGATTCTGGTTGTCAAAAACTATTGCGTGAATGGAAAATTCTTGACTGGTGTGTATATGATCCTAAATCATCAGCCCCTAAAGGGATTTTTTCACATACTCAAATCATTAAACTGGTCACATCTGATACAAGCGTGAAACTTCTGGTTAAAAAAGACACTACTGTGTTTGCAACGCTAGATTGCCGCGGTGTAGAAGTTATTTTTGAACCTGCTAAATTGATTAGCTCATGTAACGTTCCACACACGATTAGAAATACTTCAAATTATTCTAAAGAAAAAAATGCCGATCCAAGTGGCATTTATCCAGTAGGAAAAACAAGCTTTGAAGTAATTGGTGAGTATGCCTGTGGCAGAGAGATAAAATGTCAGATTACAGTTAATGTTGTTCTAAAAATTCCTCCAGTCGCATATTGCCTGCCAGGAGTAATAATCGACCTTATGCCGATAGATACTGATGGAGATGGCAGGGCGGATGAGGGAATGGTTGATGTGTGGGCATCTGATTTAAATAAGGGAAGCTATCACCCATGTCCAGATAGAAAATTAAAGTATTCGTTCTCTAGTGATACTAGCGATAAAGTAAGAACTTATACCTGTGATCATGTAGGATTTAATGATGTCGAAATTTGGATCACTGATGATTTGGGTAATCAGTCGTTTTGTAAGACTCGAATCGAGATACAAAAAAACATGATAGATGATCCCAAATGTGGTAAGACAAATATTGTTCAAGATCGAGTAGATCTATTTTTAGACATGCAAGATCAATTTGGAAAGAAGGTAACAGATTCGAAAATTTTTGTTTTGAGTAAATCCATGAATCATAAAGTTAATTCTCAAATTGTGAATGGTAGTTCAATGTTGTTGTTTGAAAAAATTTATAAGGATAATAGTTATGAAATTGTCACTCAAGATTGTGACTACAATTGGGACAATATTGATCAGAATGATGTAACTGTTTTGACAAATATGTTATCTGGAAAGAAGTACCCTGAAGACATCAGAATAGCAGCAGATCTTAATGGAAATTATAAAGTGGACATTGATGATTTGACAATTCTAAAATCTATGATCAAATCTAAGAAAACTTTAGGATCTGGGGCATGGGTGGTATGTTCTTTTGGGATGACATTAGATGAAATTGGGTTGCACCAGAATTCATATAAAAATGTCACATTACAAGTTTCATCAGATTTACATTATAGTATTATTCAAAAAGGAAATCTTGCAATAGAAAAATTCAAACCAACAACTGTAGAACATAAAACTACAATTGATTTAACAGATGGTTTTTCAGTAACTGGACAGGCTTGCAAAAGAATTTTCTACCGAGCAAATACTGCCAAGTCAAATTCTTTGATATTGAAAATTTATGATCTTCAAGGGAAATCCGTAGCTAATTTTTCTATTGAAGCTTCTGAAGGATTACTTGAGTTGCCAATTGGAGAAGGAGGTCTTTTTATCTTTTCTTTTGAAGATAAAGACAATTCCGTTGTTCGTTTTGGTAAGGTTTGGCTTATTAACTAAGTAACGAGCGCAAGACATCGGTTGTGTTGCCATTAGTTGGCAATCCTAATTACCATTATAGAGTCAATCAAATTTTATAGCATGATTTTAAATTTTAGCTATAGAACAAATGAGTTAAAAACAACAAAAGAGATTAGTAATAATTGTAGGGTAAGAATAATATAGGGATTCAGTTTGTTTTATTTGAAATTACCTTATATTTACGTTTAGATTTTACCTCCATGCCTTTTTGATTGGTTTAATGCATAATTATTTGATTGGCATGAGGATTATTATTACATACATTTTAGTATCATTATTAGTTATTTGTACAGCGCAAATAACTCAAACCACATTAATCAAGAATCAAAACAGTGCATCACAATTTCCAATTGAAGATGTTATCAAGGAAAAAAACACCAAAGCATTTGAAACAATACTAGAGGCTCATTTTCATAATTTACAATATTTCAAAAATATTAGGGACTATAAAAGTGTAGCAAAGACATACTACAATTTGGGATTGTTGAATTTTGAGATTGGAGAATATTGCTTAGGCCAAAGTTATTTGCAAGAGGCTTTAAAGATATATGATCATCAACTTCTATCAAATGATAGCTTGAAAAAGCTTGTCCTATTATCCATGATGGAATCTTATTGCAGATTGAACCAATATTCAGAATTGAAAGGGTTGTTGTCTCAATTTAAGGAATATGAGACCCAGGAACTTAGTTTATTTGATGATGCTTTACTTCACTATTTCTACGGTTACCACTATTATTGGCTAGATTCATTTAGTTTATCTGAGAAAAAATTTAAAGAAGCAACGTTTCAATTTGAACGATTGAAAGTTATTCCTTGGGTATCCGCGTCAAATTTAGGAATGGCAGAATTGCATTCTAAAGCCGGAAATTCTAAAATGAGCTTATTTTTTGCTTTGAGAAGTATTGAAAGGGATGAGCATTTATTAAGTGATGAGTTTAAGTGCTCTGCATTTAAAATACTCTACAAAACCTTTACAGAGGAGAATCAACTAGATGAAGCCATTAGATATATGAATAAATTTCGACAATCTTTTCAAGGATTGATTGAGAAGCGAAAATCATTTCTTCATATGGAAAACCATTTTGCAAAAATGGAACAGGAAAAACAAGAAGCTTATGCCGTTTCTAATAAGCGGTTGAATATGGAGCTTCAAAGTACAAAGAATAAAATTTTTCTTTTTGTAGTTTTTACGATTATTTTAAGTTTGGTTAGTTTGCTTGTTTTTAGTATTTATAAACAACAGAAAAAGTATTCTAAGGAATTAAATGAAATGAAAAAGACTCTAAGTTTGGGCAATAGTGCTTTGCAAAAAAGTATTAAAAAGCTTGAAAAATCCAATTCTGATCTCAAGTATTTTTCTAAAATTATTGCTCATGATTTGAATCATCCATTACTTACGATTTTGGGTTACTCAAATATAATTTATAAGGAGAATAAGATGAAATTGAATGAATATGAAATAGAAATGATTTTGAATATTATCAATAACTCAACGTCTATGAGCAATTCTATCAATGAATTGCTTCATAAAAGCTTTCCAATGCTAGAGAAAGATCAAGTCAAGTTACGTCATGATTGATATATGATGAGGAGAAAACTTCTATTGTTGAATTTGTTATTTTGGTGTGGCCAGATTTCAATTACATACGGTCAGAATTTGGATAGTCTCATTCTGCTTTCAGATGATGATAGTATTTCGTATAATGAAAGATTGGCGAGTATTGGCAAAGTAATTAAAGTTTATAAACAGGATTTTCATTTTAAATATTTTCCTAAACTGCTTTCTTTTGAGCCTATTGTTGGAAAGTGCTTTTCAACTGAAGCTCAAATAGAATATTATAGCAAATTGTATTTTTATTACTTGACTTCATATAAGTTAGATTCTTGTAAGTTGTATTTAGATAAATTTCAAACTATTGCAATCAAAAGCAAAAGTGAAAAATGGATAGCTACATTGAATTTTCGACGTGCTACATTTTTAGGTTTACATTTTAAGGATAGTGCAATTATAGAAATGGATAAAGCACTCAAGTATTATAAATCTGTTCAGAATTATTCAATGTTGGGAAGTTGTTATATAAATTTAGCAACGATATACCGCAAATATGATTTACCACAATCTGCTGAATATAATTATTTAGCTATGAAATATTTGGAAAAAGCTTGTTCTTCCATAGATGAATCAAGAGCACATAATAATTTAGCAATTATCTTTTTAGATATTGGTTTACCTAAAGAAGCCGCCAATCATTTGTTTAAAGCTTATGCTTTAGTTCGTGGTAATTCTAATGTTAGGCTCGAAGTATTATATCTCAATAATTTGGTAAGCGCACTTCTTGAATTGAATGATTTCGAATCTGCAAAAATCTACTCTGATTTGGTTTTTAAAATTGCAAATTTTACAAATTATCCAATGTATTTAATGTATTCGCACATTAATAATGCTAATTTATATTATAAATTGAATTTGCAAAGTCAAGCAATAGATGAAATTGTTTTTATGGATTCTCTACATAAAGCAAATACTTTTGGTGGCGAAGTTTTGGCAAAATTTAAGTTGATTGAAGCCCAAGTTTATTCAACTAAATTTGAGCATGATATTGTAATTAATTCATGTTTGACAGGTTTAGTGCATACGACTGCACAGCATAATATTATGAGATTAAAGTTTTATGATTTATTATATAAATCATATGGCGCCAAAGGTCTCAAAGAAGATGCAGCAAATTATTTACGAAAATTTATTGATACTGAAGAACTTGAAGCGCAAAATGCGAATTCGTCTTTTATATTGCGCTCTGAACTTGATTTTAATTTTAAAAAAATCGATCGTGAGTTTGCAATGAAGGAATCAATGAGTAAGCAAATTTTAAAAATTGAAGCTAAAAAATTTGCATATATATATATAGTATTTTTAGGGTTGATCGTGATATTAATATTTATTTTATCATTATACTATTTGAAGAAATCTCAATCAAAATCATTACTTGATACAAATGAACAAATATCGAATGTAAACGAATCATTAAAGACCATTAATTCAAAATTGGAAACTTCGAATCAAGAATTATTGAATTTAGCAAAGAGTCTTTCTTTTAAATTGGAAGAACCTTTGCAGGCTATTGAAGCAGCGTCTAAAGAATTATGCGATTTGACTAGCAGTAAAATAAATGATACATCTCGTGAACAACTTAATAGAATTAGCTCAAGTTCAAAGCGAATGCATGGTATGATACATCATTTGTTTAGTTTGTCTGTAATAGATGGCTCTATTAAATTTGATATTGTATCTATGAGTGAATTGTATGTTACAGTTCAAGAAGTTTGTTATGAATTAGTAAAATCTTCAGGAGCAACAATCGTTTATAAGCATTCAGATGAGATCGTATTTTGCGATAAGTTTTTAGTGAGTCAAGTTTTTCAGAATATTATTGCAAATGCAATAAAGTACTCTCAAAAGGAAGTTAGTCCATTTATTAAAATTGGTGTAGTGCCGGAGAGGCAGATAGATTTTCTCACAGTATATGTTTCAGATAATGGGATAGGAATATCGGAGGATTATTTTGAGTTTATTTTTAGCCCCTTTAAAAAAATAGATAATTCTGATGAAAAAAGTTTTGGTATTGGACTTTCTACATGCAAGAGAATTATTGAAGGTTTTGGAGGCAAAATATGGGTTGAATCAGTTTTGAACGAAGGATCAACTTTTTATTTTCAGCTTCCGGTTTCGAATATTAGTCCTGATTAGTTTGTAATTAGTAGTTAGTTGTTAGTAATTAGTAGTTAGTCATTAGTCATTAGTTGTTAGTAATTAGTTGTTAGTAATTAGTTGTTAGTAATTAGTAGTTAGTTCATTAGTAATTAGTCATTAGTCAAAACACAAAATCTTTTAAAGGCTCATTGCATTTTTACTTTATAACTTTCCACTTACAACTTACAACTTTCCACTTCCAACTTCCAACTATTAACTATTAACTATTATCTATTAACTATTTATACTCCCTCGCTTTCAACTGAATATTTTCAAAAACCAAATCTTCTTTGATCATTTCAGGTTCTATGTTGAGATTGGTCCACAGCCATCTTGCGACGTATTTGTAATGCTCATCATCGCGTTTTGCTTCACCTCCTGCTTCTTGATATTCTTCACGGAAGTGGCCGCCGCATGATTCATTTCTTTCAAGGGCATCAAGGATCATCAATTCGCCAAGTTCCATAAAGTCTGCTACTCGCATGGCTTTTTCCAATTCAGGATTAAAGTCATTCATGGATCCTGGAACAAATACATCACTCCAAAATTCTTTTCGAAGATCTTGGACTAATTTTCTTGCAGTGCGCAGACCTTCAGCTGTTCTTGCCATACCGCAATAATCCCACATGATCTTTCCTAACTTTTTATGGAGAGATTCGACTGATTGATTTCCTTTTACAGCAAGTAATTTTTCCAAAGTAGATCTTACATTATTTTCTGCTTCGATAAACTCTGGCTGGTTTGTATCGATCTGTGGTGTTCGTATTTCATTTGACAAAAATACCCCTATCGTATATGGTAATACAAAATATCCATCTGCCAATCCTTGCATCAATGCAGAAGCGCCAAGACGGTTTGCACCGTGATCAGAAAAATTGCATTCACCTGTAGCGAATAAGCCTGGGATATTTGTTTCTAAATTATAATCTACCCATAAGCCACCCATTGTGTAGTGGACTGCAGGATATATTTTCATTGGTGTTTTGTATGGATTTTCTCCTGTGATTTTTTCATACATTTCGAAGAGGTTTCCATATTTTTCTTCTACCTCTTTTTCTCCAAGTTCTTTTATTTTTTTATCGTCTGGATTATGAAGACCTAATACATTTGCTTTAGATTTTCCATATCGCGTGATTGCTGCTCCAAAATCTAAAAATACTGCTAAGCCAGTAGGACTCACTCCATGACCTTTATCACATTCTACTTTTGCGGCACGTGATGCGACGTCACGAGGAACTAAATTACCAAACGCAGGATATCTTCTCTCTAGGAAATAATCGCGATCAGCTTCTGGAATATCTGCTCCAGTTTTTTTGCCTTTTTGAATTGCTTGTGCATCTTCTATCTTTTTTGGTACCCATACCCGTCCATCATTTCGAAGTGATTCTGACATCAAGGTTAATTTGGATTGATAGTCACCTGATACAGGAATACAAGTCGGATGAATTTGTGTAAAACAAGGGTTGGCCATCAAGGCGCCACGTTTTACAGATTTCCATGCTGCTGTGACATTGCAACCCATTGCATTGGTAGATAAATAAAACACATTGCCATAACCACCCGTACCTAATACTACTGCATGTGCACCAAATCGTTCTATCTTTCCATTTAATAGATTTCTAGCAATGATTCCTCTCGCTTTTCCATCAACGATCACAAGATCCAACATCTCATGTCTATTATACATTTTAACTGTACCCAATGATATTTGACGAGATAGAGACTGATATGCTCCAATTAGAAGTTGTTGTCCAGTCTGTCCACGAGCATAAAATGTACGTGAGACTTGAACACCTCCAAAGGATCTGTTTTCTAGCAATCCACCATATTCTCTAGCGAATGGCACGCCTTGTGCTACCGCTTGATCGATGATAGCTGTACTCACTTCAGCGAGTCGATGTACGTTGGCTTCACGGGCTCTATAATCACCTCCTTTTATAGTATCGTAAAACAATCTATAGACTGAATCACCATCATTTTGATAATTTTTTGCAGCATTGATACCACCTTGCGCAGCGATACTGTGCGCTCTTCGCGGACTGTCATGAAAGGTAAAGCAATGGACATTATATCCCAACTCTCCAAGACTTGCAGCGGCTGCGGCTCCAGCTAAACCGGATCCCACAACTATAATGTCAATCCTTCTTTTATTAGCAGGAGAAACCAATGGAATACTTGATTTGTATTTTGTCCATTTGGTGTTCAAATCTCCCTGTGGTATTTTAGAATCTATATTTTTCATTTTTTTAAAATTAGTAATGAGTAAAAAGTAGAAAGTAAAAAGTAAAAAGAATTTTTGTTTTACTTTTTGACTGTTCTATCTAATGATTTAATCAATCCTTTTATTATTTTTGAAATTTCTTCAGATTTATCAATTAAATTTAATTTTTTTTCTTCGTTAATATATTCTAATTTATTTGCCAAATACAGCATAGATCTTAATTCACTACAAGAACCTGCTGAAATAAATAAAAACCTCACAAATTCCTTATTTGAAGATCTATCAAATCCTTCAGCTATATTATTTGAAATTGATACAGCAGCTCGGCATATTTGATCTTTAAAACCAAAATCTTTTAAATTTGAAAATTCTTTATAAATAGAAAATGCAATTTCTTGTGATTTTTGCCAAGCAATTATATCTTCAAATTTATTTATTTTCATCTATATTATATTTCCAAGTTCCTTTCACTTTCCACTTCTTTCTACTTTCACTTTTCTTTCCACTTTCTACTTTCTACTTACCACTTTCTACTTTCCACTTTCTACTTTCTACTTACCACTTTCCACTTTTACCTATTCAAAAACATCCAAATCGGAATAAGTGCAAATCCAATTGGAATGAGAATCGAATATATGAGACCAATGAATTTAATCAATGGTGTGTATTTTTTATGGTTGATGCCTAGTGATTGAAAAGCACTGCTGAATCCATGTGCTAAGTGAAAAGCTAGGATCGCCATACTGATCACATAAAATAGAACGAATCCAATATTGCCAAAAACTTCATAACATGGTTTGTATAAATCAGCAATAGGGTGGTCCATTCCAGCTACGGTAACCATTTCCAAAGTCCCCATTTTCATTTGCAACCAAAATTGGTATAAGTGAATTAAGATAAACACAAAGATGATGGCGCCAAAATGCATCATGTATCTTGAAGCCCAGTGTTGTCCTGTGTTAGTAGCAACGGCATATCCAGTTCCTTTGGCACTGCGATTGCGGAAAAATAATTTTGTTCCTTGAATTGCATGGATTAATATGGTAATGTACAATGTGTAGGATACTATTTTGATCAGTGGATTATGGGTCATAAAGTAGCCATAACTATTGAAGGCAATGCCGCCATCAGATTTTAATAACTGTAAATTTCCGATAAGATGTATCAGTAAAAATATTATCAAAAACAAGCCTGATAAACTCATTATAATTTTTTGACCAATCGACGATCCAATAAACTTGCCTGCCCAACTCATAATTAACTTAATTAGATATCAGCAAAGCTACGCGTTGAATCGCAATTTCCCAAAAAAACCTTGAATTGAAATTATAAGCCTGAAATACTAATTATAAAACATTATATATTAAATTTAAATCATATATATATCTAATGTTTTTATAATTAAATACGTATTAAAATTATGTGTAATATGATATAATTATGCTTATTTTTAAGGGCGTACCAAATAAAAAGTTTTTATTAAAGTATTTGGCTTGTTGTAAAATGAATTATATCTTTTCTATTAAAATAGTTGCAAATAATTGTTCATATTCTTTGAATCGATGCTCTCGAATGGGGCGAATTTTTGGTTCTGTGATGAAATGAAGTAATAAACAAGGCGATATATTTTTATAAGCCTCTACATATTCATAATGGCTCAGTTCATGATTTAAAATTCTTGATTTAATTTTATTGTGGTATGGATACATGTTTTGAGTAAAATTATATTTACATCAAAGATTCAATTCTTACAAATATAATTATAATTTTAAAAAGATCGATACAGATCCATTTCTTCCATCCGATGGCCATACACCCGGGCCAGGATAAAATAGCGGTCTTTTGCTAAAATACTTTTCATTCATAAGATTATTAATCCCAATTTTAAATTCAAGCATTTTATTGATTTTTAAAGTAGTATTTACATCCAACACTTGGTATGAAGGAACTAATCCAACTGCCCCAGTTCTGCTTGGTAGTTCAGTGTTAAAGGCATCAGCATAATTCGATGCTGTGTAACTATGTAGCAATGATATACTAAATTTTCTGTATTGATAAGTAATGCCATTTCTTGAGATCAAATTTGGGACACTTTCTATTTTATTTCCTTCGATATTAATATTATTATTCCCTGACTTCAATGTGCCAGAAGTGTATCTGCCATCCATGATTGCACTAGAATTGAACACGGTTAATTTGTTTACATTATTCAAATACCAATAGGCTTGAAGAAAAATCTCAACACCTTTCGTCAAAGAATTTCCAATATTCGTTCTATAAGTATAAAAATTATTTTGTGCATCTGTAAACGCTAATGTTCCAAATCGATTATTGTATTGCAATAAAAAGCCAGTGATGTCGAATTGTAAAAATCTGTATTTTCCCCTGAATCCAATTTCAGCATTATATCCTTTTGCATCTTTTATTTTTGGATCAATTTTTTCAAAGGTGGAACTTGGAATTAGATCCTTGAAAAGTAGGGGTCTATAAGTTTGAGAATAGCCGCCATATATTTCCATTTTCTTTAGAAGATGATATGTAAAACTTGTACCTAGCAATGGATATTGATGTTTAATTGATACAGGAATCTCATTGTCGGGATAATAGACAATAGTTCCTTTTTAATTTACTTTCTCCAGTTTCAAATCTTGCTCCAACATTGATTGAAAAATTTTTTGTTACTTCAAAATTGTTTTCTACAAAGGCTGCAATATTTTGAGTTTTAAAGTGTAAGTCTCTACCCCAAATTGGATCCACTAAGTTTAAGTCAAAATCTGAGTTTCTCGATCCTTTACCGAGTTGAGTGCGATGTAAATCATTGGTCATTAGTTGCAAGCCACCTGCAATATGATTTGTGAAATTACCAATATTGAATTGCTGTAAATATCTCAATTCTTGTGTATAGCTATTGAATCTGTCGACATCAACTTGTCGATTTTCATATTGTAGTGTAATTCGATTTATTGAGTCTTGTATTGTTGCAGGTTTGTCAAACAAGATGCTGTTTCTGGTTCCAATCAGTGCAGATGAAACAAATTGCATCTTTGATTTCGGTGATATTTTCCACTTTAATGTAATGGATGGGACATTGATGATTGGATTGAAATAATTCCTTGATCTCGTACTTTGAGTAGGGTCTGCATAAAACATAGAATCGGTCAGTGGGCCAGGCAATTGATAGCGATAATACGATCGCGCATAATCAAAATTGAGCGAAAGGTTTTTTTATTGGTGAATATTGTAGATTAATTCCCTGTGCATCATACTTTGTGTGTTCATTGTCTCTATAGCCATCACGATTTCGTTTTGATAGATAGGCATAAATTTTTATTTTTTCAAATTTGTACCAAATGAGATGTAGTTGCTTAATAAATTATAAGAACCGAATGAACTGTAATTTTCAAAACTAAATTTCTTGGATGGATCGGCTGTTTTTGATATATAATTTATCATTCCACCAAACTGTGCTCCATATTGTAATGATCCTGTTCCTCTCACTAATTCTATTCTTTCAATGCTTTCTAATGGAATACTGTAATGACTCGCTGGATATCCGTACATGTCTGAGTTGATGATGATCCCATCTTTTCTCATATTGAATTCCCAACCACGATGTGGATCTAAACCGCGTGTAGCGATATTCATTTGATTGCCACCTTCCATATCATAGACAAATATTCCTGGGACTTTAGAAAAAATTTGTCTTGCATTTTTTTCACAAATGTTAGCATCCATTTGTGTGAGCGATAGATTCTCATTTTTTTTGCCAGAAAAAATATATGTTCCTTGGATTGGGTCTAGTCTTTTAATAATATTTTTTTCCCTAACGCCTTCGATGAGTATGGAATCTAAATCATAGACTTTATTTTCAAGTATTTGACTTTTAAGATAAGTGTTATTTAAAATTATAAATAAAAGGAACGGAAACAATTTTTTCATTGACTTACATTTTATTGAATAATAAAATTGAATGCAAAAATAGAGTAAATCTGATTCATATTTAATTAAAATGTTCTTAGATTTAACTAGTATAGTTATAAAATTTAAATGATATGTTAAATCGCTTTGTAAACGTGATTTGTGTTGGAGTTTTTTGTTTTTGGTAAACGCTTATGTTGAACTATTCAAATTTTGTTGAGTTATAATATTGATGATTTTAATTTGCTTATTTCACTTATACTAATGTATTAGTTTTATAACATTTGAAGCGAACAATAAAATATTATAGGATTATTTGGCTAAAATATGATTTGCCAGCTGGTTTATCTGTATTTTTAGTTGCACTTCCCTTATGCTTGGGGATTGCTCTAGCATCTGGGGTTCCACTGTATTCGGGTCTTTTGTCTGGAATTGTAGGAGGAATAGTCGTGTCTTTAGTTAGCGGATCACAATTAGCTGTGTCAGGTCCTGCAGCAGGACTTGTAGCTCTTGTGGCTGCTTCGATTATTAGTTTAGGTGACATGTCATCATTATTTTTAGCTGTGTTGGTAGCAGGAATTTTCCAATTATTGATAGGCATTTTTCGCTTGGCTTCTTTCGCTAATTATTTTCCTTCTGCTGTGATTAAAGGGATGATGGCTGCGATAGGAATTATATTAATATCAAAGCAAATTCCATTAGCACTTGGATATAATCAACCAGATTTTTGGACAAGTGGATTTTTGCAACTTTTTCTGCTGGAAATTTTCTCGGGAATATTTCAGAGTTTAACCATCATATTACAAGAGGTGCTATTTTAATAACAGTGATCTCTTTGGTAATCTTATTTAAAATGCAACAAGATTCTGCAAAGAAGTTAAAAATTATACCAGCACCTTTGGTAGTAGTTGTCATTGCAGTTTTAACTAATTTCTTGTATACCTATTTTACTTCTGAAACTTTATTAAAACATAACCAATTGGTGAATATTCCACCCAACGTTTTTCATGATATCAAGTTTCCAGATGTAAGTAATTTATTTTCGAATTTTAAGATTTGGAAAGAAGGTATCGTCATTGGAATGTTGGCTACATTGGAGACCTTGCTTTGTATAGAAGCTATTGATAAGTTAGATAAACGAAATCGTATCACTCCAATCAATAGAGAACTGGTAGCACAAGGAGTTGGAAATATGGTTTGCGGAATTCTTGGAGCTCTTCCTGTTACGGCTGTTGTCGTAAGAGGCGCCGCCAATGCCGATGCAGGAGGAAGAACTAAAATGTCAGCATTTACACATGGCTTATTTCTTTTGCTTGCTGTGGTTTTCTTTCCTTTTTTATTGAATATGATTCCCTATGCTGGACTTGCAGCGATCTTAATTATTACAGGATATAACCTTGCTAAACCGCAGTTATTTTATGGCATGTGGAAGTTGGGATTAAAGCAATTTCTTCCATTTTTGATTACCATCATTGTGATTCTCCTTACAGATTTATTGGTCGGAGTTTGTATAGGTTTGATCATCGCAGTGTATTTTATCATTCAGGATAATTTTAGAATTGAGTTTAATTTGTCTAAACTTCAATCTGAAAATGCCAAAGAAACTTATTTTTTAAAATTGCATACAAGTGTTTCATTTTTGAATAAAGTGAAATTGCGCAGAACATTGGACGAAATTCCTGAGAATTGTAAGTTGATAATAGATGGTTCGGAAACAAAATTTATGGACTACGATATCCTAGAGATTATTACTAATTTTGAAATCAGCGCCAATCAAAAGAAAATTGAACTGGAACTTAGAGGGATTGAAAAAATTGCTTTGGTCAAGACGGCTCACTGACCTGGATCTATATTTCCATATGTATTAATTGAATATTATCTCATTTATATTTAAATGTTTTTAATATATAATATATTGATAATGTATTATAAACATATTAATTGTATTGTTAATGTGATTTTTTTTATTTTTTGCCAACTATTTTTACAGATTATGCAGCTTTTTGAACTAAATCCAAGTAGTGTTAGGTATATTTAATCTTATGAAGTTCAATTTTATTTTAAGTTTTGTTTTCATGATGCTGTTTGCTGCTTGCCGAAAGGAATTGGATCAAGTGGATATTCATGAGGATAAGCCTACTTCTAAAGTAGAAGTTGAAACGAATGTTTCTGGCGTGATCAAAGATGAGCGATCACAGATCATTCCATTTGCAACGATCATTTTGAATGATAGATCTACTCAAAGTGACATTAATGGTTATTTTGAAATTCGCGATGTCTATGTAAATGAAGAGATCGATTATATGACGATCAAAAAGCCTGGTTACTTTGATCAAGTTGAAAGTATTTGCCCTATACTGGCTGATCTCCATTTTATAGATATTTCGATTGAGGAAAAGTTGTATACACATTCTTCGGATGCTGATGAGGATTTTACATTTATTTACTCTGATCTTTACGAAGTGTTCATTCCAAAAAATTCATTGGTGAATGAAGCTGGAGCTATCTATACAGGGAAGTACAAAGTTGCTCCGATCAAAGCAGTTGAAGGTAAAACGAATGCTCAATTTTTTACTGCAGATCGTGATCAAAAATTATTAGATATAGCAGCAATTTGTGGAATTGAGATCACAGAATCTCAGAGCAATAAACCATTATTTCTCAACCAAAAAATTGCCTTCAGATATAATTTGAAAAATATCCCAAATCATTCCTTACAAGTTTATAACTACACAGATACATCGGAAAGAGTTCAATCGTTAACCAATGTAAGTATTGAAAGTGGGAAATTAAAATTCGAAACGCAGTCACTAGGAAAACTCATTTTGGCCAATGCAGTTGCATACAAGGAAGCAGATGGTAAAATTTTGGCAGATGGAAAAATATTTCCTTTTTTGTTCATTTCAGACAAGCAATAATTCGCAAATTGCATTTCATTCTAGAGGAACATTAAATGGCGAGTTTAGAATTTATATTCCATTGGAAGGATCTAATTCTTTTCATTTTATCAATACTTGTCAACAATCTGTTTTGAATCATGAATTGCATTTTGTAAGCAATGATGTTAAATATCTATATGAGATTAAGTCAAGCAATGCAAATTTGAATTTTATATCTGGAAATGTTAATGATTGTAACAGTGAGCCTTTGACACATGGCTATTTGAAGCTCTTAGATAATAATTCAATCAATACGATTTTTCCTATAGATCAGCAAGGCAACTTTAGTTTAGTTGTGGCTTCATGTTCAGGCTCAACGCCAATGGTTCAAGCATTTGATATCACTTCAAATGAGCAAGGCGAGATTCAAAGTATAGCGAATGGTCAATCTCAAAATGTTTTATTGAAATCATGTAAAGGTGATTATTTGGGATTTACAAGATATAAAATGGAAAATCTTGATCTAAAATATAATACCTGTCAAGTTCGAAAGATATCTGCAACAAGTACTTTAAATGAGATTTATATTTTTGAATATGGATTGAATGGAAAGTTAACTGAAAAAGTGATACTTGAAAAAAATTATGATTCCACTCATGGATTTGTGTGGCGAATCAGTCAAAGTTCACTTATTAATGATCAATATCAATTTCGTGAATTTGTATCAGACCCCGAAATTTTTGAATTTACAGAAAATGGCAAAGTTTTTATCGAATGCAATATCCCAAAATTGCGAGTAGAAAATACTAAAACATCTTCTAAATTTGAAGCAGATTTAGTGTATTATAAGGCCTTAAAAAAGTAAAAATTAGTGGACATTAAGGAACTTATTTTTTCTTGTTTGCAAGATGATCCCAAAGCTCAAAAGCAGTTTTATGATCTTACATGTGATAAAGTGATGGCTACTTGCAAAAGATATTCAAAAGATCATGAAGAAGCGCGTGATTTTTTTCAAGAAAGTTATATTAGAATTTTTAAAATTTGAACACGTTTCAAATTGAGAAAGGGAATATTTTGGCATGGGTTTATACGATTACTCGGAATGTGGTCTTTGATAAGTTAAGAAATAAGAAAGTAAATTTTGTGGAGTTGACAACTGAGGCAGAAGATCTAGAATATAATGTTGAGCAGTTCGATACTTTGTTGCCAACTGAAATAGAGAGTGAGATTCAAAAAATGCCAGATGGCTATCGCACGATATTGAATTTATTTGTATTTGAAGAGCAATCTCATGCAGAAATTGCAAAAATTTTAAATATTTCAGAGAGCACTTCAAGATCACAATATTTGAGAGCTAAAAATTATTTGAAAAAAAATTTAGAAACAATTTATTCGAAAAGATATGAAAAATACATTGTTTGAGAATTGGTTAAGAACAAAAGTGGAACAAAGTGAGCAATCCTTTGATCACGATGCTGAATGGGCATTATTAAGACCAAAGCTTGAGAAGAAAAAAAGGAAAAGAAGGCCTGTGTTTTGGTTTTTGTTGTCAATTGGTTTATTAGCTGTTTCTTATTTTTTCTTTACGAGGGATTCTAAAGAAGAGTCATTGGCTGGTATTGTTGGTAAAGATAATATTATAATTGCTGATTCAAAAGTGGTAGATAAAAATTCTATCGCAGATCCACAACAGAACGCATCAAGTGAACAAGGTCAAGAGCAGTCCAATGTCATTGCAACTCACAAAATTCAGGATCAAGAAGTTGGAGGAAAGCCTTCAAAACAGAATGCCAAATCACTATCCAATTCTCCAGCTGTGAAGAATGATTTGTCTAGACAAAATGAGAGTAATTATTTACATGAAAATATAATGCCATCATCAAATGAAAAATCAGCTAATCAATCTTCTAATTCTAGTGACAAACTTTCTGATGGATTAGCTATTTCTTCTAGTTTATTAATAGAGCAAAGTAAAAATTTTCCGACAAATGTGAATGAAAGTACCAAAGGTTCAGGCGAAATGGACAAAACAAATCCAAATGAAATCAGTGATAGTAATTTAGAAATAGAGAAGCCCAATGATAAAAACACTATTTCAAAGCAAGCTGCAGAAGAGCAGGCTGAGAAGAACCCTGCAATAATCGAGTCCAATGAAGAACCCATAGATATTGCCAAGCAAAATCCTAAGTCAAGATTTTCACTGTCAGTTCTGTTGGCTTATGGTTTATTTGCTCCTCATATGAATGGATCAGATCAATTTGTGCGAGCCAGAAATATTACAGAAAAACCATTGGAATGTATTGCCGCAAAAATTCTGTTAAACACAAAATTGCAAATTCTTGGAGCTTGTCAACTGGAATTGGACTGGAAAAATATAATACGCGTTTTACTCAAAGTTTTGTTGACACTAGTTTGGTGACTTACTCAGGTGAGACAATAAGAATTCGTAGGTCTTCTACAGGACAAGAAACGTATTTATTAGGTGATGTAAAGGTATCAGGACATCAATGTAAATCGAAAATTGTACAATTCAATTAGCTATTATTCAATTCCAGTTTATTTGAATTATACCAAGCAGCTCAGCTCGAATTAGTATCATGCCTACATTGAGTTTGAATATCAACTTTTTAATCAATCGAGTGGAAGTATTGTGCAATCAGAAGAGTATGATATATTGCTACAAGATTATAAAAATGTTTTAAGAATTCTATTCCTTCATGCAACGTATTTTTAGATTGGGAGTAGTATATAATGTAAATAAAAACGTTCATTTTAATTTGGATTAGGATCCAATCAGATCCTTTTAAAGAAGTTATCCGATAATTTCAACCAGATCGATTTAACAATTATGGAATATATTCTGGATTGACTTTTAAATTTTAAATAAAAAAAGAGACTGAAATAAACGTTCAGCCTCTCCGATTAACAAGTAATCTTTTCAAAAACTTTATAAAATTATTTTATTATGTTGACATTTAAACAAATTTATTTTAAAAATTGGTGTTTTTTACTTTTTTTTCCTTGGTTTGGGGTAGTTTAGCTCGAATATACCCAAGCTCAGAATTGTAATCCAGATATAGAAGCACCTATTTTACTGGGAAAATCTCCATACACTCTAAATTTGGACAATGGAGTAAGTTATAGTTCCAAAGGCTAAAAGAGCTAGTTGTTTATGCCATTGATGATTGTACAACTGTATCAACTCGAATTAGTTATTCATGAATTTATCTGATACCGTGAAATCATTGATTGGTTCTATGTTAATACTCACAGCAAATTACTGTTTACGCTACTGATTTAGCAGGAAATAGTAGTTTTACAAAAGTTCGTTTAAAAATCGAATCTTGTAGCAATAGTATAAATTGTAATGATTGGGTAAAGTTGACCGTACCTGCTGGTCATGTCATTATTCCGACAGTTGACATGCGTTTCTTGAGGGTAATTATTGTAAGAACAGAAGTTTTTCACTTTTATATAAGGATGTATCTGGATCTTTCCAACCTTAGTATTGATTGATAATAGCTTTCCTAAGCAGTTTCAACATATGGTTGTAGATAATGTGAACCAAAATAAATGTTGGGGTTTTATTGAGCTGTTTACTTCGACTTGTGATCAACTCTTTGGAATGGTTTTGATTTTTACTGCATTAATCTTTCATTAATTGTATCGTTGATATTAAACCTGAGCATCTAGGCTATCCTTGACTTCTGAATACAGTGTAAAAGAAAATTTAGGTTCTGGTGTGTTTAAAGTAAATTTGAAAGGCACAATTGTACATTAAATATGAGTTATAAAGATAGTATAACTGTATCTAGCTGTGCAGAACTAAATATTACCATGCTTAGAAACATGGAGTGCTGAAAGACCTAATGGATCTATCATCGCATCTTGCCTTCAAGTCATCACTATTGACAGGAAATTAGATACCTTATTTCAAAATTTAGCAGACAGAGATTATAATTGTAAGTGCAAGTTATGAGAGATTGGTTGATATTCCTTCCCTAATGCATCTGGTTATCCTGTTTCTGATATTTGTTCAGGACTACTACTTGGAATGAATTATACGATCAGATAATTAATGTAAATGATCCTTGCGGTGTAAAAGTTAAAGTTGTTCGTGAATGGAAGATTCTTGATTGGTGTACTGGTCAAATGTATCAAAAAAATCAAGTGATACGAGTATTTTGTAGTGAAGATACTATTCGTCCAATTCCAAGTTGTTTAAGCCTAGTGACGGTTTTATTTGGATGTGAAATGGTGTTGCAATAGTATATCCAAGTTGTGATTTTGATAATAATAGTACTGATAATTGTTCAAAAGTTACATTCTCATTTGATTCAAGTGGGCTTGTAAACGTGCAC
>JADKGL010000012.1 GCA_016722295.1 Saprospiraceae bacterium
GAGGAATGGTAACTCCATTACTACCTGCCCTTGTAATTACATTGAAGTTGAAACTAGTAACAGGCTTTGAGCCATAAGTTGAAAAAGTGCTATTCGGTTGTCCAGGCATTTGACATTGTGCTAGCATCCCATATCCAACACCTTGTAGCTGAGCCGTATTATTTGCAGGAATTGCCTCTAATGGAGCATTACCACTTTTGACAAATGTTGTTTTTGTCAAATCAAATTTAAACAAAAATGCTACTCATATTGTGTGCTACAAACGTAAAATACTTAAAATAATCTTCAAATGATTGTGGTGTGTATTAACTATAGGCTGATTCTTGTACAAAGCATCTTGTGTATGGTCATATCCGAAAATGCTGTTTTCTACAAATCCAATTGTATTTTTATTTCTTCGGTAGTGAGAAAGCCAGTTGTTTTGAAGTGAGGATAATTATCTCCCCCATACAAAGTGCTGTTGGTGCATTAAAAGTACAGCTATTGAAATAATCAGGTACTGTCTGGGTTTGAAAACTTGTCTGAAAATCTCGGGCATAACTATTGAAAATGCTATGCAGTATTGTGAAATTACCTCCTGCATTATCAGCAGTATAACCCGTTGCTCCTCTCATAGGGTCAGTGCCTCTTGCACCATACTGAGCAATACCCAAAGTATCATTTATAAATTGACAATCTGATACAAAATGACAGAATGATTGATGATGCGCAGTAACAAAACCAATGTTATTATTTTCAAATTTACAGTTGGTCACAGCAAAGGATTCACCTAGGCCACCCCAATCTACATCGTTGCAATTTGTATTGGCTTTAGGTTGTAAATTACCAGAAAATACTCCTTGCATATCCAATCCTGTTTTATGATTTCGAGCAATACCAATCATTTGTTTTCTCATTTGTGTCGCTACACCCACTTGCCCACCTAAAAATTTGCAATTTCTAAAACTCCACAAGTAGATAGAGGCATATTCAGGAACAACCCATTATTGGGACAAACATCAAAATTATCTACGGCGACTATTGCTTGTGTAGGATTATTAGCGTTGGTAACACCTCTTATAGCTTTTATGCTACCTTGATGCACTTTTAACGTTAAGCCTTGCATACGAGACATAAGGGAATTCGTAATGCTGAAAATGCTTAAAACATTATTCAATCCATTAATCGTTGTCAAATTTTCATCAGCACCTGCGACAAGTACGGAACGACCCGACAAATTGTTATTGATTCCTAAATTCGTTGCAGAACCGTAATAGTGTGTAGTACTTGTAGTAGGCCCAGCTTGTTTTGCATAGTGTTAAATTCCAAAGTTTGACTAATATCATATTGGCCTTCCGGAAAATATAATAAACTGTTTGACACAGCGGCTGTATCAATGGCGGTCTGAATTGCTGGAAAATCATCATTCCCATCATTCGGAATTGCACCATAATTGCGTACATTGATAAGTATGTTTTTCCATAAAAGCTCGTGATTAGTAGCTGCATCAGTAGGATTGTTAGCATTATATGATAAAGTAAACTTGGGTAGTGTCAAAGCATGAGGTGGATGATCACTTGGAATAGTCGGCGCATTTTGTAAACTGTCAGTATTACTCAAAAATAAATCAGAGAAAACCTCATCACCATAAGTATGAGAACTATCCCGCACCTGTCAAATAATTATTTGTAGTTGGATGTAGCCCTGTATTTAAACGGGTCATATTGCCCATATTGTAAATGGAGTTGCCGTTGCCTAATGTCACATCAGCATAAAGATTCTGAGGAATGGTAGCAGAAGATGCCATATTAGAGTAGGCTGGTAAAGAGGCTATCTTATTGCCTAAAAGTATAATTTTAGCATTGCCTAAATTAGTATTGGCACTGTTCATGATGAGTTTATTACAGCCTTCTTTATTCGCATTGCCTAAAACATAGGCTTTCCCGTCAACTGCTTGAAAATCAACTAAGGCGATTTTTTCGGCACAAACACCATCAAAATGCTCCACTTTTGACAGGCGAATTACATTTAAAAATGATTTCATTTCCATAACCAGAAACTTTTGCAACAGCTTTAAATATCCTATTACCACCAGCACAAGTGGCTAAAGAAGGAAATTCGTTGTTTTCAATTTCATTTCTAAGCCCTGCAATGATGTGTGGACCTAAATTACTTTTGCTATCAAATCTATATTCATAAGCACAGCCTGACATGACATTATTGGTATTATAAATGCGTACCCTTCCCTGCTTTTGCCAAACCAAACAAGTACTGTCTTTCATATAAGATATATCGTCTGGGTGGCTAAGGCTATAGTTATTCAAAATATTTCCAGTACTACTTTTAGTTTTGGGAAAATTGCCTAAATAAACCCAACTATGTGCTTGCATCATAGTAAAATCAGCATTAGGATGGTTGATAATATAACCCAAATTCGGTACTCTTGAAGATTGTACCCGATAAGTTCCAGGAGCATTTATCTTGAAACTACTACCTTGTTCGATTTCTTGAATTTCAACATCGTGAAGCATGTTACTGGTATTGGTTTCAAAACTGATACCAGCACCTTTCCACAAATTAGGGTCGCTGCTTGCAGGTTTACTGGTTCTGATTGTTAATCCTGCAATACTAAATTTATTCGTCTTTTTGACAATAAACAAATCTTGTCCTACAAAATTTGTACTATCTGTCAAAAATGTTCCCGCCATACTCAAACCATGAATATAGACCGCACCAACCCTATCAATAGTTATGGGTTGAGAAATTCTGTAATTCCCTGGTGCTAATACTAAATATACAGGGTCATTGCTTGGCGTATTGTTGATATGATTGCCAATCTGCCACGCAGCCGTTACCACCTTGAATTGATTGTAAGAAACAGGTGCTTGTGATAAAATAAAGTGAGATGTGAAACATAAGATGAGTGGTAATAAAAAGTACTTCATAATTATAAATTGGGTTTTGTTATACCTACATTAACGCCTTCGGTGTTTTCGCCCTACTTCTTTTTGGGGCAGTTTCGGGTTTTCCTGCCTTTTGGCTTTTTCTGAATTCGCCAAACAAATATCCATACGCAAGTTTAAACTTGCGGCAATCTATTATTAACCAAGAAATATCCGCAATTTCTACATAAATTGATGTCACCAAACAAGTATGTCATGAATCTGTATTTCATATTTAGAGGTTTATAATGTAGTGTTTTTTGATTGCAAAATGTTACCAGCTTATTATTTTTTTTTCTTTTTATATGACTATTTCATTTTTATTCAATTTCAATTAGTCAATAGAATAGATGGCTCTATAATTATTGGCAAGGGTGTTATTAATATATATATTAATATTTCTTGAGCAACTATTGCCTTATAGCATTTTGAATGAGCTGGACTCCTACAAACCTTGAATTATTTTTTATATTTTGATGGCATCTTTGGAATAATTTAACTGAAAGTAGGCGACATAACACTAAGCTATCATATTTAGGATGAAACATAATGAAAGACCGCTTTCATAAGGGGTGAGCTTTCACTATAACACGTGATTTATAAACTTAACTCCCATTAACTGTAATTCTATCTCTTGGACGCAAAACCTCTTGGATGGATCTTGTACAGAGTTAACAATTTGCCAATCAAGTTTCATCTCAAAACTATGAAGTAAATATTCTCGAAAAAGATCATCACACATCTCTTTATCTGGCAAAACTCTTTCACAATATTCTAGAAAATAATGAACAATCTGATAATAAGTTTTAACAGCCATGGACTATAATTTTTTAGAATCATAAAGGTGTGATATTCCTTTAATTATAAAATATTTTTCTCTAACATCGGACTAAATTTTTGAGATATTAATCACAAAAATACATCCGATTTAAATTTTTCAAACCACGAGGAGTGCTGATTTTACTGGTATTATAATAGGGTTCGTTCTAGAAAGGGTATTTATTAAGTGTGGGATTGGCACCGCTTCCGCTGATTGAAAAAATACAGCTACTGAGCTATTCGTCCGCCAAATCTATATTGTCCTGCCACACTTGCATAAATACCATGTTATTATGTGCAGTTCTACTGAGTCCGCATGACAATACATGTAAAAGTTTGTAGAAATATTTAACCTAATTTATAAACTTCACAAATCAACAATAAAATTTAGTTTAGTCTAATGCATCGAATCGAGAAGAAAATATTTTTACGAATGACTCAGCCAATTTTTTTGATTCAATTAAAACACTAATGTCTTGATATTTTTCAAAGGAGCCATAAGTCCAATTATGGCTACAAATAATGGTTTTTTCATCGTCAATTATTATAAGCTTTGAATGTGATGCTGACTCCTTCTTGTCGTATTTAACTAAGATTCCAAGACCTTTCAAATCATAAAATCGTTGTTTGTTCGCTTTATATGATTTGTAAATATCACTGGGCTTATCTCTGTCCAATATAAATCTAATTTTTACACCTCTTTTATGGGCGCTGGAAATTGCGTCAAAAAGTTTTGATGTAATGGCGCTTTTGTCCTTTGAATGCGAAAAATAAAACATGCTAACATTTATCGAGTATTTTGCATTATCAATTTCATTTAAAACAGAATTAAAATATTCTTTATTTAATAGTAAGTGACAAACCATATTATCACTTATCATAGGAACATCATAAACCTTTTTTCAACATTATTTAATCTAAAATCTATTGTCAAAATCAACTATGTCTGAATTTGAAGGAACAACAGAATACTTCCAGTCGGTTGAAACAGCTTTTAAACGAGTGGCAAGTTTAAAGTCAAGAATACTAATTGAATCATCATTGCCAATTCCAAAAGCTCTTGGTGAAAATGATGACTTCCATAAAACTAACTCATCGTCTAAAATGACATATTTACTGTGTAAGGATACTTGCTCATAATGATTAAAAAAGCAACTTGAATGCCGAAGGAACTAAGAATAGTAAATGCAATTTCATTTAAGTAATCTAATGATTTAAACTGTTCACTTTTATTGATTTTATATGAATTCCCCAATAAGACTTTGATTTCAACTCTCCTTCTTGTTTCTTTTGACAAAGAAGCTTTGTTAAGTTTCTGACTTCTAATTTGTGGTCTTCTTCATCACTTACATTAAAGCTGAATATGGCTATCGAAATATTTTTTTTTGATTTCATAATTGAATTCAGCAACACATCATAGTAGCTGTTATTCTGTAAAATATATACTGACTGCATATTACTCGTTTTTAAGCAATTTTTGATAATAAAATTTATTCTGTTGTGTCTCGCAGATAATTGTTTGCGCATCAAAATGCATTAACTCTCGTTTCTTTATGACTGTTTTTACATGTGGAGCAATATTTGAGTTTTGTTTAACTGTATAAAAGTTATTTAAAATGTCAATATCCCGTTCCAGTTTTTTCGAAAGAATTCGATTCCTTAAAATCTTCATTTCAAATTCTTCTATTATATGCAGCAGTAGTTCGTCCTTTTTCATTATATTTTTTAAATTATGAATAAGCTTTTTCGTTATCAAGTTTATTAAGTTGTTCCCTCTCGCTTTCGTTAGGAATATTGTCGGGATTATCATCTTCGCCTACGTCATCCATCCACTCTCTGTATGCTTCTTCCCAGGAATCAGGTGTGTCAAATATATACCACTCATTGCCACTTATTGCATCTTGTTCAGTATTTGAAAAGTTTATATTCAAACGGTTAAGATTAATCTCAATGATCTTTTTCATTTCTTTTCCTTGTGAATTTTTAACATCAATTCATTTATTCTATCATTACTATTTTTGGGAATAGTTCTTTTTTTTTGAAATAATTCATAGAAGTAATCTATTATTGAGTTAAGATTCTTGTCCCTATTTAAGTCAATAACATAATCCCTAAGCCTTGACTTGATTGGAGTAATAGATGAAAAAATGAATGGTTTCATATTTGATCAATTTTTATTGGTGTTAATTTAGTTGAATAGCACATTAAGTTTAATTGTCGAGACGACTGGTTAAAGATACCAATCATTTGAAACGTAAATATGTCAAACTTGGTAAATATTCTTTTATCATTTTCAGATAATTCAAAATCATTAAAATGTGTATGATAAATGCCACTTAGGTCATCTGCCAAATGTTTTTGAAATTCCAATTTAGAAATTCCAAATGAAGTTTTGATTCTTTTTGTATTTCTTACTTGAACTATTTTATTTATTATATGAATATCATTTATATCTGTTGTATAGATTAATGCACAAACTTCTTTCATTGTAAAGTTAGATATTCTTTCCAGGTGAGAATAATGCTGAGCCGATATTTTTAGTTCAATCATTTTGTAAATTTTGAGTTAGCACTGACGATAGTTCGGGACGAATAATTGCACATAACTATTCGATTTACACATGTTTAACATTGCAAAAATCTACTATTATCCGAGAAATATACGCTATTTCTACATAAATTGATGTCACTGAACAAGGATATCATGAATCTGTATTCCATATTTCAAGGTTTATAATGAAGTGTTTTTTAACTGCAAAGTGTTACCATATTAATTAAATTATTTTCATTTTATATGATTATTTCATTTTTCAATTTCAATTATTCGATCGAATTGATAGTTCTAAAGTTATTGGCAACGGTGTTATTAATATATATTTATATTTCTTGAACAATTATTGCCTTAGAGCACCTCTAATGAGGTGGAGATCAACAAAATTTGAATATTTTTTTATATTTTGATAGCCTTTTTGGAGTAACTTAACTGAAAGTAGCTTACATAACACTAAGCTATCATTTTTAGGATTAGACATAATGATAGACCGAATTCATAAGGGCTGAGCTTTGGCTATAACAAGTGATATAAAAACTAAACTTCCTTTAACTGAAAATCCATGTTTCGAAATCGAAACCACTTGAATTTATCTTTTACAGAATTGACAGTTTGCCAATCAAGTTTCATCTCAAATCTATGAAGTAAATATTCAGGAACAAGATCATCACACATCTCTTTATCTAAAAAAACTCTTTTGGAATATTCCAGAAAATAAAGAACGATCTGATAATAATTTTAAACAGTTCTTGGACTAAATTTATTAGTATCATTAAGGCGCGATATTTCCTTAATGATTGCATATCTTTTTCTAACATCAGATTAAATTTTTGAGATAATAATCACTAAATACATCCAATTATTACTTTTAAATCACGCGGAGAGTACTGAATTTATTGATGTTTTGGTAGGTTTATTTAACGGTGAGTACATGCGGCGAGGTGGCGTTTAGCCGCCATGATCGTATGCACATTGTTACATGGCGTATTATCTATCTACTTCTATCAAGTTGTAAAGACACAACCCATCTTATCCTTTCCATTTCATGTTTCTCATTTAGTAAATTCATTATTCGCATTAGTAGTTTGAATTCCCAATTTGAATTAATGATCTCTTTGGAAGTTTTCTCTCTATTTACGAAATATCTTCCATCACGGAACCAAATTTCCTGTGTACCTACTTTACCGAATAATTCATGTGAATCGAAGTCAATTTTCTCTCTTGTTGAGAATCCTTCTTCAACTATTCCCCCTTGGTCATCGGTTTCAATCGAAATGACTTTACTTTTGATTTCAGTGTCTCTAGCAGTTGTTAGTTCTCTATATGTAATAAACGTAAAGTCGGAATCATATTTAGATTTAAATTTCTGCTTAGTTTGTTGACTTATATCATTTGGTAATCCACGATTTGGTGCAATAGGCTTAATTTCTATGTAATTCCTTATGTCAAATAACAATGCAAATATATCATAGTCTTGATTAAATATTTGAAATGTATCCATCACAAAAAACCATGATTCTGCATATTCGTCATAAATTTCTATTACCCCATTTAATATTGTCGACATCAGTTATTTCCTGTTTTATGCCATGTAATCGAGTCACGCAAGGGAATCTCCCTGCGTTCTCACAGTTCCGTACGTGAGAACCTCTCAATTCATATGGCTCTTCATTTAATAAATCACATAAAAGTAAAAATACTTTATGGATTTACCAAAAACCTATGAGCAAACAATTTGGATTGCTCTTTACACTTTATTTGCAACCAATTTAGAGCAGCATTAACTTATGTAGTTTTTGGAAGTAGAGGACCACCAGAACATTTTCTAAGTTTGGCTCAAGAACCGAAATTATCTATTGCTGATTAGTGATGGACAGATAATCCATTTTAATATAATCTTAAGATTGTCGTACATTTTTTAGTATATAGAAGCAAATCAGTCAAAAAGTAAAAAAACTTCAATTATATATAATCCAGCTATGTAATAAAAATTAACTCGACAACTCCATAGATAAAACGTGATACAAGTCTTCCTTAAACGGTTTCGTTCAACATCGAATTCATGTTGGGTGCTTCAGAACCGCACGAATGCTTAGTTATTATAAGCCGTTTTACTAATCTTTTTCGCGGTCTTGAAGCATTACAAAATCTGTGTGTAAGTCTTGCATTTTCAGGAATTGTCTTACCACCAAGCCAATATTGCTCAATATAGTCAACTGCCGCATCATCAATTTGAGAAATTTGGTTATTGCATAAGAAACAAGTTGGATTCTCATTAAATAACTGCTCTTTTAAACTATAAGAAAAACATCTCGCTTGTTTTTTTGCTCTCCTAAAATGTCATTGAGAACATTCCTCCATTTGTCAAAACGTCTTACTACTTTTCTTTCTTCACTTGTTCCAATTTCAATGGCATCAATAAATTCTAGGTCAGTTGTCATTAAAGCAATGAATGCTTCTCTAATTGCATCTAAATTTCCGTAGACACTGTTCTTGTCTACACGTGCAAAAGAGTCCATCAAAATATCGAATAGGGAAGCATTGAATCTTGACTTCTCCCAATATCCATTGGGGTTTTTATCATTTCCCTTGTAATATCTTTTGAAGGCATTTTCACCAAGTAAGGATTTTATAATTGAAACAGAATTCTTAAATGCTGCTCTTAGTTGATCTGCGTCTTTGTCAGATATGTTTTGAAATCTTGTTATTTCGTTGTTTAAGAGTTCTTAATTGGTGATTTGTAGTTGATATGTGTGTTATGGTAAAAGAGGCAAACCTTAAAACCAACTCAACATCTTTCATTCTTCTGTCCAGGTTGTTTAAGTCAAGCAATTCAAAAAATCCTTGTCCGATGCAAGTTCTTTTACTAAATTATTGAACTTGCCACGATAGATACTGATTTCTTAGTTCTTGCGTGTTTAATGGAACAGAACCAGTATTAAGTCGCTCAAATATTTCAAATTTTAAATTTGGGTTTGATTCTTTTTGAAAGTAATCGTGCGGATTTTACAATATCTAATTTTGTCTTGAACGTCTTCTGGGAGTTGAGTAAATAGTTTTCCCTGATAATCTTTAAGTACTTTCCAAACCAGTTAGTTTAAAAGGCTTCCCTTTCTTGTCGGAAATAAACCGTCCATAAATGCGAAAAACGAAGTAAGTCTTTGTTGCCGTCTATTACATAAATTTTTCCCGTCCTGCTCTTCTGTCAAGTAAACAACTGGAAGCGGAATATCAAGCAAGCAGATTCTAAAAGTTTGCTACTTTTGGTTATGTCCCCAAACAAAATATCTTTGAAAGTCTGGCTGAACGTCAAGTTTTCCACGTTTCCAACGTTGATATAGTCCGTCAATTTCAGGGTCACCCTGTTCTGTATATATTTTGCTGGTCCTTCGTCTATTACTTCTGATTCTGGTTCATCACCTTCATCGTCAAAATAAATTTCTTCTTCTAGCTCCTCTATCATTTTAATTGATTCTTTATCCATATTGTTTTTTTATGTAGTGTCGTTCTAAAATGGTTTATAACAATTCCCTTCCCGTAAGTTAAAACTTGTGTCAATCTCCTAGTATCAGAGAAATATCCGCAATACTTAGTACAATAGATTATAGAATATCGGGGCACACCCATGTTTTGAATCTGTAGTTTAATCATATGTCAAGACTTTTCTTAATTTGGATAGCAAATATACACTTTTTTTGCTTTATTCTTAATGATATAAAAAACATTTTCTCAAGGAAGCTTATGTGTATAATTGAATATAGTTGTACTATTTGGTGCTGTTAGTTTAGTAAAAAATAATACCACAGTAAGTATTGCCAATAAAATTCTGTTTCCCAAAACATATTATTAAATATAGAAGCTAGACCATAATTTTTGACTCCTCGAAATACTATAAACTCAATCCAACCGCACCAAGCACGAGACCTGTTATCGCCAAACTGATGACACTTCCTTGTCGCCATTTTTTCCATACTTGGTGTTTCTTTACTCGTGATGCTTGATGTGTGTAACCATAGTAATAATCAGGATTATTCATCAAGTCTTCATTCATGAAATTCAACTTGCTCTCTGGAATCATTGTATTAGAATTAGTAATAGCAGGAACAAGGCCAATCAAGGGATTCACAATACTAGAATAGTAAGTAATCTTTGATGCTTTTTTATAACTTTTGAAATGCTTTTCTGCATCTCGAACTCCCCTGATGTATTGCTCTGTATACATGTGTTCATTTCCAATGTCTGTCAAAATAATTTTTTCTGATTTAACAATTTGAGCCTTTACTGAAAAGGAACTGGCTATAGTAACCATCATGAGTAAAAGATATTTCTTCATAATTTAGTATTTATTTTAAAATGCTAATTGATTAAAAATATTCCAAAAAAAATCAAAGTCTAATTATCTTCTTAACAGAAGCTCCTACTACAACATAATAAACTCCTGCTGAAAACTGCTCAAGATTAAGCAACACTTCCTTTGAATCTAATTTATCCTTTAACAATGTTCTCCCCATTCCATCTATCATTGTATAATATGTTCTAAGAATTGATTCATCAATTCTTATTTTATATACATGATCCTGATTTGTTGGAGTGACGTCCCATTTAAATTTCAATAAATCATTTGTAGCCGTTGCACTGGCAAAATCAATATTAGACCTTGAACTAACAACAAAATCGCCAGATCTTTTTATCTCACACACATTTGGAGCAATAATTTCAGTTTGATAATACAACACACCCCTCGGTGGATTAATATCTGAATAACTAATCGTATTCCCTGGTCTTGCGGCTAAAAGTTGCATATTTTGTGGGTTCGATCCTCTATAAATATTCACAGTAGGAAATCCTAATCCTTCATATGGCTCCCAACGAAGTTCCACTCTATCATTGATTCCTTGCGAAGCGGACAAATGCATCGTCTTATGATAGGAGGATAAAACTGATTCATACCCACAACTATCGACAGCTGTAACTTTATAAAAATCTGAATATGCCTCAGGATTGCTCAGGTTGTCTATATACACATTCACTTCGCCGTAAGCTCTTTCTGTCAATAAATCAAACTGATTAAACGTACTTCCTTGTTTGTATATCCTAAATAACTTAGTATTTTTTAGTGCAGTTTTTTCATATACTATTGCATTCTTATTTGTCGCAGAATCAACAGTCACCAAGCATAATTTCTCCGGATGTGGTCTCAATAAATTTATTGTAAATGAATCTACAACTGCACAATTCAATTGATCCTTGGCTGTACATACTATAGTTTTATCCTTTACGATCAAAAAAGAATCCAATATGGATCCTAGCACTTTTATGTCTTTAAATTTTGATTGATCTTTTACTACAAACAAAGTATCTGCTTCGCAAAATGGGATCGCTGGGTCATTCAATAATATGTGTTCTTCCTTATTCAATATACATACATTCAAAATATACGTACTGACTGCAACCGTATTTGCGGAATCTTTGGGATTGTAAATCCTAATGATATTTTTAGAAGACGCCATTAGTCTTATTAAAATGGAATGTGGTAATGTTTAAAATTCTACGTTCAGGTATTGGAGAATAACCAGGTAATGCAACCAACATTTTTGTTTTTGAACGGGAGATTGGAAAACTCTTTATAAACTTATTGGATCCCTCCACAAACCACTCGTTAGGATACTCAAATTCATTTTCTATAACAAAAGAATCCTTATAACAATAATCCCTGTTAAGTTGGGCAGATGTCGAAAAATTATACATTACATTCTGCCATTTAGTTGTATCTGACAAGGCAATTGTAGGATCAAAAAAATTGTGATACACAGGATATTTTGGAGGAAAAGTGATTGAATATTTTACATATATTGAATCCACAGAATAACCTGGATCTGTGATTACAAGCCAGTATGAACTTGTATCCGTACCACAACTTATAAAATTTGGACTTGCCTTAAACTCCAAATTTATAATTGCTCCGAATAATGATAAATTGCCAGACAATGCATTACTTCCATTACTTCCAAAATTTGGAAGTTGCTGTGTCCATTTACTACTTTCACTGACTGGAAAAAATTCATATTTAACAGAGCTTAAGTTGAAATCGAGCCTTGTCAATCCAAATAAAGATTTCATGTTGTAGTTGTATATAACAAAATCTTCATAAGTACTTGTGATATGGTAATTTTTATTATGAAAAATCACCCTCTGTCCAATAATCGTATTGAACAAATAGAAAAATACAGTAATTAAAAAAATGTTTCGGTTTATACATTTCATTTTATTCTAATATTTAGAGTCAAACAATATTTTACTCTTTAACAAATTTCACAAGTTGTTCATTTACTTTTAACAGATAAAAACCACTATTTAGACTTGACACATTTATAGAATTATGGTCGACTCGACCTGATGAAATTATCTTTCCACTCAAATCCAAAATTGTATAATTCTTTGCATCCATTGGTGTGGTAAATTCAATATCAGAAAACACTGGATTTTGCTTGATTAAAACAGTTTCCTTCTCATGTATATTTGTATTGACAGTTGTATTGCATAAGAAAGGATTAGCGTTGGTCAACATAAATCCCAAAACGGCTGCGTTGTCATGAACTGCATGATTAGCTCCAGTATAAATCCATGTCTTGTACTGATTTTTAGGGTAGTCAATATTCTGCAATCGCTGAACGATAGAACATGTCCCAAACGCAGTCGGATAATTTGTAGGAACGACAGGGTAAGGCCAATAAGGAGGCTTCGCGCCACATGCCACAATCGGATCATCGGTTTGATGATAAGAGATCAAAGCGATATTGTCATTTTTTTCTATTTGCAATGTATCAAGCAGTCCACCAAATACATTAAACACACCTTGTACTTTTGTATCAAAACCATTTTTTATCAAGTTACCATCTGCTGGACCAAGATCATTCCTTTGAACTGTGCCGATATCCCCTATTTTACCTGCCTCTTGCGGCTTATCTGATTCTTTATCCAAAAATGCGGTAGCCAAAGAAACAAAAGATCCAGCACTAAATCCCCCTACCCAAATTCGATCGAGATCAATGGAATCCTCAACATGTCTGGCTTTCATAAAACGCAACATTGCTTTACCATCTTGCATGCCTCGAAATCCAACTCGCTTAATCTCAGCTTTGTCAAAAGAAAGCGGATTTTGACCTCCAGGATTGAGTGAAATCCAATCCGATAATCTATCGTCACCGCAACAAATCCCTTTGCAGCAAACTCTGTGCACACTTGATCAAGGTCTTGACGAGTTCCCTGAAAAAAACCACCACCAAAGACCCACATGACCATAGGACGTTTAGCTTCTGTGGAACCTACAGGATAATAGATGTCGAGAAATAAATCCTTGGGCTTATTCTGAAAATCAAGATCTGTCCCAACGAAAACATTTTTACTGACCTAACTCCGTATTTGGAGATTGTATAATCACATTGTGCATTTAATGAGAGAGAAGCGCAATAAGTAAATAATATAAGAAATAATATTAATCTCATGATTTAAATTTTAGCAGAAATTTGACAATATTTAGATTCGTCCAGTAAATTAAAGATAAATATACATTGATTTTCTAAAATTAATGGAAAAAAAATAAAATTTTCTAAAATCTATGTGAAATGCTGGAGCTAAAAATCAAATCACTTTGAGCACATCATTCAACAAACTAATTGATTCCCATTATAAAATACTGAACTTTCATAGTAAAATAAATGTTATCTAAAATATCAATAGACACTATATACAAAACAGTAAAATCTTAAACAATGAAATCTGAAAAATTTATAATAACGAACTTAAAATGCAGTGGCTGTGAAAACACAATAGTAAATAGTCTCAAAAAAATAGAAGGCGTATCTGATGTTGCAGTCAATCATGAAGAAGATTCTGTTAATATCAATTTTGATGGTGAGATAGCAAGATCTGTTTTCGGAGAAAAACTATATTCATTGGGCTACCCAGAAGCAACAGAAGAAAATGGTCTTCTGCTTCAACTTAAAAGTTACGCTAGTTGTATGATTGGAAGAATGAGTAATTAAGTAGGTCTTCTCAAAAACTATATTCGCATTATGAATGAGTCTTTTATATTAGATTCTACATTTTTATATGCAAGATTTCTAATTATGATAATCAAAAAATCGTGCACTTCTTTTGATTAATCAAAATTCTAAGATTTGCAAGAGTAGTTTTTTTAAGGCACTTACGTTCATTTACTTTGAGGCTGACTAGGGTAGTTCTCTCCTTATCGAGTGATTTTGTATCACTCGATAGCCAGTCGTTCATCTAAAGAAAAGCACAAGCTGTCCAAAGGATTGGACAGTTCTTTCGTTATCGAGTGAAATCGTTCACTCGATTGCTTCCTCCACTCATTCATTCAAAGGATTTGTACGCAATATAAATTCTAAATTGGCTCCAAGGTTTCGCCAATTCTTAACGAATTTATATTGCTATGCTGTTGAAACAGATCTAACTTATTTTTTGAGCAGACCTTAAGTATTTAAGATATTTTCTAAATACAGCGTAATACGATAGCTTCTGACACGATAAGCTTACTTTGGTGACCTATTTTATCTACAACTTTTATTTCAAAAAATAGCTCTGTTCCTAAAACTAAGCAAAATTCGTTTACAGATTTCATTCATTTACTATTATGGTTTTTCATAACTTGACATCTTCTTATTTGGCTGATCGCCCATGGTAAATTCAAGTTCTCCACCCTGTTGAATTAGTTCATGAGTGATATAATTCTTTTCATATTTTTTTCCATTCAAAAAAATATTTTGAATATAAACATTGCTTTTATTTTGATTCTTAGCTCTGACTGTAAATACTTTATTGTTGGCCAAATGAATACTAGCTTTTTGCAATTGAGGTGATCCAAAGCAATAAACTCCATTTGCAGGATTGACGGGATATATCCCCATTGCACTCAAAATATACCAAGCTGACATTTGACCACAATCTTCGTTTCCGGAATATCCTGATGGCGTATTTGAATATAATTCATTCAAGACTTTGGCTGAATAATATTGAGACTTCCAAGGTTCCTGTGTAAAATTATACAAATAAGCGATGTGATGACTTGGTTCATTGCCATGAGCATACTGTCCTATGAATCCAGATGCATTTCCATTGACATCTTCTGGCTTTGCATTTAGTGTAAAAAATTCATCCAATTTTTTTGTAAACAATTTTTCTCCTCCCATCATTTCCTTAAAAGTAGATACATCATGAGGGACATACCATAGATACTGCCAAGCATTACCTTCAGTAAAAGGATATCCACCATTGCCACCATATTTTAAAGGAGAAAAAGGTTGAATCCAACTACCCTTATCATCTTTCGCGCGAAAAAAACCTATATTTGTATCAAACAAATTTTTATAATAACTCGAGCGTTGATTGAAAAAATTAAAATCAGATTCGTGATTCAAGGCTTTTGCCATTTGTGCTACACCAATCATTAAATGCAGTCTCCAAAGTTATTGATACAGATTGTGACTCGATATTTTCAGGCAAATAATGATATTTATCCAATACATTGAACGCTGAATTTTGGTGTGAAACAGTTGATGATTTTACAATGGCTTCATAAGCCAAATTCCAATCCACATTCTGGATTTTCTTAAAATAAGCATCAACAATAACAGGAATGGCATGATTGCCTATCATACAATAAGTTTCTTTCCCCCACAATGCCCATATTGGCAAATATCCATGATCTCTGTATTGAACTAACATTGAATTAATATTTTTTACCTTCCATGTTACATTTTTCACCATTACTATTTATATAATCACCATTGACATCAGAAATAGTATTTGGGTGAATAAAACAATGATACAATGCTGTATAAAATATTTCCTTCTGCATTGCGTTCGCCTCCACATCGATCAATGATAATTCCTTATTCCATTTCTCTTCTGTCTGCTTTTTCACAATATCAAATCCTTTATTTCCAACTTCTGAAGCCAAATTTAGCTTAGCTCCTTCATAGCTGACAGAAGAAAGTCCGACAGAGATTACTAATGCTGAATTCGGTTCTGTCTTAAAATTTGAAATAAGTTTAAGATCTTTATGATTCGCAATATTTTGATTGAAATTAACTTTGCTTCCTGCTTTTGTCATTGTAGATAAAATAGGATGAGAAAATGTAGCATAAAAATAAACTCTTCGCTCATTTGCCCAACCTGTAATTACACGATACCCTTCTATGGTGTATTTATCTACTACGCGTATCTGTGCATCAATAATTTTACAAGACCAATAGGGACGTTTTTTATCTAAGCTATGATTCAAATCTATCATTAAGGAAAATGTATCTTTCCCTTGATTCCAATATTGATGGATACCACAATGTTCTGATGCTGTAAGTTCAACTTTCATTTGTGCATCATCCAACGTTACACTATAGTATCCAGGACTTGCTTTTTCATTGCTATGTTGAAAAGAAGAACAATATCCTAACTCTCCTTTTGCATTCACTTTAGCATTCCATTTCGCTGCTCCGCGAAAAGGCATAAATAAAAAATCGAACAAATCTGCTACTCCGGTTCCACTCAAATGCGTATGACTAAATCCAACAATTGTATCATCTGCAAAAATCATACCACTGCATGGATCTTCTGGATTCGCATCCGTATCAGGACTTAATTGTAACAATCCAAAAGGAGCAACAGCACCAGGGAAATTGCTTCCAGACAAACTTAAACTATCAATAGATCCTGTTCCAATAAATGGATTAACATACTGAATAAAATTTTTAGATTGGCAGAATATACTAGTATAAATAAATACTTGACTACAAAGCGCAAGTAATATAAAAAATCTTCTATAATAAATCATTTTGCAAATATAACCGAACTCATTTGGAATTTCATTATTCTGCTGATAAATGCAGAATGGATTTCAAAGTAAAATAAACCTTTGCACCAATATCCAATGTAATGCTTGAAACTACTCTATCAAATTCAGAATAGAATTCCCTATTACGTATGGACTACGTTTTCCTTGACAGAGAAATAAAACTTATATTATTCTATCTTACAATTTCCAACTTTTGCATCAATGATCCAATACGTAAATTATAGACTCCAATAGGCAAATCCTTCACATCTAGTTTGAATTGCTGAGCTTTTACAATTTGCTTTGAGATATGCACTTTTCCAGTAATATCTGTACATAACAATAAGCCATCTGTCAAATTTTTGAAAACTAAGTTCACTTCATCTTTTGCAGGATTCGGCAAAATTAAAAATGCTTCATTAGTACTTTGCTCTTTAACATTAGTGATTACAATTTCTGGAAAACTAAGAAAATAATTTCCAGTATAATCTGTTGCTCCTGCAAAACTAATTTCACTTATCCTTGAATTCGCTGATAATCCCTTCCGTTCAGTTTGCCAATTTGGTAAGTAATCGCTTGGATCTTTGCGATAATGCAATTCAAACAAAGTTGGATTTTGCTCTTCCTTAGAAGAGAATTTTACAGCATTTATCAAAGAAAAACTATCTATAATTTTACTATTTATAGTCCCCCATGAACGCACAATAAATTGTTGATCATTATATTTTTGCCCAACAATGTCTGGCAATGGTATTGGAATACTATTCAATCTGTATGTGGCAATCTCAAAATTGGATGTGCTTGGTTTTGTCTTTGCAAAAAGGGCTACTCCTGTTTGATCAAATATATTTTTCCCTGATTCAACGAATTTAATTTTTGAGATACACCTGTTGCAACCGGAGCGGAAGAAATAGGATGAGCACCATTGCCATTTTCCATATGAGATGTCTCTATTTTATCATAAAATAGTCGATCATCTTTTTCATTAAATTGATAATAAGCCACTAAACCATTTTCTTTTTCTTTAGAAATCAAATGCATATTCAATCGAATCTCATCGCGAGTTAATGCGCGATTGTACATTTTCAATTCATCCATTTGACCGTTGAAATCACCACATTGACCAGGTACTCCATTTCCAATGACCCATGAAGTGGAACTTAAATCAAAATTTTTAAAATTACCTTTGTAAGTCCATGGTTCGCCATTTGCATAAAGTCGAACAGAATCTGGGTAAACAACCATTTGCGACATGAATCCACGTATTGGTATCTAAATTAAATGGTGTGGTTAACCAATAGGGAACATCCTTCCACGAAAAAGTTAAATTTCGGGTAGAAACATAGCCTTGAAATGCAAAGCCAAAACCAAATTCTGCATTACTATTCCAATTTGAAATAATCTGTGTAAAACAATCTTGCGGAGAATTAATTTTAATCCAAGTCATACAGGTGAACTCAGTTGCATTTTTTAATCCGGGAATTTTTGCAATGGTGCCATTATTTCCTCTTGCTGTTAGATCTAACATTTTTCCCGCTATTGTGTCTTTCTCGCATTCACTGATGCCTATATTTATCATGCCCTTCTCAGTCTTACTATCTGATCCCAACAGATTTGTCACTTGTAACGTAACATCATAGGAACCTAAATTTTTATACACTACTTTTGGATTTCTTGCATGGATATCACTCACATAAGTTGCTCCCGGAAATGCCCAAGTATATGTTGTGACTGAATCCAATTGAAGCACAGAATAATCTTCAAAATAAAATGTATCTCGCGAACAAAATGAATTTAATTTATCCACTGTAGGTTGAGCTATTGGTTTTGAAGGTTCAATAAATGGGATTTCCCATACACCATTACTCCCACCATTGATCAACTTTCCATCCCTATAAAAAGGTCTAAGATTGCGAGTAAAATGATTTACTGGAATTCCAGTGTTGTATACAGTCCAATCATTTTGATCTTGATTCCTATAAAACACATTTCCACCATCACACGCTATATATAATCCACCATTAGTTCCATATTGAAACATAATATCAGAAATTGAAGAGTTCCCTATTGTTGGTGTAGTTATATTAGTCCAAGTTTTTCCTCCATCTTTTGTGTAAAAAACTTTATTTGCAGAAGATCCACTGCGATAAGCGACATATAAAAAATTGTCATCTGTAGGCGACAATGCAATCACTTGCAATCTGCGCTGTCCATCTGGAATAGAAGGATTTTGTATTTTCACAAAAGTTTTTCCACGATCGACCGAACGCCATATATTTCCATAGCTTGGAGAATTGCTCCGCTCTGTAAAGTAAATTACATCAGGATTAGATCGCGACACTTCAATTGCTTCAACATTCGATTCCGCACTTGGCAATGCAAATGTTTGCTCAAAACTTGCAGCATTATTTTCACTCTTATAAAATTTATTTTCTCTACCTAGATACACTTCGTGATAGCATATTGGTGACCACACCATATCACTGTGTTCAGTTGCATAATAAGATTCATTGGGATATAACCCACAAGGCAAACTCCCATATTTTAAAACTGTATCATATGCAAATGGCAAAGTGTAAGCACCAATATCTGAAAAATAAACATCGCGATTTTTTATGGGATTCACATAACCTGTTGGAGACTCCGCACCTCCCATTCTTAAAAATTTACTTCTATAATTTTCATGGTATACTGTATTGCCATTATGATATCTTCCTCCTACAAAAACATTCTCATGCCAACCTGCGTCGAAGCCCCAAAAATCGCTTCCATTGATTCCTTTATTTCGAGCCTCAGCGTTTGCGGTGTTTGTAAAAAAATCGGTTGAATATGTCAATCCTCCATCCGTTGCAATCCAAGAATCATCTCCAAAAGCAACTGAAGCTTGGAAATCTGGATGCAATGGAAAACTACCTCCATATCCTCCCAATGCCTTAAAGGTTTTACCTCCATCAATGGACTTTACCATTGTCCCAGTACCAGTGATCACTTCATCTGCATTTTTCTGTGAGGCAACTATCGACAGATCATAATATCCTTGCCAATTGTCCAATGGGAAGTCTGGTGAATCGTAGCCTGTATAACTGCCTTTAGCCATCGTCGACCATGTCTCACCTTCATCAATGCTTCTCATTAAATATGGTCCTTTGTCAGAAGTCAAAGCTATGGCATAAATTCGCTTTGGATCTGCAGTGGTAATTGCCATCCGAACACCGCCATCGCCACTAGTATACCAGCCTGATTTTTTATCCGAAAATGTCATACCAAAATTGATCGATTTTACTGGATAATATTGTTTTGTCAATGAATTATATCTTGTTGCGATGACAATATTATTTTTAACATTCAGAACTTTTAGCTCACTAGAAGCTTCAGCAAATACTTGAGTCCAAGATTGTCCACTATTAGCTGATCGATAAAGTCCTTTATTCGTTGCAGCCAAAATGATATGAGCGCTACTTTCTGGAATATCCAAATCATAAACCCACAATCCATTTAAAGCGAATACTGAAGTCCAAGTATTGCCTCCATCTGTTGATCTTCTTATGATTCCATTCGTCCCCAAATACACAGTGTCTGGATTTTTGGGATGTATTGCTATTGCTTCGGAAGTATTTAAATGGTTTTTGCCTATTTGTGTCCAATTCTTTCCTTTGTCCACAGTTTTAAATAATCCTTCTGTTTCAGATATACAATAAAGAATATTTGGATTTGATTTAGCTACATCAATAGCATAGACATTGACTTGCCATGGGCAAGCTTGACTATTTTTTTCTAAAAAAAATGTTTCCATTTCATAGGGCATCCATACTGGCATTTGTGTACGTGAAGTCGCTGATTTTCGATATTCTTTTTCTCTTTTTTCAATATCTATTGGAATCGCATTACCACGTTCATCCATAGCAGTCCGATAGTTCATAATTAACCTTTTATAATATCTGGTATATTGATTTTTTTCAAAAGGTTTTTCTTTATAATAAGATCTGTATTCTTTTGCTAATTGAATAAAATTAATAGGTTCATCATACATCAATTTTGCCCAATTTGGCATTTCATTGCACTTGGCAGGTATGTTTAACTCTCCATAAATTTGGCAAAATAAACTACCTGAAAATAGAAAAAAAACTCCGAAAAAGATCTGCTTTATCATAATTTACACAAATATTTGGTAAAGATAAGTTTATTACTTTTTATAAAATCAATATTGTATTTATCAAGCTAATAATTAGATGAATTCCATCAATACACTACAAAATTTAAATTTCTTGATCAAAGCCTTCCTAAAAATCAAATTGTCCACTATATTTACCGAAATTATTTACATCACCATATTTATATATTAAAACAATAGTTAATATGTCAGCATTACATCTAACCTTGAAAGTGTGGAGGCAGAAGAATAATCAAGACAAAGGCAAATTGGAAACTTATAAAGTAGATGCCAATGAACACATGTCGTTTTTGGAGATGATGGATGTCTTGAATCAAAACTTGGTTGAAAATAAACAAGAACCAGTTGCATTTGATCACGATTGCAGAGAAGGCATCTGTGGTGCATGTAGTATGGTGATCAATGGAAGACCTCACGGGCCAAATGGTGGCACCACAACTTGCCAACTCCATATGCGCCATTTCAAAGATGGAGATACGATTACCGTTGAGCCATTCCGTGCCAAATCATTTCCAGTGGTGAAAGATTTGGTCGTTGATAGAAGCTCATTTGATCGAATTATCCAAGCAGGTGGATTTATATCTGTCAACACTGGTCAAGCTATGGATGGGAATGCAATCCCGATCGATAAGGATACAGCCTCGAAATCTTTTGATGCAGCTGCTTGTATTGGCTGTGGTGCTTGTGTAGCTGCTTGTCCAAATGGTTCAGCTATGTTGTTTACTTCAGCTAAAGTATCCCATCTAGGATTATTGCCTCAAGGTGAAGTCGAACATCTCCGTCGAGTACAAAATATGGTGAATCAAATGGATTTAGAAGGTTTTGGATTCTGTTCGAATGTTGGTGCGTGTGAAGCTGAATGTCCAAAAGAAATTAGTCTTGAAAACATTGCTCGTATGAATAGAGCTTTCATCGGATCCAGCTTAACGGCAGATTATTGAAATGAGTATTTATTCAGTACATCCCAGCATTGCTTATCAACAATCGATTATTACTAATTTAAAGGAGACTACTGGACGTTCTATCGATGACTGGAAAAATCTATTATCTAAAAAAATATGGAGCAACGCCAAGATTTTAGCTCATCACTTGAAAGAAGACTATAATCTTGGAAGCACAAAAGCTAATTTAATCTCAGAATTAGTTTTAGAAATTGGACTAGAAGACATATTAGAAGAAAAGTATTTGGCAATCGTTCCTCAATATGTAGAAAAAATGTTTGCCACTCGTCCAATAATTTTCCCCTTATATGAAAATATTATTGACCATATACTTCAACAAAAGAATGAAACAAAAATAAGTCCTTGTGCAACAATAGTCCCATTGTATAGAAACCATGTATATGCACAAATAAAACCCTCGACAAAAACAAGAATCGACCTTGGATTTGCATTAAAAAAATATACAAAAAGAACGCCAGTTAGACTTGAATTAACTGGAGGGATAGAGAAAGGTGACCGTATCACGCATCGAATAAAATTATCTTCAATTGATGATTTTGATTCTGAGGCAAAAGAATGGTTACAAATCGCTTATGACTTGGATTTTTAATAATTGAAAATGATCAATAAAAAATAAATGGATTCTGAAATTCTCTCACATTATAATATTAGAGCTTCTACTAAGTCTACTGCCCTATTTCATTTGTATAATCTTGATGAAGCAACTTTAGGGTCAATAGAACTCAAAACTGATGAAAAAAAACAAGCTGAAATTATCATTGGAGAAAATAAATATGAAATAATCCAGCCATCAATTTGGGAATCAAAATATTCAGTACTTTTAAAAGAAAATACAGTTGCTACATTAAAAATCAATTCCCTAAATTTGAATACAGAAATCAAAATTTTGGGTAAAAAGCCTATTGAATATAAATTGGAAATTCTCTCGTTTTGGAAATACAATTATAAATTATCAGATGCTCAAGGTCAGCTTTTGTTTTTCTTAACTCCAAAGTTAAATTGGAAAACGATGAACTATACGTTTTCTATCGCTTATCATCATATATTTGAATCTTATGAAGAGAAGGAATTACTTTTCTTTATTACAACATTCCAACTTTTAGCACATATGAGAAATTCAACTGTTACAGTAGTTACTTAAGATAAATCAAAAATGAAAAAAACAGTATGTCTTATTGCGCTATTCTTCCTTTTCCTTTTCTCTTGCAATAGTCTTCAAAATCCTTACAAAGAAGGTAAATATTCATACGAAAAACATTGTGCAGATTGTCATGGTGTGCAGGGTGAAGGACTGGGTAAATTATATCCTAGTTTAAAGAGCAAAGAATTTATTGAAGAGCGCCGATTAGACATTGCTTGTCTCCTGCGGCTAGGGATCAAAAATGACAGCCTGGCAATGTTTCGAACAAAATATGGAGATCAAGAAATGCCAGAAAACAAATGGCTCAGTGAAAGCGATATTTGCAATATTTTAAATTACATCAACCAGATGTTATGGCACAAAGAACCATTTACATTAAATCAAATTTCAGAGCAGTTAAAGAAATGTAAAAACTAGTGAATAGTTAATAGTGAATAGATAATGGATAATAGTGAATAGTTAATGGATAATAGCGAAATAGTGAATGGATAATAGTGAATGGTGATAAAACTTTTAACTTTTAACTTTTAACTTTTAACTTTTAACTGATTTCCACTTTTCACTTTTATCTATTCACTATTATCTAAAAATGATAAGACACAGCAAGAGAAGGCAAAATAGGCAATTGATTCACTCTGCGATTTTCTACCACATTGAAGTAAAAAATATTCTTGCGATCGTATGCATTTGTGACACTTCCAATGACGTCAATATATGATTTCTTAGAAAGTTGAAATTTACGTTTTAATGAAACATCCAACCTATGGTAATATGGTAATCTACCCGAATTTATTTTATCAGAATAGATGATTCCAATATCTGGATTATCCAAACCAAAATGACTTTCTAGTCCATTTGGCAATTTATTGTCTGCAAAGAATCCTTGTATTTTTGTAAACGCAAATCCAGAACCCATATTCCAACGGATACCTGCATCCCACTTTTTATTTCTACCGAATAAATAATTTGCTACTAAGTTGATATTATGTCTTCGATCAAACAAGGCTGGGAAGACTTGCACTCCGTCATCACGAGTTACAAAACCCAATGAATATCCTGCCCAAAAATTCCAATTTACATAAGTAGCTTTCACCAAAAAATCAATACCATATGCTTCACCTTTCTCCTTTGTAAAATCAGGCTCTGCTACTGCTCTCTTATTCCGATTCAATGTATAAAGATTTGTAAAATCTTTTATATACGTTTCTACATTGAAATCTATTTGATCCGTCAAATCAAATTCAAAACCTGCAACTGCATGTTTTGAAAATATGAGATCGGGACTTGTCACAAACCCTACAAAAAGATTTACAATATCTCTTTCACTCACTGAACTCATTAAATTTTGAGAATACAATCCTCCTGCCATTTTATAACGAATTCGATCAGTGATATTATATTTCAAACCAAATCTAGGTTCTATTGAACCCCTACTCAATGAAGCATAATACTGTACTCGCAAACTAGGATCGATTACCAATCGTTTTGACGCATATCTGTATTTGCCATACAAGGCGATCTCAGTATTGTTTGAATTAATTAATATAGGAACATTTAAGAAATTCGTAAAATTAAAATCTGTTGTAAAGGCGTTAAACTCAAATCCATATTTCAATTCTGACTTTCGTGTAAAATAGGTGAAATCAATATTCGTCTGCAGTCCATTAATTCTTGATTCTCTTGGTTCAGCTTTAAATTCATCCAAACGGATTTTATAATCAGAATAAGCAACTGTACCATTGATGATGATCGATGAAGAATTTGGCACTAATTTAAAATTTGCTCCAGCACCAGATGCATTCCATTTTAAATCAGCCAAATTGGGATAATTCACTTTGTCTTGAAAATTGAATCCGAATAAATTTAAATTACTACCATTAGAGGCTACCATACTGATTTTACCATACAAATCTGAAAACTGAAAGGGAAGTTTACCAATACTACTGTCCAATGCATATTTGTATAGAGATGGTGACGTTCTATCTATGTAAGAATGTTTTCCAGAGAATAAAAAAGAAGTGCTGGAAGCTTTTTGGTCATTGAACTTTATGATTGGACCTTCGATTACTGCTTTCGCCATAAATGGACTTGCACTGACTAAACCTGATAAATTTGTTTTATTTCCTTCTTTCGTTTTAATATCAACTATTGCCGAAATTCTTCCCCCATATTCAGCACCAAATCCTCCAGTTAAAACCTCAACTGTACGAATCGCCTCTGTCTCAAAAACTGAAAAAATACCAATGGAATGAAAAGGATTAAAAATAGTCATCCCATCTAATAAAATTTTATTCTGCACTGGTGATCCTCCTCTGATATAAATTTGTCCCCCTTGGTCTCCAGTAGAAATCACTCCAGGAATAATCTGTAAATATTGTGCAATATCTGGTTCACCTCCAGTTGAAGGTAGACTTTTAATTTCTTTGGGTGTAACAGTTAACGTAGAAATTTTAACTTCTGTCCGAGCTTGTTCTCGTTTAGCTGAAATGTTTACTTCCCCAATTTGCAATGTAGACTCTGTTAAAAAAATTTGTTTATTTATAATTTGTCCTGGCTTTATAATTAACTCAGACGAAAAAGAGTCGTAGCCAACAAAATTGGCTTTTAACAAATATTGTCCAGCAGGTATACCAGAAATATTGAAAAATCCATTTTGATCACTAATTGTCCCAAATTTAGTTCCTACCAAAGAAATGGTTGTAAATCCTATTGGCGCCCCTGTATTTTTATCGTAAACATTACCCCTGATATCCGCTCTTTGTGCAGTAATTGCTTGAACAAATAGAAATAAAAGTATGAGTATCTTGTATGTTTTCATGTTCATTTTTCTGAAATGCAAAAATAAGCTAAAAACTAAGCTTTCAGTTTTTTTTTAAATCAAAATTAAAATATTGAAAATCAATCTCTTGTCATTCTAGTCTTTGCCATTTACAAATAAAAATGTAAAAGCTGCCAAAATTCCACCCATTAGCTCTGCTATCCAATAAATCCATATGCTAGAAAATGGGATAATTTTTGAAATCGCCATCCCCAAGGAGACAGCAGGGCTGAATGCACCTCCAGATAAGTTACCAAAGGAATAAATACAAGCCATCAAGCATCCACCTACGGCCAATCCATAGAATGAATTACCAGCAGTATCCTTTGCAGTTGCGACATTCAATAATACATAAACAATGACAAATGAACCAAGAAACTCAGATCCAAATGTTGACAATAAACCAGATTTAGGAAAATTTAATTCACCTAACTTTTGAAGCAATACACTATCTACAACAATTGCTGCAATAGCTGCACCAATCAATTGCGCAAAAATATAAATAGGCACATCACTGACCGAGCACTTTCCCCTCAACCATACGGCAACAGTAACCACTGGATTATAATGAGCACCTGAAAGGTGACCTCCAGCAAAAACTAACACCATCAGCATTGCCCCAACTGCTAGTCCAGTATACTGGTCTGCATTTCCAAGCAGACACATCACCATACTGAGTGTCCAAAAAAATGAGCCTATAAATTCATTGAGTATTTTTTTCATATGACGTACATTTGTTCGAAATAGAAAGACCGCAAGGGATTTTTTCTATTTGTATTGATAAAAAATGCAAATTAAACCTTTAGATACATATAAAGAAAATAAATATATAAATTTTTGTATTTCATTGGCAAAAAATGGAATTACAGGAGTATTTATGAATCCGATGGTTGGAGCTTGTCTCATATATGAGGATAGAGTCATAGGTTTTGGATATCATAAAAAATATGGAGGCGCGCATGCAGAAGTAGAGGCGATTCAATCGGTAAAAAGTCAAGATCGAGAATTAATCTCGAAAGCTACACTATACGTCACACTTGAGCCTTGCAATCATTATGGTAAAACAGGTCCTTGTACTGAATTTATCCTTCAACATAAGATTCCAAAACTTGTTTTTGGATGCTTTGACCCCAATCCGTTGATGCAAGGTAAAAGTATCGCATTTTTACAGCAAAATGGTGTCCAAACAATAGGACCAATTGAAGACCAAAAGTGCAGAAATCTAATCCAAGCTTTTACCAAAAGGAATCGAGAGAAGAAACCATTTGTTACTTTAAAATGGGCCCAAACTAAAGACTACTATATTGGAAAAGAAAATGAGAAAGTTAAAATTTCAAACCCCATCTCTGACATATATGTCCACAAATTAAGATCAGAACATGATGGTATTTTGATTGGATCTGAAACTGCGCTTCGCGACCTCCCTCTATTAAATAATAGACATTGGTCTGGAACAAGTCCAAAACCAATACTGCTAGATAGAAGAAATCGACTTCCACATATCAGCGAATTAAACTCTTTACTTAACAAAAGCATTCATTTCAATAAGCCTGAACAGAACTTAGAACAAGTACTCGATGAATTATTTGCAGTTCACCAAATCGGTTCTGTATTGGTTGAAGGAGGTCAACAAATTTTACAAAGCTTCATCGACCAAAATCTCTGGGACGAAGCCCATATCATTACGAATAAAAGTCTGAGCATTACTAGTGGTATAAAAGCCCCTTTTTTACAAGGACAACTCTTTAAAACCTTACAAATCAAAGCAGACAGTATCCAAATAGTCCAAAATCTAGAGAAGATATAGTTAAATTTGTTTTAAAGTATGCCCTTAAGGTAATCAAGTACTTGAAAATAAGGTTATATCATCGTTCCTTTGTCACTTTAAAATTGTGTATTCAATTTATGAACAGACTTTCTTTTAAATTTTCGTTGACTGGCATAATGGTGATTGGCTTCTTTCTTTCCATGGCAAATCTTCTTTATGCACAATCTGAAAAAATAAATTGGATCAGTTGGGAACAGGCTCAAGAACAATTGAAGACTCATAAAAAGAAAATATTTGTTGATGTTGTGACAGATCGATGTCATTGGTGCAAACAAATGGACAACACTACATTTCTAAACTCAAAAATAATAAAATACATTAATACGAATTATTACGCAATAAAATTCAATGCAGAGCAATCTGTAATTATACCATTCAAAGGTAAAACTTATGAATTTATCCCTAAAGGCAAAACAGGCATTCATTCTCTAGCTATAGAAATCACTAATGGCAAATTGAACTCTTTTCCTACATTAGTAGTAATGGATGAAGAAATGAATACCATTCAAGCTTTAAGTGGATTTAAATCACATGATGAGCTAGAGATAATAATCAATTATTTTGGAGGCAATTTCCACAAAACTACACCTTGGAGTATATATAAAGAAAGCTTCTTGAACAAACCTACAGAAACACCTGGAGTGAGAAGGGTGAATAATCAGAATTAAAGCTTTTAATTCATTCAATTTTTTATTTTCAGATCAGTTCTATTTCCAAAAAGCTTCATTTTACCAATTTTTTAGGAAAATCCATTTTACTTAGCTACAAGAATTGGAACTAGATTTCTTCGCCGATGATTATTTGCTCATAACTCAGAATTTGAATAGGAGTTGAAGGAGACCAATCATAAATACATAAAAAGTTCAATAAGCCCAAGTCAAATAAGTCGCACCCCAAGTAAATCCTCCACCAAACGTGGTGAGTACGATTTTATCGCCTTTTTTTAATTTCGGCTCCCATTCATGAAGACATAAAGGCAAAGTTCCAGCTGTTGTATTACCATATTTTTCTATGTTAATCATGACTTTACTCTTATCAAAATCTAAACCATCTGCTACTCCATTAATAATCCTTATATTGGCTTGATGAGGCACTAACCAATCTACATCAGCTGTAGTCAAATGATTTCTCTTTAATACTTTTTGTACCGTATCCACCATTCCATTGATGGCAGATTTAAACACTGCCTTACCTTCTTGATAGACATAATGCTCTTTATTTGCCACAGTTTCAGCAGAAGCGGGCCTAAGTGATCCTCCAGCTTTCATGTGCAAATATTCTCGTCCTGAACCATCGCCACACAAAACACTATCTACAATACCATGCCCATCTTTCGAAGGCTCCAACAATACGGCGCCTCCCCCATCTCCAAATATAATACAAGTCGCGCGATCAGTATAGTCTATAATAGAAGACATTTTATCAGCACCTATGACGATTACCTTCTTATGTGTTCCTGCTTCTATGAATTTAGAACCAGTCGTCAATCCAAACAAAAAACCAGAACATGCAGCATTTATATCGAATGCAAATGCATTCTTTATGCCGACTTTATCGCAAATAATATTTGCTGTATCTGGAAAAACCATATCTCCTGTTACAGTACAGCATATCACCAATTCTATTTCATCTGGAGAGGTGTTTGTCTTTTTCAATAATTTATCAACGATGATTGCAGCCATATCTGACACTGCCTTGCCTGGATCTTTTAATATACGTCTTTCCTTGATCCCTGTCCTACTTACGATCCATTCATCATTCGTATCCACAAGCTTTTCTAACTCGGTATTTGTCAATCGATATTCAGGGACATAGGCCTCAATACCAGTAATCGCTGCTAACTGTCGATTCATAAATTATATTAAATATGAGCCCAAACGTACAAAAAACTAAAGGATTCCAATAGAGAAAATTTTATACACACCCAAATCCATGCTATTTACAAATCAAAACACAGTCCCACATCAATCAATTTTAAAAATATTATAAAAATATTTAAATTATAATTAATTGATTAATAGATATATATAAAATCACAAAAACAACATATGTGAATTAAACTAAAAAATGGTACGCATTTTGGATGATCTATAAGTATCGTAAAAAAATTGAAAAACTCTTAAAAATTCGATCATGAAAAACAGATTTTTTTTATTCCTTTTTAGTGTTTGTCTTGGCTTCCTATCGAATCCAGCGTTTTCAAAGGAGAAAATCTTTTTTGAAGGTGATGTCTCTACAGCTAAAGTAAAAGCTCAAACTGAAAATAAGGCCATTTTATTAGATTTTACAGCAAAATGGTGCCTTCCTTGTAGATGGATGGAAAAGACTGTATTTCAAGACCAAACCGTTATCGATTGGGCAGATCAGAATATAATCGTTGTGAAAATCGATGTTGATGATTTTGATGGTATCAATTTAAAAGAATACTATAAAGTAAATCTCCTTCCTACTACTATATTATTAGACCCAAAAGGAAAAATAATCAGTAGAAAAGAAGAATCAATGAGTTCAGATAAATTTGTTTCTTGGATCACTGACCAAATGTCTAGCAATAAAATTGTTCCGAAAAAAATTGATCCCAAAAAAGAAACCGAAACTTCAACTGCTACAAATAAAATTGAAGAACAAGATGTCGATGATATCGAAGCGGTAATTAAAGAAGCGGAAAAAGAAGAGTCTACTCAGCAACAAAAAGACGATGAGCAAATTAAAATCTCAGAAATCTCCGATAAAGAAATTGAAGATGAAATACATGCAGGGGAAGCAGAAAAAATGATTGTGCCTATGAATTATTTTATTCAAACAGGCTTATTCAAAAGCTTTGAAAACGCAATAAAATATGCGCAGCAATTAGATCAAAAATTAAATCAAAATACAAGTATTATCTCTCTTGATAAAGAAAATGAAACAGTCTATCAAATTGCATTGGGAGCATTTGAAACATATGAAGAAGCAAGTCTATTCAATGACTTTCTAAAAACTGAAAGAATCAAAGGTCTCGTTAAAAAGCAAAACTAAACTATGCCTCAGTTCACACTGATACAAGATATTAAAGAAATACTTTTATGTTCAACAATGCCTCTACCTTTTCTAAAAGGAGAGGCAATGTCTGCTTTACCTAGTTGTAAGAATTCATACTTGATCATAGAAGATGGAAAGATTCATTCGTTTGGATCAATGAACGATATTCCAAATCTACGTTTTGAAAAAATCGTTTCAGCAAATAATGGCTATATTTTTCCGTCATGGGTTGATTCACATACACATTTGGTTTTTGCTGCTTGGAGAGAACAAGAATTCATGGATCGCATAGAAGGATTAAGCTATGAAGAAATCTCTCGACGAGGTGGTGGCATCCTAAATTCAGCAAAGAAAATTGCAGAAATTTCTGAATCCGAGTTATACGATATTTCCTATACTCGACTTCAAAAACTCATCAAATCTGGAACTGGAGCCATCGAAATAAAATCTGGCTATGGGCTGAGTGTAGAGAGCGAATTAAAGATATTGCGAGTCATCAAAAGACTAAAGGAGAATAGCCCAATCCCCATTAAGTCAACTTTCTTGGGAGCCCATTCTTTTCCATTAGAATATCGGTCGAATCACTCTGGATATGTAGATCTTATCATACATGAAATGCTTCCTGAAATTGCAAAGCAAAGTCTAGCAGATTATTGTGATGTTTTCTGCGAAAAAAACTTTTTTTCAGTAGAAGAGACAAGAGAAATTCTTCTAGTTGCACAGAAATATGGATTGGATTCAAGAATTCACACCAACCAATTCACTCATTCTGGAGGGATTCCACTAAGTGTGGAGATCAATGCAAAAAGTGTAGATCATTTGGAAGAACTCAATAGTGAAGAAATAAAATTATTGAAAGAATCAAATGTAATACCTTGTTTACTACCTGGAGCTGCTTTTTTTATGAATTGTCCCTTTCCTCCTGCGACAAATATGTTGGCTGAAGGATTAGGTTTTTGCATTGCTACTGATTTCAACCCTGGCACCTGTCCCATATGGGAAATGAAAACCATTTATCACCTCAGTGTAATTAAAATGCGACTCAACAGCCATCAAGCCTTAAGTGCTATGACGATAAATGGGGCGCATGCCTTAGACCTTGGAAATCAATGCGGTAGTATCTTCCCTAGCGCGAAGGCAAATTTTATCATAACCCACGAAGTGCCAAGCTTGGCTTATCTAGCCTATGCCATAAATGATCACTGGATTTCCAAAGTATTTGTAAACGGTCAAGAATTATAGGAGTCGCATACAATAAACTTTGTGTTAAGGCGTTTTAAATATACCCTGTCATTACATTCATATTAATTATTTTATATATATCTTTGCGTGTTTTGAATTACTTGTATGAGAGAATTTTGTTTTGACATGAGGTTTATGAAGTTTTGGGCGATCATCACTATTTTTTTCTTTTCTTTTGCTTTAAAAGCACAATCTGATAGCTGTGTTATATTTGATATAGAGACAAAGCCTGGAAACAAAGGTGAAGAAATTTGTGTCCAAATCAAAGTAAAAAATTTTACCAATATTCTAACCATGCAATTCAGTTTGGCCTACGACCCAACTGTTATTCAAGCAATAAGAACTCAAAATCATTATAGTGGTCCAGAATTAATCAATTGGGGTCCAAATAATATAAATATTGATCCAGCTAGAAAGGTAGTTCGTGTTACATGGGATAACACCAATGGCAAAGGATCAACTGTAAATGGTGAATTTGTCCTTTTTGAAATTTGCTTTAAATTAATAGGACCACCAGGTTCTTGTTCCAGATTGTATTTGAGCGATAAACCAGTGGTTATTGAATTTACGAATGGGGATGGAGACATCGTATGTGTAAAAGACCTCAATGAAAAAGATCAGATTAAAATACAAGTACCCACAGATTTATGCATACTCAACTCAATTTGCGGTTCATCCAGTGGTAATGGTAATATCACTGTAAAAGCATGGGGTGGAAAAGAACCTTATTTGGTAGATCTCATCAATCCAGCACAATCAGGTGTTATTACAAATTCTGGTGGTGCTTATTCTTTCAATAATCTTCCAGGCGGCACCTATACAATTAGATTAAGAGATGGTGCAGGTAAAGATACTGTTTACATGATTGATTTACCATTTACTAGTCCTATTACGATAACCCAAAATAGTGCAACTTCTCCTCCAAGTTGTTGGAATTCAAAAGATGGGCGCATTAACGTAAATGTCACAGGGGGTTCAGGGTCACTGGTTTTAGGATGGAAACCACTCAATATTTATGGCGTAACAAGTATTTCAGGTTTGGGTATTGGAAAATATACTTTATGTGTTACGGACTCACTTGGCTGTGTTGCTATGAGCGATTTTGATTTTTTCCAAAGTGAAATCACGAGTACCGTGGATGTTATCAAGGATGCTACTTGTGCTGGTTCTGATGGAGTAGCAGTTATCAAATCTACAGGTGGAAATCCATCTCCTGTTTCTGGTTATCAATTTTCATGGGGAACAAATCCGAGATTCAATTGCCTCACAGCTAGAGATTCGATGTGCAGACATGATAGTTTACCCGTTGGGACTCATTTTGTCCTAGTAAGAGATAGTCGTGGATGTCAAGATACTGTATTTTTTGAAATATTGTCAAGTGGAGATCTTAGAGACTCAGTTATTGTAGACAGTGTAAAATGCTTTGGGGAAGCTAATGGTAGAATCCAGATTTACGCGAAATCCAAAGCAACTTTAAATTTACCAATTTCATTCAGTTTGTTTACTATGCCTCAAAATACACCTATTGCTGGTGGAATTACGAATGGCGATTTATTTACAAGCCCTGGTTTAGCTGCTGGAACCTATCGCGTTGCAATGAGTGACAATGCGGGATGCACATTTTATGATACCATCCAAGTACATCAACCATTTATACTAGAATTGATAGAAAATTCAATAGACACAATAGAATCTTGCAATCCTGGCAGAGATGCCTCATTAGATATCCGAGGTTCAGGTGGAAATGGACCATATAAGTATTTATGGAATTACCAAAACAGTACATCATCTGTTTTATCAGGTTTAAGCGCAGGATCATATTCAGTGACGATTACTGACGCTAAAGGATGTAAAATTTCAAAAACATACAATGTTGTTAAATCAACAGCACCAAGTATCACCGGATTCAACAAAAAAGAAATTTCATGTGGTAGCGCGAATGATGGTTGTGCCGAAGTACTTTTTAGTTTAGGATCTAGTGCACTGCGATCAATTCAGTGGAGCAATTCTGGAAACACAGCTCAAATTTGTTCGCTTTCTTCAGGAACATATGTTGTGACAATAACAGATATCAATGGTTGCATTGCTATTGATTCTGTAAGTTTCAATACAACTTCTGGATCAATGGTGCTCGATTCATTTACGATAAAAAATCCTTCATGTCCCGGTGCAAAAGATGGATTGATACTTGTGTTCATTAAAGGTGGGATCGCACCCTATTCTTTTGAATGGAATGGTGTAGGAGGAGGTCAACCTGTACTGACAAATTTAGGTGCGGATACATTTAATCTCGTTGTGAAAGACCAATCATCTTGTCCACCTATTACAAAACAATTTATACTCATAGATCCTCCTAAAATCACACATAATCTAACTATAGTGAAAGGTCCATCGTGCAATTCAACAATGAATTGCGATGGTTCTGCGATTCTACAAATTTCAGGAATTCATCCAGATTACTCTATATTGTGGTCGTCAAGAGAACAAGAATTTTCAAATCGAGATACTGCGGTATTCCTTTGCGGAGGCAAACAATGGGCAATTATAACAAATGGGACCTGTAGTGATTCAGTTTTATTTGAATTACCATTTCCTACTCCAATAAGTTCAACCGGACTTTTAACAAATCCTAGTTGTTATCTTGCACAAGATGGAAGAATTGCATTGAGCTCTAGTGGAGGCCAACTCAATCATACCTATAGATGGGAAAACGGCACAAGCAATTCAACACTTACAGGTCTTGCTGATGGCCAATATCACGTGACGATCACCGATGCCAACAATTGTACTCATATCGATTCTTTTAGATTGAGACAACCTGATTCAGTGCGTGTTGATATTATATTTGGCTCAACGCTTGATGTAAGTTGTTATGGAAAAAATGATGGAAAAATAGTTACTGCATGGGGCGGTGGTAATAGAGGTCCTGCCCAATTTATCTGGATACCAAATGTAAGTAATGATTCACTTGCATCCAATTTAGCAAAAGGAACTTATACATTAATTGTAACAGATGTCAATGGCTGTACTGGAAGTATTTCACATACTGTAGAAGAACCTCCTACTCTTGAAAGAACTTTTAGTCAAATTGACACACCAAAATGTTCAGGTGATCAAATCAATTTCTCTGTACTAACTGCCTCAGGAGGTGCTGGACCACAGTTCAGATATACGATTAATAATGGTGCACCAAATGCCGTTGGAGATTTTACGCCATTGTTTTCTGGAACCTATGATGTAAGAGTATATGACAATGTTGGCTGTTTTGTCGATACCACAATTTTTATACCTGCTCCGCTCAATGATTTAAGTTTGGATTTCCCAACAGATGAAGAGACAATTCAACTTGGAGATAGTATTCGATTAGAAGGTATACTTAATTCAAAATCATTGCTTGATACTATAATTTGGACTCCGATTCGTAATGTGAGAAGTCCAAATCAAACTATTTCATTCGTAAATCCGCCAACAACGACATTGTATGTCTTGACAGTAACTGATGAAAATGGCTGCTCGGCAAGTGATCGCATTAAAATAATTGTTGAAAATGACAGGAAATTTTATGTGCCAAATGTAATGACGGTCAATGATGATGGTATCAATGATGCCTTAGAATTGTTTACAAGTAATGCCGTTGAACGTGTGGAATATGTTCGCGTTTTTGACCGCTGGGGAGCTCTAGTTTATGAAACAGCTAATCCTGATATTAGTGCCGGTAGAACCAATACATGGAAGGGAGATATCAATGGAAAACTTGTAAATCCTGGAGTCTATGTATATGCCATTCAAGTAAAATTCATCGATGGTGTAAGTTTGATCTATCGCGGTGATATTACAGTACTACGATAATGAGATTATGAATCTTCACTGATTCCTAATTCTCCGATAATTACTAATTAAATTAATTGATTTGGAAAGAAAATTATATTGGAAAATAAGCTTGATTTGTTTTCTAGGATGTATTTCTTGTACAGACATTGAACCCAAAAAGGTATATACTGTCACAGATCTAAAAGAATTACTAATTAGTTCAAGCAAGACGAAATCCTTAGATGAGTTTTTACTGCCTCTAGAATCTGAATTTGATAAAATTCCTCAAGATAGTTTAAACCCTATCACCAAAGAGAAAATCACTTTAGGTAAATTTTTATTTTTTGATCCAGCGATATCATTTGATCCCAAATGCAAAGAAGCTGCTCAGACATTTTCATGTGCAAGTTGCCATTTTGCACAAGCCGATTTTAGTGCCGGAATTAGACAAGCCATAGCAGGTGGTGGCAGAGGTTTTAGTTACTTGAGACACAAGCATCCATTTTGCGGTGATTCAACAGTAGATGTCCAACAAATCAAGACACCAAGTATAGTCAATTGTGCGTATCAAGAATTGATGCTGTGGAGTGGTAAATTCGGCAGTAAGAGTTTAAATAAGGGACAAGACAGCCTATGGCCAAAAGGAAGTTTTCTTGAATTAAATGGTTTGGGTTTATCGGGTGTAGAGACACAAGCTCGTGTAGCATTAGAAGCACATGGCATGAGACTAAATCCAAAATTATTGACCACGACGGAATACCATGGCATGTTTGATTCTTCATATCGCAATGAACGCGATGATCTCAGATATAGGAGATTTACAATGGCACGAGCTATAGCTGCTTATGAGAGAACAGTGATTACAAATAAAGCTCCGTTTCAGTTATTTCTCAGAGGAAATGATTCCATTTTAACAGAAGCTCAAATACAAGGTGCGGCATTGTTTTTTGGAAAGGCAAATTGTGTGGCCTGTCACAATGGACCAGCATTGAATTCTATGGCATTCTATGCATTGGGAATGCCTGATATGATAGGTAAAGATGTCATTAAAGAAGATACATCGAATGAAGCACACTTGGGGAGAGGTGGATATACTAAAAAGAAAGAAGATTTATATTCATTTAAAGTCCCACAACTATATAACTTAAAAGGACATCGATTTTATGGCCATGGTGCAAGTTTCTGTAGTATAGAAGAAGTCATTCGCTATAAAAATGAAGCACTCCCATGGAAGCAAACTGTACCAAAAGAAAATCTAGCGAAACAATTTATTCCTTTGAAACTGAACAAGCAAGAAATTAAAGCCTTAGCAGATTTTATAGAAAATGCATTGTACGATCCAGATTTAAAACGCTATGAACCCACGCATGTTCCCTCTGGATTTTGCTTTCCCAACAATGATAAAATGTCTAGAGAACATTTAGGTTGCAACTAAAAATCTATGGCAACAATATCGTTATTTCATTAAATAAAAACTACCTGATTTGTAATATTCATCATTCTTGCAGGTGTAAGATATCTTGTAAAAATAAGTAGAAGGGTTTAGTTTTTTTCCATTCCAACTGCCATCCCATGAATCATTAGCATCCTTAAATGAAGCAATGACACCTCCATTACGATCTAAGATATCAAAAAATTTCAATTCCGAAATGAGGTATGAATTACTTATACCAAATACTTCATTAATACCATCATTATTTGGTGTAAAAGCTGTAGGTAATTTCAAATTATTACATTGCAGTTTGTCTTTGTCTACAACACGAATCAAAATACTGTCGATAACAATACAACCATTATCATTGAATCGCGCCACATAATTTGTAGTGTTGGTCGGTGTAGCTATTGTAGTTAATGTGTTAGATGAATTTAATGTACTTGCTGGTGACCATTGTATGGATACTGGACAGTTACTCTGAGCGATTAAATCAACTGACGCACCTAAAAAAATCAAAGTGTCTTCTGTGATGATATCTTGTTGTGGTGAATAAAAATCTAATATTTCATTTCTTCTCAATGCATATTCTGCAATGACTACATTATCCAATAACGATTTATAAGTTGTAAAATTCTGAAAACTACATGTAGAGGCATTGAATCGCAATGGCTGCTTATTATCTAAGCGGATTAAAAAATTAGTATTTACTTCTTGAACTAGATTTCCATCTTCATAAATTCTAATTTGACCTAAATTTTTTGTTATAAATAGTTGCTGCCAACAAGAAGTCAATTTCAATTTTGCATATACTGTTAAGTCTTCGTCAAATCCTTCTCTCAATGAAACTGCTAGGGTTGAATCCTGTGATCTAAAAACTATAGACAATGAAGTATCTGCATTGCAAGATTGTTGTTTTGAAAACAAATCTACGATACCAAATGCATTTCCAAGACGCACTGCAAATCCCAATGTCCAATCATCTCTAAACAAAGTATCAAACGAAGTTGGCCAAGCAAGCATCTGATTTGCACAAAGGATAGACTCACCTTCGATACCACAATTACACAAAGCTGGATTCACATTATTTATATCTCCTGCTATGCCAGCTTTTTCTGATAAAAAACAAGAATTAAAATCATACACAAATATCCTCTTGGATTGAGATTGTGCATTTAACTCCAATAATGTACAAAAAACTAGTAAAAGCCATTTCATATACCAGCAAAGATACAAGAAATCTTAATATTGGCCATATCCATATTTCTACACTAAAGTATTGAAACAATGAACTTTCAGTCTAGAAATAAGTTTAACTATCAAATTACAATAGAAATTTTTAATCTGATCGATGGCATTTTTCAATAAAACTAAAAAATTGCATTCTGGTGAAGAAACCGAAATGAGCTTTCTCGATCATTTTGATGAATTGCGAAAGCATTTATTTCGGGTTGCTTTAATCGTTACGGTTGTTACAATTTTTGTATTTACACAGAAAAGTTTTGTATTTGATACGGTCATTTTTGGACCCTTAAATAAAGATTTTATTACATATAAGATCTTTTGTGGACTTTCAGATATTACTTGCTTTGATCCTGGGCAAATCAGACCGATCACAAGAGAATTGTCGGAACAATTGACCGTCCATTTGAAGATTAGTTTTTTTATTGGACTCATTCTTGCATTTCCAATAATTTTGCATGAATTATGGAAATTCATCAAACCTGGACTTTATGCCACTGAGATAAAGGCAACCAGAGGAATGGTTTTATCTGCTACATTGCTTTTTTATTTTGGATGTTTGTTCGGATATTTTATTATCGCTCCACTATCTATCTGTTTTCTTGCGGCTTATACGGTGAGTGATAAAGTGGAAAATACTGCTACACTCACTTCGTTAGTTGATTCGATGACGATGTATTCAATAAGTACAGGAATCGTTTTTGAAATGCCAATTCTGGTTTTCTTTCTTTCCAAGCTTGGTATAATGGGTCCTGAATTTATGCGCACTTATCGAAGACATGCGATCGTGATAATTTCAATTGTATCAGCGATTATCACTCCTCCTGATGTTACTTCAATGATATTGGTAATGCTTCCTCTAATGGCTTTGTATGAAGCAAGTATTTTTATAGCTAAAAAAAATTATAAATAATTAAAATACATGAATCGCCTCAGTAGCAATATCACCTTGATTTTATCTATTTTTTTTCCAATATCATGGTTTGTTTTTTTTGGTGCATTTTTAATGGCGATATGGATAATTGATCCAGAAGATATCGTAAGTATTGAGGCAAATTATACCCGATATGGCTATACTATTTTTTTTATTCTCTTTGGCGCATTAATTTATAATGTTTTTTGCAAATACAAAAGAGTTGAATATGATCATGAATTTGTCTATCTGACGAACTATATTAAAACGGTCAAAATTCCATATAGTCAAATCGAAAAAATAAGTTCAAATAAAATTTTTGGGTTCCTAAATTTAAAAATTTATTTGAAACATAAAGGAGTTTTTGGTTCGAAGATCAAGTGCATTTCGAGACCACATTATTTTGCTGACTTTGAGAATCGTCGCACAATGCAAGACTAAACGTTATTTGTCGAATTATATTAGTTTACCTTTAGTTGATCTATATTCCTACTTATCTTTTGTTCAGACAATAAATCATTGACAATCCCAACAATGATTTCTCTTTGATTGTACGGAAAATACTCATAGATTTGGTGAATTGTCATTGTGTTATTTTTCCTCAATAATTCTAGGATTTCGATTGTTCTTGTCTCGATGTGATTTTCTTTGTTATTCGCTAAGCACAGGTCACATTTTCCACATAGTTCACTTGTTTTTTCACCAAAATAATTCAAAATATTTTTTTGCCTACACTCTTTTTCTGCGATGTATTGCAACATTCCCTCTAGCTTCTTTATATGAGACTGCTTCCTCTTATTATACCAATCTATATCCAAAGTTAATTCATCACTTCTCAAACGCTCACCTATAAATCGCAATTGTGATTGAGTTATTGGCACAATATATTTTAATATTCCTTCATTCTTAAAATAGTGAAGCATTGAGATCGCTTCAGTTATCGATATATTGCAATATTTTGCAATATCATACTCCTCAATAGCTACTGGAGTGATATAAATATTCTCATACTTGCGTCTCAAGAAATCTAACATCGTCTGAATTTTCAAACTCATCAGCGAGTAGTCATCTAATATAGATTGATTTGATGTCAACTGTATCTTTGAGGAAGACTGAAAACTATCAGTGAGTTCAATGAGTTCAGATTGTTCGAGTATTTTCAATCCATAGATGATTGTCATCGCATTCACCTTGAATGTAGTGCAAAATGCAGCTAAATCAAAATCTTTCATCTCTTCAGATGAATGACCAACTGCCCATTCTAAATAAATCCCAAGATTCTTATATAATAATTTTACATCTTGGATTGATGGAAAATTCTCTACTAATTGAGATTGCATTGCATTAGTGTCCCTTACATTATGGAACAAAATAGCATAAGATTTTTCACCATTCCTACCTGCTCTTCCTGCTTCTTGGTAGTATTCTTCTATGCTTGGTGGAATGTCTACATGGATGACTGCTTTAACATTCGGTTTATCAATTCCCATACCAAAGGCATTTGTGCACACTACAGTTTCGTTATTAGATTTCAACCATTTGCTTAACACTTCAGCCCTTTCTTGAGCTTCCATACCTGCATGATAGAATGCCGCATTAATTTGGTTTGTATTGAGGTATTGAGAAAGCTGAATTGTATTTTTACGATTACGAGTATAGACTAGATTGCTTGATTTTAATTTTGATAAAATTTGTAGTAATCGAATGGGTTTACTTTCTTGTTCTTCTACTACAAACTGAATATTACTCCGCTTGAACGATTGGCGAAATATGACGGGTTTATTTAATTTTAATTCACGCTGAATATCTTCTAACACTTCCTTTGTCGCTGTAGCTGTAAGTGCCAAAACTGGAACATTCAAAAGACTACGCAACTCATGGATTAGTAAATATGCTGGTCGAAAATCATATCCCCATTGAGAGATACAATGAGCCTCATCTATCGCCAACATAGAGATACTTGCTCGTTGGAGATGTGCTTGTATTTTCCTATTTCGCAAACTTTCAGGTGATAGGTAGAGAAACTTTAATTTGTTGTGTAGCAATTGATTCAGAATGCTTTCCTTTTCCAAATAATGCAAGCCCGAATGATATGCCATAGCTTCAATCCCCAATTCTTTTAAACGCAAGACTTGATCTTGCATTAATGCTATTAAAGGACTTATGACTACCGCACAACCAGCCAATATCAATCCAGGAACTTGATAGCAAATCGATTTTCCACCACCAGTAGGCAATAGAGCGACAGTATCATTGGATACTAATATAGATTGTATGATCTCTTCCTGAAATTCTCGAAAGCTTGTAAAACCCCAATATTTATGTAAGATTTCTAATGGCGTTTTCATCATCGAAGCATTAAAACTTAGGACAGTTAATGCCTTGCTTCTTTATTCTTATTCCTTTAAAACTAACATCCGCTCCAAAATGATATGCGACTGTAAACATCAAACTGTTATACCAATCCCTATTATTAAATTCCGCACGTTTCCAACCATGTGGGGCTCTGATTTTATTTCCCAATTCTGCAGCTATTTCACCTCTTTGTGCTTTCAGGGTCTCATAGTCTACGTAATTTGTCGATGCATCATCGAGATAATCTGTCCGAGTCTGTCGGGTCAAATATTCTATAGCTATTGAAAGATTTGAACTCAAAAAATAGCGATGTCCAAATCCAAATGCTAAATTAATAGCAGAAAGTTTATATGGATCTGGCATCCCAGCCAGACCTTGACCTTCAGTTCCAAGTGGTTTTAATTCAATCCAATTCCCTTGATATAATGCCTTTGGATTAAACCGAAAAAATCCAATTCCTGAAGTCAAGTAGAAATTATTCCTCATTGGAATCTCAGTAAAAAATCCCATAATATTCAACTGACCCAAAATGCAAAATTCATGTATAACGCTTTTAAAATTGAGGCCTCTGTCTTGTTGCCATCGTGCTTTTGCCAATTTATCATCAGCACTTACATTCAAATAGGAATATTGTGCAAGAAGGCTGATCATATTCGAAAAATCATACCGTAAATGTATTCCACCAGCTGGATGACTTTGCTTCACCACATTAGCTACATTCTCTGTTAAGTCTCCACTATAATTTCCCACACCCAAAGAAAGCCCTACAGCCACAGATTGTGCCTCTGCCCTAAAACAACATAACAGATTGAAAATGAATATGTAAAAATAATAATGTCGAACGCCCATCTCCTCTTCTCTCAGTTTTTTTATCCCTTTGCAAAAAAAATAAATACAAATATGGATTCTGAATTAACTTTGTGCAAAGAAACGAAAAAAAACAATCAACTCTATAACAATTAACCGATTAACCATTAAATATTACTTTAATTTATTCAAATGAATTTATATTCTAAACTTTTAGCTCTTCTTTTAGCAAATTTGACATTGACGATTTATGCTCAAAATCCATTGCCAAATAATTGGCATTCTTTAGACAAAAAAGAAAATGGATATTATGGGGTAAGTGCAGAAAAAGCCATACAATCTACATTGAAAGACCGTAAAAGCAAAACAGTAGTCGTCGCAATTTTAGATTCAGGTGTAGATTACAAGCACGAAGATTTAAAAGACAATATGTGGGTAAATCCAAAAGAAATCCCAAATAATGGACGCGATGATGATCAAAATGGATACATCGATGACATTCATGGTTGGAACTTTATAGGTGGTAAAAATGGTGAAAATGTATCAAGTGATAATCTTGAAGTGACTCGCCTTTATGCAAAGTTAAAATATAAATATGATAAAGCTGATCCAGATAAAATCTCTAAAGCAGATAAAAAAAGTTATGAAGAGTTTCTTAAATTAAAAGAAGAAGTAGAAAGTCATCGCCAGACAGCTACTGAAGCTTTAGCTGGAATTCAAAAATCTGAAACAATCGTAAAGAATGCGATTCAAGCTGCAATAAAAGCATTAGACGGCCAAGCAATCACACTTGAAAATATTGAAAAACTCGATGAAGGAGATTCTAAAACAATATCAACAGGTGTCGCGGTACTCAAACAATTAATAGAAGAATTTCCTGATCTCAAGACTGGTGATGAAATGATGAAATTTATAGAAAATGATTTCAATGAAGGAAAAAAACATTATCAAAAAGAATTGGACTTTTCTTTCAATCCCGATTTAAATACAAGAAAAATAGTAGGAGATAATTATGCTAATCCTTTAGAAAAAAATTACGGCAATAATGATGTTAAAGGCCCAGATGCGTCGCATGGTACACATGTCGCTGGATTGGTTGGTGCTGTAAGGAATAATCAAATCGGAATGGATGGAATCGCTACGAATGTTAAAATCATGTCGGTGCGATGTGTACCCGATGGCGATGAACGAGATAAAGACGTAGCAAATGCAATACGATATGCAGTGGATAATGGAGCAACAGTAATCAATATGAGTTTTGGCAAAGGCTATAGCCCCGAAAAAGACGTAGTAGATGCCGCTGTGAAATACGCAGCTTCAAAAGATGTTCTTCTTGTACATGCTGCAGGAAACTCAGCTCAAAATAATGACAAAACAAATAATTTTCCCAACAAAGTATACCAAAAGAAAAAATTCTTAGGAAAAAACAAAGCTAAGAATTGGCTTGAAGTAGGTGCTATAGCTCCAAAAGATGGTTTAGGTATGGTCGCAGGTTTTTCAAACTATGGCAAAAAGAATGTAGATTTATTTTCTCCAGGCGTAGCCATATATTCTACTACACCTGAAAACACATATAATAGTTTTCAAGGTACTTCAATGGCAAGTCCAATAGCAGCTGGAGTTGTAGCGATGTTAAGATCTCATTTCCCAACATTAACTGCAAAACAAATTATTAAAATAGTTAAATCTTCAACAGAGACTCCAGTATTAAAAGTTATCCAACCAGGAACAAAAGAAGAAGTTAACTTCTCAGATTTATCAAGTTCTGGAGGAATTATTAACTTAGAGAAAGCGGTCCAATTAGCATTGAAAACAAAAGGTAAAAAGAAAGTCAGTGGTTGGAATTCAGACCATTCTGTTGATCCAAAAAACATTCGGGCGTAAGCCTCAAAAATGAGCTCGTGGAAAAAAATATTCGCTTTAGACGATCATCGTACAGATGAGATAAAAAGCAAAGCCGCATTACTGAATATGAACTATTCAGAAAAAGATGAGTACGGCATTTTGAATCAACTCAAAGAGTTCAAACTAATTAAAGATCATGGCGGTGAGATTTATAATGTCTTAAGCAATCATGACCCGATTTCGAAACATTATTTTTTTGATTATAAATACACTGTTTCAACCGGGAAATCCTCAATTACATTTAAACAATCAGTAAATTTTTTTAATTGCAAGGCTCTTTCAATTCCGGAGTTTCATTTGCGACCTGAAGAATTTTATGACAAATTTTTAACTTGGCTTGGATTTCCTGATATTAATTTTGAAAGCCATACTGAATTCAGCCATAAATACAAATTGACAGGTGAATACAAGGATGTTATAAAGTATTATTTTCATAAAGATATTTTAGATCTATTGTCTAGTCATGCATTATTCCATATGGAAGGTATGAATTATTACCTGATCTTATACCACCACAATTACTTATTGCCATCAAAAATGATACCTTCATTTGTACATCTCAGTACTTTAATTTATGAATTATTTAAACTGAGATCCAAATCAAGCCAAGAAGAATTTAAATTGAATCTTTAATCAATTTTCAATTGTCAAAACATATGGAAGTAAAACAGAGCAATATATCTGTTCTCGCTATGCGAAAAGAACCCAATCATCGGTCTGAAATGGTAAGTCAAATTATTTATGGCGATGGTGTAATTTTACAAGAAGTAAAACGTGAATGGTCATTAATCAAAACTTCACATGATGATTATTCTGGATGGATAGAATCGAAACATTTCCAACAATTTGAAAACGTTTCAAAGCCAGAAGCCATACTATGTACAAGTTTAGTGCAAGCAAAATTAAAAAATAAAACTGTTTATCTAGCATTCGGTAGTTTTACTCCACTATTTTCATTTTTTGAAGAAAGCGATTATTTCAAATTTCAAGAAAAAATAAACACAAAAGACTTATTCGAAATTTTTGAAAAAGTAATGTTGGATGTTCCATATCTTTGGGGAGGTCGAACAGTCTTTGGAGTAGATTGCTCCGGACTGAGTCAGTTGTTCTATCGATTTTTAGGTATTAACTTAGCTCGGGATGCCTCACTGCAAATCCATCAAGGAATTGAAATAGCTCTATCTGATAGACAATCTGGCGATCTTGTTTTTTTTCAAAATGATCAAGGAGCAATCACACATGTAGGAATTCTAAAAACACCTAATACCATACTTCACTCGTCAGGAGAAGTTCGTTTAGATCAGTTTGATGAAAAAGGAATATTTAGAAAAGATCTTAAAATCTATACACATCAATTGCATTCAATACGGCGAGTTTCAGGCATTATTTAACAGAATGATAGCTTCACTATTGCATCATCTATCAAATAAAACTTACTGAATAACAAAATGCAAAAAAAGTAGTCACTTTACTAAAAAGAAAGAATTATACAGAAAAGACTGCTGATATCAATTTTTGTGAATCTAAAATAGATTTCAAGGAATTATCATATCTAAAATGAAAAAATTAGACCAAATACATGACAAATTTGTTCAAATTTTGCAAACATCAACTCAAGAATTAACCATCAACAATTTACCTCTATTTATTTACCAAACTTTATTATAATCAATCATCATATGGATCAAATTTAAAAGGTTAATAAAAAATCGATTTACCTTCGCATTCAAATTTAAAATATTAAAAATGAACAAAATTTTTTTATTTCTTTTCTTATGTTGTTTTGCAAGTTTGAATGCACAGAACATTAAATTTAATCCTAAATTAGGATTTGGCTTTTATGACATTGCCTTCAGTGAAGACCAAGAAATTGACGGTAAGCTAATGTTAACAATTGGTAGTGATTTACGTGTAGGGTCAAAATCATTATTTTTCAATACCGGTTTACATCTTTCTACTGATGGTTTTACTGATGATGGTACTACATTTCAAGATGAAGGCTCTTTAACATTTATTAGAGTTCCAACTCAACTTGGTTGGTATGTATTTGGCAGAGAAAAAAACTTTGCACTATTATTAAAAGGAGGGTTGACTCATAATTTTTATGCTTTCCAAAAAAATCTTAGTCCTGACGCAGATGAACTAATTAAAAAGTATAATCTAGCAACTACGTTTGGATTAGGAACTGATGTTTTCAAATATATCCATGTAGGATTAGATATTGATTTAGGATTGAGTAACTATTTTGACTTAGATCCAATCGAAGGTAAAAAAGTAGCTGTATTATTTAATATAGGTGCAACTTTCTAAGTTTAAAAAATTTGTGAAAAGGAATTTAGTTTTATATGTCTAAATTCCTTTTCTTTTTTTTGGTTTTGAATTATTAATTCCACTTTACTTTGCAATAACCTTTGAATAAATGAACATTGAGAGATGACAACTATGCGAGAAATAACGAAATCAGTAGTTAGTTGTAAGTAATAAGTTGTAAGTAATAAGTTACAAGTTTATTTTTACATTCTACTTTTTTTGTCAGAACAAGATTATTGGGATTTATTGGATTGGTAGGATTCTTTATTTCACTATTAGTTATTATCCTTTAACTATAAACTTTCCACTTTCTACTTTCTACTTTCCACATTTATCTTTTCACTTTTATCTATTATCTGAATTAAATAACTACAAATAAATACAATCCCACAAGCAATAACATTATACCACAAAAATCCTAAGTCCGAGTAAAAGAACAAAAGAAAAATCACAGCTTGTGCTATCAATGCAGAAATAAAAACAGCATTGGATTTTACAGTTTTACTGTAGAATGCTACAAGGAAAATTCCAAGCACTGTTCCGTAAAATAATGATCCAATGATATTGATGAACTGGATTAAGTTCTCAAATAAATTAGCTGTCAATGCAAATCCGATTGCTATTACTCCCCACAGTATTGTAAATCCCTTTGTCCAATTTACTTCGCTTTGTTCAGTGAGATTTGAAGAAAAGAATCGCTTGAATATATCTATAGTAGTGGTTCCGGAGAGCGCATTGAGTTCGGCCGATATCGATGACATTGCAGCGCATAGAATTACTGCGATCAAAAGTCCAATTAATCCCTTTGGTAAATAATTCATTATAAAGTAAAGAAAGACATAGTCTTTGTCATTGGATTCTTCTTGAGGTAATGTTTGTTTGACAAAATTTTGAATATCAGTTCTTAGTGTTTTTTCATCTTTGATCACTTGCATTGCATCTTGTGTGGCATCACTTTTTCTTGTTTGGATTGCAGCTACATTTTCTTTGAACTCATTGTATTTTTCTGGATATTGTGTTTGTAATTTTTTTTCTACTTGAGTATTGAAGCTTACTGGCAATGTTTGGTATTGAAGAAAAACATACAATAGAACACCACAAAATAAAATAAAAAATTGCATTGGAATTTTCAGTATTCCATTCATGATCAAACCTTTTTTGGCTTGCTCTGGATTTTTTCCAGAGAGATATCTTTGAACCTGACTTTGATCCGTGCCAAAATAAGCTAATGCAAGAAAAAATCCTCCAGTAAGTCCTGCCCATACATTATACCGATCATCATAGTTTAGTCGAAAATTGACCACTTGCATTTTATCATGATTTCCTGCTATGCGAAGTGCTTGAAAGAAATCGACATTGTCGGGAAGTTGATATATGATGAAGAAAAAGATAAATAGCATTCCCACAAGGATGACAAACATCTGTTGCATTTGTGTAACACTCACAGCTGATGATCCGCCACTCACTGTATATAAGATGACGAGTATTCCAGAGCTAATGATAGTCAATTGGAGATCCCAAGAAAACATTGTAGATAAAATAATCGCAGGAGCATAGATCGTTATTCCAGCAGCTAATCCACGTTGTATAAGAAATATTAGTGCAGCAAGAGTTCTAGTCTTTACATCAAATCTTTTTTCGAGATATTCATAAGCTGTAAAGACTTTCTCTTTGTAAAACATTGGAATAAAAGTCATGCAAATTACAATCATCGCCAGTGGCAATCCAAAATAAAATTGCACGAATCGCATTCCGTCAAAATAACCTTGACCTGTAGTAGAAATAAATGTAATCGCACTTGCTTGTGTTGCCATGACGCCAAGTCCAACTTTCCACCATGAGAGTGATTGTTCACCTAATATATACTCATTAAGATTAGTCTGTTTGCGGGTTTTTATAGCTCCATAAATTGCAATAAAGCCTAAAGTACTTATTAATACAATCCAATCAATTCCACTCATGATGCTTTATAATAATTACTGATTAATGTAAAGATTATGATATAGATTAGTAAACTAAGTATAAGATAAGTATAAGATTTCCTCCATTCCATGATCATGTTATTTTGATACTAAATTAGCAAATATTCTGTATGCTCCTGGAATACCTTTTGGCAGTTGTCGAAACCAAGATATTGGTGTGTAGATAAAATCTCCTTTGCCTACTTTTTTATATAGAATCGCAGATTTTAAATCTTTTTCCTTAGGGTCATTCATTAAAAGAATTTCCTCATAAGTCGAATCGTATGGATTCGGAAAATATAATCCTCTTTCTTGAATCCAAGCATTAAAGTCATCTGCTTTAATAGTATTAGGAGAAGTCAATAATTGATGATTTGCGATATTTATTTTAACAGGAGAATTTTCATCTGTGATCCGATCTCTTGAGATTTTTAAAGGAGATGGTGCAAAGTCTGGTGTATTCAATTCTGCTGTCGTGTTGTATTGCATGATCACTCGTCCTCCTGATTGCATATAGTTCATCAGTTTTGTTTTGCAATCCAAAATAGCATCATTCGTATTCAATGCTCTAATACCAAAAATTAAAACAGGAAATTTCTTTGCATCCAGTTTATCCAAATCTTGCACAGAGATATTCGTCACTGGAAAATTCATTTTTTCTAATGCCTGAACAGTATAATCTCCAGCGCCATTGACGTATGCTATTGGTTTTATTTTCGTCTTCAAGTCGATCGAACTTACTCTGATTTTTGCTGGAACATTAATATTTTGCCACTGAATATGTGGGTATTTTATTTGTCTTTGTAAGAAAAGATTTTTCCCATTGATTTGAATGTTGATGTCTGTGATTTGATTTGTGATGGATTGATTCTGAATGCTGACTTCTATTACTTTTTCATCACCTATTTTCTCTAATGAATACGCAATTTCTTTTGGTGTAATTTGAACACTACTATTGCTTACAAAACTAATTTTTCCCGATTGATGATTTGAATTGGCTTTGATTTTAAATTTAAATGGCGTCGCTTTAGAATTGGTTAATAATATATTTTCATCGAACGGAATTGCACTTACATTAGGTATGATATCCAATGGCTGTGTGACTTCACCTAATACAGGATCATCATTTTTAAAATAAATATCTTTGATGAGTTCATACTCTACACCATTGATATCGACTATAGCTCTAGACTTTAATTCTCTTTGATTTATCGGTAGACATTGATTTAAATTTTTATCTACTTGATAATTTCCATTTCCTCTACCATACCATAACCAATATGGTGAAGTTATCTGAAGTTGATTTGGTATTACAATTTTTTTTGAAAACAAGAGCCCTTCATTTGTTTTTAAATTTGCTTGAATTGTTGTATCAAACAAATTTGGAGTGAAGTGGATGCGCTTTAATTTTACAGTTGTATTAGCTCTGCTGATGATTTCACAATTGACTTTTATTTCATTAGATGTTGAAGTCGTCTGTACATCAGTGTGTGAAGCAAAGTATATTGAGGCGCATTGAAGAATGAGATTTTGGACTTCTTCAAGTTTTATTTTTTGCCAATGGCTTGGCTCTAGAGCTTTTATTTTTTGCTCAATCTTTTGCAAAAGTGGAATACTCAATTCTGGAGAAAGATGATTGTATTCCTTAATTGCTTGGTTGACCAGCTCACTGATTTCTTTTCCATTTTTTATTCTGTTCCAAGAGAAGTCCAAGCCATCAAAAGGAGTAAGATGATTGAAATCCTTCGCTTGATCCAATCTTTCTAAATATTCCAAACTTTTTCCCCTTGTACTATTGATTCCAAATCCTTGTGATTTGTGCATACTTCGACTTTGCGCAGCAATTTCTGTTGTAGAATAACCAGATCCATTCAAATAATTTCCAACTTCAAATGAGTACAAATTCGATTTATCCGCTTTCTCAAAATTTTCTCTTGAACCCCAAAAGAACCATGAGGTATTGAAGAATATTCTTTTGATATCAATTTTTTCTATTCCTTGACTGATATTGGGATAATATGTATTTTCATTTTGTTTGTTGAATGCTTCTAAAGACATGATCGCAGAAGCAGTGTGATGACCATGGGTTTTTCCACTTGTTCTATGATCGAATCGATTGATTATGACATCTGGTTTAAATTCTCTTATTACTTTTACCAAATCCTCTTGTACGATTTTAGGATCCCATATTTGATAAGTTTCTTCTGCATTTTTTGAATAACCAAAATCATTGGCTCTGGAAAAATACTGTATGCCGCCATCTATCTTTCGCGCTTCGATGAGTTCATTGGTGCGAATCACACCAAGATATTCATCTAGCTCTGATCCAATTAAATTTTGTCCGCCATCTCCTCGCGTCAATGAGATATATGCTGTTCTCAATTGTTGGTCTTTCGAAAGTGCTGTAATCAGTCTTGTATTTTCATCATCAGGATGCGCTGCAACATATAATACTGAACCTAATACATTCAATTTTCTAATTCCATCATAAATATCGGCACTATTCCAATTTTTTTGTTGCGAGAAGCATATTGTCCATGAACTTAAAAAAGTAATATGAAGTGTTTTTTTGCATGAAAAATTTTATTTAATATTCTTTGTTCTAAAGGAAAACCACAATATCAAATTCTTGTTTACATCAGATAGTAAATAAAGCAATGGAATTCAAACCAATACTCAATGCCACAGACCAAGTTCCTTTACTACTAGGACCTTGTAGTGCAGAATCATACGAACAAATGGAGCAGACGATTCAGTCTTGTTTGGCTTTGAACCCGCAGATCATAAGAGCAGGAGTGTGGAAGCCACGAACGAGACCAGGTCAATTTCAAGGAATGGGGGAGATCGCATTGGAGTGGCTGGCTGATCTACAGAAGAAATTTAATATTCCAATTGCAACCGAAGTAGCCAATCCTCAACACGTTGAAGCATGTTTAAAACAAGGGCTACACACTTTGTGGATTGGAGCTAGGACCACTGTGAACCCTTTTTATGTTCAAGAAATAGCAGATGCATTGCGTGGTGAGAAAGTTTCAATAATGGTAAAGAATCCAATGAATCCTGATTTAGCACTTTGGATAGGGTGTATTGAGAGAATTTACAAAGTAGGTGTTGAAAATATTGCTGCTATTCATCGGGGATTTTCGTTTTATGGAAATTCAGTTTATAGAAATGTTCCTCGATGGCAGATTCCGATTGAGTTGCGAAGACGATTACCAGGACTTCAACTTGTTGGAGATATCAGTCATATTTCTGGAAGTGTAGCACATTTAAGAGAGATTGCCCAGATTGCTTTAGATTTAAATTATGATGGGTTGATGGCAGAGATTCATTTTGATCCAAACACAGCAAAAAGTGATGCTGACCAACAAGTCACCGCAGAATATTTCCAAGCAAATGTTTTTTCAAAATTAATTAAGCGCAGGGTAGATTCTAATTCAATTATTTTCAACGATAAGTTGAATCAACTTAGAAATGATATCGATCAAATAGATCATCAACTTATTGAATTATTGAGCCGCAGAATGAAAATTGCAGAACAATTGGGTTTAGAGAAAAAAGAAAATTATATTTCGATTTTCCAACCCCATCGTTGGGATGAGATAGTGGAAAGATTGTCAAAATATGGTAAAGAAAATAATCTATCTCAAGAGTTTATTTTCTCATTGATTGAAGCGATTCATATTGAATCCATCCAACATCAAAGCAAAATGATGAATTTGGATTAGTCCCTTTGACTTAGAATTCAGGACAAATAAAACCACCATCATCATAATCGCCAAGCAGCGTTATACTAATTTCAAATGAATGTGATGGTCTACCATAAGAGATGACATTTCGCAATCCAAAGTCATAGCTAAGTCCTAATATAAAATTTTTCATCTCAAATCCTGATTGCAAAACTAAATCCACTGGTGTATATAAATTTTTACTTTTTGCAACGCGAATAGCTGCTCCTGCATGAACTGCAGTTTGCTTTAGTGAATAAAAACCATGTCTGTAATTGGCGCCAACCACAGCCAATTGGTGAGGTCCTTGATATGAATATAATAATCTTGGATACAGCTGCCTCAAACTTGAAATAGAATAAGTAAGATTTGCAATAAAATTCAGCTTTACAAATGCAAGAGAATTTTTTTCTCCAATGTAGTCTACATCATCCAATGCTTTATAATATGATAATTGAGGTCGAAGAGTATAGTGTGTACTCAATCCAGTCTGTAGTCGATACTTGGCATTCATCTGTGTATTCCATTGAACCCCTAGTTTCAAATCTGGTTTTGCAGAAATATTAGGAGGTAAAATCTCTTTAGTATTACCATTATACTGATCTACCCCATCAAACTGATCTTCAAAAACAAACTGATCATAATTCAACCCGCGTTGAATAATGCCAAGAGATAGCCCCCCAGAAATATAATTCACTTTCTTTTTATCCAAAATCTTATGATAACTTACTGTTACTGCTGCCTCATTAGAAGTAAAATCCAAGGCTCTAGCGCGATCTGAAATAAAATAAATTCCCAATCCAAAATAATCCCTAGCCAAATCTAAAGATTTCAAAGAAAATTTTAAATCTCCCAATATACCAAATGTGCGCAAAGACTTAACATCCTCTCCTACCCATTGGCTGCGGTTGACCAATCGCACTCGATATTTCCCATCGAAAGCACCAGCAAAAGCAGGATTATAATAACTACTTGCAGCATAAAACTGGCTAAAATTGGCATCCTGCGCTTGAAGCCCTTTAATACAAATTGCGATAATGGCAAACAAAAAAACAGCTCTCAACTTTTCTAATTTGGCTGCAAGATAGGGTATTTTTAAACAATTAGAAATACATCGAATTCAAAATAATCAAATGCATTTAATAATCTAATGCTATAATTCTCTTTCAATCATATTTCCCCAAATATCATAAAGCATTACATTAATTCTTGCATCCGCAAAGTTTACTGAAGCTGCCATATCCAATGATTCATTATGACATTTAATATCCAATATATATCTACACTCATTATACACTCCTGATTGAGTTATTGGAAATATCTGAATTGGATAGTTGGCTGGAATTTGGTCGAACTCTTCAGTTATTGTTGCATATGCATTTTTACTTCTTATAAATCGATATGGAAACAGTGTTAATCCTTCTACCGGTGATGGATTGTCACGAGTTGCATAACCGGCACTTATCTTTTCAAAATCGATTAGACTTACTCTTGCTCCACAGTGAGAATTAAATACTAGTAAAATAGAGCGAATATTTACTTGATTATGCGGAATTGCAAATCTTAGGACGACAGATCCTTCATTTATTGGTAATCTTTCGACAGAAAAATCAGTAAGTTCGGTAGAAATATGAGGTGCATCTGTAGGTCTATACAATCTCATAGGATGAACATTGTCAAAATGACTCGGCCCTATCTTTCGTTGAACTGAAAAATGTAAGTGCACTAGTGTAGTATTACCTGATGCCCCCACAAATCCTATTGTATCAGCTTTAGTAATAGAAGAGTATGCAGTTACATTAGGATTAATCTCGGATAGATGCGAGTATTTTATATAAATTGTATCATCCTCGAATTCTCGAAATTTTTGTTTGCATCGTATTCTTACTGTGCGTCCTTGTTCACCAGAATCTTCATCTATTACCTCATCAACCATGCCATTGCAAGCACATAACAATGGATAAAAGTTCGTGGGATCACTAGAATACCTATGCCCATCAATTGTTACATTTGCGGTAATATCTTCACCTTGATGAAAATCATAGTATGAAACTCCACCCATATACTCAACTCTTTTAAATCGAGGACCAAACAATGAAATAAAATAATATTGATTCGGAGATGGACATATACTAGGACTGACATCTGAAGTTAACAAATCCGCTTGGACAGGCCAGAGAAAATCATAGCCCATTCCATCGGCATAGTGGCAATTACAAGCATGGATTAGCGTAATAAAATACAGAGCAACTGCAGCTCGAAAAAATTTTCTAGGAGAATTCATAATTAAAATTTGTGCTAATATAGTTTATTTTAATTGTCCTTTATAAATAAAACAATTAATAAATATTAGTCTTAAAATATCCTGTGACTTGATTCTCCATAAAAGTAAAATACTTAATGATTCATCAAGTTTCATTTTTCAAAAAAAAATCCCGCTTCCTTTGGGGGGAAACGGGACTGCTCTAAAATCATTCTGTTCCTATTCGTTGATGACCATTGGCTTGGTCAGTATTTGTCCATTGTATTCGATTGAATATAAATAATATCCAGGTCCTAGTACATCTTTCTTGCTAATCTGCCACTCGTGATTGCCTTGCTCTTTGAAGATTTTTTTATCAAAGATCACTCTGCCTTCAAGACTTGTGATTCGTAAGATTACATTGCCATCACTTGGCGTAGAATATAAAACCTTGGTATTTCTAGTCCATGGATTCGGTACATTCTGATCCATTGTAAAATGCGTAGTTGAGCCATTTTTTGCTCTCAATTCAATTGGCGCTGAGATCAAATTTTTCTTCAGATAAGCTTCACTATTTGAAACTTTAGAATTAAAGCTAAACATATCTTCTACTTGACAATTTTCTTTAACTTCTATACGAATTTTAAATAATTCAGGCTGCGTCATCAGACCATTCCAAGACATTGGAATTAATCCCTCCTGAAGTCGATCCATCGAATAATTTGCAGAACCAAAATCAGATGCAGAAGAAGCAATGATTTCTAGAATATTAATTCTATCTTTATCAAACTCAAGAGTCGTTTGAAATGCTTCATATGCTGCATAGGAAGAAATCAAAAATGGAACTTCAACTATCTCACCTTGCTTCACTATTTTATTCTCTATTTCGACGATCATTGGACTGGCAGTACGAGTTGATGCAGATGAATTGACTCCCCTGGTCTTAGCAGAGGCATTGACATCACCCACTTTTATTCCAATGAGTTCTGCATATAAATCAGATTGTATATCCTCAATTTTTATCGATTCTTTCCATGGTTCTTCAAGTGTATTATCTACAGTAAAAAATTTATAATCAGATTCAATAAATCGCCATGCTTTATTTATTGGTAATGTTTTAGATACTCCTAAAATCAATTTGCGAATATCCGCAATATCTTTTGAACTTATTGTTTTTGAATCATTGACATCCGCTGCTATCATCTGGTATGGACTTGTGAATGGCTCGATTCCTAAAATATGCTTTTGTATCTTGACAATATCGGCAGTTGTTATTCCATTCAAATAATCATCTTCCTTGCTAGAATTTAATTGGTAAGATCCACCAATCGGCATTTGTCCAAAGTTGAACTTACCATTAAAATCAGTGATTGCAGTCATAGTATTTTGCTCTTGCAATTCTAATTTTGCTGCTTCGACCAACGAACCATGTTCTGTCCGAACAAGCCCTGAAATTGTAGTTGTCAAGAATGTTCTTTTACAAAAAGTATCTGTATTATTATCTTGAACAAGGACAAATGTTCTACAAAAAGATTGACTTCCAAAATCATCTGTTACATACATATTTACTTCTCTCCTACCGAGACTATCGCAAGTATAAATTCTAACAGAATCATTTGTATTCGATGAAAAAGAAAAACGCAGTGCAGCTCCGCAATTCAATCCAGTTCCTGCATTCAATTCTCTTGCATACAATGTATCAAGCTCACTATCCAATACGCCATCACCATTGGTATCCATTGCAGTAATTGCAACTGCCAATCCTGCCAAACAATAAGCAGAAGGTGGTTTGCAATTCGTAATGTGTATAGTATCCACACATGTAGTCAAATTACTACAGCGATCTTCAACTGACCAATGCACAGTGTGTTTCCCTATAGGCAAAGACTCTGAAAGTGTAGTTAATCCCACACCTGATTTTGTGATATCAATTGTATTATTAGAATTCAAATCAATACGATATGAATAATATAATTCTAAAGAATCAGTACAATCATCAGTAGCGCGCAAAGTAATATTCACATCAAGTGGTGCACAATTGGCATTAAAATTACATATTGCGGTATCTCTGCAATTCAAAATCGTTGGAGAAATTAGATTTTCAACTTTAATCACTTGTGTATCGATCACAATAGGAAATGAACCATCAGGAAGTCGATTACACCAATCCAATATTTTCCATACTCTAAAAATCTTAAAACAAGGATCTTCTGCTACAGATGGAGAAAATATTTTATCTTCATAAGACACACCTAAGCTTGAACAGATATCATCATTCGTAATTGGTTCTCTTATCAATGGATTCTGCAATAATTCTGGTAATAAAAGCAAAGGATTACAGATTCCAAATGTATCAAAATCATCAGCCCAATCTACACTTAATAAATCGATTGGATGATTATTTATTGTTTGAATTGTCTGAACGCAGCTTGCTGTATTTCCTGCAGCATCAGTAACTATAAACAATCTTTCGATTGTGCCTAAACCGCAATTATTGAATTTTATAGTTTTTATTTCTTGAATGCTAGAAGGACAGATATCCGTAACATAACCATCTACTGGATGTCCATCAAATAAAGGATGAAATGTCGGATCTATAACTATCGGTTTCACCAAAGATTGATTTGCTGCAATGACTCCAAACTCATCCAATCTGCTAGTATCAATTGGAAATCTACAATCGATAGTTATATTCGGAGGACAAGTAATAGCTGGCCCTACTTTATCTTGAATGACTGCTGCCATCATACATACTGCAGAATTTCCAGAATGATCTATCACTTGTAATGCTACCATAATTTCTTTTCCTGCATCTGCACAACAAAACAAAACATCATCACCCCAATCATCTTCTCCTGTGCTGCCACACGATGCTGTATCCATTCTTCTCACCTGCAATCGAATGCCTCCGCAATCATCAAAACTTCCATCATCAAACACTGCTGCTGGTGCTAATGCTGTTCCTGTTACAGGTATTGAGATGATTACCCTACCTTCACAAACAGGTACAGGTGGAGCTTTATCGACTACAGTAATAATAGCAGTATCCGTTGAAACATTATAACAATGGTCATAAGCGCGGTATATAATTGTATCCACGCCTACAGGCAATTCTACAATTCCACCATTTTGATTTCTTAATAAACCTCCTGGGTAAACTATATCTACACGGTGTATCGCATGACATTGGTCTAGGACTTGTATTGTAGGCAATGTTAATTTTGCAGTACATGAATATTTATTTGTCGATACCGTTGCATCAGGTAATGTACTTGACAATTCTGGACCGGTCGTATCGATAATCATGATATATTGCGGCATTGTATTCACATTCCGAACATTGCAGTTGTATTCTGCTACTGTCCAAGTGCGCAGTATTTTTCTCACACAATTTATTTCGCCCAAATCAATATCTTTAAAAGACACATCAACATAGCAAAGAAAATCAGAAGGGTAAATAGGACAGGTATCATATTTCGGAACACCTGTTATGTCTGGTTGAGGAATACCCAATGCAAGTGCACTGTTTATATCTTCACAATAAACTGTGTCATTCATTGGAAATTGGACATCTCCCAATACCATCCTCTCCAATAGAATTTCTTGCACACAGGTATCTCCACCTTCATCAAAACCTGAAAGATCTCGAGCTACCCATGTTCGAGTGATTCTTTTTATATAATCTTCATTACAATCAATTCGTTGAAAATCTTCGTTGATCAGATGAACAGTATATCCTGAACAATTGTCTGTTACTGTCGGAGTATCTATAGCTACTGTTCCATAAAATTTAACACAACTCAATGTATCATTCTCACAAGTGATCGTAGGTGCCAATTTATCTTCAACTAAAATTGAGGCCCAACAAGAATTTCCTGTTATGGTGTCGATCACAGTTGCCATGATTGTTCTACCTAAAAATTCTTTTGTAATAGGATTGGGAACAGGTGCGCCATAGTATGTCATAATCAATTTGAAAATACTATAATCTGTATATAGATCAGCAAGTAAAGCTGCCACTGTTACTGTATCTTCACAAAATTCATTCAATGAAACATGAATGTTTTTACAAGAAATAGAAAGTGATTTATTTTGAATTGAAATCAACTTTTGCTTCGATTCCAATTGCTGTTTTGCAAAAAATGAAAATTGATTTAGGAAAAAAATATCAGATGAACTAAAACTACAATTAGTAGAATTTGCAGATGCTGGTTTTAACGAACTAAAGATTATAATAAATCCTAGACAAAACAACTTTACCCCAAGTTTGATACAACTTAGTTTCATAGTACAAGATTTTAGTTTAAATAACCACTAAAATCGCATTGCTAAAAATTTCATGATTTGGGTAAATCGCAGTGCAAATATGATAATTAATTTTTCAATTTTCCTACAAACATATTATATATTTTTTTAATATATAATGATTTGATAAATATGATGAAATATTTTTATATGCTTACAAAACAACAACTGCTTAGATTTCAATAGTTTACAAAAAAAAAGCCCCTTTGGATATGAACACCAAAGGGACCCGTAAACGAAACCGATTACTACACACAATATTTTTAAAACCTTAGTCGAGCAAAATCATCCGTCGATAGATGTTATCGCGATCTGTTTGCAAATGGTAGTAATATATGCCTGGTTTATTAAAAATCTTTTTACTTAATTCAATTTCATAATATCCTTGTGAATAATAAACTTCAGAAGTATACACTTTACTTCCAGTCATATCGGTGATATATAATTTCACATTACCATCATAACTTACTTCGAAAGGAATAATCGTTCCGACAGTAAATGGATTCGGGATATTCTGGAATAATTTCAAGCCTTGACCAATTGCATTCGATTGATTAAATTCTAATAACAACTGATGCACGTCCTTATCTTGCACATAAGCTTCTGAAGCTAATATGTCATGATTCAATGTCAAGATATCAGATAACTTGATTGCTCTATTCACTTGCAATTTTAATCTCAACTTCAAATCGTTTTGATTTGCTGGTGAAGCTATCCAAGAAGTAAGTAATACTCCTTTGTTCAAGAATTTATCTCCAATATGATCTGTTGTCAAAGCACTGAATTCTGGAATCGTAACTTCAAGAATAGTTCCAATCATTGGATCAATCTGGAATGCAGCTTGTATACCTTCTAGATTGGCTGAATATGGAATCACAATATCAACATCAACTACTTTTCCAGCTTCTAGAGTTTGATCTTCTAGGAAGATTCTATGCTTTAACTGAGAACGACTAGTTGCATTTCCTGCAAATCCATTTGGTCGATTTGAATCATCAATATCACCTATCTTGATACCAGTATAGTTTCCGTAATGATTTCCATTTAATTTTTCCACTTTGAAATCATTATCCCAAATTTCACTCAAAGGATCTAGTGGATCGATAAACTTGTAATCAGACTGAATAAATCGCCAAGATTGATTCTTTGTAAATCGATCTATTTTACCGAGTATTAATTTTCGAATTTCAACAATATCAGAAGTAGTTACGGAACCACTATTATTTGCGTCAGCTGCAATAAACTTCAATGGATCAGAAAATTCTTTCAAGCCAAGAATATGCCTCTGAATCTGCACGATATCATTTGTAGTTACACCATTCAAATGTTCGACATCATGTATTGGTCGCACACTATATGAACCACCTAAAGGCATTCGACTAAACGAGTAATATCCTCCTTCATTGGTTTGTCTCATCAATGGATTCGCATCATGAAGTTCAACATTGACACCCTGCATATAAATGTCTTTGCGTGATTTAACAAATCCATTTAGATTACCAAATATGACAGTACCTACACAAACTGAATCTTCATCCACCACTTGCAATAATGTGGTACACGAATCCAAGTTTCCTGCAAGATCCATAAAGAAAACCTCTACAGATAAAGTCCTTTCATGCATTCCTGTTAATGTATCGCAACACAAGGTTATTAAAGTATCATTAAAATTATTTCGATTATATGATGCTTTAATCTGTGGAGGAGGCGTACAATTATCTGTAACAGTTAAGATAAATTCACTTGCAAGAAAATCTGCACATCCATCATCTTCAATTACTTTAACTACTTTTCTACAAGTTACATCTGGCTTGATCGTATCGCGGACAATCACTGTCACAATTTTAGATGCTGCATTGCAACAAGCATCCATTGCAGAGAAAGTAAACTGCGTTGTTCCTACTGGATAATAACCAGAAGCATCTCTTCCCGAAGTTGCCCCGAAAGGAGAATTGTTAGTCACTATTACAATATTCGAATCGCAATCAGCAATACTTGCAATAATTGTAAAGAAATTGTTACAACTATCTTGAGTAGCTATTGCAATAAAAGTATCTTGTACCACGATATTCGGCGCATTGTTATCATCGATCTGAATAGTCTGTGTATAATTAAATGTATTGTTTGTACAACTATCAAATACTGTCCACACTCTATCTACTTCACAAGTACCCCTCGTCTTACAGAAATTTGAATCTACGCTAGTAATGCGCAGTTTGTAACATGATACATTTGGATCTACAGTAGGTATACCCAACGCCATCGGATCAAGAGAATCACACTCTTCAACCATAATTGGACTTTGTGGCCAATTGATATCAATACTATCCAAAGGATCAGGATTATTTATTGTAATAATCTGTGTACAGCTTGCTGTATTTCCAGATGCGTCAGTGGCTACAAAAACTCTTGTGATCGTTCCTATTCCACAAACATTTTGTTGGCGATTGACATTTTGAGTAACTGACACTGTAAAACAATTATCAGTAGCTGTTGCATTTCCAAATTGCCCTAGATCCACAGTACTTACACTGCATGGAACAGTAGTATCACCAGGACAAGTGATCTGTGGCGGTACATTTTCAATTATCGTAATCAATGTAGTACATCTTGCGACATTGCCACATGAATCTGTTGCAGTAAATATCACTGGAGTAGTTCCTACATCAAACAATGAATCAGTTTTACTTCTAGTATAATTTACACCTGTATTACAATCATTGCTTTGAGTAGGATTAGGAAGGATTACAACTCTTCCGCATGTACTTTGATCCGCATTTAATGTTTGGTTTGGCGGACAAGTGATCGAAGGTGGTGTTTGATTTCTTAAAATCAAGTACTGATTGAATGTCGCAGTTTGAGTCGCACTGCATGAATTCACTGCACGCCATGTACGTCTTAATGTTCGACAATTTCCACCTTGAACCAGTGTATCAGCAAAATTAAATGTAATCAATCCACAATAATCTTTTCTCAAACTTGGTCTTCCAGTAATCGTTGGATCTAAAGTAGGATTACAAGTAAATGAATTAAATGTATCCTGTGGCCAAATAATATCAGCTGGATTTAGATTGACATCAACAATAATGGTTTGTGTACCTGTAATGGTTCGATCAACTATTGGTCTGCATCTCACTCTTACATTCCAAGTTCTCAAGACTGTATAACATACCTCTGGATTCAATCTTGTCGTATCATCAGTATATGAGAATGATACAGAATCACATGGACATAAAGAAATCGGATATCCATTTAATGAATCTGGAAGTAATGGTTTCCTACAATCTGTAACTGTAATAGTAGGTGGGAAAATTACTCTTGGACCATTAGGATAAATCACTTTCAATTTTTGATCTCTTGTAAATGATTGACGAGCAGCTCCAGAAGTACATTCATTTGCTACAACCCATCTTCTTCTTATTATCTTGCAAGTATCGTTATTGACCAAAGTTGAATCAGTATGAGAAATACTTACATATCCACAAAAATCTTTGAGTAACACTGGGAAACTATTGATAAAAGTTGGATCAGTATTGCCATCGCAATTATCTACCAACAATGAATCACTAGGCCATCTTATATCATTTGCTCTCAATTGAATGCTGATTATTATTCGTTGAGTTCCTGTAAATGTACCTACAACATTTGGCGGACAATTATAAGTAGTCCTCCAAGTTCTGATGATCATATAACAAACATTTGGCAATCCAAATACTGTCGAATCACGGTAGGTATGAACTGCATTAGGACAAGGACAATTGATCCTTGGATATCCGTTCAATGAATCTGGGAGCAATGAAGCTCTGCAATCCTCTATTGTAACATCCGAAGGAACAGTATATCTCAATCCACCTGCGTTGAATAATTTTACAATATGCGTGAATGTATAAGTTTGACTTGGAACACATTTTGAAAATACAGTCCATGTTCTTTCAAAAAATCTGCATTCAGGAGTTCGAGGCAATTCGCGATCAGAATTCATGACCATGATATTACCATTATAGTTACAAAGTACATGAGGCACATCAAGAGTATCTAAATTGCCAACACAATTATCTATGATTACTGTATCTGCTGGCCAAGTAATATCTGAACGTTTAAGATCAGTTGTCACCGTGATGCGCTGTACTCTTTCGACTACCAAATCATGATTATCAGGACAGTCTAAGCGAACAGTCCATCTTCTAAGAATGACATAACATACATTCGGAACACCAGTTAAAATACTATCTTGATATGTCGTACCAAGATGAGTACAAGTACATTTACTTAGATCTGGGCTAGAGTTAATTGTAATTGGATCATAATTAGGTACGCAATGTGACACTGTAATATTAGGAGGAAAATGAACACAATTGCAGAAATTCACATCATTATTATCTTGAATATCTATAAATGTATTGCAACATGCTTGTTGACCATTTGTAGCTGTAACACATAATGTTACTTCTCTTCTTCCAATACTATCACAATCATAAGTCATAGAATGAATAGACGTATCTGTACCAAATGAATAGGTCAATCCATATCCACATGGATGTGATGAACCTTGATCAAAATCTTTTGCCCAAATGGTCACCATTTCTGCATCAATTTTTCCATTGCCATCTAAATCCATTGGTACTAATCCTGCAGCTAATCCATATCGACAATATGCGATTGGCTTCTTAAGATTGATGATTTCAAATCCATTATTGCAAACTGATTTATTGCCACATAAATCTTCGTATTCATAGATGATTCTATGCTTACCTAATGGGTAAAAACCAGAAGCATTAATTTTTCCACCGACACCAAATTTTGTTATATCTAGAGTTCCATCACTATTTAGATCAATATAATATCTCCATACTAATTGATCTACTGGAGTACAATCATCATCGGCTTCTGACTCTAATACCGCATTTCCACCAATACAAGATGTATCTGGTGCTGTAAATTTCAAATCTACACAACCTGATTGAATAGTTGGTTTGATGGTGTTATTTACTTTTATTATTTGGGTATGAGTATAAATGATTGGATCACCATTGGCATCTTTTATATTGCACCAATTAATTATTTTCCATTTTCTTAATATCTTATAACACGCATCTGAACCAGATATAAATCTAAATTGCTCATCTTGATAACTCACTCCAGTTAAATCACAAAAATCTTCGTTGACAATTGGATATCCGATTGAATCATTCAACACGTCAGGTAACAAGGCATTCGATGCACAAGTAGTCGTGTCAAAATCATTCGGCCAATTGATATCCACTTCAGTAAAATGATCATTATTCTCTATTGTAATTCTTTGGCGACAAACTGTTTTGCCAAAAGAATTCGATGCAATAAAATAACGATCAATATAACCTGTTCTGCATTGGTTAATGTAAAAACTATCTACTTCTTCCATTGTCACATTACAATTATCAGAGTATGTTGGCAAGCCAAATAAATGCAAACTATCTCTATTGAAATGATTCTCGCAAGAAATTGTCACATCATGTGGACAATACACGACAGGAGATGTTTTATCTTGTACTTCAACTTGCACCATGCAAGTATTAGAATTTCCTTCAAAATCCGTTGCCTGGAAAATTACTGTAATTATCTTTCCGCATCTTCACAACAGAAACCTACAGAGTCTTGGAAAGTAGCAGAACTATAATTACAAGGAGTTCCATTATCCATTCTTCTCACTTTGAATGATTTGATATGACAATCATCATATGAACCATCATCAAAAACATGGGCAGGAACCCAAGCCTCACCGAATCGATCTAAAGAAACAGCAGTCTCTCTATCACATATTGCAACTGGTGGTGTATTATCTTTTACATGAACATCGAATCTGCATGAATCTACATTATGACATCTGTCATACGCTCTAAACAATAATGAATGATATCCTGCAGCTAGCTTAACATATCCACCTTTGAAATCTTTAATGAATCCTCCTGGATAAACTAAATCCACTGTAACATCATTGACACAACTGTCGTAAGTTACTGGCATTGGCACAAACACATTCGCCTCACATTTATATCCTCCTGCAGTTGTTGCTTCTATTGGATAAGGACACTTGATTGTAGGAGCAAGTGTATCAATTATCTCAATTAACTGAGGATATACTTTTTTCTCAAATGTGTTGCAATACCATCTGAAAACTGTCCAGTTACGGATCATTTTCTTACCACACTTTTTATAAGCAGGATCGATAATATCTTCATACCATACTTTTACATTGCAATAACCATGATCTTGTAAAGGATACAATGGTCTGCCATGATACATTGGCACACCTGTTACCCAAACTTCAGGTGAACCAGTGATTGAATCTGCATCAAATCGATTGCAGATTAATGGATTCAAAGTCAGTGCACTTAAAGAATCTGGAAAAACAACTGAATCCAATTCCAAATGCTTGAGATAAATCTTCATCTCACAGGTATCAGAAAGCGTTCCATAATTATCTATTGCTACATATTTACGTGTAATAATTTTAGCAAAATCTGGATCGCAATCTGGTGGTTATTCTGAAGTCAATAAATCTCTTTTCAGGATCTGAATCACAATTATCACGCACATCAGGTCCTAAATAACTATCCAATTTAAAACAATCAATCGTATCATTCACACAAGCAATTGTTGGTTTTAATTTATCTTCAACCAATACTTTTGACCAACAGCTATTGCCATCACATGCGTTCACTACTTTAGCAGTTATAGTTTGTCCTAAATAACTTGAATTTAAAGTTGCATTAGGAATAAAATTCATTAATTTGTCAAACAACATGACATTGTATGATTCATAACTATACGGACCTCCAACCAAAATCATTGAAGGTGTAACTATAGCTTCACATTTGTAATCCAAACTTACATTCAATTGATTTATGCAACTAATTTGCTCACTTATTGGAGCAGATATAGTTACTGGAATTTCAATTGGTGCGATACAAGTAGAAGGGCGTGTTTCCTTAAGTGTAATCGTATGAGTCGTCCCTGTAGCACCGTTCCACAATACATTTATTGTATTTGATGTTGGAGAGTTAATTATTGTGCCTCCAGAGGAGATTGTCCAATTATAGGTACTTAATGCATTATATGTTGCCTTATAAGGTACGAGTTCACCAACACAAACAACATTCTTTGCTTCTGTTACTTTTGGTGCTTCATACGCACATTTAACATTTGTTAAATTAATTTTATCTCCATAATTATTTTGGAGTGTAATTGAGAATGCTTGACCTGATATATGCTTCACGTAAATACCATAAAAAGCCAATGGACCATTGATTACTTCTGGGACAAGTTCCTCTCCTAATGCGAGTGGCACTGGACTTGCTGGTGGCAGTGGACTCGAATCTTCATATAATCCAACTTGGGCAATCACTCTCCAAACTTCTTCGGCACGTGATTGCAATGTTAGATGTGTGCGGAACTGGCCATTGAGTGAATTGGTTGCATTGTTTAAACACTCACAATCATCATTTTTCAATTCCAATAAAAATACTCCTGCAGGATCTGCATCATCCTCATCATCAAACAAATCCCCAAGATCTATACTTCCAGATCTATCGGTATCTTCAAACACAAAACCTCCATCATCATTATTATCTATATCATCTGGTCTTGAATCTTCATCAGCAATATTAAATTCATTCTTTTGTAGAATATATTTCAGCACCATTGACTATTGGTCCTGCCTTTCTACTTAGATCAATTCTAGTCTGAATATCCACCAATAATGTATCTTTAAATTTCAATCCGCCAACTGGAAGACGTCCATTTTTCTCATTTAAAACAAGATACACTTTTCTTGGTGTCGGATTAACATCTGCTTGCTTCCAATCAGGATCCACCATAGTAACTCCTTCTGGCAAATAATCTACAATTACAATTTCTGTTGCAGTTACTGTTCCTTGATTGATGATTTTAATCGTCCATGGAACGATATCTCCTTTCTCTACAACTCTAACTCCAACTTCCTTGAACAATGCCAAATCAAAATTATCTGGATTAGTAATAGAACCATCATGATCATCTTCATCAATCTCACCATGATCATTGACATTGTCATTTTTATCATCCAATGTAGTCCCGATTTTATCATTAGTAAAATCTTTATCTGGGGAAGAATCATAATCTTGTATTGCATCTCCATTAGCATCTTTTATTTCACATATCTCAGCAAAATTTGAAATGCGAGTTCCATTTCTTTTGGTTTAAACAATAATACAATTTGTATTCTTTTGTCTCGCCAACTTTCAATGGTTCCTGAACTTGTATAAGTATATAAGTTGTCTACAGTATTCGACCAACCTGTTGAATGGTGCATAAAATAAAAAGTTAGTATCTACTTGATCGGTAACAGAATAATGTTCAATATCTC
>JADKGL010000013.1 GCA_016722295.1 Saprospiraceae bacterium
CATTCACTATTAACCATTCACTATTATCCAATAACTAACTAAGAATTTCTATTTTTAATGATATTGATGAATTCGATTAAAGTTGATTGAGCTTTATCATTTAAATTGAGTTGATGAATTGCATTGAGAGATTTTGCTTCAAAACTTTTTATCATGGTTTTAATTTCAGAATTTATTTCAAGATCAGAGAAGAGTGACAACGTAGATTTGGTTCTATCATCGCTATTATTTTTTTTGTCATAAAGATGTAGTAATTTTTCTTTTTGCATGGTGTTACTTTTTTGTAGTGCAAGTAAGAATAAGGCTGTTTTTTTTCTTTGAATAATATCTCCATTTGCATTTTTTCCCACTAATGAAGTATCGCCATAGCTATCGAGCCAATCATCTTGAATCTGAAATGTGATTCCTAAAGTTTCTCCAATAGAATAAATTTGGTTTTGAAATTCCGTCTCTGTGTTTCCAAGTATAGCGCCAATTTTCATTGCACAACCTATGAGCACAGCTGTTTTAAGTCGAATCATTTCAATGTATTCTTCAAGACTAACATCTTCTATTTGTTCAAATGCCATGTCCATAGTTTGGCCTTCACAAATTTCTCTAGCAGCTTGTACAAAGGTGCTTACAATATCTTTTTTGTTTGTAGCAATTTCTACTTCATACATCATTCTCAATGATTCAATCAGCATGACATCTCCTGAAAGAATACTTGAATTTTGTCCATATTTTTTATACATGGTTTCCTTTCCTCTTCTCAAAGGAGCATCATCCATGATATCGTCATGTGCTAGTGTAAAATTATGAAATAATTCAATTGCATATCCAGCTTTTGCAGCTACATCTAGAGGCGCATCAGTTAGAGCAGAAATCAACATCAGCGACAATGGTCTCAGTTTTTTTCCCTGCTGATCCATGATATACTTTACAGGATCATATAGTTCAATAGGCTTTTGATTCCAATCGATTGTTTTGGAAAATTCTAAGTATCTAGATAAAATTTCTTCTATTGGCTTTACATTTGTCACAGATTGAATTTTTATTATGAATCAAAGTAAACTTATTGCAATCGTATTCGCCTGCTGCTTTTACTCATGCAAAGAAAGACAATTTGCAGATTTTATTATCACAAATGCCGTAGTATATTCAGCAGATGATAGTATCCCATCTGCAACAAGTCTTGCTATTGCTGGAAATATAATAGTGGCGGTTGGAAGTAATGAAGAAATAATGCATTATAAAGGTCGACATACAGAAGTGAAAGATCTACAATCCGCCTTTGTGATGCCAGGATTAAATGAAGGCCATGGGCACATACATTCTTTTGGTAAAATACTCATGGAACTTAATCTTTTAAATACAAAGTCATGGGAAGAAATCATCGATTCAGTAGCAGAAAGAGTAAAGCATACTCCAAAAGGTGAATGGATTCAAGGAAGAGGTTGGCATCAAGATAAGTGGACTTCTACTTCGGATTTACAGTTTGATCATTACCCATACCATGATGCCTTGTCAAAGATAAGTCCAGATCATCCTGTAGTGCTTACACATGCCAGTGGACATGCTTTGTTTGCGAATAAAGCTGCAATGGATATTGCGAAAATATCCGTAGAATCAAAAAGTCCCACAGGAGGTCGAATTGTTAAAGATAACAACCAAAAAATACTAGGGGTTTTTGAAGAAAATGCAATGGACCTGATAAGTTCATTCATTAGCGAAGATAAATTGCCAAGAGAAAAGAGAGAAGAATTAATCGAAAGACGTGCTCTTATTGCATCACAAAAAGCAATGTTTTTTGGCATCACCAGTTTTACAGACGCAGGTTCCAGTCTTGAAGAAATTGAGGTATTGAAGAATTTAAGCGATAGAGGAAAACTTCCGCTTCGACTGAATGTCATGATGTATCACAACAAAGACCTACTTTTTGAGCGGATCAAATCCTTACCAGTATATGGGAAAGACCATTCTTTATTCAAAGCAAATGCAGTTAAAGCCTATATAGATGGGGCGCTTGGTTCCTATGGTGCATGGCTACTAGAACCTTATGCTGACAATCCTAAACTTACAGGTCAAAATACGCTTGATTTAGCTTTTTTAGATAGCCTTGCCCTGCAATGCAAAAACCAAGATCTCCAATTGTGCGTACATGCGATTGGAGATAGAGCAAATAGAGAAGTATTAACTATTTTTGAACGAAGGGGAAATGAAGGGAATGAAAGATGGAGGATCGAGCATGCTCAACATATAGATCCTAACGATATAGACCGATTTAAAAAAAATAAGGTAATCGCCTCCATGCAAGCAATCCACTGTACAAGCGATGCGCCATTTGTCGAGAAAAGATTGGGATTTGATAGAGCAAAAAATACATCATATCGGTGGCGAACACTGATCGACAGAGGAGTTCGAATGGCCAATGGGACAGATGTGCCTGTAGAATCAATCAATCCTTTTGAATGTATTTATGCCTCTGTGACTAGAAAGCGAGCAGATAATCAATTTGAATTTTTTCCTGAAGAGAAAATGACTAGAGAAGAAGCATTAAAATCATACACGATATGGAATGCATATGCATCTTTTGAAGAATCAATTAAGGGCAGTTTAACACCAGGAAAATTAGCTGATTTTATAGTTTTAGATCGAAATTTAATGACTTGTTCAGATCTGGAGATCTTGGATACAAAAGTATTGGAGGTTTATTTTAATGGAAAAAAAATAAAATAACATATAAAACCGGCAGGTTTTAAAGGACAAATGTTTGAAATTGAAATAATTGCGATAAAAAATATAAGAAAATTTGAAATTAAATTGAAATTGAAATAACTTTGCGTCACCTCCATTAAATAGCCAATAAAACATTTTATCCAGTGATGTTGCTGGATTGAGAGTTGTATTGACTATGAATGGGATAGAGACTTGATATATTTTCATTTAGTTAGTGACTAATAGGATCTATCACGTCATTATCATGGCAGTCAGAAAGTCCTTTCTTATCCGTTAATAAGTCAACCAACCTGTGCGTTATTGTGTTGATTATTATTTGGTTATACATTTAATTAATTAATTATTTCTTTACATTATTAAAATGGCGAAATTTTTGCATAATTTTGTGTTGGAAAATGGACAAAGCGTCATTTTTTACAAAAATCGAACAAGTATGAATAAGATTCTACTACTTATTGGTTTAAATTTACTCTTTTTGGGATTTGGTTATTCTCAGATTGAAGGCGATACCACTACAATTGTTACTTCTACAGATGAAATCAAGATAGAAGATAATGCGACTACTCTATGGAAGTCTGGTAAATCAAAATATCCACCGAAGCCAAAAAATATGTGGGAAATTGGAATTCATGGTGGACATTATTTCATAGATGGCGATGTTGATCCAAGAGTTCCAGGATATGGTTTCGGAGTACATGTGAGAAAATCATTGAATTATGTGTTTTCAATTCGTGGAGATGTAATGTACGGATGGGCTTTTGGTTTAGAGACTCAACCTTATGGTGATGCTTTATTGCCTCAACAAGATGTTTTTGCAGGTTATGGACCAACAAATCCTTGGTTCCCAATTTATAAAACACAATATTGTTATGGAGTTATAGAAGGTGTGTTCAATCTTGGTAATATCCTTTTTCATAAGGACAGAAACAAATGGAATTTGTATACTTTCATTGGGACAGGTTTAGATATGAACAAAACTAAACTAAATCTACGAGATGCAGCAGGAAATGTTTATACTAATTTGGTAAATAATTCTGGGTTTTCATATGAAAAATTCAATACTCGGCAAGGTCGCGTTGAAATTAAGAACGCATTAGATGGTATCTATGATGGTTCGTATGAAACAAATGCACCGAAAAAAGCAGGTATTTATAGATTAAATGATGAGTCAAATATCCACGTAGTGTTTATTGGTGGAATGGGTGTGTCTAGAAAATTGAGTAAGAGATTTAATTTATCACTTGAGCATCAAGTTCATGTTACAGATAATGACTTATTAGATGGTATCCAATGGAGAACAAGTCTGGATCAAACAAGACAAGATGATATTCAACATTATACAAATCTTAGATTAGCTTATAACTTAGGTAGATCTAAGAAGAGAGTTGAGCCATTATATTGGGTAAATCCATTAGATGCAGCTTATAGCGATATCGCTGAGTTAAAGCAAAGACCTAAGTTTGACCTTACAGATACTGACCAAGATGGAGTGATTGATATGTTAGATCAAGAAAATGAGACTCCAGCTGGTGCTCCAGTTGATACAAGAGGTGTCACTTTAGATAGTGACAACGATGGTTTGGCAGATTATAAAGATGAGGAGCCATATTCACCACCAGGTTACCAAGTGAGTGAAAAAGGAGTTGCTCAGATTCCAGTTCAGCCTAAATTGACAGAAGAAGATGTTAAAAAGTTAATAGAGCAAAAAGTAGCAACTTTACCTATTGGTGGTTCAGTTTTGAATCAAGGTGGTTCAAGTTCAGGTGGATCTTATCCAGCTGGAACAGTTGGAGGTTCAACCGGTTCTACAGGATCAACTGGTGCTACAGGTTCAACTGGTTCAACAGGAGGTGTAATATATTCTTCAGGAAATGGATTTGATTGGTTCTTGCCAATGATTCACTTTAATCTTGATGAATATTGTGTTAAATCTCAGTTTGCTGGACAATTACATCAAGTAGCACAAGTAATGCAAATGCATCCAAATCTTATGGTGACAGCATATGGTCACACTGATGCTAGAAATACAAATAACTACAATCAAGTACTTTCATACAATAGAGCTAAGTCTGCTATCGAATATTTAGTTACAAAATACAATATTCCAAGAGAGAGATTCAAGTTGATGTATGGAGGTGAAGAGACCCCATTGGGTGGAAATCACTATATCAATAGAAGAGTTGAATTTAGAGTGAGCAAAGCTGAAGATACTGATATGGCTAGACCAGAAGGACCTGAAGCTGGAGATTGTCATAAGAAAAGAATGAAGAGAGCTGGCAGTGTAAAAACTGATGACGGTACAGACAAAGACAAAAAAACCGGCTATTAATTAAAGGCCAAAAGAGATAAAAGAAAAGCCAGATCATTGATCTGGCTTTTTCTTTTTATATTGAGAAAATAATTTATAACTACTTTCTAAGATTGTCACATAAAATCGAATTTTATAACAACATTGAAACTGGTTGTTCAAGGAATTGCTTGAAACTCTGAAGGAATTTTGCACCAATCGCGCCATCAACAGCTCTATGATCGCATGATAGAGTAACTTTCATCCTATTTGAAATCACGATTTGATCATTCTTCACAGCTGGTTTTTTAGCTATTGAACCCACTGCAAGAATACAAGCATCTGGTGGATTGATGATCGCAGTAAAATCTTCAATATCAAACATTCCAAGATTTGAAATCGTAAATGTATTTCCTTGCATTTCATCCAAACCAAGTTTTCGATCTTTTGCCCTAGTAGCTTTGTCTGCAATTTCTGACTTTATCTGTTGTAATGATTTTAAGTCGGTATTTCTTATTACTGGAACTACGAGACCTTCGTCAATGGCAACTGCGACACCGATATGAATATCATTATGATAGATCATCTTATCTCCCATCCAAGAAACATTCGCAGCTAAGTTCTTTCGCAATGCCATAGCAGCTGCTTTAACTATAATATCATTATATGAGATTTTTGATTCTGCTAGTTTGTTTAATTGTTCACGAGCTTGTACACAGGCATCCATATCTATTTCACAAGTTAAATAAAAATGTGGAGCGCTGAATTTGCTTTCTGAAAGGCGTTTAGCGATTGTTTTTCGCATTTGAGATAATATAACTTCTTGATCGCCCAGAGAGCCATAGTTGATTGTAGAATTCTGGCTTGAAGTGCTTGCAGATTTTAACTCTTCGATGTCTCTTTTAATGATTCTGCCATTTTCTCCGCTACCACTTATTTTAGAGATATCTACTCCTTTTTCTTTTGCCAAGGATTTGGCTAATGGTGAGACTTTGATCCGATCTTCTTTTGATTCTGAACTAACATTTTGAGCCGTTGCAGTTGGTTCATTATTTTTGGAAGATTCGGGTGTTTCAGAAGGAGCAATTGCTGCTTTTGGAGCTGTATCCTGCAATAAAGCAGAGATATCTTCACCTTTTTTTCCAATAATTGCTATAATTCCTTCTACAGGGACTGCTCCTGATGGTACAGCGACATGAAGTAATATTCCTTCTTGAAATGCTTCGAGATCCATAGTTGCTTTATCGGTCTCTACTTCAGCTAGTACATCACCTGGTTTTACTGCATCTCCTACTTTTTTTATCCAAGATTTTATGACACCTTCTTGCATTGTATCACTTAATCTAGGCATCCTGATCACATCTGCCATAAAATATATTTTGGGCGAAATTACGAAATAGAGTGGATTATGACAATTTTATAACGATGCAATCCAATATTTTTAAAATACTTGGAATGTAAAGACATTTATCGTTTGTATTTTCAAAACATGTCTAAGCTTGAAATTATATATTAAAAAATTAATTTATTTATAACTTTAAGCCTATTTTTGAAGTTTATAAGAAGTAAAGATGGGAAAAGTAGGTTCGAAGTTATTGTTTGAAGCGGTTGAGTTGTTTAGTGGTTTGCCTGGAATAGGCAAAAAATCTGCTTTGCGCATGGCATTGCATGTAGCGGCACAAGATCCATCAAAGACAAAAAAATTGTCCGATTTACTTTCTAAAATCACAACAGAACTTAAGGTATGTAAGCATTGTTTTCTTTATGCAGACACTGACATATGTGATATTTGCGCCAGTTCTGCTAGAGACACGAAAACCTTATGCATTGTAGAGTCAATTAAAGATGTATTAGCTATTGAAGAAACATCACAGTATAATGGAAAGTATCATATTCTAGGGGCTTTGATTTCTCCAATAGATGGGATTGGTCCTGATAGTTTGAATTTGAATTCGTTGGCTGATCGGATTGTATCGAATGGTGTCACTGAGTTAATCATGGCGATCAGACCTTCGATCGAAGGAGATACGACCATTTATTATATTTCAAAATTATTGACTGGACAAAATGTGAAGATTTCCATGATAGCTCGTGGAGTTTCATTTGGATCAGAGCTTGAATTTACAGATGAAATTACATTAGGTAGATCAATATTATCACGAACACCGTATTTAATTCATGAGAATCAGCTAGTGTGAAGCTAAGCATCATTATCGTCAATTATAATGTCAAATACTTTATCGAACAAGCGATACGGACGAGTATCAATGCTGCAAAAAATATATCTCATGAGATCTTCGTAGTGGACAATCATTCAGTTGATGGTTCTCAATCAATGATCAAAGAATTATTTCCAGGAGTGAAGCTCATTGAGTCTAAACAAAATCTTGGATTTGCAAAAGCAAATAATCTTGCCATACGTCAAGCAAAAGGAGAATTTATTTTATTATTAAATCCTGACACTGTAGTTGGTGAAAATACATTTGAGGAATGTATACATTTTATGGAGCAACATGCAGATTGTGGAGCACTGACAGTTAAGATGTTGGATGGAAGTGGAAAGCTATTGTTGGAATCCAAAAGAGGCTTTCCAACTCCATGGGCTGCATTTTGTAAATTTTCTGGTTTGTATAAATTAGTTCCATCTTCAGAATTTTTCAATCAATATTATTTAGGACATTTGGCATATGATGAAGTTCAGAAAATAGATGTGTTGCCTGGTGCATACATCATGGTGCGAAAAGCACTGGTTGATAAAATCGGTGGATTGGATGAAGCATATTTCATGTATGGCGAGGATATTGATTTTTCATATCAAATTAAGAAAGCTGGTTATGAAAACTATTATCTTCCAGAACCTCACATCATCCATTACAAAGGGGAGAGCACAAGTAAGTCTAGCTTGAATTATGTAAAGAGTTTTTATAATGCCATGATTATTTTTACGAATAAATATTATGGTGGTATCAAGCGAATAGGCTTATTGTTTTTGTTGAAAATGGCTATCGTCGTTCAAGGTGTATTAAGTTTTTTGAAACACAATTTTCTTTCGATCTTCCGACCCATTATTGATGGAATCATTCTGTTTTTTGGGATAAAATGGATCGCGCCTTTGTGGTCTAATTACTACTACAATCAAGTTGATTACTTTCCAGTTTCTATCTTCAAGCAAAACGCGATTCTGTATTCTTCCTTATGGATTATTGTTGCATTTCTTTATGGTTATTATGATCGCATTAGTAAATGGAAAGATATACTCATGATGACCTTTGTCGGTTTGATTTTAAATTTAATTATATATTCTATTTTACCAGAAGACTATCGTACGTCAAGAGTAGTTATATTTTTATCTGCAATTTTTGCATTTTTATATTTTGGTATCTGTAATTGGTTTCAATCCAAGATCAATTTGCGGAAGTCAAAAATTTCTCTTGGCCAAACACTTCATTATCTCATAATTGGTGATGAATCGGATGAGCAATTTGTGCGTTCAATATTAGATACAAATAAAGTAGCCTATGAAATATCAAAACGAGTAGATCCCAATGATCGATTTTCTGAAGTCGAAATCCGCGAGTTAGTTAAAGTGCTATCAATAGATGAGATTATTTTTTCATCAGAAAAATTTCAGACCTTAGAAGTATTGGACTATATTTCAAAACTGGGTTCAATCGTATCTTATAAAATCATTTCAAAAAACACACAAAGTTTAATTAGTAGCGATTCAAAAAATACGAAGGGTGAATTAATTCATTTTAACATTCCGTATCGATTGACAGACATTGTGTATAAGAGACAAAAGAGAATCTTTGATATTGCGTTTTCATTGCTTGTATTTTTATGTTTACCTATCTTGCTTTGGCTCCAAAAAGATAAGTTACAATTTGTCAAAAATTGTTGGAATGTACTTAATGGTAATTTCTCTTGGGTAGGATATCAAGTTGACAAGCAAGAAAAATATAATTTGCCCAAGATGAAAAACAATTTGATACAAGTAGATTCAGATCATTCAAAATATCAAAATGAAATTCTAGAGAAATATATTCTTAGCAATTATGCTCAGAATTATACAATATGGAGTGATTTTAATTTATGTCTCCAAAATATTACTCAATTAGATTCAAAATAAAATATGATTCAAGCTGCACAGATCCGAAATTACGCACAATCTCTTTTGCCAGAGTTGATAGATATTCGTTGTCATCTTCATCAGCATCCCGAACTTTCATTTAAAGAATTTGAAACGTCAAACTATATAAAATCTATTTTAACAAAACTTGGAATAAGTTATACTGATCAATGGGCGGAGACAGGTATTGTAGCTACAATTGGAAAGCAATCACTCAAAAGTATTGCACTTCGTGGGGACATGGATGCCCTTCCTATTCAAGAAAAAAATGATGTGAATTATAAGTCCATCAATGAAAATGTGATGCATGCCTGTGGTCATGATGTTCACATGACTTGTTTACTTGGTGCCGCTATGATTCTAAAAGAATTTGAAGCTTCTCTTGGTGGTCAAGTAAAGTTGATCTTTCAGCCAGGGGAAGAATTATTGCCAGGAGGTGCAAAAGCATTAATTGGACAAGGTGTTTTGAACGATGTCAATGCAATTTTTGGTCTACATGTGCAGCCTAAGATGGATGTAGGAACGCTCGGTTTTTGCAAAGGCGCTTCAATGGCTTCTTGTGATGAAATTTATATCAAAGTTATCGGACGAGGAGGTCATGCAGCATTACCAGATCAAGCCGTCGACCCTATCTACATTGCATCGCAGATCATTGTTCAACTTCAATCAATCATCAGTAAAGAGAAACCGCCTTTTTCACCTTCTGTCTTAGGAATAGGAAAAATAAATTCAATAGGTGGAGCAACGAACATCATCCCAGATGAAGTATTGCTCGAAGGAACCTTGAGATGCTTAAATGAAGAATGGAGAGCTAAAGCAAAAAAACGAATTAGAGAAATCATTGATAGTGTAGCCATTGGACTAGGCGGACGTGCAGAAATTACAATTATAGACGGATATCCGTGTTTGATGAATAACGAAGATCTTACACAAAAGGCAAAAAATGTTGTAGGGCAACTATATGAAGATGAGTCAGTTATAACGATTCCATCGAGGATGAGTTCGGAGGATTTTGCCTATTACAGCCATGAGATTCCTGCCTGTTTTTTTCGATTAGGGATTGGTAAAGAAGCTGGTGTACACACCCCCAATTTTGATGTCGATATGAATTGTTTGCCTATCGGGGCTGCAAGTTTAGCTTCATTAGCCATACATTTTTCAAAAAACACATAAAATATTTTCATAATTTATAACTAGATATAGATCAAATTATTATCTTTGTGCTTACGGATTAACCGAGTGAATTTTTCTAATTTTGGAGACAAATGGCAAAAATACTTATCGTAGATGATGAGCAAAGTATAAGAAGAGCGTTGCGTGATATTTTGGAATTGGAGAAATATCAGGTAGATGAGGCTATTGACGGGCTTGATTGCTTGGTCAAATTAAAGCAGAACTCTTATGAAGCTATAATTTTAGACATTAAAATGCCTAAAATGGATGGAATGGAGGCATTGGAGAAGATCCAATCATTGGCTTCTGATACACCTATTATAATGATTAGCGGACACGCAACGATAGATACAGCTGTTGAAGCTGTAAAAAAAGGCGCTTATGATTTTATTTCAAAGCCGCCAGATTTAAATCGACTTTTGATTACCCTTAGAAATGCAATTGATAAATCATCATTGATCTCTGAGAAAAAAGTACTTCAAAAGAAAGTTTCTAAGTCAAAGACTCAAGAAATCGTAGGAGAGTCTAAGACCATAATGAAGGTGAGAGACACGATTGAGCTCGTGGCACCTACTGATGCTAGAATTCTAGTGACAGGACCTAATGGAACTGGAAAGGAACTTGTAGCGAGATGGATACACGAGAAAAGCAATCGCAATGGAGGTAATATCGTGGAAGTCAATTGCGCAGCAATACCTTCAGAGTTGATAGAAAGTGAATTGTTCGGTCATGAGAAAGGATCATTTACTTCTGCTATAAAGCAACGACTTGGTAAATTTGAGTTAGCCAATGGCGGTACCTTATTCCTTGATGAGATTGGGGACATGAGTCTTTCTGCTCAAGCAAAAGTCTTGAGAGCATTGCAGGAAAATAGAATCACAAGAGTAGGTGGAGATAAAGAAATTCCAGTAGATGTAAGAGTCATAGCGGCAACCAATAAAGATCTTCGAGAAGAGATCATTAGAGGACGGTTTAGAGAAGATTTATATCATAGATTGGCGGTGATCATTATTGAAGTACCACCTTTAAATGATCGCAAAGAGGATATTCCAATATTGGCAGAACATTTTATTGAGCATATTTGCCATGAATATGGTATTGCAACGAAGAAGATAGATGATTCGGCGTTAGAAGAACTACAGAATCACAATTGGACAGGAAATATTCGAGAGTTGCGCAATGTGGTCGAGAGATTGATCATCTTATCTAAGCAAAAGATCACTCGAAAAGAAGTAGTAGATTATGTGATTCCAGCAAGTCAGCGAAATACTAAATTTAGAGAATTGTTTGATCAATTTGGAACAATTCATGAATTAAATGATTTTATAAAGAAGGAATTCCAATCTTATAAACAAGAAAATTAATTTTGAAAAATGTCAAATAGATAGGCCTGTTCTCACAAAGGACAGGCTTTTTTAGTCAAAAAATAGATATATGAAATCAATGAAACAATGGGGTCAATTAAAAGGAGAAAACAGCTGGACGATGTTCAAAGTAATCTCTGAATTTGTAGATGGTTTCGAGACATTAAATCGATTAGGGCCCTGTGTTTCTATTTTTGGGTCGGCACGAGTTAAGCCAGACCACCCACATTATCAATTGGCAGAAAAAATCGCAGCTAGACTTACAGAAGAAGGTTTTGGAGTGATTACTGGAGGAGGTCCTGGAATAATGGAAGCAGCCAACAAAGGCGCAAAATTGAACAATGGTCTTAGCGTTGGATTAAATATAGATTTACCCTTTGAGCAAAGTAGCAATCCGTATATAGATCACGATAAAAATTTAAATCACAGATTTTTTTTCGTGCGAAAAGTCATGTTTGTGAAATATTCTCAAGCGTTTATTGCATTACCTGGAGGGCTTGGGACAATGGATGAATTGTTTGAAGTATTGACATTGACACAAACCGGAAAAATCCACAGTGTACCAATTATCCTAGTAGGAAAAGAATTTTGGACACCTTTAAAAAATTGGATTGTCGATACGATGTTAGAAAAAAATGCATACATCAGTCCTCAAGATTTAGACCTTATGCCTATCGTAGACGATGCAGAAGAGATCGTATCAATCATCAATACATTTTATGAAGGAGATAAAGGTACTAGTTTGCAGCCTACGTTTGAATTGTAGGAATTTATAAATTCATTAGAAGAATGGTTTCCTTTTATTATTTTTCGGTTTTCAAAATCTTCCAATTCTTATAACCAAAGATAATTCTTCCTCCAAAGAAGGTATTTTCTATAAAACTTAAAAGTCGATATTTCAATCGTTCATGTTTGGGAAGATCGCCATTTCTTTTATAATTTTTTTCGAAATGTAGTTTATCCTTCCAATTCATTTTAGCAATCCAAGGGCTCATTAATTTTGGATGAGTTCCTTGAAATTCTTCAGTGAAATTTAAATTGCCATAGTCAAATTCTTCGGAGAGTTCATTGTATTTTTTATCGATTTTATTTTTGTCGTGGTAATGACTATCCATGACTTTGGATTTTGATCTCATCATTTGCGGTGGACGAACCCAACCATAGTGGTATATGTGAACAGGGATATCTACGACATGTAACGGACGTGTATTATTTTTTGTGCGAAAATCGAGTTGATCAAAGTTAGGAATAAACCTGAATGACTGTGCATCACCATACGAGTATATATCGGGATGATTCCGAACGATTCGAATTTCTTTTTTGTACCAACAATGTGAATTCATTACTCTCGTATAGTCTCCATAAAAATGAAAATAGGAAAAAAGGAAACCTTCTACCTGTTGATCTTCTTTGTATTTTTCGCAATATTTTTTGATTGAATGCAGATCGTTTTCATGAACTAGTTCATCTGATTGAATATAAAAACACCAGTCGGATTTACATGCTTTCAATGCAAGATTTGATTGTTGTGCATACACAGTTCCTTTAGGAAATTTTTCTAGATCCCAAGTACTTTCTATGATTTTGATTTTTGGATTATTTAATTTTTCTAGCTCCAATTTTGTGGTGTCATCTGCATCCCCTCGAGTATATGCGATGATGAATTCATCACATAGTGGCAATATAGATTGGATAGATTCAATAAATGGATAATACAATTTACTCGTATTTCTCATGAAGGTATATCCACTTATTGTCATTTTTTCTTTTTAGGCAGTTGATTTAATTTTTCTTTTAAATAAAATGCAGTATGAGAATTTTTTAATGTGAGGATGCCTTCTGGTGGTCCTTCATATAATAATGCGCCACCATGTTTACCGCCTCCTGGTCCAAGATCGATCAACCAATCTGCATTTTTCAACACATCCATATTATGTTCGATCACTAATACGGTATGGCCTTTTTCTACGAGACTATCTAGTGCAAATAATAGTTTTTTCACATCATCAAAATGTAACCCAGTTGTTGGTTCATCAAAGATAAAAAAGATGTGTTGTGTATTGTCTTCAAGTCCTAGATAATATCCCAATTTTAACCGCTGTGCTTCGCCACCTGAAAGTGTGGATGAGGATTGACCTAATTTCAAATAGCCTAGACCGACATCATGGAGAGGTTTTAATTTTTTTACAATCTCTCTTCTGTCGTAGAAAAAATCCAACGCTTCTTCAATACTCAATTCTAAAACTTCGTATATATTTTTTCCTTTGTATTGTACTTCAAGAATTTCATTTTTGAATCGTTTTCCATTGCAATCCTCACAGAGCAATGCGACGTCAGCTAAGAACTGCATTTCTACTACGATTTCGCCATCTCCTTTACATGCTTCACATCGACCACCTTCTACATTGAATGAAAAATGTTTCGGTTGATAGCCTCTGATTTTTGATATCTGTTGTAATCGAAACAACTCACGAATATCATCATAAGCTTTTACATAGGTCGCAGGATTGGATCGAGATGATCTACCAATGGATTGTTGATTGACTAATTCTATTTGTGTAATCCGTTTGAATGGTCCAGTTAAGTAAGTAGCACCTGTGACATCTTCAGGAACTCCATCTTCTATGTACTGGCGCAATAACGGGTGAAAAAGATGTTTGATCAAGGTAGTTTTTCCAGAACCAGAGACACCGCTCATACAAATAAAATTGTGAAGAGGAAATCTGACAGTGACATTTTTTAAGTTATGTAAATTGGCATCATGAATCGTAATACAATCTGCTGTCATTCTGCGATGAATGGGCAATGGGATATGATTAACTCCAGTCAAATATCCTGCTGTGAGATTCTCTTTTCCTTTTGTGAGGAATTCCTTATATTCTCCTGCAAAAACTAGATGTCCTCCATGTATACCAGCTTTCGGTCCGATGTCAATGATGGCGTCAGCTCGTTTGATTACTTCTTCTTCATGTTCAATGACGATGACGGTATTACCTAAGTCTCTTAAATGAAGTAACGATTTTACTAAATTTTCTGTGTCTCGCGGATGGAGTCCAATAGAAGGCTCGTCCAGAATATATAATGAAGAAGTAAGGTTCGATCCTAAAGTGCGCGTTAAATGTATTCTTTGTGATTCACCTCCACTTAACGAATTTGATAATCGATCAAGATTTAAATAGGACAAACCAATGCTATCTAATACACTCAATCTGTTTTTTATTTCTAGAAGTATTCTTTGTGAAATTTCTAATTCTACATCAGTAAATTTTAATGTATCAAAAAAATGATTGAGTTCATCAATAGGAGTAAACATAAAATCGCGAAATATTTTACCAGCTACTTGTACATAAAATGCTTCTGGACGAAGTCGTCCTCCTCGACAAGCTGTGCAATTTGTTTTTCCTCGATATCGCGCGAGAAGGATTCGATTTTGAATTTTGTACGATTTTTCTTCTAGTTCCTTGAAGAAAGCAAAGATGCCTTTATATTCACCTTTGCCATACCATATGATTTCTTTTTGTGATTCATTTAATTCATGATAGGGCTTGTGAATCGAGATGTTTTCAGTTTTTGATATTTTAATCAAAGGTGTAAACCATTCTTTTTTTGTTTCTCCTGACCAACAAATGATCGCATCATCATACAAGGATTTAGAACTATTTGGAATCACTTTGTTTTCATCTATTCCTATCGTTCGTCCATAACCTTCACAAACTGGACAAGCTCCGAATGAATTATTATAATTGAACAATTGAGGACTTGGTTCAATAAATGTCATACCATCCAATTCAAATTTTGAAGAGAATGATTTTTGTGTTTTTTCATTTACGATTACCAAACATTCTCCTTGACTTTCTGCCATAGCAGTGAGAATCGAATCACTGATCCGTTTGCGAAATTCTTCATCTCGATCAGAAAGCACGATACGATCGACTACGATTTTAAAGGATGCAGCTTCTTTGTCGATTACTTTTTTCTTTTCTTCTTTGAATGATTTTGAAAGTAAATCTTCGAGTAATAATATTTCCTCTTTGTGTTTTATTCGTATGAATCCTTTTTGGGCGAGTATATCCAATTCTTGTTTGATACTTCGCTCAGGATAATGAGTTTGTAATGGAAATGCGATAAATATTTTATCCCCATCATTACAAGAGAAAATAAAATCTACCACATCGGAAACGGTGTGTTTCTTTACTTCTTTTCCCGAAACAGGCGAAATCGTTTTTCCAATTTTAGCAAAAAGCAATCGTAGATAATCGTAGATTTCTGTAAGTGAACCTACTGTAGATCGAGCATTAGATGAAGTCACTTTTTGTTCGATAGCGATAGCTGGACAAAGACCCTTGATGTAATCTATCTCTGGTTTCTTCATTCGGTTTAAGAATTGTCTAGCATAAGCAGATAAGCTTTCGACATATCGCCTTTGACCTTCAGCATACAAGGTATCAATGATGAGTGAAGATTTGCCAGAGCCTGAAACGCCTGTAACCACCACCAATTGATTTTTTGGAATAAAAACATGCAGGTCTTTGAGATTATTCGATCGAGCGCCTTTAATCTCTATAGTCCTTATCATTTTGGATTCAGCTACTTTTTTTGATTTTGTCTCTGGCATAATGCCTTTTGGTGGATTTAACTGCAAATTGAAGCATTTTTTAGGATATTCCGTAATATTTTATTCGAAATTGAGGAAGATGCATTGAATGAAAATTTTATGAAGAACGTCTAATTTTACCTTTTGAAAAAATCAAATGGTGGATTTTGATAGAAAATTCAATTATTTATATGCCAGTTGGCTAACTGAGTAAAAGAAAAAGTGTCAAAAACTCAAAAATGTTATCATGAAAAGTCAAATTTTGTGAGATTTCCCCAATTTTTTGGTTAAAACTGCGTTAAAATCGAAATAATAATGCAACGGAATCAGTTTTAAAAGTATCTTTATCCCGTAATCAATTTTATAAATCAAAAAATTAGATCATATCGAATAGAACTTCTACACTTATTATTTAGATAAAAAATAAAATAATTCGCGTATGCAAGTTGCACAAGTTAGTGATCAGGCGCTTATAGAATTGTACATCAATGGAGATGAAAAAGCTTTTCAAACTCTCCTAGAACGCCACCAGCAGAAAATCTATACTTCCATTTATCTCTTTGTCAAAGACAGAGACATGGCTGAAGATTTATTTCAAGAAGTATTTATTAAGATTATTGATACTCTTCGCAAAGGGAATTATAATCACGAAGGAAAATTCTCTCAATGGGCCACTCGCATAGCGTATAATATGTGTGTAGACCAGTTCAGGAGAGGGAAGAAAAGAACTAAAGTTAGTACTACAGAAGACTTTGATATCTTTGATGTATTAGAGCTTCCTGATGATAATCGCGAAGATCAATTGATCAAGTCAGAGACACATACCAAAATTCGCGAATTAGTAGATAGCCTTCCGCAAGAGCAGAGAGAAGTGGTCGTATTGCGCCATTATGCAGATATGAGTTTTAAAGAAATCGCATCATTGACTCAAGTAAGTATTAATACAGCTTTAGGCAGAATGAGGTATGCTTTAATCAACATCAGAAAGATGATGGAAGAGAATGCTGTAGTACTTCAATGATTTTAGCTTTTATTTAACTAAAGCAAGAAACGAAAGAAAATATTGTAGCGTTTTTTATAATAGTTTTATTTATAAATTTTGGCTTCGTTTTAAATCGGGATATGTTTAACCCACAGGGATTAGGGGAGGGTCGTTCCAAAAGGGACGACCTTTTTATTTGGCCAAAACCATTCGCTAAATCTTATTTACACATTAAATTTAGTACTTTTTCTTAGTACATTTGCGCCTTAAAAAAATTCGATTTGCATGATTATAGTTGATGGATTAACCGTAGAGTTTAGTGGGAAAGTTTTGTTTAGCGATATTTCATTCGTAATCAATGAGAATGATAAAATAGCACTAATGGGAAAAAATGGTGCTGGAAAATCCACCATGATGAAAATCATAGCAGGTAAAACCAAACCAACACGGGGAAGCATCAACTATCCAAAAGATGCCGTAATCGCTTATTTGCCTCAGCATTTGTTGACTGAAGATCATTGTACTGTAGCAGAAGAAGCTGCAAAGGCCTTCGAGCAAGTATTTGCTTTGAGAGATGAAATGGCTAAACTCAATCATGAAATGGAGACTCGAACAGATTATGAGTCAAAAGAGTATATGAAATTGATCGAGCGAGTATCTGAGTTGGGAGAGATCTATTATGCTTTAGAAGAAGTCAATTACGATGCAGAGGTTGAAAAAACCTTGTTGGGTTTAGGATTTAAACGTTCAGATCTCACTCGAATGACCAATGAATTCAGCGGAGGTTGGCGAATGCGAATTGAATTAGCAAAAATATTATTGAAAAAACCGGATTTGATTTTATTAGATGAACCTACAAATCATATTGATATTGAATCCGTGATTTGGTTGGAAGATTTTTTGATTAATAAGGCAAAAGCTGTAATGGTCATTTCCCATGATAAAGCATTCATAGATAATATCACCACAAGAACGATCGAAGTCACAATGGGAAAAATCTATGACTATCGAGCCAATTATTCACATTATCTTACATTGCGAGAAGATAGACGAACACACCAATTAAAAGCATATAAAGAACAACAAAAATTAATTGCAGATAGTGAGCGATTTATTGAGCGATTTCGGGGGACATATTCAAAGACAAATCAAGTTAGCTCAGTAGAGAGAATGCTTGAAAAACTTGAAATCATAGAAGTTGATGAAATAGATAATTCAGCTTTGAAACTAAGATTTCCAGCTTCGATACGATCTGGAGACTATCCATTGTTGGTCAATTCCTTGTCCAAAAAATATGATGATCACGTCGTTTTTTCAGATGCAAATCTAGCGATCAAGCGAGGTGAAAAAGTTTCTTTCGTTGGAAGAAATGGCGAAGGAAAATCTACATTAATCAAAGCCATCATGGGTGAAATAGAATATGAAGGTCAATGTACATTGGGCCATAATGTCACGGTAGGATATTTCGCACAGAACGAAGCTGCATTATTAGATCCTCAACTCACCGTATATCAAACCGTCGAAGAAGGCGCCAATGATGAAGTGAGAAAACAATTGAAGACAATACTTGGATGCTTCATGTTTTCAGGAGAAGATATTGATAAAAAGGTAAGTGTATTGTCGGGAGGAGAGCGCACACGACTTGCTATGGTTAAACTGTTGCTTGAGCCAGTAAATTTTTTGATACTCGATGAGCCAACCAATCATTTAGATCTAAAATCAAAAGAAGTATTAAAGGAGGCTTTGTTGAATTTTGATGGAACATTGATTCTTGTATCTCACGATAGAGATTTTCTCATGGGACTTTCAGAAAAAGTGTTTGAATTCAAAGATAAACGAGTAATCGAACATTTTGAAACTATTGATGAATTCCTCATCAGAAACCGCATGGAGAGTCTTAAAGAAATTGAAATGCAGAGAAATAAGTAAATATATAAATTAAAGAGGCATAATGTCTAAAATCATGCCTCTTTATCAATTTCTCAATTTGTATTTTTAAAAAATCAGTATTATTTAATCACTCGATTTAATTGTCTCTTACCGTTTTGATCTATTGTCTGAATGTAGTAAATTCCCATTGTCCAAGATTTAGTATCTATTTTATGCGATTTAGTTTCTTTCAATAAATTAGTTTGGTAAAAGATCTTGCCATCTTGATTCGAAACCACTATTGAATGAATATTAGACTCACTAAAAATGGTAATATTGTCTTGAAATGGATTTGGTGTACAATATACTTTTGAGGCTGAATAGTGATTCGTTGCAGAAGTAAATTTTAATTCATAATACCCAAATGAATAAGTACAAGATTGCGCATCCATTAATACAACAAAATAACTTCCTTGTCTTAATTTTGTAAATGAAGCTGTATTGTTTTTTTCAATAATGTTTCCACTTGAATCGATCAAAGTAAAAGTGTATGGCGCGACCCCGCCTTTGAAAATTAAATGAATCTCTCCATCAGCAGATGAGTTGGTTGAAGGTTGAACAAGTCGAATTGACGATTGAAGAACACTATCCCAATTTGTTTTGTAATTGATTTCAAATTGCTGTGGAATGCAAGAAAAACTATCGATGATTGTTAATGCAATTTTTTCTTTTTTAGAATTATAAATGATGCTACTATCTCGAGAGATATGTAATGTGTCAGTATTTAATATCAATAAATTCTTTTCGGTATTTACATCCATTTTTAAATAAATGTCAATACCATCACTTGGGCATTTTTTTTGTATGATTGTATCTACGTTTATTGTTGCAGATCGATCTATTTCGATTGTTGTTGAGCATTGATTCGTATTACCAGAATGATCTGTAACAGAATAGGTCAATACGTGTTTCCCATATCCAAGTACATCCCCGATTTTTTGATTTGTTGAGAGTAAAGTTATTTCTTTAATACCACAATTGTCTGAGTGAATTGGCGTAGGTATTTTTTCATTACAATTCCATTTGTTATAGCTTACATTGCAGTCAATTACTGGCGCTCTTCTATCTTGCACAGTGACAAATATTGAATCTCGAACTACATTCTTGGAATTATCTTCGACATCAATATATACTTTTACAGGCATAGTAAGATCAGCGCAATCAAAATTAGTTTTCGAAGCTCTATAAATAAAACTTACATCACAATTATCTGAAACAGTAAGTACTGCATCTTTTGGATCTAATACAGCTTTGCCAAGACTATCTAAAAGCAATGTTAGTGGCTTTACAGTTATTTTAGGGGCAATGCTATCTTTTGATCTCAGCTCAAATTGTACCACTTTCGTACATGAATTATGATCTGTTATCGTAAAGAGATAAGAGCCTTGTACTAGGCTATCCAATTTTTGATTTGGATTCCATATGTAATCATAAGGTGCAGTACCCCCTGAAATTTGTAAAGTGATTTTACCATTTTTTGAGTTAGTGCAAGAAGGTTGTACTAAGATAGCATCTACTTTTAACGAGTCTGGTTCTGTGATAAAATAAGAACCAACCAGTTTGCAATTATTGCCATCTGTTACAGTTACGGTATACATCCCAGCTTTTAAGTTTGTGATTGTATTTGATGTTGGACCTGAACTCCATTTTACTGTGCGATTGCCTGTTCCACCAGATGTACTAATTGAAATTTTTCCATCGCTTTTTCCGTAGCAAGATAAATCTGTTTTATCTACCAAATCTAATCCAATAGCAGGTGGATCAGTAAGAGTTATAGTTGATTCTGCTGTGGTATTATTATTGTCTGTAACAATGACTGTATATGTTCCAGCTACAAGATTCGAAATTGAAGCAGTGCTGCCTCCATTAGACCATGAATAGGTATATGGCATTTGTCCCCCAGATGGAGCAACTGTAATCATTCCATCATTTCCACCATTGCAGCTCGGATTCTTCTTTGAGGTAACTGCTATGGTAATAGTTGCACCCATGATTGATCCAGTAGATGAATTCGTCACTAAATAATCATTGCTGTTAGTGTTATTTCCATTATCTGCTATGATACCAGCGTAATACATATTTATAACATTTCCTGGGGCAGAAGCAGGTGCTTTCCAGTTGACTGTCCAAGTGACAGAGCCTCCTCCTCCAAATGATTTCGCCATTGAATGCTTCCAATAATTCTTTGGAGATCCATTGAGTGTTGAACCCGCGCCGGGACTAGAGAATGTACCTGCATTACCATTATTTCCATCTAGAGCCACTACTTCAAAACCAGCTCTATCTGCTGAAGATAATGGGACTGAATTATTAAATACTGTGATGACAAGTGGATAAGTAGCATTTGGCGTAATTGTCCCAGGTAAACCTGATATCGAAATACTTCCGCCTAACCCTCCGCTACTTCCTTGGATATGGCAGTTTGCACATGTGCCTTCTCCAGGAGCGCCTGTGAGCCCATTTGGTGGATTGCTACTATAGGCTAATAAAAATAGTGAAAGGAATAAACCGTAAACAGCAAGTTTTTGATTGGACATAAATACCTTATATTTGATTCTAAAGCTCAAATATAACGAAATTCAAATTCTAGATAAAAATATTTAAGCCTGCGCAGTAGGCGTATTGAATGCCATTGGTGGAAAACCTTGAGGTTCATTGTCAATTACTGCACCGAATTGGTTTTCATATTTATTCAAATTATCGTGTAAAGCTTTTAACAATCGCTTTGCATGTTGAGGTGTAAGCACTATTCGAGCTTTAACCTTAGCTTTTGGAACATTGGGCATTAATCTTACAAAATCCAAAACAAACTCAGAATGAGAATGGGAGATTATAGCGAGATTGGAGTAAATTCCATCTGCAATATCTTCAGACAATTCTATATTGATTTGATTCTGTGGATTGTTATTGTTATCTTGCATTGTTTTATTTTTGTGGTGCAAATTTATTAAAAAAAATGAAATGGATATAAAGAATATTGATTTAGATAAAAGTGAAGAATTTTATTTTAAAGCGAATAAAGCATTATGGAATGTAAAGACTCCCATTCATGTGAAATCTGAATTTTATGAAAATGATGCATTTCTAAACGGAAAATCTAGTTTGACTGAAGTTGAAAATGAGTTCTTGCCAGAAGTAAAAGGGAAGAGATTGATTCATTTGCAATGTCATTTTGGTCAAGATACAATTTCTCTAGAACGAATGGGAGCACATTGTACAGGAATTGATTTTTCAAATATTGCAATCGAACATGCTCAAAAAACAGCAATGGAATTAAATTTAAGTACAAAATTTTATGAATCAAATGTATATGATGTTTTGGATTTAAATTTAGGGAAATTCGATATCGTATTTACAAGTTATGGCGTACTATCGTGGTTACCAGATTTAAAAAATGGGCTGACGTAATTTCAGGTTTACTTAAGCCAGGCGGATTGCTCTATATCGCAGAATTCCATCCTTTGCTTTATATGTATGAATTTGAATCTCAAGAATTACAATATCCATATGGAAGCCCCGGAAAGGTTTTCTCAGATAGCGAATCATTCACTTATGCAGATCGCAATTACCCATTAGAGAGTGTATCCTATTTTTGGCAACATAATTTTGACGAAATAATTTCGGCATTGTTAGATAATGATCTCGATATTTTACGATTTAAAGAAATTGAATTTTCGCCTTATAATTGTTTTCCACATATGAAAGAAATTGCGCCTAAACGATATCAATATGGGAAAGCGGAACTTAAGATTCCACATATTTTTCATATTTTAGCCAGGAAGCGTGGAGAATAAGTCAAACACATTGTTTGATGTATAATAAAAACTACTTTATCTTTACGCATCAATTGGTCTCATAGTTCAATGGATAGAATAGAAGTTTCCTAAACTTTTGATACAGGTTCGATTCCTGTTGAGACTACATGATATTTTTTAATTCGTTTAACATAACTTTTTTACAGCCTCTGCTACTTTGATTGCTACAGATTCATCCAAAGCATGTGGGATGATTTGATCTGGTCGTATATCTGTCACACAAGATGCGATAGCTTCTGCAGCTGCGAACTTCATAGCAAGTGTGATTTGTTTAGCCCTTCCTTGCAATGCTCCTAAGAATATACCTGGAAAAGCAAGCACATTGTTGACTTGGTTAGGGAGATCTGATCGCCCTGTGCCTACTACAAGTGCACCACCTTTATATGCTTCTTCTGGCATAATTTCTGGTGTTGGGTTAGCGAGTGCTAGGATCAATGGATCTTTAGCCATATTGCGTATATCATCTGCTGTTAATAAATTGGCCCTACTTACGCCTATAAATACATCAGCATTATGCATTGCTTTGAATAAATCACCTGAGATTTTTTCTTTGTTTGTGTGTTCTAATAATTTAATTTTGACTGCATTGAGATCAGCGCGATCAGCTTGAAGAATTCCTTTAGTATCAGTTACAATGATATCTTTTACTAATCTTTGATTGGGTGTATTGGGATCTTTTTTTGTCAAATATTTTGCAATGGTGATTCCCGCAGCACCAGCACCGTTAATCACCAATTTTAAATCTTCCATTTTTCTGTTCGTCAATTTGCAAAAATTGATTAATGCCGCTAGGACTACGATAGCCGTGCCATGTTGATCATCATGAAATACTGGAATTCCAATATCTTGGAGTCGCTCTTCAATTTCAAAACATCTAGGAGAAGAGATATCTTCAAGGTTGATTCCTCCAAACACAGGTGCAATATTTCTAACGATATTAATAATTTCTTCTGTGTCTTGCGTCTCTACACAAATTGGGAATGCATTGATTCCAGCAAATCGTTTGAATAGCATTGCTTTGCCTTCCATAACTGGTATTGAAGCTTTAGCTCCAATATTGCCCAGTCCAAGCACTGATGATCCATCGCTGAATATAGCGACCGTATTTCTTTTAATAGTAAGGTCATATACTTTACTTGGATCTTTGTATATTTCAAGACAAGGTTGCGCCACACCAGGGGAATAAGCTAATGCAAGATGGTCACTAGTCGTTAAGGGAATTCTATTCTCGACGCTAATCTTTCCACCGACATCATAATGCATTTCTAATGATCTTTTAAATAAATCAGCCATATCAGGTAATTTTAAAAATGGGTGACAAACATACAATATTTTGCTCTGCAGCACATCTTATATTCAAAAATCTGTTGAAAAAAAGAATTTAAGCCGCTTTAAGCTGTTCCTGGCAACATTGGAACGAATTTATAGTGCCCAAATGTTTCTTTTTTAATCTTTCCATCTTCTAGTTTACTAATTCTATACATGATTTGATCATTATTCTTGCCGATAGGGACTACCATTATACCTCCTACAACCAATTGATCAATCAATTTCATTACATTCTCTGGAGCTGCCGCTGTGACTAGGATTCTATCAAATGGTGCAAAGCGAGGCAAGCCTTCAAATCCATCCCCAAAAAATGTACGTATGAGTCCATAACCTATTTCATGAATGCGTTTCGCTGTTTTGTCATGAAGATGTTTGTGCCTTTCGATAGAATAGACTTTTGCACCCATCTCGTGTAACACACATGCTTGATACCCAGATCCAAGTCCTACCTCCATGATTTTATTTTTAGGTTCTATATTTAATAAACTCGTTTGCATTGCAACTGTATAGGGTTGTGAAATGGTCTGTTCACAATCGATGGGAAATGCATTGTCTTTGTATGCCCATTCACCAAAAGCATTATCTAAAAATAAGTGCCTTGGTACTCTCCTAATAGCTTCTAAAACCTCAAGATTTGAGATTCCTTTTAATCGCAATTCTTCAACTAATTGATTGCGCAAACCCTTATGTCGATAGCTATCCAAAATTGTTTTGATTTTCAATGCAAATATAATAATTTTATTTAATATGTTTGGGAGCAAAACTCATTTCATAAAAAGATTGTAAATTTGCATTTTACAATTGTTGATTAAATGGATCAAATTAAATTTGGAACGGACGGATGGAGGGCTATCATTGCTGATACTTACACTGTTGAAAACGTGCGACGTGTTGCAGAAGGAACAGCATTGTGGATGAAGTCAAAAGGGTTTCGAAAAGTAGTTATCGGACATGATTGTAGATTTGGAGGTAAATTATTCCTTCAGGAAGCTTGTCGTGTGCTTGGTGGACATGAAATTGAGTGTTTTTATGCTGAAGGATATGTAAGTACTCCTATGGTTTCACTTGGCGTATTGCAGCAAAAGGCTGATATTGGTATCGTTATCACAGCAAGCCATAATCCACCAGATTATAATGGCTTTAAATTAAAGTCTTCTTATGGCGGGCCAACCATTCCTTCAGATATAGAACAAGTCGAATCGTTAATTCCTGATAAGGAGATATTACCGAAGCAAGATTTTTCTACTTTAAATTCAATTGGGATTCTTAAAAAGGTGGATCTTGAACAAGCTTATTTTGATCATGTGATTTCACATTTTAATTTGCAGTTGATTCAAGAGAAAACAAATGTTGCATTTGATGCAATGTATGGAGCAGGGCAGCGCATAATGACGCGTTTGTTTCCAAAATTAAAATCATTTCATTGTAGTTGGAATCCTGGATTTGATGGTACTGCTCCTGAGCCAATATCAAAAAACCTTACAGAAATTACAGCATTTCTAAAGGAAAATCCAGATCAGTATACAGCAATAGCTAATGATGGCGATGCTGATCGAGTATGCATGATTGATCCCAATGGAAACATGGTAGATTCTCACCACATCCTCCTTTTACTTGTACATTACTTAGCAGGTTATAAGAAAATGACAGGTAAAATAGTAGTTAGCTTTTCAGTGACAAACAAATTAAAAAAATTAGCAGATTACTATGGTCTAGAGTTGGTTGTCACGAAGATTGGATTTAAGTATATCGCTGAATATATGATATCAGAAGATGTGCTTGTAGCTGGTGAAGAATCAGGAGGCCTTGCTATAAAAGGTCATATTCCAGAACGCGATGGTGTATGGATAGGTATTACAATTTTGGAATTCATGGCTGCAACTGGAAAAACAATCAATGAATTGATCCAAGATGTATATCAGATTACAGGATCTTTTGCTTATGATCGATTGGACTTACATCTTAGTGATGATCAAATGTCAAAAGTAAAGCAAAGATTAGCAAATGATAAATTTGATCAATGGGGAGACTTTCATTGCATTAATTTTGAATCGTTGGATGGGCAAAAATATTACTTTGAAGATGATGCATGGTTGATGTTCAGAGCATCAGGTACTGAACCGGTTTTGCGTATCTATGCTCAAGGCAAGGATATGGATGTTGTAAAAAATATCCATCAAGCAGCACGAAAAGAATTAGGGCTGTAATACTAATATAGTAAAAGCAATGGATGTTTTTTCAGATTACAAACTTAAGGATGTAGACAAGGAGTGCATTGAAGATTTGCTTTTGAAAGTCGAGGTTTCATTTGATATACAATTTATAAAGGGCGAGTTATATTATATCGGCACCTTTGGAGAACTTTGTGATCATATCAATAATAAAATCAAACTAGAAACAGTAGACGATTGCACAAGTCAACAAGCATTTTATAAATTACGTAATGCATTATCAAAAACACTTCAGATCGAAACTAAAACAATTTCCGTTAATCATTTACTTAAGGAGCTTTTACCTCGACGAAATAGGCGTTCAAAAATAACAACATTGGAAGAGAATTTAGGCATTAAGCTCAATATATTAAGACCACCATATTGGGTTACAAGAATAATTTTAATTGCATTTCTTTTTTCTGTTGTCGGACTTTTTTTTAACTTCCAAATAGGATTTGCAGGACTTATGTGTTCAATAATAGGATTTTGGATTAGCATTAAAATTGGAAACGAATTTGACCTAGAATCTGTAGGCCAAGTTGCTGAAAAAATGTGCAGAGAAAATTACTTACAATCTAGACGAAATCCAAAGACATTTAATAGAAGTGAAATTGAAAAAGTATTGATTGATTGGTTCAGTCTTCACTTGAGCTTAGAAAGAAGTAAATTAACCAAAGATGCAATTTTACAAGTAGGTATTAAAAATTAATATACTAATTGTTATGAATCATGAATTAATGATTCATTTAAAATTCTTGAAAAATCAAATTATTGTTCGTGAATTTATTGCAAATTTTTCTGTTTAAAACAATCCTGCTTTAGAGCAAATATCTCAAACTCCCAAATCTACAATAGTCTCGCCTTGTCTTTCATCAGATACATGCTGACCTGAAAGAGGCTGAGGTTCCGCATGTTTGTCTTTGTGATAAGGACTTGGTCCGATCAATCGCTCAACATCAGTTTTAAGTAGCACTTCTTTTTTTAATAATTCTTGAGCCAAGATTTCTAATTCTTGTCTGCGTTCAGAAAGCAATTGCTGTGCTCTTTCATATTGACCGTCGATTTGTTTTCGCACTTCTTCATCCATTATCTTTGCAGTCTCATCGCTATATGGTCTTGTGAAGCCTTCTTGCGACATGCCATAGAATGACACGTTTCCAATTTTTTCGTTCATACCGTATACTGAAATCATACTGTATGACATTCTCGTGACATGATCTAGATCGCTCTGAGCACCTGTTGATATTTTATTGAAAATTAATTTTTCAGCTGCACGTCCTCCCATTGTCATACACATACGATCGAGCAAGGCTTCCGTACGCGTGATATATTCTTCTTTCGGCAAATATTGCGCATAACCTAAAGTCCCAATTCCTCTTGGTACAATAGTTACTTTTACCAATGGTGAAGCGAAAGGCAAATACCAACCACAGATCGCATGACCTGCCTCATGATAGGCTATGACTTGTTTTTCTTCTGGCGAGATTAATTTATTCTTTTTCTCTAGTCCACCGATCACGCGATCTAAAGCGTAATTGAAGTCGTCGAGATCAATTTCTGTTTTATTTCTACGTGCGGCAACTAATGCAGATTCATTACATACGTTTGCAATTTCTGCTCCAGCAAAACCAGGTGTCATTTCAGCCAATACTTCTGGTGTAACTGTTGGAGAAAGTTTTAATTTTTTTAAATGCACTTTAAAGATTTGTGCTCTTCCTATCAAATCTGGTGGATCTATGGAAATCTGTCGATCAAATCGTCCTGGGCGCAATAAAGCCGAGTCGAGGATATCTGGACGGTTGGTTGCCGCCATTAGTATTACTCCTTTATCTGTGCTAAATCCGTCCATTTCAACAAGAAGCTGATTCAAGGTATTTTCTCTTTCATCATTGCCTCCTTGAACTTGAGTTTTACCTCGAGCTCGTCCTACAGCGTCTATTTCATCTATGAACACGATACAAGGCGCTTTCTCACGCGCTTGTCTGAATAAATCTCTCACTCTAGATGCGCCGACACCAACAAACATCTCCACAAAATCAGAACCTGATATAGTAAAGAACGGCACGGCTGCTTCACCTGCTACTGCTTTAGCTAAAAGTGTTTTACCAGTTCCGGGAGGGCCTACAAGCAATACTCCTTTTGGAATTTTACCTCCTAGGCTTGTATATTTTTTTGGATTTTTCAGAAAATCCACTACTTCCATTACTTCTTCCTTTGCTTCTTCGAGTCCTGCAACATCTTCAAAAGTTATATGCGAGTTCATGTTCTTTTCAAACAGGGTAGCCTTTGATTTTCCAATATTGAACAATTGTCCACCTGGTCCAGCTCCTCCACCGCCAACTTTGCGCATGACATACATCCACAATACAAGTATAATGAGGAATGGGATCAAAAAACCAAGTATAGTGCCAAACCAATTTTCTTTTTCAGAATAGTTTATATCAATTTTTTTTGGTAAGGTTTCATTCATTTTATCGACTTTTTCTGCAAAATGTTCAGAAGGTCCGGAGTTAAAATGATAATTTGGTCGATTTGCAAAATTTGATTTTAAAGCATCTTTGTAATCTTCTTTGGTAAGCGCTTCTTTTTTAAGATAAACATATACTTTGTTACCATTGATGACTTCTACCTTTTCAAGGTCGCCATTTGCCGCCATTTGTTGAAAGCGAGAATAATTAATTGGATCTTGAGTAGGATTGCTGATGTAAAATAAATTCACACCGATGATGGCTAAAAAGATGATACCATAGATCCAATATGCATTGAATCCTGTATTCTTTTTGGGGCTATTGTTTTCTGGTTCCATATATTTTTGACTCTATTGAGATATTAATTTAACGAATAAAACGTATTTCGGTTTTTAATGTGGACTTGTTGAGCGTTAATTACTTCTTAAAATTAGATATTTTGATACTCAATACGATGTGCATCTGCCCACAATTCTTCCAAATCATAGAAATATCTTGCTTCTCGATCAAATACATGAACTACCACGTCAAAAAAATCAACTAAGACCCATTTAGCAGCCAATTGACCTTCTGTGTGGGCATATTGAACTTGGGCTTCTGCTTTTGCTCTTTTGACCAAATTTCCAGCGATTGCCTTTATCTGTGTATTACTTTCTCCTTCACATATGATAAAATGCTTTGCTGGAGCATCCTCTAGTTTACTCAAGTCTAAATGAACAATATTCTTCCCCTTGATGTCTTGAATGCTATCAATAACGAGATCCAAAAATGTCGTATCTTGGGCGTCTTTTTTAAGTGATTTTGCTTTTACTTTCGGCAATATTTTAGATTTAATGTAACAAAGATAATAGATAATTTATTTATAGCCAGCTATGGACTTTCAAAATGCAAAATATCCATTTCCTCATATTTGTTTTAAACAAATAGACTCCACAAATAAATATCTACTTGATAATCTATCAAAAATTAGTCCATTACATGGATTTATGGCTATTTCAGACTTCCAGACAGAAGGAAGAGGACAATATGGCAGAACTTGGGAAAGTGAGTCAGGAAAAATATACTCTGTAGTATAGCATTGGACTGTAGTTTTCTTCCCTTAGATAAGATATTTGGTCTACATTTGATCGCTTCGCTTTCTGTTCGAGATTTGATTTCAAAATATAGTTCAAATGTATCAATAAAGTGGCCAAATGATATCTACATAAAAGATCGAAAAGTAGCGGGAATTTTGGTAGAAAATACGATGCGAAAAAATGCTTTACAATGGACTGTGATTGGGACTGGAATAAATGTATTCCAAGACCAGTTTTCAAAAAATTTGCAAGCATGTTGTATGCAAAAAAACACCAATTCTATTTTAGAACTCGACTATTTAGTTTTTGAACTTCATCAACAGATTTTATCCAATTATGAAAAACTATTGATGGGACAGTTTAAACGTTTACTTGAGGAGTATAATGAATGTTTGTTTCGTCGATTCCAGCGTGTGAATTTATTGGACAAATCTTCTGAAACGGTCACTGGAATTGTCCAAGGTGTTGATGGCGAAGGAAAGATGCTGTTGCAGGTTGGTGATAGTGTATTTCGCTTAAATTACGGGGATTATACATGGAAATTAATCTAATATGAGTTCATTTAAATTTTAATTTATTATTAAATTCAGATTATTTGTTTATTTTTGTACCAAATATCTTATTGATGAATAGAATTTTACTTTTTGCTGCATTGATTTTAGTGTCCTTTAGCCAAAGTTTCGGACAGTCTAAGCGATATATCCACCTAGAACATTTTACGAATACAAGATGTAGTTCTTGTGGATCAATTAACCCTGGTTTCTACAATGTGATTAGTGGGTATGAAGGTTCATACCATCATATGACTATTCATCCTTCTTTTCCATATTCTTCATGTGCATTGTATCAAGCAAATATTTCAGAAAATACAGCTAGAACGAATTTTTATGGAGTTACTGGTACACCAACAGTTGTAATGAATGGTGGAGTTAAGAGAGGCGCTAGTCAGATAAGTTCTGCATTATTAACACAAGAATTAGCAAAGACTTCTCCAATAGAAATCCGTGTAAAGGAGATTGGGACAATGTCAAGATCTGTAACTGTAGAAATCAAAGTCACAGGAACCAGACCTTCGGCAAACTATAAAATTTACGTTGCTGCTGCTGAAAAAGAATTAAATTTTGCATCTCCAAATGGAGAAAGACTACATCATAATGTATTCAGAAAATTTGTTTCTGCTGTAGATGGGGAAGCGATCACTTTACCTGCTGAAGGTTCAAGTATTATTTTAAATTTTAATTACACAGTAAGTTCTACTTGGGTAGAATCACAAATGTATGCATTGGTTTGGGTTCAAGATGCTGCTTCTAAGGAAATATTGAATTCAGGAACAAAATTTGATCCAGTGACGACATCTGTCGAAGAGTCGAGCATACCAGGTTTTAAAATTTATCCTAACCCTGTAAAAGATCAGGTTAATGTACGATTTGAGTCTGGAGTAAATGCACAAACTGCAGTAGCGATCACAAATATTTTTGGCAAAGAGTTGAAAAATTCAAGTTTAAAATCAGGTGCAACTTCATACAGCATTCCTGTAGCTGAATTACCAAAGGGAATTTATTTTATAAGATTCAGTGCGAATGGAAAGAGTGTAACAAGAAAGTGGTTTAAAGATTAGTTTTAATCTTCTAAGAAATAAGAAAAGGGATGGTCATTGATCATCCCTTTTTTATTATAAATAGGGCTTGCTCAGAAAGTATTTTGGGTCTTTTTCAACAGCATAGTAATATAAATTCGTTAAGAATTGGCGAAGCGTTGGAGCCAATTTAGAATTTATATTACGGTTTTGCGTAGCAAAAATCCTTTGAATGAATGAAGTGGTGCGAAGCAATCGAGTGAATGATTTCACTCGATAACGAAAGAACTGACTTATCCTTGAGTCAGCTTCAAAGAAAATGAACGTATGTAGCCTAAGAAAACTGACTTTGCAAGACCTAGCAAAATATTAATCCAAAGAAGTGCACAAATTTTAATGGATTTCTTGTAATATGCTTGAATGTTAAAATTATGAATTCAGCCTAAAGTCCTCATTTAAAGATAAATTAAAGTTTTTTAAAGAGAGCCTAATTACATTCAGTAAATTCAAAATCCATTTATTGACCAAAAATATATCGAATGATGTTTGAACCCATTCGCAATGCTGTAATTCTTACTTCTTCTGGATCTTTGTGAACCTCACGATCTTCCCATCCATCACCTAGGTCGCATTCATAAGAATAAAAGCAAACTAATCGACCTTGCCAAATTATTCCAAAACCTTGTGGTGCTTTTTCATTATGCTTGTGGATTTTAGGTAAACCATTCGGAAAATCAAACTTTTGATGATAAATTTGATGAGTAAAAGGCAATTCGACAAAGTCCAATTCTGGAAATACTTTTTTCATCGAAGGTCGTACAAATGGATCCATACCATAGTTGTCATCGATATGCAGGAATCCCCCAGACTGAAGATATAATCTTAGATTTTGCGCTTCTAAATCTGTAAAGACGATGTTACCGTGACCAGTCATGTGTACAAATGGAAAATTGAATAAATCTGCACTGCCAACTTCTACTGTAGAGTAACTTTGATCAATGGCAGTATTCAGTTCTTTATTGCAAAATCTGATGAGATTGGTTAAAGCGGTTGGATTGGCATACCAGTCACCACCTCCTCCATATTTTAGTAAAGCGATTTTTACAGGTGCATTAGCTAAATGTAAAGCACTCAGACTAAAAGTTATTCCAAGAATTAATAGAAAACTAATTATTTTTTTCACTCAACATCTTTTTTTGTGATAAAATAGAACACGAAATGATCCCTGCGGTTTCTGTGCGAAGTCTAAAATTTCCCAAATCTGCATTTATAAATCCATTTGTTGTAGCTGATTTAATTTCTTCCAAAGAGAAATCTCCAGCAGGTCCAATCAAAACGACAACATCTTCATTTGGATTGTACAATTCTCCCAAATTGCCTGTATGACCATCCACACAATGGCAAATAAATTTTTGGGCTACATTACATTGGTCTATAAATTTCTTAAAAGGAATTATTTCTTGACAAATAGGGATGAATGCGCGATGTGTTTGTTTCGCTGCTGCAAGCATAATCTTAGCAATACGTTCTGTCTTAACTCGAGTATTTTCTGTTCGATCACATTTCAATGGAATGATCTCATGTACGCCGCACTCGACAGCTTTTTCTACAAACCATTCGAATCTATCCATTTGTTGTGTAGGGCTAATCGCAATCTTAATCTTGGGATTTAGTTTTTCTGATTTTGTCTCAGCGATAATTTGTATAGAGGTTTGCTCTTTGAATATTTCATCAATCCTGCCTTGAAAAATAGATCCATTAAAATCGCTAATAAGAATTTCATCACCAAGCTTGTGCCGAGTCACACGGATACAATGGTGGTGCTCTGCATTCTCTAAGAGAAAAGCTTCATCACTTAGTTTGGACCCGAGAAAAAGTTCCTTTGACATGAGGAAATATAACAAGTTCTTAATAATATAGTTTTGGCAGGATTTTAATACAGTTGGGTTATCTTTGCACACTGTTTCCTTAATTGAACTAAATTTTTAGTTTATTCGTTTACAAGCGATAGTATTAAAGCATGGGTAATTTTATTATGATAAGTCAGTTCATTTTGAGCTTGACGATATTGGTTGTTTTGCATGAATTTGGACATTTTTTACCAGCGCGTTGGTTCCAGACGAAGGTTGAGAAATTTTATTTGTTTTTCAATCCTTGGTTTTCACTGTTCAAAAAGAAAATAGGCGATACAGAGTGGGGAATTGGTTGGTTGCCATTAGGAGGTTATGTGAAGATCGCTGGAATGGTCGACGAAAGTTTTGATACAGAGCAGTTAAAGTCAGAGCCACAGCCCTATGAATTTCGTTCAAAACCAGCATGGCAGCGATTGATCATCATGCTAGGTGGAGTGACTGTGAATTTTATATTGGGGTTCTTGATCTTTGGAATGATGCTTTGGTATTATGGAAAAGAATATATCCCAACTTCTGAATTGAAATATGGTATTATCACAGATAGTTTGACCTATGAAATGGGATTCAGAGACGGCGACAAAATAATGAAGATAGGCAATACAAATTTAGAACAATTTGATCGCTCAAAAATCATTAAAGCAATGGTATTAGATAATGTCAATACCTTGACTGTCGAGCGAAATGGTCAAATGCAAGAAATCGTTGTAGATGCAAAATACATCCAAGCACTTACGAAACCTGAAGCAAAGGAATACAGACTGTGGAGTATACCTGTTCCGACACAGGTAGCAAAAGTAGCTCCCGGAATGCCTGCTGAGAAAGCTGGAATAAAAGCGGAGGATCGAATTTATAGCATAGATGGGATGAATGTGACATATATGCATGAGATTCATAAAATCATGGCAAATAAGAAGAATACAGCTGTTGTGCTTGGTGTAATTCGAGGTGCAGATAGTCTATCCATCAATTTGACAAGTAATGAAAAAGGTCAGATTGGATTTGATAACAAACCATTCAGCGAATATTACACCACAAAGAAAGAAGAATTCAGCCTAATGGAAGCTTTTCCTAAAGGTATTGCAATGGGTTGGGACGTATTGTCGAATTATGTGAAGAGTATCAAACAAATGTTCACTGGAAAAGTGAAAGCAAAGGATTCCTTAGGAGGTTTTGCTTCAATAGCGAATATGTTTGAAAAAACTTGGGATTGGGAATCATTTTGGAGAATGACTGCTGTCCTTTCGATCATCTTAGGATTTATGAATTTACTCCCTATCCCTGCATTGGATGGAGGATATGTGATGTTTCTTTTAGCTGAAGTGGTTTCTGGTAAAAAAATAGACGATAAAATCATTGAGAAAGCTACCATGGTAGGATTTTTCTTACTCTTAGGATTAATGATTTTTGCAAATGGTATGGATGTGATTCGCGCTTGGTTTTAAAATAATTTATTATTACGGATGATCAATTATTTTGAATACTTTGGATTGCCTTGCCAATATTCGATTGACGAATCACTACTCAGAAAGTTATTCTATAAAAAAAGTATGCAAGTGCATCCCGATCAACAAGAGAGCGATGACAATCACGATGAAGCAAGTGTAAACAATGAAGCTTATCGCATATTAAGTGACAAACATTTGCGATTGAAACATATTGTGGAAATTCACACAGGCACCATTGATGAGCATACTGAAAAATTGAATCCAGAATTTCTTATGGAAATGATGGATCTCCATGAAGAAATTGAAAATGCAGAGTCTGTTGATGAAGTCAATGTACTTACTACTAAGATAAATGATTTGATTAGCAGTGAAACAGAATCTTATAATAATGCAATACAAGCTTTTGACGAAGGTAATCAAAGTGAGACTGTGATCTTTTCGTTGAGAGAATTATATTTCAAAGAGAAATATTTTCGTCGAATGTTGCAATATTTGAATCGAGAGGATAGGGAAATGTGATGAAATAAATCAATGATTTTGTTTTACCACAGAGTTTATTACACAGAGTTCCACAGCTTAGTATTGTGAACGAGTTTTGCAACTATTCACTATTAGCTTTTCACTATTAACTTTCTGCTTTCTACTTTCTACTTTTCGCTTCCCACTAATTCTCAACTCGCTTACTTTCTGATTCTATTCCTGAATTTCGTTTGCGAGATTTGATACTTTTATTTCCTAGATCATAGCTTAAGCTTATTGTCGCTTTACGGCTATCATAATTGCCATAGCCTTTACCATACAACCCACCAAAATCTGAATAGCCACTCCATCCAGACGAAAAAGTTAGGTCATCAGCAGTAAGTCTTACATTCAATTTGTCTTTCAAGAATTTTCGCTGAACACCTACATTAATACTGTGCGTTGGTTCGTACAAAAATACACCACCCCAAACACCAGGTCCTGAATAATATCCAGATAGTTCTGCCTTCCATTTTTTGCCTAAAGAGAATGTATGCTGTTGGTATAAAGTATAACTTCCTGCTTGAATATCAACTTTGCCTGCTGCACCATAGTCTGCTTGATTGTCTGTATAAGATAGACTTAGATTGCTGTACATATTCCACCATTTGGTTATATCGTAAGGACATGATGCGTTAAAATTGTATAAACTTTGTGTCGCGAGATTATCCCAATTGATGAAACTTGCTTTTGGATTCTCGACATCTGCTCCAATCAATCTCGTGATCTGATCAGTGGTGAGGCTATATCCTACACTAAATGAATACATATGTTTTAGCGTATAACTCAACTCAATATTATTGACAATTTCAGGTTTGAGTAATTTATTACCCTGCATAAATGAGAGTTCGCTCAACTGTTCTTTGAATGGATTTAAGACATTATAATTCGGACGATTGATTCTACGGCTATAGTTCAAGCCAAAAGAATGTTCGGGTTTAAAATTAAAACTTAGACCTAATGAAGGAAAAAACTTCAAATAATTGAATTTTACTGGTTCTTCTTCAAGCTCTGGTAAAAAAGCAGTAAGATCACCTGTAGCATCGGTTTGTTCAGCACGAAGACCTGAGGTTAGACCCCACTTTTTTGTGAGCATTTTAGAATAATTGATGTAAGCTGCATAGACATTTTCTCTATAGTCGAAGAAATTAGATCGATGATTGTTTTGAACTGGAATTTGATTTAGTATATTGGAAAATAAAAATTTATTTTCTGTACGTACTTGACTCAATTTTATTCCAGCGCCTAATTTTCCTATTTTTGAAGGAAATTCAGAATCTAACTTTATTGAACTGATTTGAATATTATTAGCGGTATTGTATTTATTTGCATTGCTACTCGCAAGAACATTATTGTTCGTATCAAAATAGATATTTGGTTGATAATAATTTCCTTTGTTGTCAAATTGACCATAATCTGCATCTATGCTTATTGATTTTTCTTTAGTCCTCCACGCATAATTGACATTGTATGTAGCATGTCTTCTATTGACATCGGATCTGTTATTTGCAATCAATGAACTATCTATTTTTTCAGCAGTAGAAGTGTTTGAAATTAATGTTTTGTTGTCTTGAAATTGATCTGCATTGTTTTGATTCAAATTGACTAAAAAGCCGATAGTATGGTTTGCATTGATGAAGTAATCTAGACCTATTTTTTCACTTACATTTTGGAAATCTGAAATAGAATTATTAGATTCGTCGAGTAAAAAATTATTCTGATAATTTTTGAATACAAGTTCATTCCATCTTGTACCTGTTCTCAATCCAAATGTACCAAATAGATTGTATTTTTTTTGTCGATAATTGAAGATGGCATTGCCATTGCCAATTCCATATTTTCCTTGAGAGTAACTTGAAGAAATTGTCGCATTAAATCCTACGTTTTTATCTTTTTTAAGTCGAATGTCAATGATTCCTGCATTGCCTTGGGCTTCATATTTCGCCCCTGGACTTGTGATGATCTCTATCCTGTCGATTTGTTCTGCACTAATATTTTGTAAATAATTTGAGAGTTCATCTCCAGCCAAAGGCACTCGTTTCCCATCTACATAAACTAAGACACCAGATCGACCCATTACAGAAATATTATTGTTGTTGTCCAACGTAACTCGCGGTGCTTTTCTCAGTAGATTCAAACCATTTTCACCAACCGAATTAATTGTGCCTTGTACGTTGAAAATTGTGCGATCTGATTTGACTTCTAGAATTGTTCGTTTTGCATTTACTTGAACTTCATCTATTTTATGATTATTGTCCATCATTGTGATAGAAGGTAGTTTTGTATCATTGTTGGAATGGTCAAAAATTTTGGATTGTGATGTTTTCATCCCTACAAAGTATGATTCGACGAAGTAGCTTCCTTTAGCAATTTGTCTAAAAAAGAAATTTCCAGTATTGTCGCTCATTTCTACTTTGATGAGACTACTATCTTTCGCAGATTTTAGAAGAACAGTAGCGGAAGGAATTCCATTCTGAGTATTATCCTGTATCGAACCAACAATATTGGCATTATTTTGAGCATTGATTACTAAAACGCCAAAAGTCATGAATGTAGAAAAAAATATTTTGAGCATAAAAATTAAAATAAACGCAAAAGTCAATGAATCATATCTTATATTTTACTTTTTTAGATAAAATTGTAAAAATTGTAGATAAAATGATTGTTTACGAATTGATTTGTCCATTCCGTATGATTTATATTATCTTGCCATTTAAATTGTATAATATGAATATTAGTATAGGTTTTTCAACTTTGAAATTTTTTATTATATCCCTGTTTGTTTTTTCATCATGCCAAACAACAGAACCTAAAAAAGTAGTCGACACCAATTATTTTGAATCGAGAGAGATAGGTGTGAGGACAGGAGGTATTAAAATGATTCCTATACAATCAGATTCCTTTACATTTACTATTTGGACAAAAACAATAGGTCATAATGCGAAAGCAAGAGTATTATTGCTCAATGGAGGACCTGGGGCGACTCATGAATATTTTGAATGCTTTGAGAGTTTTTTGCCAAAAGAGAATATTGAATTTATTTATTATGATCAATTAGGTTGTGGTAATTCTGACAATCCCAAAGATACTGCCATGTGGGATCTCAATCGATATGTTGAGGAAGTTGAGCAAGTGCGTATAGCGTTAGGCTTGGATCAAAGTAATTTCTACTTGCTAGGCCATTCTTGGGGAGGAATCTTAGCCATGCAGTATAGTTTAAAATATCAACAGCATCTAAAAGGATTGATTATTTCAAATATGATGTCAGATGCAGTAGCATATGATAACTATGCAGATGAAGTATTGTCAAAACAAATGGATCCTGTCATATTAACTAAAGTTCGTGCAATAGAAGCCAAAAAAGACTATCAGAATACAGAATACATGGAATTGTTGATGGCACATTTTTATACAAAGCACATTCTGCGGATGCCATTGGATCAATGGCCAGAGCCAGTTAATAGATCGTTTTCTAAAATCAATCAGTCGCTTTATGTCACTATGCAAGGTCCTAGTGAATTTGGTCTTTCGGGAAAGTTAGAAAACTGGAATGTATTCGATAAATTAAAGACGATAACTATACCTACCTTAGTGATTGGTGCAAAGAATGATACGATGGATCCGCTCCATATGGAAAAAATGTCAAAGGAAATTTCGAAGGGAGAATATTTGTATTGCCCAAATGGAAGCCATATGTGTATGTATGATGATCAAGAAATATATTTTAAAGGTTTGATTCAATTTTTGAAAAAAACTATGTAAAGTTTGTTGAGTTGTATAGTGTTATGGCTAATTTTACTATAAATTTTAGCATTAAGTTAACAAACAAAACGCCTAAGATTGCGTTTAGACATTGATTTTTAAATAGATGTTTCGAAGTTTTTCTATAATAGTTTGTTTCTTGATTTTGAGTAATGTGATTACATCACAGGAGCAAATATTCATATCCAATGGATCTTTTGAAGGAGAGCCAAATTGCTGTCGCACTCCTGAAGGCTGGAGAAATTGTGGGCATGTCACAGAAACTCCTCCCGATATTCAACCAGCATTAAATGAGAGAAATGAGCCTTTTTTCGGTATAACCAAAAAAGCTTATCTAGGAAACACTTATGTAGGAATGGTAGTGCGATCCAATGAAACTAATGAAAGAATTGGTCAAAAATTATTATCTCCATTAATTGCGAATACTTGTTATAGTTTCTCTATTTATTTAACAAAGTCAGAAGTCTATTTGAGTGCAACTCAAAATAATCCACAGGCCTTAGAGCAGTACACTACGCCAGTAGTGCTCAGAGTGTGGGGAGGAGAAGCCTATTGCAATCAAAAGGAATTACTGTATGAGACAGAAGCCATTTCTAATATAGAATGGAAAAAATATGATATCGAATTCAAGCCAAAATTTACGCATACTTATATTGAATTAGAAGCTTATTATAAAACGCCAGTTTTATTTCCATACAATGGAAATGTCCTACTGGATAATATGTCTCATATTAAGGTCATTCCTTGTCCAAACACCAAGGAATATGCTGCATATGTAAAAGAGAAGAAAGCGAAGGATGCAAAAGAATTGAAGGAAAAGAAAAGAGACACGGTAGCTGTAGCAACAAAACCAATCCAAAATTCTGTACCTAAATCAAAAAATGAATCAACTGCCTCAAATGATAAAATCTTAAAGGAATTGGAGATCAAGAAAATTAAAGTAGGGCAGACCATAAAAATTGAAAAGCTATATTTCAAAGCGGACAGTACAAATTTTAATGCGGAGTCACTGCCTGTATTGGATGAGTTGTTTGATTTTTTATATAAAAATAGAACAGTTCGAGTTGAAGTTGGAGGACATACCAACAACACACCTTCCACTGCATATTGCGACAGATTGTCTTCGCAACGGGCAAAATCAGTAAAAGATTATTTAATTGGAAAAGGTATCGATTCCACCCGGATAACGTACAAAGGTTATGGTAAAAGAAATCCGATAGCGGGAAATTCTACAAAAGAAGGAAAGCAATTAAATCAACGTGTTGAGATAAAAATTCTCTCTCTAGAGGGCTAACTAAATTTGGCATCATATTTGATATTTTTATAATATGATGGTTCCAAATTTTAAACTCTATTTTCTAATTATTTATCTATTTCCATTATTTCTAGCAGCACAGACTGGTGAAACAAGAGCAAGTATTTTTGAAACTGCACATTATGTAACTAACGATAAATCAGCTGTGCAAATGGTGCGATTTGATGCAATCTATTTTGAAAGCGATTCCATCAGTGTACAGCAGAAATATTGGTCTAGTTTGGATTATTTAATTCATTGGCTAAAAAGCAATTCAGATACACAGATAGAATTGCATGGGCATACAAATGGAATACCATCATATAATTATTGTAAAAATTTAGGTAAAAAAAGAGCTGAATCTGTAAAGGAATATCTTGTTAAAAAGGGAATACCATCAGCGCAAATTATTTGTAAGTCTCAAGGCAAAAGCAAGCAACTGGTCAAAAGTAATGCGAAGAAAATAAAGCATTGGAATCAGCGAGTAGAGATTAAGATCGCTGGATTGAGCGCATAAATGAATATTGATTTTCCAGATACAGACTTTGTTATTATTTACAAAATTGAATAGTAGATTTATTTATTTCTGGGCTTATATTTTGCTAGCTCTACTATTTTTTGCGAATCTTTCATTTTTACCAAATCTAATAGAGAAGTGTTTGTGTTTTTCATATATTTTTCAATAATTTTATAGCCAATAAAACAGGCTGTTCTACCTGGGGCAATCTCGGGCATTCCAGGTGAATTTGGACTAGGGTTTATATATTTATTGAATTTGGCTGATTCAACAGAATATAGTAGATTTGAATCCATAAAAAAAGACCAGAGTTCAACTTCATTTGCATTACACCATTTCATTTGAGGATCAGTAAATTCAAATAAAATTGTATCAGAGGTAGTTGGCAATAATTTTTTTAATATATATTGTTTTTTGCCTTGATGAATCATTTGCTCTATAAATTGTTGACCACTATTTGCCCCGATAAAGTCATCTACCCAACATTCCCATGTTTTTTTTACTAAATGGTCGCGATTGAAGCTACGTGTTAAGTAATTGGAGAACGCTGGATTTTTAGGATCGATTGCTTTATAATCGACTGTATTGCCCAAAAAATAATCGAGTCCGATTCCAATCCCATCTCTTTTATTTTTATCTTCAAAAATGAAATTGCCGTACCCAAACTCACTGATGAAAGTATAAAAAATTGGTTCAGTTTTTTCTGGAAAATAGTATTTAAAAAATTGCAGCGATGATTTGAATTGAGTGTTGACATCATCAAATTTAGAGTACTGTGCGTTCACTTTGGAGTAAATAGATTGAATGATGCTATCTTTTAAGAATGCCTCAATAGTTGTTTTAAGTGCAGATTTATTATTCTCTATAGTGTCTGTAATCGATATAATTTGTTCAAAATAAAGTTTGGAGAAAGCAGGATATTCTGATAAAATCTGGTCGATTTGATTGTTTAAAAGTAATTGATCAAATCTTATAAGTTCAAAATTTGTATTTATATTATTGACATTTGGAATATGTTCATCTTTATTCAGTTTACAATATTGAAATACAATAGAAGCGATAATTAAAACTATAAGCGACTTAAATAATTTGCAATTCGAACACATATATTAATATTTTAGATTCTATTTTGATGTTTTTATATATAAACCTTTTGATTATGTCACAAAATCAATATACCTTCGTCTAAATAAACAAACATCTACAAATACACACAGGTAAACAATTGAATATGAAAAAGTTACTAAACACTTTACTTTTTATTTTCCCATTTTTATTGGGTGCACAAGTTGATAATCTTAAAGTAAGCATTATGAATGGTCCAACAATAGGTTGGATGACTTCTAACGATGCATTAATCACTACTGAAGGAAGCAAACTTGGCTATAAGCTTCATGTTGAAGCTGAATATCTACTGAATGATAGATATTCATTTACAGGAGGTCTAGGATTGTCGCTGAATCAAGGCGGTAAACTAAAGTATCCTCAAGGAGGTAATCTATGGTCAGAATCAAAATTAAGCATATTGAGAGGAGATTCATTGCCAGCCGGAGTTGTCTTAGGTTATGGTGTAAATTACTTTGATTTTCCATTTGGCTTTAAATTGCGTACAAACGAATTTGGAAAATTTAAATTTTATGCTCACTTACCTGAATTTGTGATCGGCTTTAAAACAAAAGCAAAAGGATCCATTGACGGAGCAGGTGTATCATCGACAAAAGAAAAGATCAATAATCAAGTCACTTTTTTAACATTTGGATGGGCAGTTGGAGCAGGTGTAGAATACAAACTATCAGATGAAGTAGCATTGATCGGAGGATTGCGATTTATGCAGAGCATTATTGATGTGACTGATGATTCAGGCAGGTTTTTAGATGGTAAAAAAGAAAACTCCAAAGGGACAATCAATTCAATGGATATTCGTATTGGCGTATCATTCTAAAGCATAAATCTTGGATTTAAAGACATTTATTCAGCTTTCGTTGAAAGAGGATATACAGACAGGAGATATAAGTTCTCTTGCCTGTATTCCTAAAAAGAGCAGATCAATTGCCAAATTATTAGTCAAAGAAGATGGAATACTGGCAGGAGTAGAACTTGCGGAAATGACATTTAAGCAGGTAGATCCAGAGATGAAATTTATAAAGTATATCTCAGATGGGAGTTATGTTAAATATGGAGAAATAGCTTTTGAGGTAGAAGGGAGTACACGAGATCTATTGAAGACTGAGCGATTTGTCTTAAATGCAATGCAACGAATGAGTGGCGTTTCTAGCCTTTGTGCGCGATTTTTAACAGAGGTAGAAGGATTGCCAGTAACAATTCTGGATACAAGGAAAACGACACCATTAAATCGACATTTAGAGAAATGGGCTGTTCGAATTGGGGGCTGCCAGAATTATAGGGATGGACTTTATGATTGGTTTATGATCAAGGACAATCATATCAAAGCCTGTGGCGGATCAATTGGTAAAGCGATTAAATCAGTAGTAAAATACAAGGAAAAGCATAATCTCCAACAAGTGGGAGTTACAGTCGAAGTAAAAAATCTGGTGGAAGTTGAAGAAGTTCTGAAGATAGGAAATGTAAATCGCATCATGCTGGACAATTTTGAATTAGCTCTAATGAAAGAAGCAGTAGCATTGATAGGCAATCGCTTTGAAATCGAAGCTTCGGGAGGAGTAAGTCTGGAGACTGTACGTAAGATCGCTCTTACTGGAGTCAACTTCATCTCAGTGGGAGCTCTTACCCACAGTGCCGGAAGCCTCGATTTAAGCTTGAAGATACAATAATCAAGATACTGGATAAGTCGCTACTAAAAATACTGATAATATCACAGTAAAAATTAATACTAACCAGAATCTAAGATCTCTGTAAAATACCACTGGGGTTTGGCCTGCCTTCATACGCTTTCAGATTTTTGGTTATTATGAGACCCAGTATATCTTTTGTAATAATACATTTCAAATTGCTTCGATTGACATTTCAACGATACTCTATACTATTCAAAAATGATACCATAGCATATTTCAATAATATGTCAATGTTTATCCTATCTAGACCCCTCAAATCATAATATTTTATAATACCAATGGCAAAAATAATTTAAAAAATACCCTAAAAAGGGTAGTTGATTCATTCAACATTTTTTTAATATAAATGCAAATAGGTGGAAATCAAGGTAGAATGTATGGTGATTTACAAAATGCTGTTTTCGAATATTTTTTTTGAGAGGTATTATGAGAAGCTTAGTTTGAAATTTTTTGAATTCAACAATTGTTTTTTACAAAAATTACATTTCTCTTTAGACCCTTCCACTTAGTTCTTTTGAGTGGAGATGCTTTAGTTAAGATGTTGAAGCTTTCCTCTTCAAGTGCTAGCCAATCTTTGGTATTCATATGAACGATTGCTTCATTTTTTTGAAAGTCTGGCTCAATAGTTTTTTTTGCAAATCGATTCCAAGGGCATACTTCCTGACAAATATCGCAGCCAAAAATCCAATCTTTCATTTTCCCCAAAAACTCCTGAGGAATTTCATTTTTTAATTCAATAGTCAAATATGATACACATTTACTCGCATCCAAAAGATATCCATCTGGGTGTATGGCTTCTGTAGGGCATGCCTCGATACATTTTCTACAAGTACCGCAGTAATCTGCCATAGCTTGATCTTCTTGAAAGGATAGGTCAGTAAAAATACAAACTAAAAAGAAATAGGATCCTTCTTTCGGATGAATAGAAAGCGTATTTCTGCCACTCCATGCAATTCCTGAACGTTTCGCCCATTCGCGTTCCATCACTGGTGCTGAATCTACAAAAGCGCGAGCTTGAATGTTGCCATATTTAGTTTCAAGCCATTGGATAAGCTGCTTTGCTTTTTGCTTTAAAGTGAGATGATAATCCTTTCCATAGGCATATCTTGCGATTTGAACTTCAGTATTTTCTGCTTTTTCTTGAAAATAATTGAACGATAGAGTGATGATTGATTTTGTACCAGGCATCATAACTTCAGGATCAATCCGCTGATCAAAATAGCGCTCCATATAGCTCATTTCACCGTGATATGAATTGGTAAGCCATGTTTCGAGATGTTTGGCTTCACGATCCAATTTTTTAGCTTTTGCTATACCTATGTTTAAGAACCCAATCTCTTTGGCAATTGCTTTTAATTCTGAGGCATTTAATGGAGTGGTGTTCATTTTTACACTACGACCAATGAAAGCGAAGTATTTCTTCGCAATCAGGATGTAAACTTTTACCTACAGGACAAGTTCTAGCTGTCTTTTCAAGAATAGTTTTTTGTTTGGTTGTATATTCTTTTTTTGGCATAAATAAGTCGATCTCGATACGAGCGATTCTTCTTGGATTGTCTGCCATTACTTTTAATACTTCAGCATGAGTGCCCTCCATATCAATTTCGTGAGTATTCGCAGCAATGCCCATGACTGTAATCATACAAGAAGCTAATGCAGTTGAGGCTAGATCAGTTGGTGAGAATGCTTCTCCTTTGCCATGATTATCCACTGGTGCGTCTGTAATAATTTTGTTGCCTGATCTCAAATGAGTTGCCTCGGTGCGAAGATTTCCTAGGTATTTTATACTTGATGTTTTCATCTATTGATTTATTGGATAGGAGAGAATTACAATTTTACTTTTGGTTGAACTAAGGTAAATACGCGACTCAAATTGAATCCAAAATGAATGTCTCCTTTCGTCCAATCTCCTACAGTCTCGGCTATAAATCCTTTTTCAACCATTGATGTAGAATTTGTGAAATGTAGCTGAAAAACATGACCGCCAGTCTCTATATCAAAACCTACTGAAAAAGAATTTCGAGAACTGGCGGCCACTTGATTTGCATCAAGATTGTATATATATTCTGCATTCAATGCGATGCGTTTAGTCAGTTTCTGCCTTGCCCCAACAGCAATAGAATAGACATCATTTTTTTCTGATGAACTGGACACTAAATTGCGATGGAGTAAGGATGGCGTTAATTGTACTGTTAATTGATTATTGAATTTTCTTGCAATTAAGAGTTGATGATGATAATATAATCGCGAAGTAAAATAATTTTTACGCGTTTGATCTGCAAATTTTTCAGTTTTGACAGCTATTCCTGCAACATAACTAAGCGATATAGGCATATTTTTTTTACCTGATGATTGGTGAAGGAAACGATATTTGGCATAACCATCATAGATTTTTTCAAAATTCGTTCGACCTACGCCAACTTGTAAATTTTTTGTGATTCCGTAATCAAAGATTAATTTCATAGAAGCTTGATCTAGACCAAACATTTCATATAATCCACCATTTAGAAATCCAAATCGATGTGCGATCTTAAAATCCAACACTCCTGCTGCTGTATTTTCAATGCTATGCAGATTGATTATTCTATTGGTCTTAAAACTGGCAGACGCGTACTGTGTCTGTTCTTCTTCTTCACCAAGTATCGATAATAAATCTTCTTGTGCAAATGATGAAAATGTCCAAACTAGTTGAATGGCTATAATCAATATAAGATTCAAGATTTTTTTCATTGTTCGGAAACTTTCAACTAAAAATGTAAAACAAAAATAGTATTATTTTGCTAATTTTTGCAATTTCGCTGCAATATCTATTTTTACAGATTTAGCCACTTTATCTTTTACCAATGATGGGATATTGATGTTATAATCTGCGCAAAGAACCTCAAAGCTAGAAATAGCCATTGGAACACCTGATTTTATTGCAACATTAGCTTTGTTTGTAATGTCTTTAGTAACTCCATGTAAAGTAAGTTTTCCAACCACTTCCATTTCATAATTACCATCTTGTGCCCATTTTATTGTTCCAAAGTTTTTTATATTTCCTTTGAAAGTAGCTTTTGGGAATTTGGACATTTCCATGTAATTTTCTTGAAAATGTTCTTGCATTAGCGCTTTTTCAAACTGAAATCCAGCAATCAATACACTGAATTCCATAGCTCCTGTTGTGGCATCGATCACACAAACTCCTTTATTGTTTGTCGCTTCAATTTTTTCTAATTTTGTATCTGACAAGAAATAAACTTTTGCATCTTTTGCAAAATATTTTTCTTGAGCTTGTGCATTCAACATAAATGCAAAAAGTAAAACGAGAAGTGAATATTTCATTTTTTTATATTTTTAAAAATTTATAATTTATTATCTACACTAAGTATTACACAATTATTGAGAATTACATCTGTCAAAAATCCTGTACAAATTCCTTTGATACGAATGTTGTCAAGTGGTGCTAATTTTGATATTTTTGGATTTTCACTAGAGCTTAATTCACAACTTATTACTCCCATTGGATCTCCAGAATCTATGGCTACCGTAGTTATACCATTTTCTGCTGTATTTGTGGCAACTATTTTTCCAACGACTTCTATGGGTTTATTTAAATATTTTAAATTCGCTGCAGTTTCATTATCTTTAAATTCTGTATATAATTCGTTTGGTGTGAAAATGTTTATTGATTTTAATTGAGTTACAGGTACTGCAGTTCGATTATATTCTTTATAAAAATAATAAGCACCGAATAAAGCTATAATCAATAAAAGTAAAAAAATTATTCTTTTCATATTTTAGTTATTTTTTGCACCTTCAGCTATCCATGCTTCTACCATTGTTATTTGAGCAGTATTTAATTTTGCTGAACTCTGTGGCATTGCAATAAAGCCAGAATTATGTTTTATGCTTCCAATGAATTTACCGTTGTCAACAATTTTTTTCAAATCTAAATAAGTATCGGTGATGATATTGCCAAATTTAGCGGAGGTTGAATGACAAGAATTACAGCTAGACACAATGATGGGATTAACATTTGTAGCATAGGATACATTTACTGTTGGATAGTTGTTGGTAGGATATAATTCAGATTCGTTATCATAATAACATGAACCCAATACACTAATCAGTGCAATTGCAATAAAGTAGCTATATTTTTTAGTTATTCTGTGCTCCATTTCTTATCCAGATTTTTATTTTTGAAATAAGGCAATCATTTAATTTGTTTCCCGCTGGAGGCATTGCTTTGAATCCTCTTTCGTGGTCTATAACGCCTATTAACTCTCCTCCTACGATTAAAGTATTAATTTCAGCATAAGTCGTTAGTTTGATACCAGCTCCTGGAGAATATGTGGAGTGGCAACCTTTGCAATGGAGATCAATGATTGGTTGTACATCGTTTTTAAAACTTATCGTTTTGCTAGTATCGCAGCCATTACTATTGGGATTGCAATTTAGGTTTTTTGCACCTTGACTTATCCATTTTCTTAATAATTGAATTTGAGTAGCAGTTAAAGGGGCATCAGGTGCAGGTGGCATTCTGTCTTTTGCATTTGACTCTTCTATTACTTCAATGAAATCAGAATTTGAAGGATTGCCTGCTTTAATTTTACCCGTTCTAAGTATATTAGCGTAATCTGTAAGTATAATACCTTCTGCTTTACTGATAGCATCGTGACAACCACTTTTAGCACAACTGGAAACAATTAATGGCAACACTTCATTTGAAAAATAAACCGTATCAGGATTGCATGGTACTGAACTGGACGTTGTATCGATAGGAGTGGGTACAACTGTATCTTCTGGATTATGTTTACACGATGAATTCCATAGAATACACACCACACAAGTGAAAATAGCCAAAAATAGTTTTTTCATAAGTTTAAGTGAGTGATATAACAGAAAATTTTCTATTTTGATGATTAAGAAATAGTTAAAAATCGTAATTATTGTTCTTTTTCTGCCAATTCCATCCATTTTAATTCACTTGAGTCTAAAATTTCTTGAATTTCGGCAAGTCTTTTGTTTTTTGCGGAAATCTGATCGTTGGTAAAGCTAGTTTTTGAAAATTCTTCGAGTATTACATCTCGTTCTTTACTCATTTTTTCAATCATGGCTTCCAATTGGTCCATTTCACGTTTTTCTTTATAACTTAATTTTATTCCTTTTGGTTTTTCTTTCTGCGTTTCTTTGATTTCTTCTTTGACTTTTATAGCTGGATTAAGACGAATATATTCTCTATAATCTGAATAATTTCCTGGAAAATCTCTGACTTCTCCATTCCCTTCCAAAACGAAAACATGATTTACCAGTTTGTCCATAAAATAACGGTCGTGAGATACGATGACGATGACACCGGGAAAACTGAGTAGAAATTCTTCAAGTACATTTAGAGTGATTAAATCCAAATCATTCGTCGGTTCATCGAGTATTAAAAAATTGGGATTTTTAATTAGAATGGTTAATAAGAATAACCTCCTTTTTTCACCTCCACTCAATTGAGAAACATAGACTTGTTGCTGTGGACGAGGGAAGAGAAAACGCTCCAATAAAGATTCTGCCGATAGTTTATGTCCTTTTTTTAGTGGAATGTAATCAGCAATATCTCTAATGACATCAATCACTCGTTTGTCTTCGGTCAGCTGTAACCCATCTTGTTCGTAATGGCCAAAAAGGACCGTTTCACCTATGATGATTTTTCCTTGGTCAGTTTTTAATTGGCCAGTAAAAAGTTTTATTAAACTTGTTTTTCCAGCGCCATTTTTGCCAATGATTCCGATGCGATCACCGGCTTTAAATTTATAGGAGAGTCCATTTATGATTTTCTTTTCGCCAAATGATTTACAAACATGATGCAGTTCAAGAACTTTCGTCCCAAGTCTCGTATGTTCGATTTCGAATTCCATTTCGCCTAGATCTTTTGGACCTTGTAGACTTTCTTTAAGATTATGGTAATTGTCAACTCGAGATTTAGATTTCGTCGTTCTGGCTTTGGGCATTCTTCTTACCCATTCAAGTTCTTTGCGAATTAATTTTTCAGTCTTATCTCTTGATATTTCTTCATTCTGCATTCGCATAGCTTTCTTTTCGAGAAAGTCTTCATAGTCGCCTAGATATTTATATAAATTTCCTTTGTCTAATTCCAATATTTGATTGCAAACTCTATTTAAAAAATAGCGATCATGCGTCACCATTAAAATTGAAATTTGTGGTGATTCTAAATATTTTTCCAACCATTCGATCATGTCTAAATCTAAATGGTTCGTTGGCTCGTCTAAGATTAAGAAATCAGGTTTGCCACAAAGTACTTTAGCAATCGATAGTCTTTTCTTTTGACCTCCACTTAAATTTGAGACATTAAAATCATAATCTGGCAGACCAAATTTTCCAAGCAATTCTTTTACAAAAGCTTCCAATTCCCAGGCTTTGGATTCTTCCATTTCTGCTAGTGCTTTTTCTATTTTTACCGGATCATTCAGACGCTGCGCTTCATGTAATGAACGCAAAGGCGCGATGTGATTTTTATCTCCTTCTAGGATGGCTTCAAGAATGGTTTGGTTTTCTGAGAAATCGGGATCTTGAGCTAGATAACTTGATTTAATATCTTTGTTGATCCAGAATTTTGATGTTTCACCTTCGATGGAATCGATTCCTGCTATGACGCGGAGTAAGGAAGATTTGCCAGAACCATTCCTTGCGACAATTGCAATTTTGTCACCTTGATTGACGGTCATTTGGATGTTGTCAAACAGAATTTTTTCTCCGTAGGAACGTGATACATTTTCTAAGGACAATAAATTCATAAGTATAATTTTGATATAAAAATTTGAAGAACAAGTTTAGTTTTTATTTAATTTTCCTTTTTGCAAACAAATAGAAAAACTGGAGGTACATGCAGAGGAATAAAATCTGTTTTGTTGTTTTGAAAAATAGATTTATATAATTTTTTTAAAATCATTGAGTAATGAATTTGAACAAATACGCCATTGTTTTTTAGACAATTTTGACAAACGCTTACGATATTATGAGCAAGTTCATAAGGCAGATTTACGAACGGGATTGCTGAGATAATACAATCTACTTCTTTGATTTGAAACTTCGCCAATTCTATAGGTAAATCTTCTGCAGAAGCTTGAATAATTCGAATTCTTTCGTCGTTTATCTGTTCAAGTTTTTTGCAAAACAAAGGGTTGACTTCAAATACAAAAAGGGTGGCATCCGCTTTCATTTTCTCAAGGATATATTTCGTAATGGCTCCGTCACCTGCACCTAATTCTACGATGTAATTTGCTGAACTCACATTCGCATGAGCAACCATTTTTTGACTCACATTTTTTGCAGTACGCACCAATGTACCTACTGTTTTTAAATCCCGGATTCCTTGTTGGAAAAATTGAAAGTTATTAATCATTTTTGGTTGTTCATGAAGTTAATGTATAATATTAAATCTGGGTATTTTTCCACAAAATTAATGACCTCTTTACGCTCAATGATAGAACCTTGAAGCAAAGGAACTATTTTTAGTTTAGAATTTTCTTTGATCTTTGTAAATATACTTTCAGCATCTCTGAATTTAGTTTCAATGCCATAATAATATTGGTATTTTTTTGATTTTGGATCAAAATAAACAAAGGTAGGATGATCTTTTTTCTTTAAGATGTCACTGTTGAGTACTTGCTCGGATTCTCCAATTAGTATAGTATAAAACAATGTAGAAAATATATTTTTTAAATTCTTGCTTGGAGGCATTTTCAAGTATTCAGGAATAGCTGGAGAGGAATAGCTGATCCTTGCTAATGAGGTATCGGCACTTATGATATTTAACTCAATTCTTTTATTCCATTTTTCTGAAATTTCATATTTTGTATTATTAATTTCTGGCTTTGCATTTGGGAAATAATTTCCAAATCCGTAGACTTGTATTTTCTCTTTTGGTATGCCTTGTTCTTCAATTAGGGCACTGATTTGTTCAGCTTTTTTTATCGAATAATATAAGTTTAATGGAGCTGAATTTTCTTCATAAGCATGAGCCATTAATTGAATTTTCAATTCTGGATTTACCTTCATCATGCTTTGTAATTGGTCTACTTGTTTAATAGTTTTTGCTTCTTTAATAAATTTGTCATCCACATAAAAGACAGGTTCAACTATATAATCTTTATATACTTTATTCAATGCTTCGTTTGGCTGCTTTGCAGTATTACTTATGTTAGATTTTGGTGCTGTTTCATTTTCATTTTTTGGTTCAAAAAGCAGACTTAGCATAGTACCATTGGAAGGGTAGTATTGCTCTTCCAATTCTTGTTTAAAATAGGCAATAAAAATGTCTTGTTTTCCTTTAGAATTCTTCTTTCTGTCAGAAGTAAATACACCACTCAATCCATCAGGAGTAAGTCTGAAAGAGTAATCATTGGCTCCAGAATTGACAGGTAAGCCTATGTTTTCCGCTTGATCCCAAATGCCAGATTCAGCTTTAAAAATCGTTCTAAATATATCGTAGCCTCCGATCGATTGTAGATTGTCTGAAGAATAATATAAAGTCAATCCATCTTTTGCGATAAAAGGACTTATTTCATTATATGGTGTATTGATTTTATTGCCCAAGTTTTTTGGAGTGCTCCATTTTCCATTTCTAAGTATTGAAATATACAAATCAAAACCGCCATAGCCGCCCAATCTTTTACTACTAAAGATCACTACACTATCTTGAAATACACTCATGTATTTATCTCCTATTTCACCATAAATCAAACCCTTGAAAAGATTTTCATCTACTTTTTTATTTGATTCGGAGGATAGGTTGTGAATTTTTATATCACCTTCATTTTGGTTCCAAGATTGAAAATAAACCATAGATTCTCCATCGTTGATAAAATCTAAGATTGCATCATGTTTGGTACCATTGATCAAGGTGTTCATTTTTTTAATAGGCTTCCATGACCCTGATTCTTTTTCGGCAATAAATAAATCTGATCTTAGGATTCCTGATTTTTCATCTGCTTTTCCTTCATTGTTTCGTTTTCCTCCTTCATTCTCCGCACGAATCGCACTAAAATAAAATCGATCTGTAAAGTTTACACTTGGAATGATATTGTATTCTTCATTGTTTGAGTTGATATTAGCTCCTATTGATTCAACAATGGCAACAGGTTGAAGTTTAGCTAGTTTTACACCTTCTAGACATCTTGAAATTTCATTTCGTATGAGTATTCTTTCTTTGTCTTTTGAAGATAATTTTTTGTAATATGCTTTATAATAATCAGTAGCATCTCGATAATTGCCAATTTCTTTTGAAGCTAGTGCGAGATAATAAAAACTTTTCGCTTCATGTTTACTCGATTCAGCTGCGAGTATCTCATATGCTTGGATAGCATCTTCCATTTGTCCTCCTTGATAAAATGAAAATGCTGCATGCTGAAGTAAATCAGTTTTTGTAACTACTTTTTCCCATGCTTTTTTATAAAATTGTGCAGCTAGAGTAAATTCTTCATTTTTATAATTGAATTCTGCTTGATCAATATTATTTGATAATGATTGTGCTTTCAATAGAGGAAAGCTAAAAATAATAAGGATCAGATTTAGTAATACAATGATTTTTTGAGAATTCAATCTTATATGTTTTGGTTAACGTCAAATTGTTCTAAATAATCACCAACACGTCGTAAAAAAGAACCGCCTAAAGAACCATCAACTACGCGATGGTCATAAGACAATGAAAGGAACATCATTCGACCTATACCTATACTATCGCCATGAGGTCCTTCTATTACGATTGGTTTTTTCTGGATTACACCTGTCGCTAAAATAGCCACTTGTGGTTGATTTATTATCGGAGTACCCATAATATTGCCAAATGTGCCTACATTGGTTAAGGTAAAAGTACCATCTTGAATTTCTTCTGGCTTAAGTTTATTCAATCTCGCTCGATCTGCTAGTTCATTGACTTGATAAGTGATGCCAACTAGATTTAATCTATCTGCATTTTTAATCACTGGCACGATTAAATTTCCTGAAGGAAGCGCAGCAGCCATTCCAACATTTATATCTTTTTTTACAATAATTTTTGATCCATCAACTGAAACATTGATCATTGGAAAGTCTTTGATCGCCTTTGCAACAGCTTCAACAAATATCGGAGTGAATGTTAGTTTTTGTTTGTATTTCTGTTCAAAAATTCCTTTTGCTTTGTCTCTCCATTTTACTAATTTTGTGACATCAATTTCAATAAATGAGGTGACATGTGGGGATACTTTCTTGCTCATTACCATATGATCAGAAATGAGTTTTCTCATTCGATCCATTTCAATGATATCTGAGCCACCTGAGATTGATACGGCTGTATTAGGTGCTTTTTCTGAAATGACAGAAGGAGATATTTTTTCTGGGACAATGGTTTCAATATTAGTTGAAACTGACCCCGATTCTTCAATATAGGCTATAACATCTCTTTTAGTCAATCGCCCTTGGGCTCCAGTTCCTTGTATTTTTTCCAGATCTGATGTTGAAATGTTTTCTTGTTTAGCGATATTTCTAACCAATGGAGAATAAAATCGATCAGATGGTATTTTTTGAACATTGGAAAGAGTTTCTTTATTAGTTTCGATTTTGGCAACTATTGGCGTATGGCTTTCTGTTGTTGAAGGCGCTGAAATAGATGCAGTAGGAGCGGTATTGCTAACATTTGCTTCTGTTTCGATTATCGCAATTGTTTTGCCTATAGCAACCACATCATTGACTTGACCTATGATTTTAACCAAAATCCCTTGTGCTGGAGACGGAACCTCACTATCTACCTTGTCGGTAGCTACTTCAAGTAACGTTTCATCCAATTCTATACGATCTCCTTCTTTTTTGAGCCATTTCAAAATGGTAGCTTCTACGATGCTTTCCCCCATTTTTGGCACTGCTACTTCAATTTGAGCCATTTTCCTAATTTTTTACAAAGGTAATGAAAACGCTGGATCAGTATTTATATTATTAATAATGTTCTTTAAGCCATTCCCATGCCAAAATCATTGCATAGTAAGCTGAAGTCTCTATATTTCTCTGACGATCTTTTGATAATTTTAATTTTTTTGTCTTTACATCAGTTTCATTGCCAACTGCGATCCAGACAGTTCCAACTGGTTTTTCTGGCGTGCCTCCATCTGGTCCAGCGATCCCACTGATTGAAATTGCCAAATCAAGATCGAGTCTTTTAGCTATCCCTTTGGCCATTTCAATGACGGTTGGTTCACTAACAGCACCATATTCCACTAATGTATTGGGTAAAACTCCACAAAGTTGTGTTTTTAATTCATAGCTATATGCAATGATAGATCCTCTAAAATATTGGGACGCCCCAGGAATCAAAGTAATCAAATGGGAGAGATAGCCTCCAGTACAACTTTCTGCAAAGCCAATTTGGAGATTATTATCACTGATTAATTTTGATAATTCTTTGGGTAAGGAGGTGTCATCAAATCCATAAACAGCGGTTCCAAATTTTTCGGAAATAAGTTCGATCCACTGATCCACTTCTTTTTTTATTTCTGGAGTAATGTTATCATCGACTGTAAGACGAATTCTAACATATCCTAAAGATGGCAAATAAGCGATTTTTATACTTTGCGACTTATTTTGTAACAAAGGTTCAATTACAGAAGCAATCTGAGTCTCACCTTGACCCATGATGTGCACTGTGCGGTAATAACTTGATTTTTCTAGACCTTTGCTTTGGAGTAATGGCAAGACTTGATGTTTCATGATATACTCCATCTCGTAAGGAACACCAGGCATTGCAAACCATATTTTTTGATCTTGCTCAATATGCAAACCCATTGCAGTACCCATTTGATTGTCTAATAAATTCGCTATTTCTGGAACAAAACATTGCGATTTATGACTTTCAGTTATAGGAATATTTCTTGGCTTTAATAAACTTTCTAAATGGCTATAATTTTTTTCACTAAACACTAAATTTGATTGAAAAAATTCAGCTAAGATTGATTTGGTGATATCGTCATTCGTTGGTCCAAGTCCACCTGTAATAAATATGATATCTGATTTTGTTTTCGCTTCTGAAAGTGTGTACAGGATCTCTGACCTTTCGTCACTTATAGTCCATTTAAAATTGACACGCAATCCTAAATCTTGGATCATTTGTCCGATCCTTGCTGAATTGCTATCTATTACTTGCCCAATGAGAATTTCGTCTCCAATGGTTATTATTGAGACCTTCATCCTTTGTTTTTTTTCATTTTAAAATAAAATTAAATATTCATTGCAGCGATACCAGGAAGTTCTTTTCCTTCTAAAAATTCTAACATAGCACCTCCACCCGTTGAAATGAAACTCACTTGATTGGACAATTCATATTTGTTGATGGCCGCAACAGAATCACCGCCTCCGATTAATGAAAAGGCACCTGCGGCGGTGGCATTCGCAACACTTAGAGCGATTTGTTTAGTCCCATTGGAAAAATTAGACATTTCAAATACACCCATTGGTCCATTCCAAACTATAGTTTTCGAAGCCAAAATAATTTCATTGTACTTTTCTATCGTTTGAGATCCTATGTCTAATCCCATAAAATCCTGATGAATCTCTTCCTCATTGGTGATATAATATTTAGCTTCATTCGAAAAACTATCAGCAGCTACTGAATCTAATGGAAGGAAAATTTTTACATTTTTTTCATGTGCTTTTTGAAGTAAAGATTTTGCGAGATCTAGTTTATCGCTTTCGCAGAGTGATTTACCAATTGGAATTCCTTTGGCTGCAAAAAAAGTAAATGCCATTCCGCCTCCAATAAGAATATTATCACAACGGTCGATAAGTGAAGAGATCAGATTAATTTTGTCTGAGACTTTGGCTCCACCAAGAATTGCGGTAAATGGTCTTTCAGGGTTGTCCATGACCTTACTCGCATTTTTTACTTCAGCATCCATTAATAAGCCAAATGATTTATGTTCTTTGTCAAAAAATCGAGCTATGGTCGCAGTACTGCAATGCTCTCTATGGGCAGACCCGAATGCATCATTGACATAGTATTCGCCGAGTGTTGAGAGACTTTTAGCCCATTCTAGATCTCCCTTTTCTTCTTGTTTATTGAATCTTGTGTTTTCTAATAAAAGGATTTCTCCAGATTTTAATTCAGCCAACAATCTCAACGTGTCAGGTCCACCGCAATCTTTTGCGAAATGCACATTGATATTTAATAATTCACCAAGTTTTTTTGCAATTGGCTGCAGAGAAAATTTTGCAAAATCGATAGAACCATCTGGCAACAATTCCTTCAATGGCCTGCCCAAATGAGACATGATGATAAGCTTTGCATTGGATTTGAGCAATGCATTCACAGTGTCTAATGATTTGACAATGCGAGTATCATCTGTGATCACTCCATTTTTTATGGGTACATTAAAATCAACTCTAAGAATAACTGTTTCTCCATCCAGATTCCAATGATTCATAATTTCGATATGATTTGATTTTTATAAAAATGCTACTTTTTCACACATATCAGCTAATCTAGCTGAATATCCACTTTCATTGTCGTACCAAGCGACTACTTTGAGTTTATTTCCTTTTACAGTCGTTAATGGAGCATCAAATATTGCACTGTGTGGATTGCCGATGATATCCGTAGAAACTATTTCATCAGTATTATATTGTATAATGCCTTTATAATTGGTCTCAGAAGCAATTTTGAAAATGCCATTGATCTCCTCAACAGTAACTTCTTTGTTCATAATACATACTAACTCGATCATAGATCCTGTGATAAGAGGAATGCGATACGAAGAAGCCATCAATTTGTCCTTAATCTTAGGGTAAACGACTTCCACTGCTTTAGCCGCGCCTGTGCTTGTAGGTACTAAATTGACAGATGCTGCTCGAGCTCTCCGCAGATCGGCATGTGGAGCATCTTGTAGTCTTTGGTCCTGGGTGAAAGCATGAATTGTATTCATTGATGCAAAATCGATTCCTACACTTTCATTCAGTAATTTGATGACTGGGGCTAAACAATTGGTTGTACATGAAGCATTTGATAAAATTGAAGTCGATGAATTGATATCAACATCATTAACACCTAAAACAAAAGTTGGGATGCTGTCATCCTTAGGAGGTGCAGAAAGCACAACTTTCTTAGCTCCTGCTTGAATATGAGCTATAGCTTTATCGTGGGTTAAAAATACACCTGTGCATTCTAATACTACATCGACATTGAGTTCTTTCCACATGAGAGTGGTTGCATCTTTTAAAGATGTAGCTCTAATCGGTTGATTATCAATGATGATGTGTTGGTCATCAGAGCTAACTGAGCCATTGTATGTTCTGTGCGCACTATCATATTTGAATAAATGGGCTAGGGTCTTATTATCCGTTAAATCATTAATTCCGACTAATTCAAGATTGGGATTCTTAAGAATATTTCTAGCAGTCAATCGACCGATGCGCCCAAACCCGTTTATTGCAATTTTTTTCTTCATTATTCTGATGATTCAATAAAAATAAATAAGAAAGTATAAAAAAAGTTTAGTGAAAAATGAAAAGCATCATATATTTGCGTTCCCTAACGGGAAATGCCTCGTTCGTCTATCGGTTAGGACTCAAGATTTTCATTCTTGCAAGAGGGGTTCGACTCCCCTACGGGGTACTAAAATGAAGTCTTAAAAGAGCTTTCAAATTTATTTGGAGGCTCTTTTTTATTTTTTAATATTTTGGAATTTTTATTTTCTGAAAGATTATGCTAGGCTCAAATTATGTTAGGAAAGAAATAATTTAATGTAAGGCACTTAAAAGAAAATGAAATTTGCCTGGTTTAGTTTTATCCACCTTTATAACATTTTTTTATTTTGCTAGATTCATTTTTTATTTAAAATTACATATGGATAATATTCATTCTGGATATCAAGAAGCTCGGCATTTTAAAATACCTAACATTTCCACTAATTTATACACTACATAAAAAAGTACTGTAAATATTGGATATTTAGAATAGATGTGTTACCTTTGCCAAGTGTATATGTATACATTACATGAGTTTTATAAGAAAGATTAAAAGAAAAGATTCAACTTATCTTGTGGAAGTAGAGTCAGTCCGGGTTGATGGCAAAGTAAAACAGAAGGTCATTAAATACTTAGGAAAGGAGATTGCTGGAAAGCCAGTTAAAAAAGTATATACTTCGAATCTTGAAGTAACTGCGGTAAAACAATATATGGATTATTTAAAAAGCATACTTGTACTAGTATATACCCAACTGCTTACACATAAGCCATTGTACAAGATTCCTGAATATGCTGAACATACAGCAATCAAGGAAATTGTTGGAGTAGACAAGCTTGTTGATAAGCAGCTGTTTGAATCATTAGATGATTTAGATGAAATGAATTTTAATAGGATTGAAGAAGTTATTTATGATCAGTTTAGTATATTAAGAAAGGAGAAGAAAGTGCTTATATTAGATGTCACTGATACTTATTTTAATGGAAGCCAAGTTGAATGGAAAGCTAGAAGAGGAAAGGATGGTAAATATGATAAGCTAGTTCAAATTGCATTAGCTGTTACAAAAGATGAAGGTTTTCCTATCATGCATAAAATGTATGAAGGGAACATTGGAAATACAAAAATATTTCAGGACATGCTCTCCGACATAAGGCTTAAAAGCTTTGACACTATTGTATTGGACAGAGGAATGATCAGTGCTGAATCAATACAAGATCTAGCTCAAGTACCAGAAAGTCATTACTGGATTGAGGCTTCACCAAACAATAAAAACACAATTCATAGATCAAATTAATAGAGAAGAAATTTATCAACCGACACATAGAGTCGTTCTTAAAAATACTGAAGTATATGCTAAAAGAGTTTCCGTATGAAGAGAATGGAATACTTGTATGTATCTATAACCCCAAATTAGAAGCAGAGAAGAGGAATCATGCTATGGACAAACAAGAAAGCTATAAACCTGAAGAAGCAAAATATATGGGATACTCACTAATATATCATTCTACATCATTAAAAAAGATGAAGTCATAAGAACTTACTTGAAAAAAAGACATCGTAGAAAAGGCATATCGCGAACTTAAAAGTTCAATCAATTTACACCCAATACGAAAGTATCGAATCCAACACATAAAAGCTCATATTAAAATTTGCTATTTGGCATATTCAATACTAGCTTATATACAATTCAAGCTTAAACCAAAAGGAATCTCTGCCACTTATGCTCTTGACCAAATGAGAAGTATATATAAAGTGGATATAGAATCAAAAAGATAAAATTCAATTTTCAAAAACGGTGACTATAAAAAGGATCAAAAAACAATTCTCAAGACTCTAGGACTGTAGTGTACATTTTACGCGAAAAAGTTAGGTATATTATGTTTGTCTTTCATTTTTATAGTAAGTAATGTGAGTATATATGCTCAGTGCACTCCAGCATCAGCTACTCATTGTGATAGCACTTTAGTATTATGTTCGCTAGATGAATTGAGCGGTTATACCTGTTCAAATACTAGTGAATCTAACCTAACTGCCTGCTTGCCTTGCAATGGAAGGGCAAGGCTGATAACAGCAGCTGGTGGGCGTTTGCATAGCGAATGGAGGTGAACAGTCGATCACTGTCACATTCAGTGGTTGTCATAATCCTAATGGAGGAATACCAGGAGGGATTGAAGTGGGATTGTCGAGTAGTTGTGATTGTACTGAACAAATTGCTTGTGAAACAAATTGCTCAGGCAATGGAGGATTAATCACGATGGAAGTTAAACTGATTCCATGTAAAATCGATGATCTTTGGGTAGAGGGATGCAATGGTGAGATTTGTAATTTTACCCTAGTTACAAAATCTTTTCATATTGATTTACTTCCTTTGGGAAAATTTCAAGAGCTAATCCAAAACTCTTTGCAAAGGATGCTGTGATGACTTCTGGATCCAAGATCCAATGAATCCATGCCCTCTAAATTATGAATGGACAATTGATGGGTCACCTATTCAAGGCAATGCTGAAAAAGTTAATATTTGTTTTCCGGATGAGGGAACGTTTTCTAGTGTATGTGTATTAGGATATACATTAAATCCATCCAGTGGAAATATTTGTTCTCAAACTAATACAGTATGTACCACTGTCAATATAGATAGTAACTGCAACTCAGAATATCGATGAACAGAGTATTCACATTATACCTAATCCCAACGATGGTAATTTTATTTTGCAAGCCGAAGGTGGATTTCAAATCAATGAATTGAAGTTAATATCTATTGATGGTAAGGAGATTGATTTCCAATCTACAAGAAGTGGCATGAATCAATTCAACATTCAGACAAAGAATTTGGAATCAGGCGTATATCAATTGAAGATAATGTCAGACAAAAAATTATTTTATAAATCTATAATAATAAATTAAGTGGATCTTCATAACTTTATAATTAATTTAAAAATGTTTTTAACTCTACATAAATATTAATATACATGAGAAAATCTACACTTTTGCTTTCACTAATTTTCGTTCTTTGGATGAATAGATTTAATGCACAATGTGAGCCAGAAGCAGGATATATGTGTGATGAAGCTAATGTTTTTGTTCATTGGATGAACTGAATGGCTATACTTGTTCAAATACAACCAGCGTGAACCCGACAGCTTGTCTTCCATGTAATGGAGGTGGAGCACCTCATAACAGCAGTTGGTGGGCTTTTGTGACAGATGGAGGTAATATAAGCATTTCAATGACATTTAGTGGCTGTTATAATCCATTGGCAACACTCCAGCAGGAGTGCAGATGGGCATAGTAGGTGCATGTGATTGCACGGATCAAATAGCTTGCAACCCCAATTGTAATGGCAATGGTGGATCCATTACTGTCAATGCTTTTTTATACCATGTAAAATTTATTATCTGTGGGTTGATGGATGTAACGGAGATGTTTGTAATTTTACATTCACTACAAGTGGAGGAAATCAACCAAAATTAGTTACATTAGGAAACATAACAAGAACGCAACCTGATCCAATATGCAAAGGCTGTTGCAGTGATTTTAGAGTGGCGCCACAGCCAGGTGGATGTACACCAGAATATGTTTGGACTTTGGATGGTATTCAAGTTGGTGGGAATGCTGATGCAACAAGTATTTGTTTTCCTGATGAAGGAACTTTCGCAGTTTGTGTTTATGCAGTGATCGGGAATCCAGAAAGTGGAAGTATTTGTTACGAAACACCTGCAAAATGTATAAATGTTGTTGTAGAAAAAAGGCGGATCAAATGGCAAAGCCAAGAATAATTTGTCCTGAACTTAGTCCTTATAGATGGCATTGTGAATTGGCTACTTCCTCTGGAACTTATAGATGCCCATTTAAACAAAATGGCTGTTGTGAATTTGACTCAGTGGTAGATATTACTATTTTGGAAGAATATAATGGTCCGGATGTTTATTTTATTGGATGTAATGGTGAGATATATACAGATTCTATTACAAAAGTTAAGTTTCCACAATGCAATGATCACACTATTGTAAAACTTTCTAAATCTACAAAAGTATTTCTGTGATTCATCTTATACATTAACTACATTATATCCTAGGAGAAAATGGACATATTGTTTTTGAATGTAGAAAAGATAGTCTTGTGCTTCTGCTAGATATTGACATCACAGAATTCTGGGCCTCAAACCTACAATTGTCGATACAATGGAATGGTATGATACATTGAATCCAAATGTCATCCTAGGAACAGCAAAAAGAATTGGTAATCAACAATCCTTCTGTTTATTGCTTTCGACATCTTGTTACTTATAGTTTGGCAAATACAACCAAATCTTGTTCCTACACTTATTGTCTAGATGTGAAAAAGTAAATACTTTAAAATTGCAGTAATTTATGGAAATGGTATCACCGATAATAAAAAACTGAAAGATATTATGTAGATTATATTTTACAGAATAATGAGAAATATTTATGGAAAGTAGAAGGAGGTGTTATTTTAGATTCCTTCCCCGAGATCTTGATACTATAAATGTGCGATGGAATAGTTTCCCAGATTCATAGGGAGAATATGTTTGCGGATTCAAACAGAATGTTATACAACAGATGAACTATGCAAGACGGTAAAACTGAAAGAAAAACATCTTTTGAGAATAGCTCATACAATCCTTAATGATTATTCCTAATCCAACAATGGGAATTTTATTTTACAAGTCGAAGATGGATTTCAATTCAATGATTTAAATTAGTTTCTATTGATGGTAAAGAGGTGGACATGCAGTTTTTAAAAATGGTGTGAATCAATTTTATGTTCAAACAAAGAATATGGATCCAGGCGTATATCAATTGATGATTAAGTCTAGAAAAAGAAATTTTTAAGTCTATTGTAATTCAGTAATATAGATAATTTCTGCAATTATTTAACCATGAAATTTAAGACTTTAATAATTATTTAGAATGACAAAGATTAAATTCCACTTTATATGAAAAAATACTTATCATATTTTTGGCGATATTTTATTTTAAGGTTGACAGGATCAATAGTCAATGTGTTCCTGCAGCATCGGATGACTGTGAGTCTGCGGCTGTGCTGTGTTCACTAGATGAATTGAATGGCTATACCTGCTCGACTAGACCAGATTTTAATCCAACAGCCTGTCTTCCCTGCAATGGTCAAGGGACTGCAAATAATAGTAGTTGGTGGGCCTTCGTGAGTGAAGGCGGCAATATTGTGATCAATGTAACTTATGGTGGATGTACTAATCCTTATGGTGCTGCTCCTAGTGGCATGCAAATGGGATTAGTAGGGAACTGTGATTGCAGTCAGCCAGTAAGTTGTCATACGAATTGCAATGGGAGTAGCGGGTCATTCACGATTACAGGATTTTTAGTTCCTTGTAAAACATATTTTTTCTGGGTTAATGGATGTAATGGCGATGTGTGTAATTTTACAATTTCCACTAGTGGTGGAGGAAGTGTTAGGCTTAATCCATTGGGAGCTATCAATAGTTCAGCTCCAAACCCTATTTGTAAAGGATGTTGTTCAAACTTTACTATTGCATCACAACCTGGTGGTTGCACTCCAGAGTATGTTTGGACAGTGGATGGAAATCATGTGGGCGATAAATCAACTAAATTAACACATTGCTTTCCTGATGAAGGAATATTTCGAATATGTGTATTCGCAGTGTTGGGAAATTATGCGAATGGTGCTATCTGTTCCCAAACTGCTGAGAAATGTATTAGCTTTCAAGCGAAAAAAAGAGAGGGTCAAATAGCAAGACCATTGACATTGTGCCCAGAAAGAATTCCTTATGATTGGCATTGTGAGTCAGTCAGTAGTTCAGGAACTTATCGATGTCCTTTTACACTCAATAATTGCTGTGAGTATGATTCAGTGATCGATATTACAGTATTAGAAAGAGTAAGGGGATCTGAGGTGTTTTATATCGGCTGCAAAGGAGAGCATTACATCGATACAATGACAAATATGGCTTACGGAACTTGTAATAATAAAACTGAGATATATTTACCACGATCGACAAAAGATTACCAATGTGATAGCTTTTTATTTTTTAAATACAATCTATCCAGATGCTGAAAGCAGATATGTTTATTTATTGTAAAAGATCTAAGACGATTTTAGAGATGAAACCAAAAATCACAACAGTTCTTTGTGGTTTGACGCCAGATATTCAAGAGAGGGTAGAGTGGTATGAGCTATCACAATCTCAAACTATTCTTGATACAAATTTTATTTTTTATCCTAAAGTGAAAGGAGATTATTGTGTGAGGTATTTGACTACTTATACATTGGGAAATCAAAAAAAGACTTGCTCGTTTGATTTTTGTGAGAAATTTGATGAAACTCAATTTTTAATCCAGCCAAATCTTTCTGGAAATTTGGATGTAAAGAACGGAAGTATAGAGAATTATAAAGCTGTTGGTTCTACAATCCCCGTTTTGAAATATTTATGGCGTGTAGAAGGAGGCGCAATTTTGGATTCATTTCCAGAGACAAAAGACTCAATATTTGTAAAGTGGAATAATGCGCCAGATACAATAGCAAAAATTTGTCTTGATATTGAATCAGACTGTTCATCAACAGGAGAAATATGTTTAGATGTCACATTGAATATCTCTACTATAATAGAAACTCTAACTAAGGAGTTTGTGAAAGTTATCCCCAATCCTAATGATGGCAATTTTGTTATTTATTTGAATGAAAGCATTCAGTATTTAGGATTGCAATTAATGACTTCTGATGGAAGAGAAGTCGATGTATTGACAATGAAGCAGGGTAAAAATCAGATCCAAGTCCAGACTGGTCAGATTCCCCCAGGAATTTATCAATTAAATGTCAAAACGAGTAAAGGCATGATATCAAAATCAGTTGTTATCTATTGAAAATTGAAATCAAATTTTATTAAATTAGGAATTTTAGAAAATATTATATCCAAACTTGAGTAAATAATAGTTTTATAATTAAATTTATGGCATTAAAAACATAAAAAATTATAAAATGAAAAAAAGGAACCTAAGCTTTTTATTATTAGTATTGATTTCAATGCCTTATTTGAATTCACAATGCAAGCCTCCTGGCTCAGATATTTGTGAAAAAGTGCCAGTTTTATGTTCGTTGGATGATTTTAATGGATACACCTGTGCTAATACAACTGAAAACAATCCTACAGCCTGCCTCCCTTGTCAAGGTACTGGTGCGCCACATAATAGCAGTTGGTGGGGATTTGTAACTGATGGAGGTCGCAAGAGTTTTACGATTAAATTTAGTAATTGTTTTAATCCATCTGGTGGAATTGTAGCAGGGGTGCAATTTGGAGTAGTAGGACTATGTGATTGTTCAGAACCAGTATTTTGTGAAAAAAATTGTGTGGCATCTGGTGGATCTGTAACAGTGAGTGGCGATTTTATTCCTTGCAAGACCTATTATTTTTGGATAGATGGATGCAGTGGTGATGTCTGCAATTTTACGATTAGCACTGGAGGATCAAAGCCAGATACTTTGCTTTCATTGGGCAATATTGTGAGTTCGATTCCCAATCCAATTTGCAAAGGATGCTGTTCTGATTTTTCAGTAGAATTACCAACTAATGGATGTCTGCCTGAATATGTTGGTCACTTGATGGTAAAGACCTTACTAAAACTTTGAATAAAGTAAATATTTGCTTTCCAGACGAGGGTACATTCACCCTTTGTGTATATGCCGTTATAGGTAGATCATATGATGGTTTATATTGTTCGAAAACAGCACCTGTATGTAAGAAAATTACGGTAGGAACTACAGCAAATGATAACTATTTTGAGAATGGAATTCAAATAATCCCCAATCCCAATAGTGGTGATTTTATACTGAATGTCGATGAAGGGATTCAATTCTCAGGATTAGAATTAGTTTCCATTGAAGGTAAAGTGATAGATATTAATTCCACAAAAAGTGGGAAGAATCAATACCGCATTCAAACAAAAAAATTGGAATCAGGCATATACCAGTTAAAGATCAGAACGAAGCAAAATATATTTTATAAATCTATGGTGATTCAGTAAGGTTAAGAATCAGCTCAGATTGTTTTAATGAATGCACATATTATTTTAGAATTAAATAATGTGATCAATTTTCAAAATACCTATGGAAATGTACAAAGTATTAATAATGATTTTGTTTTTCGTAGCAGAAAGTAGCTGTAATAAAAAGAATGAAAATAATGAAGATTTGTCAAAACATCCATATAAATCATTAATTACTTTTAATGGCTTAGATGATAAGCTTGCTATTTATGATGATTTCAATTTAATTATCTTATATGATGGTGAATATTTGATAGATAACTTTACAAATCGGACAGGAAATACATTTGGAATTATTTTTTATAAGGACCAAGATTGGATAAAAATATTGGTAAATCCAAAGATTTCATTTATTAAAGATAGAGTGGTTTATCATGGAAGGGGAATTCCTCATACCTCTTCTATAAAGGAAGCACCTGTCTGTAATTTTACTTTTTTTCTTGATGAAGGATTTCATGTAAGTATGAAGACGAATGAAAAAGTTATATGTAATAGAATTGAATTTATGGATTTGGATGAATTTTCTAAAAAAATTTTCGGAGTTAAGAATCAGTAAAACTATGAAAATTTGCATTCATAGAGTTTTCAAGGCTTATGCTAGCATAAGTATTAGACTTGTGCTGATTGAATTACAACAAGCTGTGCAAAAATTTGATTATCAAGATTGAGCGTATGGATGTCGAGAAAAATTTCAAAAGCCAGAAGGTTAAAGTTGGAAAAATTATGAAAAAACTATTATTATTAACATTTATTCTGAATTTTATTAGTTGGAAATCTTTGTCTCAAAATTTAGATAAATTGGAATATGTTAAACTGCTTCAATCGGTGAATCCAATTATCGAAGGTTATTATACTTATAATGATTCAATTTATAAAGAATTTGAAAAAACAACTTTGTTAGCAATTTTTAAAGGAGGCGAGAAAATTGATACTCTAGTAAATTTTATAAATAATGAAAACGAACTTAGTGGGGATCCAACTCCTTATTATAATTCTCATTTTAGATATTTAAATAATAATTATAAACTTGCAAAAAAATTTAAAAATGTACCTGATAGTTCGTTAATGGATAGTGTGTTGTATAATGAACCAGTATTATTATATTCATTTAAAGATAAAATTGATTCTGTTTATTTCTATAATAATTTTTACTCTTCTATTTTACCTATTGCTAAATTTCTATTGTTCAAATATTATAGTAGCAAAGGAATTAGTGTTTCTGCAGTAACTAAATTATTAGCAAGTACAAGACAAGATTTTGAGCAATATCGTAATTTATTAAGTTATTATGATGGAAATGATATTGAAGAAATATATAAAGTAGAAGCAGATTATTTTGATAGAAATCCTCATTTTCTTCTTGATTCAAGTTATCTAATATTTTACAAGCATGAATTGTTAGGTGTTCCAACACAATGGGAAATTGAAATGAATTTAGAATGGGAAGCTAGAAGAAGAATTTTAGATAGTCTTTGGCAAATTAGAAGAGATATTGAATACAAAGAATTTCTATACAAAGACTTTCTTCGTTACGTTCATTATCTTGATACATTATCAGGTCAAGCAAAATTAGAATATTTGATATGGCATGATGCTACACTTGTGCATACGGATGGGAGAATGAGGACGGTAGCTATTGCAGATGATGGATATCGATTTGATACCTTATCCAATGAAGATCTGATTAATCGTTTTCAAATTCTAAATTTTGATTCTCTTATGGAATTGAAAATTAAATCTACTTACGAAATTAATTCTAATGTACAGATTGTATATATGCATAAAATCACACAAATATTAGGTGATCGATTCTTGAAACATACCCTTGATCCAAATGATCCTAAATTGAAACTGGCTTTGGATCGATTTGATGGATTTGTTGTAAAACTTTATAAAACTAAAAACTTTGAACAAATTTACTTGCAATCACAAATTAAGCAATGTTATTTAAGATTATGGCTACTCATAGAGCCATATATGTTGGCTAGATTAGATTCATGCAAAAGTATTAATGTGCTTGACTTTGGTGTTTGGCATTATATGATGGATGAGAGTCGAGTAAAATATTTACATGACAAAGCAGCAGAAGCTATAATGCAAGGAGATCTAGTTAAAGCTAAATGTTATATCGCACCCATGGAAGAAATTACTTTAAATGCTCAGCCTTTGCTTAAAGCATTACCTCCACGAAGAAATGCGATTCGAAATATCGATATCTCTTATGATTGGTACGAAAAATATCATTTGCCAATTCTAGAAAAACTTGGTTTACGTTAAATAGGAAATTGAAATGAAAAAGTATATTTTAATTTTATTTATAGTAAATTATTTTTTCGATCTTAACGCTCAAGCGTGGAGTGAGAAATATTGTCTAAATTTTTTAAATGAACTTGCTGAAAAAGATTCAAGCATTACAGATAGGGAGATAGAAGCTATTTTTGGTTCAAGAGTTGATTCATTTTATTTTCATTCTAAAATCCTTTATTTTAATAAAAGCGATAAAATAAAGAGTTTATTAATTATGCATAATAATTTCATTGATAAATTACATCCGGAGTATGTAACTGATCACGGAAGTGCTCGTGAAAATATTTATTATACAAGCCAATTATACTTAGAATCTTTAAATTATAAAGCTAATGATAATTTAGGGCTAGTGTATGAAATATTGAAAAGTAGTTCGCATAATTTACTTAACTTCCCTTTAGAAAAATTAAATGCAACTCAGTTAATAGAGCTATATATTAGTCAAAATGAGGCTAATCGTAGATCTATTTTATCAACAATTGTTTCAGGGATCTATTTGATAAAATTCGCTAGATTCATTCTGGCATGCTATTGATCCTATCGAAAAAAGCAATTTAGAAGTTTATCAAATGAAATTGGACTATGCAGATCGATTTGAAAATTCCAATCAAAGGGATAGTGTAATTAATCAAGTGAAACAGCAGTTTATTCAATTGATGGATACAAACAATCCTAGACATGTAATGCTATTTAAGCAAAATTTTGATTTTGAAAATTATATGAATGCATTGGCAAGAGAGTCTATAAGGAAAAATGATTCAACTAGACTAGCTGAAAAAACAATAGAAGCACAAAAGATTCATCAAAAAAACGATTCAATAATAAATACTATTGACTGGAGTAAATGGACTAATTATAATAAGAATAATTTGATAGAGCTGGTAGAGAAAGGTGAAGATATTGAACCTTATGTTAATTTTAATCCATCCACATTAAGTCCAGATGAATATCGAGAATATCTTGCATTATTAGATACAACTTTACATGACTTTAATGATGATTATTTTACCCCAGATATTGGTGATGATGGAAGGAGATTCGACACATTAGACAATGTTGATCTTTTTACAGAGTTATTAAAAATTAATTTAGATGAATTAAAGAGAGAGTATAATACGGTTTCAATTATTAATACTCAACCAAGGCTTATACATTTGCAAAAAATAGTCCAACTCATCGGTGACAGATATATCTCAAAGCAACTTATTCCCAATGCTTCACAACAAAGTCAGATAGATTCTTTATTGAATTTTATAGAATACAATATGATGATAGACTCTAATGATCTATGGGAGTCAATATCCATAGATCTTATGTATCGACTTTGGTTTTTGGGAGTTCCTAAAATAAAATCATGGATCAAGACTGATAATTATGCTCTGAATAGATTTTTAGGGCAGAATTTGCATTATTTTGCAGATGAAGCTATGGTAAAAGAACTTGTCCAAAAGTTTGAAGATGAATATGCAACAGGAAATAAATATGAAGCAACAAGCTATCTAGGACCCTTGCAATACATAGATTTCCTAAAGAAGGTGGATAAGTATGAATTACATCTTCCTCCAAGACGTGTGCCTCAAAGAACATTTGATCAATCTCAAGAATGGTGTGAGAAATACATCTATCCAGCTTTTGTGAAAGTGGGTTGGTTGGTGAAAGTGAAGTAGGATGTTTAATTTGAAAATTTGAAAATGTGCAACAGCTCTACTTTATTCTAAATGAACATAAATTGGTTCCTGTATATTGAAAAAAATGTAAACCACTATATCTGGAATAATAGGTAAATCTAGGAGTATTAAGACATTAATTCTTCACTTCTCCATTTTTTTCTCTAATATAATGACTCGCTCTAAGAGTCTCTCATACATTTCAAGCATCAATTTATCTGCTCCATTTTTTGTTACCACATTATCTCCATTTTGATTATGAAAATTATTATTCATAGCTTGTCTCGGATCAAAATTCTTGATATACTCAACAGAGGTGCCAAATAAACTTGCCAACTTCTCTAGTCGTTCTTCAGTCGGGTCAAATGTACATCTTTCTATTTTTCAATAAGTTTCAAGCGATAAATTGAGATGCCCAGCAGCTTGTCTCTTGAGATGTCAAGCAATTCTTAATTTTTGTATTGTATCCAATGTGCATAAGGGATTAATAGGCTTATAAATTGTGAAACTTTTATATACATATTGTGAACCTCAAAAATAGACTAAATTTTCAGATTGCATAATTTTGCCTTTAGAAATCACCTAAACTCAATAAAATCACATTATAATTCTAAATCGTTTTAATAATATGAGTCTTATATGCAAATTAAGGAATTCAATTGGATTATTATTTGTTTTTACTTTGATGATTAACGAAAATATTTACGGACAATTGATTTATCCTGATGCAGTTCCTTTAAGTGATGAACAAATTACTGTTAATGGACAAACATATACAGCTAAAGAATGGGTAAAATGTTATGGTGGTGATCATTTGAAATTAAAACCAGACATCCCTTATGATTCAAATCATTGCTACGATTGGCTCACAGGGACAATCGACAATTATCAGACGCCTATAATGGGTTGTACTGTATTAGGTTACGAGGTCAAACCCTGTGATGAATCGGGAATTTATTTAGTCACTGTGAGAGATAAAACTACGCAAAGTATAGGAACATATTGCTTTGTTGTCTGTGTTGCAGAAGGTGTTAAAATTAAAGTAGCCAATAATGTTACTGAATGTATGGATGAGTACTCCTACTCAAGTAGATGGGGTATTGATTGGAAAAAGGTATGGAAAGAGTTAATACTTGGAAATAATGCCTATAACTATCAATTATATTTTAGAACCAACCTATGGTACCCTTTATTAATGGAAGAAAAAACATAGTATAATCAATGGTAAATTTTCTGGTATAAAAGTCCAAGTTCCTACTATGAAGGGTCAATTCCTTACTGTGAAGCCTAGTGAATATTTATTTAGAATTGAGGCTACTTGGAATAATTTTAATGGATGTTATGATCGGATTGATATCAGGGTATATCGTTTGTGGATAGATTATTTCAAAGAAATAAGTAGTCCTTGCAACTTTAATTATGTAATTGGAAAAAACATTGAATATCAATGTTCTGGTGCAAAGGTGCCTATGAAATCTTATCAATGGTCATGTAAAAATTGGAATCTTAATAATAAAGGCGTTGTTTATACTCCAATGGGGAGTGATTTGATAGTTGATCCTAAGACAATTGACTTATTGACAGATAATTCTTCATATTTTGATGCTGAACGTGTTACTCTTATTGCAACAGATATATATAATAATAAATATAGAGTTTGCAGCTCTTTTGAATATGTAGATGATCCAAAAAATCATATGACTAAAATAAAAAAGGGTGATTTTCGCCCATTGGTACCTGAACAAAGAGAGAATGCATATTATATTTTGGATGATATATGCCCATTAGATGGTAATGGTTATCCAAATTGGGTATATTATTGGTGGGACGATGTTAAAAAAACTAAAAAGCAATATGTAACTACTCTGGGATACAATCCAGCTGAAAAAGTTTTGACGCCTATACTAGATATTATACGACAAAAAATGATATAGAGTATATGTATGTGATAATGCAGTTAAAACCCGCAAAATAACTGGTAGCATTAGCATTGATTGTCTTGAAGAGAAATTGTATCATGAATATTGGCATGCTGAATTTTTTAGACTTGATCAATGGCCAAATGGCTACAATCCAGCCGATGATATTGATATGGATGAATATAGTGATAGTTGGGAGATTAAATATGGTAAGAATCATGGATTTACCATCGGGACAAAGGGGGTTAAGGATTTAAATGATTTTTATGATTTAAATAAACCTAATTCCATCGGAACAATTTTTGAAGAAACACAGTGCCAATTAATAGAACTTATGACTAAACATACTTTAACTCATTTAGATTATAGTTTTCAGGGTAAAATGTGGAATAATTGTAATTAAAATATATGTATAGATATTTAATTTTATTTTGTGTATTTAATTCTGTAAAATTGAGTGCCCAACCCAATTTTAGCAGATTAATCGAATGTTTCAAAAACAATAGAGAGCATAAATACTTGGATTAGACTTTTTGGAATTATGATAACCAATCAAAAGTTATACATTCAATTGATAGTGCATTCTTTTTTATAAATCAAGAATTTTTGATCGAAATAGATAGTTTTTTGCATTTTAAATCGAATTATAAAGAAAAAAATATAATGATGTGGCGAATGGAGAGTCTCGTTTGATTGGACTATCGGGAATGTGCGAATTATATATAGAATCTCTCAATACTCTGAATAGAAGATCCTGTACAAAAGTTTAAAAAGGCAATTAGTAATGGCATAGATATTTAATTACAAAAAAAAATTGAAAGTTTATCTGTTAATATATTTGTGATATTATTAATTCTGACACAATCAGAAGCTGAAATAGAATTTTGTATACAGATTTAATAAGAGGTTCTTCAAATGAACAATTAATTAATTACTACAATTGTTGGGAGGAAAGTAAATCCAAGTCACCCCAGCTTTGGCAAATGTCTTAATTTTTTTAAATTTCGTTTAATTAAGAATGAACAAAATTGAACTTTGTATAAGATTCAAGTTGCTAAATTCTAGCTATTATAGATACTACCAATATTGATCACCTTTCCAATCAAAGATTATATTATCGATGGAAAGTTAACACCATTCCAATTGCGAATGAAAAAGCTGAAAAAGAGCAACAAGAAAATGTTCAAGATAGTATCGTCAAACAATTCAAATCATGAGAGAACAACGTATAGCTAATATTGATAAAATGAGTATACAGAACAAGAAAGAAAGAATTTTGGAGGATTTTATCAGATCATGGACACCTTCAGGAACAACTCCGACTAATAAACGCTTATATGTATTAGATGAAGATGAAATTCATGATTCTATTGCAGGGCAGATACTACTTTGTTTGAAATAAAAATACAAATTTCAATATGTTAAAGCAGGAGACGATGGTAGGAGATTCGATACATTAGACAATGTTCAACTTTACAGAGTTATTAAAAAATTAATTTAGATGAATTAAAGAGAGAGTATAATACGGAATCAATTATTAACACTCAACCAAGAGTCATCCACCTACAAAAAATAGTCCAACTCATTGGAGATAGATATATCTCCAAACAGCTTATTCCCAATGCTTCACAACAAAGTCAGATAGATTCATTATTGAATTTTATAGAATACAATATGATGATAGACTCTAACGATCTTTGGGAATCAATATCCATAGATCTTATGTATCGACTTTGGTTTTTAGGTGTTCCTAAAATAAAATCATGGATCAAGACTGATAATTATGCTCTGAATAGATTTTTAGGGCAGAATTTGCATTATTTTGCAGATGAAGCTATGGTAAAAGAACTTGTCCAAAAGTTTGAAGATGAATATGCAACAGGAAATAAATATGAAGCAACAAGCTATCTAGGACCCTTGCAATACATAGATTTCCTAAAGAAGGTGGATAAGTATGAATTGCATCTTCCACCAAGACGTGTACCTCAAAGAACATTTGATCAATCTCAAGAATGGTGTGAGAAATATATCTATCCAGCTTTTGTGAAAGCGGGCTGGTTGGTGGAAGTAAAATAGTGAAGTGATTTGCAAATTTGATAATATGCAATTCTGTAAATGTTTTAATTATTTATAATAATTTAATGTGAATAAAATGAAAAATTTAATCTTAATAATATCGTGTCTTCTTGTAGTTCAGTCTATTAAGTCCCAAGATGTTAAAATAGTGGCTATTGGAAGCTCATATGATCAATGTAAAGGGTGGATTAAAATGCAATCAAAAGGTCCATTAGCTCCATTTACTATTACGATCATACGGCAGGATGGATGGACAACTTCAGTTTCAGGAATAAATGGAGAGTATACATTTTTTAACTTATGCTAAGGTGTTTATAAAATATATGCTGAAGGTATTCGGGCATGTCCATATGAGTTCAATGCCACAGTAAATTCTTGTGAATCATTTAAAGTTGATCCAAAAATTATAATGCATTGTGTTACAAAGAAAAGTGGCGAGAATCCATTTATAGAAAAGAAAGGTTCAATAGTTTTGAATATTTTAGGAGGTGTACCTCCATTAACTTATGAGTGGCGTGACAAAAATAAGTATAATCAAATTATTTCTACAAGTAAAGATTTATTCGAAATAGTAACAGGTGTATATTCGGTTATTGTAAAAGATAAAATAGGATGTATGTACACAAATACTTTTACAATTGGTAAATTATATTTAAGTACAACAAATAATTTTTCAAAAAACTATTGTTATACCCAATCAGATTTTACAATTGAGATGGATCCTATAGCTATAATGAATTATAAATGGTCTAACGGTATTATACAAAATGATTACATTGGACGAGCTAGGTTGAGCAATGACATTACACAAAAACATTCAGTAACAATTACTGAACCTACTTCAAAATGCCAAATAATAGAAGACCTCTATGTGCCAAGAGGAACTTGGTATTGGGAGATTAAAGGTTTTAAAAATCCTTCATCTATAGGTGTAAAAGATGGCTGGGTTGATTTGGTAGAGAATCTAACAGGGTTTAGCGGCTTTATACCAGATCCTCAGAAAATTGTCATTATGCGAAATGGTGTTTTGTATAGAGAAAGTATTTATTCAACAGGTCCAAGTAGAGAGTTTAGAGTTAACTCTCTTGAAGAAGGAGACTATATATTTTATTGGAAAGACAATAAGGACTGCGATATTGCTGCTCAAAGTATAGTGTTATATGCTTGTAATGGTGGGTTGCATAACCCATCAATAGAGATTACGAATTTTGCTTTACCTCCATCATCACCAAATTCCTATGTTGAAGCTATTGCAAGTTATCAGTATGGAAGTATAAATGAATGTAAGTATAATTGGTATTCTTCTTTTTATAATGTGACCACAACATTGGTTCCAAGATTGACCAATGCGGAATTAAAAAAATTCTATTCCTCAACGACAGGAGATTTGTGTGTTAAAATGATTTGTCCCTGTGGTGAGGCAAAATCTTGCGTTAAATTTAAACCTTGTCATCCTGATGCACGATTTGTTTATACGAAAAGGAGATATTAATTCAGTTTGTTATGGCGTTTTACCGACAGGAAAAGCGATTGTTTATAAACCAAAAGGAAAGATTGATTTAGAAATTGATGTAAATAGATATATGGATATTGGGGATCAAGGATTAGCTGAGTATAATAAGCGAATTGCTTCTATAAGATGGGAAGATGGTGCGACACTATTTAAGCAATTTCAATCAAGTTCAAATCTATTGAAGATCACAAGAGAAGTTGATGCAGCTGGTGACTATAATTTAATAGTTGTAACTGGAACAGGTTGTACAATTTCTGAAAGAATAAGAGTGGATAATTTTGAAATAAACCATTCTGTTGATGATAAATGTATTTATCGGGCTAAATGCAAAGAAGATGGTGGTATAGGGACTTTGTATAATGAAGGCAGACTGTTAAGTATTAATTTCGAAACATGTGAGGCTTATGTTTTCTGTGGAGAAAACATAATTGAGAAAGTTTCAGGTTTTTCTCGACGAGGTGAGTATGTATCTTCTCCACCGTTATGTAAAGCAAAACAATATTGTATATTTTATACCATTAATTCTAAGCTTAATGAAGTAAATAATCCAGATTTATTGATCCATTATACTGATCCATCAAATAAAGAATTATCTCCGAGAATTTATGCCGCTGTTAGAGAAGTTGTCGTTGATTGTTGTACCGGTTTAGGAAAGGATAAAATTATTAATAATTTAAAATTAATAAATGATTATGAAGAGAATGTATTTATTCATGTGGATTTAAATAATAACTCTCTAAATCCTTGTGTGGGTTATGCATTATGTGATAATGGATATTATCAGACTATTATTGGAACTATTACAAATGGCTCTGATTATATTTGTAAGGAAAAGATGGTTCCTGTAAGCGTTGTATTACTTGTAGTTTTAATCATAGTGAAGTAGATTTTACTTTAAAGGAGAGATGTTATACTGTAAATACTTCAGAATGTGATGATAAAGTTCCATGTCCAAGTGTTCTAATCCAAGGTGATAGTACTATGACTAGAAGTAAGGGCCATTATAAAATAAAAATATCACCTAATCCGTTTAATGATATTTTACTCATTAAAAATAGTATACCTTTTTCAAAATCAGTAAAATGTTTTATAGAAATACTTAATGCATCTGGTAAGGTGGTTGAAAAAAACAGTATTGAATTTTCAGCAGGAGAGGAAGTTAAATTCATTGACACTAAAAACATTTCCGCAGGTTTTTACATATTTAAGTGTCACTTTGAAAATGAACAGACTCAAACCTTTAAGATGATTAAGATTTATTATAGAAAATGTCTATTGTAAATAGAAATTGAAGTAAAGTTGATGTTTTCTTCAATGTATTAATTTGGATTTGAGGCTAAGTCATTTTGGAAAGAGAAAGCCTGTGTAAGTTTAAAAAATACAATAAGACAGTGTTTGCATTCCAAGTTTGATTTCATTCTAAATCTAATTCGGATCCACATCCACTTTGATTCTCGTGGAGCTAAAGTCTGATTTCAATTGTATTAATTCTGTTTTTAGTGCTGATTTAAATTTACTGATGTCTATTTTGCTTTTGTCCAATTTGAG